>NZ_FQZU01000003.1 GCF_900142135.1 Desulfatibacillum alkenivorans DSM 16219 | reverse complement strand
CCCGTAAATCCTCCAAGCTCCGGCCGCCTCCATGAAGCATCAAAATAAGCGGTTCAATAAAGGCGGACGGCGCATATCCCGCCCCTGAACCGGGTTTGGGCAAATTGCGGTTGACCAGAGCGTTCAATCCAAGGCCGTGAACAAATTCGCCGAACACAACCAACCCGGCATGGGCGGTGATTGTCTCGTTGGTGACTTCCAGCTTGAAAGGGAGGACTGTCTGTGTCATCATGGCTTCACCCCGTTGGTGATAGGTTGTTGTGGTCAACTCCATCCTATCTGCTTGTTTTCTCAAGCACAACGGGGTTTTTCATTTTTTTCTCCCCATCAATCGCGGATTTAGGGAGGATAGTCTGGAAAGGAAAACAATCTTTAACAGGGCGAAAAAAAATGATACATTGGATGCATGCAGAATCTTTTGATCAAGGATCCGTCCATGAAAGAATTGTCCGCCATTACAAAATGTTGTGTTTGGATTTGGTCAGCGCTTATTATACTGGCCGTTTCCGGTTGCTCATCATCGCCTGCGCGCTATTCCCCCCCGGCTGGTCCGGGGCCTCAGACCGTGTTCATTGCGGAAAGGGATTATCAGACCACGTGGAACGCCTTGATGCGAGCCTTGGAGCAAACGACCGACGCCGAAATATGGTACAAGGCCAATGAAGAAGGAAAAGTGACGTTGCGGGACGCTGAAGTTCCGGTTTTCCGGAATTGCCTGTGCGGGACCGTGGGAGACGCTCCGCTGAGAGGTTTGGTTCTCAGATCCGTCACCATTGACCTGGGCCGGGAAGCGCCCCAGCTCACACGCATTAGAATCCAATGCTCTTACAAGCTCCCTTTTTCGTGGCCCAACGTGTACGGCAGGTCATCCATGCAGCAGGATATCGAATGCATATCCACCGGACGCTTTGAACAGGAGCTCTTTGATAGAACCGCCAGGTTCCTTTACCCTCAATAATGTTTACCGGCCTTGGCTCTCATTGACCTGCCTTTCAAAGGCCCGAATGCCAAGCAGCGCGTCAACGCCGGATATGGGCTGTTGAGGCCCAATCGTCCTGGTCCTCCGGTCCATGGGTTCCAGCATGCCGTTCTGCAGGGCGATCATCATGGATTCCAGACAATCCTCATCGTCCGTCATATCGGAAAAGGGGGAGGTCTCTACCGTCTCCGGCGACAGCCGGCGGCTTTCTCCCAGGCCTTTTTTAAGCATGGCCGCCATAACGCCGGCGTATTGGCAGCGGGTTACCTTATCCTCAGGCCTGAACGCCCCTTTTTCATCCACTTCCATTCCCGGAACGCCCATGGCAATGGCCAGCCCGATTTCCGCCGCATAAGGATGCCCTTTGACATCCGCGGGAAGGGCGGCTGCGCGGCCCGATGCCAGGGACGCGGCTTTGCCCTCTTGTATCAGCAAGCAGGAAAATTCAGCGCGGGTGATGAAGGACTTTAAAACAATTTTCTTTCCGGCTTCCGTAGCAGGCTTCGCCGCGGCAATCTCCTTGATATGGGCCAGGGCCTCTTTCGCCTTTTCATTGAGAAAGGGGTCATTGGAGTAGTCGCGAACATCGTCGAAAAACGCTTTGGCGCGATCCAGATCGCTCACACTTTTGTAAGCCGCGCCTGTGTAATACCAAAGTGCGGCGTTTTGGGAGTCAATTTGCCGGGCCTGCCGATATGTTTTTTCAACCAAGGACAGCCAGTTTGCATCCAGTTTTTCCCGGCAGCCGGAATATACCCGAATAAAGCCGATCAGAACCTGAACGCGTTCGTCATCGTTATGAGCCAGGCTTTCGGCCTGTTGCATTAATGCCAGGCCTGAAGGGCAATTTTGATCGAGGCTCGCCAGAATTCCCAGGCCAATATAGGCGGGAGCGCATTTAGGGTCCAACTCCCTGGCTCTTTGAAACTCCCTCAATGCGGATTCATATTTTTCTGACTGCAGAAAAACTCTCCCCGCGATAACGTGATGTCTAGGAGTATCCAACTCCGCCTGGGAAGTTCTATCGCGATGTTTGCACGCTGACGGGAAAAAAATAAGGCAAGCAAGAACCGTTAGAACCAACCAAGGTTGACTCCTTTTCATAATGCCTCCTGAATAGCATCCAATCCTAATTCCGGGCTTGACCGTCAGTCCAACACGATCACAACCCGGCACTGCTTTAAAAAGGACAGATTCTCGGACGTCCCCCGGATGAGGTCTGCATCCGCCTTGCTGATTATAATGTCGGATTTCCCGGGATTGGCGATTTTCACGCCTTTCACGATCAGGGGCCGGCCCTCTACGCGCCGGTCCTTTTCCGCAACAGTCATTTCCTTGGTGAACCCGGCCATTCCTTGATGAACGGCGAACTCTCTGCTTACGTAATTGCTGCCAAAGACTTCCTTGCCGTCTTCGTCCAATATTACCGGGGCCATGGAGGGATTCAAGCCAAGGCCCCGGGCGTCCACCACCATGCCTGTGTAGATTCTGGAGTCAGGATCGACTTTCGCCGGGGTTTCCGCCCCCTCGGCGGCGCCCGGCGGAGCGGCTGCGCCCTGGGGATTGCTGCTGGACGAAACCGCTTTAACGTCCGGCACGGTCCTGTATTCCGAAGGAAGAAACAATTGGGTGAACCCGCCCAACAAAGGCATGCGCAATGATACCTCTACAGTGCCGTCGGAAAGGTATTCCCTGTGCACCATCTTGGCGCCTCTGACCATGCTGACTACCTGATCCAGAATTTCTTCATTGGAGCCTATGGAGTCGTCCACAATGTTCGTTGATTGAATGCGAACCGACCTGGCCGTCTTCAACAAATTGTCGTACGCGGCTATTTGAGCGCCCCTGATGGCCATGGAGCGCGCTTGGGGCTTGCCGTAAAACTTCTCGTATTCTTCGGGAGGAACGCCTGTTCCTTTGGCTTCAATATACCCCTGGGACCAATTGATCACCCCTTCCAAGCCCACGTGCTCGATCACGTCTTCAAAGGGCTTGGCTATGGCGGAGCCGGTAAGGACGCCCGCCAGGACCAGAAGCGCCAGGACAACCACCCTGACAGCCGTACATTGAAATCTCATGCACTCCTCCTCCGGACGCTCATCTCGAATACCTCCAAGTTCCGGCAATATACCACAATGATAGAAAATCATCCACGAACAACGCAGGGTTACCGCTTATAAACCCGCCGCCGCTCCATTTCCTGGAAGAACCAAAATCCTGCTTTTTTCAGGTTAATCCTAGCCGCCCTCAAAATGCAAGGGATAACCCGCTTTTAGGTTATGGATGGGAGAAGGGCGGACGATACTCATTAAACCCATTCCCGCCATTAAAATGGGGAAAACCGGGGTGCACAGGGGCGAAACGCCGAAACCCGTCGCAAAACGGGTTTCAGGATGTGCCTTTTTTTGCCAAACGCGGCGGATTGGCTCCGCCGCCTGGATTATTTACTGGTCATGGTGTAGGCCCCGTTCCAATCCTTGGCCGGCGGGGTCTTGAAATATTCGATGCAGCGTTTTTTCATGGTCAGGCTGGGGGGATCTCCCGGGTCAAAGGCCAGGGCTTTGTCAAAATGCCCCACCGCCTCTTTCCATTGCCGCCGGCGATAAGCGGCCAAACCATTGGCGTAATGCTCAATCATTTGTTCCATATGGTTATCCACTTCGCCCGTGAGGCCGAGCAGCTCGTAAATCACAACCGGCTCCGCCTTGCCCACCACGTTGACGGCGTCCAGTTCCCGGGCCACAACGTATTCCTTGCATTGCTCGTAAGTGGACTCGCTGATCATGGTGTAGGTGCCGTAAACCTTGTTGACGCCTTCCAGGCGGGCGGCGATATTCACGGTGTCGCCCATCATGGTGTAGTCAAAACGTTTGGACGACCCCATGTTGCCCACGACGGCCAGACCGGTGTTCATGCCGATGCGCATGTGCAGGATGGGCCTGCCTTCCTGGGCGAAGCGCTCCCGGAGCTCCACCAGCTTCCTTTGCATTTCCACACAGGCGATGGCGGCCCTGGCGGCGTGGTCCGGCATTACGTTGGGGGCGCCGAAAAAGGCGATGATGGCGTCGCCCTCGTACTTGTCCACCGTGCCTTCGTTATCCAGGATGATTTCCGTCATCTCGGAAAGGAAGATGTTCAGCAGTTCAACCAGAGAGGTGGCCGTCAGTTTTTCGGAAATGGAGGTAAATCCCTGGACGTCGGAGAAAAAGGCCGTAATTTCGCGCTGCTCGCCGCCCAGCTTCAGGCTTTCCCTGTCCTTAATAACCTGGTTGACCACGCTGGGCGCCAGATAAGTGGAAAAGGCGTCCTTGATAAACCGTTTATCCTTTTCTTCCGTGAGGTACTTGTACACGGTCATGGCCACATAGGCGATCACCACGATGCTCAAAGGATAGACCATGTTCAGAATGGTTCCCCGGGTAAAAAGGAACAGGCATAAGCCGATATATCCGCCTGTAAGGGCTACGGCGGTCAGAAGGCCGGGCACAACCGGAAAACGCGGAATGGCAAAGCCAAGCACGCTGGCCACGATGATGATGGTGAACACGTCCAGAAAAAAGGATAAATTGGTTCTGCGCAGATAATCGCCCCGGAGGATGTTGTCCACCACGTTGGCGTGAATTTCCAGCCCCGGATAATTGTGCTGGGTGAACGGAGTCACCCGAAGGTCGAAGATGCCGATGGCGGTGGCCCCAACCAGGACGATTTTATCCTTAAACGTTCCGGCGGAAATCCTGCCTTCAATAATATCGGTTACGGGAATATGCTCAAAAGATTTTGCACCGCCGCGATAGTTGATCATAAAGCGGCCCGACTCGTCCGTGGGGATTTTTTTGTCGCCCAACTGGACCGAGGACACGCCGAATTCCTCAATATTCAAGGAAAGGTCTGCTCCTTCATAAGCTGCCAGGGTTTGGAGCGACAAGGGTGCGTAATACCCCCCTTCGCATTCAATGACCATGTTCAGCCACCGGAAGGTGCCGTCCTGGTCCGGCGTCATGTTGAAATAACCGGAATGCTGGGTAACGTTTGAAATTTCAGGAATGTTCGACTGCGGCATAAAGGCGTCCGGAAGTTTGATCCTTAAGGCCTGTTGGCCGCTGAACTTCACGTGCGAGTATTTGGATCCTTTGGTCTGGTCGATATGGGCCATCACCTCCTCACGGGTGACATTGGTGAGACCCTCGGAAGTTTTTTGAAAAAAGTATCCCAGAACAATGGGGGATTTTGAGTTCTTAATGGACTGGGCGAGCGTTTTATCGTGGTCGCCCAAGACCTTCATTCTTTCCAGTTCGGCGATAACCTCATCGTCGGAAAGGCCTCTGCTTTGCAGGGTCCGCTCTATCTGTTCCACCGTATTGGTCGTGCTATTTTGGTCCTCTTCCAAAAAACCGATATCAAAGCCAATGACTGCGGCGCCGTCGTCGGAAAGCCGGTCGATCATTTTAGCCAACTTGTTCCTGGGCCAGATCCACTTGCCCTGCTCCTCCAAACTTTTTTCGTCGATGACGGCAAGCACCACTTCCGGGCCGGGATCGATCTTTCCCCGGGCTTGAAAACGCAGATCGACCGTTTTCAATTCCATGAACTCCATGAAGGACGGCTTAAAGCTGTAGGCGGCCAATCCTATTATTATGGTGAGAAGGGTGAGTGTCAGCGGATTGACCCCAATAAAACGCTTCAAATATTGTGTCATGCGTCCAGCCTCTTGGGATGCGATTGTTGAATGGCGCATTTTCGCCCGGAAAGCAGAAAACCGGCAAGGATATCAACGTGATGGCGAGCACTTCTGCAAACACTTTTCATGGCCGCCTGCAGTCTCTCCCCAAGACCGGCGGCCCAATCCATGATCCGGTTGTTCCAAAGTTCCCGAAACTTATACCAAGTCGCACAGGTAAGGTCAAGAGATTGGCCTTCGTGCGCACGCCGCTAACAGCCTGAATAATTTGACCCAAGCAGCCCCCTTTGCTTAAGATGGTCAATGCAAATCGAGCATGTTTTCTTTTGAACGCCCTTGGGCCTTAAGGAATTTGCAACATTGTAATTCGCATTTTGTAACCTTTCGTTCCTTGAAACGTTTATTCATTGGTATGGAATTCGACTCTTTTTACAAAGAATACCGGAGCAAGGTTTTCGCGTATTTATTGCGTATGACGGGATGTAAAGATCTTTCCATGGACCTTGTCCAGGAGAGCTTTACCCGGTGCCTGGAAAGATACGCCGAAACAGAGCGTCCCGGCCCCCTGGTTTTTACCATCGCGCGCAACCTGGTGTACGACAATCACCGCAACCAGGCCCGGTGGGACGACAGGGAGGCCCCGGAGTTGGAAGCAAATGCAAACCCGGAAACCGATTTTTTGAAAAAGGAAGAGATCGAACGCGTACTGCAGGCGATGCAGAGCCTGCCCGCCAATGAGAAAGAAGCGCTGGCCCTGGCGGCGTCCAAAGCCCTGACCTACAGGGAAATCGCCCAAGTGACAGGCGTTTCGGAAGCCAACGTTAAGGTGCGCGTGCATCGCGCAAGAAAGAGCCTTCGGCGGATCTTGGAGGACGTGACATGAATCCGGATGATATACTGATCAGCCAGTTTTTAGACGACGAACTGGCGTTGAAAGACAAGCTGCGCTTTCTGGAAGCCTTGAATACCCAGCCTGAATACTCCAAAGAAGCCATGGCGCTGGTAAGGCAGGAAGTTCTGTTGGATGACGCCCATGCCAGCCTTACCCCCGGCTTGGAGGACGACGCCTTTCCGATTGCCTTTAAAAGAGAATCCGGGGAACCCAAAAGGTTCTTAAAGTATGCGGGCGCCCTGGCGGCCGCCGCATGCCTGATATTGGCGCTGTTCACAGCCGTGCTATACCGGCGGGAAGCTCCGCCGGAGGGGACGCCCCATCGTTTTGTGCTGTACTTGCCGGAGGCGCAGGAGGTTTCCATCGCCGGCAGTTTTAACGGCTGGGAGAGCATTCCCATGGAACGGGCCGGATACAACGGATATTGGGAGGCTGTTCTGGTTCTGCCTCCGGGAGAGCATCGATTCAGCTATTTAGCGGACGAAAACAAGCCTATTGCCGATCCGACCATCCTGGCCAGAGAGCACGACGGGTTCGGAGGCATGAATTCCATTCTTAACGTGGCGAGGCAAATATGAAAAAACTCCTGCCGGCGGGCGTATTGCTCATATTGATATTATCCGGATGCGCCGGAAAATCGCACTACACGCTCCTGGAAGAAGGCGCGGCTACCCTTTATTTAAAAGCTCCGAAAGCCCAAAAGGTTGAATTGGTTTCTTCAAGTTCCAATTACCAACCCATCAGGGCGAAAAAAGGCAAAAAGGGAGTATGGTCCGTGGAAGTTCCGGCCCACAGGACCTTTGAATATTTCTACCTGGTGGACGGCGAAGCTTTCACACCGCCGTGCCTGCTGTCGCGCCCGGACGGTTTCGGCGGAAAAACATGCATTTTCGACCCTGCCCAGTAACCTTTTCCTCATTTACACGTTTAATGAATGAGAACGGCGCGCCCTAAAGAACAAAGCCAAAAAACGCATGGAGATAACTCAATGAGAAAGAAAATAGCCTTAGTGCTGGTGTTTTTGACGGTCTTCGCCTTTCCGGCATTGGCCGCAGATGAGGACGCCCAATACTCCACGGCGGTCAGCAACAACATGAGAGCCATGGTGCAGGCGGGCATATCTCAAGACGACGCCGAGGATTTTACCGCCAGAATGACCCAAAACCGCTTCTCGGAAAGGCAGATGGTCAAAGCCCAGAACATGGTGGCGCAAGCCCAGCAGCAGGGGCTTTCCGGAGAGGCCGTCATGGCGAAAGGCATGGAGGGCATGGCGAAAAAGGCTTCCGCCGACTCCGTATTATCGGCCATGGGAGGGGTGGCGTCCAGGCAGGCCTACGCCTCCAAACAGGCGGGAGACCTTGTGCAGCAGAGAGACAGAACCCATCAGGTCGCCCAAACCATTGATGAAGCCATGGCGGCCGGGCTGAATGAAGAGGATTGCACCCGGGTAGCCCGGCAGTTGCAGCAAAGAGACCGGATTCAGGACCCCGAGCTTTGCGAACAGAGTTTTGAAACGGCCAGGGACCTTTGCCGTGTGGGCGTCACCTCCAAAACCACGGCGGATGTGGTGTCCAAGGCTTTGTCCAAAGGATACGACTCCGACGACATGAAAGACCTGAGGACGTCCTTCATGACGCAGGCCAGAACCTATCAACCCGAAGAACTTGGCCGGCAATACGCCAAAGGCATTACCGAAGGCATAGCCCCGGCCCGACTCGGCAGCGGTCTTGGCGGGCACAGCCGCGGCGGTTACGGGGGAAGCGACTCCAGCGGCGGCGCCGGCAATGGAGGCGGTAACGGCGGCGGCTCCGGGGGAGGTTCCGGCGGCGGTTCGGGCGGCGGCTCCGGGGGAGGTTCGGGCGGCGGTTCGGGCGGCGGCTCGGGCGGCGGTTCGGGCGGCGGCTCCGGGGGAGGTTCCGGCGGAGGACGCGGAGGCAAGTAATCCCCTTCTCATTCCAAACTTGAAAAAAGGCTCGACGCCCACAATTGGGAACGGGCCTTTTTTTGTTTGGCGCCGGAATTTTCAGTCTTCTCAGAAAAGATTTCGGGGCTGCAAATTGTCCGACCTGACTTTCACTTATGTTTTCAGCGCAAAATTTGGTATATTGTCGGGAAGGCTATACGCTAAAATACAAACCTAACACATAAGGAGTATGTGTAATGGCTGACATGACCACCCCGGTAACCGCGTCCCCGACGCAGGAGGAGCTTTTGCTGCGCCTTTCCAAGGTTCGCAAGGGCATGAAAAAGGCCGGCCTGGATTATTACCTGGCGGCGCATACGGACAATGTCTATTATTTGACCAATTTTTCGTACATCCCGTTTGAACGGCCTTTCTTTTTAATCATCGCCGCAGACGGTGCGCAGGTCATGATTTTGCCGGGTTTGGAGCTAAGCCACGCCAAGGACAGGGTGATTCCGGAGGTGGTTTATAAAACCTATTACGAATATCCCGCGCCCCCAGGCAAGGGGTTTGAGGATGCATTGAAAGAGGTGATTCCAACAAACGCCAAGGTGGGCGTGGAGTCCTCCCTTTCTTTGGCCTTAAAAGACGCCGCTCCCGGACATGCGACGGTCATCGACCTTGTGGATGAAGCGCGGGTCGTAAAATCGGATTACGAGGTGGGACGCATCGCCTATGCTGCGCAGGTTTGCGACGAAGGGCTTAAGAAAATCTTTGAGCTTAGCAAGCCGGAAGCCATGGAATTGACCTTCTTCAGCGAAGCGACCCGGCACATGATGGGCAAGGTGGTCATGGAGGTTCCCGGCCTGAACCTGCTGGTTTCCAAGTTTCTCGGCGCGGTTTGGCCCAAGAATCTTTCCGCTCAGCCTCATTCGGTTCCGGGGCTGTTTGATCTCCTTGAGGAAGGCGGCCCCCAGGTCACCATAGTGACGGCTCAGGCAGACGGATATTCCGCGGAACTGGAACGCACCTTTTTTATTGGAAGCGTTCCCGAGGAAGCCAAGACGCCTTTCAAAGTCATGGAAGAGGCGCGGGCGCGGGCGTATGACCTGGTAAAACCGGGCGTCAGGGCGGAAGATGTGGACCGGGCGGTCTTGAAGGTGCTGCAGGACGCCGGGTACGGCGATTGCATTCTGCACAGGACCGGCCATGGATTCGGAATAACAGGCCACGAACCCCCTTGGATCGCCCTGGGAAGCGACGCCGTCCTGGAAAAAAATATGGTTATCAGCATCGAACCGGGCATTTACATCCAGGGCCTGGGGGGATTTCGGCATTCGGACACGGTTTTGGTGACGGATAATGGCTGCCAGTCTTTGACTGACGGCCCTGTCGGGCTGGAGGATTTGATTTTGCCCGTCTGATTTTTTATCCGGGAAAACCCATGGAGGGGAAATGAGCCCGCATATTCCGCAGGAAAAAGGCGTCATGACATGGCTGCCCGGCCTGCTTCTGGCTTTGGCCGTTATCGCGTTTTCAGCTATCGGCTTTATTACGGCATTAATCTGCATATTTGCACTGCCCGACCACACTGTGCGGCCCTGGGCCGCCGCAGGCATATACTTTGCCTGCTCCCTCCCGCTTAGCGTGCTGGTGTATGTATTCGGCAGAGTGAACTTGCGGAAGTACTCGCTGGCGCCCGAGGAAGAAGGAGGGCCGCCTCCGGTGGGTTTTGTCTTGAAGGAGGGCGCTTCGGACAAGGCTTTGAAATGGATCGTCCTGATCTACCCCATCATCTTCGGATTTTGGGGCGTAATGATTGGGCTGATCTGCATTTTTGCATTGCCGGATGAGACGGTTCAACCGCAAGTTTCCGTTTGTTTTTTCATTGCTTCGGTAATCATCATGCTTTCCAGCCTTTTGGCCGTAATCAAGACAACAGGCAAAACAAAAGGCTGAGTGTAAGAGTCAGGAGTGCATCTTTGTTCGATCAACTGGAAACAATAAATCAAAGGCCCTTGCCCTATGAATATTATACGGCGCAGGATTTGTGGGATGACGAGTACGTTTCCACACAAATGCTGGAATACCATTTGAATCCTGAGTCGGATCTGGCGTCCCGGAAGACGGCGTTCATTGACCGGTCCGCCCAATGGATCGCCGCCCGTTTTAGCCTGGAAGAGGGCAAGAGCGTTTGCGACTTCGGCTGCGGCCCCGGCCTGTATACTTCCCGGTTCGCCAAAACCGGCGCAAAGGTAACCGGGCTGGATTTCTCGCGCAATTCCGTGGCTTACGCCAAAAGGCAGGCGGAGGAAAACGGCTTTGATATTGAATATCGCCTGGGCAACTACCTGGATTTTCAATCAGATGAAAAATTCGATCTGATCACCATGATCTATCTGGACTTTTGTCCTTTAAGCCCCAAGCAGAGAAAAACGCTCCTGGATATTTTCCAAAAGCATCTCAAAGACGACGGCCGCGTTTTTATGGACGTGCTTACGCTGGCCTTTTTTGAGCAGTCGAAAGAGGAGAAGACTTACGAATATTCGGCCCGGGACGGTTTTTGGGCGGCCGGCCCTTATTATGCGTTCAACAGCACCTGGAAGTACACGGACATCAATCTGCTTTTGAACAAGCATGTCATTGTGGAGAAAAACCGCACCCGGGAAATCTTCAACTGGCTGCAATGCTTTGACGGGAATAGCTTTGCGCGAGAAGCGGAGGCCGGCGGTTTGGAGGTTTTGGAGTCTTATTCCAATACCGCGGGCGGGGTTTTTGAAGAAAAAGGGATGGAAATGGCGATGGTCCTGAAAAAACATTGATATGTCTTGGTGTTAAAAAATTCACACCCCTTCCCTGAGGGGCAAAGGGTATTTTTTCTTGACACCACTGGCAAATATTACAACAATGGAGTATTGTGTTAAGTCTCTTGCCAACCCGTTTTTTTGGATCAGACTAGTTAAATTACGCCGGGAAAAGCGATGGTTATTCCAGCGGCTTATCCTGGATAACGCTTTAGGAATTCTTACTATATTGACGGAGGTGGTCACCATGCACAAAACCCTGAACTATCGCCTTGTCCCAGTCTTACTGCTCGCAGCTCTTGTGGTGCTGCTTTCCGTTACTGGGGGATGTGTCAAAAAATCGGAAGTCACATGGGCTGACGGAGAGTACGCCAATCCCAATGATGAAGTGACCGTGGAAAAGGTGTTAGCGCTCTGCCCGCCGGTTCCTGCTCCCGTGGAGGAGCCCAAACTTGCACCCGCACCCGTTCCCGTTCCTTTGCCGGAACCGACGGCCAAGTATACGCCCAAACCCAAGCCGGTGGTCGTACCGGTGATTCCCGGGCTCCGGACGGATCGCCGCTCTTATCTGATTCCCAATCCGGATGAGACCGCTTACGAGGACTTCGGACTTTGCGCCTACACCTTGCTGCCTCATATGTATCCTTCTCAAAACTCCGGCATTTACAACCGTTACGTGAAGATGCATCAGGCTTTCAAAAACGTTCCTCAGTTTGAAAAACAGGAACGCAAGGGCCCGGATGAAGTCAATGTTTTGTACTGGAACCTTAAAAGGCAGGCATTCAGTGAAAATGCGTACAAAATCTTTGACATGTCCCACGGCTTTTACGTCCAGAACTACGACTATCAGCGGGCGAAAGGGTTCCTGGATCAGTGCAATCTGAATCAATCCGGCGGACCTTACATCATAGCAGCAAGGGGCCAGTTGACCGGCATGTCCGGCAGCGACCCCGACCAACAGGAATTGCTGGTCATTGATCTTTCCAGAGTCCATGAAGACGCCTTCAAAGGCGTGGTGGCTTCTTTCTTCCACCGCGTTCTGAAAAACCAGTTCACCTGGAAGGATCATTTCGAGCTTGACCGGATCCAAGCCGCCGTCTCCGGACCTGCAAGCGGCCAAAAACCGGACGTCTATCTGCTCAAGTGGGTCAACGGTTCATACGCCGTCGCGAAATAGCCGGCCCAACCAATAAAAAAAAGAGGCGTAGGGACAAATTTTGTCTCACGCCTCTTTTTTTTGCTGAATGGCTTTTACGCAGCTTGCACTTCAATCTTTCTGGGCTTGGCTTTCTCCACCTTCGGCAAAACCAGCCGCATCACGCCGTTTTTTAAGGACGCCTGGATCTTGCTCTGGTCAATGTCGTTGGAAAGGGTGAAACGCCGGTAATACCTTCCGGTCCCGTACTCGCGGATCATATAAACCTGCCCTTCCTTTTCCTGGGCCTGCACGTCTCCGGTAATGGTGAGCACGTTGTCCCGCAGATCAATTTCCAGATCCTCCGCCGCCACCCCGGGCATGTCCGCCAACAAAACGATGTCCGCGTCTTTTTCAAAAATATCCACTTCGGGAACGTACATGCGGCCCGGACGGGTTTGCTCGGCGGGGCCGGTCACTTCGGTTTTTTCCTTTGCCACTAGATTTTTGTCTTTGTTTTCAGTATTCGACATGGGGAGCCTCCTTGTTGCTATGTCATGAACAGTCCTAACCCTTTACGGCGATTTGCCGGGGTTTGGCCTCTTCGGCCTTGGGAAGCACGACGGTGAGCACTCCATGGACGAAGTTGGCCTCCACCTTGGCCGCGTCGACGTTGGTCTTCAAGGTGATCGTTCGATTAAACTGGCCGCCTTTGCGCTCTTTGCGATGGTAGCTGGCGCCTTCTTCAGGATCTATCTTCCTTTCACCGGAAAGCGACAGGGTCTTGCCGGTGATGGAAATGTTGATGTCCGCCGGGTCCATCCCGGGCAATTCGGCGTATACATAGAAATTGTCGGCGTCCTCAGTGACGTTGGTCAGGGGAAATACACCGGCGGTGCGGGCTGCCTCGCTGGCCAGACTCGGACCGTTGGCTAAAAAGTCCAGGGTCCTGCGCATGCGGCCCAATTCTCCTGCAACTCCTCCTTGGCCTTCCCAGGGAAAATCCAACCAAAAACCAGTCATGGCCTTCCTCCTTTCCGGGCGCGCGCCGGAAATCCTTGCACGGCCCGTTGCTTCTTTATGGGACAGTATTTGAATGCTTTTGTCCGGTCATGCTTGGGAAACACTTCCTCCATCTGCGCCAATAAAACCCTAACACACTGTTTTAATTCATCAATGATCATGATTACACTTAAAAAATATTTCAATTTTTTACGTTGTCAAGAAAGAGAATGAAAATTTTTTTATACGGGAAGGCAACGACAAAATGGGTTTTAATATCAGAGTTTTATAGGCGGCGTCCGAGAAAAATCCCCAAGGAGGAGACGCGGTGCTTTAATGTCTGGGCGCGGGAGGCCAAAAAATTTTTCATGGTCAGTCCTGGGATGGCGACCAGCAAACCGGTTTGGGTGGAAATAAGCGCCTCGGAAATGCCGCCGGCCATGGCTCTGGCGTTTCCTGTTCCGTGGAGGGAGATGACGTCAAAGGTGGATATCATGCCCAGGACGGTGCCCAGCAGCCCCAATAAGGGAGCCATGGAAGCCAGGACCGTGATGACGGACAACTGTTTGTCGAAAGAGGAGGCTACGGCCATGACGGTTTCGTCCATGGTGCTTCTATCCACGCCGGGGTTGGCTTCCCGTCTTTTGAGAAACTCGGAAACCACCAGGGCCGTCGCGCCGCGGAATTCCGTAAAGTCGGGCGGTTGGTTATCCCGGATGAGTTGGGCCGCCATTTCCCGGGGCATGTTGCGGACCCGCATACGGCGCAGGTACAGGCCTCTCTTGATTATGAGCACCCACATGATTACGGAGATCAGGAGCAAAGGCCCCATAACCAGCCCGCCTTGATCCAGGTACTCAAAAATGCGGGATATGTTGCTCCAAAGCCAGGTCATTCTTTTTCCCGGACGGCGTAAATGGTGTTAGCCAGGGAAACGGCCTTTTCCTCCATTTGAGCGATGCTTCCTTCCATCCTGCGGGAAAGCAGGGTGTGCGCCAGCATAATGGGAATGGCCACGGCCAGGCCCAGCATGGTGGTGAGCAGGGCTTCGGATATGCCTCCGGACATCATTTTGGGATCTCCCGCGCCATAGTAGGTAATCACATGGAAGGTGTTGATCATGCCTGTCACCGTGCCAAGCAGGCCCAACAAAGGCGCTACGGCCGCCATCATGGCGATGATGGAAAGAAACCGCTCCAGCGCCGGGATTTCCCCCAATATGGCTTCCTGCAGGGCGTTTTCCATATCCATCCGCTCCAGATGCCTGTGCTTGACACCCCAGGCTAGAACCCGGGCCAGAGGCTTGCTTCTTTGGGCCTGCAACAAATCCAGGCATTCCTTCCAATCCCCGTTTTGGGCCAAAGGCTGAATTTGCGCCATGAGCTTGGAAGCGTTAACCCTGATGTGTAAAAGAAAAATCACCCGCTCCAGCACCAGGAGCAGGGCAAAGCCCCCCAACGCCAAGATAACCCAGATGATGGGGCCGCCCTGGGGCAGGCGTTCGGCGAGCCCTTTTTCCTGGGTCAGTTGCCTTAAGGCGGCGCCTTTGGTCAGGTCCATGGGGACGACTGGGCTTTCCCCGCTCATGTAGGCTTTCAAGGCTTTTTGGAATCTATGGGAAGGCAGCTTGGACAATGCGAAAAAACGCTGGCTTGCGTCCGAATACAAAAGGAAGCCGGTTTCATCCCCCATGGAGTATGCGGCGGTGAATTCCCCCAAGGTCAATACGTCAGCCTGGGCTTCTCTGCCCAGCCGATCCACAATGGAGGCTTTTTCGATCCGCACCTCGCCCGATCGGGCAATTTCATCCAGCAGGATTTGCGCCATGGCGTCGATCTGGCCGATGCTGGGAAAACGGGACTGCCCGGCCAGTTCCTCGAGGACGTCAGCCCGGCCGGGAATCAAGGCGCTTTGCTGGCTTTGCTTAATCAATGCCAAAGCGTCCCGGGCGTTGCTGCGCACATGGCCGACCAAGGTGCGGGTTTGAGCGTCCATGTTGGAAAGCTCCTGCTTCAAGACTGCTTTTTGAGCCTCCAATTCCGAAATTTTCTGCTGCAAATCCGCAATATTTTCTTCGGTCCTGCCATTCTTTTGCTCCAGATCGGCGACGGCCGCTTTGGCGGCCTGCCTGTCGTTGACGATCTCGGCCAGGGCTTCTCGGGCCTCTTTTTGGGCGGCCTGTTTTTCCTCCAGAGCGCGTTGCTCCAGCATGGCCTTTTGCCGTTGGGCTTCCAAGGAGCGAGCCCTCATGTCCTGGCCGAAGGCGGGAACGCAAAGCAAAACCAGAATCAAACTAGCCGCGGCGCTTTTCATAATTTTCATTGGGCGGCCACCTTTCCCAGGGGAAGCATCACAATATCGGCCGGACGCCGTTTGCTTGCAATGTCCACTGCGTGGGCCACGCCGGAGTCAAAGGTTTGCGGATAGGCCGTCCATGCCATGTCCACAGGATCGAAATAACCGGAGGAGGTTTGGTCCAGAGTTTGATAAAACAAGGACAAACGCCCCAGGCGCAGGACGTCGGCCATGATTTCCTTGCCCTTCACGTTAATGAGACGCCTTTCCACTTCCACGGCGCCCCCGTACTGAGCTTCCGTAAGAAGCATGTGAAAAACCCGGCGGAACTTCTCCTCCACCCCGATTTCGGGATCGGACAGAGCTTCCTCCAAAGCGGCCATGCGGGTTTCCCTGTTCTCTTTATCAAAAGGCAGGCTTTGCTCCTGCAGTTTTTTCAGTTCGGAGAAGGCGTTTTCCAGGCTGGGCTCCAGGCGGGAAGCCATTTGGGCGATTTCCTGCTTTTCAATTTCCAGTTCTGCGACTTCCTGAGTCAAGGAGTTCAGGCGGTCCTGCAATCCCTTCTGCCGGGCGTCCAAAAATTGGGCCTGCTCTTTCAGTCGCAGCAAATCGTCCGCCAGCAGCCGCTGTTCTGCGTCCCATTCTTCCTGACGGATTTGGGTTTCCCGGCGGATGGACACGGACTCCTCAACGGGCTGCAGCGCCGAGTCGGGAAACTTTTCAGCCGTTCCCGCGCCGGGCGAAGCCAACAAGCAGATGATTATGAACAAAATCTTTTTCAATCGCGGCCTCCCTTAAAAGTCTTTCGTATCCTTAACCATATACGTTTTTTCGTGAAAAAACAAAGGTTCGCAAAGAAAAGGGGTCAGGTTCGACAAAAAAATCGCCTTGACATCGGCTTGGCGGCAAAGTATATTTGAATAGTTGTTCATATGTTCATAAGTATGATAACCCGAACCCGGAAACGCCCATGATGGAAAACAAAGCCCCAAACGAGATACAAACCCCAAGCGCCGGTCAAGACAAAGCGAGTGAAGAAGTCTGCTGGGTGCGCTGCATTCATCAGGACCGAGTGGAAGAAGCCAGAAGCCGCGCGGTTCCGGTAAAAGAGCTGCACCAACTGGCCGATATGTATAAGGCCTTGGGAGACCCTTCCCGGCTGCGGATTGTCATGGCTTTAAGCCAGGGGGAAATGTGCGTTTGCGATCTTGCCGCTTTTCTGGAAATCAGCGAGTCTGCGGTGTCGCATCAATTGCGCAGGCTAAGAAGCCTGGCATTGGTGAAAAACCGGAGGGACGGCAAGATTTTGTATTACAGCCTGGATGACGATCATGTATCCAGCCTTGTCGCGCTGGGCCTTGAGCATGTCCGGGAATAGCAGGAGAGGCTAATGGATTATTTAATTGAGGTTTTCCGGCAAAGCGCGGGCTTGCTGTTCGCTTCCGCTCCGTACATCATTTTCGGGCTGGTTGTCAGCGGCCTGCTCAGGGTTTTTTTGAATCCCAACCTGGTTTCGCGGCATCTGGGCCACGGCCGGTTCAGTTCGGTTTTCAAGGCGGCCTTTTTGGGAATTCCCATCCCGTTATGCTCGTGCAGCGTGCTGCCGGCTGCGGTGACGCTCAAAAAGCAGGGCGCGAATAACGGAGCGACCACGGCCTTTTTGATTTCCACGCCTGAGTCCGGGGTGGACTCCATTGCCGTATCCTGGGCGCTGCTGGACCCCATTATGGCGGTCGCCCGGCCGGTTGCCGCCTTTGCGGCGGCCTCGGCGGCCGGAATCGCCGAAAACCTGTTCGGCTCAAGCAGGGTGGAACAGCCGGCCAAGCCTGATCTTAGCTGCCCGGTGGACGGCTGCTGCACCGGAGAAGACTGTTCCCCCGAAGAGCACCGCAAGCACCACACTCTCCTTGAAAAATTACGGGCGGGCGTAAGGTTCGCCTTTGGCGAAGTTTGGGGCGACATGGTCGGCTGGTTTTTTATCGGCCTGATTATAGCAGGATTGGTGGTCGCCTTGCTGCCGCCGGACCTATTAGGGAAATACCTGGGTGGAGGAATCGGCTCCATGCTGATTATGCTGGCCGCGGGCATCCCCATATACATTTGCGCCACGGCTTCCACGCCCATAGCGGCGGCGTTGATATTGCAAGGCGTAAGCCCCGGAGCGGCTTTGGTCTTTTTGCTGGCCGGCCCCGCCACCAACATCACCTCCCTCACCGTGCTTTTCGGCGTGCTGGGAAAACGGGCTGCAGTTATTTACCTGAGCGTAATTGCCGTCAGCGCCGTAGTCTTCGGCCTGGCAGTGGACGCCATATACAATGCGTTGGGCCTGAACGGGACCGCTTTGCTTGGCAAGGCTGCAGAAGCCTTTCCCCTGTGGATCGGCTGGATCAGTGCAGGAGCGCTTGTGATTTTTTCCGTCAAGCCTCTATCCGCTGCAATCAAAGCGAAATTCAGCAAAAATTCGGGTGAAGGCTCGTGCTCCTGCCATGGCTGCTGTTCGGATCACGCCCCGAACCGGATTATGGACCACATGCCCAAGAACCCGCACTAAGCCGAACTACCAAGTCCGGCAACTGGGGGAGGACGCTTTCACGGGGACACGATACTTATCCCTATACTCTCGCTCGGTCAATTGAGCGTCTGCCAGGGCGATAAGTTCATGTCCCCGGAAATCTCCATTTCTTGTTTGAAAGCAGTTTGGTCTTCACCAGCCATGGCTTTCATTTATAATCCAGATGCGATTTGCCTTTTGCATTCCCCTGGTGTATGGATTTTCAAAACCTTGGGAGGATGCTTGTGGGTGATAAAAAATTTCAAGTGCGCTCAAAGATCTGGGTTCAGGATGACGAGGGCAACGTGGTGTTCGGCCTGGGCAGGCTGCGCATTTTGGAAGCCATCCAAAAAACCGGATCGTTAAGAGCGGCCGCGCAGGAATTGGGCATGGGCTACCGGGCGATCTGGGCCAGGATTCGCGCTACGGAAGAACGTTTGGGCGTACCGGTTCTGGAAAAGAAGCAAGGCGGCCGTTCCGGGGGAGGCTCCTTTTTGACGCCTTTTGCGGAAAAGCTGCTGGAGGATTTCAAGAGCATGCAGTGCAAAGTGGAAAAGGAGACGGACAAAACTTTCGCCAAATCTTTTGAAGAATACCTTGATGAGCATACCCGGGAAAACAATTAATAAATCGTAACCTTATAAATCACCCCTTCTTATCGGCCGCAGCGTCCCCTTTTTCGTTTTGTTTTTCAGCCAATTTTTTCAGAATAAAATCCGCATAGAGCCTATGCCCATGGTTGTTTAGGTGATGGCAGCTTTTTTTGTTATACATGTCCGAGCTGATATAACCGGGCGTCATGGGAGAAAATGCCTGTAAATACTCGAGGTTTTCGCTCAAGCTGTTGTTTTCGTTTTCCATTTCCGGATCCACCGGAATGATAAACAGCAAAAACTGCGATCCGTTTTGATCGCACACGTCTTTAATTCGCTGGAGGGATTGGATCGTATGAGGCCCCGGCTTGTTCCAAACACCCTCGCTGACCGGAAAATCATATCCCATCTTGCGGCCCGCCCAAACCAAGGCGGGAGAGGCGTAATACCAGGCGTAGGAACCGATCACGGTTTTACAAAAAACGGATTTTACGGGATTGTCCGGCAGATCCGGCCTGTCCGGGGCTTCCAGCCAGTTGCTGTGCCTTTTCCAATAGGCGTAAGCCTGTTGGGGCGAATCCATATAATTACCCTGGTTGTCAAAGGCGTACATCCAGCCCGCGTTGGTGATGTGGTGGAGGTTCTTGCCCGGAAGCATGGGCCTGGGCCGCACAAAATCGTTGCCCATAAAGAACATGACCGCCGTATAATCCGGGTGCAGGCGGGGGACGTATTTTTCGGCCAAATAGGCGTATTGGTTAGGGTCCGCCCCGGGGACGCCCGTGTTATAGACCGTAAAGCCTTCCCGTCCCACCAGGTCCGCAAAAGACTCTGTCTCGGGCCAGGCGGCGACGCCCCATGTGAACGAATCCCCCAAGAACAAGATCTTGGGCTGACCTGAGTTATCTGCCTTGAACTCCCTGCTGCGAAAGCCTTCAGAGTTGATATGGTTGTCCGGCCAATCAAAATCGGGATTCGCCCGCCAGACGCCTTCCGAGTCCGTGAACCACCTGGCTTTAACCGGTTGCAGCTCGTCCACATTCGCCAGGCCGACGTCGTACCTGGCGATGTATCCGGGCTCATGCCCCAGCAGCCTCAGGCAGCATTCAGCCCCGGCAAGGGCCAGCAAAATAGACAAGCACGCCAGAAGGGCGTTTGGGAAAGAGGAGCTTATTCGAAAAAAATGCATCATGGCCTAAATATTCAACGGGTTGACGCCGTTATTCATAAAACGGAGTTCAATGCTGCAATTGACAAAAACTCCGTGGTCTGCTTTGTTCTTCTGCTTGAAAGCGGCCTGGGAGCCGGGCAAGAAAATTTCCAAGACAAATGCACTAAAATCAAGAGCGGATGTAGATTACATGGCCAGAAACAACTTTCCGGACCGGGTGTTTATTACCGGGACGGATTCGGGCGTCGGAAAAACCACGGTGGCAGCCATTTTAATGGCCGGCCTCCCCAACAGCGGATACTGGAAGCCTCTGCAAAGCGGCACGGAAGAGCTTACTGACTCCCAATGGATTTGCAAGGTCACCGGTTTATCCGAAACGCGCTTTTACCCTGAAACCTACCGCCTGAAAGCGCCTCTTCCCCCTCATGCATCAGCGGCCATGGAAAATGTAACCATTGACCTGAATCAGTTTTGGGTGCCTTATCTGGGATCCCTGGAGCGCTTGATCGTGGAAGGCGTGGGCGGCGTCATGGTTCCTTTAAATGAAAGCCATTTTATGTTGGACCTGATGTCCAGGCTCAACTACCCTGTCATCCTTGTCTGCAAAAACGGCCGGGGAGCGATTAACAACACCCTTTTGACTTTGGAGCAATTAAGAAATCAAGGCCTTAATATCCTGGGCGTTGTGCTGAACGGCCCCTCCGTGGCCTCCAACCGCACGGCCATAGAGCGATACGGCAAGGTTCGCATCATGGCTGAGCTGCCGGTTTTGGAGCAGGTAAACCCCAAGACCCTGGCCCAGGCTTATGAGGACTATTTTACTTTGGAATAGAAGCCAATCAGGACGAAGCCGCAGCCTGATGATTTGCCTCCACAACCAGGTCTCCATCTTTAAGGTTGTCCCCGCCGGTGATAATAATGCGGGCGCCTTCGGGGATGACATCCTCAATCGCCGTTTCATTGCCGTTTTTAAGCCCCGGTTTTACAATCAAACGGGTGGCCTTGTCGCCGATCTTCAACCAAATAAAATGGTCGCCGTTTGACCTTTTTACAGCGTCTGCAGGCAGCACCACAGGGTTTTCCATTTTTTCTTCGGCAAAAAACACGGTGGCGAACATGCCGGGCCTCATGGCGGACGAATCGTTGGCCAGGGCGTCAACCCTTGTCGTGCGCGTGGCCGTGTCCACGGTGGGTTGAATGCGCCACACAGACCCTTCATAAGGCCCTTTTTTGTCTCCCAGCAAAGAGATGAACACTTTCATGCCTTTGGAGATTCTGTGGGCGTATTGCTCGGCCACGTTCACCCTGGCGTATAGCCGGTCCATGCCGACCACTTCCACAATGAGGGTGTCCGTGTTGATCATTTCACCGGGGGTATGGGAAAAATCATCGGAAATCACGCCTGCAATGGGGGCCTTTATGGTCGCCTCGTCCAAATCCACCATAATCTCTCCAATGGAGGCTTTGTTTTTGGCGATGTTCGCCTGAGAGACGGCCAGCCCCGCCTGTGCAGTCCGAAGCGTGGTTCTTCTTTGCGTAAGCTGCTGCTCCGTGCAATATCCGTCTTTAAACAGCTTTTCATAACGGTCCGCTTCTTTTTGAGCATCGGCCAGAGTGACTTTCGCTTGCGCCAGTTGGGCTTGGGAAACAACCAGGTCGGCCTTGGCGCTTTCCAGGCGGGCCTGGATGCTCTTGTGCTCCACCAAAGCCACGGTCTGACCGGCTTCCACCCTATCTCCCTGGTGCACCAGCATTTGCTCCAATCTGCCGCTGACCTTGGATTTGACGGTCACCTGTTCCACGGCCTCGATCGTCCCGTTTTCCTGCATGCCGCTGTAAAACACGGGAACCCTTTTAGGCGCCACGGTGGTCACGACCGTCTTTTTGATTTCCTTCACCGTTTCAGAGGCCGCCTCCTTGGATTTATCCTGGGGTTTGCAGGCCATGAAACCGAATAGGCAGCACAGGACGGCCAAGCCTGTAATCACAGCATGGATTCTACGTTTCTTATTCATGGTCAAGCCCCCTCGCCTCCACGTCGCCTCATCAGCTTTTTCAATTATTTTCATTGGTCCGGTTGATTTCTTTCAATAAAACGCCTGTGGCGCGCTTCAGGTCAATGCGGTAAATATTATGGTTATACACGGCCCGGGAGTAGTTCAGGCGGCTTTCCGCAAAAGTCACCTGGGCGTTAAGCACGTCAAGCTGTTCGTTTACCCCGTGTTCGTATCCGCTTTGGGCCAGCCGAAGGGCTTCCTTAGCCTGCAGCACGCTGGTTTCCCGGGCTTTCACTACCTGGGCCGCTGCTTTGAGATTGTCCAGGGCCTCGTTCACTTCCAGGCGAATGTCGTCGTTTTTCTGGTCCACGGCGTACTGGTATTGATTGCGGACGGCTTTTTCCTGGATCATCCTTCCGCTGACGCGCCGCCCCTCAAAAATGGGCAAGGTAAAAACCACGCCGCCGTAATATTCCTCGGTCCAGTCGTCGTACAAAGGGCTTTCGGGTTTAATAAAGCTGTATTTGCCTACGGCGTCCACGGAAAGAAAGCGGTCCGACCGGGTTGCAATGATGTTTTCATCCTGCATGGCTACTTGGGTTTTTAGCACTTTCAAGTCCGGCCTGTGCTCCATGGCGATGTCCAGCGGAGCGCCCTCAAGCTCAGGCTCTTTTATAAAACAAAGCTCCCCTTCAATGGCTATAGGAGAACCAGGGGGCAGCCTGAGGACCGTAAACAGCCGCATCCTGGCGATGGCCAAGGCGTTTTCAGCGGACAGCAGGTCCGCTTGATTGTTGCTCATCTGCTCCCGGGCGCGAATAACGTCCAGGTTCGTGGCCGTCCCCTGAGCTTTTCTTCCATTGACTACGTCCAGATTGTATTTGGAAAGGTCCAGGGTCTCGCTGACCGCCTGCAAATCCGCCCGGGCCAGAAGCACGTCGTAATAGCGGATGCAAGCCGCGCGCACGGCTTCCAGCCTTGCGGAGTCGATGCTCCTTTCGGAATAATCTTCATAAAGTTTGGCCGCCCGGATGCCCGCAGCGATGCTGCCGGCCCGGAACAAGGGCTGATTAAGCGACACCGACGCCGTGGCCTGTTCGTTTTCCCCCCTTGAAATGGAGTCGGACACATAAAGGAGCTCCGTACCGCCGTTGATGACCGGCAAGGCGTTGGCGTAAGCCTCTCGAATTCTCCCTTTGGCGACGTCCCGATCCTGAGCCGCGGATAGAACGTTCAGGCTTTGGGACGCAGCCAGTTCCATGACTTCGATCAGCCCCAGCTTGGATGAGGGCGGCGCCTGGCTTTCCATCTCCTGAGCAAAGCCCGGAGATGTTGCGCCCAAAAGCAGGATGCAAATACAGAACCCTATTTTTTTCAATATATTATTCACGTATAAAACTCCTACTTTTCCTCGGAATCAGGAGGCGTTTCAACCAAATCAGGCGGCTCAGGCGCCGATTTCTTTCGCTTGAACAGCTTGTTATACAGACGCCCTGCCCCGCTCGAGATTTTCTCCACCCAGATATATCCTACGGGGATGACGACCAAAGTCAAGACCGTGGAGGTAAAGAGGCCCCCAATGACCGCCAGGGACATTGGCTGCCGGAACTCCGACCCCTCGCTCAGAGCCAGGGCGATAGGCAGGGAGCTGATCATAGTGGAAGCGGCGGTCATGATGATGGGCCGCAACCTCAACGGGCCTGCCTCCAGCATGGCCTCCACGGGCCCCAGGCCCCGCTCCCTTCGCTGGTTGGCGAAATCCACCAGCAAGATGGCATTGTTCACAACAATGCCCACCAGCAGAATCATGCCTATCATGCTCATGATGTTGATGGTTCCGCCCGTAATCCAGATCAAGCCGAACACCCCGCTAAAGGCCAGGGGCAAAGAGAACATCACGACCAGGGGATTGAGAAAAGATTCAAACTGAATCGCCATGACGATATAAACAATGATCAGGGCTATGATGATGGCTTCCACCAGATAGCCCATGCTCTCCATCATCATTTGGGCGTTTCCCGTAACTACGGTGGCCATGCTTTTGTCGCTTGGGGAGTGCCTGTCAAAGGCCGCCTGTATGTCCTGGGTCGCCTGCCCCGTGGAGTACCCTTCCTGGACGTTTGCGTACACGGAAGCGGAATAACGCCGATTATAGCGTTTGATTACATTGGGCCCCACGGTGGTTTCCACATCCACCATGGCGCCCAGACGAACCGTATCGCCATTGGAGGTTTTAACGGTGATTCTTCCAATATCGTCGGGCGCCATACGGTCTTCCGGCGCGCCCTTCAAAACGATGTCATAGCGATTGCCCTCGCTTTTAAAGACCGATGCGTCCGTCCCGCCGAAGTAGGTGTTGACCTCATTGGCGATATCCTTGACGTCCACCCCCAGGGAGTCTGTCAATCCCCGGTTAATTTGGATTTTCACCATGGGTTTGGTAAGCCGCAGGTCGCTGTTTACGTCTACCAGGCCGGGCGCTTTTTTGAGGTCTTCGACCATGGCTTTAGCCACCCTGGCAAGGTCGTCCAGGCTGTCAGCCTGAATGGTCTGCTCGGCGTCTGAGCTTCCAGGGCCGCCGCCCCCCTGCTGGATTTGGAACATGACGTCCCGGTACCCTGCAAACAGATCGCGAAGCCTTTCCTCGAACTGGGCCACGCTTACGGAACGCTCCTTGCGCCCGACCAACCGGATGTAAAGGTTGCCTTTGTGGATTTCCTCGCCCGAACCGCCGCCGAAGGTAGCCAGCACCAGGGTGACCTCCGGCTGTTCCTGCACAATGGCGGACAGTTCCCGGGTCATGCGGGCGGATTCTTCCACGGACACTCCGATGGGCAGTTCATATTGCAGGGTGGTTTCTCCCTGATCTTCTTCCGGGGCGAAATCCATACCCAGCTGCTTTGCCATCATGATTCCGGCGGCGAAGGTTAATAAAGCAAAGAGGATGGTAACAAATCGAAACCGCACAGCCCAGCCCAAAACCCTTCGGTACAGGGCTTCCAGGGCCTTCATGGGCAAATCCAATATCTTGGAAAACGTTCCTTCGCTGGTTTGCCGCTTCATAAGATGAGACGCCATAAACGGCGTCAGGGTCAGGGAAACCAGGAGAGAAATCAGCATGGCCCCGGCGATGGTCATGCCGAAAGAAAAGAAAAAACGGCCAATGACGCCTTTCATGGTGGCTACCGGCACAAAAACCGCCAGGGTGGTGGCTGTTCCGGCCATCACTGCGAAGCCCACCTGGCCGGCCCCTACAAGGGCCGCCTGACGCACGGGCTTTCCTTGTTCAAGGTGGCGAAAAATATTTTCAATGACGACAATGGTATTGTCGACGACCATGCCGACGGCCAGGCTCATGGCCAGCATGGTCAAGTTGTTCACCGTAAAGCCCAGGGCGTTGCATATCAAAAAGGTGCTTATCAGGCATGTGGGGATGGAAATGATAGCCACGATCGTAACCCGGATGCTCCGCAAAAAAACGAACATCAGCAGGGCGGTCAGGACCACGCCGATCATCAGGTCGTTTTCCACGCCGTTCATGGAACGGCTGATAAAGTCCGAGGTGTCGGAGCTTATGATCATTTCTATGCCGGCGGGAGCTATTGAGCGCAGATCGTCCAGGACTTCTTTCACGCGGTTGCAAACCTGAACCTCATTGACGCCCGGCTGCTTTTTCACCTGCAC
Organism: Desulfatibacillum alkenivorans DSM 16219; assembly: GCF_900142135.1. Lineage (GTDB taxonomy): Bacteria > Desulfobacterota > Desulfobacteria > Desulfobacterales > Desulfatibacillaceae > Desulfatibacillum > Desulfatibacillum alkenivorans. The sequence continues at coordinate 270,560 of NZ_FQZU01000003.1, read as the reverse complement.
AGTGATGACGGGAGAGCCGTTGAGATAGGATCCCGTACGCACATCCTCAAATCCGTCCTCCACTTTCGCCACGTCGCGCAGCCGCACCAAGCGGCCGTCCAGGCTTTCCTTGACCACCAACTGGCTGAGGCCTTCGACGGTGGCGTACTCGCCCTCCACCCTGATGCTGAGTTCCTGGGTGTCATTTTCTATGCGGCCGCCGGGCAGCTCCAAGTGCCGCCGGGCGAGGGCGCCGGCCACGTCCGAGGCGGTCAATCCCTGGGCTTCCAGGTCTGCGGGTTTCAGCCAAACGCGGATTTCACGGTCCCTAAACCCGACCAAATCCACACTTCCCACGCCGGACAGCGTCTGAAGGCGGGGTTTAACGACCTTGTCCACAAAGTGGCTCCTGGTCCGGTAGTCCTCTCCGCCTTTCACGGCAATGTTCATGACCGGAAAAGCGCCCACGTCCAGCTTGCTTACAATGGGGTCCTCACAGTCGCTTGGCAGATAATACTGGGCGAGATTCACCTTGGCGCGCACATCGGCCGCGGCAGCGTCAATATCCCTTTCCAGAACGAATTCAATGACAATTATCGAGCGGCCTTCATAGCTGCTGGATTCGATGTTCTTGATGCCTTCAATGGTATTTAATTGCTCTTCCAGAACGTCGGTGACGTCCCGGTCGATAATCTCCGGGCTGGCGCCGGTCAGGATCGTGGACACGCTCACCACGGGGATATCCACATTGGGATAGAGTTCCAGCCCCATATTCCTGTAAGAGTAAAAACCAAAAAATATGGCGGCAAGCACCAGCACGATGGTTGTTACCGGCCGGTTTAATGATATCTTTGTAATGGCAATTTCTCGTTCCACGAAAGAACCTTCCTTGGGGGCGTTGCGAATAGCTGCTTATCGGCATGGCGAAGACCCTGGGGGCCTCAATGAGTGAGCAGGGGGATTATGCCAGCATACCGACCACGGGTCAAGATAAGGGCGGCATTATTCACGCATTTTCACTACAAACAATGAATACGCCTTGGCATTCAACCAGTTACAATAAAAGGCCTGGATGCACACGAGTCCCAAAAACTCTCCAGAGACGCCAGCAATTCGCCCCAAACCGGCAATGGCAGCCAGTGTCCCATATTCTTGATGATCTTCAAACGCGCTCCCGGGATCAACCGGGCGGTTTCCATGCCCAGGCGCACCGGAATCAACGGGTCTTTGGCGCCGTGAATCACCAGGGCCGGCGTTTTCAGGCCTTTCAGCCTTTGGTTCCTGGAAGGACTGGCCAGGATGCCGGCCAATTGCCGTAATGCGCCGTTGGGGCACAGGCCCCGGTCGAACAATTCGTGGGCGTGGGCTCTGCTTTCTTCCTGGTTCAAAGGCGCGCCCTTTCCGTTCACGGTCAGATTCAGCCGTGTATAAAACGCCACAAAGCCCTCTCTGTCCGTGGGCATGGGGTTCAACAAAAAGGGGAATACTGACGGAGACGGGGAAATGGTTTGGAAGTCCGAGTCCCGTCCGGCGATCCAGTCGCCAATGTCCTTGCCCATGCCTTTGAGCGCGTTTTTGTTGGGAAGGATGTCGGGAGCGGAAATCAGAGATACCAGGCTACGAACCCGTTCGGGATGATCCAAGGCCAGGGTCTGGGCGATCATCCCGCCCATGGAGGCGCCCATGACGTGAGCGCTTTCCAAGCCCAAGGCGTCCAAAACGGCCAGAGCGTCCAGAGCCATGTCCTTCAGGGTGTACGGAGTTTTTACAGGCATGCCGAGGAGCTTTTTAAGAACCAGCAAGGGGATGTTGGGAGCCCCTTCATCTTCCAGCCAAGTGGACCGTCCTATATCCCGATTGTCAAACCGGATGACGAAAAAGCCCCTGTCGGCCAAAACCCGGCACAACTTTTCGTGCCAGGTGATCATCTGGTCCGCAAGCCCCATGATCAGCAATAAGGGCTTTGCCCGGGGATCTCCGAACGCGTCATAGGCAATTTCTATATCTCCGTTTGTGATGAACTTTTCAGGGTGATAAGGAGCAAGCGTCTTCAAGGATTATTCCTCTTGTTGAAAATTGAGTAAAGCGCCCAAGCATAGATTCCGTCTATATCAAGCCTTGCGGGTATCATATGTTTGTATTTGCGTACGGCGCCCCTGTGGACTATAAGTTAATGTCCGCTGGTCATTGTACATACAAGCATGCAAATGGCAACCATGAAAAACGACGCGCACCAGGAAAACATGAGAATGAAACGAGAGTCCTCTCCGCTTGAACTGGATCTGCCTTCAGCCTTGGAACAAGTAAACAACCTTTGCAATGATTGCGGCGCGTGCGTAAAAAACTGCGCTTTTTTACAAAAATACGGCTCCCCCGGCCAGTTGGCCAAAGAATTGGCTGACGGTTCCGCCGCCAACCTGTCTAGGGCCTACGAATGCAGCTTATGCGGCTTATGCACTACGTTGTGCCCCCAGGGATGCGACCCTTCCGGCATGTTCTTTCAGGCCCGGCGGCAGGCCAATGCGGACCTTGGCGACGACAAAAGGCACGGAGTTCTTAGAAATTACGAGGCTCAGGGAACTTCGCCGCGATTTACCTGGTACGCCTTGCCCCAGGACTGCGACACGATCTTTTTTCCCGGATGCAATATCCCCGGGTCCCGGCCGGAAATCGTCAAACTCCTTTTTCAGCATATGCAACAGGTCATTCCCAATCTTGGCGTTGTCATGGATTGCTGCTGCAAGCCCTCCCATGATTTGGGGAGGACCGACTTTTTCCGGGAAATGTTCGGGGAGTTGAGATCCTATTTGCTGGACAACGGGATTAAAAAGGTCCTTTGCGCATGCCCCAACTGCTTCAAGGTTTTTTCCATGTACGGCGGCGGCCTGGAAACCGAGATGGTGTATGCGCTTCTCGATGCAAATGAACTGCCCCAGGCCGAGAAAGTAACCGGGGAGGTTTGCGTCCATGATCCCTGCCCGTTAAGGAATGAAAGCGCGGTCCATGAAGCAGCCCGCAGCATCTTGCGGAAAAAAGGGCTGAAAATCGCCCCTCAACGCCGCGAGCGAAAAAAAACCTTGTGCTGCGGGGAAGGCGGCGCCGTGCCTTGCATGGCCCCGGATCTGGCGAAAAAATGGCCTGAAATCCGGGTGAAGGATATCCAGGGGCGGCCATTGGTTACTTATTGCGCGGGGTGCGCTTTGTTTTTGGGGCGGCATACCCCGACGCATCACCTTTTGGATATCATATACAAACCAAAGGAGACTTTGGATGGCCGGGTTAAACCGGCGCCGTCGCCCATAACCTATTGGAACCGGATTCAACTGAAGAAATGGTTTCAAAGAAATTTGCCGGCGGAAGCCGCACGGGAAAGAAGCCTGCCATACGGAGCTTCCGGTGAGAGCGCCGGAGGAGCGGGGTTCAAGGGGGCGTTGTTCGCCTTTGCGGGCGGATTGTTATGCGGCTTTAAAAAGATCAAATAGAAAATTATGCCAAGTTTAAGTCAGTCGGGTCATTCTTTTCACGATTTTGGCGGGACACGATACTGATTTCAGTTTTCTTCGCCAGCGATTTTTTCGATTTCGCAGAAATCAGTTCATGTCCCCAAAATCTTGTGCGCCCTTGACGGCCCGATCCATAGCAGGTAGATTTTGCGAAAATCTTATCGCGAATCCTTATCAAATTGGCGGACTTTCCCGCCGGGAGTGTGTATGACCTGGAAATTAAAACCGGCTATCGATGATATTTTAAAAAAAGGTGCGGACCTGGAGGATTTAACGACCCGGGAAGCCATGGACCTAATGGCGCTTCCCCTGGAAAGTCCGGAAGTTTACGCTTTGATGCAGACGGCGGACAACCTATCCCGCAAGACATTCGGAAAAAAGGGGGAGAACCATTTTCATATTGGCCTGAACGTGGAGCAGTGCCCGTATAACTGCCTGTTTTGCTCCCTTACTCAAAAGGCCGGCGTGTTTCAGGAAAAAATCGACTTCAGCGAAGAGCAAATCATTGCATGGGCCAAGTCGGCTGAAAAGGACGGCGCCGACGGCCTGAATCTTATGACGACGGGCACGTACGGCTTTAAACGGCTTTTGGAAATCGGCAGGCTGCTGAAAAGGACCGTATCCACCCCGCTTGTAGCCAATACCCGCGACATCACCCATAAAGAAGGAGAAGCCCTGCTGGAAGCCGGATTCCAGGGCGCTTACCATGCCGTGCGGCTGGGAGAAGGCCGGGACACGCCGTTCAAGAGGGAAAAGCGCATCGCCACCATCCAGGTTTTTTCCGACGTGGGTTTGAGTTGGGCGAACTGCGTGGAGCCTGTGGGTCCTGAACACAGCCATGAGGAGATTGTGGACCTCATGTTTCTGGCTAAAAAGCACAAAGCCGCGTACAGCGGGATTATGCGCAGGATTAACTTCCCCGGATCTCCCATGGAGAAATTCGGCATGATTACGGAGCGGGAAATGGCCCGCATGGTGGCCGTCAGCAGGCTTGTCATGGCGGACGTTCCCAAAGCCCATTGCACGCACGAGCCCCACACGGCCTCGCTCATGGCCGGAGCCAACCTGTTCTTCCCGGAAGTGGGCTCCAGCCCCCGGGATCGGGAAGCGGAAACCGGCCAGGGCCGGGGAAACAAAATAGACCGGTGCAAGGCCATTCATTGGGAAATGGGCCTTGATCCCGACTTGCCATCCAACGTTTTTTGATAAGAAAGATCAGCGTCGATATGTTGAAAAAGAATCTGCTTGTGATTGCCGCCGCCGTTCTCGCTTTGGCGGCCGCCCCGGTTTTCGCCCAGGAATACAAAGTTGGGACCTGGAAGACCGCCCAGACCATCCAGCCTTTTTATTATCAGGATTACGTTCCGGAAGGCGACCAGGTGGACGTCTTTTCCTTCACCAATCCGGCGGACCAAAAAACCGCTTTGCTGGCTAAAAGCCTGGATATGTGCGGCGCCACGCTGGCGCACGCCATTCATTCGGCTTCTCAGGGACAGCCGGTGGTGGTGGTGGCGGCTCTTTGCAACAAATGCTCCGCCCTGGTGGTCAAGAAGGACGGCCCCATTGAAAAGGTGGAAGACCTGAAAGGCAAGCGCATCGGCTACGTGCCGGGCACCATGCACGAAATATTATTGCGGGAAACCCTGACGCGCCGCGGCCTTTCTCCGATAAAGGACGTGCAATTGCTTAGGGTGGACTTTTTCGACATGGGCACGGCCCTGGCCGGAGGGGGCATAGACGCCTTCCTTTCCGGCGAGCCTTTTCCGGCTTTGGCCGTGGACAAGGGCTACGGACGCATTCTGGCTTATCCTTATTACGGAGACGCCGTGGGATCCATCAATGCCGGCATGCTGGTGCGCCGGGAGGCTATTGAAAAAAATCCTGACCTGGTGTTCAGCCTGGTCAAAGCCCACGCCAAGGCCACGGATTACTTGAACCTACATCAGGACCAATGGCTGAAAAAGGCCTCCACCTTTGGAACTCCCCTGCACATTTTGGAAAAGGCCGCCCCTAACATGGAGATCGCCTGGGACATGGACCCGGATTTTGTAAGCAGGGCAAAGGCCCTGGGAGAGCGTATGCAGGCGTTGGGAGTCATCCAAAAGCAGCCTGATTACGACGCTCTTTTCGACCTGACCTTTGTCAATCGCCTGAAGGATGAAGGCTACCCAAAACCTTGACGCCCAAGATGGTTTCGCCATGACCTTTAATAAGCCGAACGGTTGGATGAACAGCTTTATCCCCTGGATTCTGCCAGCGCTGTTTTTTATGGGCTGGTTTTTGGTCAGCCGATTTGAAATCATCCCGGCCTATCTCATGCCCTCCCCGCGGCAGGTGGGGGAGGCCGGGGTCATGTATGCTTTTGGAACGCCCGGCGAGGGGCCGTACGCAGGCCGTTTTTGGGTGGACGCCTGGGTGAGCTGCGGCAGGGTTTTGGCCGGGTTCTCTTTGGCGGCTCTGTTTGGAATTCCCCTGGGAGTGTTGTCCGGCAGGGTGGACGCCATGCAAAAAACCCTATCGACTTCCATCAACGCCCTGAGAGCGGTCCCCGGCATTTGCTGGCTGCCCCTGGCCATGGTCTGGTTCGGGATCGGGTATAAGACCACCTTGTTTTTAGTCGCCTTGGCGGCTTTCTTTCCCATTTACATCAATACCGCCGTAGGCGCCCGGCAGGTTTCGCCCCTGCTTTTTCAGGCGGGAGCCATGTTGGGCGTCCGGCGCATGAATGCAGTGTTTTCCATATTGCTCCCCGGCGCCATGCCAAGCATCCTGGCAGGACTGCGCCTCGGCCTGGGGATTTCCTGGGCCTATCTGGTGTTGGGGGAACTGACCGGCGTGCCTAACGGTCTGGGCGCCGTCATCATGGACGCACGCATGCTGGGCCGGATAGACATCATTATTGTGGGCATCGTGCTCATAGCCTTGTTGGGGCGCACGTCCGACCTGTTACTTTCCGGCGTGTTCCGGCTTTGCTTCAAAAGCGCCAGGAGGCTGGCATGACCACGCAGCTCAAACTCATTCCCGGGCACAAAAAAGAACTTCAGGCGCCGCCCGTCCTTCAGGTTAGCAAACTATCCAAAGTATTCAAAACCGGGGACGGCCCCATGACCGTCCTCCAGGACGTCCATTTTCAGGTGGCCGAAGGCGAGTTCCTGTGCGTATTAGGCCCCAGCGGCTGCGGCAAGACCACTTTGCTGAATGTGTTGGCCGGTTTTGAAAAGCCCAGTGCAGGCAAAGCCTTGCTGGAGGAAACGCCCATCATGGAATCGGGGCCGGACCGTTGCGTGGTTTTTCAGGAAGACACCTTGTTCCCGTGGCTCACCGTTAAGGAAAACATCGCCTTTGGCGTGAAAGGGCTTTCCAAAAAGGAAAAGCGCGAAAAGACCAACCATTTCCTGGACCTTGTGGGCCTGACGCCTTTTGGAGACTACCTGCCCCGGGAAATCTCAGGAGGCATGAAAAAACGGGTGTCCCTGGCAAGGGTTCTAATTCTGCAGCCCCGCATCCTGCTTATGGACGAGCCTTTCGGCGCCCTGGACGCCCAAACCAGGGAGGAGATGCAGGATTTGCTGCTTTCCCTGTGGAATCAGTTTCATCACACCATAGTTTTCATCACCCACGATATAGACGAAGCCGTGGCCCTGGCCGACCGGATTCTTGTCATGCAAAAGGATCCCGGCATGATCGCCAAAGAAATTCGGGTGCGCCTGTCCCGGCCCCGAGAGCGCACCGAATCTTCTTTCCAGGACTATTGCAAGGCTTTGTATCAAGCGCTCAAGAAGCCTCAGCCGTAAATTCAGTTGATATTTATTCTCAAGTTCCGAACGCATCTTACCGAAGAATAGGCATCCAAACGTCAAATCATTTGTTAGGATGAAACATCCATTATTTATGCAACACACTAAAAACCTATTATTAAGGAGATAAAAATGGCTGATTGTGAATGCTTGGCTGGATGCCCCTTCTTTAATAGCAAAATGGCTGCCAACATGACGGCTGTGGCTCAAAGCATGAAAAAGCGCCTTTGCCTGGGAGACAACGCCAATTGCGCCAGGTACCAGGTTTTTAAAAAGCTGGGCAAGCCCAAAGTGCCCGCCGACCTGATCCCCAACCAGACGGATCGGGCGGCCCAGATAATCTCCGCGGGTTAGGGCGGGGTCTTTAACCGGCTTATCTACTTGAAAAAATAAGGCGGGGAGGTTATTGTCGCTCCATAAGTGTAATCGTTTTCAGCAACGCAACATGGAGTGACCGTGCAAAAGACCCGCCTTTTAACCGCCTTGTTTTGCTTGTTATGCCTGTTTTCGGCTTCCGCGTGCGACGATTCCGACTCCGCCCCGGCTGTCGAAAAAGAAAAGTACACAGGCGTTTCCACAGGCTTTGAATCCGGCGCCATCGGCCGCGTCGTCCGCAATGCGCCCCAGGACTGGGACATCTACCTTGCCGACGACAACGGGAACGCCGATTTGCCCGATTCCTACCGGAATTGGTGGTACATCAAAGTCGAGGATTTCACCCCAGGCACGGAAGTCAAGCTCACCCTCAAAAACCGGGGATGGGCCTATTATTACGCGCCGGTTTTTTCCTACGATAAAATCACGTGGCAGCGCTTCGACGAATCCGAGGTCACGGCCAGCGACGCCTGCGATCAAGGCATTGAGGATTGCTTTCTGGAAATCGCAACAGACCGGTTCGCCCAAGCTCCCGTATACGTGGCAAGGTTCTACCCATACACCACGTGGGATATGTACGCCTACCTGGACCAAATAGAAGCCAGCCCGTGGACGGCGATAACGACCTTGGGGCAGACCAGCGGATACGGCGCCGACATCCCCTTTGTCAAAATTGAAGATCCATCCGTGGACGACTCGTTGAAAAGGGCCGTGTGGATACACGCCCGCTCCCATCCGGCGGAAACGGCCTCGTCCTATATGCTGGAAGGGATGATCAACCAGTTCCTGGCCGACCTGGACGCGGGTTTGGACGCGGCAAAGCATCTGGTTTTTTTCGTAGCGCCTATTCACAACATCGATGGGGTGATCAAAGGCAACTACCGCACCGACCTTTTCAGCCGGAACTTTGAGGTTATGTGGTACCGGGACGACGCCGATCCGCTCTATCTCACGGATGACTCGCCCGTGGAATGCCGCCTGCTTAACCAAAAAATGGCGGAGCTGGCGACCAATTCCGACTATCTGACCGGCATGATAGGGTTTAATCTCCACTCCTCCAACTCGCCGGTGGACACGCCGGCTTTCGCCTACCCCCACTTTGGAGACGACCCCGCAACCTACACGGCGGAAGAGATTTCTCTTTGGAAAAAATCCCTGTATCTGATTCATTTGATCACCCAGGAATATGGATTCTTTTCCGCGCCTCCGGCCGAGGGCGGAAGCAGCTTCGTCACCAAATACTATCCCGAATCCTGGTGGTGGGCCAACATGGGCGACGACTGCCTGGCCATCACCATCGAGACGGTCTACAGCAAGGGCGGCATGGACCATTGGCTGACCCAGGACGATATTCGGGACCTGGGAGTCGCAACGACCCTGGCTTTGTACGACTATGCCGCCGACCCGTCGGCCTGGGGCAAAAAGGCGATTGACGTTAGCGGCGGCCTGCCAAGGCTCGGCGTTCCCGACGAGGACGCCAGCAAGGAGTAGGGGTGTTTTGACTTCAAATCCAACATAAAAAAACCAAAAAGTAGATTGTTAAACACGCAGACTGCCAATAAAATGTTGCATTATTTCAATTTGATATGTAGTTAATCGTTTAATCACGGGCGCCCGTAAAGATCCTTTTCAGACAAACTCCCTTACAGAGAAATAGGAGAGTTATGGAAATGAATAGTGTCGTCACAACAGATGCAATAATCAATAAGATCTATGTGATTCGAGGCCTAAAAGCTATGTTGGATAGAGATTTGGCAGATCTCTATGAAGTCGAAACCCGTGTCCTAAATCAAGCAGTCAGGCGGCATTTAAAGCGGTTTCCCGATGATTTCATGTTCCAATTAAACAAGGAAGAGTTTGAAAACTTGAAATCACAATTTGTGACATCAAGTTGGGGCGGCGTCAGAAAAATGCCTCTCGCATTCACAGAGCAGGGAGTGGCCATGCTTTCAGGCGTCCTGAACAGCGATAGAGCCATTGAGGTCAATATTCAAATCATGCGGGCTTTTGTAAAAATGCGCTGTTTGGTTCTTGATAACGCTGAGTTGAAACGTGAACTTAGCGAACTAAAAAACCTGACAGAGGAACGCTTTCAGGTTGTATTTGAGGTGCTGGACAGGTTGGTGAATATACCCGAGTCCCCTAAACGGAGGATTGGATATATCGGCAAGGAAAAAATTGATTAGAAATGGATCAGCCGATAGAATGACTAACGGCGGCATGGACCATTGGCTGACCCAGGACGATATTCGGGATCTGGGCGTTGCAACCATCCTGGCGCTGTACGATTACGCGGCCGATCCCTCCGCCTGGGGCAAAAAGTCCGTTATTCCGGGCACAACCGGCCTGCCCAGGCTCGGCGTTCCCAACGAGGATGTGAGCAAGGAATAAGGCCTGTCCAAACTTATTGAGTTTTTGAGAGATGTCCCTCAAAATTGTTAAGGAATATCAATGATATACGACTTCATCTTTGCGGGAGCAGGCCCGGCCGGGCTTACCGGGGCCATACTGGCGGCCCGGCAAGGCAAACGCTGCCTGCTTATCGAAAAGAAAAGCTCCCTGGATCTGCATCCCAGGGGGGAAACCCTGCGGCATCGCCCCATACTGGACGAGGTGCTGGGGGAAGGGGTGATGGCATCGCTGACCATCGCCTCGACAACGATGATAGAATACTTTGCGCCCTTGCCCCATGAGGCCGACCCCATCATTCTGGATATGAAAGTTCCCAACCATAGCTTTGAATGGCATGAGTGGATGCAGGCGTTCCAAAAACAAGTTCAGGGGTTGAGCATCGACCTGAAACTGGGCGCCGAAGTCATTGACGTCACCAAGGAGTCAGGCAGGGTAACCGGGGTTAAGTATCTTGACGCGGATGGGAGTGAAGCCTCAGCAGCAGCCGATGCGGTCTTCGCCAGCGACGGCCACGGCAGCCTGATAGGCCGTAAACTGGGCGTGGATTATACGGGCATCAACTATCCCATCGTAAAATCCAAGTTCGGCAACGCCCGCTTTGACTCCCCGGGCTTCAAGTTTTTCTTTCTTCCCGAGGGTTCCATGGATTTCGCCCCGGATTTTCCTCCCGCCCTGGCTTTTCTCTTTCCCAGGGAGGGATCGAGCTGCGAGGTGGGGCTGGCGGTAATGGCCAGGGCCGCACTCAAACTGGGCTATGAATTGCCCGACCCAGAGGAATTGCTCCAGGTTTTTGAACAAGCGACTAAGCGCCATCCGGTGATGAGCAATATGCTGGCAGAGGCGTCGGCGGATCTCGTGGAAGCCACCATGCTGCCCATGGGCGGCCCCATGGAAGAGGTTATCCCACAAGCAGGCGTAGTGTTATTGGGAGATGCAGCCGGGTTTGTGGAGATATCCGGCGGCAGCGGCCTGATTTCGTCCATGGAATCGGCCAAATTTTGGGTGAATCTGATGATTGGGCAGCAGGCCAAGGCAGGCAAGCAGGAGAATCTTTGGAGCAAGTCAAGCATCCAGGCTATGACCGAGGCTTACACATCATCGGGCATCTTTCGGCACAACAAGGCCATTGCAGACGGCTCCAATGTCTCGTGGGACTACGTGTTCACCAATCTGCGCACCAGCCAAAACATTATAAAAAAATGGGGATTGATCGCCAACGCCTTGGATATTTTTTAAAATTCTATAGCTATACTTCAGTTCCGATCTTTATAATTGCCTCTTGGGATCGTTGACATTGGGTGCAAGCCGTACTGAAATAAGGTTAATAGTACGTACTTCCTTTTTTGAGAGGAGGACCTGCCGTGCATAAAAAACTCACTTTAAAAATGGATAACGCAGCCATTGAGGCGGCAAAATCATTTGGCAAGGCGAATCAGACATCCGTATCAAAGCTGGTTGAAACCTATTTTAAAACCCTCACGCATAATTCGGTTTCCGCTAACAGAATTCCAGGCGTTGTGGGCGAACTGGCCGGCATTCTAAAGGGCAAGGACGTCGACTATATTCAAAAAGACTACACAAACTATCTGGAATCCAAATACAAATGAAAACAGAGGGTGTTTTTCTTGACGCAGATGTGATTCTTGATTTGCTGATGGAACGGGAGCCGCACTTTGAGCCTGTCGGGAAGTTATTTTTGAAGATTCAAGATGGGGAAGTGTCTGCGTTTACCTCACCTGTTATTATTGCCGATTTGTTTTACATCCTGAACAGACATTTTGACCGGAAACTGGCTGTTCAATCTCTTTTAAAACTTACATCTCTGATTAAGGTCCTCTCCTCTGATCTTAAGGATTTTGAAGATGCTATCCAATACTATTCAGCCATGGCAGGAAATGTTCCCACTCTCATCACCCGTAATGTCAAGGACTACAAGGCTGCAGCCATAACCATTATGACTCCCGTGGAATATATCAGCAGTTGCTAATTGGCGGGCGTCCGCTAATTGGAAAGCACCTGACGCAATTTGTAGTAGTGGCCCTGTTTTGCCATGAGTTCGCTGTGGGTTCCGGTTTCCACAATCCGGCCCTGGCGCACCACCAGGATGTTGTCCGCCCTTTCCACGGTGGACAGGCGATGCGCCACCACCAGGGTGGTGCGCTTTCCCGCGATTTTCAGAATGGCTTTCTGGATGGCCCGCTCTGTCTGGGGGTCCACGCTGGAGGTGGCTTCGTCCAGGATGAGGATTTCCGTGTTATAGGCCAGAGCCCGGGCGAATGACAGCAACTGGCATTCCCCGGCGGACAGATTGATTCCCCGTTCCGCAATATGATGATCCAGGCCTTTATCCAGGTTGTACACAAACCCGGCTTCCGCCTGCTCCAGGGCTGCGGCGATTTTTTCCTCCGTGATTTCCGGATCGCCCAGAGTGATGTTGTCCCGGATGCTTCCCGCAAACAAAAACACGTCCTGCTGGATCAAGGCCATGTGGCTTCTGAGAGCCTTTAAATCCCAATCCCGCAGGTCTTTGTTCTCCAGCCGAACCTCGCCGGTCGCCGGATCGTAAAACCGGAACAGCAGGTGCATGAGCGTGGTCTTGCCCGAGCCGGTCCTGCCCACCAGGGCGATCATCTCGCCGGGTTTGGCGCTGAAGTTGATGTCCTGCAAAATGGGCTTGTCAGACTCGTAACAGAAGCTCACGCCGTCAAAGGCGGCGTCGCCCTTCACGTCTTTTACGGCTATTGGATTTTTTGCAAGGTCCAGGGTTTGGTCCTCGTCCATGAACTCAAAGATGCGCTCGGAAGAAGCCATGGCCGCCTGCATGATGTTGTATTTTTCCGCTATGTCCCGGAGCGGCCGGAAAAAGGTGCGCAAGTAGCTGATAAAGGCCACCACGGTTCCCAGAGTGGCCTGTTCGCCCAGGACGCGGCTTCCGCCGTACCAGATGATGATGGCCAGCCCCAGGTGGGAAAGGAATTCCATGACCGGCAGGAACACGCCGAAGACCCGCACTTGACGCATTCCAGCCAGGAAATTTTGCTCGTTGATTTTTTCGAACCGGGCCATTTGGTGGGCTTCCACCGCATAAAGCTGGATGGCCGCCATGGCGGCGAATCGCTCCTGGCAAAAGGAATTGATGGCCGACACCGTGGCCCGCAACTGGCGAAAGGCGTCCCGGGCCAGGGCGCTGAATAAAAAGGCGCAGATCACCACCACGGGAATCAAAGCGTAGCAGACCAAAGCCAGCCGCCAATCCATGTAGGCCATGACCACAATGATGCCCAAAAGCAGAAACATGTCCTTGAACACGGTCACCAGGACCGACTTGAACATTTCGTTCAGGTTCTCGATGTCGTTGGTGGCCCGGGTGACCAGCCTGCCCACGGGATGCTTGTCAAAAAAACTCAGGGACTGGGATTGAATGTGGGTGAACAAGGCCAGGCGCATGTCGGCCATAATGTTCTGCCCGGCTTTTTCCAGGAGGTTGTACTCCAGGTATCCCAAGTAGAAGGCGCCGGCGGCCAGCACCAGCAATAGCAGGCCCAGGTTCATCACGCCGGTCAGGTCCCGGGCGCGCAGCGCCGCCATTTCTCCGGCCGGCAGGCTGTTGACCAGAATCGTGGGGGCGAACCAGTCTCCGTCCTTTGCCTTAATGGAAGAGCTTTCCAGCTTCTCAAGGATGGGCAGGGTCCTGGCGGTGGGCGGAATTTTATAATAGGTTTCGGCAAGCACGCCGCCGGTTTCCAGGACGTTCATATCCATGGGATCCAGCTTGCGTGTATTGGTGTGGGAGATAAACCGTCCTTCATCCCGGGCGCCTGGCTGGAAAAGCCGGGCGTATTTTTCCACAATCGCCTGCTGCTCGACATCTCCGGCCTGGACCTTGTACCATGAGGCGATGATATACCGGTCAATGGCCATTTTGGAGACGTAAGGCGTCGCCAGGGTGAAAATGGTGATGCCCACGCTCACAATCAGGGCGATGAAGATTATGCGCAGATAAGGCCTGCCGTAGGGCCAGAGCCTTTTCAGCAAGTTGAGGTCGTAAGCCTTGCCCAGCTTACCCTCTTCCATATGTCCGAATTCTCCGCGCATGATTACAACCCGTTGCTCAGTTGCTGCCGCCGGTACAAAGCCGCGTACAGGCCGTTATGGTCGATTAATTCCCGGTGTTTGCCCGACTCAACGATGCGGCCCTTGTCCAGAACGAATATGTTGTCCGCCCGCTTTAGGGTGGACATTCGGTGCGTCACCAAAATGGTGGTCCTGCCCTGGCGATGGGACAAGAGTTGGTTGACGATTTTCTCCTCGGTCCGGGTGTCCACCATGGATAGGGCGTCGTCCAAAATCAGGATGGGCGGATCTTCCAGCATGGCCCTGGCCAGGCACAAACGCTGCCGTTGGCCGCCGGACAAGGTGATGCCCCGCTCGCCCACAAGGGTGTCCAGGCCGTGCTCCATTTCCAGGACTTCCTGGTCAAAGCTAGCCGCGGCCAGGGCTTCCAGGACTCTTTCCCGGGATATGTCCGGCCGGCCGAAAACCACGTTGGCTTCGATGGAGTCGGAAAAGACCGTGGCGATCTGGGTGACAAAGCCCAGGCTGCGCCTTAGCTGGCCCAGGGGGATGTCGTGCACGTCCCTGCCGTCGAAAAACACGGCGCCTTCGGGCGGATCCATAAGGCGCACCAGGGTATGCAGCAGGGTGCTTTTGCCGCAGCCCACCGGGCCTACAATGGCGGTGACGGAGCCTTTGGGGATTTCCAGGCTCAAATCGTCCAGGGCCGGGGCTTTTACGCCGGGATGATGGAAGTTCAGGGACTTAACGGAAATTCCGCCGTCCAGGATGAGTTTGCCGTCGTCCGGCGCCCGGCTGGTTATTTCCGGCATGGTGGTCAATATGCCGTTGATGCGCCGCATGGACGCGCCGCCGCGCTGCACCAGATTGGTTACCCAGCCCATGGCCATCATGGGCCATGTGAGCAGGTTGAGATACACGGTAAAGGCCACAAAATCGCCGATGCTGATCTGGTCCATAATGGCCAGCCTGCCGCCCAGGCCCACCACCACGGCCAGCCCCACGTTGGTGAAGATGGCCATGAGGGGATAAAACATGCCCAGGCTTTTGGCCAGACGCAGGTTCACCGCCACGTAATCCTGGCTTTTTTCGTGCACCCGCTGCCGGGTCCATTCCTCGCGGCCGTAGGCTTTCACCACCCGGATGCCGGCAAAGGCCTCCCGCACCCTTTCGGTCACATCGCCGAAACTGCGCTGGGTGGCTTCGTATCCGGCGGCCATTCTGCGGCTGAAGCGCCTGCTCGCCAAGACAACCAATGGGGCGGGAATCATGGCGATAAGTGTCAGAAGCGGGTGGATGTAAACCATGATGCAAATGGCCGCGCCGGCCATGAGCGTGCCGTCCAGCAGGGAAACCAGGCCGATGCCCGTGGCCATGCGGATGGAGTTGATGTCGTTGGTGGACCGGGCCATGAGGTCGCCGGTGGGCATGTCCTGAAAAAAGGAAGCGGAAAGGGTTTGGATGTGGCCGTACAGGCGGGCGCGCAGGCCCCGCTCCACGATCCGGGCGTGGCCCAGCAAAAGGGTGCGCCAGATGTACCGCACCGCGCCTGCAATACCGGCCAGGCAGAGAATCAGCAATGCATAGGATAGAAGATCGGACGCCGCGGCGACCCTGCGTGAGAGGGCGTCCACGGCGTCTTTGATGATAAAGGGCATGTAAAGCTGGATCCCGTCCACAAGGGTCAGGCACAGGAGTCCCACAGCCAGGCCCTTCCAGTTATCCACAAAGGCCTTTTTAAGGGGGGCGAACTCTCTGAATGCTTCCCTAAAGGAAAGGCGTTTGGACTCTTTCTTCAATTAAACCTGGCTGCTGTTTGCAAAATATTTAGACCATAATCCGGGTCCCCGGATTCTTAACTACCTTTTTCAAGCCTCTTAACACGCCGGCCATTGCGGACAAGTTCACGGTCCTAGCCTGGGACTTGCAGGTCCACAAGCACTGATAGCACCGATAGCACGTATCGTGGTTGGTCGTGATCTTGCCGTTTACCGAACGGATGCTTCCCGTCGTGCAATTTTCGACGCACATACCGCAATCCTTGCAGGATTCCTCCACCCACGTCACCTTGGGCAGGGCTTTTTTCTGCATGGACACCGGCATCAGGCCGTCCAAAAATGTAATCACAGGCTTGGGGGAGCGCAAGTCTTTAATATTAAAGTCCTGAACGCCGCTTTCCACCTTGGAGGCCGCGGCGCGCACGGCGGCCCGAAAATCCGCCAAAACCTGTTGGTCCGGCTGGCCTTTGCCAAAGTCTTCGTACAGATCTCCCAGGCGTTGGTCCGGAGTCATCTTGAAATTATGGGGCGAAAGCACGGAGGCGCCGCCCAGCACCTTGGCGCCCTTTTTCTCCACTTCCACGGCCAGTTGGTGCGGAGCGTTTCCATCGAAAACCGTGCCGTAGGTTAAAAAAACAAAGGCCCCGGCGCCCGGAAAATTGGGGAGTTTGCGAATCATTTCCATAGCCGGCACCGGCACTTGCCAAAAATGAATGGGCGTGCCCATCAAAAGCAGGTCCGGGTTTCCTCCGGGAAAAATTTTGGGGGCTTTTTCCAAAGGCGTCTGATTGACCGCCCAGCCCATATCCTCCAAAGTCGCGGCCGCCTCTTTCGCCAGGGTGGCGGTGTTGCCCGTGTTGGAATGATAAATTACCAAGGCCGTACGTTGCTTCTCCTGTGTCATGCTTTCCCCTCCATTAGCGCAAGCATTCTATGATTATTGGCCCATTGTTTTCGTATCTTTTAAAACCGAACTGATGGCCGCCAACACGCCTGACACGTCGGACAGGTCCGTGGGGACGATCATGGTGTTGTTTTCCTTGGCAAGTTTGCCGAATTCCTGGAGATAGCCTTCCGCAATGCGCAGGTTCACGGCGTTCATGCCGCCCTCCTGATTGATGGCGTCGGCGATTTCCCGAAGCCCTCGGGCGGTGGCCGCGGCGATGCGCAGAATCTCCTGGGCCTTGCCGTCCGCCTCGTTGATCCTTTTTTGCTTTTCGCCCTCGGACCGTTCAATAAGCTCCTGTTTATCGCCTTGAGCCCGGTTGATCTTGGCCTGCTTTTCGCCCTCGGACTCGGCGATCATGGCGCGCTTCTCCCGCTCGGCGCGCATTTGCTTTTCCATGGCGTCCTTGATGCTTTTGGGCGGCAGGATGTTCTTCACCTCGTACCGGGTGACTTTCACTCCCCAGGGGTCGGATGCCTTGTCCACGGCGTCCACAATGGCGTTGTTGATGGAGTCGCGCTCCTCAAAGGTCTTGTCCAAATCCAGCTTGCCGATGACGCTCCGCATGGTGGTCTGAGCCAATTGGGTGGAGGCGAACTGGTAATTGTTGATTCCGTAGGAAGCCTTGACCGGATCCACCACCTGAAGGTACAAAATCCCGTCCACTTCCACGGCGATGTTGTCCTTGGTGATGCACGCCTGGGGCGGCACGTCGATGGCTTGTTCCTTCAAGGTGTGTTTGTACTCCACAACGTCTATAAAAGGGATTAAAAAATGGAAGCCGGCTTCCAGGGTCTTTCTGTATTTTCCTAAACGCTCTACGATGAAGGCTGATTTTTGGGGCACGACGCGAGCTGTTTTCCAAAGCGTAACAGCCACCAGGATGAGTGTACCCACAATAATGAAGGCCATGATTATGCTGAAAGGACTTTGGGGCATAGGTTTTCTCCTTTTGTATGATGTACGTAATCTCGTTAATTGTCCTTAATGGGCTTAACCAACAGGGTAAGGTTGTCCTGCCTGACGATCTCCACAGGCTGGGATTCTTCGATCAATTCATCCGCCACGGCGTTCCAACGCGTGCCCCGGAACTCCACTTTGCCCGTAAAACCCGGCTTGATTTCTTGAACGGTGATTGCTTTTTGGCCCACGAGCTCATCGCTGTTAAAAGAGCTTTCTCCGTCCATAGCGTTCCCTACAAAGGTTTTTTGCACCCATGTCCGCAAAAAAACCAAAGAAAGAACCGAGGAGATCAAAAACACGAATAACTGGGTGTTCAACGAGGCGTCAAATACCGCGCACATGGCGCTCACCACCCATGCGCCAATGCCGAAAAAAATCAAAATAATGCCCGGCGCGGCAAATTCCGAAAGAATCAGAGCCAGGCCAATGATAAACCAAATTAAAACCGGGCTGGTAATTGCTTCGATCATGGGCGGGTCCTTTCTTTTTATAAGCCGATCAGGCTTCCAAAGCCCTTTTTAGCAAAAGGCTGGTGTAGGACATCAGATTTTCGTCAGGAAAAAGCTCGAACATGCCAAAGGCGTGCATTTTATGAGCCCAATCCAGAGCGACCTGGTCTTCCGTGCGGCCCTGGGCCAGCTGCTCTTTCATGTCCGCTTGCATCTCAAAGGTTGCTGCGATAGCGCGGTCCAGAAAAGCCTGGCAGTCGTCCGCGCCTTCTACAACCAGGTCGTGCCCAAGAGCGAGCCTTTCGGGATTGGTCGCTTTGAGCGTTCTTAAAGACTCTACAAACTGTTCAAAACTATAGAAAAACATGGGATAGACCTGGGTCAGGCCGCCCCCCAGGCCGGCCGCATCCGACATAAGCAGGGTTTTGTCCGGCTCCACAAAAAAAGACAGGCTGCCCGGCGAGTGGCCGGGCGTTGCAATGGCCTCTATCGTCACTCCGCCAAGATCCAAAACCTGGCCAGGCTCTATGATCTCGTCCAGTACCATGGGTTCGGGCGGAAGCATTTCCGGGCTGGAATCGACCAGTTTCAGGCCCAGCAACACATCCCCGAACACCTTATCCTCCACGACAAACTTGGTCATGACCTTTTCTTTGGCCAGAATGTCCGCCGCGATCCGCGAGCCGGCGATAATGAGTTCAGGGCTTTCTTTTTTCAGGGTCACAAAGCCGCAAACGTGGTCCGAATGCTCGTGAGCCACCAGCAGGTATTTTAGCGGAACTTCCACGCCAATTTCCTGAAACTGGGCCATGGCCATGGGGGCGGCGCACGACAGGCTGCCCTCCACCAAAGCGCATTCCTTGTTTCCTTTGACTAAAAAAATCGGGTATCCCTGATTTACGAGTATCCATACATGTTCGGAAAATTGTTTCGGGTACATCTCTGCCATGATTGCTGCTTTCCCCTCCTTTTAGGCCTTGGCGCCTTACCGGGTTTCTCCGGCGCCAAGCCCCGGCCTAAATGATTATGCTATGGCGTAATCAAAAAACGATAGCTTTGGCCTCCCAAATCAAGAGTTTTACCGAAGCCTATGTGCTCCGTCTCCGAATTTATCTTCCCGTCCCCGTCAATGTCCAGATAAATGCCGTCATTGGTAAAATCCCCGTCATTGATCCGGGTGTCCGCAAGATACGCTGTGTAGGTCTGATCCTGGATGGCCGCCGAGCCCCGCAACTGGGTCTGGCTGTAATGGCTTGCCGCGCCGTCCCAGTCGCTTTCCCTCATGTAAAACCAGATTATAAACGATTCTTCGCCCTTGTACCGCTGGTGAATTGTGGAAAACGGAATGCTGACGGCGGCTGCAAAAAACCCGGTTCCCTGATTCAGGATAGGGGGGCCGTCGTCCGAAAGGTCTCCGTTCCGGTTTTTATCAAAATAGATGACGGGGTGGGGGCCGGAGCTTCTGTCCAGGGCGAAATAATAGGTGAAGCGGGGTACGCCCAGTTCCATGGCGCCGTACCGGCGCTCTATGCCCTGGTAATCCGGCTCTTTTATGATCCCGTCAGGCCTTATGGGCGAGAGGGGGTCCGTGCCCGGAATCCATGCGCCGTTGGGGCCTTTGGAGCTTGGCCGGACCGGCTTGAATTTAAGGGCGATTGAAAGGTTGACCACCTGGCTGCCGTCATCGTCGTAAACGGGCTTGGGGGGAGGATCATGCACTTTCCGAAAAGCCCTGGCCTTTTCCAGCAGGTCGGCGGCCTCCCCGCTCTTTCCGATGGAATCCAGAAAGCGGACTTTGTCCAGCATGAGGCTGATGGAATTGCCGTTGCCTTCACCGCGTTGAAGGTCCCAAATCCTGATGGCGTCGTCGTACATGGCTTCCACGTTATCCAGACGCCCCTGCCTGATTTGTATCCGAATCAGGCCTTGCTTTGCATGGGCCACGCCCATGTCGTCAGGTTTTTTCTGATCTTCAGCTTCTTTCAACGCCATCAAAAAATAGACTTCCGCCTCGTCTTCCCGGTCCTGTTTTTCCAGGGCGAAAGCCAGATTGTTGTACGCCCCTATGAGAGCTCTGGAAGCCAAAGACTCGGACTTCTGAATGAGGGATAAGGCCTGGCGAAAATCCTTCTCCGCCTGCTCATAGTCCGCCTCGCGAAAAGCAAGGGTCCCGTGTTTGGTCAGCTCCAGAGCTTTTTGGTCGACGGTTTTCTCCTTATGCGCCTGGGGAGGCTTCCTTGCATCCGCCTGATTCCCGGCGATTTCGGCCTTTCTTTCTTTTTCCGACTGCTCCAAGGCGGCCCTTTGGGCCTTTCGGGCTTCATGCTCCCTGGCCTGGTGCGCCCTGAACACCACAAAAATGCAGGCCATGACCAATACGAGCACGATCATAAACGCGGCTACAGAAAAGGTTTTCGGCCCGGCTTGTTTATAATTCGGCAATTTGGGCGGTTCAGGGGGAGGAGGAGGCGCATCGCTGCCGGACCGATACTCTTGCCAAGACGGCGACGGCTGACCGGCCAGGTAGTCCTTCACCTCGGGCGCCGTAAACTCCATGCCTCCAGAGGATTTATCCGCGCTTTTTTTGGTAAGCAGGCGAATCAGGGCGATCAGGATTATCGCCCAAACAACTGCAAGGACAACCCATAAGACAATCGAGACACCCATTATTTCATTCGGCAAATGCTGAAAGTCCATAGCCTTCTTATCCTTTCAGGCCGGGCCTTGACGCCGGCCGGAAGCCCCATCAAAAAAACTTTGGAACTCTACTATGATTGACAAGCTAGCCGACTTGGCGCCATTATAATCCAACTGTGAAAACCGCCTCTTCCAACAAGCAGGCATGCCCTTCATATATTCAATCAAGGAGGTTCAGTATGGTAGATTTTTCCCTTAAAGGCAAGTATGCACTTATCACCGGGGCCAGCAGAGGCATTGGTGAAGCTATTGCCATGGCCTTGGGGCAGTACGGCGCCCACTGCATTCTGGTGAGCAGAAAAATGGAAGCCTTGGAAGCCGTGGCCGCCAAAATGAAGGAAAAGGGCTACGAAGCCACCCCTATCGCCTGCAACATGGGTTATGTGGATAAAGTGGATGCTTTGTTTGCGGAAGTTAAAGAACGGTTCGGCAAGATAGACATTCTGGTCAATAATGCGGCCGCCAATCCGTACTTTGGAGATATGCTGGGCGCTGACGAGGGGGTTTGGGACAAGACCTGGGCGGTTAACGTCAAAGGCCCCTTTTTTATGATTCAATACGCCGCCAAACTCATGATGGAAACCCAGACCAAGGGCGCCATCGTCAACGTGGCCTCCATCGCCGGCATCAGACCTGCGGAGTTCCAGGGCATCTACTCCACCACCAAGGCCGCCCTTATCCATTTGACCAAGGCTTACGCCAAGGAGTTGGCGCCCCACGGAATTCGCGTCAACGGCCTGGCCCCCGGCCTGACGGAAACCAAGTTCGCCAGCGCTTTATTCACCAATAAAGAGATCTACGATCATGCAACTTCCGCCATTCCCATGCATCGCCACGCCGTTCCGGAGGAAATGGCCGGAACCGTGTTGTATCTGGTGTCGGACGCTTCTTCCTTCACCACGGGGGAAGTTATTGTCGTGGACGGCGGTATGGTAATTTAATATTATCCTAATCACCCCATGTTATTTACTTACTATCAGCCCATTGGGCCTCTCGGAACGTAAAGAATAGTGGAAAAAAAAAGCATTCCATTGGAAAGCGTTTTGATAGTGGATGATGACAAACCGGCTCGTGAGGCCCTGTACGAAATGGTCCTCACGGCCGGTTATAAAGCCGCTGCAGCGCCGAGCGCTGAAAGCGCCCTTGAAATACTAGCAAGGCATCCCGTCGAACTGGTCCTGACAGATATCCACATGCCGGACATGAACGGGCTGGAATTGACGGCCGCCGTCAAGGAGCGTTTTGACGCGGACGTCGTGGTCCTGACCGGTTTTGCGGACAGCCATACTTATGAGGAAGCAATAGGAAGGGGCGCCAGCGACTTTTTATTGAAGCCCGTAAGACTGCCGGAGTTAAAAGCGCGCATTCAGAGAGTTTTTCGGGAGCGAAGACTCTGGAAGGAACGCGAAGCCTTGATGGAGCAGTTGAAAAAACTGTCCATCACGGACGGGCTGACCAACTTGTATAACCGGCGGCATTTTTACAGGCAGTTAAGCACGGAGGCCAACCGCGCGGAGCGTTACGGACGGGTGCTGTCCCTCTTGTTTTTCGACGTGGACTCCTTTAAAAAGTTTAACGATACGTACGGGCATCTTGCAGGGGACGAGGCTTTAAAAAGCATCGCCCGGGCCACGGAAAACTGCCTGCGCGTGGCGGATTCCATTTTTCGATACGGCGGCGAGGAGTTTGCGGTTTTATTGCCTGAAACCTCCGGCGAACAGGCGATTATTGCAGGCCAGCGCCTGAGAAACGACATTGATCAGCTTCGCCTGGCAATTAGTGAAGAAGAGACGGCCAAAGTCACCGTCAGCATAGGAGTTACCGAGTTTTCCCCCGGAGAGGAAATGGAGCGTTGCGTAAAGCGGGCCGACATGGCCATGTACAACTCCAAACGAAGCGGGGGGAACCAGGTCCAGTTTATCCCGCCGGATGAATAATTTTCTACCCCTTATTTTGGAACATCAAACACAATGATAGACGATCAAGTTATTGCCGCCGCCAGGGGAGACATCCCTTGCGACCTTGTTTTAAAAAACGCACAGATAGTTAATGTTTTTTCAGGCGAAATTCAAAAAGGGCACGTGGCCGTCCATGGCGGCAAGGTTGCAGCCCTTGATTCCCGCGACGCCAAAATAACGATTGACCTTCAGGGGCGATTTTTAACCCCCGGCCTTATTGATGCGCATGTTCATATTGAAAGCTCCATGGTCAGCCCGTATCAATACGCCCGGACGGTTATTTTGCACGGAACCACGGCCGTCATCGCCGATCCCCACGAGATCGCCAACGTGATGGGCGTGGACGGCGTTTCATACATGCTTCAAGCAGCGGAGGGAGCGCCCGTCGGCATTTTCTACGCCGTTCCCTCGTGCGTGCCGGCCACACACCTGGAGACGGCAGGCGCCTCCCTGGAGACCAAGGACATCCTGCCGTTTCTGGAACATCCGAAAATCGTGGGTTTGGCCGAAATGATGAATTTCCCGGGCGTCATCCACCGCGATCCGGAAGTGCTGGCAAAAATGAACGCCGCAAAATCGCATGGAAAAACCGTGGACGGCCACGCGCCGGGTTTATCGGGCGCTGATTTGCAGGCCTATCTGGCCGCCGGAGCGGCAAGCGATCATGAGTGCACCACCCCGGAAGAAGCCCTGGAGAAGTTGGCCAGCGGCATGCGCATCATGATCCGCCAGGGGACGGGCGCCAAGAACCTGAACGACCTGCTGCCCATCGTCACGGAGCAAAACAGCCGCAGAATCATGTTCTGCTCAGACGACAGGCATCCCCACGACCTTTTGGAAAAGGGCCACATCAACATCATGGTCGCCCGGTGCATCCGGCAGGGCGTGGACCCGGTGACGGCGATCCGCATGGCCAGCCTGAATACGGCGGAATATTTCGGTCTGCGGGACAGGGGCGGAATCGCCCCCGGCATGCGGGCGGATTTTTTGGTAACGCCTGATCTCGTGGATTTCCATGTTCAGGACGTTTACTCAGCCGGCGTCAAGGTTGTGGAAGACGGCTGCAGCCTGCCGTCCCCCATGGACCCGCCGCCCAGGCCCCAGACCAGTTCCATGAACGTAAACGTGGACAGCCTGAATTTCACCATCAAAGCCGGATCGGGAAAAGCCCGCATCATCAAGCTGGTTCCCGGCCAGGTGGTGACCGCGGCTATGACAGGGGATGTATTGCAAAAGAATTGCGAGGCCCTTTCGGACCCCGCTGTGGACATTCTGAAAATCGCCGTTGTGGAGCGCCATAAAGGGACCGGAAACATTGGGCTTGGATTCGTCAGCGGCTTTGGATTGCAAAAAGGCGCCCTGGCTTCCAGCGTGGCCCACGACTCGCACAATATCATTGTGGTCGGAGTGGACGACGCTGACATGAAAGCCGCCGTTAAGGCCGTAGCGGACATGGGCGGCGGGCTTGCGGCGGCAGCGGGCGGGAAAACTTTATCCGTCTGCCCCTTGCCCATAGCGGGCCTCATGAGCGACCTGCCCATGGAACAGGTAAGGCATAGCCTGGACGCTTTGATGAAAACAGCCGGAGAGTTGGGAGCCAAGGCGGAAGATCCGTTCATGAGCCTTAGTTTTTTAGCGTTGCCGGTTATTCCTGAGTTGAAAATTACGGACAAGGGTTTGGTGGACGTCAACCTCTTTAATTTTGTTTCACTTTTTGAATAAAGGTCTGAAATCATGAATGTCAATGGAAAGTGGTACAGGGCCATATGGCCTAATGAGCACGACCCGGAAACCGTCGAGATTATTGACCAGCGCAAACTTCCGCACCGGTTTGAAATTGTGGGCCTGACCACCGCGGAAAAAACCATCCAGGCCATTCGCGACATGTACGTGCGCGGCGCGCCCTTGATCGGGGCCACGGGCGCCTGGGGAGTTTACCTTGCCGTGGTTAACATGAAGGACGCGGACAATCCTCTCCAATATCTCAAGGAGGAGTGCTTTAAAATCGGCAACGCCAGACCCACCGCCGTCAACCTGGAGTGGGCGGTGAAAGCCATGGAAACGGCGATCCTTGAAAAACCAAACGCGGAAGATTGGCTTAAGGCCGCCTGGTTTAAAGCCATTGAGATTACGGAGGCGGAAGTGGAGAATTGCCGGCAGATAGGCTTGCACGGATCTCCGCTTATTGAGGAAATCAGCAAAAAGAAGAACGGCAAGACGGTCAACATTCTCACGCACTGCAATGCGGGGTGGCTGGCCTGCGTGGATCACGGAACCGCCACAGCGCCCATTTACGCCGCCTTTGACAAGGGGATTGACGTGCATGTCTGGGTGGACGAAACCCGCCCCCTGAACCAGGGCTCCAGGCTCACCGCATGGGAACTGGGACAGCATGGAGTTCCCCACACCGTCATTACCGATAACGCCGGCGGGCACTTGATGCAGCACGGCAAGGTGGATATGGTGATCGTAGGTACGGACAGAACAACCCATACCGGAGACGCGGCCAACAAAGTGGGAACCTACCTGAAAGCCCTGGCCGCCAAAGACAACAATGTTCCCTTCTACGTGGCTTTGCCTTCCAGCACCATTGATTGGGAGCTAAAAGACGGCGTAAAGGACATCCCCATTGAAAACAGGGACCCGGACGAAGTCAGAAAAGTGTGGGGCCTGCACGACGGCCATCTGGTGGACGTACTGGTTCCGCCGGAGGACAGCCCGGCCCTTAATGTGGCTTTTGACGTGACTCCCGCCCGCTTGGTAACCGGTCTTATTACGGAAAGAGGGCTGTGCAAGGCTTCGGAAGACGGCGTGCGGTCGCTTTTTCCCGACAAAATGAAATAGCCTGCCATTTATGCTTTTCAAAAGAGGGGAATGCCTGGATTTGGGTCTTCCCTTTTTTTTGCTTCTGCGATTCCCAAGCCGCCGCGCCGTCGCCCACCCTGCTTTCCAGGGCCTGAGCCCGGAAGGGCTTTCCCCCCTCCGTCCGGCCTTAAAGATTTTTGCCCACACGGCGCAATATATGTTATGCATTAGATTTCATGGAAATATTGACGCTAATATCAAGTGGAGAATCTGCATGGAGAAGGGCGGAAAGATCGGAGTCATCCTATTATCGGCCAGCTTGTTTTTTCTCGGCCTGTCCATTTTTTATTTTTCCTTTAAGGTCTCTCAAATCCATGGGCAGATTCCCCAACTGTTAGCCCAGGTGGAGTCCACCAGCCAGCGCATAGAGCCCGTGGTTCTGGAGGTTGCTCAAATTCGGGAGCAGGTTCCGGACATCATAAAAGAGGTGGAACAGGTGCGCATTACCGTAGACAAGGCCATTGCCGAGGTGGAGGCTTATCGGGCGATTATTCCGGAAATTACGGCTGAGGCGGGCAGAATCCGGGAGCAGATTCCTCCTGTGCTGGAAGAGGTGGAAGCCACCCGGAAGATGATCCTGGCCATAGCGCCCCCGGATCCGGAGCGTAAAAAGAAGCCCAAGGCCTCCATGCCGGAAATTCTTGCGGAAGTGCGGCAGGTGCGGGAGACAGTCCCGAAGATCCTGGCGGAGTCCAGGGCGATCAGGGAGGACGCGCCGAAGGTCATAGCCAGCCTGGACAAGGCGTCCGACGCGGTTCAGGCCGCTTCCAAGGAGATGAGAGAAACGCGGCCGCTCGTCCCCGGCATATTGGAGGAAGTGAAAACCACCCGGGAGGCGCTGCCGGACCTTTTGGATCAGGCCGAGGCAATCACCCAAAACGCCCGCCAGGTTGGGGAGGAAGCCGGCCAGGGCGCCGTGGGCGGCATGATTACCGGAGTGCTTACCTCGCCCCTGCGACTCATGGAGTCCATGGGCTCCACCTTTACCGGCTGGATATGGCCGGATGAACTGAAGGCCCTGACCGAGGAAGACAAAAGGCTGCTGGCTCAAAAATCGGCGGAAATCGTCGACAAAGATAAAATCGGAACCCTTAGAACATGGAAAAATGCCAAAAGCGGCAATCACGGAACTATCAAACTTCTGGCTAAAGCGGATGAAAATGGAAAGGAATGCAGGCTCTTGGAATTCAAAGGGGAAGTGGGAGGAGAAAAGCAAAACCTGATCCTAAGACTTTGCAAGGATGAAAAAGGCGCATGGTCCGTCAGTGAAACATAATTCGCCTCGGAATAAGCCCGCGCAGAAGGCGGCCTTTTTGCCCCCAGCGCCTCCATTTTTCATGGGAGCTTGATTTTTCCCTTTCGGACGGGTAGATAATGGCCTTTGCGCCTCCCTGGCAAATGGGCCGGGAGGCATTTTATCAGCTAATTATGCGAAGGAAAGTTCATGTCGCTCAAAAGGGCCGTCAGTGACGGAGACAAACAAAAAAAACGCCAACTGATCATTGATACGGCCGCCAGGCTATTTCGCTCTTCCAATTTTCAGGACATAAAAATGATTGATGTGGCCAAAGCCGCCGGCATGGCCAAAGGAACGGTTTTTCTTTATTTTAGGACCAAGGAAGAGGTTTTTCTGGAGCTTTCCAAGCAGAATTTTTCCGTATTTTTCACCCAGGCCAACGCGGCTTTGGAACAGGCCCTTGTTTCGGAAGAACCGCGATCGGTGGATACATTCTCTGATTCAGTGACCGCCATTTTGGAAATGGCCCCTCTCATGCGTCCTTTGGCGTCCATCACCAGCGCCATCCTGGAGCAGAACATCAGCTATGAAGCGGCTCTGGAGTATAAAACCTTTTTAAACTCCAACCTGGAAAAAACCGGAAATATGATCGAGCAGTATTTCCCGGCGTTGAAGCCAGGCGCCGGCGTGAAGATCCTGGTTTGGAGCTTTAGCCTGATGATCGGTCTGCAGCAGCTTTCCGAGCCTTCGGAAATTTGCAAGGAAGTCATGTCCAAGGCGCCTCTGCCCCATTTGGACATGGATTTTCACGAGGAATTCTGTAACGTACTCAGGATATTGCTTGCCGGCTTGGGGTGTTGAATTTTTTTAAGGCGAAAGTGCGCTTGATTTTTTCTGAATTGCTCCGCATCTTCGCCTGTCGCCAAGAGGGTGCGGCGCTAGCACGCAGTAACCAGTTGCACATTATTTTTACCTGCACATTTGGCCTGCCGCAGCATTTGGTCCGCCTTCTTGATCATGATGTCCAGGGAGTCGCATAGCTCTGTGCAGGCGCCCACGCTGATGCTGACATTGACCTGTTGGCCGTCCACTTCTATGTATTTATTCTCTACGGCCGTGCGGATCCTCTCCAGGAGCGCGGGCATTTCATTTTTGTCGGGATTCGCCATGATTATACAGAACTCGTCCCCGCCGAATCGGGAGACGATGTCGGTTTCCCGGAAAGACTCCATGAGGGTGTCGGCCACGGTTTTAAGCACCTCGTCCCCCGCATCATGGCCGAAGGAGTCGTTGACGCTTTTGAATTCATCCACGTCCAGCATGGCTACGGCAATGACCGTTTGATCGCGCATCGCCGAGGCATAGAGTTTTTGGCCGTATTCAAAGAAGGATCTGCGGTTGAACAGGTTGGTCAGGTAATCCCGGCTGGAAAGCTCCTTAACCCGTTTGATATGCCGCAGCAAATCGATGTTCTGGGTGATTCTGCAATAAAATTCCTCTGTTAAAAAAGGCTTGTTCAAAAAGTCGTTGGCGCCGCTTTTGATAAATTGGGCGGAAATCATGCCGCCGCCCTCCGTAGACACCCCAATGATGGCCAGTTGATCCCGGTTGTAGCGCCTGCGCAACTCATTGGTAAGGGCTATGCCGTCCATTTCCGGCATGTAGTAGTCTATGATCGCCATGCGGATGTCCGGATGCTCTTGCATAATCTCCAAGGCTTCCCGGCCGTTTTCCGCCTGAAAAATCTGGTATTGCCTCACCGAAAGCAGTTCCGAGGCCATGGCCCGAAAAACCCGGGAGTCGTCCACGACCAGAACTTTGGTTTCTCGAGCGTGAAAAATATGACGAATCAGGGAAATGAGGTACTCAATGCTTTCGGGGCCGCCTTTGAGGACGTAGTCGACCACCCTCTTGGACCAGATAAAGTCCCGGGCGTCATCCTCAAAAATTCCGGAAAAAACAATGGAGGGAACGTTCCAGGCCAGGACGCAGTCCAGAATCTCGCCATCCGAGGCGTCCGGCAGGTTATAATCCAAAACGCTGACGCAAAAATCGCCGTTGTGCTTCTCAAGCAATGCCTGGGCGTCGGCCATGGTTTGGGCCCACATGACCCGGCACTCGAACTCGTCCTCTATGGCGGCTTTGACAGTATCCCCAAACAAGGGGCTGTCTTCCACCAGCAACACCTTCTTCATGGGTTCCTCGCGGAGGGTTGTATTCTTCCTTAAGGAGGATAAACAACTAATAGAAAAATGGTAAATATAAGGATCCGCGGCTGTTAAAAACGCATGCGGCCGCCGGCGGCGGCTTCTTGATCCGGCGTCAATTTTCCCCTTTTTTGGCGAAAGATTAGCATGAAAAAACAGTGGTGTCCATGCCCGGAAATCCTGGCGCGGCGGGTTGCGGTGAGAATTTTATGGAAGGAACGCCGGTTTTTCCTGGGGCTTAATGCCTTAGAGGCAGCATAGCCGCTTTCATATTGATAAAAACCAGAAATTAACCCCCAAATACATCAAAATACATCACTTTACAAAAAGGGTCCGAGGCGCGCCCGGACCCTAAAACCCTCAGCTGAACTCCAATGTAATTTTATACGGCCACGCCATGGCGCAAAGCCAGCTTTTCGAACATGTTCCCAAGGCCTCCGCTCAGGGTGTACAAAGCCTGCGTCGGGAGGTTTTTGTTTGCGTTGCCGTCAAAAAGCAGGTTGAAGTTGGACTCCATGCCGTCTTCCGGCCTCCAGTAGCAAACCATAATGGGAACCTTGGGCAAAACCTGCAGGACCACGGAGATGTCCGATTGATATGCCGGTTCAACCTCCTTGCCGCCGAAAAGGTCCACCATGTCGGCGAAGAGATCGGGATAGGCGTCCGCCACCTTTCTTATGGGCTGTTCAACCCTTTGGACGAACAAGCCATATAAGGGCCGCCCTCCCTCCAACTCCCGCAGGGAAATCCATTCCCCGGAGGGCTCCACCCCCTGACCCTGAAGCACGTAGGCGAAAAATGGCGCCGCCACCCAGGGGTTGACATGGATGTCTGTATGGATTTTGCCCGCGTTGTCCACGCCAAAGTCTTTTCCCAGGATTTTAAGGATCAACCGGCCGTTGGCGTAGCGTCCGCCAAGGACCTTGGCCCTGGCCTCAAGATCCACATCCTTCATTTGCGCCCGAAACTCCTCCAGGGCTTTGTTCATTTCCTCGCTGGGATCTACGGTTTTGGCCGGAGCCCCGCCTTCAGCCTCGGCCACGGCCGGGTCCAAACGAGGGCAGTCGCTCAGGTGGTTTCGGCCCTGAAAAACAGCCGCTGCAAAGGCCATGCATGTGGGATATCCGCATTCCCTGCAATTGGATTTTTCAAGCAGTTTGTAAATGTCTACCGTGCTTTTTTTTCCGCTCATATTTTTTTCTCCCTACAAACCAGGATTAGTGCTTTGTCTCCATATAATAGAATCATTAATTCGTCTCGATGCAATCCCCCATATGGGGGAGGAATGGTGGATTTTGTTTTTTTTGGGGGATCAAGCCAGCCCACAAAGGCGCCGATAATAAGAAAAGGCGCCGGATTGGATTGCAAATACTAAAGGGAACCCTCTCCTATTTGAAGGATGATAGGAATGATTGCCATTATTTTGACAAGCACGGATTCCTGTACTTCGCAAAAATCGCCCCATTCCAGCCTATTAAGTAGCGTCGGGCTTCGGCCCGTTTTTTGCATCCGGTAAATTCAATTAATTTAACGGCCATGCCTTCTTCAACCATCAGAGGGCGCGGCGTTCGGCCCTGAGGGTATAATCGTCATTCACTTTGTTCAGACAGGACCATCCATGCAATCTGCCGCCGCCAATGGATCCGGCTATAAAAAAGACAGGACCCCTGCTCAGGGGACTCAAGTCAAAATTGGCCGTTTTAAAATTTTAAAAGTTTTAGGCAAAGGCGCCCAGGGCGTCGTCTATTTGGCCCAGGATCCCAATCTTGGCAGAGAAGTCGCCATAAAAACCCTGGATGCATACCGGAATATCAGCCTGGAAAAACGGGAACGGCTTATCAAGGAAGCCAAAACCGTCAGCAAGTTGAAGCATCCCAATGTGGCCCCCTTGTATGAGGCCGGGTCGCATGGGGATCGCCCCTATCTCGTGTTCGAGCATATAGAAGGGAAACCCCTAAAGGAAATCCTCGCCAAGGAGAAGCCGTTGAAGGTTTCTCGGGCGGTCAACCTGATGATTAAAATCCTTGCCGGGGTTGGCAGCGCGCATAAGGCCGGCATTATTCACAAGGACCTTAGTCCCAATAACATCATGGTGGAGGAGGACGACACGCCGCGCATCATGGATTTCGGCATATCCATCATGATGAACGACGCCAAGAGCCAATCCGGCCAAATGGCCGGCACAGTAAACTACATGTCTCCCGAGCATGGGGTTGAAGGGCCTTTAACCCCCCAGGCGGACATTTTTTCCCTGGGCGTTATCCTGTTTGAGATGCTGACCGGCAGGGCTGCCTTTTCCGGCCAAAACGCCTACGCAGTGCTGTATCAGATTGCCTACGAAACGCCGCCCAAGCCGTCCTCCATCAACTCCAATGTAGACGACAAGCTGGACCGCATTGTGCTGAAAGCGTTGGAAAAAGCCCCGGAAAACAGATATTCCTCCGCCGATGACATGAAAGTGGATTTGGAGGCCTGGCTGAAATCCGACGAAGACGGGCATGGCCTGGGCGGGGATCCGGAAACCAACAGCGCTGTGGAGTTCATTCTGAAACGCATGCGCTACAAAAAAGATTTCCCGACTTTTTCCTCCAATGTCATTGAGATCAACAAAAAAGCCTCCATGGCCGGCAATAATATGGCCTCGGCAGCCGACCTTTCCCGGGTGATTCTCAAAGACTTTTCCTTGACCAACAAACTCCTGCGTTTGGTCAACTCCGCCTTTTACGGCCAGTTCGCCGGCAAAATAACCACTGTCAGCCGCGCCGTGGTGGTTCTGGGCTTTGAAGAAGTCCGCATGGCCGCCGCCAGCCTCATGCTTTTCGATCACATCCAGAACAAAAGCCAGCGTGAGGACCTGAAGGACGCTTCCGTGAAGGCTTTTATGAGCGGCATGATCGCCAAGGAAATTGGAGACAGCATGCAGATGAAGGGCGTGGAAGAAGCCCTGGTCTGCGCCATGCTGCACAATCTGGGCAGGCATTTGGCCGCCTTTTATCTGCCTGACGAGTATGACGAAATCAAAAAACGGATGATCCAAAAGGATCTTAGCGAGAAGCACGCCTCCAAATCCATTCTGGGCGTCTCCTTTGAAGAACTTGGCATGGCCGTGGCTAAAAACTGGAAGTTCCCGGATAAAATCGTCCAGACCCTGCGCACCCTGCCGCCCGGAAATGTGGATCGCCCCAAAACCCCGGAGGAAATGCTGCGGAACCTAGCCAATCTCTCCAATGAGGTCTGCGAGGCTGTGAGCAATTCCAAAGGAAACGACAGAAAAAAAATTCTGGACGGCATAGCCCGCCGCTACCAAAAAAGCGTTCCCCTTTCCACCAAAAAGATTGAGGGCCTGCTGCACGGCGCCAAGGATATGATCGGAAAATACGCCAATATCTTAGGCATTGACGTTCAAAAAAGCCCTTTCATCAAAGCTATTGAAGATGACGGCATTGCAACGGTCGTTCCGGCTGCAGAAGCCGTTCCTGGCGACCTTCCCGCCGCGCCTTTGGCCGGCGCTCCCCTCCAGGAGCCTTCCCTCTCCGAGACCCAGGAGCAGGTAAGCGTGCTGATCACGGGCATCCAGGAAATCACCAACGCCATGCTGGAGGAGTACAAACTCAACGACATGCTTTTTATGGTGCTGGAAACCATGTATCGGGGTTTTGGCTTTCAACGGGTGTTGTTTGCGGTCATGAACAATACAAAAACCACGATGACCGCCCGTTTCGGCTTTGGCCTGGACATGGACAATCTGCTTAAAAAATTCAGCTTTGACGTGGGCGCCCCCAATAACCCCAGGGATGTGTTCCAGCTTTGCGTCGCACAAAAAAAAGACATCAGGATCGACGACATAAAAATACTGCACGAAAAGGGCAAGCTGCCCAAATGGTATATTGACGCCGTCCTGGCGCCCGCTTTCGCCCTATACCCCGTGGTGGTCAATAACCAATGCATCGGCATGTTCTACATGGACCGGGAGCAGCCGGGCGTGGTCATCGGCGGCGAGCACCACAACTACATCAAAACCCTGCGCAACCAGGCCGTCATGGCCATTCGTCATTCAAGGTAACAAAAAACCGGGAAATGGAATGGCGCATTAATATTCCGTGCGTCGGTCACGCCTGCGAGCCAGTTCGCTGGCGTATCGCTTTCCCAGATTGTCCCTGTTGGCCTCAGCCCAAGCCGTCAAACGGGTGGCGCCCGCCGGAGGGGCGTTCACGGCAAGGGTTCCGGCCATCAGGCCCTTGATTTCCTCTTTGGTGATCACCTCGTCGCGCAGAACAAGTCCGGCCAATCGGCCGATTGTAAATCCCAAGGCGGGAGAGATGTGAAGCAGAGGCCTGGGTTTTGTTATTATTCTTCCGATTTCTCGGACAAGCTGATTGTACGTAAAGGTCTCAGGGCCGATGGCTTCAATAATCCCATCATCCCTGCTTTTCCCCTGCTCCACCGCCAATGCAGCCAAATCGTCCACATAAATGGGCTGAATCTTGTACTCGCCGTCTCCGAACACTCCGAAAACAGGAAATCGCCTCAACATCCAGGCGATGTTATTAATAAGGATGTCCTCTCTCCCGAACAAAACGGCGGGCCGCAAAATGGCGTAAGACAAGCCGCTCTCAGTCAAGGCCTGCTCCAACTCAGCCTTGCCCTGGAAATACTCCAGCCCATGCTCGCCGGAAGGATTGGTGATGCTTACGTGGACGACACGCTCCACGCCAGCTTGTTTCGCCGCGTTGAACAAAGCCAAAGTGTTTTTAACGGCCTCCTGATGGGAAAAGGTTTTATGATTAAACCTCACCCAGTAGGTGTTGTACAAAACCCGGGTTCCTTCCAATGATTTGGTTAGGAGATCCGGTTTGGCAAAATTGAAAGGCTCCGCCGTAATTCGACCATGAAAGGGATTGTCCCTGTCTGGAGAGTTGGTGAGAGTATTGACAATCAACCCGTCGTCCAATAGCCGCTGAGCTATATATTTCCCCGAAAATCCAAAAGCTCCGGTCACCGTGTGCACGATTTTCCCGCTCATAAGGAACCTCCTTGCAATGGATTCGCCCGCTACTCGGAATCGAACAACTTGCCGAAAAGTTTGGACACCGCGGCGACCCGAAAGTCGTCTAAAGCGATGATTGCAGCCACCAGGCTGTCCAGGGAGTCGAAAAAACGCTTCATGGCGCCCATGCGCTCGCGATAAAAAGCGGCCAGTTCTGCATCGTCGGGCGAATCCGCCTCATCCAAGATCTCCATGCTTTCCCCTACGGTCCGCAAGGCCAGATCGAATTCGTGCTTTTCCCGTTCTTTCAGGATGCTTTTAACGATCTTCCAAAAGTCCGTCTCAGCCGTGTAATAGTCCTTGCGATCCCCCACCTTGAGTTTTTTGTGCACCATCTGCAATCGCTGCAGACGGGCTACGCTGGTGCTCACCGCCCCTTTGCTGACCCCCACCTGGGAGACCAATTCATCCAGGGTGACGGGCTTTGGGGAGAGGTAGATTGTGGCGTAGATGGCGCCCATGGCTTTTGGGAAGCCCCAAAAATAGGCGATTCTGCTGACGCCGGAAAGGAAATGTTCTCTTGCCTGGGATATTTGGCTCGCCATAACAGTCTCCTTATAGAACGTTTAGTTCAAACTAAATGTTCTATAAAACAAAATGTGACTGCACGTCAAGACCTTTTGTTCACGCTTGTCGGCTGAAAAAAAGACGCAATAACGCGACGTCTGCAAAACGCCCAAAGCGATACGGCAATTATGAGCTTTTTTAAGAGAATCTGCGGACCAGGATGGTTGCGAAATTTTTGAAAAAACGGAGTTGGACGGGCGGGGGCGAACGGTCGAACAATGTGGCGGAAATGCGCATGAGCATGCAGTCGGTGTCAGCCGTGACCGTGGCTACGCGGGGTTGGCAGGCGATAAAAGCCATTTCGCCGAAGCATTCTCCGGAACTGAGCACGGCCACCTGCTGGCCGTTTTTTGATATTTTCGTTCGGCCGGACAAGATAATGAAAAAGTGGTCGTCAATCTCCCCTTCCTTGACGATGTCCTGTCCTTTTTCAAACTTCAGGATTTCCCCAACATTGGCCACCTCAGCCACCTGCCCTTTGGTGAAATTCCGGAAAAAAGGCACGTTGTGGATGAAGTCTATGGCGTCCTGAACCTTGTCCTTTTTGGGAGCGCGGGAATGGCCCAGGCCCCGGAGCACGAACTTGAGGTCGTAGGCGAAGTCCATGCAGCTTTGGTAGCGGTCTTGCTTTTTCTTGGCCAGGGCTTTTTTCAGGATTTGATCCACGGCCGGAGGCAGGTCCTTACGAATAGTAGAGATGGGAGGCGGCTCTTCGTTGGTGACCTTGTACATGATGGAAAAATTGTTGTTGCCGGGAAAAGCCTGCTTGCCGGTCAGTATTTCGTAAAATACGCAGCCCAGGGAGAAAATATCGGAAAATGGGCCTACGTCTTCTTCCTGCAACTGCTCCGGAGACATATAGCTGGGGGTGCCCCAAATGCCCATTTCGGAGGTTTCCTCGGTCATCTGGGCGGTGCCGAAATCCGTGATTTTTGCGTTGCCCATGACGTCCACCATAATATTGGAGGGCTTGATGTCCCGGTGGATGATGCCTTCCTTGTGGGCGTAATCAAAGGCGTTGACCACGGAAAACATGGTTTCCAGGGCCTGGCGGGGAGGCAGGAGCTTTTTGGCGCGGCAGACCTTTTCCAGGGTGTGGCCTTCCACGTATTCCATGGTGATGTAGCAGAATTCGTTATAAACCCCCAGGTCGTAAACCGCCACGATGTTTGGATGATTCAGGCGGCCGGCGGACTGGGCTTCCACAAAAAAGCGCTCCTTGCCTCGTTCGGAGGTGGGGCGGGAGATCTTAATGGCGACGTACCGTTTGATGTAGGGATCGCGCCCCAGATACACAATGCCTGCGGCTCCTTGCCCAATCTTATAGATAATTTCGTAGCGGCCGACTTTTTTTAAGTCGGCGAGGCCCGCCAGAAACGATTCATCCAGCTTGGATGGTTTGCTTGGGCTGTCTGCCATTGAGTTGCTTACTCCCGAGTTCCTTAGCCAGCCTGTTCAATCGAAAAGAGTGGTCTGAACGAGCTGATTTTGTGTTTTTTTGGACTTATTCGGTCTCTTGGGCTTTGGTGCGGTCTTTTTATTCCCATCGATAAACAAGACCCAATCCTGCTTTTCCTGAACCCATTCCAGTGGGCCGTGCTCTGCTGAAAAACAGCCGTCTCCGGTTTTCTTCAGGCTTGTTAACCTGTCCAAAACCAGTTCTTTTTCCTGCCCTGTTATCACAGGAAATCCATACCAGTTGTTTTTGTGGCGAAAAGCCCCTTTGTCTTCAAATCTTTTTAGTACGAAATCCACATGGCGTGCAAGTCTTTCTTCCTGGCGCTTGTTGGCGAAGTCTATGAAATTCGAGGCTTGGGGCGAAAAGGCGTTGCACAATTCCTTGTCCTGCTCGCAGGCTGCTGAGTTTCTTCCGCAGGCCATGGCCGCCAGGATGGTGGTGCCCAAGCCTCCAAACGGGTCGAGCACCGCGTCTCCTTTGGCGGAGTACATGTTGATCAGGCGAAAAGGCAATTCAAGAGGAAAGGCCGCACTGCGCTCCCGGAGATTTTTTTCGCCGATTTCCTGGCGGGCGCCTTTCAGGTCCATCCACACGTCGGAAAACCAGATGTTCCGCTCTTCCCAGAAATAAGCGCTGTTTTGCCTGTTTTGCTTTTCCGGGCCTTTAAACGCACGCTTGCCGCCTTTGCGGGCCACCAGGATGAATTCATGCTCAAGCGTCACATACGCCCCGCCGGGCAGCATGCCCGAGCCCATGAATTTGTTGGGGGCATTGGTTTGCTTCCGCCAAAGAATTTCCGGCAAGATGCTGAACCCCAAATCCGTCAGGCTGGAAAGAATCCGTGCGTGATTGGGATATAGGGAGAACTCCCCGTCTATGCTGCGCGTGGCGTCCCCGATGTTGATGCATAAAATGGCGCCGGATTTCATAACCCGGAAGCACTCGGCCCACACCTTATCCAGAATAACATGCATGCGTTCATAGGCTTTTAGGCCGTATCCGCGTTCCAAAAGCTCGCCTATTTCGGGATCCTGGGCTGCAAAAACCCCGTCCCACATTTGAATCATGGGATAGGGCGGAGAGGTCACGACCAGATCAATGCTTTGATCCGCGATCTCTTTCATGGCCGTGGAATCGCCATGGATCATTTGATGGATGGTTGCATAAGGATAGTCGGGCATCGGGCGGCATTCTCCATTGTCTTTTTTTTTCGGGAAAAAACGGTCGCAGCTTGAACCTGACAACTATGACACATCAGAATAAATAGATAAAGCAGGGGACGCTATCCAAAGCAAAACACGAGGATTTTTTGGGCCAGGCGGGCGGCGGTGTATTCCGAGACGTGGGTATGGGGAATGGCCGCCAGCTCGTTAATGTCCGCAGCCACCACATTTCTCCGGGCGCCCAGGCTGCGAATCAGGTCGAGCGCCTGGCGATAGGACAAACCGCCCGGCTCCGGGGTGCCCGTGCCTGGAATCACCGAGGGATCCAGGCCGTCCAGGTCCAGGGTCAGATAGACGTTTTGAGGCAGCATGCTGATAACCTGATCGATCCACTCATCGTCCTTGGGATCGATTCCATGGGCCAGAAAAACCTGATGCCCGGTCTGGCGGGCGAAATCTCTTTCCTCTGCACTGAAGGACCGGATGCCCACGGCCACGGAGGGGATTTTATCGTCCCCCGCAAGGCGGCGCATGACGCAAGCGTGATTGAACTTGCTGCCGTTCCAGGAATCGCGCAGATCCATGTGAGCGTCGATTTGCAGGATGCCCATGCCGGGATACGCCTTGGCCGCCGCCCTGGCCGTTCCGATGGTCACGGCGTGATCGCCGCCCAGGGCAAGCAGGCGTTTTCCCTTATCCAGAATGGCTTTGGCCGCCGCTTCAATCTCCAAAACGGCCTTTTCAGGCTCCGGGGAAATGGAGGGTGGCCGGCAGGTGTGGATTTTCAAATCCGTCCACTCCTGGCCGGTTTCTTCATCCACGGCTTCCATTTGGGTGGAGGCGTCCAGAATATGATAGGGTCCGTCCTGGCTGCCCTCGCCATAGGATGGATTGGCTTCATAGGGCAGGGGGAGCACAACTATCCTGCTGGACTCCAAGTCCGTTTCAGGGACCTCGCCTCCTCCGAATGGAACAAAGTCCGGACGCATCATAACACGAAAATAGCCGCTGCCAGCACCGTGGTCCAGAGGTTGCCTTCGGCCCCCAGGGCGGCCTGGCTGATATGCTGGCTTTCCACGATCTTGCCGCTCATCTTGTAGACTTCCCGGCGTTCGTCATAGTCCTTGTCCGAGTCAAACTCAATGCCCAGGGTGGTGGCCAGCATTTCGGCGGCCAGGTCCTCGGCGTATTCCCCGGCTTCCAACTCGGTCTGGCCGAAGCCATGATGTTCGGACAAATATCCGTAACGGCCGGATTCCGCAGGAATGGCCAACCCAACGCTGGAGAAGACTCTGCGGCC
Source organism: Desulfatibacillum alkenivorans DSM 16219 (assembly GCF_900142135.1). Lineage (GTDB taxonomy): Bacteria > Desulfobacterota > Desulfobacteria > Desulfobacterales > Desulfatibacillaceae > Desulfatibacillum > Desulfatibacillum alkenivorans. The sequence goes on along the minus strand of NZ_FQZU01000003.1, from coordinate 231,784 downwards.
GGGCTCCATGGTTTCTTCCCGGGCCATGACGCAAAAGGTTATTTCGCCGGGATGAAGCAGGGACAGCCCCTCTTCAATGGTTACGATTTCACAATGCGGCGGAAAAATGGAGGAAACCGACACTAGGTTGAAATGCGCGATATGTGCGTCTCTGAGCGCTTCTTCAAACGAGGCCAGTTTTTCCTTGTGCGTTCCAACCCCCTTGGTAAAAAACATACATCTGGGCACCATCATGGCATAATGCTCCTTTACTCTATGGATTTTTTAATGAATATCTATTGCCATGAATGTAATAAAATTACAATAAAGGCCAACGACGGGGCTTACATACGGTCTGGGAGCCCATTTGTCAATGGAAATATGCACCCCTGAAAAGGAGTTTTACCCATTGAAAATATTAATAGATATTTCAAAAAAGTGCATTCAGGGCGGCTCTCGCAGAGCCTATGAAGACCGTCTTTCCGCCTGCTTGAAATCTTCGGCCGAAAACCTGGATTCTTTAGAGCAGGAAATTGACGCTTTGAAAGTTTTTTTGGAAACCGCCGACTTTAGCCATCTGCGCGCCGCATATCCCGCCCTGGCCGGCGGCGTGGAAAACCAGGCTCTGCTGCACTATTCGGAAGGAACAGGCTTTGAAATTGAAGCGGCCGGGGAAATCATTCCCGTGCGTTTATCAAGCAAATAAGCGGGTTCTGATTGACGGGGACGGGTGGTTTGTGGAACAAAAAGAAAAACTAATTTGTTCTGAGAGGAGAGCATTATGAGCATTGCCAGTCTGACATATGATGAAACCGTGGCGGTCATAACCATGGATAACGGCGAGAACCGCCAGAACCTGGAATTCGCAAACGCCATGAACAAGTGCTTTAAAGAAGCCTTGGATAATGAAGCAACCACTGCGATTATCATTACTTCCGGCGGGGAAAAGATTTTTTCCGCAGGCGTGGACCTGGATTGGCTGGGCGGCCGTTTCCAGGCGGGGGATACGGAATCCATGAAGGCCTTTATGTACGGCATGAACGAAGTGTTCAAGAACTGCCTGCTGGCGCCGGTTCCCGTCATCGCCGCCATCAACGGCCATGCCTTCGGCAACGGCGCCATGCTTTGCTGCGCCTGCGACTTCCGGTTTATGAAATCCGACCGGGGCTTTTTCTGCTTCCCCGAGGTGGACGTCAACATCCCCTTTATGCCCGGCATGATCGCTTTTTGCAAAAAGTCCATCCCCTACCATAAGTTCAATGAGTGGAAACTGACCGGCAAAAGGGTGGCCGCCCAGGAACTGGAAGAGAGCCACGTCATCCAAAAAGCCTGCGCCGACAAGGAAGAATTGCTTGCGGAAGCCATGGCCTTCGCCAAAACCTTCAAAAAGGGGCGCCCGATCTTTGGAGAGCATAAAAAAAGGCTGCACAAGGAAATCATCGCCGTCATGGAAAATGAAGACCCCAAGTACATCGAGCCATTAAACCTGATGGTGTCGTAGCTGGATAAGCATATTCCTAAGATGAAAACCGCCGGCGCCCTTGCGCGCCGGCGGTTTTTTGTTGGCTGAATTTTATAACTCTTCGGGCGTGAAGGCGCTTATCTGGGCGATGTCGGCGGCGCCGGCGAATAGCATGGCCAGCCTGTCAACGCCGAGAGCGATTCCCGCGGAGGGGGGCATGGTTTCCAAAGCATGGAGAAATTTTTCGTTGGATGGATAGGGCTTTTTTCCCGCCTGGACGCGCTCTTCCTCTTCCTTTTTAAATCGCTCGGCCTGAACAACCGGATCCACCAACTCGGAGAAGGCGTTGGCAAGCTCCATGCCGCCGATATACAGCTCAAAACGCTCGGCAAGATTAGGATCTTCCGGCTTGGGGCGGGCCAGGGCCGCCTTTTCTATGGGGTAGTCGTACAGAAAAACCGGATCAAGCCCTAATGCGGGCTCCACCTCAAAGGCCATGATTTCATCGAAACGGTCTGTTTCCAGGGCCTTTTCAATGGATGCCCCGGCGTATTTTCTGAACGCGTCAGAAACGCTCTCCCTTCGCCACGGTGAAGAAGCGTCTATCCTTTTCCCCTGATAGACCAAAGGATCTTTGTCAGGCATGGATTCCAGGCAAAAGGCCAGCAGATTTTCGCAGTCCGTCATCAACTGATTATAGTCCGCGCCCGTCCTGTACCATTCTAGCATGGTGAACTCAGGCAGATGGCGGGCGCCCAGTTCCTCGGCCCGGAAAACCCGGCAGATTTGAAATATTTTTTCATATCCCTGGGATAAAAGGCGTTTCATACAGGATTCCGGGGAGGTGTGGAGATACCAATCCAGGGAAGGCACGGCGTCAATGTGGGCTTCGGGAATGGGGGCCGGGATGCGGATGGGCGTCTCCACCTCCAGGAATCCCTGGCTGCGGAAAAAGCGCCTGATGTGAAAAAGCAGGTCCGCCCGGGTTTGCAATTGCTTTCTGCCGGCCAAATGTTTCCCTCAAAAACAACGGGGGCTGTAAAGCCCCCGAATCGCACCGCATTTTGAATGGCGCCGTTACTTTTTCACCCGGGTTACATAAGCGCGGGTGCGCGTATCCACCTGGATGATGGCGCCTTCTTCCACAAAAGGCGGAACCTGGATGACCATGCCCGTTTGCAAGGTGACGGGTTTGGAGTCGCCCGCGACGGAATCGCCCTTGACCCAGGGATCAGCCTGGGTGACTTCCAGTTCCACAAAGTTAGGCAGGGTGATGCCGATGGCTTTGTTTTCAAAGAACAGGATGTCCATTTCCAGGTTGTCGATCAAATACTCCGTTGCGTCGCCCACGGCTTCCGCAGTCAGCATGACCTGATCGTAGGTTTTGACGTCCATAAAATAGTATTCGTCGCCCTGGGCGTACAAGTACTGCATTTTCTTTTCTTCCAGGGTGGCTGGTTCGAAGGTGTCGCCGGAACGGTATGTTCTTTCCAGCAGGGAGCCGGTCATGAGATTGCGCATTTTGCATTTATAAAAGGCAACCCCCTTGCCAGGCTTGACGAACTGAACCTCCAACATTACGTAGGGCTCCCCTTCAATCATCAGCTTGGTGTTTTTTCTTAATTCGCCTGCGTTAATCATGCATACAACCTCTCTATGGTTTATTCCCGGCCTTAACGAACCTGAACCGAGTGATTTTTTGGAGCGTAAAATAAAGGATTTATACGCCTCTGTCAACAGCCTGGAAAAAATGCAAAAATGCCCTATGCCGCGGCGCTGCTTCAAAGAAGCGCCGCGGTTCAGCTTGAAACGTTTTTTTGCGCCAGCGCCTTTATCTAAAAGGAGACGACGATATCTTCAAAGGACTTCCGCCATTTCGGGGCGGGGTATTCCTTGGATTCGTCAAAATAGCCGATGGACATAATCAGCGGAATCCAATAGTTATCCGGGATGTTGAATTCCTTTTTCACTCCGTTATGGTCGAACCCGTCCATGGGATGGGATTCCAGGCCCAGGCTTTTGGCTGCGTACATCAGGGACATGCCGAAAAAGCCGGCGTTTTTGGCGGCAAAGGCCTGCATATGATCCTGGCTGGCGCCGTAAAGGCTGATCATGGTTTTGGCCAGGCCCGTCTTATTGGCCTCGGGCATTCCGGATTTGACCATTTCGGCGAAATTCATTTCAAAGGACTTGTCGCCCTCTTTCCAGGCGTTCCGATCCCCCAGCACCATAAAAACAACCGGAGCGTCCGTGATCTTGGGCTGGTCAAAAGCCAGCTTCCTCAGTCGGGCTTTGTCGTCCGGGTCTTCCAGGATCATAAGGCTCCACGGCTGCAGGTTATAACTGGACGGGGATTGGGCGGCCATTTCCACCAGTTCCCGGATGGTTTCCTTGGCCACCGGCTTGTTCGGGTCGAAAAAATTCGCTGCTCTTCGTGTTTTGACTATTTCCTTAAAATCCATATCTTATCTCCCTTGCCTGAATGAATGCGGTTTAAAGCTGCATAACCCTCAACATATTGGTCGTGCCCGCCCCTCCGATAGGATGCCCCGCGGTAATCACCACCAGGTCTCCTTTGGAAATCAGGCCATGGTCCAGGGCCGCCCTGGCCGACGAGTTGATCAATGCGTCCGTGTCTTTGGGCGACGACACCAACACCGGCGTACATCCCCAATATAAGGACAATTCCCGCACTGTCGACTCGTTGGGAGACAAGGCCACAATCTTTCTTTGGGGCCTGAAATGGGATATCTTCTTGGCGGTCAGGCCGGAAGCCGTGGCCGCCAGGATGGCGGAGGCTCCCAAATGCTCCGCCAGAACGCAGGAAGCATGGGCCACGGAGTCCGCCATATCTTTTTCCGGATGCTGCTTCAAGCGGTGTTCGTAAGAAAAGGTTTCCTCCGCCTTTTTGGCGATTCGGGCCATGTATTGCACCGCTTCAATGGGATAGGCGCCCATGGCGGTTTCCTCCGAAAGCATGACCGCGTCCGTGCCGTCCAACACCGCGTTGGCCACGTCCGTGGCTTCGGCGCGGGTGGGCCGGGGAGAATCCACCATGGAGCGAAGCATCTGGGTGGCTGTGATGACCGGCTTGCCCAGGGCGTTGGCCTTTCGGATCAGTATTTTCTGGTAGGTGGGAACTTCTTCCAGGGGGACTTCCACGCCCAAATCCCCCCTGGCCACCATGATTCCGTCGGCCTCTTCAAGAATTTCGTCAATATTGGCGATGGCCTCGTGCTTTTCGATTTTGGCGATGACCGGGGCCTGGCGGCCGATCATCCGATCTTTGACCATGCGGATGTCCGCGGCGGACCGGACAAAAGAAACGCCCACGTAATCCACGCCTTCGTCCATGCCGAAATCCAGATCCTTGATGTCCTTCTCCGTCAAGGCGGATGTCTTTAACGTGCGCGTGGGCAGGTTGATCCCTTTATGAGAGGTGAGGACGCCGCCCGTTACCACCCGGCATTCCACGCAAGTGGGTCTGGCATCAACCACTTCCAGTTCCAGGAGGCCGTCGGCCAGCAAAATGGGGTCGCCGGTTTCCACTTCATCGGGAAGCTCCGGATAGGTTACGGAAACGCCTCGTTTATCGCCCTTGCCTTCTTCCGAATACAGGCAGAACAAGTCTCCAGCCTTAAGGCTGACGCCTTCGGACGGCAGATCGCCCACCCGGATTTTGGGGCCTCCCAAATCCTGCAGGATGGCGACGGGAATGCCCAGTTCACTGGAAATGGCGCGGAGGTCGGCGATCTTTTTGGCGTGCTCCTCGTGCGTGCCGTGGGCGAAGTTGATCCTGGCTACGTTCATGCCGTTTTTAATCAAGGCCCTCATGGCCTCCGGCGAATCGCTGGCAGGCCCCAGGGTGGCCACAATTTTGGTGTAAGGCATGGTTTATAGTCTCCTTAAATTTTGGTGAGCCGCAGGCCGTTTAAGTGGTCGGCTTTAAAGGAGACATCTTATCAGGGGAAGGGCGGGAGGACAAGATAATGAGGACCGGCGGGCGCCGGTCCTCACAAAAAATTTACACCTGAAGCCTGCCGGTCTCGATGATGGGCGGATCCAGTTCGTTGATGGCGTACAGGATGTCGCGGTGCATTTCCTCTTTAATGGCGGCCGCCACCTGACGGCGCTTGTTCTGGGTCAGGGCGAACTCCATAACTTTGTCCATCATTTCGTCAATGTGGTAGGCGCCGGCCACCATTTTGGCGTCCAGACATTGCTGGGCGGTCATGCGGGAGCCGGTGAGTCCCATGAAATGCATGACGTTGTTGGACATGACATTGCGCAGCAAAGCCATCATGCCGGGCAGAAAAGGAATGCTGATATCCACTTCCGGAATGCAGAAAAAGCCCCGGTCGGTCCGCATGTAGCGGAAGTCAAAGGCGCCTGTCAAAATGGCGCCGCCGGCGAAAGCGTGGCCGTTGATGGCGGCGATGGTGGTCAGGGGATAGACCAGCAGTCTTCTGAACAGATCGTTCAACTGATAAAAAAACTTTTTGGAGGTTTCCACGTCCTTGGCCTGCACCACAGGCATGAGCCAGTCCAGGTCCAGGCCGTTGCACCAGATTTTTTCGTTGGCGGACTTCACAACCAGGGTCGTGGCTTCCGTCTTGTTTTCAATCTCGTCCAGGAGATCCAAAAATTCCCCCAAGTAGGTGGGGTTGAAGCGGTTTTCGCCGTTGTTCATGGTCAAAACCGCCACGTGCTCTTTTAATTCATATTCAACCATCGCCATGCTCTTTCCTTTCCATTTTTCGTCCGGCCGCCCGCAGCCCGGCCGGGCCTTGCCTTTATTTTAGCAGATGCCGGGAGATCACAATGCGCTGTATTTCGGACGTTCCCTCGTAAATAGTGAAAACCCGCGCGTCCCGGTAATACCTCTCCACAGGGTAGTCTTTGGTATAACCGTATCCGCCATGAATTTGCAAGGCCTTGGCCGTAACCCGGTTGACCATTTCGGATGCAAAGAGCTTGGCCATGGAGGCTTCCATGGTGAAATTTTGGCCCCGATCCTTGCGGGAGGCGGCGTCCAGAGCCATGAGCCTGGCTGCATGGATTTCCGTGGCGATATCCGCCAGAGGGCCGGAAACCCCCTGAAATTGCCCGATGGGCTTGCCGAACTGCTCCCGCTCCTTGGCGTACTTGACGGCCGCGTCCAGACAGGCCTGGGCCACCCCGATGGATTGGGCGGCGATGCCTATGCGTCCGCCGTCCAGAGCTTTCATGGCCAGGGAAAATCCGCCGCCTTCGCCGCCCAGTATCTGGGAGGCCGGAACCCGGCAATCTTCAAAATACAGATCCGCCGTGTCCGAAGCGCGCAGGCCCATTTTGTCCTCCAGGCGGCCTACGGAAAAGCCCGGCGTTCCCGTATCCACCAAAAAGGCTGTGATGCCGCGGTGGCGTTTGCTGGGGTCGGTTTTTGCCGTGACGATAACCACCCCGGCGTTTTTGCCGGAAGTGATGAACCGTTTGACCCCGTTGATGATGTAGTGGTCGCCGTCCTGAACGGCTGTGGTTTCCTGGCGCAGGGGATCTGATCCGGCCAGGGGTTCGGTCATGGCGAAGGCGCCGATCATCTCGCCCATGGCCAGGGCTGGGAGATACCGCTGCTTTTGTTCGTCCGTGCCAAGGTGCAAAATGCTGTCGCACACAATGGAGTTGTGGACGCTCATGATGACCGCGGTGGAGGCGCAGGCGTAGGCGACCTCGGACAAGGCCAGCACATAGCTGACCGCATCGGCTCCGGCGCCTTCGTATTCGGGCGGCACCATCATGCCCAAAAGGCCCAGTTCGGCCATTTCTTTTAAATTGTCAGCGGGAAACTCCTTGGTCCGATCCCTTTCGGCGGCGGTGGGCATCAACTCCCCGCGGGCGAATTCCCGCACCATTTTCCGGACCATTTTCTGCTCGGCAGTCAATCGAAAGGACATGGTCCTCGCTCCTTTTCATATTTTAGAGGTTAAGGGGTGTAGACCACCACCAGCAGCAGGGCTGTGTCGCCGCCGGGGTTTTTCAGCAGATGGCGAAGGCCGGAATTAAAATGCAGAGACCCGCCTTCCTCCAACTTGTTCACATGCTCGCCCACGGTCACCTCCACCTTGCCGGAAAGCACGTAGACAAACTCCTCCCCTTCATGCTGGTAGCTGACGCCGTCGTGCTCCTGCCTGGGGGGAATTTCAATCTTAAAAGCCTTCATGTGCTTGTGCCGTGCGCCCGGCGAAAGGGTTGTGTAGGCGTAATGGGATGTGCGCTCGGAATAGGCTTTGGCCAGGCCCTTTTTCGTGGTCTTGGCCTCCTTTTCCAGAAAAAAGGCCGAGTCCACCTCCAGGGCTCTGGCGATCTGCAGCAGAGAGCCCACGGAGGGCATGTTTTCTCCGGACTCAATTTTTTCCAGGGTGTCCACGGCAAGGCCCGTCTCATTAGCCAGGGTTTCCAGGTCCATATCCTTATCTATTCTCAGGGCATGGATTCTTTGTCCTGTGGAAATGTTTTTTGCTTTCTTTTTTGGGGGCATGGCAGTCTCCTTGGGCGTTGGGAGTTAAGGTGAGTTGGGGTGTATTGTGGGGGATCGTTTTATTGATGTCAAAGAGATTTCCAGTCCTTTTATACAACAAATTTGTTTGCAAAATCTCAGTAGCAGGCTCCTCCAGCGACCTTCCTGGAAATTACCATTTTATAGATGAATTTTCGGACGGTTATCTCAGCTAAGAGATAGAGGGGCGGGGATTCGCTGCGGCGGTATTATTTGGAGGGAGCAAGGAGCAATAGCATTGCAGAATAATATACCAACAAATATGTTTTTTTAATCTAACAACCCTTTCAGCATGGACGCAAACGATAACCAATTTATATTAAAAGGATATTATAACAAAACCCTTACCAGGGGCGAAGATTTCCGCCCAAGGCCCCCATTCCTTGACGTCCGGTGGAGGATCCGAGCCGTCCGATATGCCAACAAAATTGTTTAAAACTGGAAAATCCCACGCCAACACCTCTCCTACGCGCCCTTCCAAATCCCCTCCCCAAAAGGAATATTGCATTATTTTGAATTAACCCCTTGATATATCCTTTCTTTTATTGTAGGCTCTCTTTACCAACAAAATTGTTGAATAAGGCGGCCGCCCATGACTCCATCCTGTAGACATAACCCATGGCTTCCCCAAGGAAAGCCGTCATCGCAAAACGCCTTCCTGCGCCGGGATTTCGTCGCCCAATGCGTCGACCGCCTCCGCCCCGCCCATGCTGCGCCCCAACATCCCCAATCCGCCGCCCCTTCCCTCTTAATCCAAGGCCCTTGGGGCGGGGGCAAAACCATGATGGCGGGGGCCATTGCAGAGCAATTGGCGAAAAAGCCGGATAAGCTGCCTGTCTTGCTGCCTCAGGATCTGCCTCACGTTTTCAATTTAGGCGGATTTTTTATGGAAGCCCTTCATCTCCTGCTTCCGCCGGATGATCCGGACTTAAGGAAGGTTATGGAAGAAGCCTACCCCGGCGCCCAACGGGGAAAGGCTCTTGATCTGCTGGAAAAAATCGCACGCAGCCAGGGTAAGACCCTGGTCCTGATTGCGGACGACCTGGACGTCCTGCTTATCCAGCAGGCGCCCAACCAGGAAGCGAATCTGTTGAAGCAAATACTCACCTATGAGCCGTGGCTCTCCATGGTTGGAACCATGGACGACGCCAACGCCTCCCGCTTTCCTGCAGAGCTTAAGAGCTTTTTTACGGTTCTCCGCCTGGAGCCTTTAAACGACCAGGAAACCATCGCACTATGGCGCGAGGCCGTTGACAGAGAGCCCCTGCCTGTGGAAAGCGCCTTGTGCCGATGCCTGTGCCGGGGCAATCCCCGGTTATCAGCTTTTCTTGTAGACTCTTGCGCCCGGGATCCCGTCGCAGACCCCGTCGCATCCTTTTTATACGTCCTGGACCGCCACACGCCTTATTATAAAGGACTGCTTCAGGAGCTTCCGGCGGTGGAAAGAAAAGTGTATGCGGCTCTTGCGGATGAATGGGCTCCGGCCGCCGCGCGGGCGATAGCCCGAAAAGCGGACATGGACGTCAATAAGGCCAGTTCTTTGCTTAATCGCCTTGTCAAGCGCGGCAGGGTGCGCGTCACGGGCAAGCAAGGCAGGGTGAAATCCTACGAACTGGACGGGCCCGCCAATAACCTCAACTACCTTGTGAGGACCGGGCCAGGGCATTTTCAACAGGTAACCGGACTGTGTTTATTTTTAGAGGCCTTTTGCCTGGAAGACATAGCCCTGCCGCTGACTTCCGAAAAAGACTCCGCCGGGGAGACAGGTCCGCCTACCGCCGAAGAGCCCCCGGAGGCCCCTCTTGTTAGGCGGCCCCCGTCTTTTTCTTCTCTTGCAGAAGCCCCCCTATCGCCGCCTGAGCCGGAGCGTCAGCCGCCTCCTTCTTCTTCCGTTAATTTTGCCCATACCCCCAATCCCCCGTCCCCTGGGCCGGACGACGCCGCAGGCTGGACTGAACTGGCCAAATTATTTGAAGCCGAAGGGCTGTTTGAGGACGCGGTGCAGGCTTACACCAAAACCCTGTCCATCCAGCCTGACCACCCCTGGGCCTGGGGAAGGCTCGGGCAATTGCTCCGGACGGAGCTGCATTTGTACGAAGACGCCGAAAACGCCTACCTTCAAGCCATTGAAAAAGACGCGAATCAGGCCTGGATCTGGGCTGGGCTGGGCCGCCTGCTCCATGAAAACCTTAAAAACTACGTGGAAGCGGAGCAAGCCTATCGCATTGCCATAGAGTTGGAGCCTCGATCCTCGGAATTCCGCGTGTGCATGGGGCGGCTGCATGAGAAGCTGGAGCGGGGCCAATCCGCTCTCCGCGCCTATGAAGAAGCCGCCAATATTGAGCCGGACAATCCCCTGGCCTTTGTCGCATTGGCTGAATTCCTGGAAAAACAAGGAAAAACGCCGGAAGCCGGACAAGCCTATCAATCCGCCGCTGAGTGCAGGCCGAATGACGCCAAAGGCTGGGCGCTCATAGGCCGCATCTTGACGGACAAATTGGGGGACGCCCCCAAGGCGAAGTCGGCCTTTGAAAAAGCCCTAAGCATGGAACCCGCCTGCTTTGACGCCTGGGAGGGGCTTATGCTGCTGGAAGGCCTGTCCGGAAGCCCGGAACAAGCACTGAGTCTGGCCCGGGCTTTTCTGGAGGATTTCGGGAGCAACCCGCTCCAGGCCAAAAAGCTGCTGGATGTTTTTTCAAGCCAGGAGCTTAGTCCAATGCTGCCCCAGGTCAAAATAATGTTGGGGATGGAGGAGCCCGAAGGGCTTCCTGCAGCCCCTCCGCCGCCGGAGGAAATTCATGGAGATAACCGGCGCGATGATTTCCGGCTTGCAGACCCGCCTGCACATCCAGGGCCTGCGGAAAAACCCGCAGCCCCTCCGCCGCCTTCTTCCCATACGGAGCCCCCGCCCCAGTCCTCCGCCATGGAAGCCTTCAAGGACGCCCTGCTCGCCTTGGAGAATAAAAGCCCTCCGCCCATCCGGAAGCTGGCTGAAATCATTCAAGCCGCCATGGCGCTGACGGCCCAAGGCATGGGTGAAGCCGTTGCAGACCTGTTGAAGGCCTCTCCATTATTATACTGCCTGCTCCCCCTCTGGGCCGGCATCATGCTTTACTTGAAAAAGGAAGCCAATGTTTGCGCCGAGGCCAGGGCCATAGCCAGGGAAGCGGCGCAAAGAATCCGCAGTGCGGAAAAGACCGCCGCACTCTGACCGGCTCTGACCGGCCCCCCCGGGGCTTTCTCCATCATTTGATGGAATTTTTCCTTCTTCCTTTGTATTTCGCCGGTTTGGGTCTTACACCAACTAAGCACAAACAAACCACTCGAACAATCCTATCAAGCCAGGAGTTTCGCCGGTTTTCATGAATCCGGTCAATTGGCCGAAAAGTCCAAAGACGGCGCCAGCCTTTGAATTTTACCTTGACTCGGGTAAAAACACTTGCTTCACTCATCATGGATGTGCTTAGGATAAATTTTAGTGGATAGGAGGGGAAAGCAGGTTGACTGCCTCGTCAATAACTGGACAGACGTTCAATAACTCAAAACTTCATCGACTGGGTTAATTGATACACCTTTTCATTGTAAATAAAAGGAGCAAACCATGAAGCTGTTGAAGATCGATCATCTTGGGATTGCAGTGAATGACATGGACGCCGCCAGGCAGGTTTGGGAAAGCATTCTCGGCTTGTCTTTTGACGGCAAGGAGACTGTGGAGGCTCAAAAGGTCACCACGGGTTTTCTGCCTGTGGGCGAGTCGGAAGTGGAGCTTTTGGAATCCACCTCTCCAGACGGTCCTGTGGCCAAGTTCATTGAAAAACGTGGAGAAGGCTTTCAGCATGTAGCGTTCCGTGTGGAGAACATAGAAGAAGCATTGGCTGAGCTCAAGGAAAAGGGCGTGAAACTTATCGATGAAAAGCCGCGTAAGGGCGCTGGAGGCGCCATGATAGCCTTTTTGCATCCCAAATCCACCAACGGCGTTTTAGTGGAGTTGTGCCAGCGGGATTAGCCGCCATGTCAGGACGCCCCGTTAGTTAAGGGACAAGACCGGAAAATTTAACCGGCCTGTCAAAGCAAGGCCAGGATTTTGAAAGGAACGGACGCTATGGGTATTGTTGAGGAAAAAATCAAAGAACTGAAGGAGCGGGAAGCGAAAATCCTTCAGATGGGAGGCGAGAAAGCCGTCGCCAAGCATAAGGAGAAAGGCAAGCTGAGCGCCCGGGAGCGCATCGAGCGTCTTTTTGACCCGGGAACCTTCCAGGAAATCGACATGTTCGTCAAACATCGCTGCACCAATTTCGGCATGGAAACCAAAGAAATTCCCGCCGACGGCGTCGTAACGGGCCACGGCCTTGTGGAAGGCAGGCCGATTTTCGCATACGCCCAGGATTTTACGGCCCGTGCAGGCAGCCTGGGTGAAATGCACGCCAAGAAAATCTGCAAGGTCATGGATCTTGCTATGAAAGCCGGCGTTCCCATTGTAGGCATGAACGACTCCGGCGGCGCCCGCATCCAGGAAGGCGTGGACGCCCTTTCCGGGTACGGCGAGATCTTTTTCCGCAATTCCAACGCCAGCGGCGTCATTCCGCAGATTTCAGCCATCATGGGCCCCACGGCCGGCGGCGCCGTGTACTCCCCGGCCATGACCGACTGGATTTTCATGGTCAAGAAGACCAGTTATATGTTCATCACCGGCCCCAACGTCATCAAGGCGGTCACGGGCGAGGAAATCTCCTTCGAGGACCTGGGCGGCGCCATGGCGCACAACCAGAAGAGCGGCGTGGCCCATTTCGCCTGCGAAGACGACGCGGACGCCATTGATAACATCCGTGCGCTGCTTGGCTATCTTCCCTCCAACAACATGGAAGATCCTCCGGCCGTCGCTCCTACGGACGACCCCAGACGCGTCGCCCCGGAGTTGGATTCGATCATTCCCGACAGCCCCAAGGCCGCCTATGACGTAAAAAACGTCATTAAAGCCATTGTGGATAACGGCGAGTTCTTTGAGCCCCACAAGTATTACGCCCAGAACATGGTGATCTGCTTCGCCCGCCTGAACGGCCGGGTTATCGGGATTATCGCCAACCAGCCCAAGTTCATGGCTGGCTGCCTGGACATCAACGCGTCCGACAAAGCCACCCGTTTTATCCGCTTTTGCGACGCTTTTAATATTCCCATGCTCACCATCGCCGACGTTCCCGGCTACCTGCCCGGCAGCAACCAGGAGCACGGGGGCATCATCCGCCATGGCGCCAAGCTCTTGTGGTGCTACTCCGAAGCCACGGTTCCCAAGCTGCTTTTGGTCACCCGCAAGGACTACGGCGGATCTTACCTGGCCATGTGCTCCAAGCACCTGGGCGCGGACATGGCTTTTGCCTGGCCCTCCGCCGAAATCGCAGTCATGGGCGCGGAAGGCGCGGCCAACATCATCCACGCCCGTGAGATCAAGGGCGCGGAGGACCCGGCCGCCAAACGCGCCGAGAAAATCGCCGAGTACGAAGACCTTTTCTCCAATCCTTATGTGGCAGCTTCCCGCGGGTTCGTGGACGCGGTGATCGTTCCCAGCGAAACCAGGCCCCGCCTGATTCAGGCTTTGGAAGTCATGGTCACCAAGCGGGAAACCAAGCCTGCCAAGAAGCACGGCAACATTCCGGTCTAGGGCATAACAAGGAGCCGACATGGATAAGAAAAAAGTCGCCGCCGCCATAGGCGGAGTGATGCAGTACTTAAAAACCGAGGAAGAAGCTCTGGCTGCAGCAGCCCAGGCGCCCAAGCCCGAAAGGGTCAATTATTGGGGCATGGCCGGCAGGCAGGATTCCATGCAAATGCGGACCTTGATGCAGATGAGGGCATTTGCCGGCAGAACCAAAATGTAATTTTTACGCTTCAATATAAGGCATAAACACTTTTTTGGGCAGGAGACAAAACCATGAGCACGCACGGCAAAGTTAAGACCACTGATATTGAATACGGTCCCGACCGTAAAAAGGCAAGAAGCGCGGTCAAAATCGAGGACCTCACCCTGCGGGACGGCCACCAGTCCCTGTTTGCAACCCGCGGCCGCACCGAAGACATGATACCCGTTGCGGAAATGATGGACGAAGTGGGCTTCTGGGCCACGGAAACCTGGGGCGGCGCCACCTTTGACACCATGCACCGCTTTTTGAACGAAGATCCCTGGGAACGCATCCGCACCCTGAAAAAGTACATGAAAAAGACTCCCTTTTCCATGCTGCTCAGGGCCCAGAACCTGGTGGGCTACAGAAACTACGCCGACGACCTGGCGGAAGCCTTTGTGGAACGCGCTGCGGAAAACGGCATGGACATCTTCCGCACCTTTGACGCTTTGAACGACTACCGGAACTTCGAGACGGTCGTCCCCGTCATCAAAAAATGCGGCAAGCATTTCCAGGGCTGCATTTGCTACACCCTGACCGAACCCCGCCTGGGCGGAGAGGTCTACAACCTGGATTATTACGTCAACAAAGCCAAGGACCTGGAAGCCATGGGCGCGGACACCATCTGCGTCAAGGACATGGCCGGCCTGATTTCTCCTTACGACGCCTACGAAATCGTCAAGGCCCTGAAGGAAAACGTCAAGCCTCCCATCCACCTGCACAGCCATTTCACTTCCGGTATGGCCCAGATGTCCCACATGAAGGCCATCGAAGCCGGCGTGGACATCATTGACACGTGCATGAGTCCCTACGCGTTCCGCACCTCCCATCCCGCCATCGAGCCTCTGGTCATGGCGCTTCTGGGAACCAACCGGGACACGGGCTTTGACATCAAGCTCCTGGCCGCCATCAGCGAAAAGCTGGAAAAAGAAGTCATGCCCAAGTACAAGTATCTGCTGGACGACACCAAGATGTCCATCATCGACATCAACGTGCTTCTGCATCAGACACCCGGCGGCATGCTTTCCAACCTGGTCAACCAGCTCCGCGACATGGACGCTCTGGACCGCATCGACGAAGTGTACGCCGAGCTTCCCAGGGTCCGCAAAGACCTGGGCCAAGTCCCCCTGGTCACGCCGACCTCCCAGATCGTGGGCGTGCAGACCGTCATGAACGTGCTGCATGACACTCCGGAAGAACGCTACAAGATGATCACCGACCAGGTGAAGGGCCTGTGCTACGGCTTATACGGCAAGACCGCCGTGCCCATCAATCCCGAAGTGCAGAAAAAAGCCCTCAAGGGCTACGAACGCGGCGAAGAGCCCATCACCTGCCGTCCGGCCGAGGTTTTGGCCCCTGAAATGGAAGACGCCAAAAAGGAAATCGGCGACCTGGCCAAGGATATTGACGATCTGGTGCTGTACGCCATTTACCCTGTCACCGGCAAAAAGTTCCTGGAATGGAAATACGGCAAGGCGCCTGTGCCGGATGAAGTCAAGCCCCGCACCCTGGAGCAGGCGTTGGCCGAAGAGGACCTGGTCAAGAAAGCCCGCAAGGGTCTGGTGATTGAAAAGGTGGAAAAGGAAGCTCCGGAAAAAGGCCCCGGCGTCCGCACCTTCAACGTCTTTGTGGATGACGAGTACTTTGAGGTGGACGTGGAAGAAGTGGGCGGCGCGCCCGTGGTTACTTCCGTGGTTCCCGCCGCAGCTCCGGCCGCAGCCCCCAAACCGGCTGCAGCTCCCAGGAAAGCAGCCGCCAAGCCCGCTGCCGCCGCTGCCCCTGCAGTGGATGGAACGCCTATCACCGCCCCCATGCCCGGCATGGTCACGGCCATTGAAAAGAACGTAGGCGATGAGGTTAAGGAAGGCGAGGCAGTGCTGGTCCTTGAGGCCATGAAAATGCAGAACGCCCTTCCCGCCCCGGCTTCCGGCGTTGTCAAAGCCATCAATTTCGGCGTGGGCGACAATGTGAAAAAGGGCGAAGTTCTTTGCGTCATCGGGTAATAAGGAGATTTTTGCATGAAAATTCATGAGTACCAGGCAAAAGAACTGTTTGCTAATTACGGCGTGCCGGTTCCCAAGGGCAAACCTGTCTTTTCCGTGGATGAAGCGGTAGAGGCGGCCAAGGAACTGGGAGATTTTCCTGTTGTAGTCAAAGCGCAGATTCATGCAGGCGGCCGCGGAAAAGGCGGCGGCGTCAAGTTAGCTCAAAATATTGAAGAAGTTAAAACCATAGCCGGCGAAATTCTCGGCATGCAACTGGTCACCCATCAGACCGGACCGGAGGGCCAAAAGGTCCAAAAGCTGCTGGTGGAGCAGGGCCTGGACATTGCCAAGGAACTGTATTTTTCCATTATCGTGGATCGGGCCACCGCCAAGATCGTCATCATGTGCAGCGAAGCAGGCGGCATGGACATCGAGGAAGTGGCGGCTTCCACGCCGGAAAAAATCATAAAGGTTCCCGTGGATCCGCTGTTGGGAGTCCAGGGATACCACTGCAGGCAGGCCGCCTATCGTTTGAACCTGCCTCCTGCGGCGATCAAGCCCTTTATCAAAATGGTTCAGGGCCTGTACAAAATGTTCATGGACAAGGATTGCTCGCTTTTGGAAATCAATCCCCTGGTCCTGACAGGCGACGACGGCATCATCGCCCTGGACGCCAAGATCAATTTTGACGACAACGCCTTGTATCGTCACAAAGACATTCAGGAATACCGCGACCTTGACGAGGAAGAGCCTTTGGAAGTGGAAGCCTCCAAGTTCAACCTCAACTACATCAAAATGGAAGGAAACGTGGGCAACATGGTCAACGGCGCAGGCCTGGCCATGGCCACCATGGACATCATCAAGCAAGCCGGGGCCGAGCCCGCCAACTTTTTGGACGTGGGCGGCGGCGCGAACGCCGAGCAGGTGGAAAACGGCTTCCGCATCATTTTGAGCGACAAGAATGTCAAGGGCATCCTGATTAATATATTCGGCGGAATTCTCCGTTGCGATGTTTTGGCCAGCGGCGTGGTGGAAGCGGCCAAAAAGGTTGGCCTGAACGTGCCGGTTGTGGTGCGCATGGAAGGCACCAATGTGGATGAGGGACGCAGAATCCTTGCGGAGAGCGGCCTGAATCTCACCGGCGCCAAGGACCTTAAGGACGCTGCGGCCAAGGTCGCCCAGATCGTTCAGTAAACATTGCCAAGGGAGGAGGATTCCCCATGAGTATATTTGTCAACAAGGACACCAAAGTTGTGGTGCAGGGCATTACGGGTAAGGAAGGCCAATTCCATACCCGCCAGTGCATTGAATACGGAACTAATATCGTGGCCGGCGTGACTCCCGGCAAGGGCGGCCAGAAAATGGACGACGTGCCGGTCTTCAACTCGGTCTACGAGGCTGTGGAGGGCGCAGGCGCCAATTGCTCCATGATTTTCGTGCCGCCTCCGTTTGCGGCTGACGCCATCCTGGAAGCCATTGACGCGGAAGTGGACCTGGTGGTCGCCATCACGGAAGGCATCCCGGTTTTGGACATGATGAAGGTGAAAAATCATCTGGCCAAGAGCAAAACCCGCCTGATCGGCCCCAACTGCCCCGGCGTCATCACTCCCGGCGAGTGCAAGCTGGGCATCATGCCGGGCAAAATCCACAAGCCCGGCGGACCTATCGGCGTGGTTTCCCGCTCCGGCACCCTGACCTATGAGGTGGTGCATCAGCTCACCCAGCAGGGCATGGGCCAGACCACGTGCATCGGCATCGGCGGCGACCCGGTCAACGGCACCAACTTCATAGACGTTCTGTCCGCTTTTGAAGCAGACCCGGAAACCAAGGGCATTGTCATGGTGGGCGAGATCGGCGGCAGCGCGGAAGAAGAAGCGGCCGAATTCATCAAAGCCAACCTGAAGATTCCGGTTGTGGGCTTCATCGCCGGCCTCACCGCGCCTCCCGGCCGCCGTATGGGGCACGCAGGCGCCATCATCAGCGGGTCTTCCGGAACCGCTCAGGCTAAAATCGAAGCCATGAAAGACGCCGGCATCCATGTTTGCGAAAACCTGGGAACGCTGGGCGAGCTGTGCAAAGAGGTTTTCTAAAAATTTCTATGGAAATTGCTTAACGGCTTAAATTTATGGTTAAAAGGAAACCCTTCCCTGTTTTTTGGGGAAGGGTTTTCTTTTTCCCCTGACTCGGGTATGGTAAGGAGACGACTCAGGCAAGGAGGCCGATGGCATGGAACAGGATAATCCCAACGCCCTATTAGCTCGGTTCGGCTTTGAAACTTTTTTGGAAGGCCAAAAAGAGGTCGTTGACCTTATTCTTGCAGGAAAGTCCGCGTGCGCATTGTTTCCGACCGGCGCAGGCAAATCCTTGTGCTACCAACTTCCCGCCCTGGCGCTGCCCGGCCTCACTTTGGTCATCTCCCCTCTCCTTTCCCTTATGAAGGATCAGTTGGACTTTTGCCTGGAAAAAGGCATTCCTGCAGCCAGGCTGGACTCGTCCCTTTCCCGGGAGGAATACAGCCGGGTGCTGGATGACGCCAAATCCGGCAAGCTGAAGATTCTCATGATCTCCGTGGAGCGTTTTCGGAACGAGAGATTCCGCATTCATCTTAAAAAATGGAAGCTGTCATTGTTGGTTGTGGACGAAGCCCACTGCATTTCCGAATGGGGGCATAATTTCCGGCCGGAGTATTTGAAAATCCCCGCCTACGCCAGTGAGTTCAACGCGCCCCAGGTCCTTTTGCTCACGGCCACCGCCGTCCCCGAAGTGCAAAAGGACATGGGGGAGAAATTCGGCATACCGCCTGAAAACTTTGTCAATACCGGATTTTATCGGGAGAATCTTTATTTACGGGTGGCGCCCATGCCTGATTCCCAAAAGGATCAGGCTTTAAAGGATATTATAGCCAACAAGCCCCAGGCCCCCACCATAGTGTACGTCACCAGGCAAAAAACCGCCGAGCAGGTTGCTATTTTTTTGGAAAAGCAAGGATTTGCAGCCAAAGCCTACCATGCAGGCATGCGCAATGAGGATCGCGAGGCCGTTCAAAATGAATTCATGGAAGGCAGGGTCCATGTGGTAGCGGCCACCATCGCCTTTGGCATGGGCATTGACAAAGCGGACATCCGCCGTGTGATCCATTACGACCTGCCAAAGTCGCTGGAAGGGTACAGCCAGGAAATCGGCCGGGCGGGCAGGGACGGCAAGCCTGCCTTGTGCCAGGCGTTGCCCAACCTGGACGGGGTGAACATCCTGGAAAACTATGTGTACGGCGACACCCCGGAAAAGGAAGGCGTTGCAGCGGTGGTGGATCAAATCCATAACAGCCAAAGCAATGAATGGGAGGTGCGGCTGTTTGCGTTATCCAGTAAAACGGATATCCGCGCTCTGCCCCTAAAAACCCTTCTGGTTTATCTGGAGATGATGGGGATTATTGAACCCATAAAAACCTACTTTGACGAAATCAGCTTCAAGCCCCTGGAGAACCCCAAAGACCTGCCGGACAAGTTTCAGGGCGAACGAAGGGAGTTTGTGGAAAGCATAGTCGCCAATTCCCAGGCCGCGAAAGTATGGTGGCGCCCCAACATGGATGCCATCATGGAGCAAACCCAGTCCCCCCGTGAGCGCATTCTGGTCGCGTTGGAATACTTTGAAAGCAAGGGATGGATGGAACTCAGGAGTTCCAGGGCGGTGGACGTCTATCGGATCATTAAGAGGGACTTTGACAAGGACGCTCTTTGCCAAGAGTTGCATAATCTGTTTGAAAAAAAGGAGAACGCCGAAGTCGCCAGGGTGCACGCTTTGGTAGATTTTTTTCAGGAGCGGCAGTGCCTTCCCCAAAGCCTTTCCGGGCATTTTGGAGATCAAGGCGCCCCCCAGTGCGGCCATTGCACGGTTTGCGAAACAGGGCCCGCCAAGCTGAAGTCGTATAAAAAACTCGCCCCGCTCTCCGGGTTCAATTACAATGATCTTACGGCCGCCTTTTCCCAGGCCCTGCAGGGGAAAGCCACAGCCATTAAAACCGCCCGATTCTTATGCGGGCTGCCGTCTCCATTCTTAACCGCCGCAAAAGCCAAAGGACTTGCAGGATTTGGCGCTTTGGAGGATTATCCCTATGCGGACGTATTGGCGTGGGTCAGGGAGCATGGCGAGTAAACTGATTTCTTCGGAGCCGGGACATGGGCCTTACAGACGGATGAAAAGGCAAGTGCATTTAGTTGCAGGAAGCGCCTCAGGCATGGGCCCAGGCATGGAATTGAGCCTCATTCGGATAAATGGGGTTTCTCCGGGCTTTGTGCGCCTTAAGCCTAAACAAACAGAGGAATTGGCTAAGATATTTCCATAAAAAACATAGGGCGATCCTGAAGACATCGCCATAGCGTACATATACCTTATGACCCATCCGTACGCCACCGGGCGCGTTCTGGTTGCGGACGGAGGCGCCTTGCTGGCCCGAGAGGCTCCTCATTCAATTAACTCATTAATATATAAACAATTATACTTTATGGACGAAAACACTTTTTTAACAAAAACCGGCGAGTGTCAGGTAACGGAAAACGAAATCATCATCAGCCGGGAGACCGTCGCCGGCCGGCTTTCCACGGCTCTTTTCGGGCCTACCGTAGCCAAAGCCTTTGGGATGTACCTGGTTGTGGGCCTGGTTTTATTAATAAACGGGGTGTTTTTTATTTATGACGGCCAGGTTCATCTTGGGCTTGTGCTGCTGATTTCCGCGGTTTTATTGGTTGGAAGCATTATAAAAAACAGGCTGTTATCTGCGACGACAAGAATTGCGCTTTCTGAAATTTCAAAAATTGAGCCCCATCCACCCCTCACGGGGTTTCGCGGATTCTTTATCATTCATTTTACGCGCAATAATAAGAAATTACAACGAATAATTATTTTGCCCGGCGCCGCCAGGGACGGAAAAGCCGAGTATAAAAAAGCAAAAAAGATTATAGACGGGATTTACCTGTAAATATAGGCTAAAAGCCTAAAAATCCTTGCTCCTTGCCGAAAAAATGCTATGTTAAGGCATGCCTTGGATAGCCCTTCAAGATAAGGAGTGGTCCTATGTTTGATCTTTCCAAATGCGATGTATGCGGAGCGCGACTGGAAGAGCGACAGCATCTTGATTTCAATGGAGAATCTGCCTCAAAATTATCCCAGGCCCTGATTAGTCGCCGGGGCGCCCCTTGGATCAGTCAGCGCATCGCCGGCTTCGCGCGCCATGGGTGTTGCGGGAAGGGCGCCCGGCCCTGTGAACCGAGGCCTTGCGCCTCTCGTCATCCCCCGGAAAACAAGCCTTTGCTGGAAAAAATTTTCTTACGCCCCCAGGCGCCTCCAGGCCTTGTCCCCCGAATGCAAGGAGGCTGGACTCACCCCCTACTTCAATACCGGCCTGCGCCTTATGGCGCCCGGCGATTTGATCAATTCTGATCTGAAAGGAATCCTGCCATGAGCAAATTATTGTGGACACCGTCAAGAGAGCGCATAGAACAAACCAACATGTTCCGGTTTATGGGCGAGATCAACCAACGGTTCGGCAAAAATTTTCAAACCTATCCCGAGCTGCACCAGTGGTCCGTGGACAACATCGCCGACTTCTGGGCGGTTTTATGGGATTTTGTAGGGGTTAAAGCCTCCACCCCCTATATCCAGGTGATCGACGACCCGACAAAGATGCCGGGCGCCAAATGGTTTGAGGGCGCCAAACTGAACTTTGCCGAAAATATGCTGAAATATCGGGACGACCGCCTGGCCATCGTGTTCCAGGGAGAAGGGGCCGAGCCCGTCAGAATAAGCTACGCTCAGCTATACGACCAGGTCGCCCGGCTGGCCAAGTCATTGCGGGACATGGGCGTAACAACCGGGGACCGGGTCGCCGGTTTCATGCCCAACATGCCCCAGACCGTCATGGCCATGCTGGCCGCCGCCAGCATTGGCGCCATCTGGTCTTCCTGCAGCCCGGATTTCGGAATCAAGGGCGTGCTGGACCGCTTCGGCCAGATCAAGCCAAAGGTGTTGTTTACGGCCAACGGATATCGGTTTAAAGGCAAAGACCTGGACAGCCTGGAGAAGATTTCCGGCGTAGTCAACCAGCTTCCTTCCTTGGAAAAATTGGTGGTCGTCCCTTACACGCAGGAAAGGGCGGATATCTCGGTCTTGCCCAACGCCATCCATTTCCAGGATTTCATTTCCCAGGAAGACGGCCTGGAAATCGAATTCGAACAACTGCCTTTCGATCACCCCTTGTACATCATGTACTCCTCCGGGACCACCGGCCTGCCCAAGTGCATGGTCCAGAGCGCCGGCGGCATTCTGGTCCATCATCTTAAAGAGCTTGTGCTCCATACGGACCTCAAGCGCGAGGATAACATATTTTACTTTACCACCTGCGGCTGGATGATGTGGAACTGGCTGACCTCCAGCCTGGGGGTGGGCGCCACTATCATTCAATATGACGGCCAGCCTTTTCATCCGGACGCCGAAGTCCTGTGGAAAATGGCCCAGGACGAGAAAGTCACCGTGTTCGGCACCAGCGCGGGCTACATCGCGGCCTTAATGGACCAGGGGGGCCAGCCCGGCAAGCATTACGACCTTTCTTCGGTGAGGGCGGTGCTTTCCACCGGCTCTCCCCTTTCCATAGAGGGCTTTGAGTGGGTTTACCGGGAAGTCAAAGAAGACATCCAACTGGCCTCCATCGCCGGCGGAACGGACCTGAACGGCTGCTTCGCCCTGGGCAACCCCATGGGACCGGTCTTTGCCGGGGAGCTGCAATGCCGCGGCCTGGCTATGGATGTGGCCGCTTTTGACGAAAATGGGCAGCCGGTCATCAATCAGCAGGCGGAGCTGGTTTGTCGCAAACCCTTTCCCTCCATGCCCATTTATTTCTGGGAAGATCCTGACGGGAAAAAATATCACAAGGCATATTTTGACAAATACCCCGGAGTCTGGCATCATGGAGACTTCATAACAGTTACGGAACGCGGCGGGGTGGTAATGTATGGTAGATCCGACGCCACCTTGAACCCGGGCGGCGTGCGCATTGGAACCGCTGAGATTTATCGGGTTGTGGAAAATTTTGAGGAAATTGCGGACTCAGTGGTTGTGGGCCAGAATTGGGACAATGACGTTCGCGTCATCCTGTTTGTAAAAATGGCCGAAGGCCAGGCCCTGACGGATGACGTTATTAACAAACTGAGGGCTGGCATCCGGCAAAACGCTTCGCCCAGGCACGTGCCTGCCAAGGTGATAGAGGTGCCGGACGTGCCTTACACCTTGAACATGAAAAAGGTGGAGCTGGCCGTCAAGAAAGTGATCGAGAATAAGCCTGTGGAAAACACGGACGCCCTGGCCAATCCCCAGGCGCTGGACTTCTACAAGGATATTCCGGAGCTTTCCAGGTAGGAAGGTTTTCCATGACGCAGGACGACCATAAATTCCCTGTTATGGTGTATCACAAGGGGCAGCGGATATTCTCCGAAGGGGATCCCGGCGACAGGGTTTTCCTGGTGAAAAGCGGCGTGGTTTGCGTGTTTCGCAAAGAGGAAGGCAATAGGGTCATTCTGGCCCATCTGAAGGCCGGCCAGATTCTCGGCGAAACCGCCATAATCACGGGGGAGCCCCGCAGCGCCTCAGCCGAGGCGGCGTCCGCCTGCCAATTGGTCGCCATGACATCCAATCAAATGAAAGACGCCCTGGATAAAAGCCTGCCTTTTATCCGGGCGTTATTGGATCAGATTTTATTCCGTTATCGTGAAATGGAAGCCAAGCATCAGGCCAAAAGCGCTGCCATGACTTCCAGTTTAAAAGAAGTTCGATCATTAATCAGGACATGGAAGGAGGACGACAGAAGATCAGCCAACGATGTAGCCGTCTTATTGGAAAGTATTGACGTTATTCTTCAGGCGGCCACCAAAAAGGAACGATATGTGGCCTTGGTCCCAAAGGGGTACATGCAGCTTTAGGAGAACATTATGAAAAAATTGCTGATTTTTTTGTTGGTGCTGGCTCTTGTCATTGCAACGCCCGTGGCCGTCAACATCCTGCAAAACGGGTTGGGAGGCCCCTCAGGCCGCTCCATGGGCGAAATCCTTGGCATTAGCGCTTCCAACGCAAGGGTCCAACACATCGAGGCTCTTTCAAAATCGGAAATCATGCAGCTTTTTTACGCCGCAAAAACCCCGTCTTTCCAAAACATGAAAGGAGAGTATCGGGCCCAATTACTGGATAAAGGCGTGCTTGCCAAGGCATCCAGCTTTTTTACGCACAACCTGATGGGCCCCGGGAAGTGGATCGGCAAGGCTTTTACGCCCGCCTCCAGAACCGAAGGTTGGGGCTACAATATTTTTTTAACAGGGTCGGGAAACGGAGAGGGCGTTGCCCGCCTGGTGAAAATGGACACCTACGTAGGCCCCTCCGTGTATGACGACCGGGACTCCTTTCACCTGGTTTATGAAAAATACAACCTGGGCATGCTAAGCTCCATGCGGGACGAAATAAGGGAAATCAATCCCAACCTGTATCTGGGCTACGGCTACATGAGCTGGAGCGGCGGCAAGCGGAATCCCGCTCCCTTCGTCTTGATAGGCCCCCCCACCAAATGGGAGGGCGTCGACGCCATCGATTAAACGAAAACGGATCGCCGTAAAAAAGCAAACGCCGGAGCAGCGCCTGAGTTGCTCCGGCGTTTTTTTTTTTGGAATAAACGGCAGGCTTAGACTCTGCCGGTCAAGGTCTTGGGAATTCTGCCGGTGTGCGCGCATTCGGAGCGCAGGCGGCGGCCGATGATTTTTTCCATCATGCGGCCGATATCCAGCACCCGGTCCACATCCAGTCCCGTATCAATGCCCATCTCGTCCATCATGACCACCATGTCCTCGGTGGAAATCAGGCCCACGATGGAGGCGTCCTCGTAATAGTACTTGCCTGTTCCGCCTACGGGAACCCTGTCGCAGAAGTTGGCGGGTTGTCCGCCCAAACCGCCGATGGTGGACTCGTAATGGGTGATTCCAGCCTGAAGGGCCGCCAGCACATTGGCGCAGCCCCAGCCGCGGGTGACGTGGAAGTGGGCCACATGCAGGCTGGGATCGGGAATCTGGTCCAGGATCAGGGAAAAATAGTCGTAGACCTTGTTGGGGGGCGCGGACCCGTCGTGGTCGGCGTGTTCGATGTCATCGGCGCCAATATCCAGCCAACGCTTGGTGAAGTCCACAGCCTTTTGCAGCTCCGTGGGGCCTTCGATGGGGCAGCCCCAAATGGTGCTTACCGTGCCGCAAACTTTCAGGCCTGCATCGTGGGCCTTGGGAATGTATTCCTCGCACATTTTCCAATAGGCGTCTAGGCTGAGGCCTGAGTTGGTCTTGTGATGGGATTCGCTGGTGGAGACCATAAACAAAATCCGGTCAGGGCCGTTGCCGTCCAGCTTGGCCTGGATGGCGCGCTCCGCCGCCTTTTCCCGAATGGTGATGGCGGTAAGCTCCACGTCATCGATCAAATGCTTGATCTTTTTGGAGTTGCGAAGCCTTCTGGTGAGTTCGTCGGCGTCCTTAAACTGAGGCATAAGTTTAGGAGGCCCGTAATTGGTGGTTTCAATCCGCTTGAAGCCGGCCAGGATCAATTGCTCGGCCACCCAGACTTTGGCGTCCGTGGGGATAAAAATTTCTTCGTGCTGGAACCCGTCCCGGACGGTGATGTCCCCAACCGTTACTTTTTTAGGGTATTTCAATTCGCTCATGGTTGTCTCCCTTTCCTAGTAGGATAAAACGCGTGGGCGTTTTTCTCAAAAATGGTTAAAAGCGCAAGTTTCCGAATGCAGGGTCGCCGATGGGCTTCAACAAGCTCACTTCAAAGGCCATGGCGAGCCAATCCCGCATTTCCGAGAAACGCAAAACCTTGTCCGACAAAAGCCTGGCGCCGCAATAAAACGGATGGGCTTCGCCGTCGTACTTGGCAATCATTTTATTTTGGAATTCGGCCTTCTCTTCTTCCGTCAGCGGGTTTCCCTGGGCCGCGCGCTTGCGCTCTTCAATGGACAAAAGCACAAAGGCCGCGGAACGGCCGCTCATGACCGAAGTGCGGGACCGCATGGTGTGGAACAGAAAGTGGGGCTTGTAGGCCCTGCCGCACATGCCGTAGTTGGCGGCCCCGTTATCCGGGCCGATGGCGATCTGTATCCGGGGCACCTGGGCGCAGCTCACGGCGCGGACCATGTCGGCGCCGTATTTGCCGATGCCCATATGCTCCGACTGGGAGCCCACCATGTATCCGGGCGAGGCCTGGATGAACAGCAGCGGAATTTTTTCCTGGCTGCAGCGCACAATCCATTCCGTGGCTTTGCGGGCGGCCTCCACAAAGATGATGCCCGCGTTGTTGGAAGCGATGACGCCCACGGGAATGCCCTTGAGCCTGATTTTTCCCGTGATGATGTTGTCTCCGCGCCCTTTGGCGTATTCTTTTTTATACTCCAGGAACTCGCTGTCGTCGGCGATGGCTTTGAGGATGGTGCGGGTTTTGATGCCCTGGTGCACATTGGCGGGCAGGTTGTCGTAAATGTCCGTCACCGGCTGTTTGGGCTCTTTGGGTTCAAAGCGGTGAATGGATATGGATTGGGGCGGCTCCATGGACAGGACTTCCCGCACCTTGGATACGGCTTCCTCCTGGTCCTTGCACAGATGGTCGGCGCCGCCGGACACCTGGGTGTGAATTTTTGCGCCGCCCAGGTCTTCGGCTGAAATATCCTCTCCCGTGGCGGCCTTGACCAAAGGAGGCCCGCCCAGGAAGGAGTAGGCCATTTTGTCGATCATGATGGACTGGCAGGCCATGAAGACTATGTAGGCGCCGCCGGCCGTGTTTCCGCCCGTGGACAGGGTGATCTGTTTGAGGCCCATGGCGCTCATGCGTGCCATGTTGAAAAACATGGACCCAAACTGCTGATCATCCGGAAAGATTTCGGCCTGCATTGGGAGAAAAGCCCCGCCGCTGTCGGCGACGTAGACGCAATTGAGGCCGCACCTTTCGGCGATGGCCTGGGCGCGCATGTGCTTTTTCAGGGTGATGGGAAAGTAGGTTCCGGCTTTAACCCGGGGGTCGTTGCCGAGAATCATGGTCCAATTGCCGTGGATTTTGCCTATGCCGTAGACCACGCCGCCGCCCGGTATATCAGGCACGCCGGGGTAGTCCATGCCGAATCCCGCAATGGTGGAAAGTTCAAAAAACTCCGTACCCGGATCTATGAGCTTGGCGATGAGGTTGCGCACAGGCTGCTTTCCCTGCTTGCTCAGGCGCTCCACCGCCTTTTCCCCGCCCGCGTTCACGGCAGCCTCGACCAGCTTGGCGAGCTCCTGCTCCTGGGCCTCCCAATGTTCCCTGTTTGTCAGTTTGGTTGCAGACATGTCGACTCCTTATTCGCCTTTGTACACAGGTTTGCGTTTTTCCCTGAAAGCGGCAAGACCTTCCAGCCGGTCCTTGGTGGGGATGGTGATCCAGTAGGCATTGCTTTCGATGGCCAGGCCTGTGGACAGGTCGGTCTCCATGCCTTGATTGATGGCGTATTTGGCCTGGGTGACGGCAATGGGGCCGTTCTTGCGGATGGCGGCGGCCATTTCCTTGGCGGCGTCCAGCAAGGAGTCGCCGGGGACGACCTTGTTCACCATGCCAAGGTCCAGGGCTTCCTGGGCGTCCACCCTTTTGCCGGTGAAAATAAGCTCCTTGGCCTTGCCTTTGCCGATGAGCCTGGGAAGGCGCTGGGTGCCGCCCGCCCCCGGTATGATGGCCAGGGTGGTTTCGGTCAGGCCCATGGCAGCCGTTTCGGCGGCCAATCTGATGTCGCAGCCCAGGGCCAGTTCCGTGCCGCCGCCCAGGGCGATGCCGTTCACCGCAGCAATCACGGGCTTGGGCAGATTTTCAATATCCGTAAAAAGATTGCGAATTGTATAGATGAACTCCTTGACCTGGACAGGCGTGAGCGTGGCCCTTTCCTTGAGGTCGGCCCCAGCGCAAAAAGCCCGGTCGCCTGCTCCGGTGATGATGATCACGCGGACTTCAGGGTCGAACCGGGCTTTATCGACCGCCGCCTTTAAGGCGTGCAGCATGGCGAAATTAAATGAGTTCATTACCTTGGGCCGGTTTAACGTGAGCGTTAGAACCTGATCCTCGGTCTGGGACAATACCAGCTCTTCTTCCATTTTACCCTCCTGCGGAAGTCTGGCTTCCATGAGTTTGTAAGGCATTTATGACAAGCCGGGAGACTTCCCGGCCGATCTGCATCAGGTCGTACTCCCTGTTGAATATGATCCACGGAATTAAAATATGGTCTATGGCGCCGAAAAGCAGGTTCCTCCAAAGGCTTAGGTCCACGTTTTGCGAGAACAGGCCTTTTTCCTGCCCCTGGACGATGGCCCTTTCCATCAAAGAAAAGATGCGGTCCAGGCTTTGGTTGCTTTCGGAGCTGTAAAAGCTGCGATTGGGCCTGAGCATGAGGATGAGAATGGTGGAGTAGTCCCTGTCCTGATAATAAAAACGAAACAGGCTCAGAATGCTCTCCCGCAAATTGCGCTCAGGCGCTTCATAGTCCATTTGGGCCAGAAGCTCCTCCAGCTTGGCCCTGGGGATGCTGATAAGCAGGTTTTCCTTGTTCTGATAATATTCGTAGATGGTGCCCTCGGCCACGCCGGCTTCCTTGGCCACGGCAAGCATGTTGGTTCCGCTGTACCCGTTGGCTGCGAAAAGGCGGCTGGCGGAGTCGATAATGAGCTTTTTTTTGCGCTCTTTCTTGTCGTCCTCCTCGGGGTCGGAGTCCTGGGGAGTCACCGAGGCCATGATGATGTCAAAGAGCCGGTCGGCAAATTCCAGGGGGCTGGGGGCGTTGTTGATGGTCCAGTCTAAAGCCAGGTGGTCCACGGCGCCCAGGATCATGTCCCGCAAGAGGCCGGCCCGGGAAAGGTCATGGAACACGCCTTGTTCCATGCCCTCGCTGATCACCCGGGTGATGACCCGGCTGTAATCCCGCAACGCGATATAGGCCTGGGACTCGTAAAAATCAGGATAGGACCGGGACTCCAGAATAATTTGGATTTCCTTTTTTCCCTGGGAATATGTACGGCAATGAAACCAAATGGCTTTTCTGAGTTTGTTTTCAGCCCCGTGAATGCCTTCCAGGTGCTCCTGGAGGCCTTTCAGGCTTTGGGTCATGAAGTTTTCTATGATGGCGAAGAGGATTTCTTCTTTGGATTTGAAATAGTTGTATATGCCTGACGTGGTAATGCCCGCGCCTTTGGCCACCTGGGACAGGGTGGCTTGGGAGAAGCCCATCTGGGAGAACAGGCGGGTGGCTGATTGGAGGATGGCCTTTTTTTTATTTTCCGTATTGGTCATTTCAGGCTCTCTTTATGAATATCGCTCAAAAAATGGGCGATATGCTGAGTTAGATTCTAAGTTTAGTCCATTCCCATGTCAAGAGGATTTAAAAAAATCCCCGATTTTCCGTTTTTTTACGAAAAACAACGAAATTTTTACGCTAAAAATTGCTTATTTCAGCCGATGAATCCGGCCGGGAAGAATGCGCCTCAAAAATATTTCCAAAGCGCGCGTGCAGGCGGCCACCTGGTCGACGGCCGTTCCCGTGGCGATGCCAAGGCGCTCCATGAGATATAGCGCCTCTTCCGTGGGGATGTTGCCCGCAGCTCCGGGGACGAAGGGACACCCCCCCATACCGCCCAAAGATGCGTCGAAGTGATGAATACCGCTCATAATCGCGGCCGTCATGTTCACCAAGCCCAGGCCGCGGGTGTCGTGCAGGTGGAGAAAAACCGGTAAATCCCCAGCCATGGAAGCGATCCGGGACATCAAGCCCCCCACCTCCAACGGCCCGGCCATGCCCGTGGTGTCTGCGATGCACAGGGCCTGGGGGGAGTGGACCAGAAAAGCCTCCACCATGTCCAGGACCTGTTTTTCGGGGATGCTCCCCTGGTAGACGCAGCCGAAGGCGCATTGCACGCCGGCGATGACGTCCAGGCCCGCGTCCCGGGCCAGGGAAATCATATCCCCGGCCTGCGCCATGGCCTCATCCCGGCCCATGCCCGTGTTCTTCCGGCTGTGGGAGTCGCTGGCGGAAATGCTGATTTCCACGGCGTCCACCCGGGAGGCGGCCGCTCTTTTCACGCCGGCCGGGTTCAGGGCCAGGCCGCTGTAAACGACCCCGGGCTGTTTTTCAAGGGATTCCATCAACTGCTCGGCGTCGGCCATCTGGGGAACCCTTTTGGGATGGACGAAGGAAACCGCCTGAATGTGCGTGATTCCCGCCCGGGCCAAATCCCCGATGACTTTCAGCTTCATATCCGTGGGGATGATGACGTCCTCGGCCTGAAATCCGTCCCGAGGCCCCACTTCTCGTATAACCACACGGGAAGGCGCCGCCTCCCCCAAAGTAAATCGATTCATCAAGTTTTCGCCGATAGATCCATAACGCCCTCATCCCGCGGCCGGTGTAAATTCAGGCGCAGGACGAGAGGGGACGCATGGGGATCGTCAAAATGCTTTGCTTCCAGCTTTTATCATTTCGCGCTCACAGCCTGCCAACGCGGCGGACGGCCTTTTCCATCCCCCCCCGCAGGGCCGGGTAGCATTAACGGCTGCGGGTGGCCACCTTGAATCCGTCGGCGCGCAGGTCCTTAAGAAGGGCCTTGACGTCTTTAGAGGTCACATGGATGACCACGTCATGCTTTTCCTGGTCCGGCGGAGACAACACATGGATGGTTACGATCTTCATTTCATGCTTGTTGATGTGGCCCAGGATCTTTTCCAGTTCCGGGCCTTCCCCGCCCCGCAGGATGAAAATGCGCGTGCCGGGCTCGCCGATTCCCAGGACCTTGTTGGCGATCTTGTAAAAAAAGTCGTTGGTCGTGACAATGCCGATCACCTTGCCGGCTTCAACCACCACCAGGGCGCCGACCTTGTTGGTCTGGGCCAGGGCCAGGCCTTCCTCCACGGTCATCTCCGGAGTGACGGTCACCACGTTTTTGGCCATGATCTTGCTGACCGGGGTTTTTTCCAGCAGATACCCCACTTCCCAGACCGTCAGGGAAGTCGCCTCGGAGGGCGAAACCTTTTCCAGCCTTTTTTCCGTAACCACCCCTTTCAGCTTCCCTTTGTCAACCACCGGCAGGCGCTGGAATTTATGGGCCTCCATAATGCGTTTGGCGTCGGCCAGGGAAGTGTCGCTGGTGATGGTAACAACATTTGCAGTCATGACGTCTTTTACGAGCATATTCCGCCTCCGATAGAACTGTAAAAAAACAAATACGGAAGCCCCGGCAAAACCGGGGCTTCCGGCGATTGCGCGTATACGGGTCAGGAGGAGGTCAGTTCAAAAGCCAGCACCTTGCTGACGTCTCCGGCGCTGATTTCGGCAGTCCCCCCCTTCAGCGAGAGCGGCTGGGTGTATCCGGCCAGGCCCGTCCACCATTTCTCCAGGGCCTCCCAAGGCGACATGCCTTGCTCCTGCAGCTTAAATCCCCCCGTGACCATCAGGGATAGGAGGGCCGACCGGGCCGTGATCATGGTGGTCACCCGGACGTGGTCCGTGGATTCGGCCGGGATAATGTACATGTCGTCATTATTGACCGTCACCAGATCGAAACCGTCCACATTCACGGTGAACTTGAGCCCTTCCAGGGTAACGGGATAGGGGTTGGGATTCTCGATAGCGAGCAGAAAACTCATGGGAAGGGGCGCTCCCCGGTTATCCGCTTTCCCCTTGGTGGGCTCCACTTTGTTAGAGTAATACCAAAATCCGTCGTATTGGGGAACTTCAAAAAGCTCCAGGCTTACAACAGGGTCCTTAAAATTGCTTGCACTGGGCTTGGGCGCCATAGCGTATGACGAGGCCAGACCCAGAAACATGAATAATATGAGGAACCATGTCAGTTTTTTCATAGCATTCCCTCCCTAAAAGCGCACAATAAGCCAGGCCCGCCTCCTTTCAGCTCAGCCAACGCTTTCTGCGCTTGTAATGTTTGACCTCGCGGAAGCTTTTCCTGCCGCCTTTATCCGTCAGGCCCAGGTAAAAGTCCTTGATGTCTTCGTTTTCCGTAAGTGCGGACGATTCTCCGTCCATGACGATTCTCCCGGTTTCCATGACATAGGCGTAAGGCGCAACGCTGAGAGCCAGCTTGGCGTTCTGCTCCACCAGCAGGATGGAAATGCCCTGCTCATCGTTAAGCTGCTTGATGATATTGAAAATTTCATGGATGAGCATGGGGGCCAGCCCCATGGACGGTTCATCCAAAAGCACCAGTTTGGGCTCGGTCATGAGGGCGCGGCCCACCACGGTCATCTGCTGCTCGCCGCCGGAGATGAATCCGGCGGTTTCGTTGCGTTTTTCCCGTAATCGGGGAAAATAGTGATAGACCATTTCCAGGCCTTCCTTGACGGAGCCGGACTTGCGCAAGTGCGCGCCGACCTTGAGGTTTTCCTCCACCGTCAAGTGCTCAAATACCCGGCGTCCCTCAATCACCTGAATAATGCCCTTCCGGGCGATGGTCGCAGCCCCCTGAGCATGAATCCGCTCCCCTTCAAATTCAATGGCGCCGTCCGTCACCTTGCCGTCCTCGGTTTTCAGCAAACCGGAAATGGCCTTGAGGGTGGTGCTTTTTCCAGCGCCGTTGGCGCCCAATAAGGCCACAATTCCGCCTTTGGGCACTTCAATGGAGACGCCCTTGAGGACCAGGATCACCTCATGGTACTTGACCTCGATATTGCTTATTTTCAAAATGGGCTCTTGCGTTTCCAAGCCTGTAACCTCCAAGGATGGGAGTGAGAAGCGAATCCTACCAGCCCTGCCATTCGTTGGCCCACTTTTCGGGCCAGCGGGCTTTCAGGTCCACGCGGGACAGTTCGTTAAATGCGCCGTTCCGGTATTCCTGCACCAGGCACCCGGTGGTGGGCCTGTGGTCCGTGGCCGTGTAGCTGACCGGAGAGGATCCCAAACCGATGTCGAAATTCCTCATGGTTTCAAAGCCCTTGGTCTTGATGGTCTCGCCGTCCAGAGATCCGGCTTTATCCGCGCGGTTGGCGGCTTCCCAGAAGATCAAAGCGTCCGCCCATGCCTGGACGGTGCGGATCAGACGTTTTTCAGGGGGAATGCCCGGGTTGTATTTGGCGGCGTACTCCACCACCTTATCCATGTTCTTGTAATAGTTTCCGTCAGGCTGCTTTTGGCCGAAGAACGCACAGGGGGTGGCTCCGATGGCGCCTTCCGCGGCAGGCCCCGCCAGACGAGGCAGGTTTTCGTCAAAGCCCCAGTTGTTGATGATCCAGTCCGCGCCCAATCCCAGGGAGTAGGCGTCGCGCATGGTGGCGGAAACGCTCATGGTGGTGTTTCCGTGCCATACCACGTCGGGTTTGAACTCCTTTAAGGCGTTGATCTGGCTTTTGGCGTCCAGGGCGAACAGGGAGACGTCCTGATCCGCGCCCACTTCAAAGCCCAGCATGGTTGCATGGTCTCTGATGGCCTTGATCGGCGCGTTGCAGTAAGGAGAGGCCGACATGTAGCAGCATGCAAAACGGGGTTTGCGCTTGCCGTAATCCGGATGCTGGGGCCATTTTTTGTCAAACCAGGCGGTCAGGCAGGCCCGGGCGTTGGTGGAATAATCCGAGGAGAAAAAGAAATTGTACTTGGATTTGGCCGGATCCGTCAAATGCGCGGAGTAAGACGCGGAGACGTATGGCAGCTTATCCTGGTTGACTGTGGGGGAGAGGGCTTCGGTGTCGCCCGTGCCCCATCCCATGATGGCCACAACCCCCATGCGCTTGAGGAACTTGTAGC
The DNA here is from genome assembly GCF_900142135.1 of Desulfatibacillum alkenivorans DSM 16219. Lineage (GTDB taxonomy): Bacteria > Desulfobacterota > Desulfobacteria > Desulfobacterales > Desulfatibacillaceae > Desulfatibacillum > Desulfatibacillum alkenivorans. Next base: position 198,105 of record NZ_FQZU01000003.1, on the reverse strand, counting down.
GGGTGATGGCCTCAGGAATGCGGTACCCGTAATCGAACCAGGTGTACTTGACCTTGTTCCCGTTAATGCCGCCGTTCTCGTTGATGTACTTAAACGCCTCCACCATGCCGAAGGCATAGTCCTTGCCCACGTCCGAGGTGGCGCCCGTGGTGTCCATGATGCCGCCCACCTTGACGGTTTTGGCCAGGACAGGCCCGGAGAAGCATAGCCCCACCGCACCTATGATAAAAAACACCAGCAGAACCTTCCATTTTTTTCTCATCACCTTCCTCCTTTCCATACATTGTTCGAACATCGCGAATAAAGCTGGAAAACCTAATAGGAAAACGGCCAAAGATTGAAATAATTCTTGGTTTGCCACCAACGGTAGGACAACCCGTTGGGCTCAAATATCAGAAAGGCGCAAATGGCCAGGCCAAAGACCATGTCCTTGATATATGCAAAGTCCATCAGCAGTTTGGGGACCAGCCAATCCAGAATGTTTTTCAACTGGCCCGGATTTAAGGTGTCCGCCACCTCATCGTAATAATCGGTCAGGGGGATGACGCTCCACTGCAGGCTTTCCGTGATCAAAACCATGAACAAGGCGCCCAGTATGGCGCCATGGATGGAGCCCACGCCCCCGATTAAAATCACGCCCACCAGCCACAGGGACAAGAACCAGGGGAAATGCTCGGGAGACAGGGCGGCCGTGTTGGACAGCCAAAAGGCCCCGGTTACGCCGCCCAAAAAGCCGGCCACGAAAAAGGCCAGCAGCTTGTACTGGACAATATTGATCCCCATGGTTTCCGCGGCGATGTCGTTATCCCGGATGGCCACCCAGGCCCTGCCCACCCGCGACCGGAACAGATTGGCCACAAAAGCCACCATCAGGGTTAAAATAACGGCCATCACAAAATAAATTTTCACGTCGCTATCGATCACCCAAGGCCCGACTTTGATGGTGCCGGGCGGCAGGGAAAAAGCCTGCCCGCGCCCTCCGATCTGGGCCACATACTGGGTGAGGATGAAATCCACGGTGATGAACTGGGCGGCCATGGTGGTCAAGATCAGGTAGAAGCCTTTCACCTTGGCCGAAGGCAGGCCGAAAAGCACGCTCCAGAATCCGGCGAAAACGCCCGCAACCACTATGGAGATGGGATAGGCCAGGCCGGCGTCCAGGATGAATTGGGGCCAATGGAAATACAGGACCATGAGAGCGCTGACATAGGCCCCCACGGCGATGAACGCTGCGTGGCCCAAGGTAATCAAGCCCGTGTATCCGATGAGCAGTTGCACGCCCAGGGCGCCCATGCCGTAATACCCGATCATGACCATGACGCTTAAATAGTAGTCAGGCAGGCGATACAGCATAAAAAGCGCCAGGACAAAGGGATATAAAACCCATTCCCCCTTGAAGTCGGGAGGATTGGCAATGATCTTAACCAGGAATAAAATGACTCCCAAGCCCGCGAGGGCATAGGCGATCCAATGCCATCCTTCCGGCAGAGCCCATGGGCACCCGATGAAGACAAAGGCCAGCAGGGAAATCATTTTGAATCGAATGAGGGAGGTTTGCCACCATCCCTGATCCTGGGAATACGTCTCGTGATAATCGCCGCATGGTAACCAGACTGAGGACATATACCTTCTCCTCTTTTTTCCGCGCTAAAGGCGCTAAAAAGCTAAACCCGTTCGATTCTTTCCCATCCCCACAATCCGTAAGGCTTGAACAAGAGGAAAACCGTCATAAACACAAAGGGAACGATTTCCTTGACTCCGCCGGGAAAATAAACGTCCAGATAGGTTCCCGCCAAATTCTGGAGCACGCCGATGGTTATGCCGCCCACAATGGCGCCGGGGATGGAGTTCAAGCCTCCCAGCACGACAGCGGGCAAAACCAAAAGCCCCAAATGGCCTACGGAAATATTGATGCCGTTGATATTGCCCAGCAGCGCCCCGCCCACGCCCGCGCTCATGAAAGCAATGGCCCAGGAAGCCGCGTACACGAACCGGGCGGATACGCCCAGGGACAGGGCTGCGGTTTCATCGTCCGCCGTGGCCTGCATGGAAAGCCCCCAACTGGTGAACTTAAAGAAAGACACCAGCAAAATAAGCAGGACAATGGAAAGAATGAACGACCACAAGTACACCGGGCTGATCTTTAGAAAACTCAGGGTAATGGGCTCGATGCTGAATACCGGCGGCGTGAACACCCGGGTGTCCGTGCCCCACAAAAATTCCACCAGCCCTTTGAGAAAAAAGGAAAGCCCCACGGTCACCATAATGACGGCCAGGATGGGCTCTCCGATCAGCTTGTCCAAAAAGATGCGCTCCGTGAGATAGCCCAGGACGGCGCCCACCACCAGGGTCAGCAGAACGGCGGGGATGAACGGCACGCCGGCCGTATAAAAGGTAAGGGTGACATAGGCTCCTATGAGCGTCAGCTCCCCCATGGCCAGATTAAGCACCCCGGAGCATTTGTAGATAATAACCCATCCGAGGGCCACCAGGGCGTAGATGCCTCCAACAAGAACTCCGGTGATCAATGCAATCACAAAGGTTTCCATACACGCCGCTCCTTACATATTGAGCTTTTGGATCCTGAGATCCGTCTTGATATGCTGCTCTCTGCCGTCCTCATAAGTGATGGTCGTATCCATGTGAACGGTGTCCACGTCCTGGTACAAGGCGTCCACAATCTGCTTGTAGCGTTTTTCCACAAAGGCCCTGCGGAGCTTGCTGGTGCGGGTCAGTTCCTCATCGTCCGCGTCAAACACCTTATAAAGGTTGATAATTTTATGGATTTTCGCCGGTTCGGGCAGGTCCTGGTTGGCGATTTCCACCTGGGAAGCCACCAGGTCGTACACATCGGGCTTTTGGGAGAGCTCCATATAGCTGGTGTAATTGAGCTTTTTGTCGTCGGCCCATTTGCCCACCACGGAGTAGTCTATGCACATGACCGCCGTGACGTAGTCACGCTCATGTCCGATGACCCAGGCCTCCTGCACGTAGGGGGAGAACTTGAGGCGGGTTTCCAGGTATTGGGGCGAAAAAGGCCGGCCGTCCTTGAGGGTCATGACGTCCTTGGACCGGTCGAAAACCACCAGATGGCCGTCATCGTCGATAAAGCCCTTGTCTCCCGTGGCCAGCCATCCGTCCAGCAGGGTCTTTTCCGTGGCCTCGTCATTTTTATAGTAGCCCTGGAATACGGAGGGGCTCTTGCAGAGAATCTCGCCGTCTTCGGCGATTTTTACTTCCGTGCCGGGAATGGGCGTGCCCACGGTGTCGAACTTGATGTCGCCGTCCCGATGCACAATGGCGATGCCCGCAATTTCCGTTTGTCCGTAAATCTGCTTGAGGTTCACCCCCAGGGCGTGGAAAAAACGGAAATGATCCGGCCCCATGGCCGCGCCGCCCGTATAGGCCTGGCGCAGACGGGTCATGCCCAAGTGGTCCTTGAGCTTGTTCAGGACCAACGTGTTGGCCAGGGCCAGGGCGATTTTCATATAAAAGGGCACCGGTTTTTTTTCGAATTTCAGATTGGCGACGGCGTACCCGATTTTGCTGGCCAGGGTGTACATCTTGCGTTTGATCCAGCCCGAGTCCATGTGCTTGACCTGGACCTGGCGGGTCATGCCTTCGTACAGGCGGGGCGGGGCGAACATAACGTGGGGGCCGATTTCCCGGATGTTTTCCATGGCCGTGTCCGGCTCTTCCGGAAAATTGATGGTGTAGCCCACCTGGAGGCCGCAGGATACGGACATCATTTGCTCGCCGATCCAGGCGAAAGGCAGGTAGGAGACGAAATCGTCCGATTCCTTGCACGGATCCACAGCCATGAGGTTCGCCCCCATGGTCAGCATGTTGTAATGGGTCAGGAGGACGCCCTTGGGCAGGGCCGTGGTGCCGGAGGTGTAAAAAAGCAGGCAGATGTCGTCCCCGCGGCCTTTAGCCACCATCTGCTCGAACAAGCTGGGCTCTTTTTCGTCCAGGCTCTTGCCAAGGTCCATGAGCTTGCCCAGGCTGATCAGGCTGTCCTGCCCGTAATTCCGCATGCCTTTGGGATCGTCCCAGACGATTTTTTCCAGCTTGGGGCATTGATCGATAATAGCCAGGCCTTTATCCACTTCCTCCTGGGTCTCCCCCACAAAAAAGCGCGTGTCGGACTGCTCGATGATGTACTTGACCTCATCGCTCATGCAATCCTGAAACAGCCACACCCCCACGCCTCCGGCGCACAAGGCGGCCATTTCCACCCAAAGGCCTTCCGGACGGTTGTCGCCCATCATGGCCACTTTGTCCCCGGGCTTGAGCCCCAGGCTGACCAGACCAAGGGATATGTATTTGACTTTGTTGTAATAGTCCTGCCAGGTAAAAGGAATCCAGATGCCGAACTCCTTTTCCCTCATGGCCACCCGGCTTTTTCCGTATTGCCTGCATTTCGCCACGAAAAGTTTGGGAATGGTGAGATCCTTTGTGATATTGGCGTCCATAGGGATTTTCTCTACCTCCGCGTGGTGTACATGTCTTCTTCACCAAGATAGGCCTTGACCACTTCCGGATTGGCCTGCACTTCCTCTGGGGGGCCGTCCACGATTTTGTGTCCGAAATTCAACACAAATACGGAGTGGGAAATATCCATCACCACCCCCATGTCGTGCTCCACCAAAATGCAGGTGACCTTCCAGCGCTCCTCCTCGTTGATATCCAGGATGAACCGGGCCATGTCCTCCACCTCTTCCAGGTTGAGGCCGGCCAGGGGTTCGTCCAGGAGCAGCAGGCGGGGCTGCAGGGCCAAGGCCCGCCCCAACTCCACCCGCTTCTGGAGCCCGTAGGGAAGCATGTTCACCGTTTTATGGCGTATGCTTTCGATCTCCAGGAGGTCTATGATCTCCTCCTCGATAAATTGGCGGGATTCAATCTCCTCCCTCTTTGTCTTGCCGATCCACATGCCGCCGGAAAAAATCCCGGAGTTCATGTGGATGTGCCTTCCCAAACGAATGTTATCCAAAACGGTCATGCCGCCGAATAACTCGATTTTCTGGAAGGTTCGGGCAATGCCAAGACGCGCCCTCTTGGAAGGGGCGAAACCGTTTACGCGTTGACCGTCAAAGAAGATGCTCCCCCTCTGCGGCTTATACAACCCGTTGATGCAATTCATCATAACGGTTTTTCCCGCACCATTGGGGCCGATTATGGAATGGATCTCTCCCTTGCGGACCCGCAGGTTCACCCCGGCCAGGGCGGCCACCCTGCCAAAATACATGTGCACGTCTTCCAATTCCAAAAGGACATCCTTGGCCTTGGACTTGGCGGCATGGACCATAAGCCGTCTCCTTGCATGGCAAAAGGTTGATTTTTTTGAGACTACGGCATATTTCGGGAAAAAGCGCTTATTCAGCGCCTTCTCCAATAAACGGGCTCAAAAAAAAATATGTCTGACTTGGGTCCTGCTAAAGAATTACTGCGTTGCTGCTTGTGAATTGGAATAGAAGGCCTCAAGGCCTGGTACTGATTATTGCAAAAGATACTGATGCAATCCGGAAAAAGTCTGTTTTCGAGATAGTACAGTTCAGATGAAATTGGGTGGAAATGCTGTCTTTGAAATAACCTTAACCCATTCAATAGGTTTAGTTCAACAAATTTTTTAACACTGAGGCGGGTTCATGCAAAAAGTTTATCATTCGGGGAAAAAACCCATGGCTTCCATCACCGCATTATGAATTTTGGGTCGGAATATTCGGATTTTTCCATTATTTCTAGTGGGATGCACACGGTTGCTAAGCAGCGCCACTACTGCGTCTTCCGACAGATCCGCCCAAAAAGACGTCCCGGTGAACCCAAGATGCCCTACCGTGCCGGGTGAAAAGGCTTTGCCTGAACTTGACTCGGAAGGGGTGGGGGTGTCGAAGCCCAATACATAGGCTCCGGGGGCGCGCTTGTTTTCTAAAAATACTTTCATGGTGTTTTGAGAGGCGAAAAAACGGCCCGCCTCCCCTGCAAAGGCGCCCCTCATTCCATGAACCAGCCGCCAGACTCCATGAGCGGTTCCAAACAGGCCTGCATGCCCGGCCGCGCCGCCCAACGTCCAGGCGTTGTCGTCGTGAACCTGGCCGTGAATGACCTTTTTTCTCCACGGGCAGTCCTCCGTGGGGGCTATGGAGTCTGATGCAATCACCGGTGAGGCGTCCTTTTTATCCGGGTTAAAGGGGCGGAAATACAGATCGCCAATGCCAAGGGGTTCGGCGACCAATTGGAAAAACAACTGATCCAACGGCGCCCCTGTGTACTCCTCCAGCATCAGGCTGATTGCCATGTAGCCCAAGTCGCTGTATATGCAGTCTTTTCCCGGGGCGTATTCCAGGGGTTCGGAGTTCAGCAGTGCAAGAAGCCGGGCTTGTCTTGCTTCAAATGGATATTGGGACAGCACTTCATAATAGGGTCTGTAAGCCGGGAAGCCGGAGGTGTGGGAAAGCAACTGCTCCAGGGTGAGCGTTTTTTTTTCCGGGTTGCTAAATCCCGGATGCAGGGCGCCCAGGCGATCCTTTATGGAAATGCGGCCCTGCTCGACCAGCGCCATGATGCAGGCGGCCGTTGCCAGGGGCTTGGTCAGAGAAGCCAGGTCGTAAATTGTTTTTGTGGTTGCGGAAAAGCGATGCGTCCGGTCCGTATAGCCGAAGGCCTGATGGAAAACAATCTTCCCGCCCTTGGAGGCTAGAAGGACGGCCCCGGGGAACACGCCTTCTTCCACGCCTTCCTGCATAATCCGGGCGACTTGCTCCATAGGCGTCCTCAGGGGTTCATAAAGGTCAGGCTGGCTTGATCGGCATCCAGTTTTACGGGCGTTCCCATGGGGAAGGTCTTGTTTTCCGGTCCGTGGCCGGCTGGAAACCCGCCCAAAACCGGGACGCCCAGATCGCCCAGGCGGTCCGCCAGCACCCGCCGGACCTCCCCGTCTTCACCGCAACTGTGAAAGGCCCCCAATAAAACCCCGCTCATCCGATCCAGCACGCCGCACAGACGCAAATGGGTCAGCATGCGGTCGATCCGGTAAGGGGCTTCGCCCACGTCTTCCAAAAAAACGATTTTACCCGTAAAATCCGGCTGGAAAGGCGTTCCCGCCAAGTGGCACAGGGTGGCCAGGTTGCCTCCGGCCAAAAGGCCCGCCGCCGAGCCCGGGGTTATTATGTAAGGGTCTTCAAGGCCCCATTCGGAGGGCCATTCTCCTGACAGGCGCCGGGCCAGGGATTGGGCATGGGCCGGATTCCGCCCCAACCCGGTAATGACCGGGCCGTGAAACACGGGCAGGCCGCACCGGTCCATCAAAGCCTGCATAAGCCCGGTAATGTCCGAATACCCCGCAAAAACCTTGGGAGTGCGCGCCAACCGGTCAAAGTCCAAGAGGGGAAGAATGCGCAGGACGCCGTACCCGCCCCGGGCGCATAAGACGGCTTTGACCTCCGGGGCTTCCCACAAATCCATAAAGGCCCGGGCCCGCTCCTGGTCCGATCCGGCCAAGTACCCCTGACGCAGATAGGTTGACTTAGGGACGCGCACTTCAAAACCGCAGTTCCTTAAAGCCTCCAGGCCTTTTTCAAACAGCTCCGCGTCAAAGCATGAAGCGGGCGCTGCAACGCCTACAACGTCTCCCGGCTGAAGCGGTTTTAAGGAGTCGGGGAAAATGGGCATTATTCAAAGTCCAGGCTGACGGGGCAATGGTCGGATCCCATGACCTCGTTCAGGATCTCCGCATTTTTTACCCTGCCTTTGCTTTTTTCGTCCACGCAAAAATAGTCGATTCTCCAGCCGATGTTCTTGGCCCTGGCGTTAAAGCGGTAGCTCCACCACGTATAATTTTCCGGCTCCTGGTTGAACATGCGAAATGTATCTACATAGCCCGAATCGATAAACTCGTCCATCCAGGCCCTTTCTTCCGGCGAGTATCCGGGGTTTTGCTCGTTTTGCTTGGGATTGGCCAGGTCGATAGGCTTGTGCGCCACGTTATAATCCCCGCACAAAACCACGGATTTCTTTTCGCCCAGGGCGTTGGCGAATTTATGGAGGGTCTGGTTAAAGCCCAGTTTCCAGTCCAGGCGCACCAGTTTGGGCTGTGCGTTGGGGAAATAAACATTCATCAGATAAAAATCGTCATACTCCAGGGTGATGACCCGGCCTTCGGCGTCGTGCTCCGGGCTGTCCATGCCGTACATCACGTCCAGCGGCGTTTGTTTTGTGTAAACGCCAACGCCGGAATACCCTTTTTTTTCCGCCGAAAACCAGTAGGATGTATAATCCGCAATATTTATAAGGCCCTCTGACAACTGCTCCTTAAGCGCCCGAGTCTCTTGAATGGCAAGGATATCCGCGTTAAAATCCTTGACCATATCGGTAAAGCCTTTTTTTTCCACTGCACGTATGCCGTTGACATTCCAGGATACAAATTTTAGCATGGCCCCTCATGGTAGTTGGCGGTTAATGCCCAGAACATGGTTAGCGAAAATTATTGTTACTGAATACCATGCCATACATCATGCGTCAACGCAGTCGCGGGGCGCCCCGCGTTCGCGGGATAAAACGCTGTCGCCATGTCCTGACATTTGTTGAGGGGCATTCTTTTTTAAATCCCAAGAAGAAAGAAACGGGGTAGTTCATGAGAAAACGAGTAATGCCTGCTTTGGTGATCACAATGCTTCTGGCCTGGGTCATTCCTGGGGCGGCTCTTGCCGAGGCCGGCGCGGACGATGGATCGGAAAAGGTGGTCGCCGTGGTTAACGGCGCATCCATCACACAGGCCGAGTTGGATCAAGCTCTGACGCAGGGAATGTTAAACGCCACGAAAGGGATGCAACTGAGTCCTGAGCAGGCGCAGCGCTTTAAAAGCCAGTATTCCGGCAGGGTTTTGGAAAAACTGATTATGGACGAACTCCTTAGTCAGGAAATTGAAAAACGGAAAATAACGGCAGCCCCCGGGGAGATGGCCGCAGCGCTGAGCGAACAGTTGGAGTTGCAATTAAAGGCTTCGGGCAAATCCAAAGAGGAATATGAAGAGACGGAACTTAAGCCCAAAGGCCAGACCTGGGATCAGTTCATTGCAGGCATCGCCGCAAGGCCTGACGTGACCCACATGTACCTCATGGAAAAAATGGCAAAAACCATAGCTCCTGAAAAGGTGAAAGTCACCGACGAGGAAATCCGCAAATTCTATGACGACAACCTGGAAAGCCGCTTCACCAAGCCTGAAGAGGTTCGCGCCAGCCATATCCTGTTTGGAACAAAGGATGCGAAAACCGCGGAGGAAAAGGAAGCTATTAAGAATCAGGCTCAGGAAGTCCTGATGAAAGCCAAGCAGCCCGGAGCGGATTTTGCCGCTCTGGCCCGGGAATACTCCTCCTGCCCATCCAAGGAAAAGGGCGGGGACTTGGATTTCTTCACCAAAGAGCGCATGGTGCCCGAGTTTTCCAAAGCTGCCTTTTCCATGGACGTGGGGGAAATCAGCAGTTTGGTGGAAACGCAATTCGGTTACCATATAATAAAGGTGACCGATAAAACCCCGGCCGAGGTCAGGCCTTTTGAATCCGCGGCGCTGGCAATCAGAAAAGGCCTGGAAACGCAGAGGGTGCAGCAGGAGTTGATGACTCTGGCCAACGGGTTGAAGGAAAAGGCGACCATCACGTACCCCGGCGTTTTGCCCGATTCCGCAGCAGGCGAACAAAAGGCAACCAACTAGCGGACTGCAATCCGGCAGACAGTATGGGAAAACGGTTTGATAAGGATCTGGATCTGGCGCAGCGGGTATGCCGGGAACTGGCCAAAGGCAATAACAAGGCCATCCTTGAGCTATACTCGTTGTACCAGAACCTTTTTTTCCGTTTCGCCATGCGCCGCCTGTTTTCGCCTACGCAGAACAAAGCCGAAAGAATCCTGAGCGACTTCTGGCTGGAACTGCTGAACGGCAAGGCGCTTCAAAACTACGCAGGAAAGGCTTCGCTGTCCACCTATCTGTTGGTGATCCTCAACCGAAGAATCCTGGACCACAACGCGCGCTTTGCAAAAAGGCGCGAACGCTTTGTGCAGGAGCCCAATCCGGACAGCAATTCCGGGCTGCAGGAAAGCCCGGAAGAAACCCTGATCCGCAGCCAAAGGGAAAAGGTTTTGACATTGGCCCTGGCGGCATTGGATGACATTTCCCCCCGGGACGCCCGCCTGATTCGCATGCATTTAGCCGGATTAAATTATGAACAAATGGCTGAAAGGGAATTGCAAGGGGAGACATTCACCCAGGAAGAACTGCACAAAAAGACCAACGCCTTGAAAAAACAGTTTTCGCGCCCCGGAACCGGATCTCTTGCCAAGTTCAAAACAGTTCTCACCCGGGCATTGCAAAAATACGGACTCACCCGGGAAGACCTGCTTGAATAGCCCCTTCCGGTTTTGGGCGCATCATTCTATCATTCCCCGGAAAACTTCTTTAAAATCTCTTCAAAACTCTTGGCGGCCGCTTCCACGGTTTGAGAGACGCCGGTAAAAATCTCGTTGTTGACCAGGCCGCTGGTTATCTCCTCCAGACGCTCCACCATCTGCGCCTGCTGCTCGGCAAGCTCCTTTTCCACCGTCTCAAAGTTACCCGGCTTAAAGCTCCGGCCTGGGGAAATCTTGCCGCAAGCGTCCCGGATGTCCGAGACCACCCCTTCCTGTAGGGTTTGCAGGCTGCGCACCGTCTGCTCCAAAGACTCCTGGATGATGCGCACCATTTGGTCGGGCTTAAGGGGGTTGTCTTCCATAGCTGGCTCCTTTTTTTTAAGGCTTAATCAAGGCTATTCCTCTTCTTTTTTTGCGGCATCCCGAACCCGCTCCTCCACCATGCGGGACAATGCCTCCCGGGCGTTCTCCAAAGACCGGCGCACTTCCCTATCCAATAAGCGGGAAAACTCCACCGAGGCGCTTTCCATGGCTTCCAACATGCACAGGCGCGCCTGCCGGGCGCTTTCCCGGATTTCCGCGGAAGCCTCCTCAACCGTATTGGCGAGGTAGACGACCTCCCGGGCCGCCCCTTTTTTCAGGCGGACGGACTGGACGATCTTACGCCCCTGGGCGGCTCCGGCCTTTCTGGTGGCGTCTTCCGCGATTTTCTGGGCGTCCAGGGCTCGCTCCCGGGAACGCAGGACTTCCATTTCATACCCGGACAGGGTCACGGCGCCATTGGAGTTTTCCCCCGGCTCTCTAACCCTGGATTTGGCGGAGACTGTGCAAGTCCCCCCTGTAGGGGGGGAGGATTTATGGGACTTGTCTTGGGTCATGGCATGCCTCGCAGCGCGCTTCTTATGTGTATTGTGTAGTATTCAATACTCATTCGTCAAGAAAAAAATGTCACCATTTCATTTCAAGGCGGGACTAACAGGCAGATCCAATCAATAGGAGACCCTTCGTATGTGGCGTGATCATGCCAGATTTTTTGAGATCGACCTGGAAGAGACTCAGGATGCGCCGAGGATCAGGGATCATGGCCCTTTGCAAATCATCCTGTTTCGCCGTGCAGCCAAGCTGCGCAGCCACGCGGTCAAGCACCTTACCAATCTCACCCAATACGAGACCACCTGGAAGAGAATCAGCAGCGTGGACATTGAGTTGATCCGCCGGTGCATCACAGACCTGGAAAAAGCCGGCTGCCCTTTTTTTAAATTCAGCCCTGAAAATCCGCCCTGCGACGACGGCCGGGAAGGCTGCCGTCTTTTCGACAGGTGTCCGGCGTCGGTGAAGCAGCTGGAGCAGGCTTATTGCAACGCCCTGGTGCAGTGCCTCATGGAAGGAGGCCAGGTTCCCAGGTACGCTTATTATTATTGCGACAACGAACAAGCCCACATGTTCTGCCTGATGCCTGACGCGCCTTTGGTTTTAAAGGCGTCCCTGCTTCCGGAAGAGACGGAGACGTACAACCTGATGACCTGTTACGGCAGCGAGGGAGTCAGTTTTACGGAAATGCGGGACATCCAGGTGGAAAAAATCCGCAACGAAGCGCGGGCCAGAAACACGGACCTGTGCAGCCTGGCGGGATGGGGCTTGGAACAGGCTCGGGCAGACCAGGCCAGGGAGCGCGCCAAGGGCCGGGAATCCGCCAAAAAGAAGCGCCGTCTGAAAAAGCGCCATAAGCGCGGGGGCGGCAATTGGAAGCAGTATCTCGACGAATACGAAGACCTTTACCAATAACCTCCTCGCAGGACGACCGCTATGCCAACAACGCCAAACACGCCCCCCGTCATTTCATGGGACGATCTTTTTGATCAAGCCACGGAGGACGCCAGCATCCACCTGTGGGCTGCACAATCCTGGCTCGCGCCGCCATCCGGATACACCCAGGGATATGTGCTATCGCTCGCTCTTTGCCATCGTGCAAGGAGTTGTGCGGCTCAAAGAAGGATCAAGGAACGCGCGCCTGCAAACTATGCAGGCTACGGCGCTGTTCTGGACGGAATGATTGACGAGGCGAAGTCAGCCCTGGCTCAAAGCCTTGAAAACGACAGGGATGCCATGCAGGCGGTCTTGAACGGGGAAGTTGGGGCCATGGCCCGTTCTTTGGAAAAATTCCTGGAACAGGTCCTGCGCCTGGAAGAAGACGCACGGCTGTTTGAAGACCATCCGGATCTTGCCTTGGAGGTTCGGGAGGCCGCCCATGAATTTGTCGTGCGATTCGCCATGATGGACCGCGTGAGAGAAGAGCTGGGGGGCGCTCTTTTCCGGGGTCTTGAATCCGCTGAACTCGTGGAGCGCCTTTCGCGCATCGGCGAGCGTTTTAGGGAGTCCATAGGCTGCTTTCACATGATCCGGGACCTGTGGCCGGCGTTTAGAGAAAGAGAATACAACGAGGCGTTAGCATGGATGGAGACTTCGCCCTCCGGCGCTGAAGCCGGGGATGAGGCTCTTGACGAGCCTTTAATGAACGGCTTCCGCCGGCTCATGGAGTCAAAGGACGAAGAGTTGGACGCCCAAAGGACGGAGCAGGCGGTCGCTCTGGGCTTGGGAGAACTGGACCCGGCCGAGGAAGACGCCATAATTGAGACGCTGGCGCTGGATTGCGCCGCCATGGATCTGGCCCATGACGTGAGGACTTCGGCTCGCGAGGCCATGGCGCAGGACGCGGCGCCGGCTGTATTGCCGGCCTTGGAAAAGGCCTTGCGCCTCGCGCCTGAAAAAAGGTCCTGGCTGGAGGCGCTGCAAACCGGATTGGCGTCATTTTTCACGCCCAAACTGGCCGCCGCGGCAGCCGCGGCCTGTCTGGCCTTGTTCGTCTTTTTGGCTATTCCCAACAACGATGCCGATCAACCGGTTTCCAGGGATGCGGAGTTGGCGGCCGTCTCATCCCGGCCTTCGATTCTTCCAACGGGAAGCCTGGCTGTGCTCGCCCGAAAAAACGACAGCCAGCTAAACCGGGTGAGCGCCTTGGGTCCCGCCGGGCCTGACGTGTTCACCATGGAGCCTGGATGGAAGCTGGAATCCGGAGACGCCCTAAAGGTGAAGGCGTCCGTTGATCGGGACGCTTATGTGCACGTCATTCACATCGGTCCCGGCAAAGTCGCCAGCGAATTGTACAGCGGCCGTTTAAAGGCCGGGGATGTTTTGGAATTGCCGAATGAGGATTGGTTTGTGCTGGATAAAAAGGTGGGCCTGGAAAACATTATCCTGGTTTCCGGCCATGAGCCCCAGGGCGACCTGCAATCCGCCCTGGCAGGCATTTCCAGCCCCGAAGACGCAGAGCGCGTTTTCAAGGGCAGGCATGTCCAGGTGTTCGATTTCAAACATCTGTAAGATTGATCAGCGTTTGAGGTAAAAGCCGAGAGCCTTGTCGTAAGTTCCCGCCATATCGGTAAATTGGCAGCCGGTGTAATGGTCCTCCACCACCCGGACTTCGGCTCTTTTTCTTATTTGCGATTTTTCCGCATCATCCAGGTTGAATTTCAGATTGATCACGTCGCCGATCTGCAGCCGATTTTTGCTTTTGGTGATAAAGCCCACCCCCCCTTGAGAGATGTTTTTAACCACCATGCGCCCGCCGATGGTTTCGTCCCCGGCTTTGGTATACAAGCCGTTAAGCTCCGTAGGCTTTCGCCAGGATCTCCGGAACTCCAACTGGACGCGATACACCTCTTTACAGGCGCAACGGACTTTAATGGCGCCCCGCTGATTTTTGAATCTGGCGACGGAAGCGGTTTTCGAAGACCCGCAATTGGGGCAGACAAAGACTGCCGTATCATCGGAATTTACATACACAGTTTTGGGTTGCGACATACAATTCCCCGTAAACGCCTTCCCTCAACCCTGGGGAGGCTCTATGATCCGGTGGTCAGCGATACAAAAAGGTACAAAAAAATTGATGAAAAATCAAGAGATTGCTTTTTGCAAAGCGCCTTTTAGCGAAAAATGCTCAAGCAGGAATAATATTACCGCAGTTCAAGGTGAAGGATTGCAAATCGGAAGCCCCGCCCTTAAACAATTCTACAAAACGCTTGTGGCAGGTAAAAAGGAATACTTGACGGCCCCGGGCAAGGCTGGAAATGGCTTTCGCCGCTTGGGAAGCCCGTTGCGCATCGAAATTCACCAGGACGTCGTCCATGACGACGGGCAGGTTGGCGCCCTGAACTGACCGGGATTCAATATATCCCATTCGAAGGCACAAGTAAAGGAGTTCAGCCGTTCCCCGGCTTAGCTGGGCCGGGCTTTTTCGAACCCCGTCCCGCATAATCAACTCAATGCCGCCTTCCCCCAAAGGGGCGTATATCCGCTCGTAGCGTCCGTTCGTAATTTCCCGGAATATAGCCCCGGCCCGGGTGATGACCTCGGGCTGCTGCTCCTGCTCCAAAACCGCCACCGCCCGTTCCAGAAAGGCGCCCGCCAAGGTGTAAGCGCCCCATTGCAAAGCCTGGGAGCGCATTTTTTCTGCAAGCTCCTCCTCCTTTGCCCGAAGCCGGGAGATTTTTTGGTCCGAGGCCATGTTCTTCAGGCCGGCATTAAGCTCGGCCAAACGTTTGGTTTGAGACTCAAAGTCCTCTTCAGCCAAAGCCAAAGCCTCTTGAGCTTCTTGCAGCTTGATGCGGCAGGCGTCGCGGTCCAGGGCTTCCAGCAAGCTCAAAAGCCTGCTTAAGTCCTTTTCCCCTGAGATATTTCCCATGGCTGCAGCGGCGGTTTTCAATTTTGCCAAAAGGTTTCGGCGCTCGCCGGAAATCCGAAATTTTTCCAGAAACTCTTCTTCATTTTCAGCCCGAGCCTGGGCCAGAAAGCCTTTTCTTTTTTTCGCCAGTTGCTCCAAGGCCAGGTTTTTCTCCAGGATCTTCCTTTCCAGGCCTTCCAGACCGGAGGAGATTTCCTCCTTAACGGCAAGGTTTCGCCGGGTTTTTTCCAGTCTGCCGGATAAATCCTGAAGCATGGCCTGGATCATGCCGGGCTGGGGATAGGGCGCGCCCAAAGACTCTGTCAGACGGTGCAGTTTATCTTCAAATTCCTGGATGGTCCGGCTGCATTGGGCTATGTCCCGCTCCAGGCTGAGCGCCTGCCGCAGAATTCCAGCGCCTTTTTCCATGCTTTCAAGCGCTTCCCTGGCGGATCGTGGCGGCAAGCTATTGGGGAGCCCCTGCTCCTCCAGCCAGGCCCGCCAGGCGGCATTGGCTTTAGTCTGTTTTTCCTCCGCTTCTTTATACAGCTTATCCGCCTCTTGGAGACGAGAGGCGGCTGCTTCGCATTTTTGTCCGGTTTCCATCAAACCTTGATAAAGGCCGGACCATACCCTGTATCGTTCTGATTCATTATCCAGATTGGCGAAAACTTCGGAAAACGCCTGCGGCGAGACCGGCGTTTGAAGATCCAGGCTTGCGGCCAGGGATTCGATCTTATCTTTGGTTGCTTCCAGATTCCTGGCAAGCGCCTCCGCGGCCTGCGACATTCGGCCGAACTCCGGGTCTTTACGCGCCATGTTGTCCACAAATGCTGCAGAAGCATTAGTCTTTGCATTTATAATCAAAATCAAACAGGCGATGATAAATGCTGCGCCGCCTGAGTAAAGCAAAAAATGCAGCTCAGGCTTTACAAGGGACAAGGCAAGGCAGCCGATGGATAAGACTATAAATACCAACGCCGGCGCGGCGCCCCTCTTGCGCTTCCAGGCCAGTGCGGCGGCGTCAGCCATGCGCTGGTCCAGGTGCGTTTGCTCCTGCGCCAGCCTTTGCTCCCGGGCCGTCAAGTCAGATAACTCCCGGGCCTGGGCTTTGGCTTTCGCCAGGGGATCCCGGCCGGACTGCAAGGCGGATTCCCATCCAGGACCGGGCACGCCGACTTTTTCCAAGGATTCTCTGCGGCGGCCCTCTTCGGCGCGAAGTTCTTCCAAAGCCTCCCTACGCATGGATTTTCGCCCCTTGGCCCGCTCCGCCGCTTCCGCGGCGCTGCTCAGCGCCAAGTCATTTGCTTCCAAATCCTGTTTGGAAAAAAGAGCCCCCTGTCTGTTCGCCAGCCGCTCCCGGGTCCAGCCTTCGCCCAAGGATTTGCACAGGGCTTCGACCTCCAGGTTTTTTTGATCCAATTGATTGGACAGCCTTTGCAAGGTCTCCTGATTTTCCCGGAAGCGCGCATACTCTCCGTTAAGGGAGGTTATGACCCCGCCCAAATCCAACAAACCGGGCTCCACTGGCAAAGAGGCCGCCTTGATTTTTTCCGCGGCCGCCTCCTCTTTCAAAACCACAATTTCCCGTCCGGTCTCCTCCATTTTTTCCAGGACGGATTCCAGCCCGGACCGGGAGTCCTCGGGAAGCAGAATTGCATCCTGCGGCAGGCCGTCTAAAGAGGCCTTGGCCTGGGAGTGTGCTATCCAATGGTCCCAAAGATTAATGATTTTTTCGAAGTAAAGAATATCTTCACGAAATTTTTTGACGGCCGCCTTGGAGGATTTCATAGCCTCTTCCAGGCCGTTAATCTCCTCCACCGAGGCCTGATACACATCCGCGTCTTTGGCCGCCCGCCCAACAAGCGCGGCGTTTTCCTTAAACTCGGTGATAGTCTGGTTGATGAGGGGCTTTTTTCCCGAAGGCTTGAACAACTCGCCTGTTTTTTGCGCGATTTTTTTCCGGGCGTTTGAAAGGGATTGCACTCCGGCGCCCAGGCTGGCGCCGTACAGGGCCGAAGCCACTTCCTCGCTGGTCAGGCTTTGCAGGGTTTCCAACTCAGACAGGCTGAACGCGTATACATTATTGTATAAGGCGGCCGTGGTTCCCCCAAGCATGTGGAGCAGGTCGTCCCTCCCCCCTTTTGCGCCTCCGGGATAGGATACGGATACGTTTCCCCCGTAAGAACCGGGGCTGCGGGTGATAATGACCGGGCCCTCCTCCCCGTCCAGGATAAGGCTTCCTCCATGGACGCCGCCGTTCAAAGGAGGATAGGTGTTGATTCCCCCCCTATTGGCGGGAAATCCAAAAAGCACGGCCCTGATAAAGGCCAGAAGAGTTGACTTGCCTGCTTCATTCTCCCCGAGGAAGATGTTCAGGCCTGAAGCAAACCCCTGCGCCTCCGTTTGATGAAAGACGCCAAACCCGTTGATCTTAAAGCCCCGGATAATCATGCATCCTCCTTGCCCAACAAGTCGATGCAAAGATTCCGCGCTTCGGCGAGCATTTCCAGGACGTCGCTTTCGGACAGCTTTCCCATAGCGCCGGAAACCAGCCTGCGCCCAAACAAAGGCTTCAGACTTTTTCGGCCGAACTCCAGCAGATCTTCGGGAGAGGACTCCATGTCCGCCATGTCTTTCAAGACCCGGGCGAGCAAGTCGTCCGAACCCATGAATTCGGAAAGTTCTTTCTCGGGCTGGCATTGGCAGCGGATTTTCTCCACCCATACAAAAGGATCTCGATCCAAAAATGTTTCGCGCATGTTTTCCAAAAGCTGCTCCACAGCCTCCGGCCCGATCAATTCGTGAAACAAAACCCCCCGGCCGGAAAGGATGAACCGGCAAATCAAGGGAAGGGTTGGGTTATCCTCCGTGGCCTGATACAGAGCGTCGATCATATCCTGTAGAAGGCTGTCCAAAGTCCGATGAGCGGTTATGGAAGCATTGATCGCCAAAAACCGCACGGCGTCCAAGGGCCTGAAATCCAGGGAGGCAACCGCCCCGCCGCGAACCCGGACCAGATAGGCGCCCCGCTCCCCCTGCTCGGTAAAGCTCCGGCCCTGGATATTGCCGGGATAGACAATATAGGGCTCTTCTCCGGCTATACGCTTCTGATGCACGTGCCCCAAGGCCCAATAATCCACCGAATCCAGCGAAAGGTCCTTCATGGAGCAGGGGGCGTAAGGAGCATGCCCGGTGGAGCTTCCCAGATTGGCATGGACCAGGCCGATGGAAAACAATCCTTCGGGAATGGCATGAGAGGCAAACATGCGGGCGAGATTTCGTTTTTCCTCCTTGGCCTGATAACTGATTCCGGAAATCGCCGCGATGGGAGCGCCCTGGAGCTCTGCAATGCAGGACTCCACCCGGACGGACCCGAAAATTTTGACGTTCGCCGGCAACTCTATGGCGGCGTAGCGCCCCTGCAGGGGATCGTGATTGCCGTGCACCGCGTAAACGCCAATGCCATGCCCGGCAAGACGCATGCAGCCGTCCCGGAAGGCCAGTTGGGCTCTTATGCTCCTGTCTTCCCAGTCAAACACATCTCCGGCCAAAAGCAAAAAAGCCGCCTGCTCTTCGATGCAGAAATCCACCAAATTCCGCCAGGCGTCAAAGCTGGCCTGAATCATGGCGTCCCGAATATGGGGCGCCGAGGCGGCAACCCCCGCAAAGGGGCTGTCCAGATGAATATCCGCCGCATGTACAAAGGAAAAAGTCGCCATAAGCGTTATATATCAGAAATCATTAAAACCCAAAACGGCTTACTTGCGAGAGGGGACCGGACCCTGTTATGGAAATATCAAGGTTTCTACGCTTGTAAAAATAAAATCCTGAAAAAACTTCAAATACGCAAGATTAAACAGAAACAATGTTTTCTTTAAAAAATCAGCTCGCCACCCGGCGAACGCCTACATGCGGTCAAAAATTTCCAGGCTATGCTTCGCCCCAATTTTCATTTGATATCGAATGGTTATTGATAAGACTAAAAATCCGGCGGCGATTCCATTTATTTTTGCTTAACAACCACGGGAAAAAACGCCCTAACCACCTCTGTTCTTGTATTTTTGCCCAAACAACTTTTTTTCCGAAATGAATTGATTTCCTTCTCCTTTTGTGAAAAACCCCACACAGCCGGATCGGGTGAAGTTCCGCCCGGAAACCTACTCAAGGTACATAAAAAATGTTGTTTAAGGGCTGAGGGGCGAATTGAAGCAGGAGAGAACGATCTCCTTGCGCCGCCTTATCCCTGTTGTGCATCGGGAGACACTGCGCCGCACGAAGGCTGTAATCAAGCAGCGCAATGGAAGGCCGAGAGGCAAGCGACCGCGCGGATATTCCGCGCAGGGGTGTATATTAACATTGCAAGTATTTACCGATCGTTAAAAAGAAACTGTGTGTTCGCCACGCTCGATATGCTTGAAATTTAACTTACTTGGACCCTCGTAAGATTCCTGAAAAAAAGCGCCTGAAAGCGTTGCAGGTTGTGTCCTTACCGCGTATGCGCCATAAATCAGACGCCTGCGCCATATTTTTGACAACCGTGCTTGCAAAAAGGTCTCCGACTCTTCCTTGTTTCCGGTTTTACAGGCAAATTGCCCAAGCCTCCGTAAAATAAATTTACGGCTTAATTTCTGAGAAACTTTTGCCGAATATATATAACAGGGGCTTAAACACTCAACAAATAATACAGAACGCAACAACCTGGATTGCCAATATTTTTGGCGCCCGGTTTGCACTACGAAAAAACCGAATCCATTGAACGACGATCCGGAATTGGAACTAAAAGCCCTGGACGCAATGCAGGGTAGAGGGAATCTTTATCCCCACTTAAAAATGTAAAAGGAGTATTGCTGTGGATCCTGAGAAAAAAAAGGCCCTGGAAGAAAAACTGCTTCGCTTGTTTGAAAACCAGGAGACCAAAGTAGTAGAAAAGCCGGTCAACAGAGGCATCGGCAACGTCATCCGCCGCAGGAAGGGCCAGCCGGATAAAAGGCTGAGCCTCCCTGAGCAGAGCGCTTAATTTTGTAAAGGCATTCAGACCTCTCGATCTCTCAGCACGGTATCTACCAGCCTAACCGTGCTGACTCTTGATCTCGATCCGATTGATTTCGCCATCTTTTGTTTTAGGCAGCGCCTCGACAAAAGTTACATAACGCGGTTTTTTATAGCGTGCGATCCGGGCGGCTACGAACTCCATGATTTCTTCAGGAGTCAAAGCGGCTCCAGGGCGGCAAGCGCAAATCGCCTTGATGCCTTCGCCGAATTTTGGGTCCGGAACCCCTATGACGCACACTTCGTTGACGTCCGGGTGTTGCAGAATGACGTTTTCCACTTCCGCCGGGTACACGTTTTCTCCGCCGGGCTTGATGAGCTCCTTTTCGGGCTTGCGTCCGGCGAAGTACAGGAAGCCGCGTTCATCCAGCTTGCCCAGGTCTCCCGTGCGATGCCAGCCGTTATCAAAGCTCTGGCGGGACATTGTCCCTTTTTCCCAGAAGCCGGCAAAGACAAGAGGGCCGCGCGCCAGGATTTCCCCGGCGACCCCGGCAGGCGCCTGATCTCCGTTTTCATCCACAATCTTGATGGTTGCAAGCAGGGACTCTCTGCCGGCGGAGCCCGGGGCTTCCACGCTTTTGGCCGTGGAAACCATGCCCGACGTTTCGGTCTGACCGTATAAGGCCCAGAAGGTGCTGTTGGTTTTTTCCTGCCAGGAAGCCATGACCTGGGGCGCGTCGATTCCCAGAACATGGCTCAAAGAAGAGACGTCCCGGGGGTTTTTATCCAGTTCCGCTTCCAGGTTGCTTAAGATGGGCGGAAAGCTGCCGATGACGGTGACTTTTTCGTCCTGAGTCAGGTCCAGGGCCTCGGCCGGGTCGAATTTCTCCATGACAATGTTCCGGCCGCCTGCATGCATGACCGACATGCTCAGATTCAGGCCGGTGATGTGGAACATGGGCAGCATGTTCAGGTAGGCGTCCCGGCGCCCAAGCTGCATTGTGGCGATGCCCTGGATATTGCTGTATATGACGTTATTGTGGGTCAGGACGGCGCCGCGGGGATGGCCGTCCACGGCGGCGGTGTGGATAATGCAAAACGGATCGTCCCCAAAGCCCTGGCATTGCCTGGGCGCCTTGTTTTCCATGAGGCTGTCCAGGAATTTGATGTCCTGCACATCCGGGTCAAAGCATAACAGGGAGGTCTGGCCTTCCAGCTGCTTTCCCGTGTCTGCAAAGGCTTTATCCACAACCAGATATTTGGGGGAAGTGTCTTCCAGAATATAGGCCGCTTCCTCTTTGGCCAAACGCCAATTGATGGGAACGACGATCACGCCCAAAGCGGCTGCAGCGCCGAAAATCCATAAATATTTGTGTGTGTTAAGCCCCAGGATGGCAATACGGTCCCCCTTGGCGAAGCCAAGGGCCTCCATGCCGTTGGCGAGAGCGTCCACCTGCTCTTTCAACTGGGCGAAAGTGATTCTTTCCTGTCCAAAAACCACGGCATTGTCGTCGGCGTATGCGCAGGCGTTTTTGGCGTAGATTTCATAAACCCCTAAACTGTGCAGACTCATAACTTTCCCCCCTTTGGTCAAGCATGGCTGTGGGTTGATTTGTGGAAAGCGTCTGACGGGCCGGTCTGGAATTTACTCTATGCAGACCAGGACCGTATTTTTAACTTTCGAGGCTTCTCCCTGCTTGAAATTCTTTCCTAAAGCCTGAGAAAAGGCCTTGCAAGGCTCTTTCTCAATAAAAGCGATTCTTAAAACCGCCTCGCCTGCTTCCAGCGCGGGAAGCTGTTCCAGCGCCTTTACAGCCTGGGAAGCGTCGGCTTCGCCGGCGGTAAAGCGGCTTATACAGGCTGCAAAAGCCTCCTTCCACGGGTCGGCGGCTTCTCCTTCGGCCGGAGGCCAGGAAAAATCATTTACGGAGAATGATAGCGGTTGAGGGTCCATCTTGTCCAACAATAAGTCCAGGGCGTCGGCGGTGAAGGTGATAAACAGGCCGGAAGCCGCCGGGTCTTCGCCAAGCATGCGCGCCCAGGCATGCATCCTTCTGCTCAGGTTGCGAACCCTCGGCGTGTCCGCATTGGACAAGGATACGCCCACTTTGCGCGCCTCTTTCTCCCCCGGCTCGGACAATTCCTTTAACAATGCGCTCTCCTGGCCCGTGAGCTTTTTAAGGGAGGACTCCATGTCATAGTGCTGAAAATCCAAGGCCTGCGCCAGCAAAAGAAACACCTGGTCGGCCAAAGGCGGAGACTCTTCGCCCCCCGGGCTGGAAGAGGATTGCTTTTGTATGGCGGCCCGGATATTGGCTGAAAAGGCCTCCTCGGTCAACGGCTGCTGGGAGCTTTGCACGGCCGCAGCCCGCAAGTCCATGGCGCCCGCCCAGGAGCGGCACTCGGCCAGGACGGACCGAAGCAGCCTCTTGTCCGTCTGGTCCTCCAAAGGCAGAGACAGGGAGACCAGTTTTTTTCTATAGGCGTCCATGATGGGCGGAGGCATTTCCATATCCGAGGCTAAGTACAGCGTGGGCGTCCCGAAAAGCAGATTCAATGCCTGAATTTCGTCGTCGGTGATATAGGTGTATGGAAAAATTATTGCGTTCATATTTCCGTCTCTCTTCTTTTAACCTGGGATAGGAGTTATTTGGCCTTGCCGTCCCTAACGGTCACGCCCCGGGCGATGAGTTGATCCCGAATGGCGTCCGCGGCGGCGTAATCCCCCTCGGCCCGGGCTTTTTCCCGTTTTTCCATAAGGGCCGATATTTCCGCATCCTGAGGCTCTGCATCAAAACTAAGCACGCCAAGCACCTGGTCCGTCTTTTGGAGGGCTTCAAGAATTTTATGTGCGCCGGAGGAGCCCAGGGCGTTTTGGGAGGCCAGGCGATTTACCTTTTTCACCACGGCGAACAGGGAGGACAGAGCCGCCGAAACAGACAGGTCGTCATCCATGGCGGCGGTGAAGCCCTGCTTGATATCGTACAGCAGTTGATCCACGTCCGCGTTGGTGCGGGCGCCGTCTGCGTTCTGCAGGGCTTCCACAAAGTGGTCCAGCCGCTCCAATCCCTTCGCCGCGCTGTCCAGGCTGGCCAGGGTAAGATGCAAAGGCTTGCGGTAATGGGTCGCCAACAGCCAGAATCGAATCTGGCGGCCGGTATAGCCCTTGTCCTTCAGATCCTGGAGGGTGATTTTTTCAGGCCAGGCGTCCTTTTCATCCACGATAACCTGGTCGCAGTGCAGCCAGTAATTGGCGAGGGGTTTGCCGGTAAGGGCCTTGGCGATGGCGACCTCGTTTTCATGATGGGGAAAAACCAAGTCGCGGCTGGCCGTGTGGATATCGTATGTTTCGCCCAAATATTTCATGGACATGGCTGTACACTGGATATGCCAGCTCGGCCGCACGTTGCCCCATTCGGTTTTCACGAAGATGCCCCGTTTCAGTTCATTCAAGCGGGAGCGCTTGAACAGGGTGAAATCCCGGGGATTGTCCTTTTCGTAGTCGTCCAGTTCCACGGTGGCGCCCAGGCGGATTTTATCCAGGTCAATGCCGGACAAATCGCCGTATCCCTCCAGGCGGGATATGTCGAAATACAGGGAGCGCATTTTTTCATAGGCGAAACCGGTCCCGGCCAGCTTGGAAGCGATCTCCACCATGTCGTCCACATGCTTGCTCGCCCTGGGATAAGCGTCCGCGGGCTTGACGCCCAGAGTTTCGATATCCTCCATGAACTGGTCGATATGCTTCTGGGTGAACTCCTCCAGGCCCATTCCGGCATCCTGGGAGCCCTCGATGGTCTTGTCGTCCATGTCCGTGATATTTATGATGTGCTTGACGTCCAAGCCCTTATAAGTCAGATACCGGCTTAACAGATCCGCAAACACAAAGCGCCGGCAGTGCCCAAGCCCCATGGGTTCGTTAGCCGTGGGGCCGCAGGAGTACATGCCCGCCTTGCCGGGCTTTATGGGCGTGAACGATTCCTTGGAACGGGTCGCCGTATTGTACAGGGTCAGGCCGGATTTTTCCTGGACTGCGAACAAGGACGTGGAGAGATAGCGCTCCCCTGAGTCGGGCAGAAGAGCCACAATCACGCCGGACTTCAGCTCCATGGCTTTTTTGCACGCAATGGCCATGGCCGCACCGGAGCTCATGCCCACAAACAAGCCTTCTTCCTTGGCCAAACGGCGAGCCATTTCAAAGGCTTCTTCGTCGTCCACATTCACCTTTTCGTCCAGGGCCTTCTTGTCGAAAATTTCCGGAACGTAGGACTCCTTGAGATTTTTCAGGCCTTGAATTTTATGCCCGAAATAAGGCTCCACCCCGATCATCCGGATGTTCGGGTTAAAGGCTTTCAACCCCCGGGAGAGCCCCATGCACGTGCCCGTGGTGCCGATGGCGGCCACCATATGGGTGATCTGGTGCATGCTCTGCTCCCAGATTTCCGGCGCCGTGCTCTGCACGTGGGCTTTCCAGTTGGCTTCGTTGTTGTATTGGTCGGTCATGAAATACTTGTCGGGATTTTCGCGCACCAGCCTGTAGACTTCCTCAATAGCGCCGTCCGTGCCCAGGCGCCCGGGAGTCAACAGGATTTCGGCGCCGCGCGCGGACAGGATTTTCCTCCGTTCTTCGCTCACCGACTCGCTCATGGCCAATAACAGGCGATACCCTTTGACCGAACACACCAGGGCCAGGCCGATTCCCGTATTGCCGCTGGTGGCTTCGAGTACGGTCTTGTCTTTGGTAAGCTCTCCGGTCCTCTCCCCTTCCTCGATCATGGAAAGGGCCGCGCGGTCCTTGATGGAGCCGCCGGGATTGAAATACTCCAGCTTGGCGAAAATGCGCACCGCAGGGTTGGGATTCAAGCGCCTTATTTCCACCAGGGGCGTGTTGCCTATATAGTCCAGTATGCTATCCATAACCTTTTGTTCAGCCATGCGCATGGTTTATGCGAGGTTTCTTTTAGCCGTGAATTCGGCCAGTAATTCCTTGGTTTCTTCCCAGACCTGACCCGGGGCGGCGTCGGCGTTTACAATGCTGAAGCGCCCGGGTTCGGCCTTTGCCAGAGCCAGGTAGCCCTGCCGCACCTTGCGGTGAAAAGCCAGATCTTCGGCCTCGAAACGGCCTTCCCGGCTTGTGTTGTTCTGCTCGTGCAGCCTGGCCTTGGCTCTGGATAACCCAACTTCCGCCGGCAGGTCAAACAGCAGGGTCAAATCCGGCGTCAGGCCGTCCAGAATCCGGGCGTGGAGTTGGTTGATAAAATCCAGGGAAAGCTCCCGGGCGTATCCCTGATAAGCGGTCGTGGCGTCGCAAAACCGGTCGCAAACCACGCATTTGCCGGCTTCCAGAGCAGGCTTGATCAAACGGGCCAGATGCTGGGCCCTGTCCGCCTCGTACAACAAGAGCTCAGCCAGGGGGGCCAGGGTGACATGCTCCGAATTAAGCAAAATGGCCCTGATCTTTGCGCCGATGCCTGTGCCGCCGGGCTCCCGGGTGGAAATGCATTCGTAGCCCTGGGATTCCATGAATTCCAGAATGCGCCCGACCTGGGTGGTTTTTCCGGCGCCTTCAATTCCTTCCAACGTGATGAAAACGCCCGGCCTACTCATTGCCGCCCGCCTTTCTTCCCCGATAGAAATGGCGCTCCATCAAGCGATGGTATCCGGTCCAGGCTTCTCCGTTATCCTCCTGGTCCATGAAAGTGCGGACCCCGTTTACCTTGGCGTCCAGGTCGTCAATGTTATTCAATATAATCGCCTCCAGGGTCTTGGGCGTCTCTATGGCGCCGAACTCCCTTTCTCCATGGTGGCTGACTATCATATGCCTGATCATCATGGCTGTTTCGTTAGGAAAATCCGGGATGGCGGCAATTTTCTCGTCCAGCATTCTGACGCCCAGGACCGCGTGGCCCATCAACCGGCCGGCGTCCGAGTAGTCTATGGCCGCTTTCCACTGGAATTCCTGCACCTTGCCCACATCGTGAAGCACGGCGCCCACCAGGAGCAGATCCCGGTTAACGCCTTTGTTTTTTATGTAATGCCCGGCCAGGGGATCCACAAGCAGAGCCACGGACAAGGTGTGCTCGGCCAGGCCGCCAATGTATGCATGATGCATTTTCTTTCCGGCCGGCGCCGCGGTAAAGGCTTTGACAAAGGCCTCGTCCTCCCAGAACGCATTCATGAGCTTGTTCAGGAAAGGATCTTGGATGCTTTCCGTCAACTCCTTGAGCTTGGCGAAAAGCTTTTGAGGGTCCGTGGGGCACGCGGGCAGAAAATCGCTGGGATCCACCTCATCGTCGGGCGTTCTGGCCAGGGCCTTGATGGTAAGCTGCAACTGGTCCCGGTAGGTTCCGGCCTGAGCCATGACAGCCACGTAGTCGCCGTTATCAAAAGAGGCCAGGGTGTCGGGCAGAAGATCCCACATGATGGCCCTGACCGAGCCGGTGCGGTCCACCAGGGTGAGGTTCAAAAACGGAGCGCCGTCCTTGCGATGGGAGACGGATTTGTCGGTCACGGCGAAAACAGCCTGAACTTTCTCGCCGGGCTGTATGTTTTCCACAAAAGTCGTTTTGGTCATGGGTCCCCATGAGGTTAAGGGTTAAAGGAATTAGGGCTTCTCCACTTTCCATTCTTTGAGCCGGCTCAAGAACCCGTAGTCCGTCATGTCGCACTGGACCGGGGTCACGGCGATGCAGTTTTCCCGCAGGGCCACGCCGTCTTCGTCCGGCGATTCGCCGAACAATTGGGTTTCGCTGCCCTGCCAGTAATAGGGCTGATCCCTGGGGTCCCTGCGGACATGAAAAGCCTCTTCCAGCCTGGCGATTCCCTGGCGGCAAATGCGTACGCCCGCGATTTCCTCCATGGGAGCGTCGGGCAGGTTGACGTTCAGAAAGACGCCTTTGGGCAGGCCCCGCTCGGCCACGTCGGCCACCAGATCCTGCATAAAGCGGGCGGCGTCCGAAAAGTGGGTTCCGTAGGGATTGCTGACGGACACGGCAATGGCTGGAATCCCCAACAGGGCGGCTTCTCTGGCGGCGGACACCGTGCCGGAATAATTGAGGTTGACGCCCACATTAGGGCCGGGGTTGATGCCCGACACCACCAGGTCCGGCTTTTCGCCCAGCAACTCCAGAACCCCCAGCTTGACGCAATCCGCAGGGGTGCCGTTGACGGCCCAGGAGGGAATGCCGTTTCCGTTGGTCTGGGAAAAGGCCCTGAGCGGCGTAAGCAGGGTTATGGCGTGCGCAATGGCGCTTCGCTCCCTGTCCGGGGCGACCACCTGGACCCTGTGGTCCCTGGCCAACCCGTCCCGCAAGGCGGCCAGCCCGGGGTGATGAATGCCGTCGTCGTTAGTGACTAGTATGTGCATGCTCATGTCCTCGTTAATGTTCAAAATATCAAATTCGCATCATACACCAACCGGTTCTTTTATTAAACAGTAAAGCCCTGATCCTTGACTTTTTTCTCCGGTTGTCACAAAACCCTGTTATGAGACAAATTTTCCTTAAAACCGGTTTTCTTAGGCTAGGGGCGGCATGGTGGGCGCTTACCATGCTTTTGTTCGCCCCGGCTTTTGGCCAGGGCCTGGATCTTTCCAATATGGACCCTTCGGAACCATGGAATATTACAGCCGATAAGCTGCAGTACGATAACATGACCAACACCTATCGGGGTTCCGGCAACGTGCTCATCTGGCGGTCGGGATATCGTATGGAAGCGGATGAGGCGGGCTTTGACCGGAATAATAACAGCCTGTGGGCCCACGGCAATGTCACGGTCAAGGGCGGCGGCGACGTGGTCACCGGAGACCGGGTTTATATGGATCTTGCCACGGAAACGGGTTTGGTGGAAAACGGCACCCTGTTCATCCAGGCGACCCATTTTTTCATCCGGGGCGGCCGCATCGAGAAGCTGGGCGCCCAATCCTACCGCGTGGACGACGCCAGCCTGACCACCTGCGACCCGGACGATCCGGACTGGGTTATCAAGGCCGCCAACGTCAAGGTTACGGTGGGCGGGTACGGAACCGCCAAAAATATTGTGGTGAAAGCGCGCAAGGCGCCGGTTTTCTACTCTCCGTATCTGGTCTTTCCGGCCAAAACGGAACGCCAGACCGGCTTGCTGCCGCCCCAGGTCAGCCAGTCCTCCCGGCAGGGCTGGGGGATCAACCAGCCCTTTTACATGATCATGGGCGAAAGCGCGGACATGACCCTGTACGCCCACCCCATGGAAAAGCGCGGAGTGCAGGCTGCAGCGGAAATGCGGTATGTGCTCAATCCCAAGTCCAAAGGCTACATCTTCGGCAGCTATCTCCAGGACAGGACCCGGGACGACGGCGTTGGAAACAACTCCCTGGACTGGGGCTACGATAATGACCTTTATCTTCGACCGAACCAGGATAGATACTGGGTTGCAGCCAAGCACGACCAGCAATGGAAAAACGGCTTGAAATTCAGGCTGGACGCCGATTTTGTGAGCGATCAGGATTACCTGCGGGATTTCAAGGACGGCTACACCGGATACAGCGCGGTCAACCGCGAATTCGCCCAGGAGTTTGGAAGGGATCTGGACGACTATGACGAGACGATCCGTAAAAACAGCCTGTACCTTCAAAAAGGATGGGACAGCTACAGCGCCAACGCAGAGGCCAAGTGGTTCGACAACGTGATCGCACGCCGGTTCGACGAACCGGACTCCACCTTGCAAACCCTGCCCTTTGCCGGCTTTTCCGGAACAAGGCAGTCTTTGTTCGGCTCGTTCCTTGCCTGGGAATTCGACTCGGGATACTCCCATTTTTACAGGGAGGAAGGAATCAGCGGCAACCGGTTTGACGTGAATCCGCGCTTTGTGGCGCCCATCGACTTCGGCCGTTACATGAGCATGGAAACCACGGTGGGGCTGCGGGAAACGCTATATAACGTCACCACGTGGGACCAGGAGCCCTCGCGGGACGACCGCACTTTTTCCCGGGAGATGTACGACCTGGAAACGGAATTCTCGTCCGAACTGGTCAAAGTCTTCAACCTAAAACCAGGCAAAGGGAAGATCGACAAAATCAGGCATGCTTTCACGCCCTCCCTCAGCTACAGATACCGGCCCGACGACGATCAGGAAAAATATCCTCTTTTCGACCATGTGGACCGGCTGGAAGCCCAAAATCATGTGACCCTGGCCTTGACCAACAGTTTTCTCGGAAGAAGCAGCGTCCGGCGGAAAGACAATTCCATATTCCCTTATGAATACAAAAAACTGTGCTGGTTCGAAATTTCCGCGTCCTACAACATCAACGAGGCGAACGAGGAGGACTCCTCGGAATGGACCGAGCCTCACAGGCGGCAGCCTTTTTCCCCGGTCAGCGCCCGCCTGGAGTTGAAGCCGGTTCAATGGGCGGCCCTGGAAAGCACGACCAAGTGGTCCCCCTATAGCGGAAATTTTGTATACAACGCCCATGGCCTGACGCTTTCAGGGCGCGGGAACGAGCTTTCCGCCGAGTATATCAAGGCGAGGGAATCCAGCGAAACCGTCTTGGGAAAAGCCCGGTTTCGGCTGGGAGAAAGCTGGTCCGCCTACGGAGGCCTGGAAAGAGACCTGGAAGCGGGCGAACGAGTCCGCAATTATACCGGGTTGATATACGAAGCCGCCTGCTGGGCTATTGATCTGGGGTACTCGGACGAACCCGGAGATCAAAGATACACGCTTCAATTTACTTTGACGGGGCTTGGCGCTTTGGGCCGTTCAGCAGCCGACTAATTTTTATTAGAGACCGCAAGCTTTCATGGCTTCCGTCACTTGTTCAAAGAGCTCACGGACTCTGAGAATGCCGGTGATGCGCTTCTTTTTCATGACCAGCAAGGACTGATGATGCCCCATGATCACCTGATGCAGAGCTTCAGGCAGCGTGGCGTCTTCATCCACGTATTCGCCTTCGGAAGAGGGGGAGTACATGATGTCCTTGACCTTGATGTCTGCTGCTTTTCGGCAGATTTGCTCCAAGGGATTGGCCCAAAGGTTGTAATCATCGGCTAAAAGTTTTAAAAAACGGTGGGAGAAGCCAAGACGCGCAAATCCCGGACGGGATTCCAATATTTTTTCGTAACTGGGCTCCAAGGCCTTGATTACATCCAAAAGGCTCAGTTTACCGACCACATGATTTTTTTTGTCCACAACCAGGACAGCCCGGGGATCCCGCACATCCTCCCTGGCCTGACATGCTTCCAGAGCCATAACGGCATCGTAAAGATTGGCGTTTTCCTCTACAGTTGCATATTGATCCAGAGGGATCATAATGTCTTTTACAAGTATGTCGCTCATACGTTCTCCTTTGCAGCAGAGCCTTATGTGAAATCATTAATGCCTTGTACCAGAAACCTGTTAGCCAATGCAAGGCAAACAATAGGCCCATGCTCTCCAAGCGGAAGGAAAAACAATATATTTCGGAGCGTTGCCACAGAGGAAAGCCCATGAAGCAACTATTGTCCTCCCTCCCTGGGACAGGCTGCATGTATTATACGGAAGGCCATTGCATGATAAAAATAAGCGCCGATCCCAGCTTTCATGAAGCGTGGTTGTGCACTGTATTGGCAAAATGGGAGACCGCCTTTGACGCTTATCTGGACCAGGTGGAATGCTTTGAAATCGATCAGGACACGGTCATGAAAATCTGGGCGCGAAGATTCGAATCCCTGAAAGCCGAGGCGGAGTGCCCCCACTTCGAGCCTGGCAATCTCACCATCCTCAGTTGCGTGCATTTGCACTTTGACCTATGCCGGCGAAAAATCCCCCTGTGTCCGGGGCGCTGCAAGCGCTACACACGGGAAGAGTAAGGCGTCACGCCCTGTACATTTCAACTAATGGTTAAAATCTCGATCCTGTTTCTTGCAGAATCGCCCCTATCTGTGTTAAGTCCTGGACTATCAAAAGAAACTGAAAAATTGACGGCTTCGCGCCCCATGATTTTTTGGGGAAAGGAGGCAACATGCCGAAACGGCTCAACCTGGTGACCGGGGCCTGCGGCTTTTCCGGCTCTCATTTGGTCAAGTTGCTGTTGGAGCAGGGCCAGGACGTCATAGCCGCCGACTTGCCCAAAGCCTTTGAGCACCCCAAGGTAAAGGCGGTATGCAAAGGGATCGGCCTGGATTTCAATCATCCGGCCTGCCGGGCGATTCCCTGCGATTTGCTGGATACGGCCGGGGTTAGCGCCCTGTTTCAAAATTCCATAACCCATGTGTTTCACACCGCCTCCTTGTACGACTATTCCGCGCCGTTGCATCTGCTCCGCAAAATCAACGTGGAGGGGTCGGTCAACCTGTTTGAAGCGGCGGCCGCGTGCAAAAGCCTGGAGCGGTTCGTACACTGGAGCACTTGCGGCGTGTTCGGCAAGCCCAGGCCCGCATCCCAGGGCGATCACAGCAACCTGCCGTTCACGGAGGACGACTCGTCGCCCAAAAACTCCACATTTGGGCAAAAGGAGCCGGAACACACCCACTTGGTGAACGACTATTCCATCTCCAAATGGGAGCAGGAGCAACTGGCCTGGAAATATTTTCGGGAAGGCCGCCTGCCCCTGACCGTGGTGCGTCCCGCGCCTTTGTACGGACCGGGCAGCGACTACGGCCATGGGGGGATTGTGCTGGCGATCAACAGAGGATTGCTGCCTTTTATCCCGGCGGATTCCATGAATTACTTGACGACCTCCCTGCATGTGGAGGACATGGCCGGACTGGCCGCTTTTGTCGCGGATAAGGATTTCGCTTTGGGGGAAGACTACAATGTGGTTGACGAAAGCGTCATTTCATATCATGAGTTTCTGCATTACCTGGCCTTGCTGCTGGGCAGGCGCATGTGGGACGTTCCCTTTGTGCGCCAGAAAAATTTGAGGGCCGTCGCCGTCGCCGCCGCCCATGGCTGGCTTTTTCTCGAGCAAAAGCTCCATGCGCCGCGAGTGCGGATTTTGGAAATAGGCTCGGCGACTTATATGGCGTCCAGTTATTGGATTTCGAACCGAAAAACCAAGGATGCCGGCTATGTGTACAAGCATCCGGACGTCAAAGAGGGCATGCGGTCCACCATTGAGTGGTTTCGGCGGATGGGATGGTTGAAATCCGGCTATAACCCAAAAGGAGTCTGGCAGGATAACTTAAGACATGATGACTGAGAATTCAAAAATGACGCATTCCAAAGGGGAGGCTCGGGGGGAAGCCACCCGGCAAAAAATTCTGGCGGCGGCGGACAAGGTTTTTTCCCAACATCCCTTCGGGGCGGCCAGCGTCCGGAAGATCGCCCAGAAAGGCGGATTCGAGCATCCCCTGATCCAATATCATTTCAAGACCAAAGCCCGATTGTTCGAGGAATATATCACCCGGCTTAACGAGGAGTTTATCTCCACCGTACTCAGCATGCTTCCGGGCCTGGAAAAAGTCAGCCCCGCGGAAGGCTTGTCCCTGTTCCTGGACCGCATTTTGGAGCATGGGTTCCAGTCCTCCTTCATGAAAGTGATGATGCTGAATGTGGGAGGCATGAACTTTCTGGATAAATCTTTGCCCGGCGCGGAAAACATGCGCAAAGCCCTGCAAAAGGTGGCGGGATTTTTTAAGGAGGCATACTCGCCCAAGGGCACGGGCCAGGAGCTTTACATGTGGATGTTCGCCTTCGCCCTGGTCTTGAACAACTTCCTTGGCGCCAGGCATTTCCACGCAAAGACGGAAGACCTGAACCCTGAATCGGACGAGTACCGCAAGTGGGTGAAAGAGGCCATGATGTTCTTGTTCCTGCCGCCCCTTCAAAGAGTCATGAAGGGAACCCAGGTGCAGGATTTCGGCCCCATCGCCCCCAGGGGCTACGGCCGGAAAAAGAAAAAGCCGTCAGGATTGCACAGCCATCTTCGCAAAGGCGAGGCCACTCGCCTGAAAATTCTGGATGCGGCCCGGGAGGTTTTTTCCACCAATCCATACAGCACGGCCAGCATCCGCATGATCGGCAAAAAAGGCGGGTTTGACTTCACCCTCATCCACCATTATTTTCCCACCAAAAAGGAATTGTTCGAAGCCGTGGGCGTGGACCTGCTGGAACGCTCCCTGGACGTCAACCAGGACATCATGGAAGGCCTGGAGACCATGCCCGCGCTGGCGGCGCTCACCGAAGCCTTTGGACGCATCCTGTCCAACAGCTTCGCAAACCCGGCCGCCGAAATGGTGCTTATGCAGAACATGGCCCAAATGGACCGGGGCGAGGAGATTCCCGGCTTTGAATTCGTCATGTTCTACCATAAGTGCGTCATGGACATGATCCAGGAGCGATTTTTCCCGGACGCCCCGCCCAAGGTGATCCAAATGTGGCTCCACTGCCTGGTGACCATCACCTACAGCTGCGTGGGCTCCCCCGCGTATCCGGCCAGGATTGCAGGCATGGACCCCCAATCCAAGGAATACCGCCAGTGGGTGAAAGACACCCTGGTCTTTTTGTTCTTCCCCACCTTGTACGACATGCTGTTCCCGGGGGAGGCGAAAAAGTAAAAACCGCGTCTCAATATTTTTTCGGAAAGCTCATATCCGCGGTCTGGTGCAGGTGCAAATAGAATTTGGTGGGCAAAAAGGCCGACGTAACGGAAATCGCCCCTTCCGGACAGGCCGCAGCGCAGCAGCCGCACCCGATGCAGCCGGTGATGTCCGGCACGATTTCCTCCAGGTAAGGCAGGGGCTTTTTCTTTCCTTTTGCGCCCCGATCCATGACAATGGATCGCCCCGGGCAGATGACGGTGCACAGCCGGCACCGGACGCATTTATCGTCGGAAAAGTCCAGGTTTGCGGTCACAAGCTGTTGAGGATCGAAATAATCCGGGATGTTAAACCGGTCCAGCGCGCTTAATTTATTCATCTCACCCTCCCTGCCTTTCCACCCTGGGAGGCTCGTCCATGCCCCCTTCGTACCAGGTCACCAATTGCATTTCCCGTTTGACCTCGCCGTCATAATCCCCCTTGGGCCAGCCAAGAGCAATGCACTCGTTGCACTCGTAAGGCCATTTGAGGTCGAAAAACTTTCGCCATTTGGGGTAATAGAACAGGAGTTTGACAAGCCCGATCCAGCAAGATCCCGCGCCCATGGAGTGGGCCGTCAGCACCATGTGCTCGCCGCAGACGCCCATGTCCAAAGGCGGGCAGGACACGCCCCGTTTATCCTGAAAAAGCAGCACCAGCGTAGGCGCTCCGTGGAATACGCCCGTCTTGCCGTCTGCAATGAGCTTGAGCAGGGAGAATGGAACGGGATGCAGTTCGTTGGGTTTGATGCGGATCATGAGCCGGGTGTACCACGACGTGTATTTTCTGCGGAACTCGCTCCGGGAGCTGTCCAGAAAGAACATCATGATTTTGGCCATCTTAATGGCGTCCGCCTCCATCTCGGCCAGGATTTCCGGATTCTTGACCACCGCGAACTTCCAGGGCTGCTGGTTGCCTGCGGACGGCGCGAATCTGCCCGCCTCCAGAATCCGGCGAATCATGGAGTCGGGCAAAGGCTCTTTTTTAAAAGCCCGGATGCTCCGGCGCTCGAATATGATTTTTTCCAGCGGGTTCCATTCCATCCCCTCCTTGTACACACCCAAGGGAGACAGATCCTCCATTTCCATCTTCCTGCGCGGCATGGTCCCTCCTTTTATTTCGGCCTTATGTTTTGTTGGGCGGTGATTCTTCCACTATGTGCGCTGAAAAA
Source organism: Desulfatibacillum alkenivorans DSM 16219 (assembly GCF_900142135.1). Taxonomy (GTDB): domain Bacteria; phylum Desulfobacterota; class Desulfobacteria; order Desulfobacterales; family Desulfatibacillaceae; genus Desulfatibacillum; species Desulfatibacillum alkenivorans. The sequence continues at coordinate 163,292 of NZ_FQZU01000003.1, read as the reverse complement.
GATTGCATTAACAGCTTTTTCATCTCGTCAAATCCTGCGTGCATGCCCATCTCCCGATAGCTGGCGATTCGCATGTAGACAGCCATTAAAGCCAAGACGCCAGCCAGAGGCGCGATTGTCCAGACAGGCATGAAAAACAGAAATATATTGAAAAGCAGTAAAGCTCCCGCCGTTATGCCCGCCAGCATCAATATGAGATCTTTTTCACATCAAAAGAAGCATAGCGGTAAGGGGCTCTTACTGACAGGACCGCCGATAAAAGCGACCCATTTTCCGTTTCAAGCAGTTTTATTTTTCCTTGAGCGTACTTTTTGACGCGTTTCGGCCCGAGCCAAAGTACATATTCCCCGGCTGACGGTCGGTATTCGGTAGAGGTCTTTTCGTCCACCGATTCAATCGCCTGCCTCAGCAACATCGCGGCTTCATCCCTGGGCAGATCCAGGTTCCACTCCACGTTCCAGTCATTTTCCATGACGCCCCCATCAAACTTTGGCGGAGCCCGTCTTGTCCAAGGCGTCCTTGTACTCCTCCAGCATGGCTGCGGCGGCGCCGTTGCTGCTTCTGGTCTTCTTGATGGCCGCGCGATGCGCTTCCAAAACCTGGGCGTAATGGTCGGCCAGTTCCTCGGCGGTCATGGCGCCCGAAGCCCAGTCCTTAACCAAAGCCCGCTTGATCTCCACGTGCAGCCGCACGGTGTCGTCGTCCACCCTGTCGTAAAAGGCCTTGACCATGTTGCGGCGTATGGTCCGGGAGGCGTTGGAATAAAGCATGATCACCATATTGCCGGTGGCCCGGGCGATTCTCTCTTCGGCCAGCAGGTCCAGTTCCACAATTTTATCCCGGTCGTGCACATGCTCCAATTCCTCGTCCAGCAGGGTCATGAGATCCCGCATGTCCCGGGGAGACGCCTTTTTGGAGGACATCTTTAACAAGACCGGGAAATAGGCGCCCCAAAACTCCCACATTTCGTCCATCAGATAATCGTCCACCACCGAGCCCGGGGCGTTCAGATCGTCCGACTCCACCACCAGTTGCAAAAAATCCGGACCGGCGTGGTGGGTGTAATCCTTCACATAAATGCCGTCCCCCTGGCGAATGTCCAACACCCCCATGGATTCCAAATGCTTCAGGGCAATCCGCAGGGAGGTCCTGTCAATCTCCATATCCTGGGAAAGCTGCCGCTCGCTGGGCAGCTTGCCCCCTGCTTGCAAACGGCGCGTAAAAATGTCTTTTGCCAATTTATTCAAAGCTTTTTCATGCTTCTGCATCCTGATTTAGACCCCTCTTTACTTGATGCTGAAAATTTTTGCTTGACACACTTCGCCAAATTGGTTTAACCAATTAACCAGAATTGATCAGATGAGTCAAGCAAAATTCTAAAGCCAACCTCGGCGGTCATTCTTTGCCTTGGAAAAGACCGCGTTCCGGAAAGCGCTCAAGCCTACATAATCTTTCCGGGAAAATCAAAGCCATACCGGGGGGATCCGCCATGCGAGACGTTTATGTGGTGGGAGTGCACACCATACAATTCGGCAAGTATCTGGAGCACAGCGTAAAGGACCTGGCAGCCATGACCTTCAAGGGCTGCCTGGAGGACGCGGGGCTGGAAAAGGACGACATCCAGGCTTTGTGGTTCTCCAATTCAGGCTGGGGCGATAAAGGCCAGGCCTGCATCCGGGGCCAGGTGGCCTTGCGGCATATCGGGCTGGACAAAATTCCCATAACCAATGTGGAAAACGCGTGCGCCAGCGCGTCCACGGCCTTGCACAACGCCTGGATGGGCGTGGGCTCGGGCTTGTACGACGTCGCCATGGCCCTGGGCGCGGAAAAACTGTACCACTCGAACCGGGCGGCTGTTTTCGCCGGATTTCTGGGCGGCATCGACATTGAAAACTGCGCGGACATCGTGGAGGGGCTCACCGACTTTCAGTTGAACGCGGACGATCTGCGCCAGATGAAGGAGTTCCAGGAAAGATACGCCGGCCCCAACGGTTCCGACAAAAAGTCCAAACGCAAACCCAAATTGCCCGCCCGCTTAAAGGGCCGGGCCAAGGACCTTTGGGATAACCTGACCGTGGCCATCCGCCTTGGGGAGGCCATCGGGTACGACAAGGTCCGCAAATTGGCGGCGGTAAATTCCGGCGATCATTCCCCCTTTATGGACGTGTACGGATTTGCCGCCCGCCAACACATGAAGCAGTTCGGCAGCACGGTGGAGCAACTGGCCGTGATCGCCTCCAAGAACCATTTCAACTCCACATTAAACCCCAACGCGCAATACCGGTTTGAGGTTAGCGTGGATCAGGTTTTGGCCGACCGTTTGGTGACGTGGCCCCTGACCCGGTCCATGTGTGCGCCCATCGGCGACGGAGCGGCTTCCGCAATAGTTTGCTCCGGCCCCATGGTCCGCAAGTTGGGCCTGCAAAAGCAAGCGGTCAAGATTCGCGCTTCGGTGCTGGGTTCGGGCATGGATCGGCCTCACGGGTTTGACCAGCCGGAAATCGGAGAGCGGCTTTCCAAAATCGCCTACGAAAAAGCCGGAGTGGGGCCTGAGGAAATCAGCCTGGCCGAAGTTCACGACGCCACGGCTTACGGAGAAATGCGCCAGGCGGAAAACCTGGGCTTCTGCCCGATCGGGGAGGGCGGGATTTTCGCCGAGTCCGGCGCCACCAAACTGGACGGACAGATTCCCATTAACACAAGCGGCGGACTGACTTCACGCGGCCATCCCATCGGCGCATCCGGGCTTGCACAAATTCACGAACTGACGGTTCAGTTGCGCGGACAGGCCGGAGACCGGCAGATTAACAACCCCAAGCTGGGCCTTGCGGAAAACGGGGGCGGCGCTTTGGGCGCTGAAGAGGCGGCCATGTGCATCCATATATTGGAAGCGCCGTCAACCTAAGGAGCAGGATGATGAACGAACAATTGCAGGAATTGAAATTTCTGGCCCAAAAGCTTCGGCTCGCCCGCCGGGGCATAGGCTCTTTCGTCAGGTTCCTGGGGACGGAAGCCAAAAGGGGAACACTCGCCGCCAACCTGGCCGGGCTGCGCCAGGGAGGCATGGCGCACGACATGTCCTGGGCGGAGCTGCTGGAGGAAAAAGCCACAAAGCACCCGGACCGGATCATGCTTCGCTATAAGGAGGAATGTTACACCTACAGGCAAATGGACGAGAACGCCAACCGCACGGCCAATTTCCTGCTGCAGCTCGGCGCCGAGCAAAAGGCGGGGCTGGGGATTTTCATGCGCAACTCGCCCCGCTTCCTGGACCTGTTTTTTGCAGCCCAAAAACTGGGCATGTACGTGGTGCCCATCAATTGCGAATTGCGGGGCGACGGCCTGCAATATGTGATCAACCACAGCGACATCAAATTTCTGGCCTGCGACGCGGAGCTGGCCGAACCGGTCATGATGGTCCGCGATCAGTTGAAAAGCCTTAAAAGCATTATTGTGGACGACGTGGAGGAGGAGGCCGGGGATTTTGGCATCCCCGAGGGTGTGGATCTTCTTTCCAAGGCCTGGCATCCGGTGGCGTCCACCCGCGATCCCCGCATCGGATATGCGGATCGCTCGGACAAGTGCATGATTATGTACACTTCAGGCACCACCGGGCGGCCCAAAGGGGTGGTGTACAAAGTGAATACATCCCGGGTGAAGCTGCTTTCCCTCATGGCGGGGGTGCTGCTGAACAAAAACGACGTGTATTACACGTCATTCTCCCTGGCCCACGGCAACGCCATGCTTTTGACGGTCACCCTTTCCATGGCCATGGGCGGAACCATCGCCCTGGCGCGCCGGTTCTCGGCCAGCCGTTTCTGGCATGACATCCGAAGGTTCGACGTCACGGTGTTCAACACCATAGGCTCCATCATCCCCATCTTGATGAAGCAGCCCGAAAGGCCGGACGACCGGGTGAACAAGGTGCGTTTCGTCCTGTCCGCCGCCTGCCCCACGGACATGTGGAAGCCCTTTGAAAAGCGCTTTGGAGTGACCATTTACGAAGGCTACGGCGCCGTGGACAGCGGGGGAAAGGGCATCATGAATTTCGGCACCGCGCCCGTGGGCGCTTTGGGCAAGCTGTCCAAGCGCATGGGCGTCACCCGCATTATCGACGACCAGGGCCGGGACTGCCCGCCCGGCGAGCCCGGGGAATTGATTTTTCAGGTCAAGGGGGACGGCCAGGGCGTGCCCTATTACAAAAACGAAAAAGCCACCAACGAAAAGGTGCGGGACGGCTGGATGTACACGGGCGACAAGGTCCGCACGGACAAACGGGGCTACGTGTATTTTGTGGGCCGGAATACGGAGTCCATGCGCAAGGGCGGAGAGAACGTCTCCGCTTACGAAGTGGAGCACGTGATCATGAAGCATCCGGCCGTGGAAGACGTTGCCGTTTACGCCGTGCCGTCGGACCTGGCCGAGGACGAAATCATGGCGGCAGTCAAGCTGGTGAACGGCGCGCCTTTCGCCCCCGGAGATCTTCGGGATTTTCTTTCCAACAAAATCGCCAAATTCGCCGTGCCCCGGTACGTACGGGTTGTGGAGGATTTTCCCATGACCAACTCGCACCGGATCATCAAACGAGTCCTGGAACAGGAAGGCGTAACGCCCGACGCATTCGACGCACTCAATCCTTAACCAGCCGCCCGGCGGCCCGCGAGGTAAACCCATGACATACCAACCCTGTACGCCGGAATACGCGCAATGCGCGCCGGACCTGAACGACGTGGCGGCCAGCCTGGTTTCCACCCATGCCACGCCCAGGGCCTTGATAAAGGAAACCCGGGAGGTGGTGGATTTAGCCAGACGATTCAACAAGGAGGTCGTCAGGCCGTACGTCCTGGAGCTCGACCGCAAAGTGCACGAAGACCCGGATTTTCTCCCTTGGGATTTTGTAAAAAAGGCCAACGACTGGGGCTTTTACACCATGTGGGTTCCCCGCCTTTTCGGCGGCAAGGGGTACTTCATGCACTCCATGAGCGCCTTTGTGGAGGAAATCGGTTCCGCCTGCGTAGGCATGGCGAACCTTATCGGCGTGCATTACCTGGGCATGGCCACTCTGGCGGCCACCTGGAACGCGCCGTTGATGATGAAAATCTTCCGGGACGTGGCCGCCGGGGAAAAAGCGGGCGATCCCCGCATCATCTCCCTGGCTATCACCGAGCCCGGCGCCGGCACGGACGTGGAGGAGCCGGACCTGATCGACAAGGGCAATATTACCTGCCACGCTAAAAAGGTGGACGGCGGGTATGTGGTCAACGGAACCAAGATTTTTATTTCCAACGGCCATTTGTCCAAGTGGCACGTGGTCATCGCTTATTCCGACCTGGACCTTCCCTCGCAAAACACCGTGTGCATGTTGGTGCAGACCGGCCAGAAAGGCTTTTCGTTCGGACGTCATGAGAAAAAAATGGGGCAGCGGGCGTGCCCGGCCAGCGAGCTGGTTTTTAAGGACTGCTTTGTCCCGGACAACATGGTCGCCCTGGATCCTGAACAAATCAAGGACTTGAAGCGGGACGCCAAGCACACCTTTCAGCAGGTTCTGGATTATGTGCTGGGCGCCACCCGCGCGGGCGTGGCCGCGTTTGCCACGGGCGCGGCCCGGGGAGCATACGAAGAAGCCCTGGCTTTCGCCAACGAAACCGAGGTGGACGGCAAGCTGCTTGCCAACCATGAATGGGCGCAATGCATGCTGGCGGAAATGTATAAGAACGTCAACCTGGCCCGGCTGGCCTATATGGAAACCAACCATCATAACGCCAGCTCCGGCATTTACAAGTCCATGCTTTCCAAGGGCATGTTCCAGTTTTCAAAATACGCGCCCCAGTTTTTCCTGGATAAAATCGCGCCGGCGCTTGTGGGAAACGGCCTGACAACCAAATGGCTGCGCAAGCAGAGCTTCGACAGTCAGCCCGAAGAAGAGTTGCACCGCACATCGGGATGGGGCTCGTTGGCCAAGTTCTCGGGTACGGACCTGGGCATGAAAAACTGCCATATGGCCCTGGAGCTTATGGGGCAGGCGGGATTGCGCCACGACCAAAGGGCGGAGAAGCATTTTCGCGACGCCAAGCTCTTGCAGATTTACGAGGGAACCAATCAACTGAACCGGTTAAATCTTTTCAAATGTCTGATCAGCCGGGCGTGTCCGCAGTCCTGCGTTTTTCACGACGCCTAAAACCCGGACGATGTTTCGTCCGCGCGCATACAGCAAGGAGGTCCTATGCTCTGCAGGGGGGATAAAGAACTAAAACTGGTGGACGGCGCTGCCACGGATTTCGCAGCCAAGGAGCTTGCGCCCAATCGTGAGGAATACGACCAATATCCGTTCGGTCCTTTTTGGGACAAGGTGGTAAAAAAGGCTTTTGGCCTGGGCTTTTTCCACGCCTCCTTGCCGGTGGAGCTGGACGGCATGGGGCTGGGGCTTTCGGGATTAAGCGTGATTCTGAAAAGCCTGTGCAGCCAGGACGCCAGCCTGGGCGGCATGATTTTTACCAACGCCCTGGCCCAGGAAATCATGCTCATCGCCAAGGCGGAAAAATTGTTTGAGGATAAAATCGCCCAGCAAAAGGACGCATTCGGCTTTTTACTGGCCTTCCCCTCCTTCAACAATCCGTCGGAAGTCCGGCATCTGGCCCAAGTGAAAAAAACCAAGCAAAAGGCAACGCTATCCGGCGAGGTTCCCTATGTGGTTCTTGGCGGGCTTGGCTCCTACGCGCTGCTGCCCGCCTGCCAGGGAAATGAACAGGATTTTTCCTTTTATCTGGTGGACTTGAAAGGCAAGGGCGTTTCCGTGAGCGAGCCCATTTTCAGCCTGGGCCTCCACGCCTGTCCGGCCGTGGACATATCCCTGGATAAAGCCCCGGCCCTGCTTGTGGGCAAGGAGGGCAAGGGCAAGGAATATTTCGACAAAGCGGCGGACCGCATGCACGCGGCCCAGGCGGCCATGGCCTCGGGAATCATGGAAGGGTGCTTTGCTGAAGCCCTGGCTTACTGCAAAGAGCGGGAGCAGGGCGGCCGGGAGATTGTGGACTGGTCCGAGGTGAAAATGATGTTGGCCAATATCGCCATTCAGGCCAAGTCGGCGGAAATGATGCTCTCCCGGGCGTGCGAGGCTGCGGATAACAATCAGCCCAAGTGGCAGGCGGCGGCCAGGGTCGCCGCCATCCAGGCGAGCGCCTTCGCCTGCGAGGCGGCAACGGACGGCGTACAGGTTTTGGGAGGGGTGGGGTACATGAAAGATCACGGCCAGGAAAAAAGGCTCCGTGACGCCAAGCAAATCCAGGCCTTGATGGGCATAGCTCCCATGAAAAAGCTCAAATACATGGATTCCCTGCTTGGCAAAGGCTGAATTCAGCTCTTTCCAATAGGGGGAGGGCGGAGGGCCTTCCCCCTTTTTCCCTGCCAATTAACCCACGCGGAGCATTGTATATGATCGTCGCCGGTTGCGATGTGGGGTCCCTGACTGCGGAAGCCGTCATTCTCAAGGACTCGCAAGTATTGACGTCAAAAATCATGGGAGTCCGGGCCACTGCCGAAAAATCCGCCGTATGCGTCATGGATCTGGCCTTGGCCCAGGCGGGCCTGAAATACAGCGACATTGACGCCTGCTACAGCACCGGATACGGACGCCAGGCCATTCCGTTCTCCCAAAAGAACATCAGCGAGATTTCGTGCCACGGCATGGGCGCTTATTGGGCGGATAACTCCATACGCACCATTGTGGATATCGGCGGGCAGGACTGCAAAGTCATCTCCATTGACGAAAACGGCTTGGTGCAGGAGTTCATCATGAACGACAAATGCGCGGCCGGCACGGGACGATGCCTGGAGGTGCTGGCCAAGGCCCTGGACGTGGAATTGCACGAGCTTGGGCCGCTTTCCCAAAAAGCGCGCAAGCCAATCAACCTGACCAACAAATGCAGCATATTCATGGAACTGGAGGTGATGCAGCACGTTTATAAAAAGCGGAAGGCCAGGGACATCGCCGCCGGAATAAACAACGCTGTGGCAAAACGGGTTGCGTCCCTATCAAAGTCCGTTCCATTAAAGCCGAACTTCGCCATAACCGGGGGCGTTTCCAAAAACGTGGGAGTGGTAAGCCGCATGGAAAAGCTGCTGGACGTCAAGTTCACGCCGTTGACTGTGGACCCTCAAATCATCGGCGCATTGGGCGCCGCCATTTTCGCCCAAAAGGAAAACGGAAATCATGATTAGCGCGGGAATCGACGTGGGGACGAGGTTCGTTAAGGCATGCATCGTCAAGGACGGCGAAGTGATGGGATGGGCCGGCCAGGATGTTTCCCGGGACATAGACCGGGTGATCGCCGGAGTTTATAAAAAGGCCCTGGAACAGGCCGGAATCAAAAAACGGCAGGTGAAAAAGCTGGTTTCCACGGGTTACGGTGCAAAGCTGGTTAAAAAAACGTCCTTTACCATGTCGTCGGATCGTTGTGCAGCCAAAGGCGCTTTCGCCCTGGACCCGACCATACGCACCGTGCTGGATTGCGGCGGCCTGTTCCTCACAGTCACAGCCATTGACGAGAAGGGTGTTTTTGAGAGAGCATTATCCAATGACAAATGCGCGGCGGGCAGCGGTAAATTTCTGGAGATGTCGGCCCAGGCCATTGAAATTCCATTTTCATCCATATCCCAATATGCGGAGCTATCCAGAGAACCTTACGTAATATCCAGCAATTGTGCGGTTTTCGCGGAAAGCGAGGTGATCACCCAAGTCAATCACGGCCGGAACAACACGGATATCATCGCCGGAGTGCTTCATTCCATCGCAGGCCGGGCCGCCACCCTTTTTGAAAGGATTCAGGCCCAAGACAATGTGGCCTTGGGAGGAGGATTGGCGGCGGTTCCCGCTTTCGCCGACCGGTTTGAACAAATGACGGAAAGAAAAACGGTCTCATTGCCCATGCCGCCCCAGAATTTTGGGGCTTTCGGAGCCGCCTTAATGGCTCAGCAGGGCGATCCTTTCAAGGAGGGGTCTAGGCGTAAATGAAAGGGAGGACCTGTGAACAATCCATCTACGGAAAACTTTGCGATCAGCCGGGCTGCGCTTCGGGCCTCCCGGTTTGGCGCCATGCTGTCGCGCTATCCCAGGGCCCTTGGCTGGGTGCGGCGTTTGATGCTGCCTCTTGCCATTCAAGACGAGAACTCGTTTAATAAACATTTCAGATTTTTCATTCTGCTGGCCGGCTGCGCCATGTCCGATCCCAAGGATTTGAAGGCGCTGGGCATACTCTCCAGGGATCTCAACGCCTATATGGAAAATGTCATGGACGAAGCCAGCGACAAGCCCATGGTTTGGTCGGAATGGAATCTGTCCAATGAAATTCTACGGGCTTTTGACGTACGCCAGTACGTGCCGGAAACCTTTGCCATCGTCTCCCAGATGGCGGGCTCGGACGCGGCCGTGGAAATGATTGAACGGGCTGAAGAGGAAGGCATGGCGCCCGAACATTGTTCGGCCGCCAAGACGGCCGTGGGAGCGCTGCTGGCCAACGAGGCGCCCAAGCCGGACGTCATCATTTCCAGCTCCCATCCTTGTGATTCCGTGGCGTCCAGCTATCAGACCCTGCAGTACATGACCAAGGTTCCCATGTTTGTGCTTGATACGCCCTACTGGGACGATGACAAATCCTTCAAGCATTACGAAAACAATCTCTGGGACCTCATCGCCTTTCTGGAAAAACACCTGGATCAAAAACTGGATTGGGACAAGCTCCGGGAAATCTGCGCAAACGTCAACCAAACCAATCATTATCTCCAGGAACTATCCGAGATGTCCAGGGCCGTGCCCTCCCCCACCAGCGTGGAGCCCTTGCTGCTTAGCTGGCTGGGGCGGATGGCGGCGTTTGGGTCGCCCAACGGCATGGAATTCGCCGAACTGGTGCACGCCAACGCCAGGGAGCGGCTCCGGAAAAAGCGAAGTTTCATCGAAAAAGAAAAGATCAGGATGATCTGGTACGACGTGCCCCTGGTATTCGCTCCGTTGTTTCCCTGGCTGGAAAAAAAGTTTGGCGCCGTGGTGGTTTCCGACTTCATGGGCCGCATTCAGACCGTGCCCATTGATACGTCATCCCCGGAAACCATGGTCCGGGATCTGGCCAAAACCCACCTGTACTGCACCATGGTCCGCCACACACGAGGCCCTGCAGAGTTTTACCTGGAGGAGTTCAAGAAGATCATCGACGAGTATTCGGGCGACTGCTTTATCTTCATGGGCCACCAGGGATGCAAGGGAGGTTGGGCGTTGCGCAAGATGTTCAGGGACGTTTGCCGGGAGGCCGGGCTGCCCAGCTTGTTCGTCAGCTCGGATATTTTCGACAAACGGCATGTCACGGAAGAGGAAGTCAAAAGGCAATTTGAGGATTTTTTCAGGAGCAACGGACTGGCATGAGCGATACTCTGGACATCATCAAAAAACTGGCTGAAAAAGACGTCAACGAATACATAACCCAAGCCGCGGACGAAGGGAGGAAAATACTCGGCTATATGTGCTCCTTCGTCCCCGAAGAAATCATCCACGCGGCGGGCATGGTTCCTTATCGTTTGAGAGCGGTCGGAAGCAAGGAAACCCGGCTGGGGGATACGTACTATTCCGCCATCAACTGCAGCTTGGTGCGCCATATTTTCGACAAGGCCCTGAACAGCGAGTTTGCGTTTTTAAACGGCGTGGTTTTCATGAACGGTTGCGATCACGCCAGGCGAATGTATGACAACTGGCGCAACGCATTCCAAACCCAGGGCCTGGGGCCGGAATTCCTCCATATGTTCGTGGCGCCGCACACGACCTCAGAGACTTCCTTTCAGCGTTTTCTCGACGAATTAAGGGATTTTTCGGATGTCCTGGAAAAACATTTTAACGCGGCCCTGACAACGGAAGCTCTCCAAAATTCCATAGCGATCTACAACCAGCGCCGAGAACTGCTTCGAGGCTTAAACGAAATGCGCAAGCTGCCCGAGCCGCCGATTTTCGGGGCTGAAATGCTGGCGGTGCAGTCGGCCATGACTTCGATTCCCGTGGAAAACGCCGTGGATTTGCTGGAACAGTTGACAATAGAGCTTCAAAACCGAAGAATAGACGGCGAGGGTAAGCTCCGCATTGTCCTGGCCGGAGGGGCCATGGAGGAAATCGAGCACATTCAAATGATTGAAAGCTGCGGCGCCATAGCCGTTGCGGACAACTTGTGCACGGGTGGAAGGCGCGCGGACGTATCCGTGGAGGAGTACGGAGATCCCATCGCCGCCGTTGCCAAACGCTATCTTTACGAAGTCTCGTGCCCGCGCATGATCGACGAATTCGACAAACGCTCCGCTTCGCTGGAAAAAATCATGAAAGACTATCGCACCGACGCGCTTATCACGGAAAAGCTCATGTTCTGCGACCTTTGGGGAGGCGAAAACTTTCTGCTCAAGCAGGAGTCCAAACGGCTGGGTTTTCCCATGCTCTCGTTGGAGCGGGAAATGTACGGCGGCGGGGAAGGCCAGATGCGCACCAGAGTGCAGGCCTTTTTTGAAATGGTCCGGAACAGGCAATCATAGCTGGCCGAATCCAGGCCGGAGGGGGTAAATATGACTCAGGAATACGAATACATCATCGTGGGCACCGGGCCCGGGGGCGCGCCCGTGGCCAGGGATTTGGCCAGGGCCGGCAAAAAAGTTCTTATGGTGGAAAGAGGGCCGCGCCACGAAAAGGCTTTGGGTTTTCCATTCGGCCCCAGAATTCTGGAGGGCCACGGCCTGTTCTGCCGGTCCATGGAAGGAGTGTTTATCGCCCGGGGCATTACCGTGGGCGGCTCGTCCATGGTGTATAACGGCAATGTGTTCAACCCGCCCCAACGGGTTTTCGAGCAAATGGGGCTGGATTTTTCCCAGGAAGTGCACGAGGTGCGGGATGAAATCGGCATTAAAACCCTGCCTTCCCATTTTTACGACCACTGCATCGGCGGCAAACGCATACTCCGGGCCGCCGAAGACATGGGAATCCACTTTCGGGAGCAGGACAAGTTCATCGATCCCTCCAAATGCAAAGTAGGCTGCGATTCCTGCATGCTGGGCTGCCCCCGGGGCGCCAAGTGGACCACCCGGACCTGGGTGGATCAGGCCGTTTCCAGCGGGGCGGAATTGAAGGTTTCGGCGCCTGTGGAGAAAATCCTTACGGAAGGGGGCAAGGCAAAGGGGGTCATGATCAAAGGCGGAGAAATTTTTCGCGGGGAAAAAGTGATCGTAGCCGCCGGCGGCGTGGGAACCCCTCGCATCCTGCTGAAATCCGGCCTGAAAAACGTAGGCGGCAGTTTCTACATGGACCCCATGGATATTGTGGCGGCCCAGGCCAAGGATCCGGGCCAGGGCGCCTGGAAGGAAATGTCCTTTACCCACGCCATCGAGGAATTCAAGGAGAGCGACCATTTTATCATAGGCAACATCTCCGCCCTGGCCGCCATCATGACCGGCTTCATGGCCCTGAACGTCTTGGGCAAAAACGTATCCCGGCTGCCTTACGCCAAACGAGGCATGGGGCTTTTCGTCAAGCTGGGGGACGAGCATCAGGGAAGGGTGTACGAGGATGGAAGAATCAGCAAGCCCCTGACCGACCTGGACAATAAACGCATGAAACGGGGCGTGGATCTGTCCAAGGACATCCTGATCAAGGCGGGCGCCGCCCCCTCGTCCATCGCCGTGGGGCGGGGCATCGGCGGCCATCCCGGCGGCACCGCCGCCATGGGCGAGGTCGTGGACGAGAGTTTTATGACGGAAATTGAAAACCTATACGTCTGCGACGGGTCCGTGCTGCCCCAATCGCCCGGCGTGCCGCCCTCCCTGACCATCATGGGCATGGGCAGATTGTTCGCCAAAATGCTGTTGGGCGAGGTGAAAGGGGAGGATAGAAAACCCCAAAGAGATGCGGCGGCTTAATATTTTGATGTCACACTACAAGTTGCTTCACAGCCCTGGCAGGTTACTGTCCTGCCAGGGCTGCCCTATTTTGGGGCTCCGCGAACTGGAATACCGGCTTTGCAGAACAGTTCACATATCGCAAGGCCATGAATTCCTGTCCCAAACCGTTCAAAGCATCTATACTAATTCAACAGGATCAAGCTATCATATTAAATGATTATATTTATTTTAAGAAAGAGTCGCAAATTACTTTGACATAAAACCCGCGTCTTTTATACACTGTCGGCAACTTTCAGGATCATGTTTAAACGTTTATGCATGAAGTTGAAGCACAGCATAGTCTTACCGACTATTTGATAATAATAACCATTCAATAAGGAGAAAAGGCAATGAAAGTGACCATCACAGGCCAATGCATGGGAGACCGCAACTGCAATAATCTGTGCCCCGAAGTTTTTGAGTACGATGAAGACGAACTGAAATCCATCGTCAAGTTCGACGAAATTCCCGAACAATACAAGGCGGTTTGCCGTCAGGCGGCGGATGAATGCGGCGCCGACGCCATTATTATTGAAGAATAAAACTCACAGGGTGGGGCGCTATGGGAAAATTCAGGGAAAGCCAAACAGCCAAGAATCTTTTGATTTCTTATGCTTTTGAGTCGCAGGCGACGACCCGGTACATCTTTTTCGCCAACAAGGCGAGGGAGGACGGCTACATCCAGATCGCCGGCATTTTTCAGGAAACCGCCAATCAGGAATGCGAGCACGCCTTGCGTTTCTTCAAGTTTTTCAACGGCGGAGAACTGGAGGTGACGGCGACCTTTTTAACCGGCGTGGTGAAAACCACGGAGGAAAACCTGCTGGCCTCGGCCGACCTGGAGCGTCACGTCCATACGGAGCTGTATCCCGGCTTTGCAAAAGTCGCCCGGGAGGAAGGCTTTCTCAAAGCCGCCGACTTCTGGGACGCCATATCCGTGGCCGAAGCCCAGCACGAAAAAAACTTTTTGGCTCTGGCGGAAAACATCCGGAGCGACCAGGTGATTCACAAGCCCAACAAATGCGTATGGCGCTGCTCGAATTGCGGTTACATTCACGAAGGCGAAAGCGCTCCCGACAAATGCCCGGCCTGCGTCAAGCCGGCGGGGTATTTCGAGCTTTTTGTGCAGAACTGGTAAAAAATGGGGTCAAGTCTACGTTTGACGTTTGGCATGAAAATAAGCGTTTCAAACGTCAAACGTAGACTTGACCCCTTATGTTCTTATGTTTTGAGGGAAGGCCAAGCGGCCCTCCCCTTTTTTTGCTTAGGCCGAGGCGTCTTTGTAGGTGTCTCGCAACTCGAACTTAAGCACCTTGCCCGAGACGTTTCTGGGCAGCATGTCCACAATTTCCAAAAGGCGGGGCCGTTTGTAGTCGGCCAGACGGGTTTCCAGGAATTCCCGCAATTCCTCGATGGTCAGGCTGGCGCCCGGGGTCAGGACCACCACGGCCATGACCGTTTCCCCCCATTGCTCATTGGGCACGCCGATAATCACGTTGTCCGCGATGGAGGGATGCTCGGCGATGGCGTCTTCCACTTCCTTGGAGTAGACGTTTTCGCCGCCGGTGATGATCATGTCTTTGGCCCGGTCCACCAGAGTGATGTATCCCTCGTCGTCCATGACGGCCAGATCGCCGGAGTGGACCCAGCCGTCAATGATGGTTGCGGCCGTGGCTTCCGGATTTTTGTAATATTCCCGCATGCAGGTTTCGCCCTTGATGCACAGCTCGCCCACCACGCCGGGTTCGGTGACGTCATTGTCATTCTCGTCAGCCAGGCGGCATTCCATGTTCACGATGTATTTTCCGCCGGCGCCTGCTTTGCGGACCTGTTCGCTGGGCTTGAGAGCCACGCCGCCGGGGCCTGCCTCGGTCTGGCCGCACATGCAGAAAAAATTCTCGCATTGGAATTTTTTGATCATCTGCTTGACCGCTTCCGCCGTCATGGGCGCGGCGCCGTATCCGTAAAAACGCATGGTGGAGAGGTCGAATTTTTCAAAGTCCGGGACTCCCATCATCATCATGTACATAATAGGGGCGCCGAAAAACTGGGTGACCTTTTCCTTTTCAATAAGCTGCAATATGCGGGTGGGTTCAAAATCCCGGTTGATGATATGAGTGGCCCCCATATAGGTGCCGGGGTTCAGGAACAGATTCAACTGGGCTGCGTGGAAAAGCGGAGCGGCGTTCATGATGATGTCGTCGGGGTTGATGCCCACCATGCTTGCCATGGAGCAGGTCAGCACCATCTGGTTATGATGGGTCAGCACCGCGCCCTTGGGCTTGCCGGTGGTTCCCGAAGTATACAGAATCATGGAGTCGTCATACTCATCCACGGCCACGCCGGGCTCGCTTACGTCGCCTTCTGCCATAAGGTCCTCCAGGGCCGGACAGGAGTCGTATCGCTCCTCGCCCATGGAGTAGATTCCCTTGATCTTGGGCAGCCGGGGCTTCATTTCCACCACGGCGGGCTCAAAAAAATCATTGAACAATATAAAGGTGGAGTCTGAATTGTCCAGAATCCATTCCGCCTCCCGGGGGGCCAGCCGGTAATTCACCGGAACCGCCACGGCGCCCGCCTTGACGGCGCCGTAAAAGGCAAATACGAAATTATCCGTATTGAGCTCCCACAGGGCGACCTTATCGCCTTTTTGAACGCCTTGCTTAATCAACTCGTTGGCCACCGCATTGACGCGCTGGTTCACCTGCGCCCAGGTGTAGCGCCGGTCATTATAAACCACTGCTTCCTTGGCGCCCACCATACGCGCATTTCTTGCAACCAAACCGCCTAAATCCATGTCACTTCCTCCTTCAAGACCAAATTGGGGTGTATAAAAGGACGTCTATCCATAACGCCCGTGGGGAAACGGAATAATTTGAATCCTGCCAGGTTATTCCGTTGTTTAAATTGACGGGTGTAAAACTGAATAATTAACCCTCAAATTCAGCATAGGGCTTTTTAGAATAATTGCCAAGCAAATTCCACACTGTCGTTGAATTTTTCGAAAACCCGCTAAAACAAAGGGCTAAAGCTCGTCGAGCGGTAAAAAAATTCTCCAAGGGCTTGAAGAAAAACCGCGCGTTATGTTAGTTTGTCTAAGCCTGTTTGTTTTATGAAAAATCAGGTGAAGACGCACCCTGAGGGAGGCTTGCCTGAACCTGAAAGGCGCGTTGCGGCTTGGCGTGGAGAAAGTATAGAGGGGGGAAGTCCGTTTTGTTTTATGCAGGTTGCGACGTCGGTTCTCTGACCGCCGAGGCCGTTATCATGGAGGACGGCCGTCTGCGTTCCTGGGCCATTCTGCCTGTTGGGGCGAGGACGGAAGATTCGGCGTATTCGGTAATGCGGCAGGCCTTGAAAGAGGCCGGTCTGACCATGGAGGGCCTGGCCTCGGTTTGCGCTACGGGCTACGGCCGTAAAAACATTCCTTTTGCACAATTCAACGTGAGCGAAATTTCCTGTCACGGCATGGGCGCGCATTGGTGCGATCCAAGCATTCGCGCGGTCATTGACGTGGGCGGCCAGGATTGCAAGGCCATTTGCCTGGATAGCCAGGGCCGGGCCGTGGATTTTGTCATGAACGACAAATGCGCGGCGGGCACGGGCCGCAGCCTGGAAATCCTCGCCCGGGCCATCAACCTGGGGCTGGAAGATCTGGGGCCGGTGTCGTTGAAATCGCGCCATCCGGTGAGGATCACCAATCGTTGCAGCATTTTCATGGAGTTGGAGGTTCTGCAGCATTATTACGGAGGACGAAAAATCCGGGACATCGCTCTGGGGATCAACCATGCCGTGGCCAAACGGGTGGCGTTTTTGGCGCAAGGCCTGGACATGACGCCGGGGTTCGCTCTGACCGGCGGGGTTTCCAAAAACGCCGGGGTGGCCAAAAGCCTGGAAAAAGCCCTGGGGGTTCGTTTTAGGCCCTTAAAGGTCGATCCTCAGTTGATGGGCGCCCTGGGCGCCGCGGTCCATGCAGGCGTCAAAGCAGGGGTGAAAGACTCATGATCACGGCGGGTGTTGATATAGGAACCCGGTTTGCAAAAATCTGCATCGTGGACGAAGGAAAAATCGTCAGCTTTGCAGAGAGCGGCGTGGATCGGAAGATAAGCCTTTTGATGCGCGATTTGTTTTCCCAGGCCTTGAAGGAAGCCGGAATCTCCAAGCGGGAGGTTGCCAAAACCAGCCTGACCGGCTATGGAGCAGGATTAGTGAAGATCCGCGGCAGGATTTTTTCCGAACCCCGTTGCATTGCGGCCGCAATCAAGGGAGAAGCCTGCCAAACCCGAACCGTAGCCGACGTGGGCGGGATATTCATCCATGCCGCGGTTGTGGAAAACAGGGGGCGCATTAAAAATTTCGCCTCCAACGAAAAATGTGCGGCCGGCGGAGGCAAATTTCTGGAAATGGTTTGCAAGGCCCTTGGGAAGGGCATCGCGGACTTGTCCCCCTGCGCGGCAAAGGCCAAAGCGCCCTATTCCATTACCAGCAACTGCGCGGTGTTTGCGGAAAGCGAAATAGTCAGCCAGGTCAATGCGGGCGCCCACCCCAACGATATTCTGGCGGGGGCGGTCAATCTCATCGCCTCCCGGGCGGCGACGCTCATAGAAAGAGTCGGCCTCGGCGGCGACGTCGTTCTGACCGGAGGCGTGCCGCGCATTCCGGCTTTTCAAAAGGCCCTGGAATCGCGTCTGGAAAAGCAAACCATTTTACCGGATTTCGCCCCTCAACTGGCCGCTGCTTATGGGGCCGCATTGTTGGCTTCGGAGTGAAGCCCCTCTAGTCAACCATGGGGCGTAAAAAAAATTGCAGCAAGCTGCCGGGAATTTTATCACTATAGAATAACAAATGGATATTTTTGAAGAAATACGCTCCTTGGGGCGAAAAACGCAAAACCCGTATCTTAAGGAGGCGCGCGCCAGCGGCCAGAAGATCATGGGGTATTTGTGCTCCTACGTTCCGGAGGAAATCCTCCATGCCGCGGGCTTCATCCCCTATCGCCTGAGAACCGTGGAAAGCCTGGGCACGGAAAAGGGGGATCTTTATTATTCGGCCCTGAATTGCTCGTTCGTGCGCCATTGCTTTGACAAGGCCGTGCGCGGGGACTTCGACTTTCTGGACGGAGTGATTTTTTTCAACGGATGCGACCATTCCCGGCGCATGTACGATAATTGGCGCGACCTGTACGCAGAGCGAAAGGCGGGCCCTGGCTTCTTGCACATGTTGATTGCGCCGCATAAAATCTCCCAAACCGCCCTCAACCGGTACACGGACGAACTGGCCAAGCTGGTCCGCGCCCTGGAAGAGTCGTTCGGCCTGAAAATTACCGATCAAAAGCTGCATAACTCCATCTGCTTGTATAACGAAAAACGCAGCCTGCTTGCCCAGATTTTAGCCATGCGCAAAGGGGACCAGGTTCCCCTCACCGGCGCGGAAAGCATTCGGCTTGTTTTGGCTTTGAACGCCGTTCCCGTGGAAAAAGCCGTCAGTCTTTTGGAAAAGATGATCGAGGCCTGCCAGGACAGGAACGTCGCCAAACCAGGCGACCTGCGCTTGTTCATGGCCGGAGGATGCATGGAGGAGGCGGACCACATGCAGTTGATCGAGGATCAGGGCGGGATCGTCGTGGCCGACAACCTGTGCCTGGGCGCCAGGTCCGTGCACACGCCCATAGAGGAGGACCTGCCTCCCATCCCGGCCATCGCACGGCGCTACCTCACCCACCTGTCCTGCCCGCGCATGGTCAACGACTTTTATTCCCGCAGCCAGTATTTTGAGGAAACCATCCGGGATTTTTCCGTGGATGCGGTCATCACGGACAAGCTCATGTTTTGCGATCTCTGGGGCGGGGAAGCCTTTTTGCTCAAGTCCGAAGCCAAGCGCCTGGGCATTCCCATCCTGACCCTGGAGCGGGAAATGCACGGGGGCGCCGCCGGCCAGGTTCAAACCCGGGTCCAGGCCTTTTTTGAAAAAATCGCCAACCTCACCCAGGACGACGCCTGACTCAAGGCAGCAAACCCTGCGCCCAATCGGGCAGGGGATCGGTTTTGATTTCAAAGCGGCTGGATTTCATGGTGAAGACTTGCGCAAATCGGTTGCCTGCCGAAGAATTGTCCAGAATCCAGGCTTCGTCCACCAACGGCAGGGAGGCCTTTACGTTCTCCAAGGTTCTGGGGATGCGGGCGCGGATTTTGTCCGCAGGCACATCATGGCCGCCTTCCAGGACGCGCTGATGCACGCGGGCCTCGTTCAGGCTTGGATCGAACAAATGGATGTAAACCAGGATGACCGTGTATCCCCTGGCTTTGGCCATGGCGATGAAGTCTATTTTGGATGGGTGGGAGAAGACGGTTTCAAAGCAAAAGGAAACGCCTTGGGCGATCAGATCCTCTCGGATATCGCCTGCAATGGTTGCCGCCTCGTAGCTCAACTTTTCCGGGGCGTCCGGGTCGATTGTTTTGGCTATCAAGTCTGCGTTGACAAAGGCCAGGCCGCGCTTGGCCAAATACTGACTATAGAAAGTGGATTTGCCCGCGCCGTTTCCCCCTGTCAAAATCCATAGCTGCTTTGCGGCGGTCATCAGAGGGCCTCGAACTTGCCGTTTTCAAACTTGCCTGTCTGCCGTTCACCTGTCTTGGCGTCCACCTTATCCAGATAGCCGGGATGGCTGACGCTGGCTTCAAAGTAAAAGGGCGCCGAGGAGACGGGCTTGTCCAAAAAGCCGCCAGCCCTGTCAGCCTCAAGCTCTGCAAACACCTCGCCGGAGTCGATTGGTCGGCTTGGCGTTGTTTCCAAACGGATTCCCTTCACCCCCTGGACCACGGCATAGGCGTCAGAGGCGCTGATCTTTGAGGCGATGGCCTTGCCCAGTTTCGCCCAATATTCCATCTGGCCGTTTATGGAGCGATGCTCCACCTTGGCGTGGCGCTGAGCTTGATTCACCAGGTTTTCGTCGAGTCTCAGGGATTTTGTGGCCATGGCCGCCTCCTAATGGTCATGATGTAATAAGCATCATTTTGATGCATTATACATCAAAATGATAGTCTCTCAGGGCCCTATTGTCAACCCCTCATCAGTACGGGGCGTTACTTGAGCAGCGGAATCAAAGATGCGAGCGCCTTCATTACCAAAGAATTCGGCGGCCCAGACCTGGGTTCCACCTTGCATTGGCGAAAAAGGGATAGCCGGAGACGGAAAATTGTTCCGGCAAATATGCCTATTCTCTCTCAAGAGCCTGATACTTGGCGGAATAAATGCCCTTAAAAGGGGAGGAAAGCGCCTCAAGTAAGAATATTTCCTTTCACAAAACAAAGGGTTTTGGCATAGTTACGGGTTGAGAGGACGGTTTCAGAGGGGCGGAGACCGCGTAATTTCTTTCAAAAGCCAAGCGTCTTTGTGGGCCGCCGGGCAAGGCGCCCCGGCTAATTGGCGGTTTAGAACAGATGGCTTGAGGTTGCACTACAATGGCTATTAGCAGACGCGCCGGCGTTAAAACCGGCGTGACCTTGTTGAATGACGAAAACGAGGCTGCCGCGGATCTTTTTGATCAGATTGCGCAGCCGGGCATGCATACGGTTCTGTTTTTTTGCTCGCCAAAGTACGACGCGGAAAGCCTTGGGTCCGAGCTTAAGAAGCATTTCTCGTGCAAGCTGCTGGGGTGCACCACAGCCGGCGAAGTTTCCTCTCAGGGTTATGTTGAAGGGGGAATAGTCGCCGTCAGTTTCTCCGGCGCTCATTTAAAAATCCACTCTTGCGGAATTCATCCTCTTAGCGGCTTTACTCTTCAGGACGCTCGAGAGATCGCCGATTCCATGAGAAATGAACTTGTCCTTTCCGATGAGTTTGACTCAAAGAACCTGTTTGGAATGCTTTTGGTCGACGGGCTGTCTTTTTTGGAAGAGCAGGTGATTTCGTATATCCACTCTGCTTTTCAGCCTGTCTCCATCATTGGAGGCTCCGCCGCCGACGGCTTTTGCCTTCAGGAAACCAAGGTTTGCATTGACGGCGAATTCATGACGGATGCGGCCGTATTGATCCTTGTCGAGACCACGGCGCCCTTTGCGGTTTTCAAGACCCAGCATTTGGAGCCCACGGACCAAAAAATGGTCGTCACCCGGACCGATCCCGCCAAACGAATTGTCTGTGAGATCAATGCGGAGCCCGCGGCCGAGGAATACGCCAGGATCTTGGGAATTCCCGCCTCCGAATTGGGCCCCGCCGTGTTTTCCAAAAATCCGGTTATGATACGCATAGCCGACAGCTGGCAGGTCCGGTCCATTAAATCGGTGAATCCGGATAAAAGCCTGTCCTTTCATTGCGCCATAGACGCAGGACTGGTTTTGACCTTGGCCAAAGGCTTTGACATTATTGCCAATTTAAAAGATGAGATCCGGCGATTGCTGAAAACCATCCCCGAGCCTCAATTGGTCATCGCCTTTGATTGCGCCTTCAGACGGCTTGAAATCATTGATAATGGGCTGAGCGGGCAATTTGCCGGGCTGGTGAAAGATATCCGCCTTGTCGGCTTTAACACCTACGGCGAGCAATTCAATTCGGTCCATGTCAACCAGACCTTGGTAGGCGTAGTCATCGGGGGTGAAGATGAGTAGGGTCGAAGAGTTGGAAAAACAAATCAAGGAAATGCAGCGCACGCTGGAAAAAAAGGAAATCATCCAAAAAGTGCTCATGGACCGGGTTGAACAAAGCATCAACTCATCGGGCAGCGCCTACACCTTGTTTGAAAACAACCTTGTCCTGCAGGAACAGGTCGATAAAAGGACGAAGGAGCTCCAAGAGGCGAACAGGGAGTTGCGAATAGAGATTGAAAACCGGCGGAAGGTGGAGAAGGAAAAGGAGCGTTTGATTTCCGAATTGCAGCAGGCATTGGCGGAAGTCAAGGTGTTAAGCGGCCTGCTGCCCATCTGCTCGTATTGCAAGGATATCCGCAATGACAAGGGATATTGGCAGAAAATTGAAACCTATATTGGGGATCACTCTTCCGCTCAATTCAGCCATAGCATATGCAACAAATGCATGAAAAAGCACTTGCCTGAATTGTATGAAAAAATGATGGAAGAGCAGAAAAAACCCTGATTTCAGATGCGCCCCGCAGGCAAGGCCCCGTCAACAAAGCGGCGCCGATAATTAAGACCGGTAATCAAACCTTTTCCGCCAGGGCTGCGGAGCACTCCCGAGCCTGGGAGACGATGCGCTCCATCAACTGCGCAACGGCGGGAGTGTCTTCGATCAGGCCGGTCACCTGGCCGAGCATCAACACGCCGTTTTCCGTATCGCCGTATTCCATGCCCTGTTGCATGGGGCCCCAGGCGTTGGCCAATCGGGCCAGGGCCACGGCTTTGCCGATTCCCTTGGCAACGGCCAAAAGCAGAATGCCGGCAGCCAGCTTGAGCCAGGGGAGGCCGTAGGACTTGGCCGCCGCGCGGGAAGTCCACAAAGCCCGGATAAGGATAAACCGGCCTTTGATCAAGCGCGTCGCCCCTTTGGATTGCATGACCCGGCATGGGATGCCGTCCACCTTGTCGGAGTACAGGGTGTCGTGTACGGTTTTAACGCAGGAAACCTCTTTGACCGCGCTATGCACCGGGCTTTCCAGGGTGTTCATGAACCGGGTGCCCATGGCGATGGCGTCGGCGCCTAGGGCCAGGGCGGCTGCAAGGCCTCTTCCGTCTCCAAATCCCCCGGCCGCAATGACCGGAATGCCTACCGAGTCGGCGATGCTGGGAACCAATACCAGAGAGGCGGCTTCGCCCCCGTGGGCGGCGGCCTCGTGGCCGGTGACAATCAACGCGTCGGCGCCGTCCCGCTCCGCCGCCTGGGCGTGCCGGAGGTTCACCACCGTGGCAATGGCTTTGCCGCCGTATTCATGGACCTTTTGGCAAATCCAGTCCCCCTTTCCCAGGGAGTAATTCACCGCCGGGACCTTTTCCTCAAACAGCACATGCGCCTTTTCGTCCGCCCCCGGTATGAGCAGGGGCACGTTTGCCCCAAAGGGTTTGTCTGTAAGTTCCCGGATTTTGCGGATCGATTCACGCAGGCTGTCCGGGCTCAAGTCTCCCGTGGCCAGGATGCCTAAGCCTCCGGCGTTGCATACGGCGGCGACAAGCTCCGGGGTGCTGATTCCGGTCATGCCGGATAGAACGATGGGATATTGGATTCCCAGCATCCGGGTAATCTTGGTGTTCATAGCGGATTTTCTTGGAAATATGGTTGAGTAAAACTTAAGGCCTTAAAAAAGCAAAAGCGTCAGGATTGGAACTCCGTAATCCATTTACGCACTTTCAATAACTCTTCGCGCCACCCTTCGGAAATGCGTATTATTATAAAATGCTTAAAAATATTATGGATTACAGTTATGGGCTTTTCCAAGAGCGCGGCTTTTTCGATGATCGCCCCTTCCATTTCGTCCACCACGCGCACCGGCGCGGTGGGCGGGGTCTTGAGCGTGCTGAAGGCCATGGTCTCGCCGTTTAGATTAAAGGTCCATTTCTGCTCCCCGATTTCCATGACCAGGTTGACGTCTTTCACCTGGGCGCCTTTTTTCAGGGCCAGCACGCCTTCGTCCATTTGGGCTGCGTCGCCCTTGATGGTCACACGCTCCACGTCTTCGCGCTGGCGCTTTTCCAGCACGATCCGATTGCCGACGTACAGGACGGCGGGCTCGCCCGCGGCTTTGGCGATCTGGTCGGGATCTTCTTCCGTGGCCCACCAAAGCCAGGTCAGGAACTCCAGCCCCAAAAAGGAATATCTTTTAAATGAAACAGTTACGTCTATCATAGATCACTCCACAAATAATGCAGGGGATACGGTGGAAAGCCGGTCCAGGTCCGATTCGCCGAGGCCGCAGGTCAACTCCGCTTCGGTGAACGGGAACAGGGGGATGAGGGAGACTCCGAAGCTCTCGAAGAAGAGGGCTTCCAACTCCTCCTTGACCGCGCCTTGGGTGGAAAAGAGCCAAAGCATGTTCTCCTCCACGTTCCACAAAATGTCGTAGACGTTGGGCGTGGCCGGTATGCGGGAGTAAAGCACCAGCTCCACGTGCTCGCGGATCTGCTTTTTTTCCTCCTTGGACAAAAAATCCCGGCCGGTTTCCGCCTTGCGCTTTTCCATGTCAATGGTGCACTGCATTTTGACCACCTTGGAAGGCAGGGTCTTTTTGTCAATGCGCAGGCTGAACACGATGTGCGGCCCCACCACAAAGGAAGATCCCGACAAATCGGGCAGATACGGCCGCTCCAGGCTGGTCCAGCCCACGTTTTTCTCCTGGGCTTCGGAGCCGGCCTCCATGATTGTACGCTTTTCCAACCCGTTCCTGATGGTTTCCAAAACCGGGTCTTCTAACTTGCCGTTGACCAGGTATCTGGTCACTGCTGCGGAAGATGATAACAGGCCCATTTTTTCTCTCCTGATGTGTGGATTTTAACCCGGCCGAACTATACCGTTTCCCTGGTTCTTGCACAAGACCCATTTTTTTTCAGGCTCCTCTCTCAGGCTTCGGGCAAGTTGCAATTCGCCCCCTGGTATAGTATTTATTCAGTCCAGCTAATATCAGTTTCTAACAATTCCGTCTGCCTGCAGACGGGGAAAGCCGCTATGGGAGCGACAGAAGGAGGTGGCATCATGAGCACGAAAAGGGTGGAACGCATTCTCGACATATCGCCGGAACTTAAAACCATACTCCTTTCTACAGAATCGCTTGAAAACAAAAAAGACGCCATCCGAAGCTACTTGAGCAGAATGCTCATTTCCGCCTTTGAAGACGATCGCCAACTCCCTCCCTTGGAGTGGATTTTAGTCACGGACGCGGTAAAAACCTTTAAGTCGCTTATTTCAGCCCGCAGCGAACGCCTTTCCGGGTTCAGTTTTTTAGGATGCCTGGACGATTTGATCCACAGGCCGGAACAAGTCAAGCCGAAACCCCAAAAGGGCTTTTACGCGGAAGTGGAGGCCCTTTTCAGAGGCGTGGCCGGAAAAGCGGGAATCTATAAGGAGAAAGCCCCGAGCTTCATAAAATACTCCGGAGAACGCGCCGCCAGACTGCGCTCCGCCGACCTTTCCCGCATGGCCGCCAAGGCCGAGGAGTTCATGGAGCGTTATCCCTGCGGCCTGGATGAAGACGCCGTTCGCAGGCGATACCGCAACAAGCAGCGCATCCTGGACTATTTCAACGCCACCGGTTTGGAATGGGACGATTGGAAGTGGCACGTCAAGCATATCATTCGGGACGAAAAAGTCCTGGGCGACCTGATCCGGTTGACCGACAGGGAAAAACGGGCTATCGCCCTGGCCAGGGAGCGGCGGATTCCCTTTGGCGTTACGCCCTATTACGCCTCCCTCATGGATGAAAAGGAAGACAGGAAGCGGGATTACGCCGTGCGCGCCCAGGTCATACCGCCTTTGAATTACATCGAAAAACTGTGGGAAGCCAGGCAGCGCTCCGAGGCCTCCATGGATTTCATGCTGGAAAACGACACCTCGCCCATCGAGGGAATCACGCGGCGCTACCCCATGATCGTGATTTTAAAACCCATCCTCACATGCCCGCAGATTTGCGTGTATTGCCAACGCAACTGGGAGATTGAGGACGTCTATTCCCAGACCGCAGCCCTGTCCCAGAAAAAATTGGAACGGGCCATCCAGTGGATCGCAGACACGCCGGAAATCCGAGAGGTTCTGGTGACCGGCGGAGATCCCTTTTTGTTGTCCAATTCCCGGATCGAAAACCTGCTGTTCCGATTATCCAGCATCAAGCATATCGAAAGAATCCGCATAGGAACCCGCACTCCCGTGACCCTGCCCCAGCGAATCACCGAATCCCTGGCCCGGGATATCGGGCACTTTCATGAGCCGGGCAAGCGGGAAATCACGGTGATCACCCATTTTGAGCATCCTTACGAAATCACGCCCAACGCCATGGAGGCCGTGCAAAAAATCCGCCGTTTAGGCATGTCCGTGAAAAATCAAATGGTGTTCACCACCTTCAATTCCCGTAAATTCGAGGCGGCCGTCCTGCGCCACAAGCTGTCGCTCATCGGCGTATCCCCCTATTACACCTTCAATACCAAGGGCAAGGAAGAAACCAAGGATTATCGCGTGCCCCTGGCCCGGCTCCTCCAGGAGCGCGCCGAGGAAGCCCGCCTCATGCCCGGAACCGTGCGCACCGACGGTGTGGTTTTCAACGTGCCCGGCCTGGGCAAAAACGACATCACGGCCATGCAGCACCACAGCGTGTTGTCCATCCTCCCCAACGGCCGCAGAGTCTACGAATTCCACCCATGGGAGAAGAAGCTCTCCCTGGCGGACACCTACGTGTACACGGACGTTTCCATCCACGACTACCTGCAGAAGCTAAAAGCCTGGGGGGAGAATCTGAACGACTACAAGACTATTTGGTATTATTACTAATTTTTAGTTTTGATGGATTTCAAACGGGTTCGGGAATCAAAACAGACTCGCGAGAATATGATCAACATTGGACCGGGCGCTGGTTATTCCAACGCTGAGGGAATCCTGCGTCATCACGGCAAAAAAAGTGCGCTATCGCGCCCCGGCAGAATACTGCCCTGCTGCGGCTGGCCCAAGAAAGCTGCTATAAGGCATGAATTCAGAACGATGGATCCCCGTTTCCAGGGGGTCTGAGTTAGATGGGACACGATTCTTATTTCAGCAGTTATGGAGACGGTATGCATCCTTACGGAAGAGATAGGGTCATGTCCCCCTAACTCTTCCTAATCAGATCGTCATTCCCGCAAGGGCGATCCGCTTTTCAAAATCGTCCGCAAGCCTGAACCCGGCGTCGTTTCTGCATTTGTATTAATGGTCTGCTACTGCCACACGCCCAGGACTTCGTACCCGGCGTTTTCCAGGGCCTGGCGGATGGCGTCCTGGCCGTTGGCTGACAGGCGGAAATAATAGATGTTTTCGTGCGTGCGGTGCGGGGCCAGGCCCACGCTGATAACATGCCCGCCGGTCTGCTGGATGATGGTGGAAACCTTGGCGAAGGCGTCGGGCTCGTCCCCGACTCTGACGTCCAGGCGCACGCTGTGGGTGAGGATGCCCATCATCTCCACGAACGCCCGCAGGATGTCCGTGACGGTGATGATGCCCAGGAGGCGATTGTTGTCGTCCACCACGGGCAGGCCGCCGATCTTCTTGCGATAGATAATTTGCGCTGCATCTTCCACGTCTTCGTCCGGCTTGACCGTGACGGGATTTTTAATCATGAGATCGGTCAGGGAGAGATCCCCGAGCATGGAGGGTATCAAGCCTTGTTTGAGGTCGGAAAGGGTGACGAACCCGCGCAGGACGCCCCCCTTTTCCACGACGGGCAGATGCCGGATGGAATTCCCCTGCATCAGTTTGATGGCCTCTGAAATGGAGGCGTTGACGTCCACGCACAAAGGGTTCTTGACCATCAGGGATTCAATCCGCATCTGTTTTTTCTCCTTAGCTGATTATCCGGCGCCGGTCGGATCGTAACTGCACAAAGGTTCGGGCGCCATATAGTCGCCGGTGGCCTCGTAGGCCCTGGCCCGGCAGCCGCCGCAAACCTTGCGGTAATGGCACTCACCGCACTTGCCCTTTAACTTGTCAAAGTCGCGCAAATCGTTAAAAACCTTGGAATTTTTCCAAACCTCGGCGAAACTCGCCTTGGTGATGTCCCCGCATTCCACAGCCAGAAAGCCGCAGGGCTGGACAATGCCCGTGTGGGAAATGAAGCAAAAGCCGGTTCCGGCCAGGCATCCGCGGGTGACGGCGTCCAGGCCGTGGGTCTGGAAGGTGACCGTCTCCCCGTCCTCCTTGGCGCGCTGGCGCAAAATCCGGTAATAATGGGGCGCGCAGGTGGCCTTTAGCTGAAGCGGGGTTTTATTGCGTTGATCGTAAAACCAGTTCAGGGTGGTTTCGTATTCTTCGGCGTTGATCTCCTGATCCAGGATGTATTTGCCCCGGCCCGTTGGCACGAGCAAGAATATGTGATGCGCCACGGCGCCCAGGTCCACGGCCAGTTGCTGGATTTCCTGAATCTGATCCAGGTTCTGCTGAGTAATGGTGGTGTTGATCTGAAAGTCGATGCCCGCGCGTTTGGCGCATTCAATGCCTTTGAGGGCGGCGTCAAAAGCGCCGTCCACGCCCCGGAACTTGTCATGGATTTCCTTGGTCGCGCCGTCCAGGCTGATGCTGATGCGGCTGATGCCGGCCTCAGCCATTTTTTGGGCGTTCTCGTCGTTGACCAGGGTTCCGTTGGGGGCCATGACCATTTTCAGGCCTTTTTCCGTGCCGTACTTGGCCACTTCAAAGATGTCGGGCCTAAGCAAAGGCTCGCCGCCAGTAAGGATTACGATGGGCTGGCCCACTTCGGCGATGCCGTCCAGCAGGTTAAAACAGGCCTGGGTGTCCAATTCTCCGGGGTAGGGGCCTTTTTCGGCAGCCGCCCGGCAATGGACGCAGGAAAGGTTGCAATTCCGGGTGATTTCCCAGGCCACCAAACGCGGGGGGCCGGGCATGCCGTCCTTGGCGGGTTGTCCGTGGCCGTGGGGATGGCCTTTTCCGTGGGGATGGTTCATCCTTTATTCAAAACCTCCGCTGCTTCCATGGCGAAATAAGTCAAAATCATATCGGCCCCGGCCCTTCTGATGGATGTAAGAGCCTCCATCATGGCCTTGGTTCCGTCCAGCCAGCCCATTTTTGCGGCGGCCTTGATCATGGAATACTCGCCGCTCACGTTGTACGCCGCGATGGGCAGATCTATCTCGCCGGCCACCTGGGAGATGACGTCCAGGTAAGGCAGGGCGGGCTTGACCATAATGATGTCCGCGCCTTCCTCCACGTCCATGGTCACTTCGCGAATGGCTTCCCGGATGTTGGCCGGGTCCATCTGATAGGTGCGGCGGTCTCCGAACTTGGGCGCGGAATGGGCGGCTTCGCGGAAAGGCCCGTAAAAGGAGGAGCAATACTTGGCCGCATAGCTCATGATGGGCGTTTCGTAAAAGCCTTCCTCGTCCAAAAGGCCGCGGATTTCCGCCACCCTGCCGTCCATCATGTCGGACGGGGCGACCATGTCGGCGCCGGCCTTCACATGGGAAAGGGCGGTCCGGGCCAGCAGGTCCAGGGAGGAGTCGTTGTCGATCACTCCTTTTTCCACCACGCCGCAATGGCCGTGGTCCGTGTACTGGCACAGGCAGACGTCCGTAATGACAACCAGTTCCGGAACCTTGTTCTTGATTTCCGACACGGCCTTTTGCACGATGCCGTTTTTGGCGTAGGCCTGGGTTCCCAGGGGGTCTTTTTTATCGGGAATGCCGAACACGATCACCGCCGGAATGCCCGCTTCAAAAGCCTGTTTGGAGGCTTTGACCATGTTGTCCACGGAGTAATGATACACCCCTGGCAGGGCGTCGATGGGCTCGGCCACGTTCTTGCCGGAAACGGCGAACAAAGGATAAATTAGGTTATCGGTTGTCAGGCGCGTTTCGCGCACCATGCGTCTGAGGCCTTCGCTGGCCCGCACCCTGCGTCCCCTGTAGTCGGGAAAAAGCATGATTTCTCCTTATGTTGTTTACGCAACTTCAATGCTGTTTGACGGCTTAAAGCCCGCCGGAGCAAATCAGGCGATGCCGATTTCCTCGTCCGTCAGGTAGCAGGCCGGGTCCGGCGCCCACACGTCGTCATGCACGGCTTCGGCGCGAACGCGGAAATTGCCTGCGCAGATGTTCAGCCACTTGCATTTTGCGCAACGTCCCGTAACGTATTCTTTTTTCTTTTTCAGCTTTTGTAGGAACTCATCCTCGGGATCGGTCCAGATTTGGGAGAACGGCTTTTCCAGCACGTTGCCGAAAGTATGATGCCGCCAGAATTGATCGGCGTGCACCTGGCCGTCCCAGCTTACGCAGCCGATGCCCCGGCCCGAGTTGTTGCCTTCGTTCATCTCAAGCAGTTCCAGAACCTCGGCGGCCCGCTTTTCGTCTTCCTTGAGCATACGCAGATACACGTAAGGCCCGTCCGCATGGTTGTCCACGGTCAGGACTTCGGTAGGCTTGCCCCTGTCGTGCAGGCTTTTGGTGCGATCCATGATGAGGTCCACCACCTGGCGGGTTTGATCCAGGGTCAGGTCTTCCTCCACCATTTTGGAGCCCCGGCCCGAATAGACCAGATGATAAAAGCATATCCTGGGAATTTGCCGTTCTTCCAGAAGGTCGAAAATTGCCGGGATTTCCAGGGCGTTGGCTTTGTTGATGGTAAACCTGAGCCCCACCTTGATGCCTGCGTTCCGGGCGTTTTCAATGCCTTCCAGGGCTTGTTTGAAAGCGCCTTTGACGCCCCGGAACTTATCGTGCACCGCTTCCATGCCGTCCAGGCTGACGCCCACATAGGAAAGGCCCACCGCTTTCAGGGTTTGGGCCATTTCCTTGGTAATCAGGGTGCCGTTGGTGGAGATGACCGCGCGCATGCCGTTTTGAACGGCAAAATCGGCCAGCTCGGGCAGGTCCTCCCGCATCAGGGGTTCGCCGCCGGAAAACAGCATCACCGGGCTGCCGAATTCGGCCAGGTCCTTAATAAGCTCCTTACCCTGTTCGGTGGTCATTTCCACGGGCGCCTTGCCGGCGGTTGCGTGGGCGTAACAGTGCACGCACTTCAAATTGCAACGGCGGGTGGCGTTCCAGACGACCACGGGTTTTTTATCAATGGAAAACTGAAGCAGATGGGAAGGCAGTTGGCCGCTGTGCCTTGCGTAGCGCAAAGTGTCCGAAGGCTCTACGGTCCCGCAATATAATTTGGAAATTCCTATCATGACGTATTGATTCTCCGCAAATTTATTGGCCGGCCGGAGCGGCCTGCGCCGTCCCGGCCGGTAAAATTATACAATAACTCACGAAAGGGTGACTTGCCAAGGGCAAAGATTGCCTTGCGCGGGGCTGTCAAACCGTTACCGCATTAGGAGGCGGGATCGGCTTCCCCAGGCTCCCCTGGCAGGGAGGGAGTTAGAGACCGCCTGATCAAATCAGCCAGGAAAGGCTCGGGATTGGCGAT
This sequence comes from Desulfatibacillum alkenivorans DSM 16219, assembly GCF_900142135.1. Lineage (GTDB taxonomy): Bacteria > Desulfobacterota > Desulfobacteria > Desulfobacterales > Desulfatibacillaceae > Desulfatibacillum > Desulfatibacillum alkenivorans. The sequence goes on along the minus strand of NZ_FQZU01000003.1, from coordinate 132,302 downwards.
GGCGTCCCGGCCCAGCAGAAAATGGTCTCTGCCCGTCTTTTCCCTGGCCAGCTTAAGGCCGTGTTCAAAATCGGAAACCAGCCGCGGGAAGACCCCGTCCACCCCGTTTTTCCCCTGGCTGTAGTGATAAATCACATAATCCACGGCGTCCTCGTCCAGGGTGATGTTTATTCCCTGCTCCTGGAAAAAACGCAATTCCAGTTTTCTGGTGCGGTTATAATCCCTGGAAATCTGCTCCAAAACGCTCTTGATGTCCGTGGGGGAATGGCAATAAAAAGCCGCTATCAGATCAATCCGCGAGGGAGTCAGCTTCAGGCTGTACCGCTCCGACAGACTGGATTTGTTATTGCTGATATATTCGAAAACAGCGTTCTTTTCTTCGTTGGCCACCCGCCTGAAAAGCTCGGCCCATTTGGGATCGCCCCGCAGGGCAAGCCGTTCCTCCAGGGCTTTTTCCGGGTTCCGGACCACTTCTTCGGTCACGGAGAACTCCTTGATATCCGTGGAGGGCAGGCGCTTTTCAAAGACAAGCAGGGCGTTTTCAATGGCGCTGACCAAACCGCGGGCGCCCGTCCGCTGCTCGTATGCTTTTTGAGCCAGGGCTTTCAGGGCGTTGTCCGTAAACCGGATGTCTATGCCGTAAGCGCCGAAATCCAGCTTTTTGCCGATGATCAACGGATTGTTGGGGTTGCGTAAAATCGTATAAAGATCCTCGGCCGCCAGGGTTTCCAGGACCGTAATGACAGGAAGGCGGCCCACGAATTCGGACTCAAACCCATATTTAATAAGGTCTTCGGACTTCACGTGGCGGAGGTACTTGAAATCCTCCTTCTGGCTGGAGATCTTGGCCGAGAATCCCAGGCCTTTTTCGTTCATCCTTTTTTTGATGATCTCGCCCAGGTCTCCAAACGCGCCGCTCATGATGAACAGAATGTTCTTGGTGTTAATGCGGGACGCATCGCGCTGCCCGGTCCTGCGGAAGCGCTCCAATTCCTGAATCATGGAAACCGGATCGTGGGGGACTTTCAGTTCCACCTCGGTTTCCTCCATGGGCTTGAGCAAAGCCCTTTGCACGCCCGTGCGTGAGACGTCCGCGCCCATCATGTTGTGTGCAGCGGCGATTTTGTCGATCTCGTCTATATAAATGATGCCGTACTGGGCCAGTTCCACGTCGTCGTCGGCTTCCCGGACCAGGTCGCGGACCAGGTCCTCCACGTCGCCGCCCACGTATCCGGTCTCGGAAAACTTGGTGGCGTCGCCTTTGACGAAAGGCACCCCGATTTTTTTGGCGATGAGCTTGATCAAGTAAGTCTTGCCCACGCCGGTGGGGCCAAGCAGCAGCACGTTATTCTTTATGCTGCCAATAAGATCCGGGCCTTTTCTGTCCGATTCCATGGCCCGCCGCACCCTGTTGTAATGGGTGCAAATTTTGGTGGAGAGGACGGCCTTGGCCCTGTCCTGTTTGACAATATACTGATCCAGATAAGAGATTAATTCTTCAGGTTTGAGGTTGAAATTGAGCTTGGAGCCTTCCTTGGGGGGATCGTCCACGTCCTCGCCTTCGGTCTCCGGCAAGGCCAGGGGGGAAATTATTTTTACCTTATCCCCGAAACGCTGCGACAAAAAATCCGACAATTCGCGCTCCACATCTTCGGGTTGGGGTTGCTTTTCATTTTTGGTGCTCATGACGTCTCCGTTACTGCGGTGGTTGTAGACTTTTTTGCGGCGTCGCCGCTGTATTGAGTAAAACATAAGGGCTCTTGCGCCGGGCGCAAGGGGGAGGAGGCAAATCAAACATATTAACAATGGATTAGAACCCTTTTTAGCCTGATGCGCGCCGTGTATTTTCTTGCCGGATGAAAACAGGCGCCCTGCCTGATCAAGCGGCAATGACAGGCAAGTCCCCATATTTCCTCATGAGAAGCGCCCTTTCGTCAACAGGATCATTGCATGCCATGCTTTTTTCGGGTAATCTGCCCCGCACGGATAAAGGCCTTTATTTATGACGATCTTCAACAAATGGTATACAGGGCTGGCCTTGGCGCTGATAGGCGTCGCCGGCGTGCTTGCGGGAACCGCCGATTACGGCCCGGGCATGAGCCCGGACTCCACTTCGTATGTGGAGTGCGCCAGGCATTTGCTCGACGGCGAGGGATTTCAAACAGGCTGGGGCTTGTATGTCAGGTGGCCTCCTCTGTTCCCAATTTTTCTCGCAGGATTGGGGTTGTTGGGCTTGGACGTAATGGACGTCTCCCGCTTTTTTAACGCCGCCTGCTTTGGCCTGATTGTTTTCTTCGCCCATCGCCTGCTCGCCAGAGAGTTGAAGTTTCCGTACCTGGTTTTTACAGGGGCGGTGACGGTCCTCCTTTTTGAGCCTCTGCTAAAAAGCTCCATGATGGTCCTTTCCGAGCCCTTATACACCTTGTTAACCGTCTTTTTTGTCATGAGCATTCATGCTTATACAAAAACGCAGACATACAACCGGGCCGCCTGGGCGGGATTTGTTACAGGCATGGCCGCTCTGACCCGTTATTACGGGGTGTCGCTCATCCTGTGCGGCGGATTGATTATCTTTTTAAGGTCCCACGAACTGCGCTGGAAATCCGTGATGGGACGCGGCGGAGCATTCGGGCTGATCGCCTCGCTTCCTCTGGGGGCCTGGCTTCTTCGCAACTTTTTGCAGACCGGCAGCCTTGCGGGGCCGCGGGGAACCAACCCGTATGGCTTTGTGGAAATTATTGAATTTTTGTCCGGATCCCTTACCGGATTCATTATGCCCCAGGCTGTTCCGCCAACGCTTCGTTTGGTGATTTGCGCAGCGGCTTTGCTTGCGTTCCTGTTCTTTTTCAAACGGTTTTCCAACCCTGGGGAAATAGAATGGCCCCTGGCTAAAACCATGGCCATTACGATCCTGGTTTGCACAGGATTTTTGCTGTACAGCTACCTGACCACCTGGCTGGACCCCACTGCGGACCGATACTTGACGCCTGTGCAGTTTGCCGTGGTCTTTCTGGCCGTTTATTTCGTGGACAGCCTGACAGGCGCGGCGCCGCAAATCCATCAGGCGGGGAAGCTGGCCGCCCCGGTAGTATTGATTTTGTGCACCTTATGGATGGGAGGGCTGTCTTTGCATGTCATCTCCCGCTCCGGCGAGGTGATAGACAATCCGGAAAAAAACCTGGCATGGATGGAGGTTACGTCCAACATGCACCCCACGGCCTCCCTTTTAACGACCAAAGGCAACGCCTTGCTGGACCTGGGCGAATTTGCAAAGGCCGCAGAGTCTTTTGGGCAAGCTGCAAAGCTGAGCCGGGAGCCCGGCCCGGCCTGGATTAGGGCGGGCAAAGCCGCTATAAGAGCTGAAGACTACCTTATGGCGGCCCGCATGCTGAAAAACGCCAAAAGATTCGACCCGGTCGCCGGGGAAGCCGAAAAATTGCTTTCCCAGTTGCCTCCCGAGGTCCGTGAAAGGTTACAAGACCCTGTTTCCGGCCATGATAACCCTTGATTTTGCTCCGCATCTTTGAATACTATGATAAGTTCTTAATCCTATTGGCTGCACACTGAAAACAAAGAGGAACTATGTCCGGCTTAACTGCTTCAAGCGACGCCCCCGATTCCGCCCCCCAACTTTCGGCTTTAGGCCGTTTTTGCGCAGGGGCCATGGAAGCCCTTGTCCTTGTGATGGCGATGGCGGTCCCCCTTCATTTTAACGTGCTGTCCCAGCATATTTTTGAAAACCACAAATACGCCATGTTCAGGGCCGGAGCTTTCGTTCTGGCCGGCCTGTGGATGGTCTATATGGCGGACAGGGGAAAAGCCCGAAAGAGGACCCTGGGGGCTCCGAAAGGGCTGATGCGACCGGTCTTCTTGTACACCCTGGCTCTGATTCTTTCCTGCGTGTTTTCCATTGGCCACACCCTTAGTTTCTGGGGGGAAATTTTCAGGCATGAAGGCCTGATTTCACAATTATCCCTTATCGGCGTCTTTTTGGTCATCATCGCCTTTTTCAGGTCGCACCTTCAGGTGGAAAGGGTGGTCACGGTGCTGATCTTCACCAGCCTGCCCATTTCATTATACGCCCTGGCCCAGCACTACGGCCCGGACCCCATGCCCTGGAAAGGAAACGTGGGCGTCCGATGCGTGTCGACCCTTGGCAACGCGGTCTTCCTGGGGGCCTTTGAGGTGATGGTCTTTTTCCCGACCCTGGCGCGGATTTTCGCCAGCCTCCGGGAGGAGGAGGAATCCAACGCTGGTTTGTGGAAGGCTTCCATATACTCCATGATCGCCTCCCTGCAACTGCTTTCCACGTTTCACTCAAAAAGCCGCGGTCCGATTCTGGGCCTTATGGCCGGGTTGATCTTTTTCGCCGTTATCTGGGCGCGGACCTTAAGGGGGCCGGGAATCAAAGTCTGGGCGAACAACGTCTTAAAGCTGGCGTCCTGCCTTTTGGTGGGCGTGGGCGTGGGCATGTTTATAGCCCTTATGATGAAATTTCTGGCCGACAAAAGCGCTGTGTTCGCGGCAACGTACATGATCTGGCCGGTTGCGGCGGTCATAGGCTGCGCAGGGTTGTTTTTCAGCGCCGGAAAAAGTAAGTCGTCCTTAATCAATCCGGCCATTCTCTGTATTTTATTGGCCTTGGGAGTCGGCTTTTGCTCCCATGGCATTCACTTTGTCACTCTGGAGCACCCTCAGATTGCGCGGGACAACGAAGAGCCGGAGCCGGAGGAAAGCAACGTCTGGCAAACGGTGCGCCGGCAAGGCTCCATGGAAACCCGTGTGGCCGTCTGGGAAGGCTACATCGACATTTTCTTTTCGTTCCAACCCCTGTTAGAGGTTTCCTCCATAGAAAACCGGGAGGCGAAAAAAATTCCTTTCGGCTATTTGCGGCCTGTTTTCGGGTTTGGGCAGGAAACTGTGGGAACCGCCTTTCGCCAACGCTACCCGTTGCGTCTGCTTAAAAAGCTGCCGCCCTCCGAAACCGCGGACAGAGCGCATAACGATATGATGAGCCGCCTGGCCGCCACGGGCCTATTCGGCCTGGCCGCTTATTTATGGCTGCTGGGCGCGATTATGGTTCACGGGTTGTCCGCCGCCGGATATTCCATGGTGAAAAAACAGCGGCGGAAGTTCGCCTTGTTTTTTGTTTCAGGCGGCGTGCTCGGGACCACGATTTTTCTGTTTTTCGGGTACGATCTGCTTGTTTTGCTCGCCAAAATGCTTGGAATGGTAGGCGGCCACATCGCCAGGCTGGAATCGGAGACCGCTTACGCCTGCGTAGGCGCCCACGTGGGGGTCCTGGCCGGGGTGTTGGCGTATTGCGCTTTTACCAAAGGGCGCGCAAGTAAAAAACCGGACATGGCCAACCCTGTGGCCTGGACCGCCGTCGGCCTGTTTTGCGCCCTGGTTTCCCACATTACGGAAATCGCCGTGTCCTTCCCCTTTTCCTCCACGGCCATGTTGTTCTGGACTTTTTCCGGACTGATGGTCGCTATCGCGGTGCACCGGCTAAGCGTGCGGAAGCCGTTGGCGTCTGCGGAGGAGCCGGCGCCTCAGTTGAAAAGCGGCAAAGGGCGGCAAAGCAGCCAGGAGCCCAAGCCCGCCGCCGCGCCCAGAAATATGCTGGTGCTTGCCATTTTATGCGGGGTGGTCATCTCGCTCATAGCCTATTCGTTTTTGGGGCACCAATGGTCCATCGTCCAGCAAACCCGTTCAGGCCCCGTGCTTAAAATGCCGGAATTCGACGCAGTGCCCGGCATGGGCCTGCTGCGTTCGGTCAAGACCAATCCCATTGAGTACAACGAACAAAAAAGCATGGTATTCGGCGGGCTGATGATTTTGCCGCTGATCGTGTTTTTCGTTCTGATTTTTTGCGGGAGCCGGGAGAATCCCGAAAAGCTCAAGTGGGGCGAATGGCCGCCCTTGCTCATTGGAGCGGGCGGGCTAACGGCGTTTTCCGCCATTCTGGTCATCATACTCCATTCTTCCAGCCTGATGAAGGGCGTCATTCCCCTGACTGAAGATCCCGGCCGGGTTCTCCAGGAAGTGGTCAACCAAACCCACTGGGTGGCGTCGCGCATCTGGATTCAGTATTTGTGGATGCTGGGCGTCGCCTTTATTCTGGGCTGGCTGTTGATGCAGAAAAGGGATGAGGACGCCCCCAAGGTCCTGGTTCCGCCTCGCGCCATTGTCGCCGCCTTGGCCGTCACTATCATTACATCGGCGGCTGTCGTGTACGTTTGCGTAAGGCCCGTCATCGCCGACGTATATACCGCCCGCGCCCAGCAATGGGGGTCCGGCGGCGCATCTCCGCCCCTGAACACGAAAATGGGCTCGGAGCGATTTCTGCGTTTAATCGGCGTGGCGCACTCCCTTGGCGCCGTCAAGGAGGCCTCATTCCTGACATCCAACCACACGGATCTGGCCTCCGACGCAGCGATGCTGGCGCAGCACACCCCAACCACGGGGTCTTTTTTCAAGGACAGCGAGCCTGATTTCGATTCCTTGAAGATCTGGGAGTTGCCCGAACTCAATCGGGAGGAGGTCCGGGAAATGGGCAAATGGGCGCTGACCAATTGCTTTTCCATTAATCCCAGCGACCCGCAAAACGCCATGAACCTTGCAAGGCTTTACGCTCAATGGGCGCATCCGGATAAAACCAGAAAGCTGGACCCGGATAAAGCGGCATTGGCGGCGGATTGGTACAATTTGGCCAGAAGCATGGCCTCCACCAATTCCTATTATGAAACGGAAATCGCTCGTTTTTATTATCAAACCATGCGCGACCTGGACAGCGCCAGGGAATACCTGGAACACTCGCTGGAACTGGATGACAGAAAACTGCCCACGTATCTGCTTATGGCCGACGTCCGCATGAACCAATTGGCGAAAACGTGCGGCCCCGCCCTAAGAAGCGCCATGACGCTCCATCAGGGCAGAGACATCCAGCCCTCGCCCGAGTGCCAAAAGGGGTTGGACGAGGTGGCGGCCCTCATGGAAAAGGCGTTGACGGTCCGCCCGGACAGCGCCGAGGGATTAATCAAGCTGGCCGGGGTTTTCATCAACGCCCGCAAGCCCAAAAAAGCCGTGGAGGCCCTGGAAAAAGGCTTTTTGGTCGAGCCCATGAACGCGGACTTTATGAAGCAGCTCGTCTTTATTTGCAAAAAGGAAAATGACATTTCCCTGGGTCAGGACCTTTTTGATAAGATAGAAAAGGAGCATCCCAGGAAAAAGGCTGCGATCCTGGCCTCCGCGGCGTTTTATCTGCAAACGGATCAGCGGGAAAAGGTTGTTCCGACCATTGAAAGGGCCTTGGACGCAGGAGACCCCGGCCCCAATATGTGGCGCGAGGCAGCCAAGCTGTACGGCATTATGGGGGATTTTGAAAAAGCCGCCGAATGCATTGAAGAGGCCTTGAAAAAGCAACGGCGCAAGGCCATGAACTGGATGGTGGCAGCCGGGGTTTACGAACAACTGAAAGATTACAAGAAAGCGGCCTATGCTCTGGAAAGAAGCGCCCACCTGACGCGCAACAAGCAATACGCCATTTCGCTTTTCATGCGTTCCGCGGAAATGTGGAAGCAGGCCGGCGTACCGGCCCGGGCAAGGGACGTTGAAAGACTTGTGGAAAACATCAAAAAGCGGCCTGACGATTCCTGATCTTCAAGAGCGCGCCCCTGGAGAACCAACATGCGGATATTATATCTAAGCCAGTATTTCCCGCCTGAAAACGGGGCCACCCAGGTCAGGTCCTTTGAAATGGCCCGCCGCCTGGTCCAGCAAGGGCACGAAGTAACGGTCATCGCTAATGTACCCAATCATCCGGAGGGAATCATCCACCCGGAGTTCAAAAACGTCTGGTACAAAAAGGACGAATTGGAAGGCATTGACGTCCGGTACGTAAAGGTCGCCGCTTTTCGGGAAAAGAGCTTTAAAAAACGCATCATCTTTTACCTGAGCTATATGTTCACGGCCGCCCTGGCCGGGCTTTTAATGCGCCGGAAAAAGTACGATTGCATATACGCCACTTCGCCGCCTTTGTTCGTGGGCGGAGCCGCCATATTTCTCAAATGGGTCAAAAAAATTCCCATGTATTTTGAGGTGCGCGATCCATGGCCCCAGGCTGCGGTGGAGTTGGGCCTTGTCCAGTCAGGCATGGCGATCAAAATGGCCACCTTGCTGGAGGAGGCCTGCTACCGCAACGCGGAAAAAATCGTGGTGGTCACGGAGACGGTCCGGGACATGCTTCTCCAACGCAATGTGCCGCCGGAAAAGATGATCGTCATTCCCAACGGGGCCACGGTGGAAAGTTTTTACTGGACCCGGGAGGGTAGGGACGAGGTCCGGAAAAATCTTGGCATGGAGGACAGCTTTATTGTGCTGCACGCCGGCAATATGGGCGTCGCCCAGGATCTGCACACCATTTTGAACGCCGCCAAATTGATGGAGGACGAACCCCGGTATCAATTCCTCATGGTAGGGACCGGACCGGTCGAGAAGGAATTGCGGGACCGGGCCAGGGAGCTTAAATTAAAAAACCTGCATTTTCTGGGATATAAGCCCAGGCGAGAAATGCCTCCCATCTTCTCAGCGTGCGATGCCGCTGCAGTGACATCAAAGGCCCTGGATGTGTTCAAAAGTATGAAACCGGTAAAAATGTACGACTCCTGGGCTTGCCAAGTCCCCGTTTTACTGGGTATGGAAGGGGAGTCCAAGGACCTTGTGCAGGCCGTCAACGGCGGAGTGTGCTATACGCCGGAAAACCCGGAAGACATGGTCCGGGCAATCAGGGAAATGGACGCCCTGGGCTTCGAAACCCGCAGAGACATGGGTGAAAAACTCAGGCAGTATGTGATAGACAACTATTCCCGGGCGTCTCAGGCCCGGGTATTGGAGCAGGTGCTTTTAGGCCGCCTGCCATAGGAAAAAGCCCTTCCGGCCGAAGCTTATCCGGTTGGAATTCAAATTCATCATTGGGAGACTACTCATGAAAAAAGCAGTCATCGTAAGTACAGCGCGCACCCCGTTGGGCGGATTCAACGGAAGCCTCGCCAATATCGGCGCTACGGACCTGGGCGCAATCGTTATAGAAGAAGCCGTCAAAAGAGCCAAGATCGACAAGGAAGCGGTCAACGAAGTCATTATGGGCCAGGTGCTTCCTTTGGGATACGGCCAGAACCCGGCCAAGCAAGCGGCCGTCAAAGCCGGCCTGCCGTGGGCCGCCGAGTGCTTTACCATTAATAAGGTTTGCGGCTCCGCACTCAAGGCGGTCATGCTGGCCGCTCAGGCCATCGTTCTGGGCGACGCCGACGTGGTGGTTGCGGGCGGCATGGAAAACATGAGCGCCGCCCCCTACTACCTGCCCAAAGCCCGGTTCGGATACCGCATGGGCCCCGGCAAGCTGGAAGACAGCATGATCCACGACGGTTTATGGGACATCGTAAACGACTTCCACATGGGCGTTTCCAACGAATTGTGCTCGGAAAAATACAAAGTCACCCGCGAGGATCAGGACAAATACGCCGCGGAAACCTACCGCAGGGCCATGGAAAGCATCAAGTCCGGCCGATTCAAGGACGAAATCGTTCCCGTGTCCATTCCCCAGCGCAAAGGCGATCCCAAAATTTTCGATACGGACGAATGCCCGCAGGAAACGTCTTTTGAAATCCTGTCAAAAATGAAGCCCGCCTTTCAAAAGGACGGAGTGGGCACCGCGGGCAACGCCTCCATCATCAGCGACGGCGCCGCGGCCGTGGTGGTTATGTCCGAAGAAAAAGCCAAGGAGCTTGGCTGCGAAATCATGGCGGAAATCGGCGCCCAGGCTTCTTACGGAATCGACATGAAGTACGTGCTGGTGGCCCCCATCTGGGCCGTGCCCAAGGCTTTGGACAAGGAAGGCATCAAGATGGAGGACGTGGACCTGTTCGAGATTAACGAAGCATTCTCCGGCTCCACGGTCTGCGTCATGAAGGAACTGGGCCTGGACCCGGAAAAAACCAACGTGAACGGCGGCAGCGTGGCTCTGGGCCATCCCATCGGCGCCAGCGGCTGCCGGGTTTTGATCACTCTGATTCACGAAATGATCAAACGCGACAGCAAAACCGGCTGCGCCTCCCTGTGCCTGGGCGGCGGCGAAGCTGTTGCCCTGGTGGTCAAAAGATAGCCTTTGTTGCTGAGTTATTTTTTGGGCGGGAGCTTTCTCCCGCCCTTTTTTTGATCCCGCCATTGATGCTGCGGCTAAGATTGGAATCCGCCCAGCATCAATGCGCAACTTCAGTTAGTCAAATAGTCAAAGACGTCCCCAGAAATCACACAGCATCAATGCGCAACTTCAGTTAGTCAAATAGTCAAAGACGTCCCCAGAAATCAAGACGTCCCCAGAAACAAAGACGTCCCCAGAAACACAAATAGTCAAAGACGTCCCCAGAAACACACTTTTTTTGATCCCGCCATTGATGCTGCGGCTAAGATTGGAATCCGCCCAGCATCAATGCGCAACTTCAGTTAGTCAAATAGTCAAAGACGTCCCCAGAAATCACACAGCATCAATGCGCAACTTCAGTTAGTCAAATAGTCAAAGACGTCCCCAGAAATCAAGACGTCCCCAGAAATCAAGAAGAAGAAGCTGGGCTGACAATTACCACTTAGCCTGAAAAAATATCCGCCCGGAAAGGGCGCCTGTCAGATTAGATGCTAGCTACTACAGTTTATTTCTATCCCTGTTTGGGGGACATCCCAAGAATTATCCACCTATTTGCCGCGGGACAAGTATGCTTTTATCCGGCGTTCCAGGTTGACCTTCAGGTTTTGATAAAACAGCGCGTAATCATAGTTGTGATAGACGCCCGGGCCAAAGGGCATGCTGGTTAGTTTGGCGGCGTCCCTGGGGTTTACCACCAGCCCGCCCTCAACGGCCTGAGCGCCAGTGAAACCGGGCTCCATGCTCGTTTTGCCATTGTCGGCGAAGATGGCCGCGCCCAGGTTTTGATCAGCCGCTATGGCCGCGCCGCCCAAATTCCAACTGAGCGGGTTGACCACCACCGCGCCTGGAAGAATTGTGGGGGCTGCTTTCTGCTTTCCGGCGGCCACGCAGTTATAGGTGATAATGCAGCCTGTGTCTCGGTCTGAAGCGCATAACTGCAAATAAGGGTGACTTTCAAGGTCTTGCCTGGTGATGGACCAGCCGATTATATAGGCCGCCACCAGCTTGCTTTTCAGATCGGGGTCATTGAGCCGTTTTTTTATGAGCTTTGACAATTGATCCGACCCCTGGCTATGCCCGGCCAGAATAAAAGGCCTGCCCTGGTTGAGGTCTTTCAGATAATAGTCAAAAGCCTTCTCAATGTCCTTATAACCTATGTCCAGATATTTCTCCTGATCCTGCACGGACATTTTCAGCACCGCCATTTGAACCTGGCGGTACATGGGGGCGAAAATATTGGCCGACTCCGCGAAAACCGAGGCTTGGGTTGTGAGGGTGCGCATGGCCGCTTGACGCATTTGGGGGTCGTCAATGGCCGCCACTAAGGGCTTGCCCTGATAGACCGTAGGGTAGACCCAAAAAACGTCCACCTCTTTATCGGGGGCGCCGGCTAACGCCAGCCAGTTCTGCTTTTGGGAATAATCAGGAGAGGGATCTTCCGCCAGGGCGGGCGGCGCAAAGAACGGGCCCAGCAAAAGGAAGACGGTAAGAATAAGGAAGAATTTGTTTTTTCTGGAACTTTTCATAGTGATGGAAAATACCTCGCTTTCAGTAGATTGAAAATGTATTGTTTAAAAATCAATTAGCTCAAATTATGCGTCATTCGCTGCGATTCTCCAGTTTTCAATGCATCGGAAAGATGCTGGTGAATCTTGAGTTTCATTTCGGCGGCGCCCGGAAGCCTTGCAATCAGGTAGGAGACCATATACACCTCGGCAGCAAACTGCGCTGCCTGGGCCGCCCAAAGACAAGGCCAGGGACGTTGGATTCCCGACAGTGACATTCGGGTATGACATACCTATCTACGCCCTAGGCGAAGCGCATTTGATAGGTTTTTGCCCTCTTTTTTCAAGAAGAGGGCCACCGGAGGCAATTTTTTAAGTAGTGCGCGGAGCGCCATTCAAAAGTTTTTTGCGGAGCTTTTTTACAAAAAAGCGACTCGCCGAAGGCATGCAGTTTAGTAGTTCGCGCCGGAGGCATTTTTTTAAAAAAATATTCTCCCGCCCCTTTTTTTTATTCAATCAGGGGCTTGAGCATATAGACGACGTCGCTCTCCCGGGAAGGATAGGGGGTCATGAGGCTTTCGGCATGCAAATCCTCGGCGGAAACGCCGTGCATCATGGCCGTTCTCAGCAGGTTCAGCAGCCCGGAGGCGTTATCCGACAGAATGTGAGCGCCAAGGATCATATTGTTTTCGTCCACCAAAATCTTGTAAGCGGCGTGCTTCATGCCCACGCGTCTGTAGGTTGGCCAGGCGATATTCTTGCCGAAGCTCTTGTAATATTTTAGGCCCTCCTTTTTGAGGGCGTCTTCGGTCTTGCCCACCATGCCGTATTGGGGATAGGTGAACAACAAAAAAGGTACGGTGTCGTAAACCATGGCCTGGGCTTTGCCGGCGCCCTGCTCGGCCGCAATGTTGTTTGCGCAGACGGCGGCTTCCTTGTCCGCCACCCTGGCCAGTTGGATGCTTGCGGCGCAATCGCCCACGGCGAAGATCCTGGGGTTGGAAGTCCGCATGGATGGGTTCACCTTGATTCCCCTGCGTTCGTATTCCACCCCGGCTATTTCCAGGTCCAGCCCCGATATATCGGGGCTGCGGCCCGCGCCGTGAACCACCAGGTCGGCTTCAAAATCCCCCTGGTTTTCCGTAATCACCTTAAATCCGCCGCCCTGCTTGACGATGGAGGTAATTTTCACGCCGGTCCGGATGTCAATGCCAGCGTCCCGGGAGGCTTCCGTCAGAAGTTCCACCATTTCCGAATCAAAGGGGCCCAAAGGCCTTGGCCCGGCTTCCAAAATTGTAACCGTTCCGTCTTTCGGCCCCAGGCTGGCGCAAAAGTGGGCGCATTCAAAGGATATAAAGCCGCCGCCCACAAAGAGGATTTTCTCAGGCAGTTCTTTCAGATCCAGAAAATCCGTGCTGGTGATCATGTTCTCCGCCCCGTCAATGGGCAGGGGCATGGGCTCGGCGCCCGAGGCTATAATGAACCACTTGGCGTGGACGGTTCCTCCGTTCACCACCAGGGTTTCCTTGTCCTGAAACCTGGCTTCTCCGGGGATGAAGTCGATGTCCACCCCTTGCAGGCTGTTCACGGCGCCTTCCGGAATTTTGGATGTAAAGGCGTTTTTTTGGGTGAGGACGTCCTTCCACGACCATTCGGGAGGCTGCGTGATTCCCAGGCCTTGCAGATGTTTTGCTTTGGAAACCGCCTCGGCGGTCTCGTAGAACCATTTTTTCGCCTGACAGCCGAACAGGGCGCAGGTTCCTCCGGGCGTGGGACTTTTTTCAATCACAGCGACTTTAAAGCCTTGTTCTTCCAACGCATAGGCCGCCGTTTGTCCTGCCGTCCCCGATCCTATGACCACCACATCGTATGATTTCATAACTTCCTCCCGCCCTAATGAATCCTAAGCCCGCTGACAGTTTGGGAATTGCTGGAATTTCGCCCGTCTCAAAGACTTGCGCAAGGCCTAAAAAAGTAGTAGGTTCCCAAATGTTTTTCACGAGCCAACTTACCTAATCAGTGTAACAGGAGGAGAATATGGACGTCAAAACTTTCGGTGTTGTAGGATCGGGCCAGATGGGCAACGGCATCGCCCAGGTAGCCGCAACAAGCGGCCTGAATGTAATCATGAGCGATATCTCCCTGGATTTCGCCAAGAAAGGCCTTGCAAATATTGAAAAAATCCTTTCCAAGAACGTGGAAAAGGGCAAAATTTCCGCTGAAGACAAGGACGCCATCCTGGGCAGGGTCGCCATTACGGAAGATCTTAAGGACATGGCCAAAGCTGACTTTGTGGTGGAAGCCGCCACGGAGCGTGAAGATCTCAAGTTTAAGATCTTCCAGGATCTGGACGAAATCTGCGGCCCGGACGCCATCCTATCCACCAACACGTCTTCCATTCCCATAGGCCGGATAGCCGCTCAGACCAAAAGGCCGGAAAAAGTCATCGGCATGCATTTCATGAATCCCGTGCCGGTCATGAAGCTGGTGGAAGTCATCCGCGGCATCGCCACTTCGGACGAAACCTTTAAGCTGACCTGGGATTTGAGCGAAAAGTTCGGCAAGACTCCCGCCGAAGCCGCCGACTACCCCGGATTCATCGCCAACCGCATTCTGCTGCCCATGATCAACGAAGCAGTGTACTGCCTGTATCACGGCGTCGGAACCCGCGAGGACATCGACACGGTCATGAAGCTCGGCATGAACCATCCCATGGGTCCTCTGGCCCTGGCCGACCTTATCGGCCTGGACACCTGCCTGGCCATCATGGAAACTCTGTACGAAGGGTTTAAGGACTCCAAGTACCGCCCCTGCCCGCTTCTGAGAAAATACGTGGAAGCCGGCTGGCTTGGCAGAAAAACCAAAAAAGGCTTCTACGACTATTAAACGTCTTTCCAGGGAGAGCCTGCCGGCCTTAAGCAGGCTCTCCTTTTTGCTCTCCCTTCCGCCTTGCCTAAAAATTTACTCGTTATAATGTTCGCAAAGGAGGCTTTTATGAAAAAGATGCTCCATATCAGCGATCTACACATCGGGCACAAAACTTCAAAATGGACGAATAGGGCGAGATGCAACAGTTTAGCCGACTGGATGGTCATGCATTTCGACGAAGGCGATGATTATGTTGTTATCATCACCGGCGACCTGGTTGATTCCGCGCACAAATTGGACAAGCACGGAGTTCCAATCCATTATGGCAAAGTGGAGCCTATCCTTGAAAAATTGAGAGACCACTTTCATAAGGTCCTGGTCGTTCCCGGCAACCATGATTACCGGTCAAAAACGCCCGATGGCGAAACGTATCCTTCAGGAAGGCTTCATGCCCTCTTTCAGAAATCTTTCATGGAAGGCCGGGATGGGCCGCTTTGGGTGGAGGCCTGCGTTGACGGCATGACTTTCATAGGCGTCAATTCCATGCAGGCGAGGTTGGATGTCCTGGAGGGAGGCGCAGCCGAGGGTGAAATCGGAACAGGCCAGTTGGAAAACTTAAAGGCTGAACTGGACGCAGCGGCAGACCGCAACGAAAAGGTTGCCGTGTATTTGCATCATCATCCCATGGGGCCGGACGGCACGCCTCTGGAATTAAGGGATGCAAAGGAATTCAAGGAGTGCATCAGGGCGTATAATAACGTCCAGGCGGTTCTTTTTGGGCACAACCATTTGATCACGCCTGATCTGTCATTTGACAGATGGGCGGGGAGCAAGGAGTTAGGCGTTCCCTTTGTGTTTGACGCCGGATCGGCCTCATTAAAAAACAAATGGATCTTCGCCAAAGGGTATTGCATTGAAATGGATCCGGAAACCAACAAGTACAGAGGCTTCAGGATCAAATATCAAAAGGAGCAAGCGGTTCTTACCCAAGGCAAATGGATGACTGTTTCCATGAGTTGATAGCCATACAGCCCTAAGCGGGTTAGAAATTATTCAGCCCTTAAAATGCACAAGGGGAAAGCCTCCCCCCACGGCGGCTTTCCCCCTGTCTTTCCCCCTACTTACACCCTCCATTTTCCGGGTTTCCCCGAAAAACCTGTTTAGCCTTTTTTCTTTCCCTGGCCCCAATCCACGTAGGATTCCACGCGATCTTCCATGGCGTCCTTGTAATGGGCGTTTTCAATGCTCAGGGTGACGGCCCCGTTGGGGCAGTAGCGCGTACACCTGCCGCAGGCCCTGCAGGCGTCGCTGTGAACCGCTATGCCGTCTTTAATGCTGATGGCGTCGAAGATGCATGTTTCCACGCATGTTCCGCATCCCTGGCACACCTCGGGATTGACCGTAATCTTCACTCCTTCCAGAGGAACCATCATTTCGTTGATCTGCTCTCCTGCATGGCGGTAATAGCCCATCATGCAGCAGCAATGGCAGCAGAAGCATACGGAAAGAAGTTCATCCCGGTCGGGAATTAAAAAGGCGAAATTATCCACACGCACCTTGCCGGCCATGGGCACCAAGCCATCGGCCACGGCCTTTTCAACGTGCTCGTGAGCTTCTTCCTTGCTGATTTCCTTGCTGATCTGGGGCGGCATGCCAAGCGCGCTTCTGCCCATGAACATGCAGCCGATATCGTGGGTATGGTTTTCGCAATCCTGGGCGTTTCGGCACAGGCACTTGTTCATGCGAACGATGTGGCTGGCTTTGTCGATGAAATCATGCACCACCTGGGGCGGATATATTTCATTCACCGCCTGACCCATCTCCTGGTTGATGTCCACCTTGATGGGCAGGTAGGTGCAGCTGTTCTTTTTTCCGCTGGTCCAGGGATGAAGTTTTTTAAGCAGGGGAACCCGCCCCACGTAATAAGAAAACTCAAGGCCTTTCATCCCCGGCCTCATAAGCCAACGGCGCGTTACTATGCTGGAAACCACGCCGGTTCTTATATTATTCAGGATGCCCATATTTCCTCCGGTATTTCGCCTTGCTTGCAAATCGATGCGTTGGGGCGCTTCCATGCGCCTTTTAGTCCAATGAGTATTGCCGCAGCCGGCTATGAAGCGCGCGCTCCCTTGCCGGGTTTGTTTCGATTATCCAGGTAATCAAGGAACGCGGCCTCGGAGCTGTATTTCGGCTCCCACCCCGTGGCCTTGCGGAATTTGTCCGTGTTCATGTGGATGGAATATTCCGAAAGGCTGACCCAGCCCTGGCTCACCGTCTCCAGGTGCAGGGTGAAAGCCACGTTGGCCAAAACCTTCATCACCGGAGTAGGCAGGTCGAACAGGCGGACGCCCGCCTGCTTGAAAGCCCAGCGCGCCGGAATGCCGTCGCTGGCCGCTACATTGTAAATGCCCTGGAGATTCTTTTTGTAGGCGAGGTATAAGGCGTCTCCCAGATCCTGTTCGTGGATCAACTGCAAATGGGGATGCCTTCCCATCATGAATCCGTAAACCTTTCGGGACCAGAAATCCGAAAACATGTTGTTGATGTTCGGCCCCACCCCCAGGCCCACCCTTAAGACCACCAGCTTGACCTCGGGATGGTCCTGGAAATAGTCGGTCACAAAATTCTCCACCTGGACCTTGCCGTAGGAGTAGTAGCTGTCCTTGTTGCCCCGGAGCGGCTTGTCTTCCGTAATGCTCAGGTGATTGTCCGGATGCGCGCCGTAGGCCGTGGCGCTGGACGTGTAAATGACCTTCTTGACGCGGTTTTTCACGCAGGCCGAAAACACGTTCTTGGAGCCGTTGATGTTGATGTCCCACGCTTCCTTTTTGTTCCGCAGCTCCCCCACAATGAATGCCATGTGGTAAACCGTGTGCACCCCTTGCAAGACCTTGTCCAGATTGGGGCTGCGAATGTCCGCCCGGACATGCTCCAGCTTGGGGTGGCTTTTCCGTTGCGGGGTTACGTCAATGCCTATGATCCTGTCCACGGTTTCATCGGCGGCCAGTTTCGGGATTACGGTTTGTGCGAAATAGCTGTTGACGCCCGTAATTGCGACTGTTTTGCCCATGTTCCCTCCTTTGCGCCCTTTTTATTTCTAACGCTTGTTATATTTAAGGGCGCAAGGCATGGCCCCTTTAGGAGCCATGCTATTTTAACTTACCGGTATTCTAATAGTTCTTTTCCAGCAGTTGCGTTTTCTTGGATGCGCGTTCCAGGGTGTTGGGTTCCAGCCATTCAATGGCGGGACGGATTTTAAGCAGACTGTGCATTTTTTCGTTCACGCGTTTTTCCAGGTCCGGCAGATCATCCTTGCGGACTTCCGCGGAATGCTCCACCCGCAGTTTGAGGGGCGGCACCACTCTGGGGGGCGGTTCGTCCAGCACGATGCGGAAGGAGCCGGTGAGTTCTTCGGGGAAGGAGTGAATCACCCCTTCGATGGCGGCCGGGTAGACGGGCACGCCTTTGACTTTCAGCATGTCGTCGGAGCGGCCCACGACTTTATAGCGGAAGCCGGACCTGCCGCAGGGGCAGGGCTCGGTGAACACCTGGTGGATGTCTCCCAAGGTGAAGCGCATGTCGAACCACACGGCGCCCTGAGGGTTGAGGGAGGTGCCGACCATAATTCCCTGGGCGCCGTGCTCCATGGGAATGGCGTCGCCGGTTTCCGGGTCCACCAGTTCGTAATAGGCCATGTCGTCGGCCAGCCAGTGCATGCCCTGGTAGATCGGGTGTTCGCAGGAGCAGCCGTAACCTGCGCCCGCGTCAAAGACCTGGGCGCCGTATTCCTTTTCCAGGCGCTGGCGCACTTCGGGAATGCCCGCTCCGGGCTCGGCGCCCAGAATCAGGGTTTTAATGCCCAGATTCTTGATGGGTATATTCAGCACTTCCGGGCATCTTTCAATCAGATGCAAGGCCAGAGACGGAGTGCCGGTGAACACGTTAACGCCGAAGAGCTGGATGAACTGCAGGATTTTTTCCGTTCCGGCCTCGGCTCCGATGGGAACCATGGTCACGCCGGGAAAATCGTAATACCACAGAACCTGGGGCGTTCCGGCCGCATGCATGGACAGGCCGAAGCACAGGCCGATGCGGTCTCCGGGCCTGACGCCCATGCGCCAGGCGGCGCGGCACATGATTTCCCTGCCGTCCACGATGCCCGGCTTGAAATTGGGATAGGGCGTGGGAATGCCGGTGGTGCCTGATGTGGTGGTCAGCAGATACAGGTCATCCATCCTTTTTTGGCCGAACAAGTGGGTCATGAGCTTGTTCATGTCCAGGCCCACTTCCTCGATGATCCCGCGGACTTCCGGCTGTCCTGCGGGCGGGATGGCTTTGGCGAAATCTTCAAAGCTGTTGATGTCTTGGGGCTTCACGCCGGCTTTGTCAAAGCGGGCGCGGTTAAAGGGCGTGTTTTCGTATTGCCATTTCAGGGCGTCCTTGAGTTTTGCAAGCTGCAACTCCTTGATTTCAGGCGTGTTGAGCTTGCTCTCAATGTCCATGTTCCAGTACTGCCGGTCCTGATTTTCCATGTTACCCCCCTGCTAAACCGAACAATTTTAATTAAAATCATCTACAATCTTCAATTTCTGAAAATGTGCAGAGCCATGGCGGCCGCGTCCACTCCAAGAATGCCGCCGCCATTGTGCGTCATGCCGATCTTGGGGTTCTTGACCTGCCTCTTGCCGGCCTCGCCCCTGAGTTGTTTGACGACTTCATGAATCTGCCCCAAACCGGTGGCGCCGATGGGATGTCCTTTGGAGGCCAGGCCGCCGGACGTATTGACGGGAATATCGCCGTCCACTTCCATGACGCCGTTGTCTATCCATGCGCCTGCTTCCTCGCCGGGGCAGATGCCCAATTCGATCATGGTGATGATCTCGGACGGAGAAGTGGCGTCGTGCACTTCGATCAAATCCAGGTCTTTGGGGGTGATTCCCGCCATGTCAAAAGCCCTGGGGCCCAGTCGTTTGGTGAGGGTGTCCTCCTGGGCGGCGGTCAGCTTACCGCTGCCGATGACGGATCCGGCCACCCATACCGGCTGATTCTTGAACCGGGAGGCGACCTCTTTGGAGCAGATAATGGCCGCAGCCGATCCGTCTCCGATGGGAGAGCACATCATCCGGGTGAGCGGATAGGAAACGTCCCCTGATTGAAGCACCTGCTCCAGGGTGACTTCCTCCTGGTATTGGGCGTGGGGATTGTTTGCGCCGTTTTTATGGCTCTTGACGGCGATTTTTGCAAAGTGCTCCTGGGTCAGGCCGAAGCGTTGCATGTAGCCCTTGGTGTAGTAGGCGTACATGTCCATGAAGATGGACTTTTTCTCCCCGGCGCCCTTGGAAAGAATTTTTTCCTTGGTCTTGTTCTGCTTCTCATATTCCTCCAAAAACTGCTTGACCATCTCCACGTCCACGGCCGCGCCCAGGGCCGTGAAGGATTTTTTCTTATCGTGATCGAACAGCTTTTCAAAGCCCACCACCAAAGCCACGTCGTAAAGCCCGGCGCCCACGGCCGTCCAGGCGGTATGGAAAGCGGTGGAGCTGCTGGCGCAGGCGTTTTCCACGTTATACATGGGGATGGCCTCAATTCCCATGGCCGATAAAGTGACCTGGGCGCGGATCATTTCCTGCCCGGTCATAAGCCCGGTGGCGGCGCTGCCCATGTAGGCGGCTTCTATTTGATCCTTTTCAAGCTCGGCGTCCGCCAGGGCCGCGTCCACGCACTCCGCCACCAGCTCTTTAATGCCCTTGTCAGGATACTTTCCGAATCGTGTCATGCCAACGCCGACAATAGCCACATCCCGCATGTTTCATACTCCTTGAATTTCAATTGTAATGAATTTTGACCTGTTTAAAAGGAATTCAATCAGGCGGCTGAAAATGGATCTTCCGGGACCTCCTCCCGAAATCCGATTTGCATGATAGTTGACTATATAGTCAACCAAACTGTCTAGTCAAGCGCTTTTTTGCCGCGGTGCGCCATAAAAACTGAATAAATTCTCAGATAGAGTGGAAAAATGAGGATTTATAAAATAAATTTCGGACGATGGAAGTCTTTAAATTCCTAAATAAGGCAAAAGACAAGTCATGGGAAGCTACGCATAGTTAATGAACAGTTGCAGACGAACGCCTGGGTTCGGCCGGCGTCAGGGCCGGTTTTTCCCCATGAAAATGCAAAGATAATCAGCGGGCGTCGCCGGCCACGCCGTAACGGAAAAAGTCCAGCAGACTCTGCTGGGCGCTGGCCATGCCAAAGCCTTCCTCGCAGGATTGGAGGTATTGCAGGCCTTCCGCAATGCCCACAATGATGGCGGAGGTGAGCTTGGCGTCCACGTCCCGGAACAGGCCCATTTTCATCCCTTTGATGAGATCGGTCTCTATGGGCTTGCGGATGGATGTAAAAACCCGGTTTCCCAGATCCTTGAGTTTGGGGTCCGGATCCTCCACCGCTTCCTTGCATAAAGCCAGGATGGCGCAAAATTCCTTGAGGACCGGCAAAACCGCCTTGGCGCGGAGTTGGAGTCTGACCATAGGATCCCGCTCCCGGCCGATTTCATCCCACCCGTCGGAAAACAACTCCGCGAAAATGCGGGGCACGCATTCCAGGAAGAGTTCCTTTTTGTCGGAAAAGTAAAAGTAAAAAGTTCCCTTGCCTACATTCAGACGTTTGGTGATGTCGCTCACCTTGGCGCCTTTATATCCTTCCGAGCGGAAAATGGAGCAGGCCAGATCCAGGATAGCCTCCCGGGTTTTGTTCCCCTGGGCGCTTTTGGGCATTTTCTTAGCGGTTTTCCTGGCCCCCGCGCCTCCGACGCCCTTGTTGCGGGCCGGCAGGTCGGGAGCGCCTTTCATGGCCGAGATTTTTTCCCGAATGGCGAAAAGAGGCATGCCCTGCTTTTTGGCGGCGCAAATGATTTTCAACCTTTCCAGGTGCGCTTCATCGTAGTAGGCCATGGTTTTTCCCGTTTTCATGGGCGCGTGAAGCAGGCCTTCCTGCAGGTAAAAATGAATGGTGCGCCGGGACACCCCGGACTGCCTCTCCAACTCGGCGATGCGAAACCATTTTTTGTCATGAGAATCCGCCAAAAGAGCCTCCTGGATCAATTTTGGAATGATTTGTCTTAAATAATCAAGGCCGAAGACAACAGATTAACGCGTAACTGTACATAGACTATTTAAAGGCGACTGGCAAGTCAAATTTCCTTCCCAAACGGAGCATTGACAAAATACACTTCAATAACAGGCTATTATTCAAAGAATTTATTTCAACAAAATATCCTTTAAGTCCAATTTTAAACCGTTCGGTCAAAAAATTGATTGACTGGATAGTCGTGCTCCTTTATGGATAAACCCTAAGACTCGCCTCGGCCTAAACAAAATCCGGAAAGGAACACCCCATGCTTTTGGAAAAATACCGGCACATGAGTTTGCCTCAAGCCAGATACGCCGAATTCGTTCTGGACAGGGATAAATGCAACGGATGCGGGCGCTGCGTCAAGGCTTGCCCCATCCAACTGCTCGAACTTTATGGCAAAAAATCAAGACCCAACCAGCGTTACGACCATTTCAGGTGCATCACGTGCCAGAACTGCGCCGCCTCGTGCCCGCAAAACGCCATCACCATTAAAGGCGACTACCGGGTGGACAAGGGATTTTGGAAAAACGCCCATTTGTTTAAGGGCCCCAAAACCATGCCCAACCCCCTGGGACGCAACGGGCAAACCACATACGCAGACCAGGAGCCGGAACTGACGGAGACCGAGAAGGTTATCTATCAGCGGAGAAGCGTCCGGCTGTACAAGAAAAAAAAGGTGCCCAGGGATATGATCGAGCGCGTCATCGAAGCGGGCCGTTTCGCCCCTTCGGCCGGGAACAATCAGCCCTGGAAATTCATTGCCATCGACAACCGGGACGTCATTTCCGCGCTCAACGAAAAATGCAAGGCGTCCCTGTACAAAGTCAGCGCTCTGACCCTGCCCAAACCCTGGATCAACAAAAAAACCCCGGGGGATAAGGAGGCCAAACTGGCCCTGTGGCAGGAAGCGTTGCTTCCGTTGTTGACCAAAATCAAAACCGGAGACACGGAGCCCAGGGCGCGGGGCGGTATCAACGCGGCGTCCTCGGACCCCAATTACGACATTTTCTTCGGCGCCCCGGCCGTCATCCTCTTGCTGGCGGACAAAAGAGGCATCGGCAGCGTGGAGCTGGACACGGGCATAGCAGGCCAGACCATGGTCCTGGCCGCCCACTCCCTGGGATTGGGAACCTGCTGGGTCAGCCTGGCCAAAGCCATCGGGTTTGACGTCAAGCTCAAGAAAAAACTGGGCATCGAAGAACCGTTCAAGATTATTTCGTCCCTGTCCATCGGCTACCCCCAAGGCCAGGTGGACAACCCCGTGGCCCGGGAGCAGCCCCGCATCCACTGGGTGGATTCCATATAAATCAAAAGACGCTTTTAACGCATAAAGGGGCGGCCTTTTACGCAGGCCCGCCCCTTTTTTTGATTTCAAACGAATTATCTCAATATTTCGAAATAATTAACTATTCATAGCTCAGCATCAGGTTGGCCAACTGGCCGGAGGTCTTTCGCAAATTCATGGACAAAAGCCGCGAGAGGCCCTTTAAAACCGGCACGCCGGCCTTGGGATGATTGGCCAGGATCAGGTTGAAATTGCTGCGGCTTAACGTGATGAGGGTCGCCCTGGTTTTGGCGATGACCGTGGCGGACCGGGGAAACTCATCAATGAGCGCCATTTCGCCGATGGATCGCCCCCGGGACAAGGTGGCCAGGGCCGCACGCTCCCCCTTGGAGGACTCCTTGATGACCTCCAGAGATCCGCTGGCAACAAAACACACATAGTCCCCGGGCTCGCCCTCTTCAAAAACCAGCTCGCCTTCGTCCACCTCGATAAAATGCATGTGCTTGGCCACGATCTTGAGATCCGCCGGGGAGAGCCCGTCAAACAGCGGGATAAACGACAGGCAGTCGATGATATGGTTGGTGATTTTACTTTCGCCCACAAGTCCGTTGTTTTGCGCGGTCATAAATCCTCCGTAAAATATGGGAAGCCCCATCGCCGCGGGCGCGTCGTCAAAGCCCGCGGCCAGGCAATTTCCTGTCCCTAAAAATATCCAACCTCGCCCCGGCATGTCAATCGCCAAGAGGGGGCAGGCCTCACCCCAGGCCAAAGAGAAAGGATATGAATCGGGGCTTGACACGCTTTTCACGGAGGACTATAATTGTATATACAAATAAGGAGGCCGCACTGTGGGCGACAGCAAAACCATTCTAAACGACTGCCTTTATTTCACCGCCAATGCTTTGGCGCGGGTGATCACCCGCATGGCCGAGGAGGAATTCCGCACGACCGGTCTGTCGCCCTCTCATGCCTTCCTCATGATGCTGGCCATTGACAACCCGGGTATTGGGCAAAAGGAGTTGTGCGAACACCTGCAGTTGGCGCCCTCCACGGTCACGCGATTTGTGGACGCCATGGTCAACAGAGGGTTTCTCTCCCGCCAGTCCGAGGGAAAAATGTCCAAGATTTTTCCCACGGCCAAGGGCGAAGACCTACACCAGCCCATCACGGATGCGTGGGAGAGCCTGCACGAGCGCTACTCCCGGGTATTGGGCCGGAAGGAAGGGGACGGCCTGACCGTCATGATCGACGCCGCCTATGACAAATTGAACCGGGCCGGCTAAATTTTTTTGCCGATATGATTGTATGTACAAACAAATAAACCATGGGGCTAACTTGCTATCCCGCAACCACAAAAAGGAGAACAACCATGCAATCCATAGGTCCCGTTAACGCCCTGTATCCCATGCCAACCACCCTGGTGGGCGCGAATGTCAACGGCAAAGCCAATTTCCTGGCCGTCGCCCACGTGGGCATTCTCAACCATGGAACCCCTCAGTATCTTTCCATCGGACTGGCGAAAATCCATTATACCAACAAGGGCATTCTAGAAAATCAAACCTTCAGCATCTGCCTGCCGTCGGAAGATCTCATGGTTGAGACGGATTACTGCGGAATCATGACCGGAAAAAAAACGGACAAGGCTGCGCTGTTCGACGTGTTTTACGGGGATTTAAGAACAGCGCCCATGATCCGGCAGTGCCCGGTGAACATGGAGTTGAAACTTCATGACGTTCTGGATTTCAAAAGCCATGACATCTTTATCGGCGAACTGACGGAAACCTATGCTGACGAGGGCGTTCTCACGGATGGGGGCGTTGACATGGCTAAATTGCGCCCCCTGCTGTTTGACATGGCCGGCAAGAAGTATTGGTCCCTGGGCCGGGCCTTGGGGAATTGCTGGAATGCGGGAAAAGCCTTAAAAAGCAAATAAGGAGGCCGGCCGGGCTTTTTTGAGGAGAAGCCCGGCCCTTCCCAATTGTGGACCAAGGATAGTGTTCAGAAACAATCCGTAGACCGAATAATCGTCAAGTGGTCAGCGTCTCCCCGATCAGGCCCTCGTTGGAAACGCCCACCGAAGAGCGCCATTGCACGATCTTCCAGCCGTCCTGCGCTTTTTCCAGGACCACAGTAAGCCGCATGGGAAATTCGGTTCCGTTGTTCATCTTGATAGCAGGATTGCCGGCGATCCATCCCGCGGAACCGTTGCAGCAGGCGCAAGGGTCGTCCACCAGGATCTTGAACCCGCCCGTCTCCTCCAGCTGGGCCTGAAAAACCTTGGTTATGGCGTCGTAGTCGAACCACCACTCATTGGGGTCCGCGCCAATGGCCAGAACGCCGTCCTCTTGTGAAAACATTTTCCGGAAAAAAGCGTAATCCCCATTGGTCTGGGCGTGGCAAATCTTCACATACAGGTCCTTGAGTTCTGCGGATTGTTCCTTGGCGCTCTCCTTCCAACCCAAATGAGATAAAAGGGTAAAGCAGATTTATTCCGTTATCGCCGCCTGCCGGTGTATTGTTCTTAAGATGACATAGAAATTTGAGAAGCAACTGAGTTAGATTAATACGCGGGAATTCATTAAGGCAAGTCAGTGAACGATTTTTTTCCGGCCAGCGCACCTGCAGAAGGTTTTAGCGTCAAGGCCGGGAGGGTAGAAATTTTCGGCCGGCGATAGTAGGATGTGGCGGAAGAACTCAAATATAGCCTTGCTTCCGGACCATGGCGAACCATGCGTCAAAGGAAGGGGCTACTACCGTGCGGTAACCGTTGATGTCCGTTTCGAAAACCTCTCCGGTATCGTTGTCCAGGACTGCCACGTAGTCGCTGTCTTCCGTATGCGCTATGAGCAGGTGGTTAGGGCCAAGGTGATAAGTGTCCTTCATCGACCTTGTGGTGTGAATAACGCAAGGATAGTTATCAATGCCAATAAAATTTTCGGAGTATCCAAACACTTCCACAGTCCCGACGCAGTAATGACCATATCGATCCAAAAACTTAATGTATTGGGGATGCAGTTCCATTCCCAATTCCTTTTCCACGACCTGCACCCTACGTGATTTAAGGGTCATAATGTCTACCTCCCTGTTCCCAGAAACCGGATCGATATTTTGCGAAAGCGTTTCTATCGATTTCGCTAATATCTATACTGTTAGGTATTATTCCATGCGATTTTTGGTATAGAGGAAAAACAACGCCGTTGTCCATCTGTCCTACGTGATGAAGTTGGAGTGTTTGGCCGCCTGAGGATTTAGGCGCGCCCCCTTCCATTATATTTTTGTAATTTTTCACTCCGTTAGAATTTTCCACCAACGGATCAATCTTGGTTCCTCTGAAAAAAGCCACGGGCCGGCCATTAACCATCATGATCTTAGAGTTTGAAATGATGTGCTTTTCCAGGGAATTCATGCGATTCCAATGTTCTGCGACTTCATCCGGGGACAAAATATCCAGGAGGGATGGGACAGGCTCCGATGATTTCTTGTACAGTTCCAATAGTTCGCGTTCCGGATACTTTCTGTCGGAGCTAAACGAGCGCTTTATTTTATCCTTCAAGCCCAGGGTTGGAACCTGGTTGTTGGCTTCCTGAAACTGTTTGACCAAGTCAAGATGTTCTTGCGGAACTTTGGAAGAATGCGTATTCTCGCCAACGCTTTTCTTAAAGATTTTCGCCAAAAGGGCTGTGCCGCCGAAGTCTCCAGCCAAACGGAGAGCTCCCCTTATATTAGGCGAGTCTTCAAAGGCTTCCAGGGTTGCCAGGCTTCTTCCCGCATCTGATAGCATGACAGCGGGAGCGCTAAGGGCCAGTCCAACCAAGTTTGCGCCTTTGGTTCTTGGCTCATAAACCAGGAAGTCCCATTCGCTGGCTTTCTCCTCAAATCCCTCGGTTATATACGCATGAAAATTTTCCAGGTCCACTTCATGAGACAGCGCCACACAATCAATGGCCCTCTTAATGGCTTCCATGCCGCCAAAAAAGCCCCCGGGAATCGAAGTGACCGCTTGTCCAAGCCCTTCCACAATCCCTTCCGGATGGTACAAAAGATTCTTTGCATCATCCGTCCACCACAGCCCTTCCTCATCCAGGCCAAGGGCGTGCAATGCAGCATCCTTTGTTTCCGCATCCCAAAAGGGCTCAGGAGGGTCCAGCACTTTGCGCTCTCCCCTGGCCACTTGGTTTTTGAAGGCCTGGAACTCATTATTATTCATAGCGGCTATGAGTTCGGCGGCGGAAAGGCCAGGAGGAAGGTCTGTGCGGAGTCCGGCGGAAGGTTCTACGCCATCCTGATACACTCCATCCAGGCCGGGGATCCCCATGAGATCAGCTTCGGCAGCGGGCCAGGGAGTCCTGCCCAGAACAATATCCAAAATGTTTTCTCTATTAAGGCGCATGGCGTCTCCTTGGGTTAGGGTAAGCAGACCATATTGCGCCAATAGCATAACATGAATTTGGGGGTGTTTCGGTCTGTGAACATCTGGGCTCGCCCAGGCGCATTGGATTGCCAACCAAACCTGTTGACAGCCCGCCCTCCCAAAGCAATCAATTATACATGGTGATTCCTAAATACTACATAGTAACAACCATCTTGTCAAATTCAACAAACCAACAGCGATTAGGGGATGATTTTCCCTCGCATATTCCATCGGGCGAGGTTTTGCCGTTGACGCCGGGGCGGGAATTTGCCACTAATTGGCAAACACGCAAGGAGCAGGTTCATGCCCAAGGAGCAAACCCATTGGATTCTGGCCAGGGAAGCCTTTCGCCGCCTTAAGGACGGGGAGGCCCGGCGGATGATCGCCCAAAATCCCAACCTTTATTTGTTGGGCGCCGTCATACCCGACACGCCCATGTACGCATTGGAAAATACTGAGGAATTCGACTTGCTGGCCCATTTTCTCCACGGCAAGGACGGCGAAAACACCTTCGCCCCGTTGACCGGGTTGGTGAAAGCCTACCAGGACAAATGGTCGGACGGCATGTGGGCCTTTGTTATGGGGACCTTCTCCCATATTCTGGCGGACGCCGTGTATCACCCCTGGGTGGAGTACTATTCGGGAAGCTCCACGGAAGTGCCGGATGAATGGAAAGATCTCAGCCTCACAAGGCACAGGGAGCTGGAAAGCTATCTGGACCTTTTTCACCTCAGGATGAACGGAATCAAGGAGCGGCCCATCTCCTTTTTCTCCTTGCTGAAGGGAAAGGAAATGGGCGCCGCCGCCTTTGACGATATGGTGAGCGCCCTTTATTTTCCAGGCGCCGCAAAAGCGAACAATGGGGTCCGTAAGGCCCTGTACGCCCATGGCGCCATTCAGTGGATTTTCATGCAAAAAAGCCTGGCCCGGCTTTCCTGGTTCATCAACCGGTCCACAGAAGGCAAGGGCGATAAATTCCTGACCCTTTTTTATCCCTACAAAGAGCCTCGCCGCCCGGATTATTTCCAGGCCGGTCTTAAGTACCGCCATACGGTTACCGGCAGGCCCAAGCAGGGAACCGTGGAGGAGCTGGCCGCCAAGGCCGCCAAAGTCATGGCCCGCATGTTCGAACTGGTGGAAAAGCATCTGGAGCAGGGAACCGTCCTGGATTTTTTTCAGAGAATCAAGGGGCCTTCCCTGGAAACCGGCTTGGTGGGCGTACCGGTTACGGCCATAGCGCATTACGACTTGTTTGTGGATATGGATCGGGTCTTGAATGTATTCAGGGCGATTAAATAACGAATGCTCGTTCCAATTTATTGCCTAAACCAACGCCCTGTGTTATAAAAACTGCGCCTTGGCCCACTGCGCCATGGGGAGAAAGGGCCGCGCCGTGCAGTTGGCGGCGTTATTTCAGGCCGCGTCGAATCTTGCCGGGGGGCGGCCTGGCTATTTTTTCCAACGCAAAATTCCCCGGCTTGTTTTTTTGCTCCACCCCAAAGAGACATTGATCATCAGAGTAAATTTGCCGGGCTTCGGGCCTGGTTGACTTATTACCTATCTTTTCCGAAAAGGAGATTTATCATGGTGGAAACATTGCCTGTTGAAAAAATGAAAGAACGCATCGGACAGGAACTGGGCGTCAGCGATTGGGTGCAGATTGACCAGGACCGCATCAACAAGTTTGCAGACTGCACGGAAGACCATCAGTGGATTCACGTGGATGAAAAAATGGCCGCCGAAGGCCCGTTCGGAACCACCATCGCCCACGGCTTTCTGAGCCTGTCCCTGATTCCGTTCCTGAGCGGCGACAACATGGTTCTTCCCGAAGGAACCGTCATGGCCATCAACTACGGCCTGAACAAAGTCCGCTTCATCAATCCCGTCAAGGTGGGCTCCAAGGTGCGCGACCGCGTGGTTTTGACCAACGTGGAGGAAAAATCCGGCAACCGGGTTTTGGTCACCACCACCAACACCATTGAAATCGACGGCGAAGACAAACCCGCCTGCATCGCTGAAAGCCTTGCCATGTTCTTCGTGCAATAGACGGCGACTCTTTTCGATCACAAGCAGCCCCTCGAGAAACCGGGGGGCTGTCTACGTTTCAGCCTCCTGGTTCAAATAGCGCCACAGAGTGACGGGGCTCACCCCCATCAAACGGGCCGCCTGGGTCTTGTTTCCCTCCGTGTGCTGCAGCACGTGCCGGGCGTACCTGCGCACAAGCTCCCTGGGCGTGGGGAAGTCTCCGGCCAGGTCGTCGAATATGTCCCGGGGCTTTTCCGCCATGGAAATCGGCAAATGCCTCATGTGGATGGGCTCCCGGCTGGATAAAATATAGGCGTATTCCACGCAGTTCTCCAATTCCCGGATATTGCCCGGCCAATGATAGGCTTGCATGCGCCGGACCACCTCGGGAGTGAATCCGGGATGAGACGGATCCAGGCGGGATAAAAAATGCCGGGCCAGGATGAGAATGTCCTCCCGGCGCTGGCGGAGCGGCGGAATAAGCAAGGGAAAGACCGAAAGCCGGTAGAAAAGATCCTGCCGGAAAGCACCCTGCTCCACCATTTCCCTCAGATCCTGGTTGGCGGCGGCGATAATCCGGGCCTGTATGGGAACCGTCTTCAGGCCGCCCAAAGGCCTGACCTCCCGCTGCTGCAAAGCCCGCAGCAGCTTGGCCTGGACCTCCATGCCCAGCTCGCCCACTTCGTCCATAAAAATCGTCCCTTGCCCGGCTTCCACCAACAGCCCTTTTTTGTCCGCCCTGGCGTCGGTGAAAGAACCCTTTAAGTGCCCGAACAACTCAGACTCGATCAATGTGTGGGGAATGGCCGCGCAGTTGATAGCCACAAAAGGCTCGTCCCCGCGCTGGGAGGCCTTGTGGATGAACCGGGCAACCAGTTCCTTGCCTGTGCCGCTCTCTCCCTGGACCAGCACCGTGGAATTGCTGGGCGCGGCGATTTCCGCCAGTTCCACGATCTTGCCCATCTCCGGGCTGCGAAACACAATGCCGTGCCGGTTTTTTTCGGGGCCGGTTTTCAGGCGCTGCAACTCCTGGTCCCGCTTTTCAAGCACCTCCCGGGACTGCTTCAATTCCTTTTGCAGGCGATGGATTTCATCGTTCAGCCAGTCTTCATCCAAGGGCTCGTGGATTTTTAACGGATCCTCGCCCCACTCCTCCATGGGCCGGGCTTCAAATGTGCAATAGTCATGTCCCTGAGCCTTACATGACAACTCGTGCACCAGGACATCCTTGCCCAAAATGGCGGTGAAAAAGCCGCTTACAATCCCGCTCAACACATGGCATACCGGCTTATCGCTGGCGCCCCCGGTGAACATGCTCCACACCTGGGCTTCAAAAGACTTTTCCCAGATTCCCGTATAACGGAGGGTCTTGTTTTCAGGATCGAAATGGATTTGGCTGTCCCGCTCCACGGCCATGCCCGTGGCCGGCAGAAGCACCTTGAACGACTTCAGCCATTCTTCGGGGGAGTCGAACTCGTACATGTCCGCCAGGGCCATGGCGGCGGCCAAACCGGTGTCGTAACCCAAACGGGTCATGACCGTGGCCGAGGTTCTCTGGCCCATGATGGTCCTTAAATCGTTTCCAAACCGCTGCAGGGTGGGCACGCCGGTAATAAGCAGGCGCTGGCTTCCGAATAAGGGGAAGCCCGTAGCCCTGTCCCGGCGGAAAATTTCTTCCGGTCTCAGGTCTTGAGCGAGCATGAAGGAGGCGTTCCTATGTTGGAGTATTTCATTTATGCAAGGCCGATTTCACATTTGAAATATATCCGATCGTTCAATTTTTGGCAAGTTTTTTATATCCCCCTGATAATTAATTAAAATCCATTGCACTTTCATCCTGGCACGATTTTTGGTATAAGATCTTATACTCCACATTCTAAGCGCCTATTCCCCACAGCCTGGAGAAGACAACCCATGATTAAAGAGTATTTT
Source organism: Desulfatibacillum alkenivorans DSM 16219 (assembly GCF_900142135.1). GTDB lineage: Bacteria > Desulfobacterota > Desulfobacteria > Desulfobacterales > Desulfatibacillaceae > Desulfatibacillum > Desulfatibacillum alkenivorans. The sequence continues at coordinate 100,938 of NZ_FQZU01000003.1, read as the reverse complement.
AACAACAAGACTATTCTCATTACCGGTTCCACCGGATTTTTAGGCAAGGTTCTTCTAGAGAGGATTTTATGGGAAGCCCCTGACATCGGTAAAATCCGCCTATTGGCGCGCCCCGGCAAGGCCAATGGGTCGCCTCATGAGGCCGCCAAAAAGCGTCTGGAGCAAAGCCTCTTGGATTCGGCCGCTTTCGCCCGGCTCAGGTCCAGGCATCCTGATTTTGTATCCTTTTTGGATGAAAAGCTGGAAGTGTATGCGTGCGATTTGTTTGAAAAGGACCTGGGACTGAAAAAAAAGGACCAGACCAAGCTGTTTGAAAACCTGGACGCCATCATCCACATCGCCGCCTGCGTTAACTGGGACGAACGCTTCGACTATTCCGTGCGGGTGAACACCCTGGCCGGCGCCAGGCTTATGGAAATGGCCAAAAGGGCGACGCCTCCGCCCCGGTTCGTCCATGTTTCCTCGGCTTTTGTCCACGGCAGCCGGAGCGGCGAGGTGTTTGAAGAGCCCTTTGACCCCAAGAAAAGCATCGCCAACGTATTGGGCAACGGCGCGCATCCCTTTGATTTGGATGAGGAAATCAGCAGGGCCCTGGAGTACGCCGATAAGGTGCACGAAGACGCAGACCATCCCTCCAAGAAGCCCATATTTGAGAAAAACGCCAAGGAGTTGGCCGGGATAAAAAAATACGCTTCCGAATCCATGGACCAGCTTATAGAGAGGGCCAGGAACTGGCATATCAGGCAGGAGCTTTCCGCTTACGGAAGGGAGCGGGCCAGGCTGCACGGATGGTTTGACTCCTATACATTAAGCAAGGCCATGGCCGAAATGCTGCTGACGAAAAATCACGGCCCCGTGCCTTTGAGCATTATCCGGCCTCCCGGAATTACCAGCGCGGTCAAGGACCCGATCCAGGGGTGGCTGGAGGGCTATCATCTGGTGGAGCCCCTGATCGAAGGCGTGGGCAGGGGCATGATCAAGGCTTTCCCCGGGGATCCCCAGACCATCATCGACACGGTTCCCGTGGATTACGTGGTCAACCTGATCATGGCGGCCTGCGCCCTCCAGGGCGAGGAAGGCGCCATGTCGGTCTTCCAGATCGGCACCAGCCACCGCAAGCCCATCACCTTGAAGGAAATCAGCAAAATCTGGCTGGAATATTTTAAACGGGATCCGCTCATGGACAAGAAGGGCAAGCCCTGCAAGCCCGCGCCCGCTCAATTCTATCCTGATCCAAAAAAATTCGTGGATTTTTACCAGAAAAAACGCAAGCTGCCTTTGACCATGGCTGGCAAGGTGATTTCCAGCATACCCATTGTCAGAAGCCTGGGGCCGGCCAAAAAAGCCTGCAAATGGATTGACGGCACGGCCAAGCAGATCGACCGGCTTTGCCAGTTTTCCGATCTCTACTCCGTATACACCATCAACACCTGGAAATTCATGACCCATAACACCCTGGCCCTTTTGGATAAAATGCCGAAAGAGGACCAAAAAGCCTTTAATGTGGACTCCTCCACCCTGGATTGGGAGCGGTACTGGACCGAGACCCATATTCCCGGCATGCGACGTTTTGTAATCAACGAAAGATAATCTGCATCCCGGCCGAAACGCGCCCGCGGGGAGGCCTTGCCCCCGGCGATTCGGCCGGCCATGATCCAGCTTTTTAGAATATCGCGCTTTTTTGCAGCGGAGCCCCGCCGCTGCCAAAGGCGCGAGGGGGGAAGAATATCGTGGAACGGACCATCAACGAAGTTTTCAAGAATCGCGCAAACAAATACTCCAACAGAATCGCCCTGGAAAAAAAGAAAAACGGCGCGTGGCAATCGGCCACCTGGACCCAGTATTATGAAAACGCCCGGGCCGCAGGATTGGGCTTCGCCTCTTTGGGCGTGGAGCGGGGCGACCGCATAGGCATTTTCTCCGATAATTATCTGGAGTGGTTGTATTCCGACATGGGCGGCCTGGGCATTGGCGCCGTAGTGGTCCCTCTATACCCCACCCTGACGGAAGAAGAAGCCGGATACATTGTGCAGGACTCCGGATGCAAGGCGCTTGTCGTGGGCGACAAGGAGCAGTTGGAAAAAGCCAGACGCATCCGTGCGGCCGCCCCGTCCCTGCAGGCCATCGTCACAATCGGAGACGCTCCCACGAATGGAGACGGGGGCCTGATCTCCTTCGCCCGGCTTATGGAAATGGGCCTTAAGAAAAACGAGCAGGATCCCGGCCTTTTCGAACGCAGCGCCGCCATGTCCAAGCCCGGCGACCTGGCCACCATCGTATACACCTCCGGCACCACGGGCATGCCCAAGGGGGTGATGATCACCCATCAAAACATCATGTTCGTGATCCAGGGGCTTGCCGGCATCACGCCCGGTTACGCGGATGAAAGGGACCAGACCGTGCCGTTTCTGCCCCTTTGCCATGTGTTCGGGCGCATCGCAGACCATTACATGGGCATGTACGCGGGCATCACCGCTTCCTTCGCTGAAAACTTCACCACCCTGCTGGAGGACCTGCAGGAAAGGCGGCCCACCATCATCATGGCCGTGCCCAGGGTATGTGAAAAGGTGTTCCAAAAGATCATGGAGCAGGTGGAAACCCAGCCCCCGCTCATGCAGAAAATTTTCTATTGGAGCCAAAAAGTCGGCGAACAGGTCAGCGAACTTCGGGAAGCCAAAAAGCCCGTCCCCCTGGCCCTGGCCCTTAAATACCGGCTGGCTTATCAATTGGTGTTCAAAAAACTCCAGGACCGCCTGGGCGGAAGAGTCAAGTACATCATGGCCGCGGGCGGCCCCACGGCCCGGGAAATCCAGCTTTTTTTCAACGCCGCAGGAATCTCGGTGGTGGAAGGGTACGGCCTGACCGAAACCACGGCGCCGGCCGCCCTGAGCAACCTGTCCGACTACCGGATCGGCACGGTGGGGCCTCCTTTGCCCGGCGTGGACGTAAAAATCGCCCCGGACGGAGAGGTGCTCATCAAGGGCGGCAACGTATTTGGGGGATATTGGAACCTGGAGCAGGAAACAGCCAGGGCGTTTACGGAAGACGGCTATTTTATGTCCGGCGATTTGGGGGAATTGGACGACCGGGGATTTTTGAGAATCACGGGCCGGAAAAAGGACCTGATCATCACGGCGGGCGGCAAAAACATCGCCCCCCAGAAAATCGAATCCCTGTTTATGTCCGATCCCCTGTTTCTGCATTTCATCGTGATTGGAGACCGAAGGAAATACCTCTCCGCCCTGGTGAATATCAACATGGAGCAGGCCCAAACCTTGGCGGAGAAAGAGGGAATCGCCTATTCCGAGCCTCGGGAGCTTTTGGACAACCCGGAGTTCCTGGCCATTGTGGAGCGTCACGTAAACGAACGGAACTCCCACCTGGCCCGGTTTGAAACCATCAAGCAATACCGGATCATAAAAGACGAATTCTCCCAGGAATCCGGCGAGATGACCGCGTCTCTCAAGCTAAAACGCAACGTGATCAACGAAAAGTACAACTCCCTGGTGGAGGGGATGTATCCGAATTAGCAAAGCGGATTGAACAGGCCGCTGCAAATTGCCAACGCCGCACCCTGGAATGAAAGGTTGCGGCGTTTTTCATGCAACAGATCAACGCGAATAGATTCAGACCATCATCTCAATTTCGGAAAGGCGTTTTTTCAGGCGTTTGGGGGAGATGGGCATGGGGGTTTTAAGCTCCTGGGCGAAGACCGACACCTTGAATTCCTCGATCATCCAGAAAAAATCCTCCACGGCCCGGCGCTTTTCCGGCGTGGTCTTGACGCCAAGCTCCTTGGCCAACCGGCGTAGATGATCCTCAAATTCCCTGACCTGGGCTGCCTTGGCTTTGTCCTTGTCCAGGTCTAAAAGCCCCCGTTCGGCCCGGATGGCGACGGCTTGCAAATACCGGGGCATATGGGCCAGCCTGGCGTCATCATAGAGATTGGGAAAGTTGGGCGGCATGAGCTGGGTCATGGCCGTGCGCAGATTCTTTAAAAAGGCCAGGCCGAATTTGTTGTTGCGGCATTGGGCCTCCAGTTCGGAAATGCGAGCGCTGGTTTTGTGAAAGGCCTCCATGATCCGGGAGGTGGACTCCACCAGCTTTTCCCCTTGGGCCACCAGGGCGGGAATCCGGGTTTTTACGTGCTCACGGAAATCCTTTTCCGTGTGGAGCTCCTTTTCCAGGGTGCGCTCCAAAAGCGTGTCAAAAAGCACCTGCTCCATCTGCTTGGTTCCGCCGAAATAGGCTGCGTGCCTGGCTGCGTTTCCTTTAAGAGCCAGGTACTTCTTAATGTGCTTGATGTCCTTGGCGCACTCCAGGGTGCAAAGGGCGGCCACGCCCTTTTTATGGGTTGCCTGGGCCTTGACCTTGTCCTCCACGATTTTCAGGTCCACGCAGTCATCGCCGGGGCACAGGCAGACATAAGCCGGGGGCGCGCCTTTTTTCACCGGAATGCTTGAGGGCAGGTCGCCGAAATCCCAGGACTTGATGCCGGTTTTTTCCCATTGCTTGCGGAGTTTTTCCAAATGGCCCAGGTCCTTGACCTCACCCATGCTTTGGGCCAGCTCCCGCACGTCCCTTCCGAAGCGGACTACCCGGCCTTTGGCGTCTGTCACGGCCAGCCGGGCGGTGAGATGGGGAGGCAGCTCGGACGGCCCGGGCCAGGATATGGCCGGGATTTCCAGTCCCATGGTTTCGTGAATGGCGTGGGATAAAGCCGCGCCCATGGATAAATGCTTGTATTTATCCAGCTTGTCCATGACCCGATCCACGGTTTTGTTCACGGGGACCAGCTTGACCCGCAAGGGCTTGGGCAGGCCTTTGATCATGGCCGTGACTTTTTCGGGCAAAAGGCCGGGCACCACCCATTCCAGGGGTTCGGGCGGCACGGAGGACACCAGGGGCTGGGGAATTTTAATGGTTACGCCGTCGCCGGGCCTGCCGGGATCGAAGCGATATTGGAGCTTGAACTTGGCGCCGTCCACCTTGAGCCGGTTGGGGTATTGGGAAAGGTCCTCGGCTTCGGGCGAACGAACCATGACGTCGGTAACGTCCATGCGCAAAAAGGAGTCCCCGCCTTTGTCCTTGATAATCTTCTTCAAGGATTGGATGGAATAGACCGTTTCCAGCCGCTGCTCGTAAAACCGGGAGATGCCCAGTTCATCCACTACCAGGTCCCGCCTGCGAAGGCGCTCCTCCATGTCCCTTGCTTCGTTCAGCACCTTTTGATTATGGGCCAGAAACCCGAATTTTTCGTTGGTCTGGCATTCCACCAAGGCGCCCTGGATGAATAGCTCCGTCGCCTCCTGAGGATTGATGGGCCCATAGGAAGTGGGCCTGCCTGCGATGATGATGAGCCCCATGAGGCTTACCTGCTCCTTGGCGATGACCTCGCCCCGGTTCTTTTCGAAATGAGGCTCCAGGTAGGTGCGGGTGCATAGGGGACCTGCAGGCTCCTCCAGCCATTCGGGCAGGATGTTGGCGGCCATGCGGGCGAAAAGCCGGGACGTATGCACCATTTGGGCGGAAACGATCCATTGCCCGCCGTGGTTGAACAAAAACGATCCGGGAAAAAGCATGACCTCCCTGCCCTTGGTTCCCTGGTAGATGTTCTTGTCCTTTTTGGACGCAACCTGGGATAAATAAGCCGAGGCGATGCTCTGATGCAGGGGCTCGTACCGGGAATCCTCCATGCCGGGCTCAAAGGCCTTGGGCATGGGCGGCCCCTTTTTGATGAATCCCTCGTCGATAAGAATGGCGGTCAATTGCTGATGCACGTCCCGCCACTCCCGCATGCGCTTGTACGAAAGAAAATTGGCGATGGACCATTTTTTCATCTGGTTGCCCGACTTCACCTTGTCCATGTGCTGGAAGTAGGCCTGCCACAGGTTCAGGTAAAACAAAAAGTCGGACGCCCCATGGGCGAAGGTTCTGTGCGCCTGATCCGCCTGCACGGCTTTTTCGGCCGGCCGTTCCCGGGGATCGATGATGCACAGGGCCGAGGCGATAATGAGCGCTTCAGCCAGGCATCCCCTGGGGTGGGCCTCGATGAGAATGGCGGAAATCCTGGGGTCCACGGGCAGCCGGGCCATGGTCCGGCCCTTTTGGGTCATGGTATAGGTTTTTTCGCCGGGCCTGGGGTCCAGCAACGCGCCCAGTTCCCGCAATACATTGAATCCGTCCCGGATGCTCCGCGGGTCCGGCGGATCCACAAAGGGGAAGTTGTGCACCTCGGGCAGGCGCGACGCCACCATGCGCAGGATGACCTCGGCCAGGTTGGCCCGGAGGATTTCCGGCAGGGTGAACTGGGGCCGGCCTTCGTAATCCTCCTCATCATAGAGGCGGATGCAAATGCCTTCCGCGACGCGGCCGCAGCGGCCCATGCGCTGATCCGCGCTGCTTTTGGATATTTTGTCCACGGGCAGGCTGGTGGTGCCGGTCCGGGGGCTGTAGCGGGATATCCTGGCAAGCCCGGTATCCACCACGTAACGGATGCCGGGAATGGTGATGGAGGTTTCCGCCACGTTGGTGGCCACAACCACCTTGATTCCCGAATGCCTGGCAAAAACGCGGGCTTGCTCGCCGCCGGCCAGCCGGCCGAACAAAGGCAGGATCAGGGCGTTGGGAAAGCGCCGGGCCTGGAGCAGGTCGCAGGTCTCCCGGATGTCGTTTTCCGTGGGCATGAACACCAGGATGTCGCCTTTGGGCCTGCGGGAGAATATGGTTTCCACGGCCCGGACTGCGCCGTCCACGTAGCCTGCATCGCTGTTTTCGTCCCCGCCGGCCAAAAGGGGCTCGTACCGGACTTCCACGGGATACATGCGGCCCGATACCTCCACAATGGGAGCGTCGTTAAAGGCTTTGGAAAATTTTTCCGTGTCAATGGTCGCGGAGGTGATGATCACCTTCAAATCCGGGCGCTTGGGCAGCAGGTTTTTTAAGATGCCCAGGATAAAGTCGATGTTCAGGCTGCGTTCGTGGGCCTCGTCCACGATGATGGCGTCGTATTTGGTGAAAAACGGATCGTGCTGAAATTCGGCCAGAAGCACGCCGTCGGTCATGATCTTGATGAACGGCGCTTCGGACTTGCCGCCGGTTTCCTTAAAACGGATTTTATAGCCCACGGACTTGCCCAGGTCCTCGCCCAACTCTTCGGCGATGCGCTGGGCGACGGTGACGGCAGCCACCCGCCGGGGCTGGGTGCAGCCGATGAGCCCGTCCACGCCCCGGCCGGCGGCCAGGCACATTTTGGGGATCTGGGTGGTTTTTCCGGAGCCCGTCTCGCCGGTGATGACCACCACCTGGTTTTCCTGGATCGCCTCGACGATTTCCTCGCTGCGGGCGGAGATAGGCAGTTCTTCGGGGTAGGAAAAGGAAGGCCGGGATTTTTCCCGCAGCTTTCTTTCCTTTACCGAAGAGGCGACCTGATTTTGCAGTGCGCTCAGGGCCTTGGATTTCTTATCCAGGGAAATCTTGGGAGAGCGAAGGCGATCCAACTGGCGCAGGACGGCGTGGCGATCCCGGCCCATGGCTTTGGGCAGCCTGGAGCGGATAGACTGCTCCTTGCGCTTGTTCTTTTGAACAAGGGATTGCTTGGACTCCGCGCTATTTGCGGGCTTTTCGGATTTTTTTTCGGGAACGGTTTTCCGGGTAGGCTTTCGGCCGCGTTTGGGCGCAGACCCCTTGGGCTTTTCCATTCCCTCTGTTTTATCTGGGCTCATGGTCTAATCAAGGGGTTGATGCGTGCACCTGCCACTGCATGCCGCTATCCCGTCTGATCTTGCGGAGGCGGCGATACTCCAACATTACTTTGCGGACGTAATTCCGCGTTTCTTCATAAGGGGGAATGCTGTTGTATTTTTCCACCGCGCCGGGGCCGGCGTTGTAGGCCGCCAGGGCCAGGGTGGTTTTTCCGCCAAAGCGATTCAGCATCTGGCGCAGGTAGCAAGTTCCTCCAATAATATTCTGCCGCGGATTTTCCGGATCTGAAATGCCAAGGCGGACGAAGTTGCCCGGCATGACCTGCATAAGCCCCCGGGCGCCCGCTTTGGAAATCGCCCTGGGATTGAAATCAGACTCCACCTTGATAACCGCCTTGATCAGGTCGAAATCCACATGGTGCAGGTCCGAAGCCTCTTTGATATGCGTGTCGTAGCTGGCCGGCGAACCTCTCAGCTTTTTGGAGAGAGTCGCTTCCCTGATATACAGGGTGTAGCCCCCGCGAGTAGGCACGTTGGTATAATGGGTGACTCCCTGTTCATCCACGTACCGGTAGATGTCCGCCCAAGCCGAAGGCGCAGCCAGGCACAAAAGCGCCCCGGCCATGGCCCAAAGGGCGGCTGTTTTCATCATTCCGGCAAAATGGCGGCTTATAGGTTTCATGGCAGTTGGAGTCATCCGGGATATTCAGCCGAAAGGCTGCAGCTTCAGTCATCAAATGGCGGCGAGTATTTTCCGCAGCCGGTCTTTTTCACCGTCGGACATTTGCACGAATTTAACGCCCATGCCAACGGGCAGGTTCACAGGATCGCTGGTTTCCTTGCGGCTCCAGGCCACCACGCACAGGAACTTCAAAGGCGACTCCAGCTTGGGAATCTTTATTTGAAGATCCAGGGTGTCTCCCTTGGGCAAAGGCTTGGACGTTTTGATGAACAGGCCCGACCCGGAAAGGTTATGGCTGTATGCCTGAATAAAAGCGTCTTTATCCTTGAAAGTCAGGGCGATGCACTTGTTGATCCGGGGCTCGAAGCGGGTGGAGTTTTTCCCCACCGCGGCTTCGGTGGTCTTTTTCAAACGCATGGCAAGGCTTTTCAACACAAGCTGAAAGCTGCCCGAGAGCTTGTTGTACTCGGTGTCCATGTACATTTTGTCCATGACCCCAAGCACCGTGTCTCCCAAAGCCCTGGCCGAGGCGGTCCGGGGAAAGCGGGCGATAAAGGCCAGTTCGCCGAAAACCTCTCCGGCCCTGAGCACTTCTATCACCACTTTTTTTCCGTCCACGATCTTATATAGTTCAACAGCTCCGGATTCCACGACATACACCCAGTCGCCGGTGCTGCCTTCTTCAAAAATAGTCTCTCCGTCTCTATACGTCTCTTCTGACGTTGTGTTAAGCATGGTCGGCTTTCCTTTTTGCCTGATTTTAATCGCTCTAAACTGATCCATCAAATAGATTATGGCAAGTATTCGCCCTTTGTCAACAAATGGTAACGGTTTTCACTCGGCCCACAATTTGTGGTATGTCCTGTATTCTGTTGACATTTCTTCTCATTCATTATAAAGCCCTTGAAATATTCCAAACCGGAATCATATTCACTCTTCACAGGATTGATTTATGAAAGAAAGAAGAAGACACAACAGAGTCGATTCACTGAATTTGCTGTCATATACATGCTTTGATTGCGATGGCAATTCCGAATGCCAGGGCATGGGAAGGACTCTTAATGTCTCGGAATCGGGCATTTTGCTGGAGACCGGCGAACAACTGGAGGAGGGCTTCCAAGTAGCTGTAACCATTGCCTTTGAAGAAAATCTCGTGGAAATCAAAGGCGAGGTGGTCAGGTCCTTGGGCAACCCGGAAGGAATGTTTGAGTCGGGCATCAGGTTCTCCGAGGTGAGCGACGAACAACTGGATGTGCTTAAGGCTTATGTCGTCGCCTTTGAAAAAGAGCAAGCCTAGCCGTCTTCCCGCATTTCACGCTTTTGTTCAATCAGGTTCAATTTTCTGAACAGTCTTCATAAAACAAAGGGCGTCCTCCGTTAACTTCGGATAACGCCCTTTTTTTGCGTAATTTCATCGCGGCGCCCGGTTAGGGCCCCGTTCATCATCACTCCTTGACGCCGCCTCTGTGCGCTGCCGCGCTTTATATGCCTTCACGGGAGATAAACAGGGCTTAAGGTTTTGCCGAAACAGGCCGATATTTTTCATCGTACGGTCAGTTATTGACATTGGGCGAGGAGCGGAGTATCCTGAATTAAGTGGAGAAACGCCTTGACCATTACGCCTGTCCCGGAGGCGCCTGCCAACATCCCGACAAAAGGGGGCCCGTCATGCATGCAAGAACCCTTGTTTTTTCGGCCGTCATTTTCCTGGCCGCTTTTACCGCCGGCTTTGCCGCCGATGCGCCCATCACCCCGGAAAATCTTCTGTTTTCGCCTGATGACGTCATCACCATGGAAAGGGCGGAGCATTTTTTGAACATGGCCGTGGACCTGGGCATGGAGGAAATGGGCGACAACAGCCTGGAATCCATGGTTTGCACGCCTCACGCCCTGCCGAAAAAGCTCTTTTTCCAGGCGTTGTGCGACTGCGCCACCGACCCGGAAACCAAGGTTTCGGACCTTGAAATTCTCGCCCTGAGCGAAGAAGCGGATCGGTCCGGCGAGGGAGAGGAGGACGTTAAGCTCAGCCTCAAGGACGTGAACCAGGACGCCACCTCTTACGGATTCTTTCTACGCAATCCCGCAGCGGACGCCGGCGCAGTGGTCATTCCGGCGCCCAGCCGGGAGGTCTTGTCGACGGGAGCCATTCCCGAAGGATGGACCAACCGGATTTTACGCACCGGCTCGGCGTCCTTTTAGTGAAGAAGACGTTTATCAACTATCCGGTTGCGGCAATCTGTCTGGCAGTCCTGCTGATCCTGCCGTCCCCCGGCATGGCGGAAAGGCGCTCCAGCCCCGGGGCAGCCGCCGCCGCTCCTTCGGCGCCCTTGCGTCACACGCCTGAAAAGGCGCCGAAAAAATCCGTCTCTGCCGAAAAATGGAGCCAGATGGCGGCGGAGCTGCTGCGCATCAAGGAGCTCCGAAACCCCAACCTGGCCCTCGAATGCGCCGACAAGGCGCTGTCCATCAACCCCTCTTATCCTCCGGCCTACCTGAACCGGGGCAGCGCCTACATGATGCTGGGCCAGCCGGAAAAGGCGCTCGCCGATTTCGACCAGACCGTCAAGCTGAATCCCGGATTGTCCCAGGCTTATTTCAACCGGGCTCTTGCCTGCGAAGCGTTGGGAAGATACCGGGACGCCACGGACAACTACACCGTAGTCATAGAGAGCAATCCCGACGACGCCGAGGCCTACGTACGCCGCGGAGCGGCTTTTTTCGACCTGCTCGAGGACGCCCAAGCGTGTAAGGATCTTGAAAAAGCCTGCCAACTTGGCCTTTGCGCCCCCCTGGAGCAAGCCCGGGAAAACCAGCTTTGCCCCAAAAATAATCATTGAAATTTTTTTGGGTTTTTCCTATTTCGTTTACTGCACTAGTGAGAGTAAGTAAAAAAATGGGCCGGAAAAGATATGCCCGCAAGGCGCCTTTTCCCGGCGCGTACCCCGAATTGTCAATTCTTTATGGTGTGAGAAATGAATAGGAAGCTCTACAAATTTTACAAATGGCTGGTCGTTGTTCCCGTTCTTGCTGTCAGCACCTGCGTTTTTGGGCTGCTTGCCATGCTGCTGTGCACGTTTATGGACCCCAAATTCGTGGGACAAATTACGGGCGTGCCCTGGGCCAAGCTGAACAGCATCGTCACCCCCATGCGGGTGAAAATATTGGGCCGGGAAAATGTCGATCCCAAGCAGTCTTATGTGATCTGCGCCAACCACCAAAGCCAGTATGACATCTTTGTCCTTTACGGCCAGTTGGGCATTGACTTCAAATGGGTCATGAAAGCGGAATTGAGAAGCGTGCCGTTTTTAGGCGCGGCCTGCGCCAGGCTGGGCCATATTTTCATTGACCGCTCCGACACGGAAAAGGCCCTGGCCTCCATCAATGCGGCCAAGGAGAAAATCGTGAACGGCACATCCGTGCTTTTCTTCCCTGAAGGAACGCGAAGCCGCGACGGAAAATTGCTGCGTTTCAAAAAGGGCGCTTTCACCTTCGCCCTGGACCTGGGCCTGCCCATCCTGCCCGTGACCATCGTGGGCACCAAGGATATTTTACCCACGGACACCCTGGATCTGTATTACGGCAACGCGACCATGATCATCCACCCGGCTATTGACACCAGCGGGTATGACAAAGAAAACCTCCCGGATCTGATGTCTGCAACCCGGGAGGTTATAGAAAAGGGCCTGACTCAGAATACTTAAAAGATTGGTCAGTTTACGTATTGCGTCATTTTTTCCACGGCGGACAGGGCCGGGATCCGGATTTCCTCCGGAACCTTCACCACCCCGGTCATGTTCTCCAGGCTGCTAATCACATCCAGCAGGGTGATGCGCTTCATGTCCTGGCAAAGCAATTTTTCCGAGGCTGGGACAAAAATCTTGTTGGGATGCCTTTTCTTTAAAGGATGCAGGATTCCCACTTCCGTCCCCACAATAAAAACCTCGGCGTCCGAAGAGTCGGGATAGGCCAGCATGCCCGACGTGCTGAGGGCTGCGTCGGCCATGTCGATGACTTCCGGCCTGCACTCGGGGTGGGCCATAACCACGGCGTTGGGATATTTTTCCTTGGCGGCCAGGATATCCTGGGGCGTCAGGGCGTCGTGGTAGGGGCAGCAGCCTTCCCAGATGTGGATTTTTTTGTCGGACTGTCTGGAGGCGAACATGGCCAGGTTTTTGTCGGGCGCCATGAGGACTTCGCTTCCTTCAATGCTGTTAATGACCTTCACCACATTGGCGGAGGTGCAGCAGACGTCGGTCAGGGCCTTAACGGCGGCCGGGGAGTTGACGTATGTGACCACGGGCACGCCGGGCAGCTCCTCTTTGCGTTTTGCAAGGGCTTGGGGGTCGATCATATCGGCCATGGGGCAGCCTGCGTTTTCCCGGGGAAGAATCACAGTTTTTTGCGGCGACAGGATGGACGCGGTTTCAGCCATGAAATGCACCCCGGCGAACACAATGACCTGAGCGCCGGTCTTGGAAGCCTTGATGGAAAGCTCCAGGGAGTCCCCGCACATGTCGGCCGCATCCTGGATTTCAGGGGGCTGGTAATTGTGAGCCAGCATGACGGCGTTTTTTTCCTTGAGCAGTTGACGCACGCGCTCGGTCAGACGGGCGATTTCTTCCTGATTGGTTGCCTTAGCGTCCATGGTTCCTGATCCTTATTCTATTCTCCCTCCGGGGCGCCGGACATCTCCATGACGTCAACCCCTTCCGGGATGGTTAGCACAAATTCCGAATCCTTTGGAGGAGTTGAAAAATCCGGCTCCGCGAAATTAATGCGGGTTTCGTCTCCGAAATTATTAAAGGAAGCGGTTTCGAAAATGCTGTACGTTTTCCTGTTAATGAGCAAATACAGGACCGTAAAGTCCGGATTTTCCTTTTTAGGAGTGAGCTTCAAGGCCCAGGCGTTCTGCAATCCGGCCGAGTGCTGCCAGGCTTGCTCGGCCCAGGAGACGTGGAACTGGCTTTTCAGGATGTTCACGTCCGTAAGAAAGCTGGCGCCTTCCCCCGCTCCGAAATAATCCTTGGAATCGCCCACAAGCACCTGATTGTCCAAGGGCCTGTACACCCACAAACGCTTTCCGTCGGAAATGATCACCTGCTCTTCCGGGACCTCATATTCCCAACGCATTTTATCCGGGTAATTAAAACAGGCATACCCGGAGGCGGTATCCTGGATGCCCATGCCCGTCAATGTGGCCACCTGGGTGAACTGAGAGCAAAACCCCTTTTGGCCGTAATGGGCCTGCACCTTGTTCAAAACCTCGTCAACAGGAGGAAGTGCAACGGCTGAAGGCTCGCGCAGGTCTTCGGTTTCAATGTCGTCGGCGCCTTGGGCGCCCTCGCTCCAGGCAGGCGCCGCCAGGACGGCTGCAAACAAAAAAACCCAAAAAAATATGAACAAATGCTTTAAAGGCTTTGGCGTCATGGTCTTATCCTTTCTCATGCCTGGGAATTAAATACATGACCCTTCCCGGCTTGTAAAGAGCCCTGACGTCCAATAGAGCGCCTTTGTTCTTGACATTAACTTGGTTTTCCGTCACCTTTGGGGACGCTCTACCAGCGAGAGAATGCAGGCCGGCGTCTTACCTTTCCGGCCCAGGCATAAAGAATTTATCAATTCGGACGATTCTTGTAACAACTAAACAGGAGGAACCCCATGAGTGAAGTTGCTGCCCCTATGCCGGGAACCATTGTACAGATTCTGGTTAAAGAAGGCGATCAGGTTAGTGAAGATCAGGATGTCATGATCCTGGAAGCCATGAAAATGGAAAACCCCATTGCGGCTCCTGCAACTGGCGCCGTTGCTTCCATCACGGTTAAGGAAGGCGACAAAGTGGACGCCGGCCAGGTCCTCATGACCATCGAATAGTTTTTGGGGGGAGGCCGCCCGGCCTTCCCCTAAGCATCCTCAGCCCCCTTCCCCGCAATATTTTTTTTAAAAAACGCCTGGCAACCTAACCACCTCAAATAATAAATCTTTTTAGCAATTAGCAGGGATTCGCCCCGTTCCAATGCCTAATGACGCTGAGGACCGGATTGGTTTTAAAATCCGGCCGCGCCGCGCCTGAATGCATCCATAAAGGCCTCCAGGGCGGGCGAAAAGCATTTATCCCTTTGCCAGATCATCAAAAGCCCCGTCTCCATTGGCTCCTCCCAATCCAATTCGATCAGGCGTCCGGTTTTCAGGTCGTGCTCAATGGATATGCGGGGAATAATGGTCACGCCCATGCCTTTGGCCACGGCAGTCTTGATGGCCTCAATGGAATTCATTTCGATCAGGCTGCCGAGCCTCACCCTTTCCAGGGTCAGGGCCTGCTCAAACTCCATGCGATAGCCGCAATCCGCCTTGGGCAAAAACAACACCCGGCCATCCAGGCTTTTATGGCCCAAACCGGCCTTTTGGGCCAGTTCATGACCCGGCGAGGCCGCCATGACCAGGGTTTCGGTCCTGAGCATTTCCATATCCAGACTTGCGGCGCTCACCGTATCGGTCAGAAGGAAGGCGAGGTCCACTGTTCCAATGGATAGTTCATGCTCCAGGGAAAACAGGGCGCAGGACGTAACGTCCAGGTTTACATTGGGAAACCGCTTTTGAAAGGCCGGCAAGGCCATGGGCAAATGACAGGCGGCCACGGTCTGGGGCATTCTTAGGGTCAGCAGAGAGGCGCCGTCCGGCTCTCCTTTTATTTCGTTGCGCGCCTCCTGCTCGATGGCAAGCATCTTATGGGCGTATTGGAGCATTTTTTCGCCCGCCGGGGTCAGCTTGACCCTTTTTCCCACGCGTTGGAACAGCAGAGCGCCCAGATCGTTCTCCAGGGCCTTGATTTGCGCGGATACGCTGGATTGGGCGTAGTTCAAAACTTCGGCTGCCTGGTTGAAATTCATCAGGGAGGCCACGGTGCTGAATGTTTTGAGTTTTTGGAGATCCAATGCTTTCTCCTCTATATCGAAAAAAACGATAAGAATATCAAACCTATTTGTTGGACCGGCGCTGCCTGCCCATCGTAGGCTCATTCATAGTTGAAAAATATGCAATACCATATTCAATCGCTATTATCGATCAACAAAATCAACCAGGGCAAAAAGGAGGAAAATCAATGCAAAACAACAGCCAGGAAATGACCGTGGAAGTCATTCAAGTGGAAACCCTGAGCCGCCCCGGAGAAAACCGGCGGATCATCGCCCAAAGCCGCGGCCACGAAGTGGTGATGGACATGAAGAGGGAAATGATGGGCGATGACTCCGGGCCGACGCCTCCGGAGCTTTTGGCCATGGCGCTGGGAGGCTGCATGGTCAACATAGCCCGGATCATGATGGAGCAAAAAGGGGTGAAGCTGAATGGGCTCCAGGCCGGCGTTTCCGGCCCCATCGATCCGTCCAAGGCCATGGGCTTGGAGTCTTCCAACCCAACGGGCTTTGCCGGGCTGACAATCCATGTAAAATTGGATGCGGACCTGCCTGAGGCTGAGAGGCGGGCCTTTGAACAGGAACTCTCCAATAGGTGCGCCCTGTGCGACACCATTGCAAATCCCGCTTCCTTGGACATCCGGTTTGGGTGGAGCAGCTAAACCCGGACCCAGGAGGCCCTTTTCAAAGGCATAAACAGGGGTGACCGTTTTTCCCGCCGGCGCCGGGCAAGCCATGCCGGCGCCGGCCCCCCGCCCCAAGGCGCCTAAAAAACAGTTCAATATCAAACTATTACATACCGGCTGCTTCACATTTAGCGCCTGTCTTTTCCCAATCCGCGTCCTGCCTGTTCCGCTTTTAAAAAAAACTTGGCTCGAATACTGCATCCAAAATCTTGGGTTCAGGGAGTTTTGGCAAAGGCTGACGATTCCGCCATTTGCTTTTGGCTGGATGCGTTATAAAATGCAATGACTTTAGCGATGATATAATTCCATACCATGTATCAAAAACTGGGCATGTATTGGAGCGCCCTGGAAAGCCGGTTCATGCCGGAATACCTCTCCAGGGATGACCCGCTTTCTTTCTGGCGGGAAAGAATTTTGTTCGTCCTATTTTTGGTAACCACGGCGTTGGGGCCGATTGCGTTGATCCCCAGCGTGATCCTCAGCTTTCAGGTGGATCGCCCCGATATAGCCATCGTAGACATTCTGGCGTATTTCACCGCCGTCTTCCTGCTTTTTTCCGGCAAACGCCTCTCCTTAAACGCACGGGCCTGGGCCGCTTTCGGCATGTTATATTCCCTTGGCGTGTTTTTGCTTTTTACGCTGGGCTTTCATGGCGCCGGATACATCTGGCTTTTCGGCGCATCAGTGCTGATGGGCGGCATAGGCGGCATGCGCATGGCCCTCTGGTCCCTGATTATCAATGTATTGTCCATGATCGGCGTCGGCGTTTTTATCGCGTACAAAGCCCCAGGCTGGGCGTCTTCTCTGGAGACTCCTGTCAATGTCTGGGGGGTCATGACCGTCAATTTTATGTTAATCAGCGCCATGATAACCATCACGGCCACCATCATGCTGGAGGGCCTGAAAAACGCCTTTGACAGGGAGAGAGAGGCGGGACGCACCCTGGCGGTCAGCCAGGAGAAATACAAATCCTTGCTGGAGACGCTGCCGTACGGCATTCAGGAACTGGACTTGAACGGCCAGGTGAAATTCGTCAACCTGGCTTATCAAAGGGTTAGCGGCTATCTGTATGAGGAACTCGTTGGAACATACGTCTGGGATTTCGCGCCGGATCCCGAAGAATTGGAAGTGCAAAAACGGCGTTTTGATGCAATCAGGGATAACATGCCGCCTCCGCACCCTTTCACCCGTTCCTTTCTTGCCAAAAACGGCGATATTTTGGACCTGCAGGTCATCTGGGACTACAGTTACGACCAAGCCGGAAATCTTGAAGGATTTTTGACGGTTATCACCGACATTACCAAGCAGCTTAAGGCGGAGGAAATCCGCAAGGATCTGGAGGAACGGCTCAAGCACTCCCAAAGGATGGAATCCATAGGCACGCTTGCCGGCGGAATCGCCCATGACTTTAACAATATTCTCAATTCAATCATCGGATTCACGGAACTGGCACTGGACGAGGCAAAACCCGGCGCGCAACAGGAGGAATGCCTGCAGGAAGTGCTGAAGGCCGGGACCCGGGCCTCGGGCCTGGTCAAGCAGATTCTGACCTTCGCCAGGAGGGGAAGCGAAGAGCCCAAGCCCGTTCGGGTCAGCAGCATAACCAAAGAGACGCTGCAACTGCTCCGGTCCACCGTGCCGCCCTCCATCAAAATCAAGCAGAAGATACAAAGTGAATCCCTGGTCATGGCCGACCCCACCCAGATCCATCAGGTATTGCTGAATCTTTGCACCAACGCAGTCCAGGCCATGGAGGAAAAAGGAGGGCTGCTGCAAGTTGAGCTGGCGGACGTTTTGGTGGACGCCGAACTGGCTTCCAGAACTCCCAACCTTCACCCCGGGGAATACCTGAAAATGGTTATAAGGGACACGGGATACGGAATTCCGGTCGATGCCATTCAATCCATTTTTGAGCCCTATTTCACGACCAAGGGTTTCGGCAAAGGCACCGGGCTGGGCCTGGCCGTGGTGCACGGCATTGTGCAGAACTGCGGAGGGGAAATCCTGGCGTCCAGTCAAGTTGGAGCGGGATCTGAGTTCACCATTTTTCTTCCGTTGGTCAAAGGCAAAGCCGAAGCCCTCCCGGAAAACCGGTTCGGCCACGCTCCCAAAGGCTGGGAAAAGGTCCTTTTTGTGGATGACGAGCCTTCCATTGTCAAACTAGGAGGAAAAATGCTCGAACGCCTGGGCTACACAGTCACCACGCACACAAGCAGCATCCAGGCATTGGAGCTTGTACGGAATAAGCCCCATGGCTTTGATATAGTTATTACGGACATGAGCATGCCGGACATGAACGGAGACGTTCTGGCCACGGAATTGATGAAGATCAGGCCCGACATCCCGGTTATTCTTTGCACGGGATACAGCAATAAAATCACGCCCGAAAAAGCCATGGCCATGGGCATAAAGGCCTTTGCCATGAAGCCTCTCGTAAAATCCGAACTGGCCAAGTCCATCCGCAAGGTCCTTGACGCCCAGGCAAGTCAACCGTCACACTAATCCGCGTCCACCTCCGCCTTGCAGTTTCTGCAGCGTTTAGCGCCCCGGAACAACTTGTATCCGCATTCAGGGCAATGGTAGCGCTTTTCCTCCGCCTCCACCCACTTTTCCGTTCCCCACTCCCGCCACTGGGGCACGGCTCTCAGCATGACTTTTTTACCGACGGGCATGGGGAAATTGTTGATGTGACCGCAAGGAAAGGCGTCGCACTGATAGCACCCTTCAATTTCCTTATCCACGCAGCATTGCTTAATGGGACAAGAGCGGCAGTACAAAAAAACGTCCTCTTCGTTCTCCGCCATGCACCCTTTACACTTGATATCCTCGGGCTTGGTCCCGTAGACGCTGCACAAGCGTTCCTTAAACTTTTCGTTTCCGTCCCGATCCGCATACATGATGCCGCAAACGCCGCAATACAAGCCGCACGGCGCCAGCCAATCCTTATTGACCCCCTCCACAATCGCCTCCTCCCTGAGCGTCCGGCGTCTCTCCCTCCCCGCGGGTCACAGTCACCGGCTCGGCTTCCCAAATGTCCTTATTATATTCCAAAATGGTCCTGTCGGACGAAAAAAAGCCCATGCGGGCCACGTTCAAGATGCACTTTTTCGTCCACTCCGTTTGATCCTTGTACAAGGCGTCCACATGCTCCTGGCATTGGACGTAGGCCTGAAAATCGGCCAGGTTGAGATACTTATCCCGCCCGAGCAGCATGTCCGACAAAGGATGGAACAAGGCCGGATCGTCCGGGTTGAAGAACCCCCTGGAAATGTGATTCAAAACGTGCTCCAAAACCTGGTCCCCCAAATAATCCCGGGCATTGTAACGGGGCGCAAGTTCCGCCGCTTCTTCGGCGTTCAATCCGAAAATAAAGATATTGTCATCCCCCACGGCTTCCCGGATCTCCACGTTGGCGCCGTCGGCCGTTCCCACCGTCAAAGCGCCGTTCATGGCGAATTTCATATTGGAGGTGCCCGACGCTTCATATCCGGCCGTGGAAATCTGCTCCGAAACGTCCGAGGCGGGAAAAATCCGCTCCGCCAGCGACACCCTGTAGTTGGGCAGAAAGATCACCTTAAGCAGGTCATTGGTCTGTGGATCTTTGTTGATCATATCCGCCACGTGGCAAATGAATTTGATGATGAGCTTTGCCATGTAATACCCCGGGGCGGCCTTTCCGCCAAAGAAAAAAGTCCGGGGCGCGTAATCCCGGGTCTCGCCCCTTTTGAGGGAAAGCCACCGGTAGACGACATGGAGGATGTTGAGAGTCTGGCGCTTATACTCATGAATCCGCTTCACCTGAAAGTCGAATATGGATTCGGGGTTGATTATCTCTCCGGTCATATCCCGCACCAGGGCGGCGAAATCCTCCTTATTCTCCTGCTTGACGTCGCGCCATTGTTCAATAAAACTCTGATTTGCGGCCTTTTTCGCCAATTTTTCCAATTGAAAAAGATCGGTTACCCAGCCTTCCCCAATGGCGCTGGAAATCAAGCGGGCAAGCCCGGGATTCGCTGCGGCAAGCCACCTTCTGGGCGTGACCCCGTTGGTCTTGTTGTTAAAACGCTCGGGAAACATCTGGTAGAAATGATTCAACTCCCTTTCCATCAAAAGGCGGCTGTGGAGCGCCGCAACGCCATTGACGGAGTGGGAGCCTACAATGGCCAGGTGGGCCATGCGCACGCGCTTCTCCTCCCCTTCCCCAATCAGGGAAAGCTGCTTCATTTTTTCCGGATTCTCGGGATATCGCAAAGAAACCTGCCGCAAAAAGCGCTTGTTGATTTCATAAATGATTTCAAGAGGCCGGGGCAGGAGGTTTTCAAACATGGAAACCTGCCATTTTTCCAAGGCCTCGGCCAGCAGGGTGTGGTTTGTGTAAGCGCATGTTTTGGTTGTGATTTCCCAGGCTTTCTCCCAAGCCAGGTTGTACTCGTCCACCAGAAGGCGCATGAGTTCGGCCACCGCCAGGGACGGATGGGTGTCGTTCATGTGGATGGCGTTTTTATTTGCAAACTGGTCAAAGTCGTCATGATTGACCAAATAACGGCGAATAATGTCCTGTATGGAGCAGGACACAAAGAAATACTGCTGCTTAAGCCGCAATTCCCGGCCCTGATACACCTGATCATTGGGATACAACACCTTGGATATGGTCTCGGAGCGATTTTTTTCCTCCACGGCTTTCATATAATCGCCGTGCTGGAAATACTCCAGGTCGAATTCCTTGGAAGCCCTGGCCGACCAGAGCCTCAAGGTGTTGGTCGTCTCGTTGCCGTACCCGTTGATGGGCGTATCATAGGCCACGCCGATCACGTCGTTGGTGTCCACCCATTCCGCCCGGATGCTTCCGTCCGGCTGGCGAACGTGTTCGACCCGACCCTGAAACCGCACCCGTTGCGTCTTTTCCGGCCTGGCGATCTCCCAGGGATTGCCGTACTGAAGCCAGTTTTCCGGGCGCTCCACTTGCTCCAGATTCCTGATGTCCTGGTCGAAAATGCCGAACTCGTAACGGATTCCATAACCGTAGGCGGGGATGCTCAGGGTGGCCATGGAATCCAGGAAGCAGGCCGCCAACCTGCCCAGTCCCCCGTTGCCAAGCCCCATGTCCGGCTCCTGCTCCAAAATGCTTTTAAAATCCACGTGCACGGCGTTCATGGCCTCTACGGTCTGCTCGTACATGCCCAAATTGATGAGGTTATTGGTCATGACCCGGCCCATGAGGTATTCAGCCGATAGATAGTAGACCCGCTTCACGTCCTTCTCATAATAGACTTCCTGGGTGCGAATCCAGCGCTCCACAAGCCTGTCACGAATGGATAGGGCCAAGGAGGTGTACATGTCTCGCAAGGTGGCCGTGTATTGATCCTTGGAAAGAGAATATTCCAGGTGGTTGGCGAAGGCGAGTTGAATGCTTTCCGGGTCCATCCCCTTTTTGAACCTGCCCCAATTTTGAAACAATGCGCTGTTCTTCATGCGGCATCTCCCAGTATACAGGCGTTAACGGACAAGGGCTTATGTGCATCAAGCACGGTTTTAGTGCATTTAATCATGGGGCGCCGCGCGGGGGCAAGTTTTTTATAGCCCCCGCCCAACCGGCGGTCCCTCCTGATAGGATTCCCATGGAATGCATGGGGTTGGGGTCGGCGGCGCCGCCGGACGAACAGGCGTCTTTACACTGACTATATATCAATTATTACCAGGTATATAATTCTGATTTAAGGGATATAAACTATTTTTATTGACTCTATAGTCAAGATATGAGAGCCTTAATTTTCAGAGATGCATTCCTGGCCTTGATCAACAAAATTGGAACCATTTAAGGAGACTGTCATGAGAGCTAGAAGTCTTTTTCCGGCCGTGCTTTCCATCATGTGCTTTATCTTAGCTGCGCCCGGGTATGCTTCGGCTGCAGAGGCGGTGTGGAAAGCAGGGACGCTTGTGCCCAAGGGGGTGGGCTACGCCAATCAAATTCAAAACATTTTAATTCCCGGCCTGGCCAAGGCTACGGACGACCAGGTGTTTTTAAAGGTTTACTATGGCGGGGTGATGGGGGACGACGAGGACTATTTAAAAAAAATGCGCATAGGCCAGCTGCAAGGCACCGGCACGTCGGTGCAGGGCGCCTTGATGGTCTGTCCGGAGATGGGCGCCGTCAACCTTCCCATGTTGTTCAAAAACTGGGATGAGGTGGATTACATCAAAAAAAAAATGTACCCGGTTTATGACGGGATCTTGAACGACAAGGGCTTTAAGCTGATTTTGTGGCTGGATCAGGGCTTTGACCAGTTTTATTCCGTAAAGTTCCCTTTGGACGCCATGGATCAGTTCAAAAAAGTCCGCTTCGTCACCTGGTGCGGCGACATTGAAGAGGAATTTTTCACCGCAATAGGCGCCACCGCCATTCCGGTCAACGCTCCGGAGCTTAACACATCCCTGCGGCAAGGCCTGGCGGACGCTTACATAGGCCCCCCTATATGGGCGTTGTCCACCCAGATGTATTCGGTGGTCAGGTATATCAGCGCACTCAACGTGCGGTACTCTCCCAGCGTGTTCATCATTACCATGGAGGCCTGGGAAGCCCTGCCGCCTGAGCAGCAGCAAAACATCATGGCCGCCCGGGAGCAGTGGCAAACGGATTTTTGCGAGGGTTCCAGGCAGGACAACGAGAAATGCCTGGAAGCCATGTTCAAATATGGAGTTAAGAAAGTTGAAATGAGCCCGAATATGGAAAACGCCTTGTACGCCGCGGTCAGGCCTCTATGGGACGAACTGGTGGGCGAATATTATTCCCAAGAGCTTTTGGACGAGATCGTGGACAATTTGGACGAATTCAGGCAAAGCCGATAGGCTCGCCCGGCCGCAACATATTGAGGGGGAAAAAATGCCGAAAAAAAAAGTCGCCTGCGCCCTGGTCCTGCTTACCTTAATCGCGCTGATCCTGCTGCCCGGCCCAGCGTGTTCCGGAACCTATGAATATATCTGGAAGTCCGGCTCCCTGGTTCCGAAAGGGGTTGGCTACGCAACCCAGATCAATCAAATTTTCGTCCCCGGCCTGCTGGAGGCTACGGACGGGAAGCTCATGCTGAAAACCTATTTCGGCGGAATCATGGGGGACGATGAAGACGTCTTGAAAAAGGTGCAAGCCGGCCAGCTTGAGGCTGCGGGTTCGGGAGCGCAGCTTGCCTTCATGGTCTGCCCGGATCTGGGCGTCACCAGCCTGCCGTTCTTGTTCAACAACTATGACGAGGTGGATTACATCCGCAAGGCCATGTATCCGGCCTTTGATGAAATCACCCAAAGCGGAGGCCTTAAGCTCCTTTTATGGCTGGATCAGGGCTTTGACCAGATTTATTCCGTGGACAAGCCCATCGCCTCGCTGGAGTCCTTTGAAAACATGAAGTTTCTCACCTGGTGCGGCGACATTGAAGTCTCGTTTATAGAAACCATGGGCGCTTCGGCCGTCCCGGTGGATGTTCCCGAATTTAACGCCAGCATACGGAAAGGCCTTGCAGAGGCTTATATCGGCCCTCCCATATGGGGGGTATCCACTCAGATGTACGCCGTGCTCAGATACATCAACACAACGAATGTCAGATATTCTCCGGCCGTTTTCGTGGTCTCCATGGAAGCATGGAACGCCCTGCCCGCAGAGTATCAAAAACGCATTTCAGCCCAGCGAGAGAGTTGGCAGACTCCTTTTATTGAAGGCTCCAGGGCCGACAATAAAAAATGCCTGGAAGCCATGCTCAAATACGGCGTGCAAAAAGTGGAAACGCCGCCGGAAGTTCTTGAGGCGCTAAAGAAAAAATCCCGGCCTCTTTATGACAAAATGGCGGACAGGGTTTACTCCAGAAAAATTTTAACCCAGACCGAGCGCCT
This sequence comes from Desulfatibacillum alkenivorans DSM 16219, assembly GCF_900142135.1. Lineage (GTDB taxonomy): Bacteria > Desulfobacterota > Desulfobacteria > Desulfobacterales > Desulfatibacillaceae > Desulfatibacillum > Desulfatibacillum alkenivorans. The sequence goes on along the minus strand of NZ_FQZU01000003.1, from coordinate 77,081 downwards.
GCTTGAGGAGTATAGAGCCTCCCATGCCGGAGGTTAAGCATCTTGCCGAGGGCCTGGACCGGACTTTCAAAAAAAACGGCTGACAAATATTATTGGACAACGGTAAGTATTCAAATCGCCTACGGCCCTGTTTGCAACACGCTCTGCAAGCAGGGCCTTATTTTTTCCAACCTTAACCGCAACGCCCTCCTTCCTAAGCAACTAAACAACGTAAATTCAGATTGATATAAAGTTTTCACGAATTTTAACAGTGCAAATTTCTTTCTCCAGGCATCCGCATTCAATGCTTTTTTTCCGATAGTTGCAATAGTACAGTTCCCGCCTTCCATACTGCACTGACTTATTGTGGGGAATACGAAAAACGAATGGGACCCATTTGCTGCAAGTTTAAGGCAAAGGAGTGGTTTTTATGCAGCAGACAGAGGGGAGCCGTTCAAGAATGGCTTCCCCCATTTTTTGCGATGCCGGGCCTCTATGAAGAAAAAACAAGGGCTTTTCTGAACAACGATAATTAATACATTGAAAATACTGAAAATAACCGTCCCTGCACGCCGAATTATCCGGATTTAACCAAATTTTCATTGCTTAAGATGTGAAAGGGATCACACTTAAAAATATTCCCGCCAAATCAGTCCTTCGGGAAAGCCGGTTTATATAAATAGAATAGAACGTAAAAACAGGTAGTTAATAATAATTGCGGAGAAAGGGCGATTTACCGTTCAGATGAGCTGCAACCCGGCCTTTGCCGCTCAAAAATTTCTCACTTGCATTATAACGTCACTTGATTTAGCTCTAGTGGAGTTCCAAATTCAAAATTTCCACCACATTACAAACTAACTAACGTTGCGAGCGTTTTCCTATGCAAGGAGGGACTATGAATTCCAAAGCCTTCTCCCGGGCCAGTCTACGTGCATTTGCGTCTTTGGCGGTTATTGCATTAGCTATGGTCTTTTTTCCCGCCCAGGGTCTTTGCGATTATTACACTCCCGGCGGAGGAACGACCTACACCCTGGACCAATTGGTGGGCCTTTCCGGCGGCGTGTTGACCGGCGAAAGCCCCAATTATCAATTGAACGACGATCTCATCATTAATGAAGGGGATGCGCTAAACATTTCCCCTGCCGTGGAAACCACCTTGGCTATCTCCTATAACGTTACGCTGGTGATCTCAGGAACCCTGCAGGTGCAGGGAACGGACGAAGCCCCTGTCGTCTTCACTGGGATGGAGCGAAAAGGAGGGGGAGCATGGGATTCAATCTACGTGACCGGAAACGGCTCGGTGAACATGAGCTACGCCCAGGTGTACGACGCCGCGGCCGGCCTTTACCTGGTAAATATCGCGCCAACGGCGCCGGGCAGCGTGATAGATCATTGCTTGTTTGAAAACTGCGAATGGCCCGGAATAGAACTTGAAAATTACGACGCCCCCAGTTTTACCCTGACCAACTCCATACTCGCCCTAAATGGTGAAGGCGGATTGCGCCTGGAGGGGGTATGGCAATCCGAGGTCACAGTTGCCGGCAACTGGTTTCATGACAACGGATGGGCCGGCATTTTTGTGTATGAAGGAAGCCAAAACCTTTTGGTCCAAGGCAATGCATTCACCAGCAATGTCAATTACGGCATTGAAGCCGCTGTCGGCGGCCCCAACATGCAAATCCTTAACAACCTGATTTATGACACCTATGGGACCGGCATCGCTCTCAACACCGGATCATATTACTGGAGCAAGGACGAGACAACCTATCTCACCGCGGGAGAGCAGGCCGTCATTCAGTCCAACGTCATCATCGGCAGCCAGGATGAAGGCATATACGCCTACTATTCTTCCGGCCACAACATCTCCAACAACGTCATAGCCGACAATGCCGCGGGCATCTATCTGGAAAACTCGTGGAACGACCTCTTGGCCGTAAACACCATTGGCGAATGCACCTTGGACGACTCCTTGTTCTCCCTGGACGATCTGGACCTGCCTTTCTCGTACGGCGACTATTTGGAGGGGGAAATCCTCGGCGGCCCCCTTGACGGCAGGGACGTTGACGCCAATGCAGGCCCCGGCATTGCTGTGGAAGACTCCATTCCCGGCCTGGGCGCCGAACCCGCGGAATATGGCTGGATTGAAGTGAACGCTGCGAATGCGGACAACTGGCTGGCCTCTGGGGAGTTGGAGCCAGTAAAAGATGAGGACCTGGACGACTATCCCATGGAAGAGGCCGCCATTGGCTTTGACTTCCCCGTGTCCTACACGGCTGCAACCGGCGTGGAATACTATACCCATTTTTCCATGACCTCCAACGGAATCGTGGAACTGGCCGCGCAGCAATACGGAACCGAGGGAATTTGGGATTACGAGGGCAGGGGGTATTTCACCAATTATTTTTCGGAGTACACCCTGTTATTCGCCAACTGCGACGATTGGGTGGACACAGGCGATGACGTATTCGAAACCCACAACGGCCAGCAGGTGCGCATGAACGGCTTTGGATACCGTTATTTCCAGGCCGGAGATGTGGACGGCGACGGCAAAACCGTGCCCGAGGAATGCCTGGTCCTCCGGTGGTACATGCAACATTGGGTGGACGCCTATTACGCCGCGGGCGCCGCCCCGATCTGGAACGACTTTCAAGTGGTCATTTATCCCGACGGCCGCATTCGCTGGAACAACAAGGCGGAAAACGCCCATGGCATCACCTACAGCAACTATTGCGGCCTGTACGCCGGCTATAACGAAACACCCTTTGAAATCATGGCGGTCAACAATCCCCAGTCCCAAACGTCTTATCTGTTCGATCCCGCCAAAGCCAGGAAGACCACCAATCAGATCTTGGGCAACACCATGATCAACAACGCTGCAAACGTGCAACAGCCCAAAGCTCCGGTTGATGACATCCCCTTTATCATGACTGGCGGGACGTGCCTAAACAACGCCCTTTTTGTGGATATGAGATCCAATACCATTGAATCGGATGTCATGGGCCTCCAACTGAACGGAGGAAGCCCTTTAAGCCCAACCGTCAACTTCAACAACATTACTTCCTACGGAGATTTTGAACGGAAGGGCGCCGCGCCCGGATGGATCAGCGTGGATAACAACACAAACTACACTGTGGACGCCCGCTACAACTACTGGGACGCCTACGGAGACCCGGACGCCTATTTGGACGGCGACGTTTGGATCGACCCCTGGCTGGCCTCCGCCGTTCCCGATCCGGAAGAGACAGGCATCCTGCTGTATTATCCTTTTAACGTGGATTCCAACGGCGCGGTCATCACCGTCACCTCCGGGATGTATCCGGGCATGTCTTTGGTCTTCCCCCAGGGCGCCGTGGATTACCAGGAGGAGCCCCTTCGGAAAGCAGGCAGCATCACCGTCACCCCGGGCATCACGTTCACCGTAGGCGAACTGTTGCCCGAGCCGGAATTGCCCTCGTATATCCAAGGGGTGGGCATTCCCTTTGTTTTCACCCCCAGCGGACAGACCTTCAGCACCCCCATTACCATCACCATGCCCTACAAAGGCTATACCGCGCCCACGCTCGTGTATTATTTCGACACGGTTAGCCTGACTTGGAAAACCGACGGCATCACAGTGGTCAGCGTGAATGAAAACAATCGAACCGTAACCTTCACCACGACGCACTTCACCGTATTCGCCGCAGGCCTGACAAAATCGGCGGGCGGCGATGACGATGATCCGCCCTACCACTACCACCGCGGTGAATGGAACGAAGATCACTTCGTAGATTGCTTTGTGGACAGCCTGGGAGGCGCGGGAAGCCTTCCCTTCATTCCGGCGGCCTTGGCCATGCTGCTCGCCGCTTTGGGCCTGCGGCGCAAGCAAGATTGAAATTGGTATAATCCTATGGGGGAAGGGCCTCAGGGGCCTTTCCCCCTTTTTTTTGAAAAAATGCTTGACATATCATTATTTGATATGTCAAATATTGTACCGTCAAGCAATATCGCCCAAAACCTCAAACCTCAGAGAACGTCCATGCCAAGCAATGACCTGCTCATTTATCAATTCGCCAGAGCCCAGCTCAGGGTCAGAACCCGCCTGCAAAACGCCTTTGCGGAAAACGAAATCGCCGTCTCGCCCATGCAGGCCAGAATATTGTTCGCCCTCAAAGGGCGGAGCCCCCGAACCATGACCCAACTGTCCAAGGCCTTGTCAACAGACAACGCGGCGATCACCCGCCTTGTGGAAAAGCTGGTGAAAATGGGCGTGGTGGAAAGAAAAAACTCCCCCCATGACCGGCGGGCCTATCTTATTGAAATCACTCCCAGGGGGAATGAAGAAATCGCCAAGGCGGAAGCGGTCATGCATCTGGTGAATGAAGAGTTTTCCGCCCTGTTCACGCCGGATCAAAAGGCGGTGCTTCAGGGTTTTTTGTCTGAAATTGAAGGGGTCTTTCAGAAAAACGGCCCGGCGCCCGCCCCCGAGCCTTTCAACCTGGATTTTGAGATCGAAGGCCTGGAGGAGTTGTGCGTGCCTCACGCCCTGTGGTGATGCCCCCGCCGCGCCTGAAAGCGAAAGGAGAAGCAGATGGAGAAGAGAACCATTCCCCAAGGCGGAGAATTTTTAATCCGTCAAACCAGGCTTGAAGACGTTTTCATTCCCGAAGAACTCACCAACGAACAAAAAATGGTGCATAAGGCCGCCTTGGACTTTGTTAACAAGGAACTGGCGGAAAATGCAGAGCTTATTGAGGAGAAAAACCAGGACCAGGTGCGCAAATGGTTCGCCATGGCAGGGGAGTTGGGCCTGAACGCCATCGACTTTCCGGAGGAATACGGCGGCGAATCCATGGATAAAATCTGCGCCTGCCTGGTGACCGAAGCCATGGGCGGCGGGCATTCGTTCGGCGCCTCCCACACCTGCCAGACCGGCATCGGGTCCCTGCCCATCCTGCTGTACGGAAACGAGGCCCAAAAACAAAAGTATCTCCCCAAACTGGCCTCCGGAGAATGGATCGGCGCCTACTGTCTGACGGAAGCCGGATCCGGCTCCGACGCCCTGGCTGCCAAGGCCTCGGCGACGCTTTCGGAGGACGGGAAGCACTTTCTGCTGAACGGCGAGAAGATCTATGTCACCAACGGGGGCTGGGCCGACGTGCTCACGGTTTTCGCCAAGGTGGACGGAGAGAAATTCACCGCCTTTATCCTGGAAAAAGGGATGGAAGGGCTTTCCCGCGGCCCGGAGGAGGACAAGCTGGGCATCCGGGGCTCGTCCACGGTGTCCATTATCCTGAAAGATTGCAAGGTTCCGGTGGAGAACGTCTTGTATGAAATCGGCCAGGGCCATAAAATCGCCTTTAACGTGCTTAACATCGGCCGCTATAAGCTGGCGCCCGCGTGCCTGGGAGGCATGAAAAGAGCCATAGCCGTTTCCACCCACTACGCCTTGGAGCGGGAGCAGTTCGGAAGAAAAATCGCTGAGTTCGGGTTGATCAGGGAAAAATTGGCCCAAATGGCCGTGGACGCTTACGTTGCCGAATCCATGGCATACAGGCTCGCCGCCGCCATCAACGACAAGCTGGAAGCCCTCACCGACGAGGAAAAGCAATCCGGCGAGGCGGTTTCCCGGGCTATTGAAGATTACAGCATTGAGTGCTCTTTGGTGAAGGTGGCGGGCAGCGAGCTCCTGGACCGCACCGTGGACGAAATGGTCCAGCTATTCGGCGGCGCCGGATATATTGCAGACTACCCGGCCGAAAGAGCCTATCGGGACTCCCGCATCAACCGCATTTTTGAAGGCACGAACGAAATCAATCGCATGCTGGCGGCGGGAAACTTCCTTAAAAGAGCGGTGGCGGACAAACTGCCGGTTTTCGCCGCCGTGGAAAAGGCCAAATCCCTGGAATTGAATGACGAGGCCGGAGACGGGTTCCTAAGCGTGCAAGTAAACACGCTGGAGGCTTGCAAGGCGATTTTCCTGGTTACTTTGGCTGAAGCCGCAACCCGCCTGACGACCCGCATCGCCCAGGAGCAGGAAGTGCTAGGCCTGTTGGCGGACATGATGATCCGTATATATCTCATGGACAGCGCGTTGGTAAGGGCCGGCAAAGCCGCGGCCTCCAAGGGAGTGGGCAAGGCCCAGCTTCACGCCGCGGCCGCCAAGGTGTACGTGGGCCAAAGCCTGCCGGAACTGGCTTCCATGGCAAAGCAGATTCTGGCCTACATCGCCGGTGGGGACAACCTTGCCCCGGTTTTCAGCATGGTCGGCAAGCTGGCGTCCCGGCCGCAGGAGAACATTGTGGGGTTAAAGCAATTGCTGGCCGGCAAGGTGATTAAGGCGAAACGCTATCCCTTTTAATTTCAACCAGGTGCAAAGAGGGGGGCCGCCAGGCCCCCTTCCATCATCACCTTAAAAGCAGCTTGTGGGCCGTAATCAAAGCCACGTCCTTTTTCATCCTCTGGACGGGCGGGAGCTTGCGCAGCGCCGCCAGGGTCTTTTCGTCCTGCTCCACCAAAAAGTCCGGCGCCAGGCCCCGGCCCTGCCAGGATTGCATGCCGGGCGAATACATGGCCCCGGTTATGAACTTCAACCGGCATCCGTTTTCCAGGGTGAAGGTTTTTTCAAACACGCCTTTTCCGTAGGTTCTGGTTCCCACAATGACCGCCCTGCCATTGTCCCGCAACGAGGCGGCCAGGATCTCCGCGGAGGAAGCCGTACGATGGTTGACCAGGATAATGCATTCAAAATTAAAGGGATTTTTATTGTTCGAGATGTAATTGGCTTTTTGCGTGTCCCGTTTTAACGTCCGCAAAACCACGGATTTCTCGGGCAGGAACAGTTCCGCGCACGCCAGGGCCTGCATAAATACGCCGCCCGGGTTGTCCCGCATGTCGATAATCAAGCGGGTGATGCCCTGCTCCTCAAGGGCGCCCAACTCCTGGGCCAGCTTGTCGGACAATCCTGCGGAAAAACGCTTGATCTCCAAAAGAGCCACGGAGTTATCCAAAGGCGTGGCCTTGACGTTCTCCGCCTCCACCTTTTCGTGGGTCAGGGTGACGTTGAAAATCTTGATGTCCCGATTCACCGTCAGCTCCACCTGGTCCCCCTCATCGCCCGCCAGCAGGGCCTTAACCTCGGCAACGCTCTTGCCCTTCAACGGCGTCTTGTTGATGCGAAGGATCCGGTCCAAAGGCTGGAGGATGTCCGCCGCCGGAGATCCGGGGCTCACCTCCTCCACATCCAGGCTGCCCTCCCTGGGATTGAAGGTGCTCTGAAAACCCAGGGACACCTGCACTCCGGTGAGGGATTCCAATATATGCTCGTATTGCTCGGCGGTCCAGATTTTGGCCAGATCCGGATTCTTGGGCGGAGAGATGTATCGCAGCATGCCCTGGACGGCGGCCCAGTACAAGGCGTCCTCGCTGATGCCGGCCGTGTAATAGTTATCCAGGATTAATTTTTTCGCCTCCTGAAAGGTTTTTTGGGCCTGGGGAAAATCGTGCTTCAGTTCAATGGGGAAAAGGGGTTCAAAGGCGGAATCCGTTCCGGCGGGGGAAGGGCAGGCGATCAACAACGCGATGGTCGCCGCGGCAAGAAAAACAAGGGGCCTTTTCCTGATCGTCATGTTTCGTCTCCCAATTTAGGTCAAAGGCTTTATGGTCCCGATCTTTGTAAATCTTTCTTTAAGGGCGGGTCAACCTGCAATCTTTTCCAGCGGCCTAACATCCGGTTGACTCGCCGGTCATTCTGAAGTAATTTTTGCAAGACCACGGGTCATTTACACCGCCCTTCGGGCGCCATGGCCCCGTAAAGAGGCGCTATTCCAATAATAAAGCCGGACAGGTAATTCAACCATGAAAGTCTTAGTCATCAATACGGGCAGCTCCTCCATCAAATACGAATTTTTCGCCATGGACGCCGAGCAAAGGCTGGCCGGCGGCATTGTGGAAAAAATCGGTGAGGGAGCCAGCGCTGTAACCCACGAAAAAATTCTGGAGAACGGCGACGTTCTCAAACTTGAAGAGCAGGGGCTGATTCCTGACCACGAGCACGGCCTGAAAAGAGTGGTGGAGCTGTTGCGCCACCCTGAATACGGAGTGGTTAAAGACAAAAGCGAAATCCAGGCTGTAGGCCATAGAATCGTCCATGGAGGCGATAAACTGACTGAGACCATGGTAATCGATGACAAGGTGATCGAAGCATTGAGGGAGACGGTTCCCCTGGCGCCCCTGCACAACCCCGGATGCATCCTGGGCATTGAGGTAGCCAGGGCCGTATTTACAAACGCCCTGCACGTAGCGGTTTTCGACACCGCCTTTCACCGCACAATCCCGCCGTACGCCTTTATGTACGCCCTGCCCTGGGACATGTATAAAAAGCACAAGGTGCGGAAATACGGCTTTCACGGAACCTCCCACGCCTACGTTGCGGAACAGGCGGCGCGCTGCCTTGGCAAAAAGCCCGAGGAGATCAACCTCATCACCATCCACCTGGGCAACGGTGGCAGCATGGCCGCCGTCCAGGCCGGAAAATGCGTGGACACCACCATGGGCATGACCCCGCTTGCAGGCCTGGTCATGGGCACAAGGTGCGGAGACATCGACCCCGCCGTCATGTTTTATCTCGGCAAACGCCTGGGCATGAACCTAAGGGAGTTGGACATCCTCCTGAACAAGGAAAGCGGCCTCAAAGGCTTGTGCGGGACCAACGACATGCGGGAGCTTTTAAAGAAAAAGAGAACCGGAGACTTCCACGCCAGCCTCGCCCTGGAAATGTACGCCTATCGCATAAAAAAATACATCGGGGCCTACATGGCCGTCATGGGCAGCCTGGACGCCATTGTATTCACGGCGGGCGTCGGCGAAAACTGCGCGGAAGTCCGCAGCCTGGCCTGCCAGGGCATGGAGGCCTTCGGCATTTCCATGGACAACGAAAGAAACTGTTCCTCCAGCAGGGATCTCAGACGAATCAGCACGGACGACTCAAAGGTTAAAATTCTTGTGGCGCCCACCAACGAAGAACTGAAAATCGCCCAGGAGACGCAAAGAAAAATTAAGATAAGACAAAAAAATCATTAAGATATAATTACCAACTTTGGATCCCATCCATTTAGACCATCATACGTAAAAGAAACCATGAGAGAAGCTCTGTGCCCCATGTGGTCTTTTTTTATTATCCCCATCGGTTTAAAATTGACAAAAAGCCTATGACCTAAATCTATTGATGCTAATTGGGGCCCGTGATACCTACTTATTGTCCCAGTAACTCTCGCAAAATTTGAAAGTTTCGACTCCGTTTTCTCATCTTTTGCTTGTAGCACTTGCACAGGATCAAGGGGCAATTCCCTATAGTTGGTGCAAGAAAAAAAACTATTGCTTTTCATTAGCCATTCAAAACCCCAATGACGCTGGCCAATTGGTCTATTTTCACTACAAATTGTCAACCACCTGATAGCTTCATCCGCATACCCCTTGTTTCTCGGTTCGGAGTTTAACCATCTCAACACATTATATATAAATAGGTAATATGCGGGATCGACAGATTTTGGAGACAAATCGTGCCAATCCAACAAACGGTGGATTATTTTTTCGATATCATACGATTTTGTATATCTATAGGCATTTAGCCAACACTTTATATCATAATCTCTCACTGAGGGCGTCTGGATTATCCTATCATAATGTATGATCATTGTTCTCAGGTCGCTCTGTGGAATGCCACTCCACTTTCTATTATGTTTCTTTACAATAGCAGAACACAGAGTTCTGCTTATGTTGTGATCCCCACTTTGATTTGCTAGCACTCGCAATTGTGCGAGTGCTGCATCAATGTTCCCATATACTAAATCCCATTCACTAATAGTTCGAGTGGATCTTTCTGAAGCCTTTCTTGGCTTATTTCTTAATGAATAAATGCTCTCTTCAGCTATACTAATAGCATTGGAAATCCAACGATATTTACCTATTTTCATAAAATCTGCTAAAGATTTTGAGCCCGCAAGTTCCATACAATACTCAAGCAGTTTTCTAATCATTTGGATTGCAGCGACATGCCCGTACTCGCTCTGTTCGTTTATTGAGATTGCAGTATGGAACTTGTCGATCGCAATATCAAAGTCTTCTTTAACACTCTTTTCTACATCATCAAGGTGGAGATTCCTTTCTTTTGCACCTTGTAAGGTTGCCAATGCTTTTGCCCTGTAACACATACCCACCATATGCACGATGGCATGGTCGTCACGGCTTATTTCCATACCTTCAGCAGATCTTGCTACATTTATAGCCTTTTCAATCTCCATTGGATTTTCATATAATAAATGTCTAGCGTAATGAATCGCATAATGAGGTTCTTTAGGCCACTGATTAGTAACCTTAGAAAGTAAAGTTCTTGCTAACTCTGCTCGACCGATCTCGAAAATCAATGGAGAAAACCTGGAACGAACAATCCCACCTTCCTGAAAACTTGCATCAGCTTCTAATGCAATATCTGTGTCTCTTGTGACAAATAGTGTTTCTATCATCTTGCGAATTCTATTTGATGATGGATTTCTCAAGAAAGAAACATTTTTCAGAAGTTGCAGCGCCCATTTCGTTAAATCAGCCTTCCATTCTTGAGTATTTCGAGCCAACGCTTGTAAGGTGCCTACTGCAATCAGCCTATGAGAAATTCTAATTCCACTCGAGTTTATAACAGCAAACGGAGATGTCTCTTCAAAAGGTAACACCCCTCTGTTTTTAATGGAACATAATTCCATAAACTCTTGAACCGGGTATCCTTCTCCAGAGTATGCACTGACCAGGGACAGATCACTTAGTAATGATTTTTCCTCATCCGAGGATTCTTTCAATACATCAGAAATTAATGTTTGCAATCCAACGTAGTCCTCTTCAAATGCAGTCAATCCAAAGAAGAATGGAGTACACTGATCAGCCATTTTTGTATCGTATACCAATGAATTAAGCCTCTTAATCCTTGTAACATCTTCCACTTGTTCTACATAAGCGCCCAAGAAATCCTTGGCCTCAATTTTTTCTAAACGGCACTTTAAAACATCCTTATTCTGCTTTTGATCCCCATAGACCCTTGAAATCCATAAAAAAACCGTCCTGGTATTATCTTCCCTTAATTGATTTAACAGAGACTCCCTGTCACCTTCTCTAACAATTGACGCCTCCATTACCACTAAAACGGGTAAAGAAGAAAATTGAAAAACTTCCCCTAAAAGAGATGCAGTATCTTCTGTAAATTGATTAACCAAGACCACTGGATGTTCTTCCATGAGGTTCCAGGCAATTCGACGACTTAATGTTGTACCACCTGCACTTGGCTCATGGAGTAAATTAATTGTTGCGTTGGTTGATTCTTTCAAAGCAGAGACTACCCTTTTTTGAAATTTTCCTGTTACCTCTCTTTCAATATCTTGATTTTGGGCCAACTCGGCCCATTCAATAGGCATACCACGCCTAAAATCCAATCCGAATGTCCTATTGGAAGGAAAATCTTTGCTCATCTGCCGAAAAACGGGAGTGAGATCCTTTCTTATTCTTGTAAGCATCTCCTGTGGCACGGATTTAAGCCGCCGTTCTTCTCCATGTCGGCATGGAAGCAAAGGATTGTCTTCTGAGATATCCTTCCTTTCGTCACCTAACGCTTTTACATGAAGAATGAGATCCTCAAAGTCAAATCTTTGGCAATTTACGGTATCTGCAAAATTGCTCTCGTCAACACCTGATATTAGGATAGGCTTCAGACTATAGTGGAAATTTGTATCTATACTTTCAGAGACATATCGAAAATGCGCAGAATAAGTTTCATCCCCAGCAATAAAACATCTTACATTAACAGGCGATATTTGTTCAGCAATAGTTGAAAATAGTGAATCAACTATTCTTAAATACTTTCTCCGCCATTTAGTTATATCGCTCGCAGGTTCTTCTTCTTCTAAATCGGATCGACCATTCGCAAAGAACCAAAGACAACCTCTAGATAATATCCTAAAATCCTTTGGAAAAAAACTTTTCCATGCCTGTCTAGCTGCACGCCGCAAGAGGGACTCAAATGCTGTTGGAACAATATCGGACGAAAAGTCTACTATTAAACTCCAATCAATTGAAAACAGCTCTTTCAGAGTATCAGGGTCTTCATTTCTATATGCCGGGGCCAATACAAGGATATTAAACCCTGAGTCATCGAATCCCTGCACATCATCCCAAATGGTATTTGATACCAGGGATTCAGTACTTCTTATTGCTCCAAGAGGTGGAACATGAGTTGACTTTGATAACTCGATGGATTTTGCTATAAATTCATCACCTAAAACACGCTCCAAAAAAACAGATGCCCAAATAAACGACTTATTATATTGTTCAGGCTTCAGACCAACTGAGGACTCATCATTACATCGTTTTTTATTAATAAAAGATAAGCCGGCTGCAACATGTGACATCAGAAACTGAACAATTAAGTCATCCTGCCTTTCACAAAATGATTTTTTTATTAGTTCAAAAATTGTATCTCTGCCCTTTCCAATGTCTTCGACCCAAGCTCTTTCATTCTGTTCCAATGTGCGAATGTTCTGCGGGACCATGTCAACAAGGCCCTTGACCAAGTCAAACCACCTTGCTTCACCCAGTCCAGTAAACATATTCAAAAGCGTGGACAATTCGAAATAGGCATGATCAAAAAAGAAAAGTCCTGAAGAACTGTATGATGCTAAATCAATTAAAACCAGATCTTGAACCTTTGCATCAAGATTACCCTTGAAAAAAATATTATTTGCATGACAATCACCATGTACTGGTCCTTTAAGCGGTCTAATGGCTATAGAAGATAAGGAATTGTCGAGTGCGTAAACATATGGATTCGGCAGGACCTTGTTCATGTGAAAAAATATCGGTGAATCTAAAATTGGGTCTCCAAAATAATCTTTTATATTATATGTTATCCTTCCTCCGTTTTTTTCAGAGAGTTGATATGGAAGTGCCAAATTAATAAGAGCGGCAAGGCTACTTTGCTCCCCAAGTTCAAAGAAAGACTCGTTCCATAGAGTTGTGCTTAATCGTTGATATGCAGAAGCAAATAACTTTTGGGATTGAACTAATGGTCGCCACTGTATTCTTGAACTGCCAGCAATTTTTAGCAAAAGCAGGTACTGATTTTCGTTTCTAATACTCCCCACAATTTCTGGAATTTTTTTATTAAAAGCCCCAACAGATACCGCTTTTTCGTGTAAGGCAATCTCGTCATCATATTGCTCTGAAATATCACCAACCTTTAGAACAAAAAGGCCATCAATATCTCCTTCACAATCTACTATGCCAACATAAGCGCCTGATTTTCCAGATGTAAGATGTTCTCGAACACACAATGATTGTATTCCATGGTCTTTTTCGAAAAGATCAACGATATCCTTTATCTCGTCAGGAAAGGCGCTAAGCGTATGCATAAGATAGTCCCCCTTATCAATTATGCTTATAATTTTCGGAATGGATTATATGCATGTAATGGGTGCCCCTGTATCCATGGAGATCAACCATCTTATCCATTATCCATCAGTTTTAAAGATTGTAGCATCTCAATAATAATACATGAAAATAGATAATAACAACACATAGCTATGTGTATAGGAAACATTGATTCAGCCATATATCAATACCTGATTAATGTAAATAGTTTTTCGAAATGCCGGAAGCCAACTGCTATGGGTAATTCATGGCAAGAATCCAAACCGCTCTTCATCTCTTTACGGGTGAAACTTTTTTATATCCTCTGTGCCCCACCTTTACTATGATAGGATTTTGGAGGATGTTTTTCAAAGTTTGATGAACTCCCCCAAATTGATAGAGCTTGCTGAGCGCTTTTTTATGTAGGTTATCCAAGTTCTTTTTTAAGACAAAGCAAAACGCGCCGCCGGGCATTCGGCGACGCGTTTTTATGGTGAGACGGCGCGTCAATGGCATTGAAAACGCGCACACTGGGAATTCGGAGCGAAGCGGCCCCTATTTGAACGAAATATCAAACAATCAAAGGCGGCTGACAAAAAAGAATGGCCCCCGCCGCTCCCGAAAGGAGAATCGCCCTTAACTGAGACTATTGGCCCGGCTCAGGCCCCGCGGCAAAACCTCATCAAATGAAATCGTTATAACAAAATAGCCTGCCATCGAAATCGTTTATTTAAAAGCCGCCACCACAAGGCCGGGGGTGGTGTTTTTGCCTTCGGGATTTTCCGTCCAAACGGAAAGCTCCACCAGTTTTTCCCCGTTTTCCTCAAACTTGCGGACCACGGTTCCTTTGCAGGTGATTTCCTGATCCGGAAAATCCATGCCCCGGTATTGGCAGGACATTTTCTTGATGCGGCCTGCATGGTCCAGCCAATTGGAGACGCATTCGCCGATGACGGCGTATTTAAAGCGGCCGTGCACAATAATGGAGCCAATGGCTTTGGACTGGGGAAAATTATAATCATGGTGCAAGGGATTGAAATCCCCGGAGCCGGCGGCGTATTTGACAAGCTGGGTGACCCCCGGGCATTTTTTCAGTTCCGGGATCAGGTCTCCTTCGTTGATTGCTTCCCATGTAATTGCCATGCTGTCCTCCCTCCTAATATAGAATGACCTGGCTGCGCTGAATGGCTGCGACCTTGCCGTTCTGGTTCGTGTACGCGGCTTCCGTGCCCATGATGAGCATGGTTCCCAGGCCTTTGCTTTCCTTGGTGGCCAGGCTTGCCAGTTTGTTCACGCAAGTGAGGGTGTCTCCGGCGCATATGTCTTCAAAATATTCGGTTTCCGTTCCGCCGTCCAAGAGCCCCAACAGGCCGTGATCCAAAGGCGGGGAGTAGCCGGGCGGAAAAGGAAGGTATTCGTCGCTCCGGCCCGGGATGAAAATCGCCGTGCCCAGGTAGGACGGAGGCGCGGGAAGATCGCGGTAGCCGGCTGCTTTGGCGGCTTCCACGTCGTAATACACCAGATCGGTGTAGCCCACGCCCCTGGCGAAGGCCCGCACGCTGGTGGCGGTCACTTCAAAGTCCCAGGGGGCGGATTCCCAACCCACAAGAGCTTGCATTTCTTCGGTAATTTGGAAATTCTCTGCCATTAAAATGACCTCCTTTCCGGAGGCCGCCCGGCCCTGAGTTTGAGGGCCGGGCGGCTGCTTTTTGTTTCATGTCGGAGGGAGGAAATACTAATCCCTTCCGATAATGGAGATGGCAGCCACGTTCTTGGCCGGGGTGCCGCCCAGGTTATGGGTGAGGCCGAACCTGGCGTTCTTGACTGCGCGCTCTTCCGGAACTCTTTCCAAAAGCTGCTCGTACATGGCGTAGATCATCCGGAGGCCGGAAGCGCCGATGGGGTGGCCGAAGCACTTGAGGCCGCCGTCCACCTGGCAGGGAACTCCGCCGCCCTTCAGGTCGTAGAAGCCGTTCATGACGTCTTCGTATGCGCCGCCCTTGGGAGAGATGTGCACGTCTTCCATGGTCACGAATTCGGTGATGGAGAAGCAGTCATGGACTTCCATCATGCTCACTTCTTCGCGCGGATTCTTGATGCCGGCTTCTTCGTAAGCCTTGGTCGCCGCCACGCGGGTGGTGGCGAAGTGGGCCCCGTCCCAGTTGGTGTAGGTTTCTTCTTCGCCGGAGCTGACGGAAATCTGCAGGGCCTTGACCTTGACGATGTCCTGGTTGGGCTTGAGGCTCTTGGCGATTTCCGGGGTGGTGACGATGGCCGCGGCCGAGCCGTCGGACACGCCGCAGCAGTCGAACAGTCCCAGGGGATAAGCGATCATGGGAGCGGCCTTGATGGCTTCTTCCGGCACCGCTTTCCTCAGGTGGGCCTTGGGGTTCAAGGAGCCGTTGTAATGGCTTTTGGCCGAAATATGAGCAATGGCGTCCTTGATCTTTTCCATGGGAATGTCGTACTTGGCGGCGTAAGCCGTGGCCAATTGGGCGAAAAGGCCCGGGGCCGTGGCGTTGGAGCCGCGCAGGAACATTTCCGTACCGAAAGCGGCGCCGCCGGGAAGTCCGCCGTAACCGGTGTCTTTCAGCTTTTCCACGCCAAGGGCCAGAACGATGTCATAGGCCCCGGAGGCCACAGCGTAGGTGGCGGCCCGGAAGGCTTCCGTGGCCGTGGCGCAGAAGTTTTCCGTTCTGGTAATGGGGATGAAGGGGAGCTTGAGGGCGGCGCCCAGGGGGGTTCCGGCCTTGCCCACGTTCACTTCATCGATATGAACGCCAAAATAGGCGGCTTGAATTTCCTTTTTCTCGATGCCGGCGTCCGCCAGGCACTCCAAAAAGGATTCCACCATCAGGTCTTCGCCGCTGCAGTCCCACCGTTCGCCGAACTTGGTGCATCCCATACCCAGGATGGCGACTTTATCTCTAATTCCGTCAGCCATGATTACGCCTCCTCTCTTTTGGGAACTGCTTTCCAGAAATAACCGGCAATGTCCCTATGCTTATCGGAGTACTTCCTCCGGAAGCTCACGACAACAGGCATACCCGTGGCCAGGGAGTCCAGATCGCAATCCGTAAAGTCAAACATGTACTTGCCGCCTTCTTCAAAAACCACCTGGCCGTAAATGGCGGGCGGATTGACGGAAGCGGCCAGGTTGTCGCCGGTGTAGCTGGCGATCGTCCCGACTTTGTCGGCAAAGCAGTATTCTTCCATCTGATCGGCCGCGCCGCACTCGGGATTCACGCAGATGCGCTGCTTGGGATATTGCACCGTGCCGCAAGCCTGGCATTTGGTGCCCCAAAGGCCCAGGACTTCCCTGCGTTTTCTCCAGAGCTGAGACCAACGGGTCCACAGGTCTTCTTCGCTCCTGAGGCCGGCGTCTCCGGGCAGGATATCCCGCCAGATCAAGTACTTGGTATAGTTATCCAGGTCAGCCCTGTTGGCCAGGCTTCCGGTGATGGCGGCGCGGGGGGCCAACTTGGTGATGTTTTCGGTGACTTCAAAGGCCAGTGCGTCGCAACCGCTTCCAAAGCTCACCAGCAAAATCTTGTCGCCGGGTTTGGCCTCCTCCAGAGCTTTGACGAACATGACCAGGGAATGGGGCGTTCCGGTTTCCCCGATTTCAACCTGAAGGTTGGATTGATCCTGCTCAGGGGTGATGCCCAATTTCTTGTTAAGGCCTTTGCGGGCGGCCCCGTAGTGGCAGGGATACACCACCTTGGCGAAGTCGGTCATGGCCAGGCCGGTTTTTTCCAGCAGGCCCTGCACGGCTTCAGGCACCAGTTGGGCGAAGCCCAGGTCGCGGATCCAGCGGTCTTCCCAGGCGCGGTCGAACTTGGCGGTTTCGCCGCGGTAGTGATCCACAAAGTCGTAAGTGGTGGAGTAAGCGCCCTTGAATTCGGCGATCACGTTTTCGGATCCCACAACCAGAGCGGCCGCGGCGTCGCCGAAAATCAACTCCTGGGGAGAAGCGGGCTTGCCGAGCCGGCAGTCGGATGCCGTGACAACCACATTGTCCACGCCCTTGGCGGCCACGCCTTCCAGGGCGGCTAAGAGAGCGGTGGTTCCGGCTTTGATTCCGCCGGAAAAGTCCGCGGCGCGAATCTGATCGTTAAGGCCCAGGGCGGCCGTGATAATGCCGGCGTTAAGCCTTTCTTTGTAAGGCATGGTGGTGGAAGCGTAGTACACGCCGCCCACGGTGGATTTGTCCACGCCCTTTAATGCATCGATGCCCGCGGCGACGGCCATGGTGATGCTGTCTTCGTCAAAGTTTGCCACCGCTTTTTCCCCCCTGGCATTGGCGATATTTGCGGGATTCATCCATCCCATGGCGCCGTAGACCAGGCCGCGGTTCAAGCGATAGCGCGGTACGTAACCGCCGTATGAACATATTCCAGCCATTGGACCTCCTTCAGATATCCTGTGCGGCATCCGCACTGAGTGGAATGGGCGGCCATGCTTAAGACCCCCAGGGCCGCCCGGGTTATATAGATATCGGGTCGTGCAAAGGCGCCCCCGTATTCGAGGGCGCCTAATAGTCTTTTACATGCCGCCGGTCATTTCAATGCACTGGCCGGAAACGTAGTTGGACAGGGGAGAAGCCAGGAACAGGATCACGCCTGCAGCTTCTTCGGGCGTTCCGCCGCGGCCCATGGGGATGACCATTTTCATCATCTGGCGCTGTGCGTCCGGAATGCCCAGGGCGACTTTCTCGCCGTCGCGATCCACGGCGCCCGCGTCTTCCTTGGCCGCGGTCAGGCGGGTTTCCACCCAGCCGTAAGCCACGGCGTTGGACTGGACGTTGTAGCGGCCCCACTCCTGAGCCATGGTTTTGGTCATGCCCAAAAGGCCGGACTTGGCGGAGGAATAGTTGATCTGGCCAGCGTTTCCGCGGGTGCCGGAGACGGAGGAAATGTTGATGATCTTACGGGCCACGGGGCCGCCTTCAGCCATTTCCTTTTTGGCGGCGTCCTTGAAATAAGGAGCGGCCGCACGGATGAGGCGGAAAGGGGTTCTCAAGTGGATGGCCATCATGGCGTCCCACTGCTTGTCGGTCATTTTATGGACCACGCCGTCCCAGGTGTAACCGGCGTTGTTCACGATAATATGCAAACCGCCCCAGGCGTCCACAGCGGCTTTCACAATGCCTTCCGCGAAATCGTCGGCCGTGGCGTCGCCTGCGTAGGCGATGGCCTCTCCGCCTGCGGCCTTGATTTCAGCCACGGTTTCCTCGGCGGGGGCGGGGTCGATGTCGCTGACAACCACTTTGGCGCCTTCAGCGGCGAACAGCATAGCTGCGGCTTTGCCGATTCCGCGACCGGAACCCGTAATAATGGCTACCTTGCCATCCAGCATTTTTTCCATGATAAACTCCTTTGTTTTCAGGGGTTAAAAAGCAATTAAGAGTCGCTAAAGCCAGCCTGGGGCTAAAGGCCCAAAGACTTGGCGATAATGGTTTTCATGATTTCCGTTGTTCCTGCAAAAATGGTGGTGATGCGCTGATCCCGGAAGCCGCGGGCCACAGGAGAGGACTCCAGGAGTCCGTATTCCCCGAACAAATCCATGATGTCGGAGATCTGGAGGTTCATCATTTCCGAGCTGGCGTATTTGGACATCATGGTTTGCGCGGTCACGTCCTTGCCCGCCATGTGGTCGTTGATCAGGTTGTCCAAAAAGGCCCGGTTCAGGTTGATATCCGTCGCCATTTCAGCCAGTTTGAACTTGACGGCCTGGGATTTGCTCAAGGGCTTGCCGTCCACAATGGCTTCCTTGGCGTAGGCCACCGCCCACTTGAGCGCGGTTTCCGCTCCGGCCACGTTGGCTATGGCGCTCATGAGACGCTCCTGCTGGAGCTTTTCCATGAGCATAAGGAACCCGTGGCCTTTTTGGCCCAGGATGTTTTCCTTGGGAATGCGGCAGTTGGAGAAGAAGAGTTCGGCCGTATCCTGGCTGTGCATGCCCATTTTGTCCAAATGCTTGCCCCGGGTGAAGCCGGGCGTTCCGTCCTCCACAAGGTACAGGGAGACGCCGGCGTGCTTGTCGGCTATCTCGGGATTGCGGGCCGCCAGAACGACCAGGTCGCAGTTGATGCCGTTGGAGATGAAGGTCTTGACGCCGTTGATGACGATCTCGTCGCCGTCTTCTTCGGCCGTAGCCTCCAGGCCGCCCACGTCGCTGCCTGCGCCGGGCTCGGTCATGGCCACGGCTGTGATGATTGCGCCGGACACGCATCCGGGCAGGTACTTTTTCTTTTGCTCTTCCGTGCCGTAGGTATTGATGTAGGGCACCACAATATCGCTGTGAAGCATGGCCGCCAGGCCGGCCTGGCCGACGGCCGCCATTTCCTCCGTGATGATGACCGAATACAGGAAGTCAAGCCCAGGGCCGCCGTATTCCTTGGAAACGCAAGGGCAAAGGTATCCGGCCTCGCCCATCTTTCTCCAGGCCTCTTTGGGAACGATATGGGCTTCCTCCCATTCCATGGTATGGGGAAGCACTTCCTTCTCCATATATTCACGCACCTGCAGGCGGAACCGCTCATGATCTTCGGTGTATTTTAAAACTCCCATGATTTCTCCTTATTATGCCTGTCCAGCCCCTGGGGGCTGCGGGTATTTTGGTTAGAAGCGGCTACCGAATCCTGCCGATGGCGCTTTGGGCGATGATGTCCTTTTGCACGGCGGCGGCGCCGGCCATGACTTCCAGGGTTTTGGCGTCCCGGTAGGAGCGCTCCACTTCGTACTCGGTCATGAATCCGTATCCGCCGAAAAGCTGGATGGACTGGGCGCTGACTTCCATGGCCGTACGGCAGGCCGTCATCTTCGCCATGGAGCACAAGGTCGGATCCATCTTGCCTTCGTCCCGCACCCAGGCGGCCTTGTAGGTAATCAAGGCGGATAATTCGATTTTCACGGCCATGTCCGCGATCTTGTGCTGGCTGACCTGGAACTGGGCCAGTTTCCGGCCGAACTGCTCCCGGCCCTTGACGTACTCCATCATGCGGTCGTAAGCGCCGAAGGCCGTCCCCAAAGCCTGGGCGGCCAAAAGAATCTTGTTTTCCGCGGTGAACTCCTTGGCGTAAGCAAGCCCCTTGCCTTCCTCGCCCACCAGGTTGCCGGCGGGGACCCGCACTTTATCAAAGGCGATGTTCGCCGTGGGAGTCATGTTTCCCCCCAGCTTGCGGCCCAGGCCTTCCACGGAGAGCCCGGTGCGGTCGGCTTCCACCAGAATCAGGCTGGCGGCGTCCCCGGTCTTGCACAGGACAATGTAAAATCCCGCCAGGCCGCCGTTGGGCACATAGGTTTTCTGGCCGTTGATCACCCACTCGCCGCCTTCCTTCTCCGCCGTAACGGCTTCCGCGGAAAGGTCGCCGCCCCGCCGGCTTTCTCCGAACGCGCCCGCGGAAAGCATTTCCCCTTCCAGAACCTTGGGCAAAAAAGCCTCCTTAAGGGCGTCGCTTCCCCACTTGGCAAGACATTCCGCTCCGTGAGCCGCATATCCCAAGGCCACGCCCACGGTGGAGTCCTTGCGGCAGATCTCTTCCAGGGTGACCACGCTGTCCAGCATGCCCAAGCCCCCCCCCGAGTATTTTTCAGGCAGATGCATGCCCAAAAAGCCCAGGTCCGCCGCCTTTTCCCAAACTTCCGTCGGAAAGGCTCCGTCCTTTTCCCATTGGATAATGGTTTCCTTGTCCAATTCCCCCTTGGCAAAGTCCTTTGCGGCTTTGCGTATCGCCTGTTGCGCCTTGGTAAATGCGAACATTTCTTACTCCCTGAAGTTGTCGATTATTTGCCTAAAACGGCGGAAAATCAGGCCTTACCCTCTTGGAAAGCGAAAACGCTCCTAAGACCGAAGTTAACGCGTTTGCGAGATAAGACGAAATCCAACGATATTCCCTCACAGTCATGGCACTTGCAAATCCGTTTTGTGAGATCCGTCTGAATGTTCACCCTCCGGGCCGCGGGAGGCTTTGGGATTATCCCCGGCGCTTCCCGGACCCGCGGGATGATAGTGCATAATGTATTCCAAAACGCAAAGTTTTTTGTTTATTCAATTATTTCATCTAGTTTAAAGGCACAGCACGAAATAAAACGCGCAAACCCCTGCGTTATATATCAAACGAGCTTTATATATCGTTCATAATGCTTGACTTCCACGCCCCCCTCAGGCTATGCTCTCCCCGGTCTTCCAAACCGGTTGAAAATTGCTTTCCTTCGGAGCAGACGCCCATGCCTGACCTGAATACCCCGTCCTCTCTTCCAAGGCTCGCCGACCATGGTCTGCTGAGCCTCATGGCCATGTTCGAGGATAATTTCTCCGTGGACTGGATCCTGGAAATGTCCGGCCTGAAAGCCAGCGAAATCCTCCAGGAGCTGGACAAACTCTTTGAAAGAAAAATCCTCCAAAAAGAAGGCCCCGGCGTCTATTCCTTCAGAAACGAGGCCCAAAGAAAAAAGATCGCCCAGTCCGTTCCCCAGGCGGAAAAGGAGCTTTGGCACCGCTCCATCGCGGGAATTTACTTCCGGGAGATGCAAAGCCAGGACGAAGCTGTCCTGGCGGCTTCCAGCCACCTGATTCATTTGAAAAACGGCGAGCAGGAGTGCAAGGTCCTCATGAAGGCCGGGGACATTTACCGGAAGACCCACCGCCACCAGAAGGCCCTTCAATGCTACCAGAAAATCATCGACGACCTGGAAATGGCCGCCTCCACCCAGGCGTACCAGCTGTTCACCAATGCGGTTATCGCCGTCTCCAAGATCGTGGAGCTGGCGCCGGACGTGGAAGCCACGGTGCCGCCCCTTAAAACCGCGGTGCAAAAGGCCCGGGACCGGAAGGACGACGCCCATACCGCGCTTCTGGAAATGCATTTGGCGAAAAACGAGTGGTTTTGCTCCCACTTCAACCAGGCCATGCGCCACTTTAATCGCGGCTGGGCCCTGGCGGAGAAGATCGACGACCCCGCTTTGAAAAGATCCGCGGTGTTTTTGAGCACCTTTTTCCTGTACGCCCAGGGCAGGCTTCGGGAGGTGATCCGCAACTACGAAGAGGTGGTCTCGGACATCGACAAGTATCCCAGGGGCCGCTTTCCCATGCTGTCCGCCCAGGTGGTGGGGGTCTGCTATGCCTTCAACGGCCAGATCAAGCGGGGCATGGGCCTCATGGACGCCATTTATGAAAAATGCCGGAGCGTAGGGGATTTGTACGTGGGCAGCTACGTGGGCTACCATATCGGCAGCCTGCTCATAGAGCTGGGGCAGTACGAAGAGGCCATCTACTACCTGGACCTGGCCCTGGACCACGCCCTTCAGACCAACAACACCTACAACTCCATCCTCATCAGCCTGAACCTGGCCCTGGCCCATTTCCGCAACCACAACCAAAAGGAAGCGGTTTCGTATTTGAGCGAGGCTGTGCGGGTCACAAGGGAGAGAGGCATTAAAATAGAAACCCATATTTATCAAAACGCCGAAATGTTCTGGGCCATGGAGCAGGGCCAGCTTCCGGCGGTCCAGGCGGCCTTGGCCATGGAAGATCTCAAGGAGTGGCAAAAAAGCCGGAACATCCTTATTAAAGGGGGAGCATACCGGTACCAGGCCCTTTTGGAGGAAAAGAGGGGCGTGGAGACCAGCAAGGTTCTCCGGTCCATGAAGCTCTCGGAAAAATGGCTGGAGGAGTCCGGCCACGAGATTCAGCTCGCCCGGACCCGCATGGAAATGGCCCGCCTGTACCTGTCCATGGGCCAGGAAAAAAAAGCCAAAGGCGCCATGCAGAAAAGCGCCGAGCTACTGGACTCCTTTCTCCACGACCAGGTTCCCGACAATCTGCGATTCCTCTTAAAAGACCTGCGCACGGATAAAAACCTGCTGGAGGAAATCATGAAGCTGGGGCAGGAGCTGGCCACCATCCGGAACGACCGGGACCTGGTGCGTCATATTCTTGCCACTGTCAATCGCATTACAGGCGCCGAGCGGGGCGCGGTCTTTCTGGTCAACAAGGAGACCGGCAAGCCCGCCGTGGTCCTTAGGGCCGCCCGGAACATCATGGAGCAGGACATTTCCCGGCCCGAATTTCAATCCAGCATGAAAATGGTGCGGGAAGCGGCCTTTACGGGCCGCGCCCGGTTTCGCCTCACCGAGGCGCCCCGCCAGTCCCACCCCCTTGAAAATAAGGTGGTCCACTCGTGCATTTGCGTTCCCATGAAATTCCGGGAGACGGTCCTGGGGGTGCTGTACGTGGATAACCGGATTTTCCCCAGCGCCCTGAAGGAGTCGGACATCCGCATTCTGGATTTTTTCTCCTCCCAGGCCGCCATCGCGCTGGATAACGCACGGATTCACGAACAAAACAGAGCTCTTATCCGCAAGCTGGAGGAGGAAAAGAGGTATCTGGAGGAACAGCAAAGCGAGTTTCAGCCCCCCGTGGAATTTGTGGGCGAGTGCTCGGCCGTGCGCAAGGTTTTGAATGACGTGAAAAAAATTGCGGCCACGGACTCCACGGTCCTGATTTTGGGGGAAACCGGCGTGGGCAAGGAGTTGATCTCAACAGCCATCCACGAAAGAAGCTCCAGAGCCGGCAAACCATTCATCCGCGTCAACTGCAGCATGTTTCCGGAAGGGCTCATAGCCAGCGAATTGTTCGGGCACGAAAAAGGCGCTTTCACCGGTGCGGACAAAAGGCGCCTGGGCAGATTCGAACTGGCGGACGGAGGCACCCTGTTTTTGGACGAAATCGGCGACATCTCCCACGAAGTCCAGGTCCGGCTGCTGCGGGTCCTTCAAAACAAGGAGTTCGAACGGGTGGGCGGAAGAACCACCCTGCGGTCGGACTTCAGGCTCTTGGCGGCCACCAACCGGGATTTGCGGGAGGACGTGAAAACCGGAAGATTCCGGGAAGACCTGTACTATCGCCTCAATGTTTTAAGCCTTAAAATTCCTCCCCTGAGGGAGCGCAAGGAAGACATACCTCTTCTTGTGGACTATTTTCTGGATCGGCACGCCAAGAACCTGGGAAAGCCCCGGGGCGCCGTCACGCCGGAGGATCTGGACAAACTGGTGGCCTATGACTGGCCCGGCAATGTGCGGGAGCTGGAAAACGTCATCGAAAGAAGCGCAATCCTGAGCTCCGGCGCCCGTTTGGAAATTCCGGATCTCTCCCAAAGCGGCGCCTCCTTCGCTCTGGACCGGGATGCCGTCTCCCTGGAGGAAAACGAACGCCGTCATATTTTATGGGCCTTAAAAAAGACAGGCGGCAAGGTGCGCGGCCCGGGAGGGGCGGCCGAGCTTTTGGAAATCAATCACAACACCTTGTTTTCACGCATCAAAAAACTGGGAATCAAGAGAAAGTAAATGGGCGCCGTTCGCAGGCCGGCCCGGGAGGCGCGTGGCCCGGAATTTGCATCCTGTTTTTTCGGACCCATGCTTTTGAAACCACAGGCCCAACCGGATTATTGACGACAACCAACGGCCGGCAATGGCGTTAAGCCGATTCGCGAGGAATGGATGGAAGGCGGACCTCCCAAAATTTTGACCATTGACGATGAAGACGCTATCCGCTGGAGCTTTGCCTCGTTTCTGGAGGATAACGGCTATGAAGTCCTGGAAGCTGCAAACGGCCGGTTGGGCGTGGAGCTCTTTCGCCGGGAAAAACCCGACCTGGTTCTGGTCGACCTGCGTATGCCGGAAATGGACGGTCTGGAAGTGCTTTCCATTCTAAGCAAGGAGTCGCCGGACGTGCCGCTTATTGTGGTTTCCGGCGCCGGGGTGGCCAGAGACGCCGTCAATGCCTTGAAAATGGGCGCCTGGGACTACATATTCAAGCCCATAGAAAGCCTTAGCATCCTCCTGCACACGGTGAGAAAAAACCTGGAGCGGGCGCAATTGCGCAAGGAGAATAAGGATTACCAGGAAAATCTCGAAGCCCTGGTGCAGGAGCGCTCCGAAAAGCTCATGGAGTACAGCAGAAGGCTGAAGCACATCACCGACTGCACCCTGTTTTTCACTGCCTGCAACACAGAAGACGAGCTGTGCACCATGCTTTTAAGCGCCTTGATGGAGAACGCCACGGCCGGGCAGGGGCGGTTTTTCCTGCGCAGGGATGACGTCCTGGTACTAAAATGCTCCACCGACGCCAAGCGCCCCGGGTGGTCCATCCCCTTGCCTGACGGCCAGGACGCCTTGCTGGATAAGCTCTGGAGCGCCGGAGAAGCGGTTATCATCAATGCCTATGAACAAGGAATTGGGTATCTGGACGCCGCCTTAGAGGGGTGTGAAGGCGCCTCTCTGCTGCTGACCCCCATCTTTACCCCGGACAAAAGCATTCTGGGTCTGAGCATCATCTCAAAGGCCGCGGACGACCCTTTTTCGGATGCGGACCTGGAACTGACCGCCCTCATAGCCACCCACGGCGTGGAAGCCCTCAAGGACATCAATGCAGCCCGGGCGCTTACGGCCAGTGAAGAACGCTTTCGGGCTTTGACGGAAAACTCCTCCGACATCACCTTGATCATAGGGCCGGACAACACCTACACCTACGCCAGCCCTTCCGTTTTTTCCGCTTACGGTTACAAGCCCGAAATGGTGATCGGCCAGTACACCAGCCGCAACATGCACCCCAAGGACGTTTCCATGGTGGAGAAAGCCCTGGAAAAAGCATTAACTCATCCCGGGCGGCCCATTAAGCTGGAAGGCGTTCGTTTCCGCCACAGGGACGGCGGATGGTACTGGCTGGAGGGGGTGCTAAACTCCCAAATGGACGTTCCGGGCGTGGGCGGCGTGGTTTTCAGCGGCCGGGACGTGACCGAAAGAAAGGCCTCGGAGCAAAAGCTTCAGGACGCCTATCAGCAGCTTGAAAAAAAGAACGTGGAGCTGCAGAACGCCCATGAGCTTCTGGAAGCCAGGGCCAGGGACTTGGAAGTGGGGAGCATGTACAAATCCCAGTTTCTCGCCAATGTATCCCACGAGCTTCGAACGCCGTTAAACAGCATTATTCTATTGTCCGGGATTTTATGCGAAAACCGGGAAAAAAACCTCACCGACAGCGATCTGGAATGCGCCCAGGCCATCCAATCCTCGGGCAAAGCCCTGCTCCTGCTTATCAACGAGGTTCTTGATCTTTCCAAAATAGAAGCCGGCAAGATGGCGGTGAACACCTCCTTTTTTGAGACCAAAACCTTTGTCCAGGCTATTGAGAGGGAATTTCTGCCCCTGGCCAAGAACAAAGGCCTGGATTTTTCCGTCAGGATGGACGCGGACATTCCTCAAAACATCCAGTCAGACAGCCAAAGACTGGAGCAGGTGCTGCGTAATTTTATCTCCAATGCCTTAAAATTCACCAAACAAGGCTCCGTGGTTTTGCGGGTAAGCCGCCCCAGGAAGGAGGACGCCCTTCCCGGTTATCCCCCGGGCAAATGCGCAGCTTTTTCCGTGACGGATTCAGGAATAGGAATTCCCCAGGAAAAAATGGAGGAAATCTTCGAAGCCTTCACCCAGGCCGACGGAACCACCAGCCGGGAGTTCGGCGGAACCGGCCTTGGGCTGACCATCTCGCGGGAAATCGCCCGCCTCATAGGCGGCGCCGTACGCGCCGAAAGCGAGCCGGGTGCGGGCAGCACCTTCACTCTGATCATCCCGGAAGTCTATGCAGCGCCAGCGGATCCGCCCATAGTCCGGCCGTGGGAGGGAGTGGGAGCTCCCGGGGAGCCGGAGTCGGCCCCGCCCGCCAAGCAGGAGCCTTTGCAACTGCAGCCCGAAAACGAGCGTTTTTTTAACGGCAGGCTCATTTTGCTTGCGGACAGAGACATGCGCCATGTTTTCACCTTGCGCAAAGTCCTGGGCGACGTGGGGGCCAAGGTCATTGTCGCCAGGAACGCCCGCGAAATCCTGGAGCGCTTGCAGGAAAACGAAAACGTCAGCCTGATCATAGCGGAGGAAGCCTTGCTATCCTCCGACAGCTACGCCCCGATCAAATCCATCCGGGAGGAAGAGGCGGGCAAAGGCATTCCCTTGGTTGTTTTAAGCAAAAAACAGGACGGTCCGGATTGCCAATCCGCCTTGGAGGCGGGCGCCAACGCCTGCCTGGCCAAGCCTGTGAACCTCAACTCCCTGGCGTCCAGGGCGGATCTCTGGCCCAAAGGAGACAATTTGCATATTGAGGCGCTATAATACTCTTGTATTTCTATTGGGAGTTCAGTAAATGTGGCGATGCTCTATAGAATACCAGGATAAAGAATGACAGACCAGCCCATTAAAATACTTGCTGTTGACGATGAAAAAGCCATTCAAAACAGCGTTTCAGCCTATCTGCAAGACTACGATTTTGAGGTGGTTCTTGCCGATGACGGCATTATGGGGCTTGAAAAATTCCGGGCGGAATCGCCGGACCTGGTGCTCCTGGACCTGCGTATGCCCAGGATGGACGGGTTGCAGGTTTTAGAAGAAATCAAAAAAGAGTCCCCGCTCACCCCGGTCATCGTCATTTCGGGCGCCGGGGGAGTGAGCGAAGCCGTCAACGCCCTCAGAAACGGCGCCTGGGACTATTTGATCAAGCCCATCAACGATCTGGATATTCTCTACCACGCCATCATCAACGCCCTGGAGAAAGCCCGGCTCACCCGCGACAACAAGGAGTTTGCGGAAAAAATCCGGGAAAGCGAGGAACGCTACAGGGCGCTGATAGAAAACGCCGGCTCGGCCATTCTGTTTTTCGACGCAAACGACAAAGTCATCCTGGCCAATGAAGTGGCGGCGTCCTTATTCGGAATGAAGAAGGACAAAGTCGAGGGCATGGGAGTCAGGGACTTCATGCCTTCCGAAGACGCGGCCCGGTTCACCAAGCGGTTTCATGCGATCCTGGAAAAAGGCGTTGGGGGCATTTATGAAGACTGGGTGACTTTGCCGGGCGGTCAAAAACGCTGCTTCTCCAGCAATATCCACCCCATTTCCCGCTCTGACGGCCACATTATGGGATTCCAGTGCATTCTGCTGGACATTACCCGCCAAAAGGAAGTGGAGCAAGCGCTCAGACGCTCTAAAGAGGAGACCGAAGACGCAAACAGGCAGTTGGAAATGATTATTGAAGACTCCAACCGCCTTGCCGTACAAGCGGATCTGGCCAATATGGCGAAAAGCGAGTTTCTAGCCAACATGAGCCACGAAATCCGCACCCCCATGAACGGCGTCGTGGGTATGATCAGCCTGCTTTTGGAGACGGAGCTCACCCGGGAGCAGAAGGAGTACGCCGAAACGGTTCGCAACAGCGCCCATTCCCTCCTGGAGATCATCAACGACATCCTGGACTTTTCAAAAATCGAAGCAGGCAAGCTGGACCTGGAAGCCATTGAGTTCGATCTGCGCAACACCCTGGAGGAAGCCAGCGACATTGTCGCTTTAAGGGCCCAGGAAAAAGGCCTGGAGTTCGTCTGCATCATTGACCCGGACGTCCCTTTCCGCCTTAAGGGGGATCCGGTCCGGCTTCGTCAGATCGTATTGAATCTGGCCAATAACGCCGTCAAGTTCACGGCCCAGGGAAGCATCACCATCCGGGTGGAGCTGCTCAAGCAGGCGCCGGACTTGCTGGAATTGAAATTTTCGGTGACGGACACGGGTATAGGAGTCGCCGCCAGCCGCCAGCAATCTTTGTTTGACGCCTTCACCCAGGCCGAGGCCTCCACCACGCGGAACTACGGCGGCACAGGGCTTGGCTTGGCCATTTCCAAAAAACTCGCTCAAATGATGAAAGGCAAAATAGGGCTGGAAAGCGAGGAGGGCAAGGGTTCCACCTTCTGGTTCACCGCCCAGTTTGGAAAACAGACTCAGGCCAAAGAAGAAATTTCCCCCTATCTCGCCGTGCAGAACAAACGGGTGCTGGTGGTTGCCGAAAACGCCGCCACCAGGCTTCAACTGGTCAACATGCTTAAATCGTGGTCCTGCAGACCGGAGGAAGCCCAGGGCGGAGGCGAGGCTCTTGAAAAGATGCGCCTGGCCGCGGCGTCTCAGGATCCCTTTGCCCTTGCTATTGCGGACAACAAGCTCAAAGACATGGATGGGGAAACATTGGGGCGGCTGGCGAAAAAAGATATCAAGCTCGCCGGCGCCCACTGGCTGATCATGACCTTCATGGGCAAACGCTGGGACGAGTACAGGATGAAGAGCGCGGGCTTTGAAGGATGCCTCACCAAGCCCGTCAAACAATCCGCTTTGTATAACAGCCTGGTAAGCGCCTTGAACGCCGAAGGCGGATCGCATAAAATCTCCAAGCGCCCCCGTTTTGAAATGCCGTCGCTGACTTCCCTGCAAAGGCCGGACGTCTCCATCCTGGTGGCCGAGGATAACCCGGTCAATCAAAAAGTGGCCCTGAGCATTCTAAAAAAACTGGGGTTGCACGCAGAGGCCGTGGCCAATGGAAGGGAAGCGGTGAAAGCCCTTTGCGAGAAAAAATACACCATGGTGTTCATGGATTGCCAAATGCCTGACATGGATGGGTATGAAGCCGCCAGGCGCATTCGGAGCCGCCGATCCTGCGTGCTCGACCCGAAAACCCCCGTCATAGCCATGACGGCGCACGCCATGGAGGGGGATCGTAAAAAATGCATCGAGGCCGGAATGGACGACTATTTGTCCAAACCCGTCGAGCCCGGCGCCCTCATTGAAATGATCCATAAATGGCTGCCGGAGAAAACCGAGGCGGAAAAAATCAGACCGGAAAAGACTCCCCAAGCGCAGATGCCAAAAAGGCATCCGGTGTTTGATAAAAAAGGCCTGCTGGATCGTTTGCTTAACGATGAAGACCTGGCGCGTGAAATAGTTCAGGCCTACATTGAGGACACTCCCGGCAAAATCCTGGAGCTCAAAGGCTTTGCAGAGAAAAAGGATTTTACCGGGATAAGCAAATGCGCCCACGCCATTAAAGGCGCCGCCTCCAATGTTGGCGCCATGGCCATGATGCACATAGCAAGGGAAACGGAGATGGCGGGCGTTAATGAAGACTTAATCGCCGTGATTGCTTTGGCTGAAAAACTCGACGCCGAGTTCACAAGCTTGATGGATGAGCTTGAAAGCATCCACTGGCAAACCCCCTGACAGGGAGCTTTCCCGTTAGCAGAGGTATATGGCTGGAACGGCTTTTAACGATGTTGAGGCGGGATGGATTACTTTTCGTACTTTAACAATCCAAAATCAGATTATGAAGAGAACAGAAGGCGTCTCTTCTTTATCATACCCGCCCATGTCGGCGTTTTCGTTTGCATTACTGTCGGCCTGGTTAACCTATGGAACGGCAACGCCGGGCTGGGTTCTCTGGACTTTGCCATGGCCGCCGTCATAGGCTTTGGGCTCTTATTATTGAAGCGCATGCCCTCCGGGCGGATCGTATACCGGGTCGTGATTTTTTGCACCAGCGTTTTATTTACATATTTCATCTATCTTGGCGGCCGGCATGGCTCCCTGCTCTTCTGGATTTTTCTGTTACCCCCGCTTACTCATTTTATATTAGGAAAAAAGGAGGGCCTGTGGTTCTCCTTGGGCGTTTATTGTCTCGCCGCAGCCATAATAATTCCGCCCGCGGAGTTTACCGGCGCATTCCCGTATCCTCTTGCGATAAAAACAAGGTTCCTGATAGTCTTTCTGTTTTCGCTTATTACGGCCAATCGATACGAGGCCATCAGGGAGGAAATCCAGGACGGACTGAACCAGGAACGGAAAAAACTCAAGGAAGCCAACGACACCCTCCAGTACTTGAAAACCGCCATAGACCATTCCGTAGACGGCATTGCGGTCGCCGGACCGGACAGGCGAATAAAATTCGCCAACCCCGCGTGGGCGTCCATGCACGGGCTCACCCCAAAAGAGGTGGAAGGCGCCCATGCGCGGATTTTTCATTCCGCCGCTCAATATGAAAATGAGGTGGCCCCGTTCCTGGAGCTCGTGTCCGCCAAGGGAAGCAACTATGGAGAGATGGGGCACGTTCGGAAAGACGGAACCGAATTTCCCTGTTGGATGAGCATCTCGCTGATACGCGGGGAGGGGGAAGACCCGACAGGCGTGGTGGCTGTAGCCAAAGACATTTCGGAAAGAAAAGCCGCGGAGGCCGCGCTGGTCGCCAGCGAAGAACGCAACCGGGCTTTGTTGGAGGCCACCCCGGACGCTGTCACGGTCTATGACCGGGAAGGCAATCTCCTTTACCTCAATCCGGCCTTTGAGCAGCTGTTCGGCTGGACTGCGGAAGAGGTGCTGGGCAAGCCTTTGGATTTCGTCCCCAGCGACGAAAGGCCCAAAACCGACGAGTTGATAGCCCGCATGCGAAAAGGCGAGTCCGTCCTGGAAGAAACCCAACGATACACTAAGGACGGCCGGCTCCTGGAAATTCAGGCAAGCGCCTCCATGTTTTGGGATAAAGACGGGCATTTTCTCGGGACTGTGGTCATCTCGCGGGATATCACGGACCGAAAAAAGGCGGAAGAGGCGCTAAAAAAAGCCAAAAAGGACGCCGAGACCGCCAATATCGCCAAAAGCCAGTTTGTGGCCAACATGAGCCACGAAATCCGCACTCCCATGAACGGAGTCATTGGCATGACAGGGCTTTTGCTGGATACGGACCTGGATGAAAGGCAGCGTGAATTCGCCGAAACCATCCAATCCAGCGCAGCCAACCTGCTGACTGTAATAAATGACATTCTGGATTTTTCAAAGATCGAAGCAGACAAACTGGAACTGGAGTCCATTGGCTTTGATCTTCGTTTTACTCTGGAAGACGTGAGCGATCTGCTGGCTATGAAAGCCCAGGCCAAAAACCTGGAATTCGTCTGCATGGTGGACCCGGATGTACCCTCCCTTCTGGTGGGCGATCCCGGCCGCCTGCGCCAGTTGATCATCAATATATGCAATAACGCCATCAAATTCACGCGGGAGGGCGAAGTCGTCGTCAGGGTTGTCGGAGAAGAAATCAAAGAGGATAAGGCGTACCTGCGTTTTACGATAACGGACACGGGAATCGGCATTCCCGAGGATAAGCAGAACGACCTTTTCGCCCCCTTCACCCAGATGGATGCGTCCACCACCCGGGAATACGGCGGAACGGGCTTGGGACTTTCCATCTGCAAAAGGCTCGTGCAGTTGATGAACGGGGAAATAGGGGTTAGCAGCCGTCCAGGAGAAGGCGCCACGTTCTGGTTTTCGCTTCCTTTTCCAAGGCAGACGCAAAGCCGGGAGCCTCTTGCAACCGCGAGCATCCAAGGCCGTAAAATCCTGATAGTTGACGACAACGCCACCAACCGCAGATTATTGAGCGTCCTTTTGGAAACCTGGGGTTGCCGGCACGAAGAAGCCCCGGACGCCCGGAGCGCCCTGATTAAAATTAAGAAAGCGGCTCTGGAAGAAAAGGAGCCGTACTCGCTCATCATCACCGACATGCAAATGCCGCTGATGGATGGAGAGGAGTTGGGCCGGCTGATCAAAAACGATCCGGACCTGGCTGACAGCTCCCTGCTCATGATGACCTCCATAGCCAACAGGGGAGACGCCGCCCGTTTGTCGGAAATCGGATTCTCCGCCTACCTGACAAAGCCCATTAAGCAGTCCGTCCTGTTCGACTGCCTGCAAACCGTTCTGGGCGCCCATACCCCTCCCCGCCCCAAAGAGCGCAAGCCCATTATAACGCGCCACGCCATTGCAGAGGCGAAGAAGCGCCGCTATCGCTTGCTGCTGGTGGAAGACAACCTGGTAAACCGAAAAGTCGCCCTGAGCATCCTTGATAACCTGGGTTTCAAAGCGGATGCAGTATCCAACGGCTTGGAAGCGATTTCGGCGCTGGAGATGCAACCCTACGACCTGGTGCTGATGGATTGCCAAATGCCCGAATTGGATGGATATGAGGCTACTAAACGAATTCGCAGCACTGATTCCCGGGTGTTAAACAAAGGCATTCCCATCATAGCCATGACCGCCCACGCCATGGCCGGAGACCGGGAAAAGTGCATTGCATGCGGCATGGACGATTATATTTCCAAACCGGTGGAGCCTGCGGCGTTGAATCAGGTTGTGGAAAAATGGCTGGACAACTCCAATCCGCCTTCGGAGCCTGCTCCCCCGCCTTCGGAGCCTGCGCCGATGCCGGAGGAAGAGGCGCCCGTTAAGGCGGGAACAGATGTTTTTGACATGGAAGGCCTTTTTTCTCGCCTGTTGGAAGACAGTGCGCTGGTTAAAGACGTGCTGGGTGCATTTTTGCAGGAACTTCCCAATCAGATTAGAACCTTGCACATAGCCCTGGAAGAACGGAACCTGGTCTTGGCGGGACTAAAAGCCCACACCCTGGCAGGCTCCTCGGCCAGCGTGGGCGCCTGCGCCATCCAGGCCGCCGCCAAGGATCTTGAAACGGCGGCTATGGATTCGGACTTGAATAAAAGCCTGGCAATATGTGAGCAGTTGGAAAAGGAAGGGAGGCTATTTGGCGAAGCGGTGAGGAAAACAGGAATTTTGGAATAGGGAAAGAGGCCCCTATCCCCATCCGTCATCAGAAGAGTCCTGGGAGCCGGAGGCCCCCCAGGCGTCATCCGAGTCGCCGGAGTCGCCCCACTCGTCGCCGTCCGAAGATTTGCCGCCGAACCCCTCCACTTCCAAGGGACCGTCCAGCAAATCCAAATCCCCCAGGTCGGTAAAGGCCAGAAGCTGCCCCCCGTCCATGGTGGAAAATCCGTGTATCTCCGCACCTTCAAAGTCAGGCCAGCCTTCGCCGGTTTTGGGAAGCCCCAGTTCAAAGGTTTGCCCCGCGGGAACCAGCAGGCTCATGCACCGGCCGATCACCGTGTTTACGATTTCATTGAGAGAATCCTGGAGCATTTCCTGACTACAGGGTTCATCCAGCATTCCGTATAAGGATTCCACGATGCGGACTCCCACTTCCCTGGTGTAGGCGATGGCCATAAAGCCCGGTGCAGGAGCTTTTACATCCACCCGCGACCAAATCATATCATCTGCAGTGGTGTCCGGCGACTCATCTTCAAGACGGGAGATCTGCATGAAGGCCATGCCTTCAAAGGTGTCGCTCATAGCTCTAAAAACGGCTTTGGTCACATTTTCTGACGAGGTCATTTTTCCTCCTGCCTTTTAAGAAAGAGCTTCTAAAATAGGAACCATAATGGAAGGGCTGATTGGCTTGGAAATGACGGCATAAGCTCCGCCTTGCATAAGCTCCTGTTCTTTTGCGGGGTTTTTGGCGCTCGTGATAACCAAAATCGGCATGGCCTTGAACTTGTCCTGGGCCCTGACCTGGAGCAAAAGCTCCTCCCCGCTGACCTCCGGCATGAACAAGTCCGTGACCAGCAGGTCCGCCGGCCCTTGCTCCAGAAGCGTGAGCGCTTCTGCGCCGTTTTTCGCTTCCATAAACTGTGCGCCGTCAAACCCTGCTATTTGCAGGCACCGTATAATGAACATACGGGCTGTGCCGGAATCATCGGCCACGATTACTTTTTTCATTGCATTTCCTCCTCACTTCCAAACATAGACTCCACCACCTGCTGGTATTCCTGGCCGGCGTCCAGAATCACCTTTTCCAACTCCGCCGCGGAAACATCTATGAAATTTCTATAGTCATGGTCCAAAAGATAAAGCATGGTGTCAGCGCCGGTGCCCGTGCCGCTCATCATGGCGATGAAATCGCCCAGGTGAACCGCATAAACCAGTGTGCGATATTCCTCTTTGGCTTTGGACGGGGCATGATGATGCCGGATAACCTCCCTTAAGGGACCGGGCAGGCTCCAGTGCATGGCGATGGCCTCTCCCACCTCCGGGTGGTCCGTGCCCACGGCTTTGGCTTCTCCCGCCACAAAATCCCGCATTTCTCCTTTATCGGCGATGGCGACGATCTTTCTCGCCGAATCGCCCAACGGGGCCGACATGACGGCTTTGCCGATGTCGTGAAGCAGTCCGGCCGTATAGGCGACTTCGGGGTCGGCCTTTCCGCCGGAAAACCTGGCGATCTCCCTGGATGCAATGGCCGTGAACAGGCAATGCCTCCACAAGGAGCCCCGCTGGCTTTCGTATCCGTCCAGCGGGTTGTTAAAAATGCCGCTGGCGCACAAGTGCAGGGCCAATCCGACCACCATGTTTCCTCCGGTGTAGGAAACCGCCCTGGCCACCGTGCTGATTTTGGCCCTGAGGCCGAAAGCAGGGCTGTTTACCACCCGCAGGACGTTGCCTGTGAGAATAGGGTCGCTCTCCACTACGGCCGCAATTTGCGCGACGGTATGGTCCGGGTCCGCCATAATGGACATCAGCCTCACCGCGCTTTGGGATAAAGGCTTGACCTTGGCGATGCTGTCTTTGATATCAGGCGGAATAGCCATGTTTTGTCTCCGTTTATACTTCCACCCATCTTTCGATGTACTTTCTCGTCTCATCCACCTTCAAAGGCTTCGACAAGAACAATGTGGCGCCCATCTTCAACAAATTGGCCACGGCCTTGGGGCCGACAACGGCTGAAATGATGATGATCGGCAAGTTCTGAAACTCCTCCCGGGCCCGGACCAATTCGATCAAATCCCGGCCGTCCATTTCGGGCATCATGACATCCGTGATCAACATGGAAATGTCCGGGTTGGTTTCCAGAGTTTCCCAGGCATGGCGACCATTGGGGCTCATAATGACGGAATGGCCCATGCCTTCCACAATTTTGTACAACACTTTCCTGGTGATCAAGTCATCTTCAGCTATCAGGATTTTCGCCATGACAAATTTCCTCCAGATTATAATTCCCAACCGTCCCTGCCAGGGGAGGTTATTTTCACTTTTCCGGTGTCGACATCCACGGAAACGCTGCGGCTGATTCGACCGCCAATGTCTTCCGCCCTGGGCCCCATGCCGAATTTCCACAACGCCTTTTTAATGGCCAAAGCGTTTCGTTTGCCTATATTGAAAGTGTTGTTCGGATCCATAACGTTGGCGCCTCCGACCAGTTTAATAATCATCCCTTTGCCCACGTTGTCCGAACCTAACTTCTTCATTTCCCCTAAAAGAGCCGGCACCGCCGTGTCTGCAAAATGGCCCGGCTTTTTTTGACTCCTAGCAGGATCTATGGAGCTTTCGGGCAGGACCACGTGAACCATAGCAATGCACCTTGCTTTCGGGTCCATCATGATCAGGGCGACGCATGACCCCAGGGCCAGGGTTCTTAATTCCTGCCCCGGGGTCCTGGTTGCGCCCATGTCGCCTAGTCCTAGGAATATTTTTTTCATGCCGCCAACCTGTTCACCATATTGATTACAGTCTGAGCCATATCCCCCAAAGGAACCAATTTCTTTGCGCCGCCGCGCGCATAGGCTTCTTTTGGCATGCCAAAAACTACGGAAGTCGCCTCGTCCTGGGCCACGCACAGAGCGCCGGCGTCCGCCATAGCCTTCATGCCTGTGCATCCATCCGAGCCCATGCCGGTCAGCATGACGCCCACGGCGTTTTTGCCCACTTCCTTGGCCACGGACTGCATCATCACCTCCACCGATGGGCAATGGCCCATGACCGGCTCGCCCGGTTTAACCTCCACCTGGTATATGCCGCCCCTGCGAACGACGCGCATCTGCTTGCCGCCCGGGGCGACCAGCACCCTCCCCGCCATAATCCGGTCTCCGTTCTCCGCTTCCTTGACCATCATGGGACTCAGGGAGTTTAGCCTGTCTGCAAACATTTTTGTAAAACCCGCGGGCATGTGCTGAACAATAATCACTCCGGGCATGGTGACGGGAAAACGGGTGATGACCTCCTTAATGGCTTCGGTCCCGCCCGTGGAGGCCCCAATGGCCACGACCTTGTCCGTGGATTCCTCCAGGGCCGAGCTTTGAATGGGTCCCCGGGCGCCTCTTTCCACCCTTTTTCCCTTCCAATGGGAAACATCCACGGTAGAGGCCAGCTTTACCTTGGTGGACAATTCCATAAGCATGGAGCTCAGACCCGCGGCGACGTTGGAGCGCGGCTTGGAAACAAAATCCAGGGCGCCCGCCTCCAGAGCATCGAAGGTGATCTTCTTGCCGCTTTCCGTCAAGGAACTGACCATCACAACCGGGATGGGAAACTGAGGCATGAGCTTGCGCAGGAATTCCACTCCGTCCATGCGCGGCATTTCCACATCCAGCGTCAACACATCAGGCCGAAGCTGAACGATTTTATCCCTGGCCTCATAGGGGTTGGAAGCGGTTCCTACCACCTGGATGCCCGGGTCTTTGGCAAGACCCGTGGATAGGATCTCGCGGACCAGAGCTGAGTCATCCACTATTAGCAGTCTAATCGGTCTAGTAGGCATCATCCCTCTTTTCTGCGGTAAACTGCCGGCATCACGTACTCCAGCCTCCGCAAATCCCTGCCCAGGGATTCCGAGTGTCCTATGAACAGATATCCCCCAGGCGTCAAGCAGTCGCAAAATCGGCTCACCAGGGCCTTGCGCGTTGGAGAATCAAAATAAATCATCACGTTTCGGCAAAAAATTACGTCAAACGGCTTCCTGAAAGGAAATTGGGAGTTCATCAGATTAAAGCGCCTGAAAACGATTTCCTTCTTTACTTTGTCGACCACCGACCATTGTCCGTCAGGCCTGCGGCTAAAGTACTTGTTTCTTATGGCGGTCGGCAATTGAGCGACTCTTTCGTCGGAGTAAAGCCCTGAGGCGGCCACGGACAGGGCGTCCGCCGAAATGTCCGTGGCTAAAAGACCTGCATTCCACCGGGAGTATTCACTCCCGAAGAAATCCAACATGCGAATGACCAGGGTGTAGGCTTCTTCGCCCGTGGAACAGCCGGCGCACCAAATCCTAAGGTCCAGCTCCTTTTTGGCTTTATGGCGTCTATCCGCTTCCGGGAGGGCGGTTTTGCTGAAGAATTCAAAATGATCTTTTTCCCTCTCAAAATACGTATAATTGGTGCTGATCCTGTTCACGAACTCAGACAGGAGTTGGCCGCTTCCGTCTTTTTGCAGCATGTCGTAATAAGCTGAAAACGTGGGAATGCTCCTGGAGCGGAGAATCTTTTGCAGTCTGCCGACTACCAGGGACCTTTTGGCTGGCGTGAGATTGATTCCAAACCGGTCGTAAACCATCTTCCGGATGGACTCGAACTCTTTGTCAGTCAAACGCATCATACTCGTCGGCGAACGGTCCTCCGGCATGCCGGCGTCATTTATGGTTTGCTCCATCACAACAAGCGCTCCCACCTATGGCTTCAGACTGCACGTGTGTTTTACATTTTCAACAGCAGCAAGGGCTTAATACTTGCCAAAGTCGCTGTCATCCAGGGCGATGACTTCTTCAGGCCTGACCACCGCGCCTTTAGAGCCTCCGCCGCCCCAGCCTCCGCCGGCCGGCGCAGACGCCTTGTTCGGCTTGGGCGCCTCATGAGCCTCGGGGAGCGCCTGCCGGAAGGACTGGCGGCTGGAGGAGCTTTGCACGCCCTTGAGCTTAAACCGCGCAAGCAGCGACCGCATTTCAGTCGCCTGAGCGGAAAGCGCTTCGGAGGCCGCCGAAGTCTCTTCGGCGTTGGCCGTATTCTGCTGGGTGGCGTCGTCTATCTGGGAGAGGCCCACATTGATCTGGGAAATCCCCTGGGCCTGCTCGTTGGAGGCGGCGGCGATCTCGCCCACAAGGTCCGCCACCTTGGTTACGGTTTCGTTGATGCCGGAAAGGGCTTCGGCCGTTTTTTGCGCAATATCGCTGCCCGCAGCCACCCTTTGGCCCGAGCCTTCAATCAGCTCCGCAGTCTCCTGGGCGGCTTTGGCGCTTCTGGCCGCCAGGGAGCGCACTTCCTGAGCCACCACGGCGAAGCCTTTGCCGTGCTTGCCCGCCCGGGCCGCTTCCACGGCTGCGTTCAAAGCCAGGAGGTTGGTCTGGAATGCGATATCATCAATGGTTTTGATGATCTTGGCGATCTGATCCGAGGACGCGGTAATGGCGCTCATGGCGTCAACCATTTCGTCCATCTGCTGCCCGCCCTGCGTACCGGCCTGCCTGGCGGCTTCGGCCAGTTGATTGGCCTGGGCTGCATTGTCGGCGTTGGTTTTGGTCTGAGCAGCGATTTCAGTTAAAGAGGCGCTGATTTCCTCGATGGAGGAAGCCTGCTCCGTGGCGCCCTGGGCCAGGGACTGGCTGGCGCCCGAAACCTGGGTGGCGCTTTCGTCCACCTGGTTGGCGGATCCAAACAAGTCGCCGATGACATCGTTCAGGTTTTCCGTCATGGCTACCAGGGCAAGGCCCAAAGCGTCCTCCTGGGACTCCAGCTTCAATTCCGCCCTCAAATCGCCGGCGGCGATGGACTGGGCAAGCCCCTCCTTCTTTTTCAGCCTGCGAACCATGGTCACCATGGCGCTTTCCAGGGCTCCGATCTCGTCCCCCCGGGTAACCTCCTTCTGCTTGTCAAGCCTGCCGTTGGATACATGTATGGCCAGCTCTTTCGCCGCGATAATCGGATTGATGATGGACTTGGTCATGAAAAAGCCGATGAGCAGCATGGAAATTGCCAAGCTGACGGCGATTACCACAACCAGGAACCAAATGAGGGTGGATATGTCCTTGTTGGTTTCTTCGATTTTCGCCGCAACCGCGGCTTCGATGGAGTCGATGAAAAAGCCCGTGCCCACGATCCAGCCCGTCTCCGGATGCAGTTTGACAAAGGAGAGCTTAGGCTCTTTTTTGGTGGTTCCGTCCTCCAAGGTTTTGGGCCAAATGTATTCCACAAAGCCCTCGCCGTCTTTCAAACAGACGTCCACGCCGGCTTGCATGAAGTTCTGGTTTGTCCCCTTGGTGCAGTTGTACGCCGGATCGTCCATGATCTTGCCTTCCAGTTGGGGAGACAAGGGATGCATGATCATGCGGGGCAAGGGGCGGGTGGTATCGTTGATCCAGAAGTAGCCGGCGCCGTTTTCATAACGAAGTTTCCTGACCTCCTCAATGATTGAATCCTTCGCCTCTTCCAAGGCGTCATCCACGTAAATGCCCGTGCCCAAGACCCAGTTCCACTGGGGAATCAGCTTGACGTACGACAGCTTGGGGCGCTCCTCGGTGAGGCCTGTTTTAAGGGGTTTGGGCCATTTGTAATCCACAAAACCCTCGCCGCTCTTCTTGGCGACTTCCACGGCGGCGGCGAACAGGTTTTTTCCCACCCCCATGGCGCAGTTGTATTGCGGATTGTCCAGAATCGTCCCGTTCAACTGGGGGGACGTGGGATGCATGATCATTTTTGGAATAGGCAAAGTGGTGTCATTGATCCAGATATAGCCCGTGCCATCATCGTACCGATAGGCTCTTACCAGGGCTTCCACACGGGACTTGGCCTCCATCTCGCTCATTTCGCCGGCCGCGATAAGGGCCAGGTGCTCGTCCACAATGCTCTGGACCATTTCGATGATGTTTCGCAGGCGATGGCCGTAGATTTTTTCCAAGTGGGCCGGGTCCTGAGCGTTTTTGTAGCTGGATTCCACGCTGGCATAGGCGATGTCCACATAGTCCTTTAAGCGGTTTTCCGCCTTGGTCATCTCTTCCATGCGGGTTGTTTGGGCGGCTGCTTTGGCGGTGGACTTCAGCTCGTAAATGATGACCGAGCACAGCACGACGCCGGTGGCAAGCATCACCAAAGTGAACATCAGCAATATTTTAGACCTAATACCCATTTTTTTTACCATGGCATCTCTCCTCTGCTCAGCAACATTCCAATTGCACTGGGGCTGCATACTGAAGGCGCCGCCCATATAACCAAGTATTTGCCGGTTAGTATTTGCCGAATTCTCCGTCATCCAAGGCTATTAACTGGTTAGGCTCAACGGTCCGGCTTCCGGAGTCATCCTGCCCCCAACCATCCTGAATCCGGGGCCTGTTCCCGGCCGCCGGCCTGACCGTCTTCGCTCTTTCGCCTGAATATGCGGCCTTGCAGGCTCCGTCGCCCTTGATTTTAAAACGGGCGAGCTGCGCCTGGACCTGCGTGGACTGCGCTGACAGGGCCTGGGCCGCCGCGGAGGTTTCCTCCGCGTTGGCGGTGTTTTGCTGGGTGGCGTCGTCGATTTGGGAGAGGCCGATGTTAATCTGCGAAATCCCCTGGGCCTGCTCATTGGACGCGGCGGCGATTTCGCCCACCAGATCCGCCACCTTGGTGATGGTGTCATTGATGCCCGTCAATGCTTCCGCCGTTTTTTCGGCGATATCATTTCCGTCGGACACCTTGTGGGAGGAGCCTTCGATGAGGTCGGCG
This sequence comes from Desulfatibacillum alkenivorans DSM 16219, assembly GCF_900142135.1. Taxonomy (GTDB): domain Bacteria; phylum Desulfobacterota; class Desulfobacteria; order Desulfobacterales; family Desulfatibacillaceae; genus Desulfatibacillum; species Desulfatibacillum alkenivorans. The sequence continues at coordinate 35,473 of NZ_FQZU01000003.1, read as the reverse complement.
GTTTCCTGAGCCGCCTTGGCGCTCCGGGCGGCCAGAGAACGCACTTCCTGGGCCACGACGGCGAAGCCTTTGCCGTGCACGCCGGCTCTGGCTGCTTCCACGGCGGCGTTCAGGGCCAACAGGTTGGTCTGAAAAGCTATGTCATCGATGGTTTTAATAATTTTGGCGATCTGCTGGGAGGACTCGTTGATGGCGCTCATGGCGTCCATCATTTCGCCCATGCGGGAAGCGCCTTTATCTCCGGCCTTGCGGGCCTCCTCCGCCAGTTGATTGGCCTGGACCGCGTTGTCGGCGTTGGTCTTGGTCTGGGTGCTGATCTCGGACATGGAAGCGGAAATCTCCTCCAGGGAGGACGCCTGCTCCGTCGCCCCCTGGGCCAGGGACTGGCTGCTGTCGGATATCTGGCGGGCGCCCTCATCCACCTGCTGGCCTGAGATTGTAAGTTCTCCCACCACGCTGTTAAGGCTTTCCACCATGTCGAACAAAGCCTTGCCCAGGACGTCTTTTTCGGAGGCCACCACAATATCCTGGCACAGGTCTCCGGCCGCAATGCCCTTGGCGGCCTGGGCGCGCTCCCGCATTCCCAGGACCACGGCGTTCAACGCCTCGCCCATCTGTCCCAGTTCATCGTTTCCGGTTTCCAGTTGCGCGGAGAGATCGCCCATTTGCAGTTTTTTGGCCAGCCCCACCACCTGATGGACAGGCTTGATAACCATTCCGCCTATCAGGAACCAAGCCCCGACGCTGACAAAAGCCACCACAAAAAAACCGATGATGCCCAGCAGATTGCGGATCTTGTATGCAGAGGCCATGAATTCCTCCACATTGGAAGTGAGGGCCAGGCGCCAGCCGGAGCGGGGAATGATGCTCATGGCCGCAAACTTATCCACCCCTTTGAAGTTGTAGTAAAAACTTTTTGATTGCGAAGCCATCAAATCTTCGCCGAAAGGAAGATCATGCACATTAAGCGAAAGAATAAGGTTTGGGTCCGGGTGGACCAGCGTGGCGCCATCGGAGCCGACCAGGAATCCGTAGCCGGTTTTTCCGTACTTGATGGTATTTACGAATTTTTGGGCGATGGTATCCAGCGTCAGCGTGCACAGCAACACGCCCTGAACGTTCTTCACTTCATGGGCCGCGTTTTCCGGATACACGGGAGAAAACACATTAAAGACGGTCTTGCCGCTTTTCCCGCTGCGGTACACGCGGGAAACGCCCTGTTCGCCGTTCAGGGCCTTTTTAAAGTCCGCACTGCCGCCGAAAGACTCGGTCTTTTCACCGGCGGCCGCTCCGGACGCGATCATCGTCCCCGTTTTGTCCAACAGGATGATGGCCTCGTAATCCTTGTAACCATCCAGCAATGCAGCCAGCAGTTCGCTCGCGGTTTTTCTCGCCGCCTTGCCCATGAAGGAATCCTGGGTGGAGGTGATGAGGGTCTTGTTGCCGCTCCAGCTTCCAATTTCCACGGCTCTGGCGTCCAGCCAGTCTGAAATCCTGTCCGCATTGGAGTTGATCTGGATTGCAAAACGGTTTTCCGAAACAGCAATGAGGGCCTCGGACACATACGAGTTGGTCACCAGAGTGGATAGCACCATTCCCAATATGATCAGCGCCGCTATGGGCAAAATGATTTTGTTGCGTAAATTCCACCTGATTTTGAATTTCATGCTCTTTCTCCTCTGTCCAAAATCCTGCGCCCCCTTTTTCCTCAGCGGGCTTTGTGCTCTGGCGACCCTGTCGTCCAAATCGCTTATTCCACCACGGTTGCCATTTCCAGAATGTTAAACGGAATTTCCACGCCCAGCTTTTCCGCTGTTTTGGCATTCACGTAAAACCTCGGGTCAGGATCGACCTGCACAGGCACATCCTTGATGGCTTTTCCCTGAACTATAACCTGATTCACCACTTCGGCCAGGATCATGCCCAGCTTGTTGTCATCGGCCACAAAGCCTCCCAGGGCGCCGGCTTTTACGGGCTTGTCGCTATAAGACAGAACCGGGGTGGATCCCGCCGCAGCCACAATGTTTGCCGCATTGTCAATGTGCAGGGCCTGACTTCCAATGATTATGGCTGACACCTTTCCTTCATATTCCTTGATGGCCGCCATGGCGTCGTCCGTGGTTGCGCACACTTTTTCGTTGTAGGCGACGCCGAAAAGCGAACAAGCCTCCTGGGTTCCCTTGCGATCCACGGCCGAGGAGGGATTCCCTTGCGCCAAAAGCAGCAACACGGATTCCATATTCGGAAGTATGGCCTTAAACACTTCAAACTGGGTTTTGGTGGGAAGGTAATAGGTGACTCCGGTGATGTTGCCTTCCGGAGCGTTCATGTCCTTCATGGTTCCCAATGTTTCCGGATTGTTGCAGCCGCCGATGAATGTGGGAATCGAAGGGGGGTTCGCCCCGAGCCACTTTGCTCCGTTGGAGCGCAGGATGATCATGCCCTGCTTTTCCGTCTGCCATTGTTTGACCACTTCCGCCAAATCGTCCAGGGAGGCGAGCTCCTTTCTGTACTCCACGTTGAAGCCTTTGCCTTCAGAGCCCGCCTCGAAGCCAGAGGCCACCCTGTTCGCCATGCCGGACTTTCCCACCCAGGCCAGCCCCAGTTCGGCGGCAATTCCCAGACCGGCGAGCATAGAAACCAACACGATGCATAAAACAGCGATCAACAGCCTTTTTGCTCCATTCATTGCTTCCTCCTTCATTGCGTGCATGAAAATTGCGACCAAAGAATTCCATTGAAAATGCATTTATCGGGATTGCCGCCTTGCTAAACCGCGGAGGCCACCTGGGCCATTTCCTCCTCGTAGAGCAGCTTTTGCACGTCCAGCAAAATTTTGACCTCCTCGTCGACCTTGCCTAGCCCCGAGATGTAACGGCTGCCCGGCCTGTTGCTGACTTTGGGCGGAGGCTGAACCTGGGATTCGGGGATATCCAGCACATCGCTGACCTTATCCACAATCAGGCCGATCTGCTGATCCATCATATTCACCACCAGCACGCAGGTGCGGTCGTCGTACTCCACGGTTTCCATGCCAAAACGGGTTCTTACATCCATAATGGGGATAACCTGCCCCCTCAGATTGATCACCCCCTTGACAAAGTCCGGCATGTCCGGCACTTCGGTGATTTTCTGGAGGCCGACCACCTCAAGGACATGCATGATTTCTATGCCGTACTCCTCTTCACCTACGCGAAAGGTGAAATAACGGTCTTTTTGAGTGTCTTCCCCGTCTTCGTCGTACAGGTCCTCATCCACCATTTGGTTTTCTTTGCTCATGATTGCTTCTCCCTAAAAAATTTTGATTAAGCGGCTTCCAGTCCCTGGGCTTTTCTGATCAGTCCCGCCACGTCCAGAATCAGGCTGACTTCGCCGTCGCCCAGGATGGTGCAGCCGGAAACGCCCCTCACACTGCCGATATAGTTTGACAGGCCCTTGATAACCGCCTGTTGATCTCCCAGGATTTCATCCACGAACAAACAAGCCATCTCGCCCCTGTTTTCCACAATCACCAAAAGGCCTTCTTCCAGCTTATAGTTATCGGGCCGGGTGTTATGGAGTTCGTGAACCCGGTATATGGGAAGCAGTTGGCCGCGCACCATGACCAGTTCCTGACCGTCCATGGTTTTAGTGATCATCTCTTTTGTCACCTGGATGTTTTCACGGACCGCCAAAAGGGGAATGGTGTATTTTGCTTTGCCCACGCGCACCAGCAGCCCCTCAATAATGGCCATGGTCAAAGGCAGGCGCAGCACTATGGTGCATCCGTGGCCCGGGTTATTGCGTACATCGATGTGCCCCTTGATGCGTTCGATGTTCTTTTTGACCACGTCCATGCCCACTCCGCGGCCGGAGATGTCGGTCACTTGCTTGGCCGTGGAGAAGCCGGGATGAAAAATCATGTTATAAACGTCCGAATCGCTCAGATCGGAGCCGTCGCCGTTTACAAGCCCGCGTTCTATGGCCTTGGCCAGGATGTTTTCGCGACTCAGACCCCGGCCGTCGTCCCGGATGAGTATCCAGACTTCGCCGCCCTCATGGCCGGCCTGAAGCAGAATTTCCCCGGTTTCTTCCTTGCCGGCGGTCTTTCTTTCGTCCGGCGGCTCCAGGCCGTGATCGATGGAATTGCGAACCAGGTGCACCAGGGGGTCGGCTATGATTTCCGCGACGGTCTTGTCAATTTCCGTATCTTCGCCGACCAGGGTGAGATTGATCTTCTTGCCGGCCTTGGCTGAAAGGTCGTGGACCAGGCGGATCATCTTTCGAAACACACCCGCGATGGGAATCATGCGCACGGACAGGGAAATATCCTGAAGGTCGCGAACTATCTTGCTCAGGTGCATGGCGGACTTTTCAAAATTCTCAAAATCGTGGCCCACCAGATCCGGGTTGCGAGTGACCATGGTTTCTGCAATCACCAGTTCGCCCACAAGATTGATCAAATGGTCCAGCTTCGCCAAATCCACGCGGATGTCCTGACGAACAATGGTTCTTGGGGCGGCCTTGGTTGCGGGAATTTCCTTGGGCTTGGCCGGAACGGCCTTGGGACCTGCTGCGTCCTGGGGAGCCTCGGGCGCCTTTTCCTCCTCCAGCTTGATTTCCATACTGGGCAGGGGAGATTCCTCCTCCGGACCAGGGGCGGAGGCCGGCTCAGCCGGCCCTGCAGCCATAGCCTGGGGCTCAGCAGCGGGCTCCGGCTCGGCGTCCGGTTCAGAGGCTTCGGGCAGAATTTCATCCAGGAGTTGCACATACAACTCCAGGTTATCGATATGGCCCTTGCCGCCGCTTGAAACGTCGGCCACGGCGTCCCGCAAAATATCCACTAATTTTAACAAGATTCCGGTGTTGTCCGAGGTGGGGGCGATAATGCCTTCCTTGACGCCGCTGAGGACGTTTTCCATCCTATGGCTCATGCGTTCGGGATCGGAAAGCCCCATGAATCCGCAATTGCCCTTAAAACTGTGCATGGCGCGAAAGGCTTCATGGACGGGTTCGCCCGTGGTGTCGTCCTCCATGGTCAGGAGCATCGCCTCGCATTGCTCCAGCAACTCGTCCGCCTCGGTGACAAACCGGTCCAGCATTTCCTGGGTTATGGGGATTTCAAATTCGTCAAAGGAAAAATCAGCAGCGGCGGCCGGCTCGGGCTCCGGTTTCGCCACAGGCTCAGGAGGCGGAGGAGGCGGCTCGGGGGGCTTGACAGGCTCGGGCTTTTTCGCTTTCGGAGCAGGAGAGGCGTCGCCGCCGCCCTGGCTGATGGCAATGCCCAACTCCTCCACCAAACCGCTCACGGAATCTTCAAACCCTTTATCCGTCAAATTCGCATCCACGCTCGCCAAAATCTCCCGGATAAGATCCATGGCCTTGAATAGAGTATCCATGTGGGCCCGGGTCATTTGGGTCTTGCCGGAACGAAACATATCCAGCAAGGTTTCCGCCTCATGGGTCAGCGAAGTGATGTTGTGCAACTCCAACATGCCCGCGCTGCCCTTCATGGAATGAAAAAGACGGAAGATGGAATTTATGGATTCGGTGTTTACTTGGTCAGGAACCTGTGAGGAAGCCTGAAGCTCTATGAGCTTGGGTTCCGCATCGTCCAACAGCTCCAGGCTGTCTAAAACAAATTCCCCAAGCAATGTAGCGTCTGCCATTTCGTCAACTCCTTCAATGCCCATATTCAGAAAACCGAAAAAGCGGCCTTAAATGCTTAATACGGCCTGTCCGCGCTATACGGAGGAGGAAAATTGCAATAATGGCGCCACCACTGATGAAAGCAAAAAAACCTTTGGATTCAAAGATCTTATATAAACCAGAAAGGCGGTTTTAGGTATTTTTTCGTTGAACGAAAACAAGGAGAGTCAAAATAATGGCGAGCGTTGCAAGGGAATTATTGACGGACAAAATGATATGCATGAAGACGCGGCCCGAATAAAGGCGGGCCGCGTCTCCCAATTTAATTGGTCTGCTGAGGAACAATCACTGCAACAGCCGCTTTTTCATTGAGCAGATACTTTTTGGCGTATCCTGCAACGTCCTGCGCAGTGATCGAGGAGTAGTCCTGCAGGATGGATCTGCACCACTCCAACTGCTGAGGGTGAATGGAAGAACCCGAGAGGACCGTGTTCAACCAATACGGATTTGTCCGCAGCATGTCCTTAATGCTTGTGACCGACGGCGCCAGGGCCCGCTCCACTTCGTCCTTGTCCGGGCCGTTTGCAGCCAATTCCTCTGCGATTTTCTTCACCACATCCACCACTTCGTCCGCCTTTGAAGGGTCAATGGTAATGGAGGCGGCCAGGTATCCGTATCCCGGATAGGCTCTCCTGGGATGGTTCCATGCCTGGGGGGAGTAGGTAAGGCCCAGTTTTTCGCGGACGTCCTTTCTTAAGCGGTCGGAGAACACTTCCGCCATGATGCTCAAACGGCGGGTGCGGGAGATATCCCAGACGTCCTCCGTGGGAAAGGCCACAAGCACCATGCCTTTGATGATTTTTGTATCCACCTTGAACAACCGGGACTCCCCGGACGGGAACTCAATGTTAACCCCCCTGGCTTCCTTTAAAGGCGTTCTTTCAGGCAACGAGCCCAAATAGAGGGCGGCCAGGCTTTTCACTTCATCCACATCCAGGTCTCCCACGATGGAAAGCTCTATGGGGGCGGACCTTAACGCCGGGGCCGTCCAGTTTTCTGCGTCCTCCAGAGTCAATGCCATGAATTGATCGCGGGGAGGCATTCCAAACCTGGAGTCCGTGCCGGCGAAAAACGGCATGACATGAAGCTGCATGGCCCCTTCCACAGTGTGGGACAGGTCATCGTACATCTGCTCAAACTGCTTCATGGAACGGTCATAAGCGTCCTGCCGGAACACGGGATCCCGAAGATAATGGCTGTATAACTGGAAAAGCAGGGGCAGTTCCTTGGGAATGGTCGCTCCGTCAATTAAAAAGGCCTCTTCCTTGGCTTTGAGGCCGACGGAAGTGCTGGCGCCGGCCAGGGCCCGTTTCAATTCATCGTGGGTCATGCCGCCCAGGCCGCTTTTATTAAAAACGGAAGGCGCCAGGTACGCCAAACCGGGCTTGCCGGCGGGCTCCTGGGAGCGTCCCGAGCCAAGGCGCATGGAAGCCAGAATCTGGCTGTCCTTGAAGTCGGTTTTCTTGATGTTGACCGAGACTCCGTTTTCAAAAACCAGACGGACCACGCCCAAGTCGTCGATCGTCTCCTCCTCAGCCACTTTGCCGGGCTCCTGCGGCTCCGGCAAATAGGGAAAGGCCTTGGCCTCCCGTTTTTCGGGCTTGTGGACCGGGGTCCTGGCGCTGGCTTCAAAAACGGTTTCAATGTATTCTTCCGGCGTCTCCCCTTTTGGGCCGATGGCCGCGTTTCCAGTCACCAGAACAAGCCGATGGCTGGAAGGCCACGCCTTCCTGAGCGCTTTGTGCAACGCCCGGCGGGAGGCCTCGCTTACAACAGGCCCAAACAGCTCCTTTTCCTGGGCGGGGCTCATCATCACTTCGTCGCTCATGACGTTCCTGACCACAAGCCTGGCCAGGGAATCGCTGTTTCTGGTCCCTGCCTTGGCGACTGCCGTATCCAGATTGGCCAGGAATTCCTTTTGCACCCGATCCACTTCCTCCTGGGTAAAACCGTAGCGCAGGGCCTGACGAAGCGCCTGCTCCATGGCAGCCAGGGAGCCCTCCCAGTTTTCGGGAGCGCAGTCAGCGGAAATGCTGGAGTAATTATAGCGATTCAAAAACAGGCCGGAGCCGATGGACGCATCGGTGAAGGGCGCGTCAGGCTGCTCTTTGAGATAATCCAGCCGGTACTTGACGATCCTGTTGGCCATGGCCTCCAAAACCCGTTTCTTTTGCACGGCGAAGGAATCGGGTTTGGGCTTCACGGTTGAAATGGTTTCTATGCTTACGGAGGTGTTTCCGGCCTCAGACTCATGATGGTAAAAGGTTTTCGTCCCTTTGTGGACCACCTTTTCCAGTTCCTCCTCCCGGGGCGCTTCGCTCCTGGCCTTGAAAGGCCCAAAGGCTTTTTCAATCAAGGGAACGGCCGTCTGGGGGTCGAAGTCCCCCACCATGACCAAGAACATGTTATCCGGCCTGTACCAGGCGTCGTAGAATTCCTTGAGAAGAGTTTGGTCCGCAGCTTTAATCACCTCTTCGGTTCCAATGGGCATGCGATAGGATATCTTGGCGTGGTCCATGAAAAACTTGAGGGATTCCTCAAAGGTCCGGCTCCCGACGGAATCGCGGGTTTGCTTCTCCGCCAGGATGACGCCCCGCTCCCGTTCGATTTCCTCAGGCAATAAAAACAGGCCGTAGGAGTAATCCGCCATGACGGTGAGCCCCTTTTCCAGGCTTTCCTTGGTTCCGTCGGGCAGAAGAAGCTGGTACACGGTTTCGTTGAAGCCGGTGTGGGCGTTTACGTCGTTGCCAAAGCGCATACCAATGGTTTGAAAATACTGGACCAACTCGCCAGGGGGAAAATGCTCCGAGCCGTTAAAGGCCATGTGCTCCAGATAATGGGCCAAGCCGCGCTGGTTTTCCTCTTCGTTCAAAGACCCGGCTTTGACGCCCAGCTTGATGGAAACCCTGTTTTTGGGCTCTTCATTATGCATGAGGACGTACCCAAAGCCGTTGGACAGGCGGCCGAAGGCCAGGGACGGGTCAGGGTTCAGATCGCTTTTCTCATGGGGCCAGACCGGTTGGGGGGCTTTGGCGGCCCAGAGGGCGGAGGGAAGCAGCAGGGCGAAAATCAATACAGCGGCCGCCGCCAGATAATAACGAGAGTTTTTCCTAAGCAATGCCATCATGCATCCTTTCATGGCTCCGGATCGTTGCGGATTTCCATGGCTTTATTGCGGTATCTTCACCGAGGGAAATAAAGCCGGATTGGTATGGGGGATGAACTTGGCCGCTGAAAAGCGGTTCATGAACTCCTGATTTACATTGAGCTCCATATAGGTGATTTTTTCGCGAATCTCCCTGACAAAGCCCACGGCTTCCCGTTGCAGCAAAACCTGGGTGGCGCCTTCCAGGGACGTATTGCCCAAGGCCTTGTATGTGGAAAGGGGCAGATCGGGGATCATGCCTATTGTAATGGCCGACACAGGGTCGATATAGGAGCCGAAGGTTCCTGCAATGTTGAATTCGGCCAGGTCGGTGAACGCCAGCCCCACCGTGTTGGTGATGGTGCGCAGAATGGTGTACATGGCGGCCTTGGAGCGCACCAGGCTGTCCAGGTCGGCCTGGGAGAACAATAAGGCCCGGCCGTTGGCGGAGTCTTCTTCGCTGACAATAATCAACGCCGGAATTTCATCCAGTTCTATCAGGCGGCCTTCGCAGGCTGTGGGAACCAGTTTGCCCCGCAGGTCGATCATGCCGGCCAGAAAAAGCTGGGCGGCCAGGTCGATGACGCCGGAGCCGCAAATGCCCACGGGCTTGATGCCTCCAATGGTTTGAAAAGCGAACTCGCGGGTTTGGGGGTCTATGCGGACCTTTTCAATGGCGCCGGGGCCTGCCAGCATGCCCATGGCGGTCACCCCGCCTTCCAGGGCGGGGCCGGCCGCGCCTGCGCAAGCCATAAGCCAGTCCTTGTTGCCCACCACCACTTCGGCGTTGGTGCCCACGTCCACCAACATGGAGACGTCTTCCTTGCAAACCATGTCCGAAGATAGAATTCCCGCCAAAAGGTCTCCGCCGAAATAACTGCCTACGTTGGGAAACACATAGACTCGCGCCGATTTGGCGAAGTCCAGGCCAATATCCCGGCACTTGAGAAAACCGGGGCTGTTGACCATGGGAGTGTAAGGCTCCCTAATGATCCAATAGGGATCCGCGCCCAGCAGCAAATGGGTCATGGCCGTGTTGCCGGCGGCGGCGACGCAATAAACGTCCTTGGGGGAAAGGCCGCAAGCGGCGGCCAGACGGGCGCCCTCCTGGCTGATGCCTTGGGCTATAAGGCTTTGAAGCTCCTCCAACCCGCCTTCCTGCTCGGCGTAATGAATTCTGGCCAGCACGTCCGGCCCTATCCGCCCCTGGGGATTGTCAAAAGAGGACTCCTTCAGAATCTGTCCGGTCCGCATGTCCACCAGGCGCAAAACCACGCGGGTGGTTCCCAGGTCCACGGCGAGCCCCGGCAACGGGCCGGCCTTTTTGGGCGCAACCCCCACAAGCGCCGCTTCCCCGCCCTGGCCGAAGAGCATGCAATCCATGGCGCCTTCTCCGGTGCGGAGAATTTTCGGGAGAGCCTTCAAAACCTCCAGGTCCACCGATATTTTCATGCCGTCCATGGTTTTTTCCAGCTGGCTGCATACACGTTCTACAAAAGCGGTATTATTCTCCAGGCTTGGCGCCGGTATTTCAACTGTCTGCACCCAGGCGCTTTTCGTGTGTGCGCCCGGCTCCGTGTTGGAATTTGCTGTACTCAAAACGCATTGGCTCCTGTTCGTCTTCTTATTTCCAAGCATGCCCCGGCGGAAGCCCCCGCATGCTTTCATAAAGGACTATGCCGGCCGTGGTCGACAGGTTCAGACTACGAATCTCATTGGTTATGGGCACATGATACACATTCCCCGGGTATTGGTCCAGAACGCCCTGGGGCAGCCCCCGGGTTTCCGCGCCCAAAACCAAAAATAAACGGTTCATGTGAGAGGGCATGTCCCAAAACGGACGGGCGCCAAATTTGGAGAACAAAAGGGTCTCATCAGGACCATTCCGCATCTTGGCGGAGAACTCGTCAAACGACTCCCAGGTGTGCAGCCGAACCCTTTCCCAATAATCCAGGCCGGCCCTTTTTACATGGCTGCTGTCTAAAGAAAAGCCCAAGGGCTTGATCAAATGCAGATCAGCGCCCGCGCCCAGGCATGTGCGGCCAATATTGCCCGTATTCCAATGAATTTCCGGTTCAACCAGTACTATGTGTCTTTCCATAACCCATACCCAAAGGGGCCTTCGACCCCAAGTTAGAATAGTATAATCATTGCCCAGGCCTTTGTCCCGTATTGGGATAGCCTTTTTTTCCCTAGGATTCAAGACAGGGCGGCCTTCTCGGAAAAAGGCATAAAGATTTCCGGTGATTCCAGGGGCCTGGACAGGGAGGGGAAAAGCTGTTCGGATGGGGCGAGGCAAAAGACGCTTGACAGTTATTATAGTTAGTAAATTTGCATCTTCGTACAATTTTTTAACCCAAATTAACTATTAATTACAATGCTTTATATTTGGTTTTATCATTATTTTTTGACTAGCTGCATTACTTTCTCTTGACAAGGGACTGCGAGGTTCTTATTATTTTCTCACCTTAGGGAAAAGACCCCCCCTTTTCTTAAAGGAGCCCCTGGCGGAGCGCCCTGCTCCAGCCAGGGGATTTTTTTTCGCCCTTCCTTGGCCCAACCATTGCCAAACGACGGATTATCACATAATAACCTCATATCGCCCCTTGGCTCTTGACGGACCTTTCCGGTTCTGGTTTCATAAAAAATTATGAGGGGGATTCACAGCCTGTCCAAGTGAGTTAGACAATTGGAATTATTTTTTTCAGGAGACGGCAAAGCTCCGCAATATATCCGCGCGCGCCGCAGCAGCAAAACGCTTTTATTCGGATTGGTTTCGGCGCTTTTAGCTATTATGTTTGCTTTCCAGGGGTGTTCGTCACATTTGGATGAGTCTCCGGGAAATTTCCAGACCCGCGCCTCCCGGACCTGTCCTCCCCATTCCGTAGCCCTGCTTCCATTTGAAAACCTGACCGAATGCCCTGAAATCGCCCAACTGGTGCGCGAGAGTTTGTACAGCCATCTGTCGCCCAAGCATTATGAGGACGTCGAACTTGGGGAGGTGGACGCCAGGCTGGAATCAGCAGGCCTTTCCAGCTTTGAGGACGTGCGGAACGTGGAGGTTCGCGAGTTGGGCGAACTTTTGCACGCCGACGCCGTGGTTTACGGGTCCGTCACCAAATGCAGCAGGGTGTATATCGGCGTGTTCTCTTCGGTCTGCGTAGCGACCTCGCTGGAAGTATATGACACCCGCACGGGAGAAAAGGTCTGGACGGACTTTGAGGAGGCCTGCTTTCATGACGGGGGGGTTCCCCTGGACGTTCTGTCCATCCCTCTTACGGCCATGCGCTCAGGCATGAACATGCGGGAAGTGGTTCGAGTGCGGGTGGTGGACGACCTTTGCCGCACTTTGGTCGCCCGGGTTCCCGCCGCCCAGGAGATGGAATTCCATGTGAAAGAGTCTGTGGGGGCGGATAGTTTTGAGCTGCAGGTGGGGGCTTTTCATGAAGAAGACGGCGCCGTGGAAACGGCGGCCTCCATGCATAAAAAGGGATTCTCCGCGTTCGTGCGCAAGGACGAGGAGCAGGGGAGCGTCTGGTACCGGGTTTTAGTAGGGCCTTTCAGTGATAGAAATGAGGCGGAATCCACCCTGGCCAGGGTCAGGGAGAGCGGGACGCAAGACGCCTTCATCCGCCGGTTTCACATCCCGGAGTAGGAGTTCATTCGGCGCCGTCCAGGGTTTTACGCACAATGCGGGCCAAATCCAGCCCTTTGGCCGGTTTGCTCAGCCAGGCGCTTGCGCCTGTTTCCTCAATCGCCTCGCCGGAGACTGCGTCATTGTACCCGCTGCACAAAATGCATTTGAGATCCGGCCGGATTTTGCGGATAAGCCGGATGAACCGATCCCCATTCATTCCGGGCATGGTTAGATCGGTAATCACCAGATCAAACCGCAAGGGATCCTCCTCCACCATGGCCAGAGCCTTTGCCGGGTCCAAAGCCTCCGTCACCGAGTAGCCCAACCGCTCCAGACGGATTTTATTGGTTCTTGCAATGGATTCTTCGTCGTCCACAAACAAAATGCTTTCCGTGCCGCCGGCAATGACATCCCCATTGGCAGCCTCCTGCTGCTCCTCGGCCTCCGCTGCGGGAAAGAAGCACAACGCCCGGGCGCCCCGGCCTTCTTCGCTCTCAATCCTGATTCCGCCTCCATGCCCCAAAAGGATTCCCTGCACCACGGAAAGCCCCATGCCCAGGTTGCGGCCGAACCCCCTGGTGGTGAAATAGGGCTCAAAGATCCGTTCCATGACCTGCGGTGCAATGCCATGGCCGTTATCCTGCACTTCCAGGCACACGTATTTTCCGGGAGGAAGGTCCTGCCCAAAAACCCGGAGAGGCGTAAAAAGTTCTTTGGTGTATATGCGAACCTCAATTAGTCCTCCGCTGCTCTCCAGCGCCTGGACTGAATTGGTGATTAATTGCACAACAACCTGCTGAATCTCTTGGGGATCCCCAAGAACCCATCCTTCATTCCGGGAGTAATTGGGACGAAACTCCACCCCTTTTCCGATTGTCCCTTGGATGAGCTTCAGGGCCTGCTTGGTAATAGGGCTTACGTTCAGCCGGGTTTTTCCCGATGGGGTTTTCCGGCTGAAACGCATAATTTGCTGCACCACTTTTTTGCCCCGGGCGCATGCAGCAATCACGTCCTGCAAAAACAACCGGCTTTCCATGTTTTCCGGGGCGTCTTCCAAAGCAAGCTCCGTGTTGCCGAGTATAATGCTTAATAAATTATTGAACTCATGGGCGATGCCTCCTGAAAGCGTTCCAATGGAGCGCATCCTGTGGGCGTGGAGCAATTGCTTTTCCATCCTTTGGATGTCTTCAATATCCTGGGCCAAAGCCAGGTTGGCCTCTTCCAGCTCCTTGGTTCTCATTTGGACCGTCTGCTCCAGACGGGCCGTTTGTCGCCACGAAAGCCTGATGGCTATTATAATGGCCGTGAGACCCGCCAGACCGAAAATCCAGGTGAGCGCGCGAGGCAGTTGGGGAGGCTTTTTCACCTCCATAGGCATGGAGGTCATGATCCAGGTTTGGTCAAGCACCCGGACGTTTTGCCTGTGGATCGTTCCCGGCAAGTGCTCGGGCCCGGAAAAAACATGGTCGTTCGGATCGGCCAGTTGTATGGAGATTCCCGCGTATTGTTCGTCCCCGATGGCTTCCTCCAGCAATGCCGGCAGGTCGTACACCCCTATGGCGAGGCCCAGAAACCTGCCGCCGCCGAAAATCGGCGCCCGGACAACCACGCCCATGCCGCCCTGACGCAAAGGAAAGGGGCCTTGCAGCGTGGCTTTCCTGGTTTCAATGGCTTTCCGTGTGAAAGGCCCTCTTTTCGGGTCCGTAATAAGGACCATTGGCCTGGTTATGGTGATCTCGTTGCCTTTGGGCGGATAAACGTAAGTTACCTGGGTTTGGGAGTCCGCGTACTGCAGGGCTCGGACCGGAGGATTTTTCTCCAACAAGGATTGGGCGAAGCGGGCGAATTCCTCCGGCTTTGTCCGGGGATGGATAATAAAAAGCGCTTCCAGAGCGCTTACGGCGTTAAACCGGGATTGGATGGTGTTTTCCAGACGGATGCGGGCGGTCTCCGACATGATAAGAAAGTCTTCCTGGTGCTTTCTTTCCACGTCCTTCAACAGCCACACGTCTATGAAGAAGAGCGCTGTCACGCCCACGCATGCTATGGCGAATAAAAGGAACGTCTTCACATGGACCCGCTTTGCCAGAGGTTGACATAATCAATTCAGGGATAACGCCTTCCACCTGCTAAACACACGGCCCAATCTTGCGCCATTCTTTGTTGCCTTGATAACCGCCCTGAATTTTAGCAAAATCCGCGCCAGACCCATCTACCCCTTAACCACGACCACCGGGCGCAGCCTGGCCACCTTTCGGGAAATCCCGGCGCCGTGCACCACTTCCACCACCTCGCTCACGTTTTTATAGGCCTCGGGAACCTCTTCCGCCAGGGTCGTGCGGCCGGTCCATTTCACCCGAATGCCTTTGTCCAGCAACTCCCGGTGGATGGAACGGCCCTTGACCGCCTTTTTCGCCTGGGTGCGGCTCATAACCCGGCCGGCGCCGTGGCAGGTGGAACCGAAGGTCTCTTCCATGGCCTTTTCCGTGCCGGCCAGCACATAGGAGCAGGTTCCCATGTCGCCGGGAACCAAAACCGGCTGCCCCACCTTTCTGTATGCGCTGCAAACGTCTGGATGTCCCGGCGCAAAAGCCCGGGTGGCCCCTTTTCTGTGCACGCACAAAGCCCGGGATACGCCGTCCACCACGTGGGTTTCCTTTTTGGCGATGTTGTGGCACACGTCATAAATCAGACGCATGCCCAAGTCCCGCGGCCCCATGCCCAGGGTCTTCATTAGAACCTCCTCCGCCTGATGCATAAGTATTTGGCGGTTGGCCCAGGCGTAATTGGCGGCGCAGGCCATGGCGCTGTAATATTCCTTGCCCATTTTGGAATTGACCCACGAACACACCAGTTGGCGGTCGGGAAGCTCAATGCCCAGATCCTTGGACTTCTTCGTCATGCGCGCCAGATAGTCGTCGCAAACCTGGTATCCCAGCCCCCGGGAGCCGGAGTGAAGAAAAACGGTGACCTGTCCTTCAGACAGGCCATAGACGTCAGCAATGGCAGGATCAAAGACTTCGTCCACCACTCCGACTTCCAAAAAGTGGTTGCCCGAGCCCAATGTGCCCAACTGCTTGAGGCCCCGCTGCAACGCCCTTTCGCTGACCGATTCCGAATCCGCGGCGTCCATGCACCCATATTCCTCGGTATGCTCCAGGTCCGAGTCCGCGCCCATGCCCTGGGAGGCCGCCCAACGGCTGCCCTGCTCAAGCACCTTTTTGGCTTCTTTTTGATTCAGCTTGACGAATCCCGTGGAGCCTACCCCGCAGGGTATGCCCTGGTACAGGGCGTCGGCGATTTTATCCAGGTAGGGCTGGAGGCTGTCCATGTCCAACGAAGTGGCCGCCAACCTGACCCCGCAGTTGATGTCGTAGCCCACGCCGCCAGGGGAAATCACGCCGTCCTGCCAGTCAAAGGCAGCCACGCCGCCGATGGAAAAGCCGTATCCCCAATGAATGTCGGGCATGGCCATGGAGGCTTTGACGATCCCCGGCAGGGTCGCCACGTTGGCCACCTGCTTGAGGCTTTGATCCGCTTCCATGCCGGGCATGAGGGTTTTGCTGGTATATACGCGGCCGGGAACCCGCATGTTCCCTTCCTGGGCTATTTCGTAGCAATAGGGGCTTTTTTCAATAAGACGCATGGCTATACTCCTTTACACGTCGCAAATAACCTGGCACTCCCATCCGCCATCCGTTTGTTCCACCCTGGCCTGGTGATAGGTCACAGCCTTGATTTCCTCCAGGATTTCGTGCTTTTCAGGGTCGAACGCCTCCGTATACACCGTTGCGCACAAAAATGACTCCTCTGCTGTTTCCACCTCGGCTTGGGAAAAAGCCTCCCCTTCTCCTGCTAATAAAAACAGGATTTCCCGGAGCCAATTGATCATAAGGTCCGTCCGGTCCTCCCCTTCAACCTCTATCCGATGCTTCAAGCGGGGTTCTATCAGGGAGTCGCCCAGCATCAGGTCGGTCAGGGCCAGGGCTGCGTTGGCATACAATTCTTCCGGGCTTTCCGCGCAAAGGGTGAATCCGTAGTCCGCGGTATGATCGATCAGCGTGTATTCGATTTTCTTTTTCATGATCTCAAAACAACGGCCTTGCGCCGGAGAATATCGTAATAGGCCATGACGTTGTTTACGTAGTGGATGGGTTCGTACCCCCGGCAGTATCCGTGCTTTGCCTTGGAATAATACTTCTTCTGCCTTAAAAGCGGCAGGGTTTTTTCCAAGGTAGGCCAGACCATGGGGTTCATGTCCAAATCCCGGGCGAGAGCCATGGCGTCCCTCACATGTCCGTACCCCACGTTGTAGGAGGCCAGGGCCAGGCGTGTGCGTTCCGGCTCCGGAACGTCCGGAAACATTCCAATGAGTTTGTTGAGATAGTCAGCCCCGGCCTCGATGCTCTGCCGGGGATCCAGACGGTTTTCAATGCCCATCTCCAAGGCGGTCGTCCGGGTGACCTGCATGAGCCCCTTGACTCCGGTGCTGCTCACCGCTTCCGGGTCGTAATGGGACTCCTGGTACATCATGGCTGCGATCAAGCGCCAGTCCAGGTCCTTTTCCCGGGCCACGTCCTTGATCATATCCTGGTATCGGGGCAGACGGGATTTGATGCGGTTATGAAAGCGCCTCAGGTCCAGGTACTCGCGATAAGTTCCGTTGCCGAAATACCGCGTATTGACGGCGTGCATAGCGCCGTTATTTTCCGCCTCCTCAAAAAAGCGGTTTATGGCTTCCCGCAGGGAAGCCTGGCCCGGCGCAACAGCCCAAGCCACAGGCATGGAATCGCCAATGGGAAACAAAGTCTGAATCGCCGGATGGTAGCGCCTGTAAAGGTCGGCGGTGCGATCTCCCGTGACGGTCAGTTCAATCTGCTTGTTCTCCACCATGCTCAGGAGGTTGTCCACGGTCTTCCTGCGGGTTTCTATCGTGAAATCAATCCCGCTGTCCCGCAAGCGGCGAAGGCAGTACTCCTCCGCACTCCCTTTGCGCACGTAAACCGTCTTTTCCTTTAAATCATCCACGGAAAGAATCAGCCGATTGTCCTTGTGAGCCACAAGATATATCTGCGTCTGGGCGTAGGGCTCGGAAAAATCCACCAACTTTTTGCGGACCGGGGTGACGCGGATGCCTGCGGCCGCAAAATCCCCCTGGCCGCTCCTAAGAAGGGAAAACAGCTTCTCCTCTTTAACGGATCGAACCTCCAGTTCGACCCCCAGATGATCGGCGAAAGCCGACGCCAGGTCGTATTCAAATCCTGCGTGCTGGGTTCTGTAGATATAATGCGTGTGAAGCGAATCCCTGGTTAAAAGGGTGATCTTGCCCCTTTCCATGACTCGATCCAGGGAGTCGCCTTCAAACTGAGGCCCGATGCATCCTTGAAAGCTGATTATCTGGGCCGCGACAACGACAGCGGCCATTCCCCTTACGGCCCTGGCGATACGATTTTTCAGTCCCAAATCCACGTAGTAAGTTCCTCAACAGAATGGGGGGAACGCAGTTTACTCCAATTAATTGCAGCAGCGCGTCCGCCCTGTTTCACTTCCGGACCGGCTAAAGCCTCTTCTTTGTAAAAGGCTGATTTCACAGGAGGGAAGCAGCGTACATAAGGCGCATTATTTCCGGCGCGCAACTAACTACAGTACTAAATCAAGGCATATTCCACAATGGGCATTTTCACCGGAGTAGCGGACAGGCATTAAAAAACCGTTAAATTTGAATAGAAGGTGAGTTCTTGAAACCGCGTAACGCCGTTGGTCAGCACTCGGTATCGGGCTTGAGAATGCCGGGGTTTTCATCCAGAGCCTGGATGATTCGCCCCACGATCTGGTCCGGGGTCAGGCTTTGGCATTCCACGGCGACTTGGCCGTATTTCAAATAAAGGGGCCTGCGGGCCGCATATAGGTCGGCAATACTCTGACCGGGGTCCATGACCACGCCCCGGTTTCCAATGTCCGCCAGGCGCTGTTCCAGGCTCTCCAGGTCGATTCGCAAATGCACAATCACCCCGTTTTCAGCCAGATGAGCCATGGCCTTGGGGCTGTACACCGCGCTTCCCCCTGTGGCGATGACGTGGCAATGATGCTCCAGACCGCAAATATAGCGTTCCTCCACCTCCCGGAAAAAGGTCAGGCCCTTTGTATCGATGATCTCCTGCAGGGTGACGCCCTCGCCGGCCTGGATGATGATATCGGTGTCCACAAAGGAAAAGCCTAAAGATTTTGCCAACAGCACGCCGATGGTGCTCTTGCCCACGGCGGGCATTCCGATGAGGACGACGTTGCGTTTGGGTTCCATTATTTTTCCCCTTCCTTGTCCGAGAGTTGGAAGAAGTTGAAATTGCAGGTTGAAATCTGCCGGAAACCATTATACTGGTTTTTGCCTGTCCGGGAAAGTGCGGGTCGGCCGCATATAAAAAAATAACCCCGGAACCAATACCGGACTCCGGCTCTGCAAAGGCGGGGCGGGAATAGGAGGCCCTTTTATGGAAAAAATTATTATTACGGTCCTGGGACAGGACCGGCCGGGCATTATCGCCGCTGTCTCCCAATCGCTTTTTGAACAGGACTGCAATATAGAAAATATCTCCCAGATGGTTCTCCAGTCCGAGTTCGCCGGACTCTTTGTGATTACCGCTCCGGAAGGCGCCACGATAGAAGGCGTCAGAGAGTCCCTGAATAAGGCCCTGGCCGCCATGAACCTGGAGGTGCAGGCCAAGGTGCTGACAAAGCCTCAGGCTCCTGCAGCTGCGCCCGTGGTTGAGCCCTTTCTCATCACCACCATGGGGCCGGACGCCAAGGGCCTGGTGGCGCGCATCACGGCGGTCCTGGCCAAACACGGCGCCAACGTCACCAATTTCAAGGCCGTCTTCCACGGCGGACAAAACCCGGATCGGAACATCATGGTATACGAAGTGGACGTCCCCGCCGACGGAAACCGCGAGGCCCTGTACGCCGGGCTGCGGTCCAAAGCCAAGGAATTGGGGCTGGAAATCATCATCCAGCATCGGGACATCTTTGACGCCGTCAACAAAATCTAAGTCTGCCAATCAAGAATACTGCCTGCCATTTCAGGCGGAAGGAAATAGTCATGTATAACGACCAGGAGCTTTTCTCCACATTGCACATGCTCAGGAACGAAAACCTGGATGTGCGCACCGTGACCCTGGGGGTCAACCTCATCGACTGCGTGAGTCACGACCTGGAGGTTTTTAAATCCAACATCCGCAAAAAGATTACCGGTCTGGCCAAGAATCTGGTGGAAACCTGCAATCAGGTGGGGGAGAAATACGGCGTCCAGGTGGTTAACAAACGCATCTCCGTCAGCCCCATTGCCGTGGCGGCCGCGCCGTTTTCGCCGGGCCAGATGGTGGAGGTGGCCAAAACCCTGGACTCCATCGCCCAGGACGTGAACGTGGATTTTATCGGCGGCTTTTCCGCCCTGGTGGAAAAAGGCATCGCCAACGGGGATGACTCCCTGATCCGCGCCATCCCCCAGGCCCTGGCCGAAACCCAGCGCATGTGCAGCTCGGTGAACGTGGCCTCCACCCGGGCCGGCATCAACATGGACGCCGTCCTGAGAATGGCCAAGGCCATCAAGGAAGCCGCCGCCCTCACCGCCGACTCCGACGGCCTGGCATGCGCCAAGCTCTGCGTGTTCTGCAACATCCCCCAGGATGTGCCTTTTATGGCGGGCGCTTATTTGGGCATAGGCGAAGCCGACGCCGTGGTAAGCGTGGGCGTCAGCGGGCCGGGCGTGGTCAAGGCGGCCATCGACCGGGCCGTTCAGGCCGAGCCGGACATGGGCCTGGGGCGCATCGCGGAAGTCATCAAGCTGACCGCCTGCAAGGTCACCAGGGTGGGGGAATTGATCGGCCGGGAAGTGGCCAAAACCCTGGGCCTGCCTTTCGGCGTAGTGGACTTGTCCCTGGCCCCGACCCCGACCGTAGGCGATTCAGTGGGTGAAATCTTCGAAAGCCTGGGGCTTCTTAAAATGGGGCTTCCCGGCAGCACAGCCGCCCTGGCCATGCTGAACGACGCCGTCAAAAAGGGCGGGGCATTCGCCAGCTCCCACGTGGGCGGGCTGAGCGGGGCTTTCATCCCGGTCAGCGAAGATTTGAACATCGCCCAGGCCGCGGCCGAAGGCCATTTGAATATCGAAAAGCTGGAAGCCATGACCTCGGTCTGCTCCGTGGGCCTGGACATGGTGGCCATTCCAGGCGACGTTTCCGTGGAAACCCTGGCCGGCATCATCGCGGACGAAATGGCCATCGGCATGATCAACTCCAAGACCACGGCCACGCGGCTTATCCCCGTGCCCGGCAAAAAAGCCGGCGACCTGGCCGAGTTCGGAGGCCTTTTGGGTCATGCGGAAATCATCGAAGTCAAGCAGGCCGCCGCCGACAACCTGTTCGTCCGCCGCGCCGGCCGCATCCCCGCGCCGATCCACAGCTTGAAAAACTAGGGGCGTGAGTAGAAACACATTTTACATATTTTGGAGATTATTGGTCAAATCTGTCAACAAGAGCCTTTAACCCAGAGACGAAAACCGTAAAGCTATTGGAACGCTGGTTTTCAGGGTTGAGATGTGGACCGATGCGGCGGGAGCCTCCGATCTTTTGATACTCTCCGTTCGTAAGCGCTGAAAGTTCTTTGGAGGGAGATCCCAAATGGTCAGGGTTTCGGAATTTGGCTTTATTTTGATTTCTTGCAAGTCCATCGATGCCAAGGCCTTTTTCCACGGCCTGCAGGTCCGCCAAATACCAGCTTTCCAGCTCCTTGCAGGCAATGCGCACCAAAGCGTCCGGCCTGTTTCCCTGGAAGCATAATCCCTGCAGGTTCTTTTTAATGACTTGACAGTCGCCGGAATCCTGATCCCGCATGACCACAAACAATGTGTTGGGGGCCTTCCAGCCGCGCATTTTGCGGACGATATTTCTTTCCAAATCCTGCTTTCCCTGGAAAGCGATGCATTGCGTGGCGATATGACTTGGGATCAGTCTTGGCAATAGCCCATTAAGCATTTCCTTGGCGGAGGGTTCCTCAAGCAGAAAGACAATGATCGGGTTCACGGGTCCACCCCCTCAAAAAAACCCTGCTCCCACAAGTAGCCCATTTTATCGCCTTCGGCCATGTACGCTGCAATCTGTTCGTCTTCCGATGCTCTTTTAATCGCTGTGAACCCCCTTTCCTTTACAAGCCAATATACCTCGTCCACCTCCAAGGCGTTCAGAAAATCAGGCGAGTGAGTGGAAATAAAAACCTGGCCGCCTCTGTTTGCATAGAGCCGGAATTCCTCGGCCAGTTCCAGAAGCAGTTTGGGATACAGCTGGTTTTCAGGCTCTTCCACGCATAACAAAGGATGGGGAGAAGGATCATACAAAAGTACAAGGTACGCAAACATCTTTATGGTTCCATCAGAGACGTATCTTGCCAGAAAGGGGTCTTCAAATGCGCCATCCTGAAACCTCAGAAGCACTCTTCCCTCCTCAGTGGTTTTGGCAGCCACACGGGTGATGCCAGGAATGCGTTCCGCTAATTTTTCCAAAATGCAATCGAAAACATCTCTATGTCTGTTATACAGGTATTCCGTAACCAGGGAGAGGTTTTCCCCTTCCTTGGAAAGATGTTCCGCATACCCGGCATCCTGTTCCGGGCGAGCTCTGTTAATGTGGAAGTCTGAAATGTGCCAGTTCTCTATTAACTGGCCCAACGCCATGACAACCGGAAACCGCTGGAACTGAGCCAGCCCTTTGATGGCCAGGATATCCGGGGATCTCAGTTGCTGTTCTTCCCTGTCCAAATCGCGGACGTCCGTTACATTTTCCAGCTCATTAGTTACAGCAGAACCTTTACCACAGGAGAAGTCCAAAAAATGCCAGGGCGCTCCATAGCTTCCCCGCCTGTATTTCAAAATTTCTCTTTCAATAACAGGCTGCCCGTCATCATCATTGATGGACAGGAAATAGGTGGCTAATGGGTCCTGAGGCTTAGCCCGAAACTTGATTTCAATTTCAATGGGGCCATCCTCTCCTCGGGAACGAACTTCCTTGATGCCCCTGCTTCCTCCCAATTTTCCCAAAGCGGCATTAATATTGGTTTCCAAGGCGTCCTTTAAAAATGCGAAAACACTGAATAAGGACGACTTTCCCGTGCCGTTTGCCCCGACCACGACGCACAAACGGGGAATGTTCGTCATTTCCGCATCCTTGAATGCTTTAAAATTTTTCAGGCGGATGGATTCTATCTTCAATGCACGCCTCCCCGGTCGCATTTTATAATCTGAAAAAAAGGACTACATATTATTTGCTTACATTGCATTAGGTTATAAATATCCTGCCAATACATTGTTTTCAAGTGATTTCTCAGAAAAAAAAGGGAGCCTGGATTAGTCCAGGCTCCCTTTTTGTTTTTTCTATGTATGGGTTGGTTAGTCCACGGCCCTGGCGCCAAGGTTGCCGTAGCGGTGATAGTTGACGCTGATGGATTGTTCCTGGATGTATTGGAGCAGTTCGATCCGGCCTTCCATGCTCACGGGCGTGCGGGAGATGTAAAAGCCCGTCTTGGCGGCTTCTGCAAACACCTCCATGGGAACCCGGTCCGGCCCGGCGTAACGGATGCGCTGGACCTTGGGCATGAACGCGCACAGGTCCTTGTCCGTCTGCTTGGCCATGGCCACGTCCTTGCAGAATTTTTGTCCGCGCCGCGTGGAAAGAAACGCCGTCAATTCGTTATCCAAACCAGGCGGCAGGCTGAGCATGGGCACGCACCGGGTTGCAATGGCGGCGGAAACGCGGGCCAAAGTTTCAAACAGGCTGTCCTGGGGCGTCACGCGGATGACCACACGGCCTTTGGGCAGGTAACGGAACAGGTTGTCCTGACCGCGAAGGGTGAAATAATCATGCTCCCGGCCGAACTCCTTGTCGTATTGGTATACATAGCTTTTGATGGCCCGGACCGTCTTCCACAGATCCTGGGAGATTTCCTCGGGAAAACGGTTCCATTTCAGGTCGATTTCCCAGTCCTGGGCGATCCGCAATAACGCAGTTTCCTTATTCACCGGTCCGGCCTCGGGCCAGGAAACGTCTTCAAAATCCATGAATTGGTATACGTAATTGGGGCTGCCCGCCTTGATGCCCGCGCCCAATGCGGATTTGCGCATGCCGCCGAAAGGCTGACGCAGGACGATGGCGCCGGTGGTGCCCTTGTTGATGTAAAGGTTTCCGGCCTTGATTCCGTCCTTCCACTTGAGCTGTTCGCGGTGGTCCAGGCTTTCCAGGCCGGAGGTCAGGCCGTAGCCTGTCTGATTGACCAGCTCCATGGCGTGGCTCAGGTCTTTGGCTTCCATGACGCCGATGAGCGGGCCGAAAAACTCGGTCATGTGGGTGTACGAGCCGGGCTTAACGCCCCATTTGATGCCGGGAGTCCACAGATACGGGTTGTCCCCCACCTGCTCCGGCTGCAACAGCCAGGACTCTCCGGGCTCCAGGGTGGTCAGGGCTTTTTTCAGGTCTCCCTTGGGAGGATGGATGAGCGGCCCCATCTTGTTGCGGAACTGCCAGCACGACCCGACCTTAAGACTCCTGGCCGCGTCCGCCAGTTGCTTGCGGAATAGCTCGTCTTCGTAGACCTCTTTTTCCAGGATCACCAGGGAGGTGGCGCTGCACTTCTGTCCGCAGTTGGAAAAGGCGGAGTGCAGGATGTTCTTGATGGCCTGATCCCGATCGGACATGGCCGTGACGATGGTGGCGTTCTTGCCGCCGGTCTCCGCCGCCAGGAACATGTCCGGGCGCTGCTTGAGCATTTCCATGCCCGTATCCGTGCCGCCGGTGAGAATGACAAAATCCACGTCCGGGTTGTTGACCAAACGGGGGCCGACCTCTCCGCCGGAGCATGGCAGGAACTGCAAGGTGTTTTTGGAAACCCCGGCCCGGTAAAAGCACTGGACAAGCTCCCAGGCCGTGATAACCGCTGCGGAAGCCGGCTTGAAAATCACTGTGTTTCCGGCGGCCAGGGCGGCTGCCATTCCCCCGCAGGGGATGGCGATGGGAAAGTTCCAGGGAGTCACCACAAGGCCCACGCCCTTGGGCGTTGCTTTGATATTGGGCAGGGCTTCAAATTGCTTGGCGGAATAGGGATAAAACTCGGCAAAGTCCACAGCCTCGGAGACTTCCGGGTCCGCTTCGGTGAACACCTTGCCCGTGTTGGCGGCGGCCGCGCCGATGAGGTCGCCGCGGGCCTTCCTGAGTTCATGGGCGACCTTATCCAGGATGGCGTGGCGTTCGTCCAGGCTTTTGGAGCGCCATCCGTCCGGGTCGGCCTTGGCCGCTTCCACGGCTTTGTCCGCGTCCTCGGCCGTGGCCATGGCGTAATTGGCGGCCACGATGCGCTGACCGGTTTTTTCATCGTACCGGGCCGAGTCGATGGCTTCTCTTGCATCCCGGTCGAAGATTTCCTCGCCCGCGACCACAATGGGGATTTGCGCAGGCTTCGCGCCTTCTTCCATCATCCATTTATCCCGAATGGACTTGGCCCACTCCACGTTGGCGAGCAGAGACCAGTCCGTGTCCGCCTCGTTGGTGAACATAAGGGAATGGTAGGCTCCCACGTCCTCGGGGAATTTCTCCGCCGCCCTGTCCATGGACCGTCTGGGTCCAACGGGCGCGGTGTCAATCCGGTCGCAGGATTCCAAAAAGCTGTCTTTCAGAAAATCCCAGGCTTCGGAATCGGTTTTAAGGGCTGGGGAATACCGTAGAAAATTTTCAGGAGACGTATTTTCGTCCAGCCTGCGGATGAGATAGGCGATGGCGTTGATGAACTGATCATTGGTCGCCACGGGCGCGTATAACAGCACCTCTCCGGACATTTCGCAGATGGCCCGGCGCACGTGATCGGCCATGCCTTCCAGCATTTCGAACCAATACTGGCCGGCGACGCCAAGGGCCTTGCCCGTTTCGTGCGCGTAGGCCAGCTCGAACAGGTTATGGGACGCCACGCCCAGGCGCACGGCCTTGATGTTTTCCGGCTGCATGGCGTACCTGACCATGCGTTTGTAGTTGGCGTCCACGTCCAGCTTATTGTCGTAAGGCGCCAGGGGCCAGTTGAAATGGTGGGATTCGATCATCTCCATTTCCATGTTGGCGCCTTTGACGATGCGCAGGTTGACGGGCGCGCCGCCGTCTGCCACGCGTTTTTTGGCCCATTCGGTCAGCTGCTGCTGAATGGGCTGGGAGTCGGGAATATAGGCCTGCAGCACGATGCCGGCGGTATAGTCCTTGAACTCCGGCTTATCCAGGGTGCGGATAAACGCCTGATAGGTAATGTGGAGGTCGCGGTATTCCTCCATGTCCAGGTGCACGACCTTGGGAACTTTGGTTCCGTCGCGGCGGGTGAAGGTGTTTTGCTTGGCCACGGCGTAGAGCTTGGACAGGCGGTCCACCATCACGTCCACGGTGTGCTCAAAGGCCAAAGAGGAAATCTGGGAATATAGGGTGGAAATCTTGACGGAGATGTATTCCACGTCCGGGTCGGCCATATCCTGGATGTAGGTGACCAGCCTGTGATGGGCCTCCTCCTCGCCAAGGACCGCCTCGCCCAGGTGGTTGATGTTCATGCGCACACCCTGGTTCCTGCGCTTTTCCAGGTGCTTGTGCAAAGGATCGGCCTCGCCCGGGATAATAGCCCGGGACGAGGACTGGCGCATTTGCTTGACCATTCTGGGCACGGCCACGTCCGGGAAGTGGCGTCCCAGGCCCATGAACATCTGAATGAGCAGTTTTTCCACCCGGGAGAAAAACCCGGGCACGCCGAAATCCGTAAGAAGATGGTTGACTTGATCGGCCACCCGGTCGTTGTCATGCGATCGAAAACACTGATCGATCATTTTGGTGAGAACCACCTTGTCAGACGGGTGGGTCAGAAGCTTGAGCATTTGCTCCTGAATGGCTTTTTCTTCTCGAGTCAGGAGTTTATTCGCACGGTCCTGCCATTTTGCGGCCAATTCCGCGGCAGCCTGCCTAATCTTCCTGTCATCCATGTCAGCCATTTTTACTCCTTTCAGATCATTCAGCTCCTCCCAGATAGGCTTGGAGCACGTCGGGGTTTTTCAACAACGCTTGGGCCGAATCGGCCATGACTATTTTCCCCACCTCCATCACGTACCCCCGATGGGCCAGCTTAAGCGCCATGCGGGCGTTCTGCTCCACCAGCATGACCGTAACGCCGGCCTGATTGATTTGTCGAACCGTCTTAAAAATCTGGTTCACCAGCACTGGCGCAAGGCCCAGGCTGGGCTCGTCCAAAAGCAAGAGCTTGGGGTTGGACATGAGAGCCCTGCCGATCGCCAGCATTTGCTGTTCGCCTCCGGACAGGGTCCCGGCCAACTGGGCCCTGCGCTCCGCCAGACGAGGAAAAAGCTCATAGATCCATTCCAGGCTTTTTGCAACCCTCTCCTTATTCTTGGACGTAAAGGCTCCTAAATTCAGGTTTTCCTGGACTGTCAATACGCCGAAAACCCGGCGGCCTTCGGGCGATTGGGTGATTTTGCGGGTCACCACCTTATGGGCCGGAAGTTTGTGCAGGGCCTCGCCTCTGAACACAATCTCCCCTTGGGTCACGTTGACCAGGCCGGAGATGGCGTTCAGGGTAGTGGTTTTTCCCGCGCCGTTGGCGCCCAACAGGGTGACGATCTCCCCTTCATCAACCTCGATGTCGATGCCGTGCAGGGCCTCCACATTGCCGTATTTAACGTGCAGATTTTTTATATCTAAAAGCATGGGCGCTCCCTAAAAATCATCTTCATCGCTGCCCAGATAGGCTTCGATAACCTGGGGATCGTTTTTCACCACGTCCGGGGTTCCTTCGGCGATTTTCTTGCCGTATTCGATCACCACGAGATACTCGCAGGCTTTCATGACCAAGCTCATGTCGTGCTCGATCAATAGCACGGTGACGCCCCGCTTTTGAATCTGAAAAATCAATTCCACCAAAGCCGCGGTTTCCTGCTCGTTCATGCCGCCCGCGGGCTCGTCCAAAATGATCAATTGCGGATTGGTGGCCAGCGCCCTTGCAATCTCCAAAAGCCGCTGATTGCCGTAGGAAAGGTTCTTGGCCAGATTCTCCGCCTGGGCTTCCAGGCCGGTGAATCGAAGCTCGGCCAGGGCCTTGCCCAGGGTCTTTCTTTCCTCCCGGCGGGCTTTGGGCAGCCGGAACATGGCGGAGATGGGGCCGGAAGTCATGCGGCAATGGCATCCCGCCAGCACATTTTCCAGGACGGACATCTCCTGGAACAGCCGGATGGTCTGAAAGGTCCTGGCGATGCCCTTTTCCACGATTTTGTGGGTGATCTTGCCCGTGATGTTTTCGCCGTTAAAAATAACGGCGCCCCGGTCCGGCTTGTAATTGCCGGTGATGAGGTTGAACACCGTGGTCTTGCCCGCGCCGTTGGGGCCGATAAGCCCAAAAATGGAGCCATGGGGCACGTCAAAGGAAACCTCGTCCACGGCGGTCAGGCCGCCGAACGTCTTTACGACTCCGTCCAGTTTCAGGAGGCTCATAGCGTCACCTCCTTTTCTTCCACTTTGTGTATGGGATACTTGGGCGGTTTGGGCGGCATAATGCCCTGGGGCCTGAAAACCATCATAATCACAAGCACAATTCCAAAAATCAGCATGCGGTATTGCTGAAGCTCCTGAAACATTTCCGGCAAGCCCACAATAAGCAAGGCGCCCAACAACACGCCGGGTATGTAGCCGGAGCCGCCCAGGATGACGATCATGAACATGACCACCGACTCCCAAAAGGTGAAGGTGCTGGGAGAGATGAAAGTGATCTTGCCCGCGAACAAGGTTCCGGCCATGCCGGCCCAGAAAGCGCCGATGACAAAGGCGCTCAGCTTATAGCCCGAGGTGTTCACGCCGCTGCCTTCGGCGGCGATCTCGTCCGAGCACAGGTAGCGCAGGGCCCGGCCGTAGCGGGACCGCTCCAGCAGGAAAAACAGCACGATGGTCGCCGCCAGGAACGCGGTGATCAAGAAAAAGTAGTGGGTGGTGTTTACAATGCCGTTAATCTCAAAACCGAAAACCGAGGGCGCCGGCACTCCAAAGATGCCGTTTGGGCCGCCGGTTGATGCCATGGCGATTTTCTTACACCAGGCCCAATCCTGGATGCCTATGAGCATAAAGCCCTTGTTGAGGAGTTTGGCGGCGCTGGAAACCGCGTCATTAATAATGGCAATGCGCACGATTTCCACCATGCCAATAGTCACGATCAACAAATAGTCGCCCCGCAAATGGATGATGGGGCGGGCCACGATGAGGGCGAACCCTCCCGCCAGGATGCCCGCCAAAGGCATGGTCCACATTGTGGGGACGCCGAACTGGGTGGACAAGATGGCCGTGGTGTACGCCCCGATGGCGTAAAAGGCCGCATGCCCCATGTGGAACATGCCGCCGTAGCCCAGGATGACGTTCAGGGACAAGGCCAGAATGGCGTACAGGCCCACATTGTTCAGGACGTCCGTCTGATAATTGTCCAGAAACAAGGGCGAAATAATCCATAGCGCCGCCGCCGCCGCATATATGATCTGCCTTTTGGAAAAACGGGGAGCGTCGTTCATATCTTCTCTGCCACCCTTTCCCCCAACAGGCCCGTGGGACGGACAATCAGGATTAAAATGAGCACCACGAAGGTGATGGCGTCTTTCCAGGCCATGGAGATGTAGGCCGAACCCAGGGATTCGATGACTCCCAGCAAAAGTCCGCCCACCATGGCGCCCGGGATGTTGCCGATGCCTCCCAGAATGGCCGCCGTAAAAGCCTTGAGCCCGTAGAGCCAGCCCATGGTCCACTTGATCTGCCCGTAATAGAGCCCCACCATGACTCCGGCGGCCCCGCCCAAAGCCGGGCCGATAAAAAAAATCAGCATGATCACGCGATTCACGTTGATGCCCATGAGCCGGGCCGCGTCCTGGTCAATGGCCGCCGCGCGGATGGCCGCGCCGATGGTGGTCTTTTGGATGAAAAAATACAGGGCCGCCATGAGCACCAGCGAAGTCAGGAGAAGCATAAGGCGCTTGACCGGAAAGGGCAGGCCGAAAATGTTCAGCGCGCTGGAGGGCAGGATTCCGTGGGGATAGACCTCGGGGTTGGGGCCGAAAACCAGCATGATGGCGTTGGAAAAGACAATGGACATGCCCAGGGCCGAAACCACGGCGGACAGCCGCGGGGACGTGCGCAAGGGCTTGTACGCCGCCTGATCCAACAATATGCCGATGATGCCCACCAGGCACACGACCATGAGCACCAGGGCGCCCACGCCCATGGCAAAGCCCAGTTTGTCGGTCAGGGAAAAAGCCGTAAGAAGAGAGAGGCCCAGAAAAGCCCCGATGGTGAATAAATCGCCGTGGGCGAAATTGATGAGTTTTAATACCCCGTAAACCAGGGTGTAGCCCAAAGCGATAAGGGCGTATATGCCTCCGATGGCCAGCCCGTTTGTCAATTGCTGGAAAAATTGTTCCATGAGTCCGTTCCCCTTGCAGGAATTTTTACGAAGGCCCCAAAAAGGGGAACGGGCGGCAAAGGCCTTGAGCCCCTGCCGCCCCCTCCGCATACGGTGCGATCAATGCGCAATCCGTGTTAATTACTGAAGGATGAACCCACCCTCTGCATCTACTTTGTAAACCCGGTATACGTCGCCGACGCGGTCGCCTTTGCCGTCAAAGGAGATGGAGCCGGTCAGTCCGGGGAAGTCCTTCATACCAGTGTGCAGGTAATCGGCGATCTTGTCGGGATCGGTGGACTTGGTCTGCTTGATGGCTTCCACCATAACCCGGAACCCGTCGCCGGAGAGAACCGCCCAGATGGATCCGGGAGCGGCGCCGTATTTCTTGGTGTAAGCGGCCAGGAAGTCTTTGGCCTCCTTGGAGGGCAAATCCTGGGGAACCGGAGGAGAAATAAAGTAGAAGCCTTCGGCTGCGTCTTTGCCGGCGATCTTCACCAGGTCGGGGTTGTTGGTGGCGTCGCCGCCCACAAAGGGAACGTCAAAGCCCATCTCTTTTTTCTGGCGCAGCATGAGGCCCGCTTCCGGATAGTAGCCGGTGAAGAAAACCACTTCCGCATCCTTGGTCTTCAGGGTGGTGAGGATGGTGGTGTAATCCTGCTCGCCGGGGGTCAGAGCGTCAAAGAAAACCAGTTCCACGGGCTCTTTGTCCAGCAGAGCCTTGGTTTCTTCGGCCAGGCCTTTGGCGTAAGTGGTGTTGTCATGGAGGATGGCGATCTTTTTGTAGCCCATGCCCATGAGGGTCTTGGCGGCCACCCGGCCCTGCTCGTCATCGCGGGGGCTGGTGCGGAAAAAGTACTTCAGGCCTTTTTCGGTCAGGCGGACAGCCGTGGATCCATTGGCGATTTGGGGGATCTTGGCGGCGTTGTAGATGCCCTGGGAAGCCTCGGTCACGGAGGAGCCGTAGGTGCCCACAACGGCGACAATGCCTTTGGTCGCCAGACGCTGGGCCGCCAGGGCTGCGGTCTGCTCGTTGCCGCCGTCATCAGCCACAACCACTTCGACCTCTTTGCCCAACAGGCCGCCATCGGCGTTCACCTGATCGGCCAACAGTTCACAAATCTGCTTCATGTCCTGGCCTTCTGCGGCCCAGGAACCGGTAATGGGAGCCGTCAGGCCGATTTTGACGGTGTCGGCCGCCAAGGCCGTCCCGGCTGCGATCATGCTCAGCGCCGCGATCAGAAACAGAATTTTTTTCATTGCTATCTCCTTTCCAAAATAGAGGGGTGTTTTTTGGGGTTTGGGCGTGCGCCCTTAAAAGC
Source organism: Desulfatibacillum alkenivorans DSM 16219 (assembly GCF_900142135.1). Lineage (GTDB taxonomy): Bacteria > Desulfobacterota > Desulfobacteria > Desulfobacterales > Desulfatibacillaceae > Desulfatibacillum > Desulfatibacillum alkenivorans. The sequence goes on along the minus strand of NZ_FQZU01000003.1, from coordinate 4,182 downwards.
CTAACGATACCCTCACAGAACGCAATGCGTCAACCTGATTTTGAACGCCCTGAGAAATACGTAAAAACCAATATAAATCGGTCAATTGCACAATAGAGAAATAGTAGAATCGGAAATTAATCGGCGCCTTTGCCGGTCTGTTGGAGAGCATTGCCTGCTATTATGAATCCCAGGCCGACGATGGTGGAGAGCAAAATCTCCTCCCCCACGAGAAAATGGATGAAAACCAGGGACAAAAAAGGCGAAAAAAATATCAAAGTGGACACCTTGGCCGCGCTGGAAGTCAGGCGCAAGGCTTTCAACCAGAAAACAAAGGTGATTCCCATTTCAAACACGCCCACATAGGCCGCTCCGGCAAGCCCCTGCCAGGCGCCCGGCCAGGGGGATGAAAACAGGACGCAGGCGATCAATATAAAAGGAAATCCGGCGGAAAAATTCAGAAACAGGCTGATGACCGGATCGGTCTCGTCCTTGGCGTTGAAAATCCAGAACAAAGCCCAGATAATGGTGCTGCCCAAGGCCAGAGCCACGCCCGGTCCGCTGGAAAAGGAAAGGGCCAAAGGGTTTCCATGGGTGGATATCAGTACGACTCCCAGGTAGCTGACCGCGATGGCGACGGCTTCCCGGACCCCGAGCCTCTGGCCCAGCAAGGGCCAGGAAAGCACGGTGAGGGTGATGGCCCAGGTATAGTTGAGAGGCTGGGCCTCCTGGGCGGGCAACAGGTCATAGGCCGCAAACAAAATCACGTAATATAGGAAGGGGTTCAACACGCCCAGGGCCAGGCCGCGCTTAAGCGCGGGGCGGGGCAGGGTTTTCAGCATCGGCAGCTTCTTCTGAACCAGCAGAACGGAAAACAGGCAGATGATCGAAAAAATGTCCGCCCACAGCAGAAGCTGGATCGGGCTTAAATGCCTGAGGGATATTTTAAACGCCGACGCCACCGTGGACCAGATCAAAACCGCTCCAATGGCGTATGCATATGCCTGCTGCTGCCGTGTCATAAACCTCCTTTGCCGGAAAACTCCAATCTCCAGGCGTTATCCTCGAGAGTCATACCCGGGAGGTCGAATTCAGGCAATAGTTATTTCCGGCGTTCAGAAAAGAGGACGCGAGGCAACTCTGTTTTGGGCTCCAAATTAAACTTGCTAAGGCTCTGAAGGCGCGGCGTTTTGGCCTGGGGCGCTCCGCCATGTTCTCATGGGATTCTCTTTGTCAAACTCCCATTGACGGGGATTTTTCGCAATATATTCCCGAATGGCGTTCAATGACTTTTCGTCTCGAACCACGTTCTCATAAAAATTACGCTGCCACACCTTTTGTCCAGGAGCGTTCCCAAATGAGTTGATTTGCTTGGTGGATTGATATTTGAAATAGGCGATTATCCTTCCCAATTTTGAGACCTTTTGAAAGTCTAATCTCTGCTGCGACCCAGGTTCTCTTTGCTCGCCGGAGTGGCCAGCATGGAAAATTCCGTGCAAATGGTTGGGCATCACCGCGAATGCATCCAGTTGGACCCCGGGATAATGTTCGGGAATCCGGCGCCACCAATATTCCGTTATCTTTCCCGCGTCGTTTAAAATCATTTTTCCGTCCGTAATGTTTCCCAAAAGGCATTTTCGCCCTTGAAGGCAAATGGTGACAAAAACAGTTCCCGTCCCCGAGTAATCATAAGATTTTAACCGGATGGATCAACGATGGTGGATGTCGGGATTATAATCCATGTCGCGTCTCCGTCATGGATTAATGGGTTGGCTGATTGGAAAAGATGCACTTGCCATGAATAAGGCTGGATTGGCTGCCTAAAAACGTCAACACCTCAGTTGCCGCCTCGTAGGGGCAGGGTTTCCCTGCCCTCATAGCGCGGCCACGCGCTATGAAAACATGCTTCCGGCCCGGAATTAAGGCGGTCATGCCCGCCTTGGGCAGGGAGACCCTGCCCCCTTCGTTAAAGAGCATTGCCTGATCACGAAGACCATTTTATCAAATGGCATATATGGTAATATTTTTAAATTATTATATTAAAATAGCAGAAAGATTCAAACATCGGCCACCGAATTAATATGACGAGCGCTCTATTTTATTATTGTCCTTTTTAGCCCGATTGTGTGAATATGGAAGGCGAGGATTCCGCCCCGCGTCATTTTAACTTTCACATCAAGGAGAAAGCCATGATCGCAGTAATCGCAAAAATTCCGGTCCAGGAAGCCAAAAGAGACGAAGCCCTGGCAGGCGTCAAGGAACTTATAAAAGGCGTCGCAACCGAAGAAGGCGCCCTGGCCTACAGCCTTAACATCAACAAAAAAGATCCCAATACCTTTGTTATCATTGAAAAATATAAAGACAAGGAAGCCCTGGGCGTTCACAGCTCCACGCCGCACTTCAAGGCCTTCATGGAAAAAGCCATGACCTTCGCCGCCGGCCAGCCTGAAATCACGGTGTACGAAGAGGTGGATTCCATCTAACTGAAAAGACGCCCCCCTGGCGCGGGGGATAGGGACGGTTGCGGCCGGGCGGTTAAACGGCTCGGCGCAGCCTCCCTATATCTTTCTCGCCAGCCGTAAAGCCCCAATCCCGAACAACACGGCAACTCCCGCCTCAAAATACAACATAGCCGGATATCCCAAAGACGACGCTATGGCTGCGCCCAGGGTCGGGGCCAGAAAATAGCCTCCGTCGATCATCTCGATCATCATGTTGGTATTGAAGGACCGCAGCCTGGGCGGCGATGCGTCGAATATAAGCGCGCCGATGAGCGGCATGGTTATTCCCCACCCCAGCCCCAGTAAAGCGCCGGTTCCGAAAAACAGCCAGGGGCTGCGAACCGTTCCCAGCAAGTAAAAGCACAATCCGACATAAATAAGCCCTGCGCCGCACACCCTGGCCTTGTTCCAGCGGTCGAAAAGGGAAAACGCCGCCACCCGCACTCCGATCATGAAAATGATGGTGAGGGTGAAAAAGCGCCCGACCTGATGGATTCCGATGGCGCCGCCGTAACTCTTCAGGAAATAAAAAACCATGGCGAAGCACAAATACGCCGCGCCGGACATGGCCAGTAAAAAAAGCATAACCGGCGACTTGAAATTATCCAAAAACTCCCGCCTTGAAAGGACGTCTTCCTCCTTGGGCCGCTCCTTGACGGAAAAGGCTTCCATGCGGCTGACGAGCCATAAAAAAGGCGGCGCCGCCGCCATGACGATTCCGGCGCCCATAAACACCATGCCCTGGGTCCCGCCGTTTCCCAGGACGTACTCCACTGCGGGCGGCATTATGGCGTAGGGAAAAAGGTTCGCCACCGTTATGGCCCCGAATGCCTGGCCGCTTTTCAAGGGAGGAACCACGCTGACCGTCAGGGAAATCAAAGCAGTCAGCCCGATTACAAAAGCCAGGCCATGGAATCCCCTGAGCACGGCCAAAAGCCAAACATCCTGCACAAAAGCGTACGCGGCCAGACTCGCCGCCATGCCTACGGCGCCCGATATGCACCAGGGCAGGGCGTTTCCCGGATGCACCCGCGAACTCAGCATGGGTCTCGCCGCCAAGGCAACCAAAGGAAAAACGCCCAAAAGCAAGCCGGCCGTCTTCGCGGAAACCCCAACCTGTTCCAGATAGCTGAAAAAATTAAAAAACACCGCCAAATTGCTCATGACCATGAAATACACAACCAGCAGCACGGCGAAAGGTTTGGTAAACAATTGGTCTCCGGAAAAACCGGAGTCGGAAGGCTGACTCATGAATGCTCTCAGATTGGATGTAATGTCTAGCACACGGCGGGCCGTTCTCCACCACAAAAGGCATAGCACATTCGTTTGCCTAAAATATAGTCCTGCCTTCCAGGGCCAACGCAAGTAAAGAATCCGCGTGTGGCGTTTCGTGTTCAGTGAATTTTATGAAAACACAACCTCTTGTAAATACTCAACGTCCATTGCCGCGTTCAGCCTCTTGGTTTTTATACTTCCTTTAAAGGATTTGTCTTTTTTCAGCAAATTCAAGGCGATATGTCTTAGCGCCGCCAAGTTTTCAGGGGCGTGCCCAGCCCTGATCCGGCTTTCATCCTCCCGGAATGCAATGTCCAGGACCCAATGGACCGAATTTTCTATGCCCCAATGATTGCGAACGGCCTCCCCAAATTTCTTGGCGTCACACCCCAAGCTCGTAATATATAAACGCCTTTCCCTGCTGGCC
>NZ_FQZU01000006.1 GCF_900142135.1 Desulfatibacillum alkenivorans DSM 16219 | reverse complement strand
GGTGCAAACGGTGCGGTGGCGTTTGTATGGATTGGCGGGCAAGGTCGTCAGGCACGCACGGGAGGTTATTCTGAAGGTGCGGCGCGGCGGCTATGGAGTGATGCGTGAGATACGACATCGAAGTTATGAGTTTTGTCATGGATGACAAAAGCTGCGTTCAATGGTTTGCGGAAAAAAGACTTGGCAAAGGTCTGAGGGAGGGGTGCGGCCTTTTCCTTAGAAAGCAGGTTGAGGATTCTTCCCTGGCCATCCTGGAGGGGGCGATGAGTCCGCCGGACTCCTAAAACAAGGGCTGAAACGCCCTGAAATGTTCAAACCACCCCTCCGGCAAATCCAATCGCGGATTTTGGGCCTTGTGTTGCTCCTTTACGCCGGCCGGACAACACGGTATAATAAATAATTTTAGCCGGGATGCCGTATAGACCCGGCGCTTGATATAAAAACACCACAGACAGGAGTCTTGACGTGATACACAGCATGACCGCGTTTGCGAGAGGGGAAGCGCAAGGCGACGACAAAACCATTTCCGTGGAAATCCGGTCCGTGAACCACCGGTTTTGTGAGATCGCCGTGCGCATGCCCAGGCCCTGGATCGCCCTGGAGGAAAAAATCAAAAACCGCATCCGCCAGGCCCTTAGCCGCGGCCGGGTGGACGTGACCGTGGAAGTCCGCAGCCAGGGAGGATCGTCCCAGGTTTACGAGGCCGACGCGGCCCTGGCCCGAAATTACTACGAGGCCGTCAAGGAGGTCCACGAAGCCCTGGGCCTGTCCGACCCCATCCCCATTGACAGCATCATTCGTCTGAACGGGGTCATCAACGCCTCCTCGGTCAAGCCGGACCTGGAATCGGACTGGAGCCTGCTGGAACAGGCGTTGAGCCAGGCCCTGGACGCCCTGTCCTCCATGCGGGAGACCGAAGGCGAAGCCTTGCATGAAGATTTCTTGGGCCGTCTGAAAAAGCTGGAGGAATCCCTTGAGTCCGTTTCCAGCATGGCGGCGAGCCAGCCCGAGGTTCATTTGGAGAAGCTCAAGGAGCGCCTGGCCGCCCTTTTGGAAGGCGCCGCCGATCTGGATCCGGCCCGTCTGGCCCAGGAAGCCGCTTTCCTGGCGGATAAATCGGACATTACCGAGGAAATCGTCCGCGCCCGAAGCCATATCGCCCAGTTCAGGGACATCCTGGACCAGGAGGAGCCTCCCGGACGGTCTCTTAACTTCCTGGCGCAGGAACTGCACAGGGAGTTCTCCACCATGGGCTCCAAATCCTCGGATGCGGGGCTGTCCCACGTGGTTGTGGCCGCCAAGGCGGAGGTGGAAAAAATTCGGGAGCAGGTCCAGAACGTGGAATAAGGCCCGGGGGGATTTATGGAAAAGAAGGCGGAGCGGGAAAAGGCCGGGCGGGAAAAGGCCGAACGGGATTTTGAAAACAAACGCCAGTACCTGACCGGGCTGAGGCCCGACCCCATGCTGAACATCGGCTTCGGCAACCGGGTGGCGGCGCACCGGGTGGTGGCCATCGTCACGCCCAACACCTCGCCCATGAAGAGGCTGAAGGACGAGGCGAAAAAAGCGGGCAGGCTGGTGGACGCCACATGCGGCAGAAAAACCCGGGCCATCCTGGTCATGGACTCCAACCACGTGATTCTGTCCGCCATTCAGGCCGACACCCTGGCCCAGCGCTACGCTGCGGTCAGGGACAAGAAAGAGGAAGGAACGCAAAATGAGCCCGAATAGCCGGGGCAGACTATTTATTATGTCCGCCCCCTCCGGAGCGGGCAAGACCACCCTCAGGGAGGCCCTGTGCGCAAGACAGCCCAACCTGGCCTATTCGGTGTCCCATACCACCCGCCCGCCCCGGCAGGGGGAAAAGGACGGCGTGGATTACAATTTCACGTCCAAGGAGGATTTCCTCCAGGGCATTGAAGAGGAGCGCTGGGCCGAGTGGGCCGAAGTCCATGGCAATTATTACGGCACCAGCGCCCGTTTTATCGCCCGCTGCCTGGACCGGGGATGCTTCGTGCTCCTGGACATCGACGTCCAGGGCACGGAAAAAATCCTCAAACGCTTTCCCCAGGCCGTCACCCTGTTTATCATGGCGCCATCCATGGAGGTTTTGGAGCAGCGGCTTTCAAGCCGGGGAACCGATGCCCCGGAAGTGATCGCCAAACGCCTGGAAAACGCCAAGGGCGAAATGAAAAAACGGAGCCTTTATAAGCATATACTGGTGAACGACGACCTGGAAACGGCCATCAACGAACTGGAAGGCGTGGTGCTGCAATACGGCGCGCCTCCCCCTTGCCCGGAGGCGGAGCGGCGCTCATGAAAACGGAGCTTTTATACGGCATGCACCCGGTGCGCGAGGCCCTTTTGGCGGGAAAAAGGCAGTTCCTGGCGGTTTACGTGTCGGAATCCCGCACCGGCGAAGGCAAGGAGGAAATCCTCTCCCTGGCCCGGGAGCGCGGCATTGAGGTGAAAACCCCGGATCAATCCTTTTTTAAAGGCCAGGACAGAGGCGGCCAGGGAGTGGCGGCCAGGGTCAGCCTTTTTAAACCCATAGCCCTGGAGTCGCTTGTTAAAAAGGCGGGCGGCGAACAGCCCCTGTTCTTTTTGCTGCTGGATGAAATAAACGACCCGCAAAACTGCGGAGCGTTAATGCGCACCGCCTTGTGCGCGGGAGTCCACGGCGTGATCATGCCGGACAAGCGCTCGTCTCCCTTAAGCCCGGCGGTCTCCAAAGCCTCCGCCGGAGCCCTGGAGCACATGCCCGTGGCCAGGGTCGTCAATCTGGTCCGATCCATGCAATACCTCAAGGACCAGGGAGTATGGTTTTTCGGCCTGGACGCCCGGGCCTCCGGCACGGTCTGGGAGGCGGACCTGACCGGTCCCGCCGCCGTTGTCGTCGGGAACGAGGGCAAGGGGCTCCGGCCCCTGGTAAGAAAGGAATGCGACCAACTGGTCTCCATTCCCCAAGCAGGCCCCTTGGGGTCGTTGAACGCTTCAGTTGCAGGCGCGCTTTCCATGTACGAGGTCATGCGCCAACGCAGAATGTCAGTCAAGTCGAAAGGGTAAATAAAAATGACAATGCAAGGAACGAAAATCACGGTTTCGGACGACGGAACGTTGAACGTGCCTAACGACCCGATCATTCCTTTTATAGAAGGGGACGGGACCGGTCCGGACATCTGGGCGGCGACCCAACTGGCCCTGGACGCTGCAGTCAAATACGCTTACAAGGGCGAAAAGCAGATTATCTGGAAGGAAATCCTGGCTGGAGAAAAGGCCTTTAACCTGACCGGCGAGTGGCTGCCCCAGGAAACCCTGGACTCCATCCGGGAGCACACGGCGGCCATCAAAGGCCCCCTCACCACCCCCGTGGGCGGCGGCATCCGCAGCGTCAACGTGGCCATCCGCCAGTTGCTGGATCTCTACGCCTGCGTGCGCCCCACAAGGTACATCCCGCCCATGCCAAGCCCGGTGCGGGAGCCCGAGAAGGTGGACATGGTGATTTTCAGGGAAAACACCGAAGACCTTTACGCAGGCATTGAGTTTGAGTCCGGAACCGAGGAAGCCGACAAGCTGGCGGCCTTTCTGACCAAGGAGTTCGGCTCCAAAGTCCCGGAAAAAGCCGGCATAGGCATCAAGCCCATCAGCGCCCAAAACACCAAAAGGCTGGTGGCCATGGCCATTGAATACGCCATCGCCAATGATCGCGCCTCCGTCACCCTCATGCACAAAGGCAACATCATGAAGTTCACCGAAGGCGCCTTCGCCAAATGGGGCTACGAGGCCGCCAAGGAACGCTTCGCCGACCAAACCATCACCGAACAGGAGCTTTGGGACGACTTTGACGGAAAACGCCCCCAGGGCAAGGTGGTCATCAAGGACCGCATCGCCGACATGCTCTTCCAGCAAGTCCTCCTCCGGCCCGACGAATTCGACGTCATCGCCACGCCCAACCTGAACGGCGACTACATCTCCGACGCCCTGGCCGCCCAGGTCGGGGGATTGGGCATGGCCCCCGGCGCCAACATCGGCGACGGCTGCGCCGTGTTCGAGGCCACACACGGAACCGCGCCCAAATACGCCAACCTGGATAAGGTCAACCCCGGCTCCCTGATTCTCTCCGGCGCCATGATGCTGACCTACCTGGGATGGGAGGAGGCCGCCCAGGCCTTGCACAAAGCCCTGGCGAAAACCATCGGCCAAAAGCGGGTCACCTACGACCTGGCCCGGCAGATGCCCGGGGCGACCGAGGTGAAATGCTCCGAATTCGCCAAGGCGCTGGCGGAAAATTTATCATAATTTTGCAGATATGGGCCTGGCATTATGCCAGGCCCATGTTTTTTTACGGCGCCCCTTCCCCTCCCTTCAAATATAACGCTTTTTGTCATATTTACTCATGTAAAAAGATCGATATTTTAGGAAACGCCCCCTGTTGACCGGCGTTTCTGCAATCGTACACGCAATCGCCATACCCCGCACCAGTACTTTGATGTGTGACGAGACTCACACCCTCAAGCCAATAACTTTCTTGAAAAAAAAAGAAATTCCTATTACAAGATTATCGTTATCGGTATTAAAAGCCTTTTAACACCGATTCAGGTAAAACCCATGGGAAAACGGAATTCCGCCCTTGGCCGCCGGTTAAGCCCAGGCGGAAAGGCGGCCATAGCATTGCACCCAAAAGGGCATGCTGTTTTCCCAAGTCATTTTTCTTGTTTTTTGATTTATTTCCGTATTCGGTCATTTTACCGTCGCCTTGAACAACAGCCTGTCAAAGTGCGGAATACTTGTTAAAGGGTGGAGAAGCCATGAAGCGGGCCAGGGTTGAAATATCCCCCAATCGCCTGGATGGATCCGGGGGGAAAGGCCGTGCACAGGATGATGGCGCCGTGTTTGAAACGCTTTACAACAAAACTCCGGTAATGATGCAGGCCCTGGACGTTCAGGGGAACATCATCAGCGTCAATGACTATTGGCTTGTTAATCTGAATCTTTCCAGGGCCGAAGTCCTGGGGCGCCCTTTGCTTGATTTTCTCAGCCCCGAATCCCGTATACATGCGGTGAAGGAAGTACTTCCGGCGCTGCAAACCGAAGGGTTTGTCTCCGACGTTGAACTGGAGTTCCAAAGCAAGCGCGGCTCGCTTCTGGAAGTTTCCTTTTCCGCAGTTAAAGACAAAACCCGGGAAGGCGTTGAATGCTTTCCCGGCTTTCTCACGGACATCTCTCGCAGGCGCGCTTCCGAAAAAAAACTGGAGTTGGATGAAGCCCGCCTGGAAGCCCTGCTTTCCCTGTCAGACCTGAAAACCCTCGAGAACTCCTCGGAACAGGAAATCATCCAGAAGATCCTGGAAGACGCCGTGCTCCTCACGGAAAGCGAAGGGGGCTACTTCCACTTTGTGAACCAGGATCAGGTCAATATCGAGCTTTTTACGTGGTCCAAGGCGGTCAGAGATCAGTGCAAAGCCCCCCGGGACAGTAAATATGCCCTGCATGAGGCGGGCATATGGGCCGACTGCATCAGGACCGGCGCTCCCCAGATCCACAACGACTACCCTGGCCATCCTTTAAAAAAGGGCTATCCGGAGGGCCACATTCCCATCCGCAGGCACATGAGCGTTCCCATTTTCGACCGGGCAGCCATGATAGCCATCGTGGGGGTGGCCAACAAGGAAGAGCCCTACGACGAATCCGACGTTCGCCAGTTGACCCTTTTCGCCCAGGCCTTGTGGAACCATATCCGGGACAAACGGGGCCGGGAAGAGACCAAAGCCCTGGAATTGAGGCTCAGGCAATCCCAAAAAATGGAAGCCATGGGCGCCCTGGCCGGCGGCATCGCCCACGACTTTAACAACATCCTGGCGCCCATCATCGGCTACACGGAAATGGAGCTGGACGAGGCCATCAGCGAACAAAGGCCCCATGACGGCCTGGAGGCCATTCTCAAGGCAAGCTACCGCGCCAGGGACCTGGTCAAGCAAATCCTGACCTTCAGCCGCGGCGCCGAGCACGAAATGGGCCCGGTGCGCATCCAAAGCATTATCAAGGAGTCCATCAAACTCATCCGCTCCTCCTTTCCGTCCACCATCAACATCAGCCAGATGATTGACGAAAAATGCGGCCCGGTCCTGGCCGACCCCACGCAGATTCACCAGATCATCATGAATCTCTGCACCAACTCGCTCCATGCCATGCAGGATCGGGGCGGCTCCCTGGATATCAGCCTGCGGGAGATGGAAGTGCACTCGCCGGATCTGTCCCTGTTCCCCAATCTTATGGAGGGTACGCACCTGCGCCTGGCTATCAGCGATACGGGCAGAGGCATGGAGCGGGAAACCATGGAGCGGATTTTCGAGCCTTATTTCACCACCAAAGCCAAAGAGGAAGGAACCGGGCTCGGCCTTTCCGTGGTGCACGGCATCGTCACCAGCATCAACGGCGCCGTTAAAGTCTATTCGGAGCCCGGCAAGGGCTCTTCATTCCATGTCCTGCTGCCCGTCATGCAATCCGCCGAGCCTGAGGTGGATTTGGAGCCCCTGGACGCCATCCCCCACGGAAATGAAAGCATCCTGGTGGTTGACGACGAGGAAATGATGGTAACCATGGTGGAAAGCATGCTGGAGCGGCTCGGATACACGGCTGAATGCGCCACCAGATCCACCGACGCCCTGGCCTTGTTCAAAGCCGATCCCAATGCTTACGACGCCTTGTTCACCGACCTGACCATGCCGGGATTGACGGGCGTCCAGCTTGCGCAAAAATGCAAGGAAATCCGGCCCGATCTGCCTGTGGTGCTGTGCACGGGGTTCAGCGAAAGAACCACCGGCCATATCCTCGACAGCGTGGGCATAAAAGTCACGATGAACAAACCCATTGTGATTCGCGATCTCGCCCTGGCCTTGCGCGAAGCCCTGGACCGCCCCTAACCGCCCCATAGCGCTCCCTAAGAGGCTGTCATGAAACATGACCTGCAAGGCCTTTCCCCCTTGATAATGTCCGCCGCGTTAATCCTGGGCATTTGCTTTTTCTCCTTTTTAAAATACCGCCATTGGAGCGGCCCGGCCCTCAGTCTCGGCGTTCTTATGTCCGCGGCATACATCCTGTGGCTGATCGTGGAGGCAGGGACGTCCGTGCGCGATAAAAAGGCCGGCAAAACGGAAAAAGACAAAGGAACCCTGGAATGGTACGCTTTCTCCCAGGGCGGAGTCATTCTGACGGCGCTGGGCTTTTCCGCGCCCCGGCAAGGGATTTCCCCGTGGATGTTTCTTGGCCTGCTGGTTTTCGCCTCCGGGGTCTTGTTCCGCCAATGGGCGGTCCGGGAGTTGGGGGCCTTTTACTCCCACCGGGTGCGCATTCGAAGCGAACATCAAATCATCCGAACCGGCCCTTACAGGTGGGTGCGCCATCCGGCCTATTCGGGCATGATCCTGGCCCATATTGGCGTGGTTCTTTTTTTCGGAACCCTTCCCGCCCTGGTTTTTCTGTGCTTGTTGATCGCCGCCCTCGTCTCCCGGATTCGCGTGGAGGAAGCGGCCTTAGCCGATTTGACCGGCTACAAGGAGTTTTGCAGCAATAAAAAGCGCCTGGCGCCCTTGGTCTGGTAGCCGGGGTAAACCCTTCCGGCGGCGAAGCCATGCTGACTGCATCCGTCAACATTTTGAAAAACGCCTTTCTGGACGCCCTGTATCCGCCCAAATGCGCGGCGTGCGGGGAGTTCATCCCCGAGGCTCCGCCCTCCCCCTTCCCCAAATTCCTGTGCCCGGATTGTCTGATGGATTACGCCCCCGCGGTCTCCCCCTTATGCCTGAAATGCGGCATGCCCTTTGTCTCCCCCGAAGGGCCGGACCATTTGTGCGGCGGCTGCCTGGAAAAGAAAAACCGATTTAACATGGCCCGGGCCGCCGGCGTCTATGACGGCCCCTTGCGCACCGCCATCCATCGCCTGAAGTACAATCAAAAGACGGCCCTGGCCCCGCCCATGGGCGGCATGCTGGAGCAAGCCTATATGGATCATTACGGCCCCGGATGCGCGGATCTGGCCGTCCCGGTTCCTCTGCATAAGAAAAGGTTGCGGCAAAGGGGTTTCAACCAGGCCCTTGTTCTGGTAAAACATTGGGGAAGGAATAATGGTCAGTTTCCGCCCGTGGAAGCCAGGGCTCTCGCCCGGGTGCGCTGGACCCAAACCCAGGCCGGGCTCAAAGCCAAGGAGCGCGCCAAGAACATTCGGGGCGCATTCGCCGTGGTCAGGCCGGATTTGGTCCGCGGCAAAAACGTGCTTTTGGTGGACGATGTTTTCACCACCGGCGCCACGGCCAACGAGTGCGCCAAAGCGCTTTTAAAAGCCGGCGCAAAAAAAGTGGACGTCCTCACCCTGGCGGTGGTTGTGCGTTAATTCTATTTAAAAAGGAAAAATGGTGCAGAAACCTAAAGCCGGCCTTGTTCAATTCGACGTCAAGCTGGGAAATCCCCGGGCAAACATCGACCATGCCAGGCGGGCGATCCAGGACCTGGCGGATCAGGGCGTCAACCTGGCCGTACTGCCTGAAATGTGGTCCTGCGGGTTTGACTATTCCGCGTTAAAGGAGCACGCCGCGCAAACGCCCGCCGTCCTGGACGAGCTGTGCAGCCTGGCGGAGAAACTAAACATGGCCGTCTCCGGGACCATGCCGGAGCTGACTCCCGAAGGGGTGTACAACACCCATTATTACATCAACGAAAAAGGAGCCGTGCAGGCTGAATACCGCAAGGTGCACCGGTTCACCCCGGCGGGCGAAGGCGAGTTTGAGCCGGGCGCCCGGTCCGTGCTGGCGGCCGCTCCCTGGGGAAAAACCGGCCTGCTCACCTGCTTTGACCTGCGTTTTCCCGAGCAAAGCCGGGCTCTGGTTCTGGCCGGGGCCATCGTGCTGATCGTCTCCGCCCAATGGCCGGCCGTAAGAATCAGGCATTGGGAAGTGCTGCTGCAAGCCCGGGCCGTGGAAAACCAGGTCTTTGTCATCGCCTGCAACCGGTGCGGCAAGGACCCGGGGCTTGTTTACGGAGGCCGATCCGCCGTCATCTCCCCGTGGGGCGAGGTTATATCCAGCGCCGGAGGCGGGGAGACCTTGCTGACGGCCTCCCTTAATCTGGAAGAAGTGAAGGACTTTCGCACCAGCATTCCCTGCCTGGAGCATCGAATTCCGGAGGCTTATGATCTCAAAAATATTACCGAAAAATGAACTGATGCAAGCCGTTGAAAAAGCCAAGGCGGGAAACCAAACCGTGGTTTTCACCAACGGATGCTTTGACATCCTCCACGTGGGCCATGTGCGGTATCTGGCCGAGGCCAAAAGCCAGGGCGACGTTCTGGTTCTGGGCCTGAATTCCGACCGCTCCGTGCGGGAGATCAAAGGCCCCAAGCGGCCCATTGTTCCCGAGGCGGAGCGCGCCGAGGTTTTGGCCGCCCTGGAATCCATTGATTTTATATCCCTGTTTGACGAGCCGGACCCGCTGAACCTCATCCTGGCCGTCATGCCCCAGGTTTTGGTCAAGGGCGCGGACTGGCCCGAAGACCAGATCATCGGCGCCAAGGAGGTCAAAGAGGCAGGAGGCAAAGTCGTGAGGGTGGATCTGGCGGAAGGCGCCTCCACCACCAACATCATCCAAAAAATATTGGACCAGGGGTAGGGCCATGCTGGAACCGGGAAATAACGGAACCCTACTGGTGCGCACGCCGGGGTTGAGCCGCTTTAACGAGATAGGCCACGGGTTTTTTTCCAGGCACGGAGGGGTCAGCCAGGGGGAATTGGCCTCCCTGAACATCGGAACGGCGGTCAACGACGACCCGGACCTGGTGAGGGAAAACAGGCTGGCCATCGCCAAGGCCATGGGCGCCGATCGCCTGGCTTTCGTCAAGCAGGTGCACGGCAAGGAGGTGGTCGTCCTGGACTCGGCGCCGGATAAAAGCCCGGACCCGCTTTGGCAGACGAACCTGGAGGCCGACGCCATAGTCACCAACCTGCCCGGCGTGTTTTGCGCCGTCGCCGTGGCCGACTGCCAGCCCATATTGCTTTACGATCCCGAAAAAAAGGCGGTGGGCGCGGTCCATAGCGGGTGGCGGGGCAGCCTGCAGAATATTGCGGCTCACGCCGTGGACGCCATGGTCCGGGCTTTTGGATGCAACCCGGCCGGCATGGTCGCCGCCATCGGCCCGTCTTTAGGCGCCTGCTGCGCAGAGTTCATCCATTATCGGACGGAAATTCCCGAAAATTTCTGGAAGTACAAGGACGAAAAGGACCATTTTGACTTCTGGGCCCTCACCCGCGACCAGTTGACGGCGGCGGGCCTGGAAAGTCAAAACATCGACTGCGCAAACATCTGCACCAAGTGCACGCCGGAGCATTTTTTCTCGTACAGGGCGAGTCGCGCCGCGGGCCGCTTCGCCGGAGTCATAGGCCTCAAGCCCGCGTAAAAGAGTATCGACTTACAAACCGGGTTCTGCTAATCTTAAGGGGTTAATTTTACTTTACGGGAGAGCACGCCTTGAAATTATTCGACACAACCGCCCTGGTCCTGGAAAACAAGGAAATCCAGCCTGGATATTTTCGCATGGAACTGGCCGCCAATGACATCGCCTGCGCCTCGGCGCCCGGCCAGTTTGTGATGGTCAGCCCCGGCGACTCCATCCAGCCTTTGCTGCGCAGGCCCTTTTGCGTTCATGACGTGAAAGAAGGAGCCGACGGCAAATGGATTCTGAGCATCCTGTTTGTCGTGATCGGGGAAGGCACCCGGATTCTATCCCGGAAAGCGCCCGGAGAGACGGTGCAGGTGCTGGGGCCTTTGGGCAAGGGATTCTCGTTGAATACGGACACGGAGGAGTGCCTGCTTGTCGCCGGAGGCATTGGTGCGGCCCCCATGGTGTTTTTGGCCAGGTATCTGGCCCAGGAGTTCAGCCCGGTTTCATGCAAGGTGCTGTTGGGCGCCAGGACGGCCAACGACGTGTTATGCCGGGACGTGTTCGAGCAGATCGGCCTGGAAGTGCAGGCAGCCACCGAAGACGGCGGCCTTGGCGCCAAGGGCTTGGTCACGGCCCTGCTGGACAAGGCCTTGGAGGGAGATTCGGCCAGGCAAATTTTCACCTGCGGCCCCATGCCCATGCTCAAGGCGGTCGCCGCCATGGCCAGGGAGCATAATACCCCCTGCCAGGTTTCCGTGGAAGCCGCCATGGCCTGCGGGATGGGCGCCTGCCTGGGTTGCGCCCTTCCTAAAAAGGAAGGCCAGGTCAAGCATCTGCACGCCTGCATGGACGGTCCGGTCCTGGACGCCGGGCTGTTGTGGAGTTAGTCGTATAGTGATATGGGGGGCGCTTCGCCTTCCCGGATCTTATTCTTCAACCCTGGAGGGGGAATTGAAAGAGTTTGCCGCCCGGTGCCTGATCCCGTTTTCCATTCCGGCCTTCACCTTGTTTTTCATTTGCCGGCTTTTTCCCCATAACGTCTTGCTGGCCCTTGTTTCCGGCGCCTTGTTCGCCCTCACCATCGCTTACCGGTTCAGCCGGTTCAAGACATCCCTGGCCATCTACGCCATAATTCTGGGAACCTTCGGGGAATTCCTTTGCTGCAGGGCGAATATGTGGGTGTATAAGCACCCTACGGCTTTTTATCTGCCCTTGTGGATCCCCTTTATATGGCCCATTCTGGTTACCAACCTGTGGGAAATCAGCGTATACATCCTGGATGTTCTGGACAAAAAGTCCAAAGCCTTGCGCATCGGTTTTCTTGTGTTATGGGGAATCCTCATAATCGGGCATGTGGCGTTTACGTCCTATTATCTTAACAACATAGTCGCCTGGATTCTGTTGGGCTTTTTCCTGCTGGTGCTGGCTTTTTCCCGCAAGCCGATAAACATCTGGTTGTATGTCGCAGTGGCTGCAGGAGGCTTTTTCGGGGAGTTCGTGTGCGTGCAATACGGCGTATGGTATTACACCCGCCCTGTTTTTCAAAGCATCGGCATGCCCTTGTCTCTGCCTGCGGCCTGGGGGGTTTCCGCAAACGTCGTGTGGCTGCTCGCCTCGGCGCTCCCCTTGTTTGGGAGAGACAAGCCCGCAGCACAAGAATAGCTTTACTCAAACCCGGCGCCGTCCGCCTTGTGCGAGGCGTTTTCATCGTTTTTCGGCGTTTTTTTTCGCCTGAAAAAAAACAAATCAAGAACTTCGCTCTTGTTTCCGATTGAATGAATTGATATCAAGCGTGGTTTCGCAGCATCCGGTCCATGGACTTTTTTCATGCAAGAACATATGACCGGTTCGGCCGCGCCCCTGGATTACTAACGCAGCCTCGGGCGGCGCTGCAGGCCCTGTCCGGTTTTATGGATATAATCCGGCGAGGGAAAACCGCCGGTTTGGATTGACACCAGGGAAAGAGCCCCTATAATTAAATGACATCCAGCCGATTGCCTCCAGGCTTGCCCCCGATTTTCCGCCGTTTTTTTTAGGCGCCGCATGGTTTGACATGGGCATGGATCGGTGCTAATTTATTATGTTTTGAATGCTAATGAACCAGGAACGCAACGAGGATATGCAGGAAGTTACGCTGATCATCAAAAACGAACTGGGCCTCCACGCCCGATGTGCAGCCATGGTGGCCAAAACAGCCTCCAAGGCCAAGGGCGCCGTGTTTTTAAGCGCCAGCGGAAACACTGCCGACGCCACGGACGTTCTGGACATGCTCATGCTGGCGCCCCACGCCGCCCAAGGCATGGAAATTTCCATTGCCGTCCAGGAAGCTTCGGACGCAGAAATCCTGAAGGAACTGGCCGCACTGGTCGAAGACGGATTTGGAGAGTATTAGGTCCGCAGAGCCCATGGCCCGACTCTGTCCCAGCAAGACCCACCCGGGCCGGAAACAACGAATCGCCAAAAAACATTTACAATGCCTGAATCAGAAAAAAAACAAATAACGCTCCATGGCATTCCGGCCGCCCCTGGCATATGCATCGGCCAGGCTTATCTTGTGGGCACGAACTCAGCGGAAGTCGTGCGCAAGTACCCCGTCCGGAAAGAGGATGTCGCGGAAGAATCCGCCCGCATGCGCCAGGCCGTCAAAAAATCCGAAACGGAAATCTCCCTGCTGATCAAAAAAATGCAGCAGGACAACTCCCAGCAGTCTTTTATCCTGGAGTCCCACCTTGCGGTCCTGAAGGACAAAATGTTTTTCGGCAGCACCATTGAGACCATTGAACAGCAGCAGGTGAACGCCGAGTGGGCCCTGAAAATCACCGTGGACCGCCTGACCCATAATTTCAACAAAATCGAGGACGAATACCTCCGGGACCGGTCCAGCGATATATTTCACGTGTACGAACGCGTCATGCGCAATCTGGTGGGGAACGACGACAAAGGCATCGACACCATCCACAAGCGTGTGATCCTGGTGGCGCCCGACCTTTCCCCGGCGGAAGCCAGCCAGATCCGCGTGGAATGGGTCCAGGGATTCGTCACGGACCGGGGCGGCCGCACCTCCCATACGGGAATCGTAGCCCGCACCCTGCAACTGCCTGCGGTGCTGGGCCTGGGGAACGCCACAACCCAGATCCGGACGGAAGACGTCATCATTGTGGACGGCATCGCCGGCCTGGTCATTGTCAACCCGGATGAAAACACCCTGGTGGATTACTCCGAAGCTCAGGCCCGGTACGATGACCACCTGTTTGAAATTTCAAAATTCAGCCACGAACCAGCGAAATCCCTGGACGGCATAACCACGGAAGTCTGCGCCAATATCGAGCTTTTGGAAGAAGTGGTGGCGGTCAAGGACAAAGGCGCGGACGGCATAGGCCTGTACCGCACGGAATTCCTGTATATGAACCGCCGGGCCCTGCCCACGGAGGAAGAGCTGTTTGAAAATTACAAGGAAGCCGTGGACCTCATGGAGGGCAAGCCGGTCACCATTCGCACCCTGGACGTGGCGGGCGAAAAGGTCGCCAAGGGGCTTATGGCGCCTCACGAAGACAACCCGGCTCTGGGCCAGCGGGCCATCCGGTTTTGCATGCGCCATCCCGGCATTCTCCGCACTCAGCTTCGGGCCATCCTCCGGGCCGCCTCCCATGGGAAAATCCGTCTGCTCTTTCCCATGATCTCCAGCGTAGAGGAAATCCTGGCCGTCAACCAGATCGTGCGGGAAGTCCAGCAGGATTTGGAAAGCCATAACGTGGAATTCGGCCATGACGTGGAAACCGGCATGATGATTGAAGTGCCCTCCGCCGCCGTGTGCGCGGACCTCTTCTCGCCCCATGTGGATTTCTTCTCCATCGGCACCAACGACCTGATCCAGTATTCCCTGGCCGTGGACCGGGGCAATAAAAACGTGGCCCACCTGTTCCAGCCCCTGCATCCGGCCGTGCTGCGCATGGTCAAACGGGTTTCCGAAACCGCCAGGGACGCAGGCATACGCATGGCCATGTGCGGGGAAATGGCCGCCGACCCCTTGCACATCCCCTTGCTCATGGGCATGAATTTCGACGAGTTCTCCATGAACCCCCAGGCCGTGCCCGTGGTCAAAAGCGTCGTCCGCTCCCTGGATCACGGCCAATGCCAGGCTCTGCTGGAAGAAGCCCTCAAACTCCCGACGGCCGACGAAATCGCAGACCTGATAACCGGAACCTACGGCGACCTGGTGTTCCAGCATCCTCTTTACGCACAGGACGCGCCCCAGGATCAGCCGGAGTAAACATATAATCGAGGGGACTTAACCCATGTCCAAAAGGCCTGAACATACAAAATTAGTGTGCCAAAACCGCAAGGCAAGGCACGATTACCATATAGACGACCGCTTTGAGGCGGGCATGGTGCTCACCGGAACCGAAGTCAAATCCCTCCGGGAAGGCCGGGCGAACCTCAAGGACTCGTACGCCCGGGTCAAAAACGGCGAGTTGTGGCTGCACCAGTTCCACATCAGCGAATATCCTTTCGCCTATTACAACAACCACGAGCCTCTGCGGATTCGCAAGCTGCTCATGCACAAACAGGAAATCAAACGCCTGACCGGAAAAATCAATGAGCGGGGCTTCTCCCTCATCCCCCTGGAAGTGTACTTCTCCCGGGGCAAAGCCAAGGTCACCCTGGCCCTGGCCCGGGGCAAAAAAGCCTACGACAAGCGCCAGGACATTAAAAAGCGCGAAGGTCAGCGCGAAATGGACCGCATTAAAAAGGACAAAGGCAAAGGAGATTACTAACTTCCCATCTTCGCCGCATCTCTTCCTGAAAAATCCAAAAGGCCGGACGCCCTGCAACAACAGGCGCCCGGCCTTTTTTTTTTGAAAAGATCGCCTCCGGCGGCCAACAGCATAACTGCGCGCCCCCGGCGGCCAACTTTTTGAAAAAAGTCCCTTAGCATTATCCAGGCTGCTTCACGCCGAAAAACAGCCCCATGAAAAAACTTCTGTATATGCAATCCACATTTAAAAAGCCGGCCTCTTTCAACCACTGAACTTGCTCAAAAACCAAGGCGTCCTTGTCGTACTCTTTTCTTCTCTGGATGCTCGCCTGAATCTGCTCTTCCCTGGCTCCGTTTTTCCGGACCTTTTCCAGCCAGTTATCCCAATACAATTTCTGCAGGAAGTCGGTTTCACCTTTTATCTGATCAATGTTGATAAACATTCCTTCGTCATTCAAAACGTCAAAAGCCCCTAAGAATGCAGGCCTGCCATGCTCTCCCTTTGCACACTGACAAACGATTTACCCCGCCGCCCAATATGGAATTCCCTTGACAGATTTTAAATTTAGATTCATTATCTAAATTAAAAGAGGCGACAACCATGGCGAAAAAACGCGCGCCCTACAAAAAGACCCAAAACAGAAAGCAGCTCATCATCCAGGCTGCGCTCCAATGCTTTAACGAAAAGGGCTTCACCGACTCCACCATGGAGGAAATCCGGACCCGGGCCAATTCCTCCTACGGCAGCGTGTACCACCATTTCAAGAACAAGGAGCAGTTGGCCGCGGCCGTCTACGTGGAGGGCGTGGCCGACTTTCAAGAAGGATTGCTCCAAGCCCTGGAGGGAGATCCCGGCGCCTTGGAAGGCCTGGGCAAAGTGGTGGAGTATCAGTTCGCCTGGATGGAGGCCAATCCCAAGTGGGCCAGGTATTTGGTGGTCATGCGTCATGCGGACTTTATGCAGGACGCGGAAGCCGCCCTGAAGGAGCAAAACAAACAGGCCTACCCCGCCCTGTGGGCTTTCATTCGAAGACACGTCCAAGCGGGCGCCTTGCGGGATCTGCCGCCCGATTTGTACGCAACCCTTTTGTTGGGGCCTTGCCAGGAATACACCCGGTTATGGGTTTTCGGGCAAGCCCAAACCTCGCCGAAAAACGCTGCGGAGGAAATCGTGTCCGCGGCATGGCAGGCTTTAAAATCGCCGGAATAAAGAAGGAGAAACACCATGAGTCCATTGCTGACAACCGCCGCCGTTTTGCTGGTCCTCATCGCCCTGGCCCATTCCTATCTGGGGGAGAAGTTTTTGATAGGCCCGCTGCTGAAAGATCCCAACGTGCTGATTTTCAAACGGGCGCCTTTGACCAAAAACATCCTGCGCTTCGCCTGGCACATCACCACCGTGGCGTGGTGGGGCATGGCCGCCGCCATCCTGGATATGAAGGGCGCGGACGGAAAAAACCTGCTGTCCATGTACGCCTACATCATAACCTTCGCCGTGACCGGCGCCATGATTCTGGCCTGGACCAAGGGCAAACACGCCGCCTGGATCGTGTTTTTCGCCATTGCAGGCTGCCTGTTCGCGGCCGCCTAATAGGCGCCATAAGCGCCCTACTCTCTAAAGTCATGGCGCTTCCGGCTTCATTGTAGCTGCGCCCCCCTGTGGGCGCCTTTGGGGTCGCGCAATGCGCATCCCAAGCAGGCGCGGGGGCCTGCGGCTCGCGTTGTCTTCATCCTTATCGGATTCAGGAAGCAATGCAGCGTCAGGGCTTGCCCTGCATTTTTTTTGGCGTCCCAGGCATGACAATTTGGTGCATGAGATAGTGGCCAGCCCAGGCAGGGCCATACCCTGCCTGGGTCGCGGAGCGACATGAAGTAAAACCTCTCAGGCCTTGAAATCCGACTCTCTTCTACAAGGGGCCGTCCCTCAAAACAAAATAATTGTAGGATTTCAAACAACTCTATTCCACCGCCGTCCATCCCCGGTTCCAATAATCTTCCCCGGCCGCGCCTTCCGGCCTGTGGCCCCAGGCAGCAAACTGCCGTTGTCTGGGCCACCCTTTCTGATGATCGGTTTAGACTTGAGGCAGTCCGTCGGGGTCGGCGAGTTCATAGGTCGTCTTATTGGCCTGAGGCCATCCAGCTCTTGCCGCGCCAACCGCCTAAAACCTTTGAGGCGAGGCGCCGCAGTCTTCATTGTAGTTGCGCCCCCCTGTGGGCGCCTTTGGGGACGCGCAACGCGCGTCCCCAAAGGCGCCGGGGCCTGCAACGACACATCAGGTGTGGCGGCAAGACGGTATGTGGGCAGGGCAAGCCCTGAAACTACGGATCAAATGTAACCTAACGGGGTGCGATTCAGCGGACAGTCGCGGCATGCAATGGGCGCGCGTTCCGCGTCCAAAAAGCACAGCAAGCAGTGCGCTTACATTACTTCAGTAATAGCCATAACCTGATTCGCACCTACATTTCCCGCCCGGCCTCCCGGCTTGCATTTCCCTCCAAAAGTATTTTTTTGAAAACGCGGCGCCGGGGGCTTGCAATTTTACGCATTTAAGAGCGGCGGGAATTGTTAATGGAAATAAATAAATATGGCTATACAACCTTGTTGCAATAATCGCTTGCCTTGCCGTTATCTCCCTGCTAAGATGATCCCGTAAAGTTTGAACATTATCGGCCTAAGGGAATGCTGTTTTTCTTATTGGTCAGTGAAATCCCGGTTGATTTGTCTTATTCCCATTGATTTGCAGCCATGCTTTTTAAATAACAAATTGCTTTTACGAACTGTTTTGCTCGCCTGATTCGGAGGTGTTTTCATGGGCGTTTTGTACGATGTTATGTTGAACAATGAAATTCACACCCAAGTCGTCTCCGATTATGCGGCGCTCATCAGCAATCAGGTTCAAAGCACTTCCGGTCCTTCCGGAATGGTCATCAAGACCGGATACAAAGCTCTGAAAGGCGTCAAGCCCGGATATATTGAAGAAATGGTGGAAATCCTTTTGCCATCCTTCATGACGGTCCTGGATAAACATTATGAAGAGTATAACGAAAACGGCGCCAAGGCGCCTTATCATGTATGGATAGAAGGCCGCTCCCCCGCCGTGGCGGACCAGCTTTTGGAAATCACGGACGAAGTCATTCAGCACGCAGACAAAAAAGTAGTTGTGAAAGTGTATAAGGGCGTTCGCAAAATCGCAAAAAAGCACGTAGCCGCGGCCATCCCCGACATGGCGGCCGTGACCATGAAATATATGGATTAGTTAACCCCATCAATCAACATTCAGCCCATCAGTAAGATTTGGAGAATCTACCATGTTGCAGGCCCCTGAGACCAAGCTCACCCGTATTGGAGTCTTCTACGACGGAAACTTTTTCTATCATGTAAGCAACTATTACAAATACGTGCATCCACGGAGAGCCCGCCTCAGCGTTGCGGGAATTCATGAATTCATCAAGAGCCAGGTGGCGGAATCCGAAGGCGTGGACCCCAGGTACTGCCAGGTTGTGGACGCCCATTATTTTCGCGGACGCCTGGGCGCCCAGGAAGCGGAGCAGCGTCAGGTGCTCATGTCCGAACGCGTATTTGACGAGATTCTCATGCGCGAAGGCATCGTAACCCATTACCTGCCTTTGGGCGCCAGGGGGGAGAAGGGCATTGACGTCTGGCTGGCCCTGGAAGCCTTTGAACTGACCGTGCTCAAGCATTTCAACGTGGTGGTTCTCATCGCCGGAGACGGAGATTACGTCCCCCTGATCCGCAAGATAAACACCCTGGGAACCCGCATCATGGTCCTGGGCTGGGACTTTGAATACACGGACAATCAAAACAACAAACGCCGCACCGTCACCTCGGTCAACCTGCTGGATCAGGTGACCTATCCCATTCTCATGCACACCCTGATTGACGATAAAACCCGGCGCAACGACCCGGTGGTGCATAACCTGTTCGTCAGGCCCGAGTCGGGGGGCAACGGCGGTTCCAGCTACAGCAGAAGCGAATTTACGGCCGACATTCCCGCAGCGGACCCGTGGGAAAAGCCGCCCCAGGCTGAAAAGCGCCGGGGCACCATCCAGAGCCTCAAGGACGGCTACGGATTCATCCGCACGGACACGCCGGGCAAGAACATGTTTTTCCATCGCACCAACCTGCTGGACGTGGAATTCGACGATCTGTGCGAATACGACGAAGTGGAATACATCCCGGGAGTGAACGACCGGGGCGAGTGCGCCCTGGACGTGACCCGCGTGGCCGCCGTCGGCAATTCCGACCGCAAGCCCAAGATTTTCGACATTGAGGACGAGTTGGAAGAAGAAAGGCAGCGCCAGTTGGAGGAGGCCAAGGCCCAGGGCCTTGATCTTGATGAGGAGGAGGACTCCTATCAGGATCAGGACCCAACCCCGGATCAGGATGAGATCCAGGAAGAGGACGAGGACCGGCAGCCCACCGAAGAGGAAGAGCAGAGGAATTTCTCCCACGCCAGCAGCTTGTCCATCTGGGAAGACTGATCAACTCAGCCATTATTGAATCCCCAGCCCCGGCCGCAACCAAGCGGCCGGGGCTTTTTTTCCTTTCAAAGCGGCAATCTTTTCTGGACGTTTTTTCCCTCCCGGCAAAATTTCGCCATGCATCTTTTGCATGATTAAAGCCAAATACCATTTTATTTCAAACAGATAAATCCTTGGCGCCAAATTTGATACATACCTAAACCAAATTCAAAACAGAAAGGAGGTGAAAAAATGATACGCGGAATCAATAGCGGTGCGGGCTATTTGATCGGCCAGGAAATGGAACGGGAAAAGCAGGAAAGCCCCTTTGAACTGATCGACTTCAATGAGGACGGCGTCTTGGAGATGAGCGAACTGAAAAGCTTCGCCGCCCAAATGCCGGAAGGAGCGGGGCCTTCCCTCAGTGCGTACGACCTGATCGCGGAGCTGGACACGGACGGCGACGCCCTCCTGACCCGGGAGGAATTTGACGCCGGCAGATCCGGCGGCCTTCCTCCAGGCGCCCTCATGGGGCTGTTCGGAGAAATCGACGCGGACAAGAACGGCGAGCTGGACGAATCCGAAGTCTCGGCCTTTGTGAAAGCCATGGAAGAAATGGACGGGGCCGGCGAGATTGCTCCCGATATCATCGCGGAGCTGGATGCGGACGGCGACGGCGTTCTCTCCCTGGAGGAGCTTGAGGCGGGAAGGCCGGACGGCCCGCCTCCCCACATGGCGGGGGCCATGAGCGGCGGTCAGCAGGCGGGGGCGAATGAGGCCGCGCAAGTGCAGGAGGAAGCGTCACCCGAAGAATTGGAACCCCTGGACGCGAATGGGGACGGGTTTGTGGACGCCAAGGAAGCGGCCGCAGGCCTTAACCTGAGAGCCTGGATGCAGGTGAATCAAAAATCCGCCATTTACGGCTCGTACGGAAAAGGACGCAATTCCGTCAACCTATCGGCATAGGAAGGCCGGGGACTGACAAACAGCTCCGCCGGCGCACGGAATTTTTCTCCGTTCCGATTGCGAAGGACAACTGCCGCAAATTTTAGGGATGGCCGATCCTTTTTTTTTCCGGCGGCGGCTTCCCCTCCCCCTTTCAATCAACACCGGCTTACGCCGCCTTGCACGCCCGCCGCAAGAGGAAACCTCTTTACCTTCCCGCCGGGCTCCTGTATATCTTTTTGCGTTATCCAAATCCTTCCTTGTTCTGGCTGGCCTCTATTTGGAAAGGGACTACACCGTGTCTGACTCCAAGGAATACAAGAAGATCGTTTGGTCCTGGTGCATGTACGACTGGGCCAACTCCGCCTTTGCAACCACCATGATGGCGGCCATGTACCCGCCTTTTTTCCACGCCGCCGCGGTTAAGGCGGGTTTCACCCCATCCGGCGCGACGGCCGCCTGGGGCTATTTTGCGGCCGCCGCTTTGTTTATTGTGGCTGTCAGCGCGCCCCTGCTGGGCGCCATGGCCGACTATATGGGACGCAGAAAGCTGTTTGTGGGCCTGTTCGCGGGCCTGGGAGTCCTTTGCACCTGCGCCGCCGTCTTTTTGGGAGACGACACATGGCTTCTGGCCGGCCTATTGTTCGTGGGCGGAAACGTAGGCTTCGCCGGCGCCAATGTGTTTTACGAATCCCTGTTGCCCTTGATCGCCAAAGAAGGGGATGTGGACACGATCTCCGCCAGGGGATACGCCTTGGGATATCTGGGCGGCGGATTACTGCTGGTGGTCAACGCCCTCATGGTCGTCAAACCGCATTGGTTCGGCATGGAAGGCGTGGGCTTTGCGGTCCGGGCGTCCTTTTTTTCCGTAGGCGTTTGGTGGGGCGTTTTTTCCATCCCCTTGCTGAGAAACGTGCCTGAGCCGTCCAGGGATTTGAAAAACACCTCCAAAATCCCCATTGGAGAAGGAATCGCCCGACTCGCCGCAACATTCCGGGACATCAAAAAGTATAAGCAACTGCTCATTTTTCTGGCGGCCTTCTGGGTGTACAACGACGGCATAGGCACCATTATCAAAATGGCCACGGCCTACGGCAGCGAAATCGGCATTGGCATGACCCACCTTATAGGCGCCCTGGTTCTGACCCAGTTTATCGGCATGCCCTGCGCCATCGCATTCGGCGCCCTGGCCAGTCGAATCGGCGCCAAAGCCTGCATTCTCATCGCTCTGGGAGTGTACGTGATCATATGCATTGCAGGATATTTTATGAGCACGCCGTTGCACTTTTACATCCTGGCCGGTCTTGTGGGCACGGTGCAGGGAGGCAGCCAGGCCTTGTCGCGGTCCTTGTACGCAGCCATGACTCCCAAGGCGAAGGCCTCGGAGTTTTTCGGCTTTTTCTCCTCCAGCGCAAAAATGGCGGGAATCGCCGGGCCGCTGGTGTTCGGCTTTGTCAGCCAGGCCGCGGGGGAAAGCCGGCTCTCCATATTCTCCCTGATTGTCTTTTTTGCGGTTGGGGCGATCCTGCTGTTAAAGGTGGACGTGCAGGAGGGAATTGAAGCGGCGAAGGAATAGCCGGAGCCAATCCGTGAAGGGCTTAGACGCCTTTATTGGAAGCGCTTTTCCAAAAGGCAGTCCGAAGGCTCGCCAGTGTGCTTTTCCGTCCGGTTTCTGCCGCCTTCCTTTGCTTTGTACAAGGCCATGTCCGCCCGATTCAGCAGGCTTTCCGGGCTTTCGCAGTCCTGATATTGGGCGACGCCGATGCTGACTGCGGCTTTTATGGCTGCCTGGTTATAGGTGGTCACGCTGGAACAGACCGTCGTACGGATTTTTTCGGCAATCAAAAAGGCGTCGTCCAACGGGCAGCCGTGGAGAAGCGCCAAAAACTCCTCTCCTCCCCAACGGCCTAAGGCGTCAGACTTCCGCACGCTTCTTTCCATGGTTTTAACCAGATTCTTTAAAACCGCATCTCCGGCAAGATGCCCGAGCGAGTCGTTAATCTTCTTGAAATGATCGAGATCCAGCATGATCAGGGAAAGCGGATCGCCGCGGCGGCCGGCCTCCTTTATGGCCTGGCTTAGCAATATATCAAAGGCCTGACGGTTATAGATTCCGGTGAGCTTGTCCGTGGACGCCATCTCTTCCAGCCTTTTCTGATAATAGGATATGGCCAGGTTGACCAAAATCAGCACAATGATGGTTACAAAGGCGTATATAAAAAAATTAACGGCCACGGCGTTGTGAATTTGGTGTAAAGCGCCGGACTCGGACTGTCCTACGACCAAAACCCAATCAAATTCGGGAATATAACGGACATTATACAGAACCGGCCCCCGGCCCCCGTCCATGATAAAGGCCCCGTTCAGGGCCTTTAGAGTCTTCTTGACCAGAGGCGCCATATTGTTCATATCCAACAGACAGTTTTCATGATCGGGAAACTCCTTGCCGTGAAGCATCACCCGGCCTTCCGTATTCAGGAAAAAAATCTCCCGGCCGTATTGCAGCTTATATCGCTCTATGAGCTTTTTGACTGCGCTGATGGTCAGGCCCACCCCGGTGGCGCCGATAAATTTGCCTTCGTAGTCATAAATGCGGTAATTGACGAAAATCGTCATGGCGTCTTTATTGCCAAGGTCCGGGTCTATGTTGATCTCGTAATCAGCCTTCATCCTTCGCACCCGGTAGTACCACTTGTCCCGCGGCTCTTCCGGGCTGACGGTTTTTAAAGGCCCCGAAGAATGATAATAGACGCCGGTTTGCTCCGAAACCAAAAAACTGGTGAACGTGTTGTATTTTTGCTGGATTTCATTAAGATAATTGGTAATCTGATCAGAGTCCCGCTCCCCCTGGATAAGCCAGTCACGCACAAAGGTGTCCGTGGCCATGAGGGAGGAAATGAACACGCTGCTAAGCAGGTCCCTTTGGATTTCCGAATATACGTTATCGCTGGTCAGGGGTAGTTCATTTTCAGCGATTTGCTTTCGGACGGTCTCCCGCACGACGTAATAGTTCGCCAGGGTGGTGACCACAAAACCGGAGATCAAGAGAACGGTGACAATGGCAATCAAATGATTTTTTTTCCGCAGCATATTCTTTCCCGTCTTTACGGCTGTGCAGGCTTTCAAAGGCCCTTAATCGGGTAAAGGTGAATTATGCAAAAAGCATTCCCCCTGCTGATCTTTTCGGCGATCCTTTTTCTGCTCTCGCCCGCTGGAACTCCGGCGGAAGAACTTTCCAACGCCCGCGCGGCGAGTGTTAAGGAAATTCTCCTGAAAGGCCCGGCGTCCTCCCCAAAGGCCGAGTTCTCCGGCATGGACTGGCATATGGAACGGCTGATCCTGTTGCCCCAATATCCTGAAAAATTCACGCATGAAGGCTCGCCCAACCTCTTTGCAATCCCTAAAACCCGCATTTTGTCCTATCTGAACGGAACCGCTTCCCAACCCATTCGGCCGGAACACATCTCCTTTGACATGGAATCCGTCAAAAATACAGTGGAAAAAGTTTCGGGCAGGCGCGGCTGGCAGGGTTTTGAAGCCATGGCGTTTTCAGGCGATAAGGCTGTATTTTCCATTGAGGCGTATGGTCCGCACGGCATGCTGGGCTTTCTGGTTCGAGGGCGTTTTCAAAACAAGGGGGCGCACATAGTCCTGGACAAAAAAAGCCTGACTCCCATCCCCATGCCCGTGCACATATCCAACAAGGCATACGAAGCGATGTTCATCGCGGCCGGAAAGGTCTACGCCATCTACGAGGCCAACGGGCTGCATGACAACCCTTCGCCCCAAGTCCAGGTTTTTGATATCTCCGGGGAGTCCGGGCTCAGTTACCTGGGCGCCCTGCCCTTTCCCCCAACTGAATACCGAATTACGGACATTACGGCCTGGAGCGAGGGCGAATCATTGACAGCCGTCAATTATTATTTTCCCGGAGATAAAAGGACATTGGACCCGGTTCCGGACCCCAAAGGGCCGGTGGAGCAGTTGGTCTTTTTCCTCTTTGACGGAAAGACGATAGCCAAACGGCCCGAGCCGCCCAGGAGCATTATCAACGACGCGGGCAAACCGAGAAATTGGGAGGGAATCGTGCAATTGGACGACGCAGGGTATCTTTTGGTCACGGATAAATGGCCCAAAACCATCCTGGCCTTTGTTCCTCGTTAAAAGAAGAGGACGCTGGATTCCCGATTACGACACTCGGGAATGACGGATAGGAAGCACAGCGGATAGCTTGGATTGAAGCATTATTGTCGGCCGCCCCCCTTCCCTCGGGTAGCCCAGGCAGCGCAGTTTGCCGCCTGGGGCCGCAGGCCATGAGGCGCGACCGCAAAAGATTGCAGGAATTAAGAAGGGCCGGCGGGCGGAAATTTGGTTTGAATCCGTACCTTTTTAGTTTTAAGATCTGCATGCCATAGATGAATTTGATTTATTTTCAGAACCTTATATATACATTCCCACGCACAGCATGGGAATGAGCTTAAAAAGCATCCTCCGCTTCCTGCGCGAAGCGCCGTTTAAAAAGTTTTGATCAAACTTTTTTGCCGCTTTGCGGCATGAGGAAAAAGAGTTTGCCGCCGGAGGCAAATCCTTTGCAGTTTTTCTTTTTGTTTTTTGATTCTCTCAGGGCACGGCTTTCAGCAGGTCCACCAGGGTTTGGCCGAAGACTTTTTTCTGCCATTGCCGGACTTCCTGGCATTCGTCAAGCTCCCTGATGGATCTTGGCTTGTTGGAGGCCATGGCCTGGATTTGCGCGTTGGTGAGGACCACGGAGGATTCCACGCCCAGTTCCTCGCCCATCTTTTCCCGCCAGTCCTTGAGGACCTTGGCGCGTTTGGGAGCCTTGGGGTTCAGGGGCGGCCTTTTTTTCCGCGGGTAGGAGGGCAGTTTTTCTTCGGGCACGGATTTCCCCGCCTTGATGGCCCGGATGAGTTCGTGTCCGAACATCTTGGCCTGCTTGGGCGAGAATCCGTGGAGGGACACCAGCCCTTTGGTGTTGAGCGGGCGTTTTTGAGCCATTTCCAGGATGGGCGTGTTGCCCAGGACCTTGAACAAAGGCCGGTTCCATTTGCGGGCCAGGTTGTCCCGGACATGAAGGATGTTTTCCAGCACCTGGAGGCTTCGGGGGTCCAGCTTGCCGGCGCCGCGAAACCGGAGGAACATGGGGCCGTCATTAGGCGGCATGGGCCGGGCGTGGGTCAGGATTTCGCATTCCTCCTCCACCCAGAACAGGCGGTCTTTTTCCACCAGTTCTTTTTTCAGGATCTCGGCCAGTTCCAAAAGATGTACGGTGTCGTTGGCCGCGTAGGCCATCATTTCGGGCGGCAGGGGCCGGAGGGACCAATTTTTCTTTTGGTATTTCTTTTCCAGCTGCACGCCGAAACGGCTTTCCAAAAGCGGCGCCAGGCCGGTCTGGGGCTCTCCCAGAAAACGGGCGGCCACCTGAGTGTCGAACAGGTTGTGGAGTTCGATGCCGAAGTCCCGATACAGGCAGCGCACGTCGTAATCCGCTCCGTGAAAAACCTTCTGGATTTCGCCGTTCTCCAGGATGGGCGCCAGAGCCCTGACATTGCAGTCGCACAGGGGATCCACGATGTAGTTTAAACCGTTGGAAGTAATTTGCAACAGGCAGGCCTTTTCCTGGTAATGAAACATGGAGTCCGCTTCCAGGTCCACGGCGATGCATTGTTGCGATTGCAGGCTTTGGGTCAAATCGGCCAAAGCATTGTCATTATCAATGAGAACAAAATCAGGGTCTTCGGGTTTATGGAGAGCAGGTTTATTAGGCATCTTGTTTTGCAATATGTGGTTTTTTCTCCGGATTCGGCCTGCGTCGAACCGGGGCTGTCTTAATGGTTTTTGGGGAATCAAACAAAAATTTTCGCGAATGACTAGCGGTTTTCCCGAAGTCTAAATCGCCTATTTTAATCATTATTAATCGTCTGGTGTCAAGGGTGTATGCAACTGACTAATTTTTTCGAATTTTTTGGGGCGATTTTTGCGCTTGAAAATGGAAGGTGAGAACAGCGGGATTCGTTATTGCTGAACATTTATATAGGGAGTTCAAGGCATCTCAGTCTTTTGGCGCCCGGGCCTGCTCTACCCGGAACATGTTCTGCACGTCCCGAAAGGCGCCCACAGGGGGGCGCGCTGCATTGCCTATGCCGCAACATCCGTAATGGCCAGCCATGGCGGCTTTTTTGGCTGCCAGGGCGCGCAGCGCAATAAGGGCGGCCTTGGAAGTTAGTTGAATTCCATGAGGGTGTGCGTCCCGGAAGAGCTATCCAAATCTCTCGTCCCCATGCTGTGCGTGGGAGTGCATACATAAGAAATTGAAAACAAAGCAAATTAATCCATCCACAACGGGTTTTTAAAACCAAAAATGCAGGGCAGGCCCTAAAGCCGCATCGCTTCCTGAAACGGCGGAGGTTGGACCTGGTTTGTAGTTGCAGGCCCCCGCGCCTGCCATGGACGCGCTTTGCGCGCGCCCAAGGCGCCCACTGGACAACGAGCTGCACTCGCCATGTCTGCTCATGGCCTGTAGGTCATGATCCTGTCGCAGTTCCTGACGTCAAAATGCAGCCAGGACACGCCCAACTCCAGACTGCCGATTAACTCAAAATCCGGGTCGTCCGGGTTGGCGAGAATCTCCTGCCGCACCGCTTCCACGGAGGCGGCGCCGAACAAACAATCCGCCGCACGGCCGAAGCTGTGCTGACTGTACGGGCTGTAATAGGGACTGTCCGAAGTCCTTAGCCCGCTCCATTCCCTGTCTTTGCCCCAATAATAATTATTGACCGTCATGACGCCGAACCGCTCCCGCAGCTTGTCCAGGGTCATGAGCAGACGGTCGTCCAGCAGTTGCCAGGCTTTCCCCCCGCGTTCCTTGTAGACCTTGGGAGGGACAAGTTCGTAAATCGCAAAATGCTTGCACGTGTACATTGAAGCCTCCTCCTGCATGGGGTCAAATCTACGTTTGACGTTTGAGAACTTGGGCGCGTGCGGCTTCCACCCTTTTTCTCATGGCGGGATCCTGCTGCATGCGAGCCTCTGCACTGGCCGCGGCGGAGCTTACCGAGCTGCTTCTGGTCAGTTGAAAATGACTGCCCACATCGTCCAGCGGCCTCATGGTCAGGGTGCGCATGAGGTAAATCGCCGCCATGCGAGGTTCGTTAAATCGCCCCCTTTGCACTTTTTGCAAAGCTGCTTCATCTACATTATAAATTCTGCATACAGCGTCCATGACGGATTCGGGATCCGGCCTTAAGGCCCTGGACTGCCGAACCTCGGGGTGCTGTTTTTCCATGCCAAAGGATTTTTTAATCCATTCCATAAAACTCTCCGGCCCCAAAGCAAACGGCAGGCTGGGAGCGGAAAAAATTTGGCTGATTTTTTTCGGAGACTCGCTGCTGACAAAGCGTTTAAAAGCTGCCTTGGCCCGGACCGGATCCTTGGAAAATAGAGCCAGAATCAATTTTGTGCTCAGCCATTCCCACTTTTTGGCTCTGGAAAGATAAGCATTGTAGCTGCTGTACGGGTAGTCCCCAGGAATTCTGGCCAGCCCCGCCTCCAGGGGGTTGCGATGGATATAGCGGACCAATTCTTTCAAATAGGAGTCGCCGGAAACCAATATGGCCTTGTACCGGCCCCGGAACAATGAGCCGTCAGTCCCATGAACTGCATTGAAGCCTTGGGTGTACACCGCCCCGACATGGCGCATGAAGCGGGAAAGGTTTCCTTGCGGCGTGCGGATCAACAGGTGATAATGATTTGGCATGAGGCAGTAGGCGCAGACGTCCACGTCCCACATTTCAGACGATTTCGCCAACAAATCCAGAAAACCGGCGTAATCGCCATCCTGGAGAAAAACAGACTCCTTTCTGCGCCCCCGGTTCAGGACATGATACCAGGCGCCCGGGAATTCTATCCTTAAAGGCCTGCTCATACATGAAAATATTTCATAAAAAAAATCATATGTCAAACACTTAGTTTACTCTATTCACCCCTATAGTTATTGGTATTCACAGATGCCTTACCCATAATGAAGTAAACACCGCTTAACAAAAATGAAGAAAATGACATGCAATGAGATAATGAGGGAGCATATTTCTCAAACGTCAAACGTAGATTTGACCCCATCCTTTTTCTATTTCTCAGCGGAAAGTCCATGAAGCAGCCGTCCAACCTCGAAGAATAGCAAGAAATCCTCCGTAGAGTCCCCGGGATTTCAGGACAAAGTATTTGACTCCCAAGGCCATGTGCATTAAGTTCAGCGGGACGCCCTACAGCCGACACGAAACGGAGTTTTGCGGCCCGCTTTTATTCATGCAAGCGCGGCGCAATTCCGAAAAAAAATCCAGGAGGTGCACTATGATCAGGGAAATGGTTTCCAAGATCCGTTGGCTCGGCCACGACGGCTTTCTCATCAAGGCCGGGGACAAGAACATCGTCATCGATCCTTACGAACTGGAAAGCGCGGTTGAGGCCGACATCCTGTTGATCAGCCATGACCACTTTGACCACTGCTCCGTGGACGACGCGGCCAAGGTCGTCAAGCCCGGCACGGTCATCGTGACGGAAAAAGACTCGGCCGCCAAGCTCTCCGGCGACGTCCGGGTGGTCGCCCCCGGCGATGTCGTGGAAATCGGGGACGTGACCGTCACGGCGGTTCCCGCATACAACACCAACAAGGATTTTCACCCCAAAGGCAACGGCTGGCTGGGTTTTGTCATTACCTATAACGGCGTCAGAATTTATCACGCGGGCGACACGGACTTCATCCCGGAAATGGAGGCCCTGGACGTGGACATCGCCCTGTTGCCCGTCTCCGGAACCTATGTTATGACTTGGGACGAAGCCGTGGAGGCGGCCAAGAAGATCATGCCTCAGATTGCCATTCCCATGCATTATGGAGGAATCGTCGGAACCTCGGAGGACGCGGACAAGTTCAAGGCCGCATTGGATGGGGTCTGCGAAGTGGTGGTGTTGGAAAAATGAAGAAAATAGTTTGCGCCCTGGCAGTCCTGTTTTTGTTAATGCCCGGCCTGGCTTTCGCCAAAAGAATGTCCGTGGCCGTGGACAAGGCCAATATACGGTCCGGCCCGGGGACCAATTACGATATCATCTTTAGGGTGGAGCGGTATTTTCCGGTCCTGGTGGAGGATTGCGTCAACGACTGGTGCCGTTTTACGGACGTGGACGGTCAGGCGGGCTGGCTCCATAGAAGCCTGCTGGACGACGTCAAGTCGGTGATCACCACCAAGGATAAATGCAACGTGCGCTCCGGCCCGGGCACCAATAACAAGAAAGTCGCCATAGTGGAGGCGGGAGTTCCATTTAAAGTCCTTACGACCAAAGGCCGATGGATCAAAGTGGAGCATGTGTCGGGTGTTGTGGGCTGGATCCACGCGTCTTTGGTTTGGTAGAGAGGATTTAACCATATGGAATTCAATAAGAAACAAGGCGCCGGCGTCGTTGTCGGCGTGGGCTCGGCCCTCATGGATATTTTGGGGCACGAGGATCATTCCTTTGTTGAGAAGGCCGGCGGCGTTCTGGGCGGCATGGTTTACGTGGACGGCTCGCACATAGACGGCCTGCTGCCTTCTTTTGCAACGCCGCCCCAACTGGTTCCCGGAGGCTCGGCCTGCAACACCGTGGTGGGCGTGGCCAGCCTGGGAGGCGCAGGACGCTTCGTAGGCAAGACGGGCAGCGGCCCTTTGGGCAGCCAGCTCATTAATGAACTGAAAAACAAGAACGTCCACCCCTCCATCATCCTTTCGGATCAGCCTACGGGGCGGGTTTTGTCCATCGTCACCCCGGACGCCCAGCGCTCCATGCTCACCTATTTGGGCGCATCCAGCAGCCTGGAGCCCCACGAGGTCGGTGAGGACGTGTTCGAGGACGCCTCCGTGGTTCTGGTGGAAGGCTACCTGTTATTCAACCGCGACCTCATCACGGCGGCCCTGTCCAATGCGAAAAAGGCCGGCGCCAGGGTCTGCCTGGATCTGGCCGCCTTCACCGTGGTGGAGCACGCCCGGGACTTTCTGGAAGACCTGGTGGACAAATACGTTGACATTCTCATTGCAAACGAGGATGAAGCCAAAGCCTACACAGGCCTGGAAGACGAGGAAGCCGCCCTGAAAAAGCTGGGCGAGAAATCCGAAATCGGCGTCCTGAAAGTGGGCGAGCGGGGCAGCTATATCCTGAACCAGGGGGAAATGACCAGGGTGGAGCCCCAATGCGGCGGCCGGGTGTGCGACACCACCGGCGCCGGCGATTTGTGGGCCTCGGGCTTCCTGTACGGCCTGGTGAACGGATACTCCATGGAAAAGGCCGGCCGGATTGGATCGGCTTGCGGCCATGAGGTGTGCCAGGTGCTGGGAGCGGGCATACCGGAAGAGGGATGGCGCCGGATCAAGGCGCTCTTTGATTAGCGATTATACAGGGGCCAACTGGGCTACTGGCCTGACCAGCAGACCATCGGGCCAATAAACCGTTTAAGATCCCATTAACCTATTTCTCACAACGCGGACGGAAAGAATGGCAAACGCAAAACGCATCTCACGCAAGGAACTGTTGAACGAGCCCGATGAATTCATCACCATGACCGGGAAGGTGGTCAATTGGTGCCGGGACCATGAAAAGGAACTGTACACAGCGGGCGTTATTGTGGCGCTGCTTGTCGTCATCATTTCGGGCTGGACCGTGTTTTCCGCCCGGACCGAAAGCAAGGCGTCCACCATGTTTTCCGCCGCCCAGGCTAAATACGCCGGCATCATGACCACCAGTTCGGACGCCAAGCAAGCGGCTGTAGCCGTCAACGAGGATTTCAAGAACGTGGCCCAGGAATACTCCGGGACGGACGCCGGCAAGCTGGCCACGCTCATGGTGGGCCAGACCGCCTATGACGCAGGCGACTACGACGAAGCCATTGAATGGTGGAACAAGAGCCTGAAAGCCCTTTCCGGAGATCCCATTGAAAGCAGCAGGGCGCTTTTGGGGCTCGGCTACGCTTATGAACAAAAGGCGGACTACGACAAGGCCCTGGAAATGTACAACAAGGTTTTGGCCGTCAAAATGGGATTGGGCAAGGAAGAAGCCGCCCTGGCCGTGGCCCGCATTTACGAAGTCAAGGGCGACGCCGGCAAGAGCGTTCAGGCCTACGAGAAATTTGCAGCCGACTATCCGGGCTCCGCTTACGCCCAGATGGTCAAGGAAAAGCTGGCCGCCTCCGCAAGCTGATATTTTCGGCCCCACAATTATAAAGGCCGACCGCATTTTATGCGGTCGGCCTTTATAAAGAGGAAAAAGGAGGAAAACGGATGTTTTTTTCCGTTTGACCTGAGTAATTGCAAGCACCTTGCCAAATAGAATTTTTTCTTACTCTTTCCTCCCTACACAAACGCAACTATCTTAAATTAAACCAAAAAATTATTTAAAATTTTTCAATCCCCTAGTAAAGCCTCTGTTGAATCGCCCTTGCAAAAGCCCTTTTTCAGGCCCCTGCGTTCGCATTTATGAACCCGAAATCGGCCGAAAACAGTAACGTTTTGATTTTATAAGATAATCCTCAAAAACAGCCGGGTTCAAAATTTTGAACCAAAAATTCAAGGGCTCTTCCAGCTTGAATAAAACACTAGATTTATAAGGTATTTTGGAATTCAACTTTTTAAACCAAAGTCCAGGCCGAACTTTTTGATCTTCTGATTCAGGCCGCTTTTCCCGATTCCCAGAATCTGGGCGGCGTGGGACTGCACGTTGTCCGACATGAGCATGGCCCGTTTGATCATGGCCTGTTCCACCATGGACAGGGTTTCGTACAGGGTGGCGTCCGCGGGGATGCCTTCCATGTGCAGGGTGTTGGACACGCTGCGGGTCAGCTCCCTGGGCAGGTCGTTCACGGAAATGGCGTCGGAATTGCACAGGATGATGGCCCGCTCGATGACGTTTTCCAGTTCGCGCACGTTGCCGGGCCAAGCGTATTCCTGGAACAGCCTGTGTACGTCCGGGAGCACCCTTCTTACCCTGGATTCGCCGCCGGGGCCTGCGGCGTATTTTTGCAAGAAGTGGTCCACCAGGAGGGGGATGTCTTTTTGGCGTTCCCTCAAGGGCGGAAGCTGGATGGGCAGGACGTTGAGGCGATAGAACAGGTCTTCGCGGAAGGCGCTTTTTTCCACTTCCTTTTTCAGGTCCCGGTTGGTTGCGGCGATAAGGCGGATGTCCACCTCGATGGGTTTGACCCCGCCCACCCTTTCAAAGGTTTTTTCCTGGAGAACGCGCAGGAGCTTAACCTGAAGCGCGGAGGAGATTTCGCCGATTTCGTCCAGAAACAGGGTGCCGCCGTCCGCCAGTTCAAAACGGCCTTTTTTCATGGCCGCCGCGCCGGTGAAGGCGCCTTTTTCATGGCCGAAGAGTTCGCTTTCCAGGATGGATTCCGCCAGGGCGGCGCAGTTGACCGCCACCCAGGGCGCGTCTTTGCGATGGGAGTTGAAATGGATGGACTTGGCCACCATTTCCTTGCCTGTGCCGGACTCTCCCTGGATGAGGACGGTGGCGTTGGTGGGCGCCACTTTGACGATGGTGTCGAAGATATTGATCATGGCCGGGCTTTTTCCGATGATGTTTCCAAAGGAGTATCTGTCGCCCAGTTGATTCTTAAGCAGGCGGTTTTCCTGGACCACCCGGTACATGGCCAGAGCCTGTTTGACGAAGAGGATAAGCTGCTCGTTCTGAAAAGGCTTCCAGATGTAGGAATAGGCGCCTTTCTCCATGGCGGCCATGCCCATATCCACGGTGCCGTAGGCGGTCATCATGAGGACCGGCAGGTCCGGGTCCCGGGTCTTGATGCGCTCCATGAGCTCCATGCCGTCCATGCCCGGCATTTTCATGTCGGTGAGGACCAGGTCCACGTCCGAGCCTTCCAGGATGTGGATAGCCTCCAAGCCGCTGTTGGCCGTCAGGGTTTCGTATCCTTCGTCGCCTAAAACGGCGGCCAGAAGCGGGGGGTAGTTTTTTTCGTCGTCAACTATCAGAATCGTTTCCATCATGTGTTCCTATGGGGAGTTCCACCCGGACGCAGGCGCCCTTGTCTTCGGAGTTTTCTATGGCCACGCTTCCACCATGAGCCTCAATAATATTCCGTACCACACACAAGCCCAATCCGGTACCTCTTTCCTTGGTGGTGAAAAAGGGATTCCAGATTTTTTTCATGGCCTCGTCCGTCACCCCTTTGCCCTCATCCGTAAAGCTGACGGAGAGCTTTTCCCCTTGGATCCGGGTTTTGACGTGCACGGTTCCGCCTGCCGGCATGGCCTGCATGGCGTTGATCAGGATATTCAAAAAGGACTGATACAACAGATTGGGATCGGCCCAGACCATGGGCAGGCCGGAAGGCGCCTCTTGCTCCACGCGGTATCCGTCCTGATTGAGCCTTGGGGCCAGGAAAGCCAGGTTTTTTCCAAGCACGCCCGCCACGCTGCATTCCTGAAACCGGGGCTCGGTGGGGCGGGCGAAGTTGAGAAAATCCGTGATGATGTCGTTTAATCGCGTGGATTCTTCAATAATGACTTCCAGCAATTGCCTGTTGGGGCCGTCATAGCGTTTGCCCAGGAGTTCGGCCGAGCTTCGAATGATTCCCAGGGGGTTCCGGATTTCATGGGACACGCCCGCAGCCATTTCGCCCAGGGAGGCCAGGCGTTCGGCGCGGCTCAATTGCTCTTCGAGCTTAAGGCGCTCCTCGGCTCTTTGCAGCAGGAAATCCTCGCCGCGTCCCACGTAAAAACGGAGCACCAAAAACAGCAGGAGCATGACGGTGGCCGACACGCCCACCACCATGAGCTGGAAGTTGAAGATGGTTCTGTAGTCGTTGGAGAGGTCGATTCCGATCTCAAACACGCCGTAAATTTTGATCATTTCCTCCGTTTCAGGATGCCTGATGCAAAACGGAGAATAGGTTTTTAAAATGGTGCTTTCGGGCCTTCCCAGCCAAATGCCCCAGCCGGAACCGGTTTGGAGGAGCTTGGAGCTGGAAACGTCCTTCAGGGCCATGTTGTATTCCCGGCCCAGGGTGACCTTTTTTCCGATCAGGTCCGGGTCGAAGCTGTACAGAACCTGATTTTCCTCGTTATAAATATTGACCACGTCCACGTTAAAGCCGTGGAGGGTGTGGCGCACCACGCTGTCCAGGAGGTCGAACTCAGGCTCGTTGTACAGGTTGATCCTGCCGAATTGTTTGACCGTGGGATAGACGTACTGCCAAAACACCTGATGGTTGAGGTTGTTGGCGATGAGTGCGGCGTATTCCTGGTTTTTCTGCATGAGCACGGTCCGGGCGTTCTGGGTCAGGACCATGGACAGGATAAGGGTGGCCAGAAAAATCACGGCCAGGCTCAGGGAGGTGAAGTTTTGCACCAGCCTGACGGGCTTGACCGTCAGGCTGGCGGCGGAGCGCCCTTGGAGCCGGGAATGCTGATCTGAATGGTTGCTGTTCCCGTTTTTGGAACTCATGAAAAAATCCTGCTGCGGGGATGAATTCCCGCGGCTTGAAAAAGGATTGCCGGCTAGCGGAAGTCCTTGTAATTGATCTGATATTTGTGGGCCTTGTACCCGATTTTCCGGGGGGTGGACTTGAGAATCTCAGCGGCCTTGCCCGTATTGCCCCGGGTGCTTTTCAGCGCATCGACAATCATTTCCCGCTCCAAGGCCTCCACGGCTTCGTCCAGGCCGCGGCCCGGCCAGGTGTCCGACTCTTCCGCCGTCTGCAGGGAGGGCGGCAAATGGAAGGCGTGAATGACGCCGGAGTCGCACAGAACCACGGCCCGTTCGATGCAGTTTTCCAACTCGCGCACGTTGCCGGGCCAGTGGTATTGCATGAGCATGTCTATGGCCGGGCTGGAAAGCCGGCGGATTTCCTTGCTGTTTTCCTTGGAGTACTTTTCCACAAAATACTCGGCCAAAAGCAGGATGTCGGTCTTGCGCTGGCGCAAGGGCGGCATGTAAATGGGAAAAACGTTCAGGCGGTAGTACAAATCCTCCCGAAAACTGCCGTCCTCCACTGCGCGCTCCAGGTTCCGGTTGGTGGCGGCTATGACGCGAACGTCCGCCTTGAGGGTCTTGATGCCGCCCACCCGTTCGAATTCCTTTTCCTGCAAAACCCGCAAAAGGTTGGCCTGGACGTCCAGGTTGATGGAACCGATTTCATCCAGGAATATGGTGCCCTTGCTGGCCAGCTCGAACTTGCCGGGCTTTTGCCGGATAGCGCCCGTAAACGCGCCTTTTTCGTGACCGAAAAGCTCGCTCTCGATCAGGTTGGAAGGCAGGGCCGCACAATTCACCTTGACGAAGGGCTTGTCCGCCCGTGGGCTGTTATAGTGGATGGCGGTGGCAGCCAGCTCCTTGCCTGTGCCGGACTCGCCGCGAATCAGCACGGTTGCGTTGCTCTTGCAAACCTGGGAGATCATCTGAAAGACCTCCCGCATTTTGTTGCTGTTGCCCACCAGGTTGGTGATGCTGTACCGCTGCCCCAATTCCTGGCGCAGGCGGCGGCTTTCCTCCTTATGGGCTTCCTTTTCCCATTGGAGGGTCTCCAGGCTGGCCACCCTCTGGGCCACCATGGCCGCAATAATGGTCAGCACCTGGAGCGCGTTGTCCAGGTTGTACTCCGGGTCATAGGGCCTGTCCACCCACAAACACCCCACCA
Source organism: Desulfatibacillum alkenivorans DSM 16219 (assembly GCF_900142135.1). GTDB lineage: Bacteria > Desulfobacterota > Desulfobacteria > Desulfobacterales > Desulfatibacillaceae > Desulfatibacillum > Desulfatibacillum alkenivorans. The sequence goes on along the minus strand of NZ_FQZU01000006.1, from coordinate 177,691 downwards.
CCTGCTTGCCCTTGGTGATGGGCACGCAAATAAAGGAGTATTCCACGTCGTCCGTTTTTCGATGCCCGGTCTTGTCCAAAAACAAGGGCTCCTGACTGGTTTTCGGGACAATGGTGGGCTTGCCGCTTTGAATCACCCGGCCCGTGATGCCTTCGCCGGGTTTGTATCTTCCCTTTTGGATGGCGCCGGCGGACATGCCGTGGGCCGCCTCGATGCGGATTTCATGCTGCACCGGGTTCATTATGGTGATTGCTCCGCGATCCATTTTCATGGACGTGGAGAGAAGTTCCAGGGCTTTGTACAAGGAGGGCCGAAGATCGGATTCGGACAGGGCTATTGCTATATCGTGCAGGCAGGACAGTTCCTGATTCATGATTACCTTTAAAAATACGTTATGGTTGGGTTTCTCCGGAATATTTCCGGCGGTTCAGAAAAAAAGCGCCGGGGCCTTTCGGCTCCGGCTTTTCCACAAAATTGCCGACTGGTTGGAATTTATCGTACAATTTTGTATTTTTCAAGGATTTTTTCGTTTTTTAGGATAAAGTCCAAATTTTGACAGATTCTTTCCATATTGTCGATAATATAAAGGAGATATAAGCAGGCGATGGCTTTGGTCTGGCGGTGTAGCGCAGGCCCCTGTGCCTGCAAGGACGCGCAACGCGCGTTCCAAAAGGCGCCCACAGGGGGGCGCGGCTACATTGTGTTGATAGCGGCAAAGGACTTCCTGAAGTTTGGTCATTGATGGAAATATATAGATTTCAGATACTTCCATATGCGTTCCCACGCGAAGCATGGGAACGAGGCTCCAACCGGAGGCTGCCGCCCGCCGGCCTTTCCTCAATTTCGAAAACCTTTCCCGGCCGCGCCTTTTGGCCTCCGGCCCCAGGCATTGCATGCCTGGGCCGCCCTTTCCTAAGATAAGCCTCGGTTCGCGGCAGCCATTTAGCGATGGGGCCTTTCACGGCCGCACTTATCGGCCTTTCGGCCCCCGGCGTTGCCTGCCGCAACTGGCCGGTAATATCGAAGGAGATATAAGCAGGCGATGGCTTTGGTCTGGCGGTGTAGCGCAGGCCCCTGTGCCTGCAAGGACGCGCAACGCGCGTTCCAAAAGGCGCCCACAGGGGGGCGCGGCTACATTGTGTTGATAGCGGTAAAGGACTTCCTGAAGTTTGGTCATTGATGGAAATATATAGATTTCAGATGCTTCCATATGCGTTCCCACGCGAAGCATGGGAACGAGGCTCCAACCGGAGGCTGCCGCCCGCCGGCCTTTCCTCAATTTCGAAAACCTTTCCCGGCCGCGCCTTTTGGCCTCCGGCCCCAGGCATTGCATGCCTGGGCCGCCCTTTCCAAAGATAAGCCTCAATTCGCGGCAGCCATTTAGCGATGGGGCCTTTCCCGGCCGCGCCTTGTGTTGTTAAATCACATAAAAAAAGGGGTTGGAAAGCGCTTTCCAACCCCCTTGATGATTTTTACGGATGATGTGAACGAACTAGCGTTTCACCACCTGAACGGGAAAGCCGTTGTTTTCGATTTCCTTGCTCATTTGGTCGGCCTCATTGGCGGTGGCGTAGGCGCCGATGGCCAGACGCGTTGCGCTGCCAGAGCTTCCGTTCAAACGATAAGCCAGATACCCCTGTTCCTGAAGCGCCTTTTCCATGTTTTTCAGGGCCTGCTCATTGGAGTAATCCCCCACGGAAATGGTCCAGGCTTTTTTTCTGACCAGGGAGTAAGTGAAGTTTCTGGCTTTAAGGCTTGCAGCAGCGTCCATGCTGACGTTTTTGGAAGGATAGAAGCCTACGAAAACCCTGTACCAGGTTCCTTTTTCAGGAATGTCGGCGCGGCAGGTGTAGGCGACGTCGCCTTTTTGCCTGAGATCTAAGGCTACTGTATTGGCTTTGTCCCTGTCCCGGTATGCGCTCACCTGAATCACATAGGGATAATTCTGAGCCGCATAGTAGCTTCCCTGGCCCACGGGAGCGGGTGTAACAGCCGGTTTGGGCGCCGGAGTCGGTTTGGGCGCCGGAGCCGGTTTGGGAGCGGGGGCAGGCGCAGGTTTGGGCGCAGGGGCCGGTTTGGGCGCAGGAGCAGGAGCGGGTTTGGGCGCTTCTGCGTAGGTTGCTTCGATTTCCTCTTCCGCCAGGGTTGAATCGATCAGGGGGCGGTTTTCCTTATACCTCGCCAACTGAGCCTGGGCGCTTTCCAGTTCATAGACCATATTGTCGCGGCGAAGCCAGTTGATGGCCTCTTCCTGGGCGGTCACGGCCTTGTTGAAGTCGCCGTTTTCGGCGTAAGCCGCAGCAAGCAGCATCAGGGTGTCAGGATCGTTTCTCAGTTCCTGGGCTTTCAAGGCCCACATGACGGCCTGTTCTCCGTCCCGGAATTTTTCCACGGGGCACAGGGCGTAGATGCGCGCCAATTGGTAATAGGGGTCCGGCAGGTCCGGTGCGTAAGTCAGGGCGTTGATATAATCGGCCTTGGCGTTTTCAAACCGGCCGATTTTGTTCCACAGGTAGCCGCGGGAGGTGTATGCGCGGGAATAGTCCGGTTTTTTATCGATAGCCTGGGAGAAGTCCTCCAGAGCCTGTTGGGTCTGTCCCAGCCTGAACCACGCCATGCCTCTGTTGTAGTAGACTTTATACTGGGAGGAATCCATGGATAGGGATTCCGTCCAATAATCAATAGCTTGGGCGTATTGTTTGGAGTCGTAGGCCAAGAGTCCTTTTTCCAGAAGAAGGTCAACCCGGCTCTGGTCCGCAGCCCAGGTTGTCAAGGGCGTCATGCCAACCACGAGAAAGGCAATTGCCATAACAATATATCGGATGGCTGATGATTTCTTCATGTTATCCCCCGAACCTTTATGGAATGTGATTGATTGCAACAGATCGAAAAAGCGCTTTACGGTTTGAAAGTATACGAAAACAGGCCGGCAAAGTCAATGTTATTGGCGGAATTTTGTAGATTTTCCGGCTGTTGTGTGATTCAAATCACATTTTTCGACTTAAAAGACGTGAAGCGGCCCCTGCTTCTTTTGTATAAAAAAGCCAAGAAGCACTTAAGGAACGCCTTCCTCAAAACCTGGCGGCGCCCTAAACGCCCGCCGCCTTGAACGCCTTGGCGACCATGGCCTGGGCTTCCTCCCGGATCCTTTTCAGATGGTTTTCGCCCTTAAAACTCTCCATGTATATTTTGTATATATCCTCGGTTCCCGAAGGCCTGGCCGCAAACCAGCCGTTTTTTGCGACGACCTTCAGCCCGCCGATGGCCGCGCCGTTGCCGGGGGCGTTGGTGAGTTTGGCCTCAATGGCCTCCCCGGCCAGTTCGCTTCCCTCCACCATGTCCGGGGTAAGGCCTTTGAGCACGTTTTTCTGCTCGGCCGAAGCAGGCGCGTCCACCCTGCTGTAAATGGGGCTTCCGAATTTGTCTTCCAGGTCCTTGTATATTTGGCCGGGATCGCTTCCGGTTTTGGCCGTGATCTCCGCCGCCAGCAGGTCCATGATAAAGCCGTCCTTATCCGTGGTCCAGACGCTTCCGTCCAGGCGGGAGAAGGAGGCGCCGGCGCTTTCCTCTCCGGCGAACCCGAAATCTCCGCTGATAAGCCCGTCCGTAAACCACTTAAAGCCCACGGGGACTTCGCAGATGGGCCTGTCCAGAGCCTGGGCGACTCTATCCAGCATGGAGCTGGAAACCAGGGTCTTGCCGATGCCGGCCGAGGCTTTCCAGCCGGGGCGGTTGGCGAAAAGATACCAGCAGGCCGCGGCCAGGTAGTGGTTGGGATTCATAAGGCCGGAGCCTTTTGTTACGATGCCGTGGCGGTCGTAGTCCGGATCATTGCCAAAGGCGATGTCAAAATCGTCTTTCAGGCCGATGAGCCCCGCCATGGCGTAAGGCGACGAACAGTCCATACGGATTTTGCCGTCTTTATCCACGGTCATAAAGCCAAAGGCCGGGTCCAGGACCGGATTGACCACCTGGATGTCCATCTTGTATTTGGAGGCGATAACCTCCCAAAAATACAGGCCGGAGCCCCCCAGGGGATCGCAGCCTATTTTCAGGCCCGCATTGGTAATCGCGTCCATGTCCAGGACGTTTTTCAAATCGTCCACGTAGGGCGCCAGGTAATCCTTTTCCATGACAAAATCCGAGGCCATGGCCTTTTTGAAGGAAATCCTTTGGATCTCCTTCAGCCCCCCTTGCATGATTTGGTTGGCGCGATCCTGGATGACCTGGGTGATTTCCGCGCCTGCAGGCCCGGCTTCCGGGGGATTGTACTTGAATCCGCCGTCGCCCGGGGGATTGTGGGACGGGGTGATGACCACGCCGTCCGCGGTTCCTCCCCGGCCCGCCAGGTTATGGACCAGGATGGCGTGGGAAATGACCGGCGTAGGCGTGTAGGTCCGGCCTTGCTGGACGACGACCTTTTGCCCGTTGGCGGCGAACACCTCCAGGGCCGTGACGAACGCGGGCTCGGACAGGGCGTGGGTGTCCATGCCCATGAACAAAGGCCCCGTAATTTTTTGGGAAGCTCTATACTCGCAAATGGCCTGGGATACGGCCAGGATATGGTCCTCGTTAAAGCTCCTGGACTTGGAGGAGCCCCGGTGCCCGGAGGTTCCGAAGGAAACCTGTTCCAAAGGGTTGTTTGGATCCGGCCTGGCCGCGTAATATTCGGTCACCAGCCTGGGGATGTTTTCCAATATGTCTCTTGGGGCCATTTTTCCGGCCAATGCATGCAAAGCCATGTCAAACCCTCCAAATTAATTATTATAAAGCGGACGCACACGGAACGGGGCGGTCTTTACGGCCGCGGGGCGGTGAGACCGCGTAAGTGCATTGCGAGGAAACCTCGCGGCTACAGGGCGGGGAGCCCCCCGCGGCTGCATGGCGCCAGGTTTTAAGGAGGCGCCTCTTTAAGCGGGCAGCCCCGGCAGAGCAGCATCCTGCCGGGTTCGCAACGCGACATCTAATGGAAAGGTTTGGATTTCAAGCAGTTCCATATGCATTCCCACGCGAAGCATGGGAACGAGATCGTAACCGAAGGCTGCCGCCCGCCGGCCTTGCCTGATTTCTGCAATCTTTCCCGGTCGCACCTACTGCGCTTCGCGCCCAGGCAAAGAACGGCCTTGCCTGGGCCGCCCCCTGATAGCCAGCTCCGGCAGAGGGCCTAACCAAAAGGTTGGAACGGCCGAGATTGCCCTTTTGCATTTCTTCTATACAAGCCTTTTGTTAGAAAAAGGATAATCCGCCCGCCTGTTTTGCGTCAATCAAGGAATGAGGCTGTTCCAAAATGTTGCGGGACAATTATCTACTGACTTCCACCACGGTGCGCCGGCCGCGCTTGGCCAGGGACAGGCGGCCGTCCGCATAAAGCCCGATGCACTCGGGGTAAAGCCGCCATTCCAGCTCCAGGCCTTTTTTTCGGATGTCCGCCTCCGTGTCTCCGGGATCGATGGTGTAGGCTTTCTGGCCGATGATGGGGCCGGAATCCTCGCCGTAATCCACAAAATGCACGGTGCAGCCGCCCACTTTGCAGCCGTAGGCAAAGGTGTCTCCGTAGCCGTCCACGCCGGGAAAGGCCGGAAGCAGGGCCGGATGAATGTTCATAATCCTGGGAAGGTCATGCCCCTTGTTGATTTTGTCTATTATATAAGGCGTAAAAATGCGCATGAAGCCGGCCAGAACCAGGACGTCGTATTCAAACTTGTCCATTTCCTTCAGCAATTGGGCCTCGGCCACGGCGCGAACCGCGCAATAAAGCTCGGCCCGCTCCAAAGCGCCTTCCCCGTAAAAAAGATGCTGCTTGGAAATCACGTCGTCCAGGTCCAGGCCCGGGGCCGCCGGGTAATCTTCCGGATTTTTCAATATCGGGCCGTATTCCATGACAAAGCTTGGAATGCCGTGCTTCGCCGCCCGGTCCAGGCCCTTGACGCCGGGGTGGTCCGATCCCACAAACGCCATCTCCGCGTTGATTTCCCCCGCCTCGCACGCGTCGATGATCGCCTGGAGATTGGTCCCTCCGCCCGAAATCAGGGCGCCTATTTTCAGTTTTTCCGCCATATTTTCTCCCGTTGCATATCATTGGATTTCGGGGGACTCGATACTTATCTCATCGATTTCACGTTATATTTAGTCAAGTATACAGAAATAAGTTCATGTCCCCGAAATCCCATATTGTCTCTCTTTCAATCGGATATCATTCCTTATAATGCACAGAATTATCAGAACCCCGGCCGGGGGTCAATCAAAGGGATTTTCCCAGGGGCGGGGCTAAAAACTTGACCGATCGATTAAAAAGCTATTGACGCAGTGCGTCGCAAAGGATATAGTCCCAAATACGCTATTCCGCCTGCGACATCCCTGTCCTTTTATACTCACCAAATGGAGATTTCCATGAAAAACGCCAACAAGCAGGAATTCGACGCAATCATCATCGGGTCCGGCCCCGGGGGGGGAACCCTGGCCAGGGAGCTTTCATTAGCCGGACAAAAGCCATTGATTCTGGAATGGGGGGGCAATGAGCCTTTGAAGGGAACCCTGCCCCAAGCCGTGGATATTTTGGGGACTCCCGGCAAGGGCATGCTTTTCACCACCGAAGGGCTGGCCATGGCCCGGGGGATTACCACGGGCGGCGGGTCGGTCGTGTATTGCGGCACGGCTTTTGAACCGGATCACGACATGTTCCGGCGCTATGGGGTGGATTTGTCCCAGATAACGGCCGATGTCCGCCAGGAACTGCCTATCCGGAAGATCGACGACGCGTATATGGCGCCCCAATCCCTGCTGATCCGGGAAAGCGCCCGGGATCTTGGGTACTCCTGGAACAACCTGGACAAGTATCTGGTTCAGGAAAACTGCGAGAAAAACTGCTACAAGTGCTATTACGGATGCCCCAACCGGGCCAAGTGGTCCTCCCGCTGGTACGTGGAGGAAGCGGTGCGCAACGGCGCCAGGCTGTTAAACCGGGCCAAAGCCGAACGGATTCTCATGGACGGAAACAAAGCCGTAGGCGTGGCCTTTAAAAAGAACGGCAAGGTGTACAAGGCCTACGCGCCGAAAATCATCGTCAGCGCCGGCGGCATCGGCACGCCCCTGCTTTTGCGGACCGCGGGCATCAAGGAAGCGGGCTACAATTTCTTTTTCGACCCCCTGTTCGTGGCTATCGGCGTGGTTCCGGGCATGGAGGGCAGAGGCGAAATGCCCATGGCCGCCGGAGTGCACATCAAGGACGAAGGCTACATGATGACCGACATGACCCTGCACCAGATGATGCACATGGCCTTCAGCGCCCAGGTGCTCAAGCTGGGCGGCGCCATCAATCACCGCAACACCCTGGGGATCATGATCAAGGCCCGGGACTCCTTGGGCGGCGAAATCACCAAACGGGGGCTTGTCAACAAACGCCTGGCCAGATCGGACAAGGCCAGCCTGAACAAAGGCTTTGAACGGGCCAAGGGCATCCTGAAAAACGCGGGCGCAACCGCCGTGTACAAAACATGGTACATCGCCGCCCATCCCGGCGGCACGGCCAAACTGGGCGAGGTGGTGGACTCCAACCTCCGGACCCAGTATGACAACCTCTACGTGTGCGACTGCTCGGTGATCCCCGAAGCCTGGGGCCTGCCGCCCACACTGGCGCTCATAGGCCTTGCCAAACGCCTGGGCGCCCATTTGGCGGGAGCCGAAGGGGTTCAGCCCGAGGAAAAAGAAGCCGCTTGATTTCGCGGCATGGGGTCAAATCCACGTTTGACGTTTGAGGTCAAGTTGCACTCAACTATGTTTTCTGTTCCCGGTCAAATTCATAACGCTGGGTCCCGGCTTACGGGGCGGTCTTGAAAAGCAGACCGCCCCTTGCCGGGATGACGGGCTGTGGAGGTGAGCGGCGGCGGCAAGGCTGGAAGATATTTACGGGGACAAGAACCGATTTCTGCAAGACTGAAAAGAATCGCCGGTGAAGGCATTTTAAATGCCGCCCAATTCCGTCAGCCGCGGCGCCCTTTTAAAAACAGGAAATAACGCATCGTACTGGCTTGATTCTTCGAGATTTCATGGTTATTGTTTTATATTCGAGGGTCATTTTTTGATGATTTTTTTGAGGCAGCGTATTTTTTTCATTGATTTATGACCCAAGGTCAATTAAATTATAGAATACTAAATGACCGTGGGTCATTATGAGGGGCGAAGCAGGACCCACAGGCCCGCCCCATTTAAATTCCAACCCAGACGCACATGAGGAGTCGTCATGACCACAGCCCGCAAACCCAATTCCAACGTCGCGGCCATGGTGGAAATTCTGGAAGCGCAAAAAGCCGCTTTCATCGCCCAGGGCCCCACCTCATACCAGGAACGCATTAAGGAACTGGAACGGATCGAAACGGCCATCGGCCAACGCGTGGACGAAATCGTGGAGGCCATGGTGCAGGATTTCGGCTCCCGCTCCCGTCACGAAATACTGATTGCGGAAATCAACACCACCTTGTCCATGGTGCATTACACCAAGAAGCATTTGAAAAAATGGATGAAGCCGCGCAAACGGAGCGTGGGCTGGCTGTATATGCCGGGCAAAGCCAGGGTGTATATGGAGCCTTTGGGAGTGGTGGGCGTTATATCACCGTGGAACTACCCCTTTTACCTGGCCATGGTTCCTACGCTGAGCGCTTTGGCGGCGGGAAACCGGGTCATGCTCAAGCCGTCGGTGTTTACGCCCCGGACCTCCCAGTGCATGAAAGACCTGTTGGGCGCTATTTTTCCGCCCGACAAGGTGAGCGTGATTTTCAGCGGGCCAGGCGTGGGTTCGGCATTTTCCCGGCTGCCCTTCGACCACATATGCTTTACCGGCTCCACCAGCGTGGGCAAGCAGGTCATGGCGGCGGCGGCGGAAAATTTGACGCCCGTGACCCTGGAATTGGGCGGCAAGTCTCCGGCCATCGTGGGCCAGGATTTTGATGTTCAGGCGGCCGCTGACAGGATCGCACACGGCAAATTCTTCAACGCCGGGCAGACCTGCATCGCCCCGGATTATGCCCTGGTACCGGAAAACAAGGTGAATCAGTTTGTGGAGGCCTTTGAAAAAGCCATCCGCACTTGCTATCCTACTTTGGAGAACAATCCGGACTTTACGTCCATCATCACCACGCGCCATTTCGACCGCCTGCATCACGCCATAAAGGATGCGGAGGAAAAAGGCGCCAAGGTGATCCGGGTGAATCCGGCCAATGAGGAGATCGATCCGGCCACGAAAAAAATCGCGCCCACTATTGTTTTGAACGGCACGGAGGACATGATCCTGCTGCAGGACGAAATTTTCGGGCCGATTTTGCCGGTTTTGCCCTACTCCACCCTGGACGAGGCCATCGCTTATGTTAACGCCCGGCCCAGGCCTTTGGCCTTGTATTATTTTTCCAACAAGGATAGATGGGTGCAAAAGGTCCTGAAAATGACCCAGGCCGGGGGTACGTGCATCAACAACACGCTTTTGCACGTGGCCCAGGACGATCTGCCCTTCGGCGGCGTGGGATTCAGCGGCATGGGCTCGTATCACGGCCCGGAAGGATTCGACACCTTTTCCAACAAACGGGGCGTGTTCTTCCAGGGCAGCCCGTGCAGCACCCGGTTGATACGGGCGCCATACAGCGCGGGTTTCGAGAAAGCCCTCAGGTTTATGATCGACAAGCTGTAAATTGCTCCATACAGCTATGATAGAAAACGCGGACGCCGGTGGGGGCCGGGGCCCGCGTTTTTTTATGCGGAACAGACGGCAAGAAAAAAGATCGCCCCTTGCCTTTGCAGGCGGCAGGCCTTATGATGTCGGCCGACAAGGCATTAGCCTGAACCATCTTTTTTTTCGGAGTTTGCATCATGTTGGAATACAGCCCGGCCCATTGGACGTCGTTTTTCGCCGCTGCTTTGATTTTGAATCTGGCCCCTGGACCGGACATCGCCTTTATTATGGGCCACACGGTCAACGGCGGCAAAAAGAACGGCCTTGCCGCCATGTTCGGCATCTGGACGGGCGCCATGGGGCATGTAGCTTTGGCGGCGCTGGGGTTGTCGGCCATTGTGGCTGCTTCGGCCACGGCCTTTTCGGTGGTCAAGTGGGCGGGCGTGGCCTACTTGCTTTGGCTGGGCCTCCAGGCCTTTCGCTCCGGCGGAGAGGCTTTGACCGCAAACAAGGAAGTGAAAAGCGGCAACCTGTGGCCGGTGTTTCGGCAGGGGGTTCTGGTGGACCTGTTCAACCCCAAGGTCGCGACTTTTTTCCTGGCTTTTCTGCCCCAGTTCGTGGTGCAGGGAGCAGGCCCCATGTGGCTGCAATTGTTCGTGCACGGCGCTCTGATCATCGTCGTAGCCGCCTTTGTGGAGCCGCCCATCATCTTTTTGGGCGATCGCCTGACCGTCAAATTGCGGGAAAGCAAAAAGGTCGGCCTGTGGCTGGAACGCTGCCTGGGCGCCATGCTCGTGGGACTCGCCTGCCGTCTGGCCTTCATCGAAAAATAAACATTTGCCTAGCCGCCGGAGGGGGCGGTCATGACATACACCATCGCCGTTTGCACGTACAATCGGAGCGACATCCTGGAGCGGTCCATCCTGGCGGCCTTGGCCCAGGAAGGCGCCCCGGACTATGAAGTGCTGGCGGTGGACAACAACTCCACGGACGACACGGCGGCCGTGCTGGCGGACCTTTCCGCCCGGCATGCCCGTCTGCGAATCGTACAGGAATCCCGCCAGGGCCTTTCCCACGCCCGGAACCGGGCCGTCAAAGAGTCCAAGGGCGATTTCATCGTCTATGTGGACGACGACGCGGTTTTGGATCCCCAATACCTGAATAATCTGGACAGCCTGCTCCATGACATCCCCAATCCGGGCGCGGCCGGCGGTCCCATCCGGGTGGAGTGCATTGAAACCCCGCCGTCCTGGTTTTCGTCAGACCTGGAAATCTGGTGCAACAAGCTGGACCATGGCCCGCAAAGGCGTTTTCTCAAATATCCTCAGATCCTGTACGGAACCAATATGGCCTTTCCCAAAAAGGTTCTGGTAAAAATCGGAGGCTTTCACACGGGTCTGGGCCGCTCGGGCAAGGGCCTTGGCGACAGCGAAGACCTGGAAATCATGCTGCGCCTGGAAAAGGCGGGATTGGCGACAGTCTACGACCCCGGCCTCTGCGTTACTCATTTTATGACCCCGGACCGCATGACCCGGGAGTATTTTTTGAATAAAGCCGCCATGCACGGCAAGTGCCGGTACGCTGCAGAAAAAAGCCACGGCAGAGCAAGGCCATTGGAGGGTCTGGCGTCCTGGGGCCTTTCCTTGGGGCGGACGATCGCCCGGCCGGGACGAGACGGTTTTTCCGAAAAGCTGATTCGCAAGTCCTCTCTCAATTATTTTCTTTCCTTGTATTAAATATAATTAATTTCAAGTGTTTATATATAAACTCCCACGCACAGCATGGGAACGGGATGTTCGTTCCAAGACAGGTTTTGGTTTGACCCAGCGCGTCGGATTTCTGCGGCCTGACGGGTCGAACGGCATGTGCTGGCGCATCCGGGCAGGATACTGCTCTGCCCGGGCTGCCCATGCTCATAGGGCGAAATTTTACCTTCTGGATTTTTAAAACAATGTCGGCGTATTGCTTGTTGAGTTTTATGGGCGCGTAAAACGCGTCCATGGCAGGCCCGGTGGCCTGCAACTACACTGACGAGCAGACATCGCCGGCATCCATGGCATGTAATACCAGGATGATGGCCAATATTGGTGCAGGGTGCGGGGCTTGCCCCGCCTGTTTTTGGGGCGGCCCAGGCAATGTCGTGTATTGCCTGGGTTGCGTTAGCAACAAAAGGTGCGGCCGGGAAGGAGGATTGAAATTAAGGATGCTGGGCGGGCGTGCGGCGATGCTCGGATTCCAGTTTTTGGCAGTTATAGATGGAACATTCGTTCGCTTGAGTTATCGGGATTCTACTGCCGAAAAAGGCCGTTCCTACTGCGCTTGCGCGCCCAGGCACGGTACTGCTGTGCCTGGGCCGCCCTTGGTTTTTACAGCCGTCTTAGGCCTTAAAACAGACATGGTTTCAAATAGTTATACAGATATTTTCTTGTAAAGCATGGGAACGAGTTTTTAACGCGCCCTGCCTTTTTAATCCTCCCATCGGAAAAAATTTTACGCACGGCGAAAAAAACGTCTTGACAGGATGCAAAGTCGTGCGTACACTTGTACGCACAGATGAGTTAAAACTTGTCCATACAGATGGAGGAACATATGAGCAAGCAATTATTAAATCATATCGAAAGCCGGGCCAGCGAACTGCTGAAAAACGCCCTTAAACCGGAAAACAACCTCCACGCGCTTGGAAGCGCCAAGGACGCCAAACGCTCCTGGAAAAGGCTTCGCCAAGCCCTGACGCCTCCCCGCCCGGAAAGAGCGGCGGGCGCCAAACGCTGCCGCCTGGGAGAGGACGGCCGGGCCGCTTCCCGCCTGGGCATCCGGCTGGAGCAGGAAATCCGCCATAGTCACGACTCTCTGGAGCCGGACTATCCGCTGCTGGCGTCATGCTACAGCCATTTCGGACATTTGCGTTTGGCCGCAAAAAATCGGAGCGCATGCGGCCGGGGAGGCGAAAGATGAACCTTTTATGGGATCGATTCGTGCGAGTGAATGGAGTGCGGATTCATTATACGGAACTGCCCGGCCCTGGAGAGGACGTGCTTTTGATTCACGGATTCGCGTCCTCGTCCTACACCTGGCAGGAGATGGCGCCCCTCCTTCATAAGCAGGGCTATAACGTGTGGGCCCTGGACCTGAAGGGTTTCGGCTACTCCGAAAAGCCCAAAAACGGCAAATACGACCCGTTCAGCCTCATGGAGGACGTGGTGGACTGGATGGACGCCGTAGGCCTGGAAAAAGCGGTGGTTACGGGCAATTCGTTGGGCGGAGGCATCGCGTCGCTCATGGCCCTGGTGTATCCGGAAAAGGTGAGCAAGCTGGTGCTGCTGAACGCCCTGGCGCCTTACGACATCCCCCACCCTCTGATCATCCGGCTTTCCCATTTTCCCCTGGCGCCGCGACTGGCCGGCCTGGTGGTGACGCGGGAAGTGGTGCGGTATTACCTCAAGCAGGTGTTTTTCAACCCCAGGTTCGTCACGCCGGAAAAGGTGCAAGCCTATTACGACCCCTTGCGCTCCCCCGGCTGCCTGTACGCCCAGACCCTGGCGGCCCGGGCCATGGATCCCAAGCCGTTCCTGCGTTTCATGGACGGCGGGTATTCGGTCAAGGCGCCGGTGCTGGTGATCTGGGGCGAGGACGACCGGTGGATTCCCCTGCATTATGGGCAGCAGCTTTTGGACCAACAAATGGGCCGCGGAACCTTTGTGGTTTTGCCCGAATGCGGGCACATGCCCCAGGAGGAAAAGCCGGAAGATACGGCCAAAGCGATTTTGGATTTTATGAAGGACGTTCCCATTGTTCAGGTGGGAGACACGCCGTACTGCCATGTGGAGCACGTTGCCGGGACCTCGGAGCCGGCGCGCCCGAGCACATTGGAAGCAGCCAAACTGGACGGCGGGTCCCTGCTTGCGGGCAACCCGGGTTAAGGGGACAAAAAAGGACTACTTGGAATCAGATAGTTGGGAGGGGGACAATGAAACAAGGACCGGATACGCCGGGGGTCGGCGAGAAGAACGCCGGGATTTTTGAAAGCGGCAAGGGCATGGGCGTCCGCTTAAAGGAGATGCAGCCCTTTTACGATTTTGTTTTAAACCGGCTTGTGGAGCGGGCGGAATTGCATAACGGGGAAGCCTTGATCCCCGAAAACGGCAGGCCTGTAGTGATTATCGTTTCCCACGGACCCGGGCTGGCCTGGGTTCCCATTTTGGCCTTGGTGAGCAAGCATTATGTGGATTCCGGGTGCGGCGATTTGATCGGCGGCATGGTTCCTCACAAGGCGGTGTTTCTCGTGCCGGGATTCAAGGAGTATTACAAACGGGTTCTGGGGACGCCCACGGAGGTGAAAACCGTGGATCACCTGACCAGGCTTTTGAAGACCGGCAGGATTCAGGTGACGGGCACGGCGCCGGAAGGCGCCAACAGCTTTCTTTCCTTTAAGGAATACGTGGGGCCGTTCAGGTCCCGGGGCATGATCGCCGCGGCCATCCGGTCCAACGCCAACCTGGTCCTGGTCGCCCATCAGGGCGCGGAGACCTGGAACCGGCGGCTGAGGCTGCCCTTGGGATTGTCCCTGCCCAATACCTTTGGGCTGCGGGGCGTCAACCTGACATTGCCGCCGTATAAAAAGCTGGACAACTACGTAGCCCTGGCTCAGCTTTACACGCCCAGTATGACGGAAAAAGACTTTAAAACCCTCAGCCCAAGAGAGTGCAGCCTCATGCTGAACGTGGAGGCCGAACGCATCCGGGCGGAAATGAACCTCATGACCGACAAGGTGAAAACGCTTTTGGCGGGCAGGCGCATGCAGCGGCTCATCGAACGCGGCGCCGGGGCTTAAAACGCGATAAATACTCTGGAAGTTCCCTTGAGAATCTGTTACAAATGGAAAATAACGGATGTCAAACCTCGCATTAGTCATACCGGTTGAAAAACCAAGCAAACAAGGACCTATGGGTTTTAAGGAAGAGCAAAAACGCCAGCGCCGGATCGTCAGCCAAAGTTTGATGGAAGGGGCTCTCCAGCTCAGTGCGGAAGAGGGTTACGCCAGCTTGAGCCTCCGGTCCGTGGCCCGTAAGGCGGGCATTGCGCCCACTTCGTTTTATCGCCATTTTCGCGACATGGACGAGTTGGGGCTGGCTTTGGTGGATCAGGCTGCAGAACTTTTGCACCCGGCTTTGGAAAAGGCCCTGGACGGCATGGACTACGCCGCGCCGGGCAAAAACGCCAAGCCGGCTCAAATCGCCGAAACCTTGCAGGGCGTTGTTTCTCCTTTTGTTGAGTGTTTTTTTGAAGTAGTCGCCGAAAACCAAAATCTGTTTCGCCTGTTTTTCCAGGAAAGAACCGGCAGTTCCCGAGCCTTGCGGGAATCGGCCGCCCAGGAGTTTGAAAAATCCGCCCAGGCCTTGTGGGAGCGGATGGACTCTTTGGGCGTGGATCTCGGCGAAGGACGGGAAACCGGTCAGGCTCTGGCCATGGCCATGTTGAACCTGGCGGCCGCCGCAGCTCAGGAAACGCTTTGCCGGGAGTCCGATGAATGGCCCGAGGCCAAAGCGCGGACGGCCCGGGAATGCGTGTTTTTGCTTCTGGGCGCCTTGATCTCCTAAGGCCGGCTGGCTGCTCCCGTATATTTTTCAACCCTATCCGGTGGAAACGGCTTCATGACAACCAAGAAAAAAAACAGTCCCAAAGCTGCATCCGGCGCCAAGCAAAGCCCGGACCTCGCCGCCCAACTGCTGGACGCCCACGTTCAGTTCGAGATGCGGCGCTTTACTCCCAAAGGCATTGAAAAGACCGTCCGGGAAGAGGTGGAGGCCGCGTTCCAGTGGCTGGAGGGAATCCGCCTGAAGGAGCTCGCCTCAGCGGATCGGGTCCTGGGGGTTATCAAAAGAAACGTGGTGGAACTGCCCGTGGCCGGCGGCCTTACCGAGTTGATCGGCGAGATGAGCCGCATGGTCATTGCCTCGAAGCACAGCGCGGAAACCACCCTGGACGAAATCATTCCCCGCAAATCCTTTGACGCCATTGTGGACAAAGCCTCCAGCCTGGACCGGGTCCGCATGGCGGCCATCAAAAGGACCGTGCGGAATCCGGCCTATTCCAGACTCATCGCCGACGCCATATACACCGTGGCCAAGGAATTCGTCTTGCAGCAAAACCTGTTCGTGCAAAAGATGCCCGGCCTCTCCTCGCTCATTAAAATGGGCCAGGGCGCCGTGCGCATGGCCGCGCCCAGCCTGGAGCCGGCCATCGACGCCCAGATCAAGGAGCGGATTGAGGCACAGGTGGAGACGGCCATCCACGACAGCGAAGAGTTCCTCATGGGATTCCTGGACGGAGACCGCATTGCCGGCATCAGCGACGGGACCTGGAATCACATAGCCGGCCTGACCCTGGAAGAGCACTACAGCAACATCGACGCGGACGACATGGAGGATTTCATTGTCATCGGCTACGAGTTCTGGATGGAATTCCGCAAGACCGAATATTTTAAAAAGACGTACACCGAACTGGTGCACTACTTTTTTGAAAAATACGGCGATAAGGAAATGGACGTGCTTCTGGAGGACGTGGGCGTAACCAGCGACATGGTTATTTTGGAAATCGTGGAGTTTCTGGCGCCCATCCTGGCCAAGGCCAAGGCCAGCGGATATCTGGAGAAGCGCATCCGCCAGCGCCTGCAGTCCTTTTATCAATCCAAGGCCGCCAAAGATTTGCTGGGATGACGGGCGGGGGCAAAAAAAGCGAAAAGCAAAGTTTTTTTGCCTTCGGCGAGTCGCTTTTTTTTTAAAAAAAAGCTCCGCAAAAAACCTTAAATGGCGCTTCGCGCAGGGGCGGAGAGGATACGAGAAAATAGGCGAATCCTCCGCTGAGGTTTCAAAAGGCAATGCAGATTCAGGGCTTGCCCTGCGTTTTGGGCTTCAAATAAAGTAACGGCCTGACTAAATGCGCTGACGCGCAAAAAGGCGGGATGCAGGCAGGACGATTTCAGAATGGATGTTGGGTTCGAAGTCCAAAAGCGGCAAGGGCTTCTTGAGGCATTGAAGCCGGACTTCTTAACCCAACCTAAGGTCTTTTTGGATAAAACGTAGGTTGGGTAGAGCTTGCGAAACCCAACAACCAGACTGAACATATGGATTCTAAGCCTTTTTGCTCAATCTTGAAGGTTTAACATAGTTTCTCATACACCCAGGCGGCGTTCAGGCCTTGCACGCCGTCTTTGGCCGGTGGGGAAGGCCGGTCAAAGACCGGACAGGGGAGTTGCGCCATGCGGCATCACAGAAGCGATTCAGAAGAAATGTCCCATAAATCCAGCGCTATAAAAGCCAAGAAAGGCGCCGCCAGGTTGTTTTTCCCCATCCTGACGATTGTGCTGATCGCCGCCCTGGGGCTAATGTGGCGGGAGTTGTCACACCTCAAGGAATGGCAGGTGCATCTGCAAAAATCCCTGCCCATCACGTTCACCGAGGACTTTCGGGTGGACGCCGCCATTGACCACGAGTTCCCCATCAATATTGACGCAGACATTCCCATCCAGTTTCCCGTGACCTCGGTGGTCAGGATTCCCATCAAGGAAACCTTTCTGATACCTTTAAACAAGACTTTCCCCGTGGTGCTGGATCAGCCCTTGCGGCTGAAGGACACGGTGAAGGTGCGCGCGGTAATCCCCATAGACACGGAGTTCGAAACCAAGGTCCTGGGCGTAACCATGACCGTGCCCGTCAAAGGCAGCGTGCCCCTGGACATTGACGTGCCCCTGGACCAGGAAATCCAAATCCCCAACGAGTTGATGGTCATGCTGCAGGAGCCTTTGCCCGTGTCCATCAATCAAACCGTGGACGCGCCCTTGGATTTTGTCATCAACGGGAATCTTCCCCTGGATGCCGTGATCAACGCTCCGGTGAAAGGGGTGCTGGATTGCGGCATTACCGTGAAAAAGCCCTTGCCCGTGGATATTGATTTGGATATCGCTCTGAAGGATTTGTTCAATCGTTAACGGGGAATCTGCGGCAGGATTTTAGTCATAACAGGCTGCTATTGTTGGGTTTCGCAAGCTCTATCCAACCTACGCCTCGATGGAGGCTGCGTGCTGAAACAAGGCGCCCACGGGGGGCGCAACTACATTGTTTTATGCGGCGTGAAAGATGGATGCGGCTGTAGCAGCAGCCCCCCGGCATTGCATGCCGGACTGGCCGGGGAGAATGCCCCGCCGCGGAATTCCTTGAATCCTTATATCTGGGCATGGGTAGCCCCGGCAGAGCAGTATCCTGCCGGGGTCGCAACGCGACATTTAGTTCAAACCCACAGGCCGTATGAAATTGGGGAACTCAAACCACCGGATACGCCTTCCAACACGAAGATGTCGTTCCCACGGTCCCCTGCATCGCATGCCGCGGCTGGGCTCTCAAACGTCAAACGTAGATTTGACCCCATTGCCTAAAAACAACAAAGGCGCTGGGTTAATCGTCCCGGCGCCTTTTGTTCAGCGATGATGCAAATGAGCGTGATGCAAAAACCTTAAAAAAATCCGGCTAAAAGTTATGCTCCTACCTTAATCTGCCTGGGTTTCTCTTCTTCCGCTTTAGGCAGCGTGATGGTCAAAATCCCGTTTTTGGTGGTGGCGGTTACGGCGGCTGCGTCCACGGATTCGGGCAGCCTCACGGCCTTGGTGAAAGCGCCGTAACGCCTTTCCCCAATGTGCAGCCTGACATCGTCCCCGTCGTTTTCGCGGCCTTTCTCGCCTTTTACGGTGAGCACGCCCTGGTCGATGGTAATGTCGATGTCCTTCTTCTCCATGCCGGGAACTTCCATTTGGATGACGTAGTCGTTTTCCCGCTCCACTGCGTCCATGGCCGGGGTCCAGGTCTCTTTCGCGCGGGCGCCGCCCAGGTTATCCAGCAGGCTCTTGCGCAGGAGAAGTTTGTCCAGTGTGTTGAAATTCGGCTGTCTCAGGTTATAGCTTCCTGAAATTAACGGCAGTAGTCCATTCATTATGTAAAACCTCCTTATTGCAGTCATATTAAGAGGTTGAAGGCCTTCCTCTTCGCAGATAAGTTAAGCACGGGAGGCGTTGCGTCAAGAGTTCGTGAGTTGTTTTTCCATTTCCTTCTTGCGTCGCAGCGCGGGTTTTGACAAGAGTACAGTGTTGCAGATGACAAAAGTAAAAGAAATGTAAAACCATTTTTAAGCGTTTCCTGAACAAGGTAAATGCTGCTACCAAGGAGGGCGTTATGGCGGTGTCTATGTTCGATCTGACAGGAAAAGTTGCACTGGTGACCGGCGGAAACGGCGGCATTGGCCTGGGAATGGCCAAGGCCATGGCTCAGGCGGGCGCGGATATTTGCGTCTGGGGCCGGAAGCCCGAAGCCAACGCCAAGGCCGAGGAAGAGCTCAAGGCCTTTGGGACCAAAGTCCTGGCCCTGCAGTGCGACGTCTCCAACGAAGAGCAGGTGAACGCCTGCTTCGCCGAAGCCGTGGATAAGCTGGGCAAGGTGGACGCCTGCTTCGCCAACGCCGGCGTCGGCGCCCGGGGAACCCCGTTCCACAAAACCACCACGGAAGAGTGGAACCAGATCATGAGCATCAACCTGGACGGCGTGTTTTACACCTTCCGGGCCGCCGCCAGGCATATGGTGGAGAGGGGCGAAGGAGGCTCTCTGGTGGCCACTTCCAGCCTTTCCGCAATTTCCGGCATGGCCAGGGGCGAGCATTACGCCTCCACCAAGGGCGCGCTTCTTTCCATGTGCAGGGGCCTTGCCGTGGAATACGGAAAATACGGAATCCGCGCCAACGCCATTATTCCGGGCTGGATCGAAACCAGCATCACGGACGGCTGGTTCGAGACCGAAGGATTCCAGAAAAAGGTTTTGCCCCGGATTCCCGCCAGAAGGTGGGGACAACCGGAGGATTTCGGGGGGATAGCCGTTTATTTCGCCTCGGACGCCAGCGCCTACCACTCCGGCGACATGGTGATCATAGACGGCGCGTACATCAATTTCTAAAGTCAAAGAGCGGCGCCGGGAGGCCCCTGGGGCCTTCCGGCTAATCCCTCTTTGGCCTTGCGCGGCCTTTGCAGCAAAAAGGGCGTTTACCTAAAGCGAGGGATTATGCTCAGTTTTCTACCTGCCACGATGCGCGGTTGCATCCATTGCATTCTGCTTGGACTCAACACCCTGGTGGTATTCTCCTTATTGGTTCCCATCTCCATCCTCAAGCTGATTATTCCCATAGACGCCTGGAGGACCTTTTGCGCCATGCTTCTGAAGCATCTGGCCTCGGGCTGGGTGGCGGTGAACGCATTCAACAACCGGCTGATTAACAACACCAATTGGGACGTCCAGGGCCTGGATTCCCTGAAAAGCAAGGACTGGTACCTGGTGATTTCCAATCACCAGTCCTGGACCGACATTCTGGTGCTGCAGACCATTTTCTCCCGCAGAATTCCGTTTTTAAAATTCTTTTTGAAAAAGGAGCTGATCTGGGTGCCTGTCATGGGCATCGCCTGGTGGGCGTTGGACTTCCCCTTTATGAAGCGCTACTCCAAGGCTTTCCTGAAAAAGAACCCCCATTTGGAAGGCAAGGACCTGGAAACCACCCAAAAGGCCTGCGAAAAATTCAAGAAGATGCCCGTCTCCATCGTCAACTACGTGGAGGGAACCCGCTTCACCAAGGAAAAGCACGAACGCCAGAACTCCCCGTTCAAGCATTTATTGAAGCCCAAGGCCGGGGGCATCGCCTTTGTCATGGCGGCCATGGGCGGCCAGCTGCACTCCCTGGTGAACGTGACCATCGCCTATCCATACGGCGACAAGAGTTTTTGGGATTATCTGTGCGGACGCATCGCCAAAATCACGGTGCGGGTGGAAGCCCTGCCCATTTCGGAAGAAATCCAGGGCGACTACTTTAAGGACGAATTGTTCCGGACCCGGTTTCAAAAATGGGTCAACGACCTGTGGGTGGAAAAGGACGCCCTTTTGGACGATCTGCTGGCTCAGGAAGGCAAGGGCCTGGAAGCCGCCGACACGGACGAGGTACCGGCCGCAGCCGCGGGATGACAAAGCTCCGTCCATGATTCGATTTTTATAAAGCCCGGCCCGGAAGGCCGGGCTTTTTTTATTCGGGAGAGCATTTGCCGGGAATCCGGGGCTATACGGAAAGAGCAGGAAAACGGCCCTCTCGCCTCAGGAGAGGTCAAAAACCTGAAAGGTGTTGTCCTGCAGGTCAAAGGCCAGGAGCTTGTTCTGCAGGGGCTTTCCTTTGTTGGTCAAAACCTTGATCGCCTCGGAGCATTGGATGCTGGCCGCCAGCATCACCGGCGGGCACGGGCAGCCAAGGTCGGTTTCCACGCCTTCGCCCGAAGAATTCCCGTCCGGCCCCATCCCGGAAAACAGGCCCTGATCTCCGGGAAAAACAACCGTCACATGGCCGGTGAATCCGGCCAAAGCGGCTGAAACAAGAGGGATTTCCAAATCATGGGCCGCCTGTTGCAAAAGAGCCCGGTTATCCAGCCCACCCAGGCAATCCATGATCACATCCGCGCCCTTGAGGATGGGCCCGGCGTTGTCTTTATCCAGAAACACCCCTTCCCATTCCAGATTCACCGAAGGATTCATCTTGCGAATCTTCTCCAAGGCGGCTTCCGCCTTGTTCTCCCCCAGAGTGCGAATGGTGCTGAACGCCTGCCGGTTCAGGTTGGTTTGCTCAAACACGTCGCCGTCCACCAGAACCAGGCTTCCCACGCCGGAGCGGGCCAGAGTCTGGGCGACGTATCCTCCCAGTCCGCCCAGGCCGATAATCACGACGCGGGATTTCAGCAGGCTAATCTGGTCCTTGCAGTCCAGGGCGGCCATGTTACGGACGTACCGGGCCGGGACGATTTCCGCCTCCAGGGCGGCGATTTCCGCCTCGTTGCGGCTGATCCCGAATTCCTCGGCGATGCGCTCTATTTCGCGGTCTTTGATCAAGCGGCGCGGGTCGGTGCGGGGATGGCTTCCCTGATAAGAGGCGTTAAAAAGCGCTTGGCTGAGGTCCGCCATCATCCACCTCCCACAGGCGGAAAAATCCCCACCCGCTCGCCCCCCTTCAAAACCCAGTCCAGATCCTTGCGGACTCCGTCAATGAAGACCAGCTTGACCTCCTTTAAGGGGACGTTCAGCCTTTCCAGCACCTGGGCGGCGGTTTCCCCTTCCTCTATGGGAAAGTGATCCGGGTCCGGGGGCGTGAACTTCGCCAGGGTGGCGAAGAGTTTTAATTGAATTTCCAGGGACATGATGACTCCTGCAGGTTATTGTTCCTGCATATCATGGCCCAAATCCGATCGTGGGGTCAAGGCAAACAAACGAAAAGCGCCGGCGTGAGAGCTGCCTACTTATCCAAAATGAAATCCCGGATATAGGGATTGTTCGCTTTTTCCCTGGCGATGGTGGAAGTGGGCGCCGGGCCGTAATCGTGCCCGGGCAGGATGATGGTTTCTCCCGGCAGGGGCAGGATTTTATTGTCCACGGAGTTCAGGAGATCCTGCAGGGTCATGCCGCCCATGTCGGTGCGCCCCACCCCTTCCACAAACAGGGTGTCGCCGGTGAACAGATAATCTCCGCATAAAAAGCAGCAGGAGCCGGGGGAATGCCCGGGCGTGTGCAGCACTTTGAACTGAAGCTCTCCGATGTCAAAAACCCGGCCGTCCTTGAACAGAATGTCGGTCTTGGGATATCGTGAACTTTGGCTGGGCGGCCGATTCATATAAATCCCCTGGAAAAAGCTGACGTCGTCCTCGTGCATGGCGATGGGCGCATTCAGCATGTCGGCCAAGCCCTTGGCGCCCATGACGTGGTCGCCATGCCCGTGGGTGGCCAGGATCAATTTGACCTTGCATCCCATCATCTTGACGGCGGCGGCGATGCGGGCCTCTTCCCCGCCCGGATCGATGACCACGGCCTCCATGGTTTTCAGGCAGGTGACGATGTAGCAATTGGCCTGATAGGCCCCCACGGCCAGGGTTTTGATATCCATTGTTTTTTCAGGTTCGGTCATGACTTCCTCAAAAAAAGTTAAAAAAACGGGATTCGATAGATTCCACAATACAAACCCGTTTACGGACCTGCTGCATGGCGCCATAAACGGGCTATAGGAATTTCATGAAAATGTCAATCAGGCTTGATCCTTCCAATAGGGTTCGCGAAGCTGGCGCTTGAGGACTTTGCCCAGAGCGTTGCGGGGGAAGTCCTCCCGGCGGAACTCCACCCTGGCCAGGCGCTGATACTTGGCGAGGCGCTGATTCACCCAACCCATGATCTCGTCTTCACGGGCTTTGGCGTCCGGATAGGGAATGACCAGGGCCAGGGGCGTCTCGCCCCACTTTTCGTGGGGAATGGCCACTACCGCGGCTTCGTTGACGTCCGGGTGCTGGATCAATACCTCCTCGATGTCCGAGGCGAACACGTTAATGCCGCCGGACACAATCATGTCCTTTTTCCGGTCCAGGATATACAGGAAGCCGTCCTCATCAAAACGGCCGATATCGCCGGTCTTGATAAAGCTCCTGCCGAACTCGTCCTTCCAGATGATTTCCGCATTGGCGTCCGGCCGGTTGTGATAGCCTTTCATGAGCCCGGAGCTGATGCCCACAATTTCGCCGATTTCGCCGAAGGGAAGCTCCTTGTCCTCATGGTCGATGATGCGGATTTCCGTGCCGGAGATAGGCGTGCCCACGGAGCCGGTCTTCGCCTCGATTTCCTCGGGCTTGAGGGTGGTTCCCACGCCTTCGGTCAGGCCGTAGAGTTCTATCAGGCCCTTGCCCATGCGCTGGAGGATTTGCTTTTTGACCGGCAAGGGCAAGGCCGATCCCATGGATACCATGATCTGCAGGCTGGAAAGGTCGTGTTTGTCAAACTCCGGGTGATCCAAAATCACATGGTACTGGGTGGGCACCAAAAAGGTGTGGGTGATTTTTTCCTGCTCCACGGCATGGAAAAAGGCCTCGGGCGAGAAGGTCGGCAAGAGCACGACCAACGCGCCCACGCCCATGGATCCCAGCAGCATGACCCAGGTGGCGTTGGTAAACAAAGGCGTATTGATGAGCATGATGGAGCCGCTGTGGATACGGAATTCCAGCCCCCCGGCCATGCCAAGCATGGTGCGGCTGAAGTGGGTGTGCACAATGCCTTTGGGCAGGCCGGTGGTTCCCGAGGAATAGATGATGACAGCCTCGTCATGATCCTGGGTGTCCACAAAGACAGGGGTTACGGAGGCGCCGGACAAGAAGTCTTCGTAAGGCGTCCACCCTTCCTCGTCAAAGAACACGGCCAGGCGCCGCTCCCGGGGGATGCCGTTCAGTTGATCCAGAACCGGCTGCACCAGGCCTTGGAGGGGAAAGGTGCAGAAGAAAAAGGACGCGCCCGCATCCTGGGTCAAAAAGGCCAGTTGCCCGGAGGTCAGGAGCGGGGAGAGAGGGACGATCACCCCGCCGGCCCGCAAGACGCCGCACATGATTTCCAGGGCTTCAATGCAGTTCAAGGACAACAGAGCGGCCTTGTCGCCTTTTTTCAGGCCCGCCTTGATGAGGGCGTTTGCAACCTGATTCACCCTGGCGTCGAACTCGCCCCAGGTGACCTGCCGGTCTCCGCATTTAAAGGCGATGCGGCTTCCGCGATATTTGGCATGGGTTCCTACCGAACCGGCGATATTCAGTCCTGCGCGTTCCAGCATGCTTCACCTCCTCTTTTGCCACCTTATACAAAGTTTCATGTCAAGTTGCATTCATTCGAGTAACTGAGCCATTCACTTAACATGGTCATATTCCCATCTCTCCGCTATTCCACAACGACACTGGGTCCCCGTTTCCGGGAATGACAAACAGAGGCGGCTGTAGCAGCCATCCTGCATTGTTGGGTTTCGCGCCAGCGATCATAACTTTATAATACGTTTAAACAAGACGTCTTTTTCTCAGTTCAACATTCTGTTTCAGCGCTCTACCCAACCTACGTTTTATCCATAAAGATAGTAGGTTGGGTAGAGCTTACAGGACTTTTCAAAAAAAGCTGTCCAGTTCTCGCCGGAATAATGATCAACGCCGAAAACATACGTGCGAAACCCAACAAATGGATTTGCGCCCTCAGTGCCTTTTCTAACCGCAAAAAATCGTCATCCCGGCAAGGGCGGTCCGCTTTTCAGGACCGTCCCGCAAGCCGGGACCCAGCGTCATTCTATACCTGCCTTGGAATATAATTTCTTGTTTGAACGCAACTTGGCATCAGTCAACCGGGTAATTTCAGCCTGTATGAAACTAAACCTCCAGGTATTGGGCCCGGGCTTGGGGGTTGTCGTCCAGTTCCTGGACGGTTCCCACGAATCCGATGTGGGCCTTGCCCATCAGGTACACCCTGTGGGCCAGGCTCATGGCCACCTCCAGGTTATGCTCCACCAAGAGGATGGAAACGCCTCTTTTATTGATTTCCTCCAACACGTCCCGGACCGCGTCCACGATGATGGGCGCCAGGCCTTCGGTGGGTTCGTCCACCAAAAGCAGGGACGGAGCGCCCATGAGCGCCCGGCCTATGGCCAGCATTTGCTGCTCTCCGCCGGAGAGGTTGGCGCCTTTGTTGTCTCGCCTTTTTTTCAGAGACGGAAAGACCTCGTAGATTTTTTCCAGGGTCCAGGCCTTGGGGTTGCTTTCGTCCACCACCCCGCCTTTGACGCCGATCTTCAGGTTGTCCTCCACGGTGAGGTTGGGGAAAATCCTCCGTTCTTCGGGCACATAGCCGATGCCGGCCATGGACACCTTATGGGGGGGCTTGCCGAAGATATTGGCGCCCTGAAAGATCACCTTGCCGGACTTGGGTTTGACCATGCCCATGACGGATTTCAGGGTGGTGGACTTTCCCATGCCGTTGCGGCCTAACAAGGCGACGATTTCCTCCTGCTCCACGTTGAGGGAGATCCCCTGGAGCACGTGGCTGGGTCCGTAATAAGTATTCAAATCCTTGATTTCCAAAAACACGCTACACCTCCCTCCTGTGACCCAGATAGGCGTCCTTGACCTCTTTCATGTTCCGGATTTCGTCCGGCCTGCCCACGGCCAGCACCTTGCCGTGATGCAGCACGGTAATGCGGTCGGCCAGGGAAAAGACCACGTCCATGTCGTGCTCCACAATGACCATGGTCCTGCCTTCGGTAAGCCTGCGGATGAGGTCCACGGCGCTATGGGTTTCGTCCCGGCTCATGCCCGCCGTGGGTTCGTCCAGCATGACCAGATCCGGGTCCGTGGACATGGCCAGGGAGACCTCCAGGGAACGGTGCTTGCCGTAGGACAGGGCGTCGGCCGGGGCGTGGGTTTCCTCTTTCAGGTTGATCCGCTCCAGGATGGCGTTGGTTTCTTTGGTGACATCCTCCATTTTGTCCACCCGGTTGAACATGTTGAACCGGATGCCCATGCGGGAGAGCACGCCCATGCGGATGTTCTGGAAGGTGGAAAGGTTGTGGAAGGTGCTGGTTATCTGGAAGGACCGTCCCATGCCCAGGCGGGAGAGCTTGTGGGGCTTGAAGCCGCTCACGTTTTTGCCTTTGAACATGACCTTGCCGCGGCTGGGGGAGTACATGCCGGTGATGACGTTGAACAGGGTGGTCTTGCCCGCCCCGTTGGGGCCTATGATGGCGTGGCGTTCGCCTTTTTCCACCTGCAAATCCACGCCTGTGAGCACTTGCAGGCCGGAGTAGTCGTAAAACAGGTTGATGGTTTCCAGGATGTTTTCGCTCATGCTTCCACCTCCTCGGACGCGGGCTGGGATTTACTTCCGAACAGCTTGGCCATGAGGCCCCTCCACAGCCAGAGGAGGCCTCCGGGGGCGTAAAGCACCACGCCGATGAACAGGAGGCCGGTAATCAGCTCCGCCCTTTCGGTGTACCGCATGATCAGATCCTCCAGAACAATGAGGATGCCCGAGCCCAGGATGGGGCCGAAAAAGGTGCCTATGCCGCCGATGAGGATGGCCATGATGGGATAGAACGACACCATGATGTGCAGCACGCCGTCCGTGGAGACGATTCCTTGAAACAAGGCGAACAGGGAGCCTGCAATGCCGGCGAAAAACCCGGACACGGCGAAGACGATGGCCTTGGTCTGGGGCACCTTGTAGCCCAGGTAGTCCACCCGCAGGGTGTTGTCCCGGATGCCCACCACCACCTGGCCCAGGGGGGTTTTGGTGATGTACCACATGATGAGGACGCCGATCACGCAGACCGCCAGGGCGAAATAGTAGAAGACCGTGGGGTCCAGCATGTCGAAGGAGGCGATCCCCGGAATGTTCAGGTTGGGGACGTCGTAGCCTGCAATGCCGTCCTCGCCGCCCGTGACTTCCCGGAACTTGAGGCACAGGATGAACATAAGCTGCCCGAAAGCCAGGGTAAGCATGGCGAAGGCGGTTCCGGTCACCCGCACCAGGAGAGGGCTGAGGATCAGGCCTATGACGCCGGCGGCCAGGCCGCTTAAAAGCAACGCGCCGATCACCGGAAAGCCTTCCACGTGGTAGAGCAAGAGGGCGGTGGTATAGGCCCCCACCCCGTAAAACAGGGCGTGGCCGAAGCTGAGCACCCCGGTGTAGGACAGCAGCAGGTTCAGGCTGACGGCGTACAGGACGAACCCGGCCAGTTCCACCAGCACATTGGTTTTCACAATGCCCAACACATGGGGAGCAATTCCCGCCGCAGCCAGGAAGACAACCCACAAGGCAAGATTGCGTTTGGATTTAATCATCTCGTTCTCCAAAAAATCCCATGGGTTTGAAGGAAAGCACCAGGGCCATGAACAAAAAGACCAAGACCGGCGCCAACCTGGGTATGAACTGGATGCCGAAAGCGTTCAATTCGCCCAAAAACAGGGAAACCACCACGGCGCCGAACAGGCTGCCGAAGCCTCCCACGACCACCACCACAAAGGCGTCCAGGCCGATCTGGTCGGCCAGGCCGGGAAACACGGTGAGCATGGGCGCGGCGGCCACCCCGGCCACGCCGGCCATGATCGTCCCCACGCCGAACACGAACATGAACACCCGGGGCATGTTGATGCCCAAGGCGCTGACCATGTCGGCGTCGGAGACGGCGGCCCGGATGATCATGCCGAGACGGGTTTTATACAGGATGAAGGCCAGGGCGGATAAAATCGCCGCAGCCAGCCCAATGATGAACAGCCGGTAAATGGGGTATTCCAGCCCGGCCACGGAAACCAGGCCTTCCAGAGAGGGCGGGATGACCACCTGATGGCTTTCCGTGCCCCAGATGGTTTTCACGCCTTCGGCGATGACCAGGGCAATGCCCAGAGTGAGCAACAGGTCGCCGATGTGCCCCAGGTTGTATTGCTGCACCTTGCGCAGTAAGAATCTTTCCACAAAGACGCCGATGAGTCCGGTCCCCAGGGGGGCCAGGATCAGGGCCATCCAGAAGCTGTCCGTCCAGGCGACCACCTGGTAGCAGAAATACGCGGAAAGCATGAAAAACGAGGCGTGGGCCAAGTTGAGTATGCCCATCATGCCGAAGATGAGGGTCAGGCCGGACGCCACCAGGAACAAAAGCATACCGTAGGTCAGTCCGTGAATGGCCTGGGCCACATACATTGCCGTTACCGGGCTCATGGAATATGTCCTCCAAAAAATTAAAGCTGAAAACTGTATGACCAGCGCCGAGTCCCCCGCCCCGGCATGGCCGGAGGGGGGAGCGGCTTGGGAATGAGAAAAGGTTTCCTAGCTATTTGGACATGTTGGGTTCGAAGTCCAAAATCAGCAAAGGCTGCGTGATGCTTGGGAGCCGGACTTCTTAACCCAACCTACATTTTGGCATTCGCGACGTAGGTTGGATTGAGCTCGCGAAACCCAACAAGAACAGCCGCGGGGCTGCAAAAAAACCGTCCTATCCGGATTACCGCATAGATTCTTAACCGGCTATTTGCAGGTCCCGCCCTTGACGGGCATGGATTTTTCAGCTGGAATGACAAAGACCTCATCGCCGGAGGAGATTTCTTCAAACCAGGGGTTGGGATACACGTATTCCGTAGCGTAGGTGTCGCGGATGGTCACGTGGTCGCAGGCGCGCATTTCAAGCCGCTTGCCGTCGGCGGTGTAGTACACGTCGCCTTCCCAGACTTTGATGACCTTTTCGGGGTCCGAGGAGCCCGCCCTCTCAAACACGTCCAGCATCCAATAGGTGTTTTCCAGGGCGTACCCCAGGGTGCCGCCGGGCCACTTATACAGGAGCGTGTTGTAGGGCGCAGACCATTTGTCTTTCCACAGGTCGTTCCATTTTTTGGCGAAGGCCATGCCGTTTTTGTTGTTTTTATCGCCGATGTGCTGATTGAGGTTGACCAGGCCCTTGGTGCCTTCCGGGCCGATGGCGGCCAGGGAATTGGGCTCGTCAATGAAAATGTTGGCGAAAGGCAGGTCCACTCCCAGTTGGCGGGCCTGTTTGACCAGGTTGCCGCCGTCGGGCATCCAGTCGCCGGTGAAGATGACTTCCGCGCCCGAGGCTTTGGCCTTGGTCAGGTAGGGGGCGAAGTCCTTGGCGAACAGGGGGTGGTAGTCTTCGCCCACAATTTCGGCTTCGGGATAGTATTTTGCCAGGCCCTTTTTGAAGGCGTCAGCCAGGGAGTGGCCGAAGAGGTAGTCCTGGCAGATGATGTAGAATTTCTTTTCCTTTTGGCGCTGGGCGTAAAAATAGGCCGTGGTCTCCCCGACCTGGTTGGTGGTCCACATGGTTTGAAAGGTGTACTTGTTGAAGTTTTTCTCGTCCATGAGGGAATCGGACATGGAAAGGGACTGATGAAAGATGACCTTGTAACGTTCGGCCACGTTCTGGATGACCAGGGCCAGATGGCTGCCTGAAGTGCCCCACAGGACGTCCACCTTGTCCTCCAGGACCAGTTTTTCGGCGGCCTTTTTCGTGGCTGCCGGCTTGCCCATGACGTCGCCCTTGATGACTTCGACGAGCTTTTTCTTGCCGTCTATCATGATGCCGCCCCGTTTGTTGATGTCGTGGGCGACCCAGGTGGTGGTGAGCCAGAACAATTCGCCGTTTCCGGCGCCCGGCCCGCTGAAAATCTGAAGCAGGCCGATTTTGAACGTATCTCCGGTTGGGTTTTGAAAGTTGTTGGGGTCGAAATCTGACATGTCCGACATATCTTCAATCTTAAAAGCGTTTTCGGCCAACGCCGAGCCTGCCAAAAACAGAGAGGCGGCCAGGAACAAACAGGCGGCAAAGGAAACGGCCTTTAATGTCTTTTGCATTGTAACCTCCTTGCGTGTTCGTTAAAGTCTCTGAATGTAAGAAAAAAGCGTCGAATAATCTAATTTCCGATCCTGAAGCTCCTCCTTTTTTCACAATGTTAGGGTTTAATCCGGTTTGACATACTGCACTTTGTACAGGCGCCCGGCCTGGTCGGCCTAAGCCGAAGCGCCTTTTTTTGCATTTATATACGCATTCCCGTTTCATCCGGGGAATGGCTTCAGGTTGGTTCACGGGCGCCGTGAGGACGTCCGGGTTTTGGGGGGAGCCTATTGGGAGCTTTCGCTCCGCCGTTTTTCCATTTCTTCCGCAAAGGTTTGTTTGGCCAGCTTCCGGTACAGGTGGTAATAGAAGATGCTCATGATCTCCATGCCCTGCTGAGCCCGGGCGTGAAAGGATTCATCGTCCACCTTTTCCCAGAGAGCGTCGAAAAAGTATTTGTTGCCCCTGGATGTCAGGACTTTGAAATCCTCCTTGTATTCGCGCAGGGCCCCGGGTTCGAACCCGTCCTTGGGCCCCAGGCCCACCCGGTCCATGTCGCAAATGACCTTGCCCAGGGACACGTCATCCTGGGAATACACCTTTTCTCCGTCAATGGTTTCCGGCGTGATGACGCCCCACTCTTCCATCCTAACCAGCCAATTTTCGCTCAGGCCCGTGGCTTTGCGAAAATTCTCCTCCCCTTTGATTTCTCCGGGCAACAGGCGCTCCACCGCGCTGAAATACTCGCTTTGCAGTTGGAGAACCGCCCCCTGGACCGGAGACCCTTTGTTCCAGCGTTTGACGATTTTTTTGATCTCGGACAACGGAAGGAAATGTTTATCCTGCAATTCTTTGATGTATTTGATGCGTTCGATGTAGGAATCGTCGTACTCCGCAACATTGCGGGCCTTTTTCCGGGGCTTGGGAAGCAGGCCTTCCCGGATGTAGAAATGAATGGTTTCCTTGGGCGCTCCGGCCGCCTTGGCCAATTCGCTGATTTTCATGCATGGTTCCTTAAAAAAAAGTAACGGCGGAAACAGTGTGTGCAGATTGGTGAAATGCCTAGAGCGAGCTTATGGAATCACCTTAAGGCCGCCGGCCACGGCTTGTCAAGAAAAATTATGCAATACATCGAAAATAGCAGTATAATTATTAAGTTACGTATGTATCAAATAGTATTGATATATACTTTGACAGGTTAAGATCCCGCCCTTTTTCATCCCATCTGATGGGAATTTCCAGCCCCCCGCAACTCCATCTTTTACATTTGTTTTACATTGATCCTGAAAATCATTTTGCCGTCGCCTACCGGAACCCCGCACGGCTTGTAAAACAAATGTAAAAGGACTGACCAAGGCTGTACAGGGCGAAGGAACTCGCTTATCTTGCTTGCAAACACGGCGTACATATCTATTCCCCCAATCGAGCAAGACAGGAGTTCATGCCATGAAGAAACTGACCAAGGCCCTGCTGGTATATCCCAAGGTTCCCGACAACACCTATTGGAGCTTCAAGCACGCCCTCCGGTTCGTCCGGAAAAAAAGCTCCATGCCCCCCCTGGGGCTGATCACCCTGGCCGCCATGTTTCCCCGGGACGTAACGCTGAAGCTGGTGGACCTGAATATTGAAAAACTCCGGAAAAAGGATCTGGAATGGGCGGATGCGGTGTTTGTCTCAGCCATGATTATCCAGAAGGATTCGTTTGAAGAGGTCGTCGCCCTGGCCAGGGCGGCGGGCAAGCCCGTGATCGCGGGAGGGCCCTACGCGGGCTCCAGCCACAAGGAAATCCGCGGCGTGGATCATTTCGTCCTGGGCGAGGTGGAGAACTCCTTTCAGGGATTTTTGGAGGATTTTCAGGCGGGCAAGGCCAAAGGATTATATCCGCCGCCGGAAAAGCCCTCCCTGGACCAGACCCCGCCGCCCCGGTTCGACCTGCTGAAAATGGAATCCTACGCCTCCATGAGCGTTCAGTATTCCCGGGGCTGCCCTTTCAACTGCGAATTCTGCGACATCTGGAAGGTCTACGGCAACAAGCCCCGCCTGAAGCCCGCGGAAAGCATGATCCGGGAATTGCAGACCCTGCACGACCAGGGTTGGCGCGGCCCGGTTTTTGTGGTGGATGACAATTTCATCGGCAACAAGAGGCGGGTCAAAGCCGAGCTGCTGCCGGCCATGTTCCGGTGGCAAAAGGACCACAAATACCCCTTCCGCTTTTTCACCGAGGCCAGCATCAATTTGGCCGACGACGACGCCCTGCTCCAGGGCATGGCCGCCGCCGGGTTCAACGAGGTGTTCATCGGCATTGAAACCCCTTCGGCCGAAGCCCTGGCCGAAACCGGCAAGACCCAGAACCTGAAATGCGACATGGCCCGGGCGGTCACGAAAATTCAGGAATACGGCATCGAGGTCATGGCCGGATTCATCCTGGGATTCGACTCGGACACCGAGGACATTGTGGAGCGCCAAGCCGCCTTTATCCAGCAGACGGGCATTCCCCAGGCCATGGTGGGCATCCTCACGGCTTTGCCGGGCACGGAGCTGCACAGCCGGCTGGAGCGGGAGGGGCGCCTGCTCCGGGTGAGCGACGGCAACAACACCCACAACACGACGGCCAACTTCCGGACCAAGATGGACGCGGCGGTCCTGCAGCAATCCTATACGAAATTATTGTCAATAATTTACGATAAAAATTTGAAAAACTACTTTGATCGGTGCAGCAAGTTGCTGGATAACGTGGGAGACCCTTCCCTTACCATGCGGGAAGTGAGGTTCCGGGAAATCATGATGCTCCTCCGGTCCCTGGCCAGACAGCCCTTCACGCCCTATGGATATCAATACCTCAAGTTCATAACCACCCGCTTTGTGAAGAACCGGAGGACCTTTTCCGAGGCCGTCAAGTTTTCCATCGTGGGCCATCACTTTCACAAAATCACACGGCAGATGGTAAAAGCCCAGGAGACGGCATGATTTGGCATTTATGACAATTCAGCGCATTAAATTTTGATATTTTTCTATTGCCAAGGCCCCTGGCCCCGTGGTATGTGCAGTCACGGAACTACATTGGGTCAAGGGTTTAAGGGTATTTATCATTTGGGTCATTGCTCCCTGCGGAGCGCCGATGCAGTTCCTTATTCTTTGAGGCGGGGCCGCCAATGATTGATTCTTTTCGCCGCGTCTCGGAGCGTTTCATGGTTTGCCCGGGAAAGGCCGCTTGCCGCCGCCTTTCCCGGGCTTTTTCAGGCCCTTAAAATCTTGCGCCGCCCGGCGCTTGATGCTATCCTGCCTCGCACTTTTTCGTTTTACGGATCACTTTCCCGCTCATTTTTATAAATAGGATACAGCGCCATGGAAGCCTTGAACACCATCGCCATACTCATCAGCATGGCTGCGGCCCTTGCTTATATAAACCACCGCTTTTTGCGCATTCCCATGACCATCGGGCTCATGTTTCTGTCCCTCATGGCGTCCCTGGCCCTGATTCTGCTGGAAGGCGTGGGCCTGCCCGTCGCCCATTACGCGGATCAACTGGTGAGCGGGATCGACTTTTCCACGGTGCTGTTGAACGGCATGCTGGGCCTGCTGCTTTTCGCCGGCGCTTTGCACGTGAACCTGGACGATCTGGCCGCCCAGAAGCTGGAGGTTACGGTTTTCGCCACTCTGGGAGTTATGGCCTCCACATTCCTGGTGGGGGGCGCCTTTTATTATGCGGCCTCGTTTTTCCACATGGGCTTGCGTTTTGTGGACTGCCTGCTCTTCGGCGCCCTGATTTCGCCCACGGACCCCATCGCGGTCCTGGCCATCCTGAAAAAAGCGGGCGCGCCCAAAACCCTGGAAACCAAAATCGCCGGGGAATCCTTGTTCAATGACGGCATCGGCGTGGTGGTCTTTCTGGTGCTCCTGGAGATCGCCGCGGGCGGCGGACATGTCTCCCCCGGGCATGTGCTGGCCCTGTTCGGAGAGGAGGTTCTGGGAGGCATCGCCCTGGGGCTGGTCGCCGGGTACGCGGCGTTTCGGCTCCTGTCCTCCATCAACAATTACCAGGTGGAGGTGCTCATCACCCTGGCCCTGGTCCTGGGGGGATACGCCCTGGCCAACAAGCTGCACATCTCCGGGCCCATCGCCATGGTGGTCTCCGGCCTGCTCATCGGCAACCACGGCCGCCGCCTGGCCATGTCCGAGGAAACCGTGGACAACCTGGACACCTTCTGGGAGCTGATCGACGAAATTTTGAACGCCCTGTTGTTCGTGCTCATCGGCCTGGAAGTCTTTATCCTGTCCTTCAAGGGCCAATTTCTCATTGCCGGAATCCTGGCCGTCCCCCTGGTCCTCGCGGCCCGGTTCATCAGCGTGGGAGGCCCGGTCCTCATCATGAAAAAATGGCGCCCTTTCGCGCCCAAAGCCATATCCATCATGACCTGGGGAGGCCTCCGGGGCGGCATTTCCGTGGCCCTGGCCTTGTCCCTGCCCAGGGAATGCAACCGGGAATTGATCCTCACCATGACCTACGCCGTGGTGGTCTTCTCCATCCTCGTCCAGGGCCTGACCATCAAAAGGCTGGTTCAGTCGGGAAACGGCGCCCCGCCGAAAGGTTGACCCTGCCCCCACAAATCCTCGGGCGTGACGGCGTTTCTTCGCTGACAGGCGCATTGCCGTCAAAAAATCTTGTACGGCTTTTCCGCGTGAAGCCTATCCCCTTTCCCTTCAACCGGCCGGATAAAAAACTGGCTCTGATCCCCGCCCCTATGTTAGACTTTCGCTTTGCATTCATGATGGGGATACACACGTGCAGCTTGAGTTCTCCGGGACTTTTCACAGAGCGTTCAGACCCCTCTTTCGGAAAACCTCACAGGGTGATGCAATGCCTTTCGATTTCTACGGATCCGGGCCCTTGTACTGCCGGGCCTTATCGGGGATGAAACGAGCCAAGATGAATCCACGCCGCTTGTTGCTTGTTTTTATTCTTCTGACAAGCTGGATCATTCCGGGGTCAGCCGCGGAGTTGGAGGGCGCCGGCGTAAAAACCCTGACACTCGCCACGCCCGAGGGAGAAGCTGTCTTCACCAACTATCTTAAAATGGTTTTTCAGGAACTGGAAAACAGGACCGGGGCGTCATACAGGATTGTGGAGCTGCCCAAAAAACGATGCCTCCTGGATGCCAATGCCGGCGTGTATGACGGACTTGCGGCCCGAATAGCAGGCCTGGAAAGGGCCGGGTATCCCAACCTCATTCAAATTAAGGCCTGCCACTACAGGGTGCAGCATATCATCTTCGCCGAAACATCGGAATTGGCCGGAATCGACAGCCTGGAATCGCTTCTGGAGGCCGCGGCGCAAAAAGGCTGGATGGTCGGATATCTGGAGGGCAGCAAAAAGGCGGCGGAGTTGTTGCAGCCCCTTCCCGCCGCAAACAAAATCGCCTTGTCGATGCCGGAACAGGCCTTTTTCATGCTGGGCGGCGGCCGGATTCAGGCCTATCTGGGAGGCCCCGGGATCTCCAACAAAGCGCTATTGAAAGGCCTCCGCCAAAAGAATCCGCATTTACAGGCAATACAGCCGCAGTTTGTGGTTTCCGAGTCCCCGCTATACCCTTACCTGCACAAGCGCCATAAAGACCTGGCGCCTGTTCTGGAAGCAGCGCTCCATGCCATGGAGGCAGACGGGACCTTGAACCGGCTGCTCCAGGAGTTTGAATCCATGGCCCCCCCGCCCTTCCAAGGAGAATGACATTTGAAATCCATCAGTAGGATCATTGCGGTCAGGCTGTGCGTCATCATTCTCATTTTGGGAATACTTACGGGAGGGCTGTTCTCCTACTATCTGGTTCAGACCGACAAGCAGGCGTATGAGGAGAATATGGCCCGGCAGGCGGACTTCATCGCCGGGAAAATTGCCATTGATCTATGGACCTACAACGAGCCCGCCCTTGATTACATGGCCGCGGCCGCTTTTCAAATGTCTTATATAAAGGCATTGAAAATATGGGATGCATCAGGGCAATTCCATCTATCCTCAGGAAAGGAGCAGGCGCAGGGATCCCAAGTGCTCAGGCGCAATGTGGTCATGAAGAACGAGGTGATCGGCGCGGTGGAAGTCGCCTTTGCGCCTTTTGATTCCGGGCCCATATGGAAGCGCACCCTGATGACCGCGCTCACCATCCTGCTGCCGGTTTTGTTGTTTTCCATCTTGCAGGTCTTTCTGGTGGTGCGAACCCTTCTGTCCGATCCCATGGGAGATCTGCTCCAGGGCATCGAGGACATTTCGGAAGGCGCCTATTCCAGGGATTTTTCCGCCGGCAAGGGCCTGGAAATGCAGAGAATCGCCAATTCCGTCAAGCATCTTTCCGGCAAACTGGCCCGGAGGGAGGCCGCCATCAGGGATAGCGAAAAAAGGCTTCAGGAAAGCCTGGAAAAATACCGGACGCTTTTCAACTCCTTTCCTTTGGGCATTTCGGTTTCCGATTCTCAAGGGCGAATCATGGAAACCAACCAAAAGGCGGAACAACTCCTGGGGGCGCCCAAACACGAGCTCGAACAACGGTTCCTGGACGGGGAAAACTGGCGCATCATCCGGCCTGACAAAACCGACATGCCTCCCGAGGAATTTGCATCAGTCGTTGCATTGCGGGAAGAACGGCTGGTAAAAAACCAGGAAATGGGAATCCTGCGGGAAGACGGGAGCGTGATGTGGCTCAATGTGACGGCGACGCCTTTACCGCTTGAGAACTACGGCGTGGTTGTGGCCTACTCCGATATCAGCGAAAAAAAACAGCTCCAGGAAAACCTGTTGGCGCACAAAAACATCGTGTCCGCCACAACGGATTTCATCTCGCTGGTGGATCGCGACTACAGATATGTGATTGTAAACGATTCGTACTTAACGCTGACTCAAAAAGCCAGGGAAGACCTTGTGGGCCGCACAGTGGCCGAGAACGTGGGCGAGGAGGTTTTTCAAAGCATTGTAAAACCTCAAATCGATCGATGCCTGCGGGGCGAAAACGCACGGTACCAGGAATGGTTTGAGTTTGCCGGCGGGGGCCGCAGGTTCATGGACATCACCTACACGCCCCATAGGGAGCAAGGGAAGATCACAGGCGTCGCCGTTAACGGCAGGGACATCACCGAACTCAAGCGAACCCAGGACTCCATCCGGGAAAGCGAAGAAAAATTCTACAAGGCGTTCCACTCCAGCCCGGTCATCAAGTCCATCTCCACCCTGGAGGAAGGGAGGTTTTTGGATGCAAACCAGTTGTTTCTGGACATGTTGGAAATCGAACGGGAGGACCTGATCGGCCAAAAGGCTGAAGACCTGGGGCTTTGGCAAAACATGGACAGGGATTTCGTTATCAGGGAGTTAAAGCAAAAGGGTTACGCCCATAACCTTCCCGTGGAAATCATAACCCGCAGCGGAAAAAGGGTTCCCATTCTATGGTTTGGAGATGTGGTAAGGATTCAGGACCAGTCGTGCGTCATCGCCTCGGGCTTTGACCTGACCGAACTGAAAAAATCGGAAGATGCTCTGCGCGAAAGCGAGTCTTTTCTGAATATACTGCTCGACGCCATCCCGGTTCCTGTCTGCTACAAAAACAGGGAAGGCCTGTTTCTGGGGTTTAACAAAGCCTATCTGGATTTTTTCGGGCAAGATATGGAGCAACTTGTCGGCAAAACCGTTTTTGATCTCTACCCGCCTGATGCGGCGGAGCTTTTACACCAAAAGGACATCGAGCTTTTTCGGGACGGAGGCATACAAATCATCGAAATGCAAATCGCCGCGGCCCTGGACGAACTGCGCGATATTGTTTTTTATCGGGCCGTGTTCAAAGACCGGGCGGGAGAAACCGCGGGCCTGGTCGGCACCATTCTGGACATCACGGACCGCAAACAGGCCCAGGCTGAACGCAACAGGCTGGAAACCCGCCTGATGCAGGCCCAGAAAATGGAGTCCATCGGCACCCTGGCGGGAGGAATCGCCCACGATTTCAACAACATTCTAACTCCCATCGTCGGCATATCAGACATGATGCTGGAAGATATGACGCCTGACAGCCAGGACCGGGACAGCATCCTGGAGATCCACAAGGCGGGAAAACGGGGGAGAGACCTTGTCCGGCAAATCCTCGCTTTCAGCAGGCAGTCCGAACACGAGATGATTCCCATACGTTTGCAAAAAGTGATCCAGGAGGCCCTCAAATTAAGCCGGTCCTCCATCCCGGCCAATATTGAAATCCTGCAGGACATCCAGCCGGATTGCGGACTGGTCAAGGCGGACCCCACGCAGATTCACCAGATTGCCATGAACCTGATCACCAACGCCTACCATGCCGTGGAAGAATCGGGGGGAATCATCAAGGTCAGCTTGAAAGAAAAGCCGCTGTTCGGCCATGACCTGAAAGAGCAGGACCTGTTGCCTGGATTCTATGCCGAGTTTACCGTTGCAGACAATGGATGCGGAATCGATCCGGCGATCCGGGACAAAATCTTCGACCCCTACTTCACCACCAAGGGGAAAGGCAAGGGGACCGGCCTGGGCCTGGCGGTCATCCATGGGATCGTAAAAGAGCACAAGGGAGGCGTCAGGATAGACAGCCAACCGGGCAAAGGCGCCGCCGTCACTGTCAGCCTGCCCCTGCACACAGACGCAGAAAAAGTCATCGAACAGCCGGAGCAGGAGCCCTGCCCCCTTGGAACCGAAAGGATCATGCTGGTGGATGACGAGGCCCCGGTGGCTAAAATCCAGGAAGCCGCCCTGACCCGACTGGGATATCGGGTCACCACACGGATAGGCAGCAGGGAGGCCCTGCAAACCTTTCAAGAGAATCCCCAGGCCTTTGACCTGGTCATGACGGACATGAATATGCCCCACATGACCGGAGATCAACTGGCTCTGGCCATTCTGGAAATTCGGCCGGACATCCCCATCATCATCTGCACCGGCTATAGTGAAAAAATCTCCCCGGATCGGCTGGATGCGCTGGGCGTGAAAGGCCTGATCATGAAACCGGCCATCAAAAGGGAAGTGGCTAGAATGGTGCGCCGGGCGCTGGACGAAGCCAAGGCATGATCACAACATTGTCTTGCCGGGTCCCATCGCGGCGGCCATTCTTAATAGGGCGGACGCATCCAAAGCCCTGGAAGCCAAAATCGCCGGGGAATCCCTGTTTATCCACGGCGTGGCCGCGGCGGTCTTTTCCATCCTCGTCCAGGGCCTGACCATCAAAAGGCTGGTCGGCTCCGGAGGCGGCCCGTCCTGTTGACGTCGAAAATTTAATTCGATAGCCATAAAAACAGATTGACATCCCTCCCGTTTGTCCCTATTCTTTATTTCGATCTGTATCGAATCAAAAATAAAAGGCGAAGCAAATGGACATGCAGCAAAGCATTATAATTCTGAAAGCGCTGGCGGATCCCTCCCGGCTGAAAATCGTCAACGCCCTGCTTGAAAGGCCCCAGTACGTGGAGGAATTGGCCCAGCGGCTGGATCTGGCCGTGTCCACCACCTCCCATCATTTGAAGAAGCTGGAGGCCGCCGGATTGGCCGGCAAGAAAAAGGAGCAGTATTACGTGGTCTATTTCGTGCGGGAGGAGGTCTTTGACCTGAGCCTCCGATGCCTGGCGGACTTTCGCAACCCGGAGGCGGGAGCGCAGGATCGCCGCCTGCGGGACTACCGGAAAAAAATCATCAGGGCCTTTTTTGAAGGAGGCCGCCTGAAAAGGCTGCCCGCCCAATATAAAAAAAGGCTGGTGGTGCTGGAGGAACTGGCGAAACGGTTCGATCCGGGAGTCAAGTACAGCGAGCCGGAAATCAACGCCCTGATCCAAAACGCCTTTGAGGATCATTGCACGGTCCGCCGGGAAATGGCGGACAACGGAATTTTAAAAAGAAAGGACGGGGTGTATTGGCTGCCCGAAAGCCGGGACGCGGCCTCCCCTGGAATTAGCAAGAGGAAAAGGAAAATGGACAAACGCAAAGCGCTGAAAAGGGAGTACATGGAGGCGTTCAGGGCGCCCGGAATATGCAAGGTGACCAACACGGTCAACGGCAAGGTTTTTCTGGCCGGCAGCCTGAACGTGGAGGCCCTGGTGCGGAGGCATCAGTCGGAGTTGAAGCTGGGCTCCCACCGGAACGAAGAATTGCTGAAGGATTACAAGGAACTCGGGGCTGAGGCCTTCACCTTTGAGATCCTGGAGTCCATAGAGCAGAGCAAGGACGCCGATTTCGACTACGCCAAAGAGGTGGAGGTTCTGCTGGACCTGTGGCTGGAAAAGCTCCAGCCATACGGAGACAAGGGATACAATCGGCCGCCCAAGGCGCGGTAAACAAATAATGTTGTTCGTCCCGGGATATTAAGATTGAGTCATGTCCCCCTGTTGTTTATGCAACTCTTCCTTGAAAAATCAGACTAATCGCAGTATTGATTTGGCATTATATAAGATTTTAAAAATCAAAACCGGATCTGATTTATTGTTCGGGAAAAATGGGGAAAGCCTTATGTCCATGTCTCGCTCCAGAATGTTCAAACAAGTTCTATTTCCGCTCACCATTGCCTTGACGGCCTCTTTTTTTTTCGCCTGCGCCAACGGGACGAATTTTGGCCGGTCGGGCGAACAGGCGCCTCCCCTCCAGTATGACTACGGCCCCTTTTTGACGCAGGAAGGCTTTAAGGCAGAATACCCTTTTATCGCAACCTGGAAAGAGGACCCGGGGCGGAGCCTGGAAGAGTATGAAAACACCTGCAAAACACGGCTGGCGGAGATAGCCGCAAATCAGGGGCCGGAATCTCCCGAAATGGGGTACATGCTCATAGCCGGCAGCGCCGTGTGCGCTGAAATGCGCAACTGGGAGGAAATGGAGGCCCGGCAGAACCGGTTTCTGGCCATATTCGAAAAACTCGTGGGACCGGACGCCCCTGACATGGCGCATTACTGGCATATAGCAGGAAAAAACTTTGGGGAGGCCGCCGACTTTGAAAACATGATGGAGTGTCACAAAAAGGTCTGCGCTCTGTCCGAAAGCCGGAATGAAACTATCGAGCCCGCCTATGTGGAAGACGTTTTAACATTGGGGGATGCTCTTACCCTGTTCGGCAGGTTTGAAGAGGCGGAAGAGTATTATCAAAAGGTCCTGAAAGCGCAAATAAAAATACTTGGCCCCAGGGATCGCGATGTTGCGCGAACCCTATGCACCTTGGGAGAGTCATTCCTCCATATGGCGGATTACGGCAGTGCGGAAAAATGTTTTAAGACGGCCTATGAGATAGAATTTCCAAAATACATAGCTTTGGACCCGATTATAGCAAAGGCCCAGGCGGGGTTGGCGGTTGTATACTTGAACACGGGAGAACACGAATCGGCAAGATACCATTCTTCTTCGTCCCTGAGTAAAATGGAGAAAGAATCCCCTGCATGGAAAGCCGCATATGTGAATTGCGCCTTATATAACATCTCGCCCAAGGTATTGGCGCGGGCTGAAATATACCAAAAAGGGTATATTGCCGCGTTAGATCTGCTCCCTAACAAAGACAACAGGTTTTATGCTTCGAATCTATACAAACTGGGCGTCTTACAGGTCCGGCTGGGTGAATTCAAGGAGGCGGAAAAAAACCTGACGGAAAGCGTTCGCATCTACGAAAAGCACTTGGAGGGAAATAACATCCACGCATGCATCGCCATGTTGGAACTGGCCAAACTGCATATAGCCGTCAACAAGCCGGACCAGGCGGAAGAGCTACTGGAGAGGGCGTCGGCCATTCAAGATCAAAACCCCGAAGTTGGTCTTTATCTGCAAAGTAAAATACTTCTCAGAAAAGCCAATTTGGAATTCCGGCAGGCGAAGCATTCTGAAGCCATCAATTCCTACAAAAAATCGCTGGAGCTTTTGGAGTCTTTATGCGGACCGAACACATTGCTGACAACCCTCACCCAAATCAGCATTGCCTAGCAATACATGAGTGAAGGCAAGCACCGGAAGGCCAGACCGATCCTTGAAAACGCCGTGGAGATTTGCACTCAAGAGCTTGGAGAGAAAAGCCCCTTAACGTGCTTCGTCACAACCCGCCTGGCTCACCTGATCATGGCGGACGGTGATACGGACAAGGCCATGGCCATGCTGGAAAAGGTGGTGGATTTAGAAAAGGACAAACTAAGAGGAAAGGCCCCCAACTTTGGAAACACCCTCATGATTGTCGCCATTGGGCATATGGAATTGGGGGAATACGAACTGGCGGAGGAAAAGGTCTTACAGGCGCTGCAAATTTTGGAGTATAATTTCGGCGAATATCGGGAAATAACTGGCGACGCCCAAGCGCTGCTGGCGGATATTTATTTTGCGACCGGACGCCTTCAGGAAGCCAGGGATCGCCAGAAAAAGGCGGTCGCCATTTATAAAGTCGCCCTATCCCCCGGACATTATAATTTGGGGGACGCATATAACAGCCTGGGCATTATCCAAGCAAGCACGGCCGACTATGAAGACGCCGCAATCAGTTTTAAAAAAGCCCAGGCCGTGATGGAAGGCTCCTTCGGCCTCGACCACCCCGAATCCGGAATAATCTATAAAAACATGGCCATTTGCTATGAGGCCATGGGTGAGGACGAGCAGGCGCAAAGCTACCTTGATAAAGCCGCAGCCATTCAGGGAGAGATTGAGCCCTCCAGCCAGCCCGTCTTCACCTCCGGCTTGGGAAAATTTTGGAGGAATTGGGCCAGGGAGTAAACAATCCAGCCCGGAACAAAAAGCGCGGAGACGGCGCAACAACGGGCAGGGCAAGCCCTGCGACCTACACGGCGGATTCATGGTTTGGGGTTATTGGAAAAAACGTAGCCGCACACCTTGCTGTGCTTTAGGACGCGCCGGACGCGTCCCTGGCAGACACGGGGGTCTGCAACTACATAACAAATCCAACCCCTGCCGGTTGTCGTAACATTGTAATGCGCCCCCCTGTGGGAGTCTTTCGATCGGGTGGCACTGGCAGCGTTGATTGCAGCC
This sequence comes from Desulfatibacillum alkenivorans DSM 16219, assembly GCF_900142135.1. Taxonomy (GTDB): domain Bacteria; phylum Desulfobacterota; class Desulfobacteria; order Desulfobacterales; family Desulfatibacillaceae; genus Desulfatibacillum; species Desulfatibacillum alkenivorans. The sequence continues at coordinate 134,816 of NZ_FQZU01000006.1, read as the reverse complement.
AGTGTTGCGAACTGAGAACAATGTAAAAAATGGGTATGGACGGCGGGCGTACGGTGTTGGTTGAATTCAAATGCTTTTTAGGATTCCATGACCTTGAACCCGTTTGCAACCAAATCCCGCGCCATCAACCGCCTCCGTCCGTCATTCCCGTGGAGGAATTTTGACGGGATGATTGCGGCGGTTTGCAATCACCATGAAAAAATTCCGGAAACGGGAACCCAGCGTCCTTTTTTTAAAATGCCGAAAGAACGGATGCAACCGGGATTCAGGAAAAACAAGGACACGGGATTCCTGCGTTCCCAGGAATGGCAGGATATAAAGCAGGGCAAGCCCTGCGGGTACAGGCGCAGGGATCGAGTCCGAATTTTTATAAATAGTTGGTTTTATTTTGTTTTTGAATAAAACCAATTAAGATTCCTGGCAAATCGGGCGGAATTTTTCCGGTAATACTTGATAGCCAGCCTTAAATTGTTTATGAAACCAGAGTCAGCCATTTTTTCTCGAACTCATCCAGGATAGCGGTCCTACAGGTAATCCATGTCCTATCTAGTTCTGGCCAGAAAATACAGGCCCCAGACCTTTGACGAGGTGGTGGCCCAGCCTCATATTACCGAAACCCTGAAAAACGCCATCAATCAGGAGCGGGTGGCCCACGCCCTGTGCCTTTCCGGCCCTCGCGGCACGGGAAAGACAACGGTGGCCCGCATTCTGGCCAAGGCCATGAATTGCGTGAACGGCCCTACGCCCGAGCCTTGCGGCGTGTGCGCCTCGTGCAAGGAGATCGCGGCCAGCAACGCGGTGGACGTGTTTGAAATTGACGGGGCGTCCAACAACAGCGTGGAGCAGGTCCGGGAGCTTCGGGAAAACGTGCAATACGCCCCGGCTTTGGGCAATTACAAGGTGTACATCATCGACGAAGTGCACATGCTCTCCCAGGCCGCGTTCAACGCGCTTTTAAAAACCCTGGAGGAGCCGCCGCCCCATGTGATGTTCATCCTGGCCACCACGGAAAGCCATAAGATTCCGGTGACCATCCTTTCAAGGTGCCAGCGCTACGATTTCAAACGCATCAGCCTGGACGACATTGTGGGGCATCTGGCCAAGCTGGCGGGCCTGGAGAATTTCACCATCGAGGAGCAGAGCCTGTGGGCCGTGGCCCGGCGCTCCGGCGGCTGCATGCGCGACGCGTTGAGCCTTTTGGATCAGGTCATGGCCTATTCCACGGGCGAGGCCTCCTTTGAGAAGGTTCTGGACATTTTGGGCGTGGCCGGACGCAAGTCCTTGTTCGCCCTGGCCCAGGCTCTTTTAAACCGGGACGTCCCGGCCTGCCTCTCGGCCGTGGACCAGCTCTACGCCAGGGGATACGACCTCAAGCAGGTCATGGCTGACCTTTTGGATCACTTGCGGGATCTCACCGTAGTGAAAACGGTCCGGGATCCGGGCCCGCTCCTGGACATTCCGCCCGGCGAGATCCAGGCCATGCAGGAACAGGTCGCCAAGGTCTCCCCGTCTTTTGTGAATCAGGTTCTGAGCCTGCTATTTAAAGAGGAGGCCGCCGTCAGGCTGTCGCCTCAGCCCAGGCTGGCCCTGGAAGTAGCCCTGATCCGCATTTGCGAAGTCACCCCGGCCGTCGCCATAGACTCTTTAGTCGCCGCCTTGGAGGTTCTGGCCTCCCAGACGGCATCCAAAGACCAGATCATTCATATCGGCCCGGCATCCGGCCCGGCGCCCGCCCTGCCGGAGTCCAGCGGAGAAAGCGCGCCTCCCGCGCCGGAAGATGCAACGGCTTCCGCGGCGGAAGCGGCGCCTCAACACGAGGAGGCCGCTCCTGCTATAGCGCCTGATCCTCAGCCCGAACCGAAGCCGCAGCAAGAACTTGCACCTGAGCCGAAGCCCGAACCCGAACCGGAGCCGCAGCAAGAACTTGCACCTGAACCGAAGCCCGAACCCGAACCGGAGCCGCAGCAAGAACTTGCACCTGATCCGAAGCCCGAACCCGAACCGGAGCCGCAGCAAGAACTTGCACCTGAACCGGAGCCGCCGGCGGAGCCTGAAAAGGAAGTTGCACCTGAACTGGAGCCGCCGGCGAAGCCTGAAAAGGAAGTTGCACCGGAACCTGACCCCGAGCCCCAACCGCCGGCGGAGGCGCCCCAGGCGGCGCCCGAGGCCGAGGCGGAGGCGGAAGTGCAAGCTCCCGTGGAAAGCGCATCGCAGGAGCCGGAAGAGGAGTCCAATCCCGGGCAGGCCGCCGACTCGGACGCCTATCAGGCGGACGACGAATCGCCCTATTATCCTGAACCGGACCCCACGTACGCTGCGGCCGACTCCGAGCCCATCATCCCGGACATGGAGCCGGACTACGATCCGCCCCAATATGAAACCCGGGAGGTTCAACCGGAAGTCATGGAGGAGGCTGCAACGCCTGAAGAACCGGACGCCCCGGCCCCGGAGCCGGAAGATGACGAGCCGGAGCCGCCGCCTTTTGAAGGGGATCCGTGGGAGGCTTTTTCCAAGGATGTGAAGGAAAAAAACATTATGCTGGGCCTCACCCTTGAAAAATGCCGCCTAAAGGAATATGGAGAAGGCCGCTTTGTTCTGGAAACCGACGGCTCGCCATTTTCTCGGGATCAGTTAAACCTGCCGGAATATCAGACGATTCTCATGGGCGTATGCAAAAGCCTCTTTGGCCGCAAGGTGCAATTGGTCATTGAAGAGCCCAGCGAGGAGGACCGTCCCGCCCCGGCCATGAATCAGGCGGAAAAGCGCCGGGAACTGGAGCAGGAGGCGTTGAACCACCCTCTGGTGGAGGAAGCGGTGCGTATTTTCGGCGGCAAGGTTGTGGAAATTCGTCAAATGGAATAATATAGGAACCTGGTTCCAAAAAACCGGGAGCCAAAATAATACGCAATACACTGGCGGCCGGGCGTTGCCTGGCGCCAGCATTATTTGCACAAGGAGGAATGCATGAAAAAGGGAATGGGCAACATCATGAAGCAGGCTCAAAAGCTCCAGAACCAGATGGCCAAGCTTCAGGAGGAACTGGGGGACAAGACCGTGGAAGCCTCCGCGGGGGGCGGCATGGTCAAGGTGGTTGTGAACGGCAAGCAGCAGGTTCTGTCCATTGAAATCGAGAAGGAAGTGGTTGACCCTGAAGACGTGGAAATGCTCCAGGACATGGTTTTGGCGGCCGTGAACGAAGGCCTGAACAAAAGCCAGGACATGGTGCAAGGCGAAATGGGCAAGCTCACGGGCGGCATGAACATTCCCGGCCTGTTCTAATTTTTTTGTTAAAAAGGTTTTTCCTTTCATGTCCTTTTACCCTCCCAGCCTGGTCAATCTGATCAAACAGCTATCCAAGCTGCCCGGAATCGGGGAGAAAACCGCCGAACGCCTGGCCCTCCATATTCTTAGAGGATCGGTCAAGGACGCCCAGGCGTTGGCTGAGTCCATATCCGAAGCCAAGGAAACGGTCCGGCTGTGCTCGGTCTGCTACGGCCTGGCCGACTCGGATCCGTGCCACATCTGCCGGGACGCAACCCGGGATCAGGACGTGGTCTGCGTGGTGGAGCAAGGCACGGACATGGTGGCCCTGGAAAAATCCGGGGCGTTCAAGGGGAGGTATCACGTGTTGCAGGGGTGCTTGTCGCCCATGAACGGCGTGGGGCCGGACAACCTGCGCATTCGCGAGCTTGTGGAGAGGTTGAAAAAGGGAAAAATCAAGGAAGTGGTTGTGGCCACGGGCACCAGCGTGGAGGGGGAATCCACCGCCAATTATTTGCGCCAGGTCCTCGAGGGTTCGGGCGTAAAAGTCACTCGCATAGCCTCGGGCGTTCCCATCGGGGGCGACCTGAAATACACAGACGCATTAACGCTTAAAAGGGCCTTGGACTCCCGGCACTGCCTATAGGCCGGGTGGAATCATATTTTGGATCGGAATTGAAAGAACTCAAATCGACAGACATTTTTGAATGCACCATGTGCGGCAAATGCTGCCAGGGCTACGGCGGCACCTACGTAACGGAAACGGACATCCAGGCCATCGCCGAGTTTATCGGCAAATCGCCCGAGACGGTCAGGGAGGAATACTGCCAGCTTTCTGGAGGAAAGCCGGTCCTGGCCCAGGGAGAAGACGGCAAATGCGTCTTCTTTACGGACAAATGCTCCATCCATCCGGTCAAACCCAAAATGTGCCGCAAATGGCCATTCCTGGAAGCCGTCCTCAGAGACGAAAAAAACTGGGAGCGCATGGCCTCCTGCTGCCCCGGCTGCAAAACCGACGCGCCCATCGAACACGTCAAAGCCGTGATCCAGGCCCTGCTGAACGGCGAGATTCAAGACGAAGGGTGACCGCTATAGAAATTGCGGGCGTCCACCGGAATACCTTCCGGCCAGCCGTACTTGGCAGTGCTCCACTATACTTGCAGCGCCGAAGTCACAGAGGCCAGCCGCGGCATGCAATGCCGGGGCTGGCCGGATAGTTTTGCCGCAAAGGTTGCATTTGATTCTTTGCCGCAGGGCTTGCCCTACCCGGAATTGGGGAGCGGACTCCCGAAAAGAAGGCCCGGGAATGGCCGCCCCACCCTCCTGTTTTGCGTAAAACGCCATTTAAAAAGATTTGCCCCGCTTTTTCAAAAGCGGGCCGCCGGAGGCTGTGGTTTTTCAGTTCGCCGCCGGAGGCTGCCGATTTCCAATGCGGCGGTTCGGCGGTGAATATTTTAGGTTGACATTTCCGGGAAGTTTTGTTGTATTCTCAGCATAATCGGCAAGACAGAAGTCTTTCCAACTCCCGAGACATCGGGGGCGGCAGCGACAAATACTTGAATAACGGTCATGAAGGCCAATCCTTTTTTGCAAAAAAGGGGTTGGCCTTTTTTTGTTTATACGGCGTTTGCTTTATTTTCATAGCAGTATACTTAACCAAACCACTTATTTTTAAGGAGCGAGAACATGAAGAAAATTTGCTTGCTGAGCGCATTGGCCCTGGTCTGTTTGTTTTGCGGTTCCGCCTTCGCCCATTACGGCATGGTGATTCCGTCCGACAACATGGTCATGCAGGACGACGACCGCACCATCACCCTGGACCTGTCCTTTTCCCATCCCATGGAACTGATTGGCATGGAGCTGGTCGCCCCCAAGTCTTTCACCGTGGCTCATGAAGGCAAAACCACGGACCTGGCCAAAAGCCTGAAAGCCTCCAAGGTGATGGACCATCCCGCATGGAAGGCCGAATATCAGATCAAGCGGCCCGGCGTTTACGCTTTCGTTATGGAGCCTGTTCCCTATTGGGAGCCCGCCGAAGACTGCTTTATCATCCATTACACCAAGACCGTTGTGACAGCTTTCGGCGATGACGAAGGCTGGGACGAAGAGCTGGGCCTCAAGACGGAAATCGTGCCTTTGGCCAAGCCTTTCGCCCAATACAAGGGCAACGTGTTCCAAGGCGTCGTGAAGCTGGACGGCAAGGTTGTGCCTTACGCGGAAGTGGAAGTGGAATACTACAACAAGGACGGCAAAAAGGAAGCTCCCACGGATTATATGGTCACCCAGACCATCAAGGCTGACGGCAACGGCGTGTTCACCTACGCCGCTCCTTTTGCCGGCTGGTGGGGATTTGCAGCGCTCAACACCGCGGACTATCAACTGAAGTTCGAAGGCCAGGATAAGGACGTGGAGCTGGGCGCCGTCATCTGGGTGAAGTTTGAAGATTTTTAATCAAACAAGTCTTTTGCATTGATTTGAAAGGCCCGGGAAGGTAAACAACCTTCCTGGGTCTAACTATTTGTATAATGAGGAATCATGCATATTTCCGAAGGAGTTTTGTCCGGCCCGGTGTTGGCGGCGGGAGCGGCCGTCGCCGTCGCCGGGACCGCGTACGGGCTGAAAAAGCTGGATTTTGAGAAAATTCCCCGGGCGGCGGTTTTGTCAGCGGGATTTTTTGTGGCTTCCCTGGTGCACGTTCCCATCGGCGTGTCCAGCGCGCATCTGATTTTAAACGGTATACTGGGCCTGCTCCTCGGGTGGACGGCTTTTCCCGCCATCGCGGTGGCGCTCATGCTGCAGGCCGTGCTGTTCCAGTTTGGGGGAATCACCACCCTGGGCGTCAACACGGTCGTCATGGCGGCGCCCGCCGTATTTTGCTACCTGGTTTTCGGGAAGATCGTTGCTAAAGGCGGTCCCATGGGTATGGCCGGAGCGTTTGCCTGCGGTTTTTTCTCCGTGCTTTTATCCGGAGTGCTGGTGGCTTTGGCGCTGTTTTTGACGGAGGAAAACTTCTTCGAAGCCGCTGCGGCGGTTTTGGGCGCCCACGTCGTCATTATGATTGCGGAGGGCGTGTTTTCGGTTATATGCATTGAGTTTTTAAGAAAGGTTCAGCCGGGCATGCTTCCCGGCGCCCAATAACGGAAGGCGATATCATGAAAAAACTGTTTGCAGCCCTGGGAATTTTCCTCATACTGTCGGGCATGGCCTATGCTCATAAGGTAAACATTTTCGCCTGGCTGGAAGGCGATACGGTCTTTACCGAAAGCAAATTCTCGGGCGGAAAAATGGTGAAAAACGGCAAAGTCTTTGTCTATGACGAGGATAAAAACCTGCTTCTGGAAGGCGTGACCAACGACGCGGGCGAGTTTTCGTTTAAAATCCCCAAAAAAACCGCCTTGGTGATCGAACTGGACGCCACCATGGGGCACGCCAACGCCTGGACTATTTCCCTGGACGAAATTCTGGACGCCATGGGAGACGAACCTGTCGCTGCGGCAACGGAGGAGCCTGCCCAAGAGGACGCCGCCCAGCCGGCTATGCAAACCACTTCCGTCTCTCCCGCTCAAACGGCGCCGGGCGCCAACGCGGAAGAAATCCAGGCCATTGTTGAAAAGGCTTTGGACAAGAAACTCAAGCCCATCACCCGGTTGCTGGTGGAAGCGCAGGAGAGGGAAACCGAACCCCAGGCCTCGGACGTCTTTGGGGGAATCGGGTATATTCTTGGGCTGGCGGGCGTAGCGGCGTATTTCCATTATCGCCGGAAGATCAAGGAGCTGGAAAAGGCTTGATAGCGGAAACCTTTGCATTCGGCGAATCCCCAGTGCATCGGCTGGACCCGCGGGTACGAGTGATTGTAGGGACCTTGTTCGCGGTGGTTGCGGCCCTGGCGGACCGGTTCGACGTATTGGGCGCCGCCTTGGGCCTGGCGGTCCTGATGACCTTTGCGGCCCGGCTTCACCCCCTGGCCGTATTAAAGCGTTTGGCTTTGGTGAACGGGCTGGTGCTGTTTTTGTGGGTGGTCCTGCCGTTTACGTATAACGGAACGCCCTGGTTTTACCTGGGGCCGTTGGTTGCGGCCAAGGAGGGAATCCGGCTCTGCGCGATCATCACGCTGAAATCCAACGCCATTGTTCTGTGGTCCATCGTGTTTTTCTCCACCATGCCCGTAGCGACATTGGGCCACGCCATGAACCGCCTAAAAATGCCCGTCAAGCTCACGGCCCTGCTGCTTCTGACCTACCGGTACATCTTTGTGCTGGAAGCGGAATTGAACCAGTTGGTGCGGGCCGCCAGGATCAGGAGCTTTTCTCCGGGGACCAACCTCCACACCTACCGGACATACGCCTATCTTGTGGGCATGCTCATGGTCAGGGCGGCGGACCGGGGCGAGCGCGTGCATCAGGCCATGGTCTGCCGGGGCTTTTCCGGCAAGTTTTATTGCCTGGACGAAATGGAGTTCACCTTTCGGGACGCAGCCTGGGGCGGTTTTCTGGCTTTGGTTATTTTTTTTCTGGCAATCTGGCAATGGGCATTGTAGGACAATGGCCTGTTGAAACGCGCCGGGTCAAACCGGTTAACCCAGACGGGCCACGGTAATGGAATCACATCCCCATATATTTGAAATCCAGGATATTTCTTTCAGCTATCCGGACGGCAAGACCGTGTTGGAGAATTTTTCGTTTCATCTTCATTACGGCCAAAAAGCGGGACTTATCGGCCATAACGGAAGCGGGAAAACCACTCTGCTCCATTTGCTCATGGGGCTTTTGACGCCCACCGCCGGCAGCATCCGCATTCTTGGGGAGAAAATGGAGTCGGAAAAGGATTTCAAGAAAATGCGGCCCAAACTGGGTTTCGTGTTTCAAAACGCCGACGACCAATTGTTTTCCCCCACGGTTCTGGAAGACGTGGCTTTCGGCCCTTTAAACCTGGGCAAGTCCCCCAAGGAGGCCAAAGAAATCGCCTTGCAAACCCTGGAAAGCCTGGACCTGAACGGGTTTGAAAAACGCATATCCTACAAACTCTCCGGCGGCGAAAAAAAGCTGGTCTCCATCGCTACGGTCCTGGCCATGGACCCGGAGGTGCTGCTCTTGGACGAGCCCACCACCGGCCTGGACATGGACACCCGGGAGCACATCATCCAGATTTTGAATAAGCTGGATAAATCCTTTTTAATCGTCTCCCATGAGTACGATTTTCTGGCCCGCACCACCCGGGATTTTTTCGGCATGCAAAAGGGCAAGATCATGTATTACGGCGATTCATCGGCCCTGCACACCCACACCCACATCCACCCCTTGGGAGAGACGCCTCACAGGCACAACGGGATCGCGGCCCAGGAGCATCCCCATGACGGCCATGACCACGCCCACGAAGGGCATGTGCACACCCATGAAGACGACCAATAGCCGGACTTTTTATTGACGCCTGAAAACGCCGTGATACAATGCGGGCGTCATGGCAAAACAATCCCGCACAATCCGCAATTACCTGTTAATGGGACTGCTTGTTTTAGGGGCGCTGGAGCTTTGCGCCCGAATCCTCCTTATGGCCGCCGCTTCCCTGGGGCCGGCCTTGTTCGCCGAGAACGTCCATTGCAGGCATGATCCCATTCTGGGATGGTCCAACATTCCCGGGATCGTCATCCCCGACATGTACGGGCCGGGCAGAAGCCTCACCATCAACAATCAGGGATTTCGCGCAAACCACGACTTCGCCCGCAAGGCGCCGGAAGGGAAAACCCGCATCGTCTGCGTGGGGGACTCCTTCACCCTGGGCTACGGGGTCGGGGACGATGAATCGTTCTGCGCCAGGCTGGAGGCGTCCTCGCCTGATCTGGAAGTGATGAACATGGGCCAGGGGGGTTACGGCCTGGACCAGATGCATCTCTGGCATCGCAAGGAATGGTCCCATTTCGACTATGACATGCTGTTGGTCTGCTTTATTGATGCGGACATCAGCCGCATGAACGCGGACCGGTTTGATATTTATCCCAAGCCGTGGATGCAGGTGAAAGACGGCCGCCTGCATACCATGAACGCCCCTGCGCCCGACCCGTATCCGGGTTTTTGGAGCAAGACGGCGTGGTGGTCCGATCTGGGGCTTGTTCGGGCCGCGGGAAAGGCGCGTGAAATGTTAATCCGGCGAGACAAGCCGGAGGGGGTCTACAAGACCCAGAGGGACCTGCTGGCAACGGTCATGGCCATTTTCCAAGAGATGCAGGCGATGGCTCAATCCAAAGGAGCGCCTATGGCCATTGTGCGGCTGCCTACGGCGGGCGGGATGAAGGCCGACATTCCCTTTTTCAGCATCATGAACAGGGAGCTTGAGGCCGCAGGCTATCACTACTTTGATTTTACAGAATACTTCCGCCAATTGCCTCCGGACGAAGCCCGCAGGATGTTCATCGACTCAAAGACTGCGCCCAAGGAACTGCTACGCTATAAAAGCATGGGCGCCCACTACAGCCCATACGGCCACGCCGTGACCGCAAAATGGATGCGGGAAGCATTAAAAGAACTGCAGCCCAGCCCGGCGGCCGCCAAAGAGTAACATTGACAGGAAAAGCTCAGCGGCGCCAGACCAAGTTCAAGCAAATTGGAGTAATGAAGCAATGCCGCCGCGTCCCTCCTGCGGGCTCCATTTGTCCGCGCATTGCGCGGCCAAGGCAGGCACGGGGGCCTGCCGCTACAAATCAAATTCAACCTCAGTGACAAATGCCGCACCAGCCGCGGCATGCAATGCTGATAGAATAGGATCATAGGGTGGCACTGGCAGCGTAGTTTGCTGCCAGTGTTGCGAAGCAACAGTAGGCGCGGCCCGAATAGATTATGGAAATCGGGACTGTTCGGCGGACGCATTAAGTTGATTGAATTACGACTTTTGTTTGGTTTTGGACACCTTTTCCATTCGCATGGCATCGGTGGATTCTATCAACCGAGGGGTCGAACCAAACGCGCTATCGCGCCCCGGCAGGATACTGCCCTGCCGCGGCCGCCCAATATCTTCGGCGGTTTATTGTTGCATCGCCGATGCCCGAAACAGCTTTGATTTCAAAATGTTAAATATTCATTCCCACGCAAAGCATGGGAACGAGAAGCCTGGTAGGCAGAGACTGCACTGTTTAGGCCGGGCAATGCTCGTGAATGAAGTCGCCGCCTTTGGCCAAGAGGCCGTGGATTTTTTTGGAAAACGGGGCCAGAGCCTGAAGCACGTGGATGGGGCTGCGATAGGGTTTGAAGGTCACGTCCACCCCGGCTATCTGCGCTCTTTCCGCCAACTCCTTTGCTTGTCTGCACAAAGGCTCGTATTTTCCCACGGTCACGAATAAGGGCGGCAGGCCTTGAAAGTCCCCAAAGATTGGCGAGATAAACGGATGGGCGGGATCGCCCTTCCCCACGTACATGTGGGACATGAAGTGGCAAAACCAGTCGGCAATGTCGGTGCGTTTGGTGAAAGGCGCCTTAAAATGCAAATCGTTGTCCGCCAGGTTCACCCAGGGGCTCATCAAATAAGCGCAGGACGGCAGGGGCTTGCCCATGGCTTTGAGGGCCAGAAGCAGGGCTGCGGTCAGGCCTCCGCCGGCCGAATCTCCGGCCAGGGCGATGCATTGGGGGTCTATCCCCTGATCCAGCATGGACAGGTATACGGCGTAGACGTCCTCCAACGCCGCGGGAAAAGGATGCTCGGGCGCCCGGCGGTAGTCGGGCAGGACGCATTCGGCCTTGGCGATTTTGGATAGATAGGCGGCCAGGGATTTATGGGTGCGGCGGGATCCCACCATATAGCCTCCGCCGTGAAGGTATAAAATTTTGCGGCCTTTGGCGTCTCCGTGCCCGGAAATGTAACTGGCCGGAACGCCCGCGGGGGCGAAAGGCCTGACACGGGTTCCCCTTGGCAGGGTGAACAACGCGCTGCCGGTTTCCACGCCTATCCTGTGAAACGAAATATTGACGGGATGCGTGCTGAAATAGAATCTGCCCAGGGGGCCGGGCTTGCCGTGGATGGGATGATCTTGCATTTTTCCTCCGAGTCGTGCAGGCGGGAATCAATGGCCTGCGATTGGGATTTATAGCACAGCGGAGGCGTTAACGCAACGCGTCATTTCATCGGACGGTTAATGAGTTTTAATCAGCTTAATAGCCCGGATGCGCTCCAAGACCGGAGGGTGGGAATAAGCCAGAAATACGTAAAAGGGGTGAGGCCGCAAGTTGCTCAGGTTGTCCCGGGAGAGCTTTTTCAAGGCGTCGATCAGGGATTGGGGATCGTCTGTTGTCATTACGGAAAAACGGTCGGCTTCGTACTCGTTCTTGCGGGAAAGCATGCCGAGGCCCAGGCCCAGGATGGTTTCCACCGGCGTGTATAACAGCCCGAAAAACAGGAGCCCCGCGTATACGGACGATTGCTCCATGAAAAAGGCGTCAAACAAGCCCTGGCGTGAGATGAACAGGGACAGAAGGTAAAACATGATCCCCAGGTGCAAAATGCTGATGATCATGTTGGCCAGGATGTGCTTTTTCTTGTAATGCCCCACCTCGTGGGCCACCACGGCCACCAGTTCCGGGATGGTGTGCTTTTCTATGAGGGTGTCGAACAGGGCGATGCGCCGTCTTTTTCCGAATCCCGCAAAAAAGGCGTTGGACTTGGACGAACGCTTGGAGCCGTCCATCATGAACAGATTTTCCAGGGGAAAATCCACGCTGTCGGTATAGTCCAGCACGGCCTGCTTGAGCTCCTGGTTTTCCAAAGGCAGGAACTTGTTGAACAAAGGCATGATCCACGTGGGCGCCGCCATTTGAATGAACAGGATGAACACCGTCACCCCGGCCCAGCAATACAGCCAGGCGTTGGGCCCTGCATTTCCTAAAAAATAAAGGACGCCGCCTATAATGGGCCCGCCCAGGATGCAGGCCAGGGCGGCGATTTTGATCCGATCCAGGATGTAGGTCTTGAAGGTGGTTTTGTTGAATCCGAAGCGCTCTTCGATCACAAAGGTGGAATACAAGGAAAACCCGGTGGATATAATATTGCTTAAGACAGCCAGAATGGCGAAATAGGCAAGCCCCGTGAGGGTCGGCCCAAAGCCCAGGGATCGCGCCAGGGCGTCCGTATAATTGAATCCGCCTGCAAACCAGAAAACAAGCAAAACAACCAATAAGACGGTGGAGGAAACCAGGCCCAGCCGGGTGGTCGCCGCCAGATATTGCTGGGATTTGGCGTAGCGGTCCTTATCCCAGACGTCGGCGAATTCCCCGGGCAGTTCGTCCCGGATGTTTTTCAGGTTCAACACGCCGGCGACGGCGCCCAGGGCGTAGTCCAGCAAAACGAAAATCAGTATGATCCAGGCGTAGGAGTTCAACATATTATCAAGCATTCAAAGTTAAGTCGCCATTAGTCGGGCGCGTTAGAAGCCATTCCGTGATTTCAAGACGCTGGGTCCCCGTTTCCGCCGCTGCATCATGATGATTGCAAAACAGCCGCAATCATCATGCCTCCACGGCTCCACGGGGATGACGGAGAGAGGAGGCTTTTGCATCGTAAGGGCTTTGGGTTTGGCTCGTTCCCATGCTTTGCGTGGGAATGCATATCTCAACTTACTGAATCCATATTGTTATCAATCAGCCTTTGCACGGATTGAAGCCTCCGTATGAATTCCCACGGGGACCGTGGGAACTAGAAAAGTGACGTCCCGGCAGCTTTCCTTCACCGCAAAAAATCGTCATCCCCGCAAGGGAGATCCGCTTTTTCAGGATCGCCCGCAAGCGGGGACCCAGCGTCATTTTGCCTATTAATTGACGCAGCGTTTTTCGGCATCCAACTTATTTAATCGCAAGTTGTTGACAATAAATCAACAAATTCGCGGAAGCTGCTCGCCGGTGAGCATATCCACCATGCGGGCGCCGCCGATGGCCGTCTGCATGACCACCTGCCCGGGATGATCGGCGACCACCTCGCCTATGATGCGGGCTTTCTTGCCGTGGACGTCTTGCCTGCACGCTTCCAGGGCGGCGTCAGCCTGCTCGGGCGGGACGATTGCCAGGAGCTTGCCCTCGTTGGCCACGTACAGGGGGTCCAGGCCCAAGAGGTCGCACACGCCCATGACGGACTGATCCACGGGCAGGTCTTTTTCCCGGATTTTCATGCCAATGTTGGATTTTTTGGCGATCTCGCACAGGGTGGTCCCCACCCCGCCGCGGGTGGGATCCCGCAGCACGTGGATGCCGGGCGCGGCCTTGAGCATGGCGGCGGTCATCTTGTTGAGGGCCGCCGAATCGCTTTGAATGGGAGCGTCAAACTCCAGGGATTCCCTTTGGGTGAGGATGGTCACGCCGTGGTCCGCCATGTTTCCGCTCAGGATGATCCGGTCTCCGGGCCGGGCCAGGGAGGCGCTGAGGTTGACGCCCTCCGGAATAAGGCCGAAGCCGGAGGTGTTGATGAAAATCTTGTCGCAGGCGCCTTTGGGAACCACCTTGGTGTCCCCGGTGACGATCCTGACTCCGGCGGCGGCGGCGGCTTTCGCCATGGACTCCACGATGATTTTGAGCTGGGAGATTTCAAAGCCTTCTTCGATGATCAGGCCCACGCTCAGGTATTGGGGAACGCCGCCGCACATGGCCACGTCGTTCACCGTGCCGTGGACGGCCAAGTCGCCGATGTTGCCTCCGGGGAAGAAAATGGGGTCCACCACAAAGGTGTCGGTGGAAAAGGCCAGCCTGCCCTGGTTGACGGGTATGATGGCGCCGTCCTCCTGGGCTTCCAGGATGGCGTTGTCAAAGGCGGGCATTAAAATGCTGTTGATCAGTTCGTTGGAAAGTTTGCCGCCGCTTCCATGGTCCAAAAGGATGCTTTGATCTTTCATGGTATTCTTTCTATAGTCGGCAAGTTTAAAACCGCCGCTGGTTTTGGCCGGAACAATTTTTTCGCGGGAGGATCAATAGACCTTGGTGATCGCCCCGTGATACCGGTAATAGGCCGCGCATGTGCCTTCGGAGGAAACCATGCACGGGCCCAAAGGGTCTGTGGGGGTGCATTCGATTTTGTATTTCGGGCATTGGGGGGGGATTTTTTTGCCGGTCAGAATTGCGCCGCAGATGCAGCCTTTGGGAGCGGCCGACCGGGCTGGAGGCAGTTCAAAGGCCTTGGACGCGTCAAAGCGCTCAAACTCCTCCCTGATGGATAAACCGCTTCCGGGTATGACGCCCAATCCCCTCCAGGAGGCGTCCACCTTATCGAAAACCTGCTCCATAACCTCCCGGGCCTTTTTATTGCCTTCCGGGGAGACGGCCCTGGAATAGGTGTTTTCCAGTTTGGACTCTCCGGCTTCCTTTTGCTGCACCAAAGTGAGGATGGAGGCCAGAATATCGTTGGGCTCGAACCCGGCGATGGCGCAGGGAATGGCGAACTTCTCCACCAGGGGCAGGTAGGCGTCGGCGCCGATAATCACGGAAACGTGCCCGGGCATCATAAAGCCGTCAATGACCGTATCCATGGACATCAAGGCGTCCAGGGCCGGGGGCACGGTTTTGTGCGCTGAGTATACGAAAAAATTCTTAAGGCCTTGCCTGTGGGCTTCCAGGATGCAGGCGCCCACGGTCGGGGCCGTGGTTTCAAATCCCACGCCGCAAAAAACGATTTTCTTTTTAGGATTTTGGGCGGCCAGGGTCAGGGCGTCGAAGGCGGAATACACCACTTTGACCTTACGGCCCTGGGCGCGCTGCTTTTGCAGGGAGGACTGGGTGCCGGGCACCCGCATTAAATCGCCGAAGGTGGCCAGGATGACGTTTTTCTTCCTGGCAAGCTGGATGAAGTCGTCGATTTCCTTTTGATCGGTGACGCAGACCGGGCAGCCGGGGCCGGAAACCAGGGTGATGTCTTGGGGCAGCATGTCGCGAATGCCGTTGCGGAATATGGATACCGTATGGGTTCCGCAGACCTCCATAATTCGCATGGGGCTCTGGCAGGATTCCGCAATGAGGCCGGACAAGGTTTTTGCAACTTCAGGATCCCTAAAAGAATCCAGGTTTTGATAAGACATGGCTCCCCCTTATTTGAATCATCCAGCCGACGAGATTTAAACCCCATGGTATCAGGTTATGGATGCGGCGGCAACCATGGCCTGGCCCAGACTAAGGCCTCCGTCATTGGCCGGACAAATCTTGTGAGTAAAAACTATAAAGCCCCGGCTTTCCAGCTCCCGGATCAGGCCGCTCAGCAGCAGGGAATTCTGGAACGAACCTCCTGACAGGGCTACCTGATGAACGCCGGTTTGCGTCCGCAGGACTTGGCAGACGTGGGCGAAGGCTTGAATCAGACTGGCATGAAACCGGCCGGCGATTTCGGCTGCCGGCCTGCCTTTTTCCACGTCCAAAGCCGCCCCCCGGATGATGGGAGCGGTTAATATTTCCATGGGATCCTGGGCGGATACAGCCCATTCATAAGGCTTGTCCGCCCGAGGGTCGGCCGCCATTTCCAGCTCCATGGCGGCCTGTCCGTCGTACGAGGCTTTAAACCGCAACCCCGTAATGGCGGCGACCGCATCAAAAAGACGTCCTGTGCTGGATGTAAGAGGCGCGTTGATGTTCCGGTCGATCATTTGATCGATGGTTTGGATCCCGGTGCAACTCACAGTATCCAACAAAGGGAGCCTAATGTCCAGAAAAGCCTTGCCAAACGCCCCTTTTAGATGGCTGACGGCCATGCGCCAGGGCTCCTTGACCGCTTTGTTTCCGCCGGGCATGGGCGTGTAGGACAAGTGGGCCGCCCTGTGAAAATCCTGCATCCCGCAAAGCAATACCTCTCCGCCCCAGACGGCGCGGTCCGTTCCCAGGCCGGTTCCGTCCAGGGCCACGCCGATAACCTGGCCTTCAACCTGGTTTTCCGCCATGCACGAGGCAATATGGGCGTGATGATGCTGGACCTCCACCCGGGGAAGGTCCAACTCCTTGGCGAAAACCGTGCTCAAGTAGTCCGGGTGCATGTCGTGGGCGACGGCCTGGGGCTCTATGTCCAGGATGCGCTTTAAATGGTCGATGGTCAGGCGGAAGAACTCCAGGGTTTCCAGGTTTTCCAGGTCCCCCACATGTTGGCTCACAAAGGCCTGATCCCCCCTTGTGAGGCAAACCGTGTTCTTGAGCAAAGCCCCGCAGGCGAGAATCTGCGGGGTTTTGTTTTTCAAAAACACGGGCGTGGGGACGTATCCCCTGCTGCGGCGGATGAACCGGGTTTTTCCGGCGCCGCGCCGGACGATGGAATCGTCGGAGCGCAGGTAGATGTCCCGGTTATGCACCAGAAAAAAATCCGCGATATTTCCCAGGCGGTCCAGGGCGTCCCGGTTGTCTATGCAGATAGGCTCTTCGCTCAAATTGCCCGAGGTCATAACCAGGGCATTGGGGCTGTGCCGCATGAGCGCATAGTGCATGGGCGTGTAAGGCAGCATGACCCCCAGGTTCCGATTGGACGGCGCGACTTCCGGCGCCAGAGCCTCAGGAGCCCGCTTTTTCAGCAATACGATGGGCCTGCGAAATCCCGAGAGCAGGGCCTCTTCCTCCGGGCCGGCTTCCGCCAGCTCCCGCGCCGCATCCAGGTCCGGAACCATGACGGCCAGGGGCTTTTCCTCCCTGAGCTTGCGGCCCCGCAGCAGGCTGACGGCCCGGGAATTTCGTGCGTCCGCGGCCAGATGAAATCCGCCCAGGCCCTTGATTGCCAGGACGCGCCCCTGCTTTAGCAATT
The DNA here is from genome assembly GCF_900142135.1 of Desulfatibacillum alkenivorans DSM 16219. Taxonomy (GTDB): domain Bacteria; phylum Desulfobacterota; class Desulfobacteria; order Desulfobacterales; family Desulfatibacillaceae; genus Desulfatibacillum; species Desulfatibacillum alkenivorans. The sequence goes on along the minus strand of NZ_FQZU01000006.1, from coordinate 117,827 downwards.
CTCCGGCCTTGGCCAAGGGGTTTTCGCAAAGGACCGGCCGCCCCTGGTTGTCCAGCAACTCCACCTTGGGTCCGCAGACCGGGCATGCGTTGGGCTGGGCGTGAAAGCGCCTGTCAGCAGGATCGTCGTATTCGGCCTGGCAGTCCGGGCACATCGTGAACCCGGCCATGCTGGTTTTGGGGCGGTCGTAAGGGATGTCGTTTATGATGGTGTATCTGGGGCCGCAATTGGTGCAGTTGATGAACGGGTAGAGGTATCGCCTGTCCGCGGGATCGAAGAGTTCCTTGAGGCAATCCTCGCAAACGGACACGTCCGGGGAAATCAACGTGGCCCTGGCCGGGCCCGCCTCGCTTTTTACAATGGAAAATCGGGTGAATCCCCTGGGGGCGGTTTCCCGGGCTTCCACTTTGGTGAGAACGGCCAAAGCAGGCGGCCTGGCCTGGAGGTCGCGGAGGAAGCCGTCCATGCCCTGGGGTGAGCCTTCCAGGAGAATATGCACTCCTGCCGAGGTATTGGACACCTCCCCCGTCAGGCCGAAACGTTCGGCCAGTTGATAAATAAAGGGACGAAAGCCAATACCCTGGACAATGCCGCCCACGGCTATTTCTTTGGCTATTATGGTTTTGGCCATGCAAAACCCGTCGGTTGTTCAGCCTTCCGCTAAGGAGGCTTCCGCCAGTTCGCGAATTAAATCCAGGGACTGCGCCGCTTCCGCTTCATCGATCACGCTGATTGCAAATCCGGCATGGACCAGTACATAATCTCCCACCCGGGCGTTTTCCAGCAGGGCCATATTGATGGTTCGGGTGACCCCTTCCAGATCAATGGTTCCCACTACGCCCTGGATGTCTACAATTTTAGAAGGTATTGCCAAGCACATTGGTGTATTTTCCCGGCCCCCTTTACGGCAGCGGGTTAACCGGCCGCCCCCCTTGCTTTATACAGTAAAAGACTTAAAGCGCACGGACTGCCTATGGGGCCTATTTTTACAGCATAGCATAAACATAGTGTTATTGCACGACATATTGTCCGGGAGAAAAAACCGGGGCCTTTGTAAACGGCCGATTGAGGCGTTATTGCCATACAGCGCTGGTAATATATGTGAAAAATGGAACAAGTTCGTCCGATCCCACGCCCTGGCGCCGCGCCGGAAGTCCGCGTCTTTTTAAAACCGGAAAATCCTCCTTTGGCATCCTCCCCGGCCCTGCTGCTTGACAACCCGGCCGGCAGTAAATACGTTTTGGGAAAATAAGGATCCAAGGAGCCCTTTATGAAAAACCCTCATTATATGTATGCCCAGGCTTTCAGAAGCTATAAAAACCTGGCGGCGCAGGGCCGCCCTGAAGCCCAACGCCTGCTGGGCATGATGTACGAAAACGGGCAAGGCGTGCCCAAGAATTATCTGGAAGCGTCCCGCTGGTACGAAAAAGCGGCCGCGGCGGGGGATCTTGGCGGGGTGGTGCGCCTGGGCCTGCTGCATGCCAACGGCCGGGGCATTCCCAAGAATTTTGTGGAAGGCTGCAAGTTGTTCCTGATTGCCAAGGATCTGGGCTACCCCAACGCCCAGGCCCTTTTGGATCAGCTGACTCCCAAAATGACGGAGGAGGAGCTGGCCGAGGCGAAGGCCCTGGCCGAAGAATGGGCGCCCGTGGTGCAGGATTAATCAGGTTCCTGAATGTCTATTTAATGGAATCTTTCCATAGCACCTGCTGACCGGGAGGCGCCGGGCTTCGCGTCAAGATCTCCTTGCTCTGGCGGCGCTAAAAATGCCGCCTTGCCTGGACCGAAACGAAATAGCCCCCCGATGGTCTCCGCAATTGCTTCCACAAGGCGCAGCTATCCCAAGAAAGGCTGCCCGGCTAAGGAATCAACCGATCCGCTTCCTAGAACAAACCCGCGCCTGAACCTCAGGCCCCTTAACCATCCTTTTTGGGGTGGGGGGTGACAGTGTACTTGCCGTCAGACTGCTCCTGGCATGTGACGTCGCCAACCTCCGGTTCCTGCAACATGAGCCATACAACATTGGAAACTTCGTCACGTGGAACGTTTATCCTTGGCGAAGGCATCATTCTATCCTCCTTTGTGAGAAATCGGCAATCGCCCTTTTTCATAGGCGAGGCCTTCCCCAGTTTAAGGGATTTGCAGGCGAGCCTTCCCATTATTTAAGGGATTTGCTCAACTCCATGAAATGAAATTCTTCATCAGCCTTTTTGAGGATCCTTTCATTGCCGGTATTGTACAGCCCTCCCGGAGTGACATCGTACCCCTTCTTTTTCAGCCAGTTAGACATTTTGAGGTAATTGCCCTCGATTTTAAGCCACTGAAAGTAGGGGGCGCTGTATTCATCCTCAATCCAGTCCAGGGGCTTTGCAAAAGAAGCATCGTTTAGGGCGCCTTCACTCAGCAAGGTATAGGTAGGGATGGGAGCGCTCAATTTGCCGTTCTCAAAAATCTTAACGTCAAAACCCAGATATCCTATTACCAGAGGCTCCTGAAAGGACTGGACCATGCCCACCGACCTCTGGCTCGCCTGCACAAATTTGGCGCTGCCTCCGGGAATAAGGCCGCCCCCCAGTTGGTCGCTCAAGGTTTTGAGCAGCTTGTCGTAATTTGTTTTAGTGGCGTCAAAACTTGTTTTGGTCAGACTGTTGGGGTCGGCCATCGCCAATTCAAAAATCGTGTTGTCCGGGGTTTCCTTCCCCCCTTCCACGCCGGCGCCGAAGCCTTTGGTCCGAGACAGCTCCACTTTAAGCTGGTGCGCATAAAAAACCCGGGTGACAACCCTCAAATAAACAGGCTGATCCATTTGATCAGCTATCCCCTTAAGGGACTTGTCCGCATTTACGCTCCACCATATATTTAGTTTTGTCAGCAACTCATTGGCGTCCATGCCGTAGGTCCGGGCGTCCAACAGCCAGACGGAGCCCTGTACGTCCGAGGCGTTCATAAGGCTTAAGGAAAACGGAATCCCCTCGATGGGAAGAGCCAGGGCCATGGACTGGCCTTGCTTCACCCGAAAGCTGTATCCCGGAAAAGCAGCCCGGGGAGCTTCCACCTGTTTGGGCGCGGCTTGGGCGCCAGCGCCTTTTTTCGCCTTGACGCCCTTATCATTCCCCTCTTTTTGAGCTTCATCCTCCTTCGGCCGGGGTCTGTCGTGGGGAACCTCTGCGTAGTCGCCTTTCCAATAAGCATCCTTATAATATTCTTCATAATTCAGCCCTTGCAGCCTGGCAATGGACAAATCCAGGGGAATATAGCCTTTCTCCCCCCACTGCTTCACCTGCTCCGATATGGGCGTTTTCACCAGGAATACGTCTCCCGGCTGAACGTCCTCGCTCAGGGGATAGATGGGCATTACCTGGCTGGCCCGGATGGTCATGCACCAATCCTTGGCCACCGCTTCCAACTCTTTTTTTTCCAGGTCGCATCCCAAAACCAATAGAAGGATGGCGGAGATAAACAATAAAACAAGCCGTTTAGTTTTCATTTTTCTTTCCTCCAGGCATTGATAAGAATCATGGGTTTATTTTTTCCATCCGACTTGCACAAAAAAGAAATGAGGATTGAATATCCACGCGAACCAATCCGGCGAAGGCAAGCGCAAGTATTCAAACACACGAATTTCTTAACCAGGTGTCTTTAGATTGATGAGTCTCCGTAAATAAAACCTTGTTCAGATTATTATGCCATATTTTTAATGATATTTTTTATAGTAATCACGATGGCCGTTTGAGGGCAAGCTTTATTTGACGCCAAAGCGCCGAGCCGAGGCGCCTTTTATTTATTCGCCTTTTTGCGGCGCTCCGGTTTGCTTTTCTACGCTCGATTTGTTATTCCTGGCTAAATTTTTTTTCAGCATCATGCAACAATTGTCGGCTCTGTTTCTGTTTTTTTCGTCAGGCGATCAAGCAGCAATCAACAGAGGGGCTTTTGCCTGTCCCTTAAACAACAACGGGGGATGTATGAGAACCAAAGCCAGAATGATTTCAAAGAGTTTTTTCTGCATACACGTATTGGCCATAGTATTTTTAGCGACGGCGTTTACGGTTGGGGGGGCCTATGCCCAAGAAGCCAAATACAATTTAAAGCTGGCGACCCTGGCGCCCAAGGGGATCGGCTGGGCCATGGAATGGGAGAACACCTTGAAGCCGGGCATCATAAAGGCCGCCCACGATGAAATCGCCTTTAAGACCTATTACGGCGGCATCATGGGCGATGAAGAGGACTACATCAAGAAAATGCGCATCGGGCAGTTGGACGCCGGGGCCATTACGGGCCAGGGCGCTGTCATGGCCTGCCCGGAGTTGACGGTGGTGGAGCTTCCTTTTCTGTTCAACAATTACGACGAAGTGGATTTCGTCCGGGACAAAATGTATCCCGTGTTCGACTCCTACGCCCAGGACCATGGATTCAAGCTGGTTTACTGGTTTGAGCAGGATTTTGACCAGTGCTATTCCATGAAATACTCTTTGGAAACCATCAAGGATTTCCAGAAAGCCCGTTTCGTGGCCTGGTACGGCCCTTTGGAGAAGAAATTCCTGGACTCCTTGGGCGCCAGCCCGGTTCCTGTGAACGGGCCGGAAGTGCCTTCCGCGCTCCGCCAGGGCATTGTGGACGCGGTCATCGCCCCTTCCGTGTGGGTCGTGGGCAGCCAGACTTACACCTTGTTCACCCATGTAAACACGCTTAAGGTGCGTTACGCCCCGGGCCTGTTGGTTATCGCCTCCAAGACATGGGACCAATTGCCGCCCGGGCATCAAAAACGCATTGAAGCCACCCGGAGCACGTCTTTGCGGGATTTTATAAGCAACACCCGGGACGCCAACGCCAAAAGTCTGCAGGCCATCTTGAAATACGGCGTGAAAGAGTCTCAAATGAGCCCCGCCGTCAGAGAGGAGCTCAAAAAGAGAGCCATGACCTCCTGGGACGAAGCCTCGGGCGAGGACTTTCCGGAAGACGTGCTGGATCAAATTGTGGAGCTGCTTGAGGAGTTCAGGGAAGGCCGCTCCTAAGCCCGGCCCGGCTTGGAGCCTGTTGCTAACCCATGAAAAAGCTTTACGATTGGCCGCGCCTGGCATACAATGGAACCACTCTGCCCTTGCCTGCTCTATTTGTTTTTTTGCCAGACTCGATAACGGATTGTTTTAATGAACGGTTTTGTTGAAAAAAAAGGCTCCAACGGCTTAGGCCCCAGGCTGGCCTTAGGCTTTGCGGCCGTGGCTATCGTTGTTTCCGGCATTTTAACCCTGGCTCTGTATTTCAACGTAAGCAAACAGCTTCGCGAGAACATAGAGCAGCGTTTATTGGACACCGTGTCCATCGCGGCGCTTCAGCTTGATGGAGACCACCACGCCTCCATCCGGTCTCCTGAAAGCGTTAAGAAAACATCTTATAAGAGAATCAAAGGGCTTTTGCAATCCATCCGCGCCCGGGGCGCAGACGTACGCCACATCTATACGTTGAACATCACGCCTCAGGGAAATCTGGTCTATGCCGTGGACGGCGGAGGCCGGGACGGAGAAAGAAGCATCCTTCCCAACACGCCTTACAACTCCCCCCATCCCCAGCTTGTCAATAATGGGGAGCCGTTGCAGATGCCCGTGGTTTCCGGAAAACTGTACACGGATGAATCCGGGACGTGGCTTAAGGGATATGCGCCTTTTTTCACTTCAGAAGGGGATGTGGCCGGCATCCTTGCCATGGACGTGGCCGCCAGCAGCATCATTGCGCGGCAGCGCAGCTTTTTAAAAACCGCGCTGGGGGTTTTCGGGCTTTCCGTGGCGCTTGCCGGGTTTTTAGGCATGATCATGGGCAGAAAGCTGGCGGCGCCCATTGAGGATTTGACCAAGGCTGTCAGGGCCATCAGCCAGGGGGACCTTTCCCACCGCGCCGAGGAAACGGCGAAGGACGAGACCGGTGAACTTGCCCGCGCTTTCAACGCCATGACGGAAAAGCTGTCCCGGGCCGAGAACAAAATCCAGATTGAAGTCCAGGAGCGCAAAGAGGCACAGGACGCCCTGGATCAAAGCGAGGACAATTACCAGAGGCTGTACGAAAACGCCCATGTGGGCCTTTTTAAAACCCGGTTCGAAAACGACGGGATTACGGCCTGCAACACCCGCTTTGCACGCATGCTGGGCTATAAGTCCAGCCAGGAGGTTTTAGGCCTTGTTTTAGGGCCGGACCGCTACGCCGATCCCGCGGATTATCAAAGGCTAAGGAAGAGGCTGGCCTCGTTGGAGGATGTGGAGCACTTCGAGACTTTGTTCAAAAAGGTGGATGACAGCGCTTTCTGGATTCGCCTGTCCGCACGCCTGACCGATAACGGCGAGTCCGTGGAAGGCATGGCCATTGACTTCACCACGGAAAAAACCGCCATCGAGCAGATAAAAAGCGCGGAGAAAAAATTCCGCGGAATTTTCGAAAACGCCCAGGAAGGCCTGTTTCAGTGCGCTTCCGAAGGCTCCTTCATTTCCGTCAATCCGGCCCTGGCCCGCATTCTCGGCTATGACTCCCCCGTGGAGCTATTGCAAAAACTGGGGCCGGGCGTCCGGGAAATTTTTTCCAGTTCCGAAGAATACGGCGCTTTCAGGTCGGAACTGGAGGCCAGGGGCAAGGTTGCGGGCATGGAGCTGCAGTTTAACAAAAAAGACGGGTCTTTGGCCTGGGGATCCATCTCCGCAACGCTGGTGAAAAATAAAGAGACCGGCGCCCTTATGCTGGAGGGCAGCCTGGAAGACATTGAAGAGCGCAAGCAGCACGAGGCCGCCATATTGGCGAAAAACCAGGCTGTGGCCGCCAATCAGGAAAAAAACCGCTTTCTGGCCGCCTTAAGCCATGAAATGCGCACCCCTATGACCGCCATCATCGGCATGACCGAGTTGCTGAACGAAACCGGCCTGACCCAGCAGCAAGCCCAATACATCAAGCTCATGAAATCGGCCAACGAACAGCTGCTTAGCCTGGTGAGCGACGTCATGGACATCTCGCGCGTGGACGCCGGGCGCCTCAAGCTGGAGACCATACCCTTCAACTTGTTGGAGTTGGTGGAAAAAGCCTGTGAAACCATGGCGGAAAAAGCCCACGAAAAGAACCTGGAACTGGCGTGCAGCGTTTCGCCCAAGACCCCGATCCACCTGATTGGAGACCCCTACCGCCTCAAGCAGGTGTTGAACAACCTCATGCAGAACGCCGTCAAATTCACGGAAAAAGGCGAGGTGGTGGTCACGGTAAGAGACGCCGCCGAAGGCGACGGAAAGGACGGCCAGGCGGTCATCGAGTTCTGCGTTTCAGACACGGGAATCGGCATTCCTTCCAAACGATTGTCCTCTTTGTTCGACCACATGGCCAAAGACAACGATGCGGATTTTCATCACTACGGAGGCACGGGCGTAGGCCTTTCCATCTCCCGCAAGCTGGTGGAAATGATGAAGGGCGATTTTACGGTTTCCAGCAAGCTGGATCAGGGCAGCACATTCTGCTTTACCGCGCGCTTCGGCGTGCAGGACAAGGGCTCCGGCCTGTTCACAAGGGTCTCCCCCCTCAAAGGGCTGTCCGTCATTGTGGCGGATCAGGACCCCGAAAACCTGGAAACCCTGCGGGAAGTCCTCAACATGTGGGGCGCGCGTGTGACCGGCGCCGGAGACGGCCCCTCGGCCATCGACCTGCTCAAGGAAACCTGGATGCAGCCGGAGCAGGCGGATTTGATCATCGTGGACCAGGACATTCCCGGCATGGACGGAGTGGAAACCGCCGCCCAGGTGAAAATGGAGCACCTGTGCCCGGCCTGCATACTCATGCTTAAGGAAAGCCCCCACCCGGACGTCATGGCGCGGGCCGTGAAAGCGGGAATCACCCACTTTGTGCAAAAGCCCATTGATCGGGCCTCCCTGCTGGAAATCATAAACAAAGCCACCAAACAGGCGGAAATGGCCGAGGAATCCAGCCAGACCCTGCCGCCCCTGGACATCCTGCTGGTGGAGGATTCGGAAACCAACCGGTTCGTCATCCGCGCTTATCTTAAGGATACGCCCTGGCACATGGACATGGCGGAAAACGGGGAGCGCGCCCTGGCCAAGTTTAAATCCAAAAAATACGATCTGGTGCTCATGGACATCCAGATGCCGGTCATGGACGGGTACACGACCATCCGCAAAATCCGCGAATGGGAGCAGGAGCATCGCAATGTGCGGGCGTCCATCATCGCCACCACCATCTTTGCAAGCAAGGACGACGAGACCAAATGCCTGGAGGCCGGCGCCAACGCCTACCTGGCCAAGCCGGTCAAGAAAAAGGCCCTCATCGCCTCCATCCTGAATCAGATCATAGGAGGCCGAGCCGCCATCCCCGAAGACCTGAACATGTTTGGCGAGGTTTTCTTCCCCGCCGGAGACGAGCCCATCCTGGCCTGGGTGGATCCGGAACTGGCGGATATGGCCGCCCATTACCTCAAAACCCTGCCCGTCACCATGCAGGATCTACTGGACTTTGCCGTGGCCGGGGATTATAAACAGGCGGGCCAGGTGGGCCGGGAAATCCGGGATCAAAGCAAGGCCCTGGGCCTGGAGGAGGCCCAGAAAATCGGCGCCCTGATCAAGGACGCGGCTTCCACCGGCAACCTGGACGTCATCAAGGAATGCATGGAAAAAATGCGCATCTATCTGGACCGGGTGCAGATTGTATAGGCGCGTAATGCTTTTGATATTAATCTAGGCCGGAAGGTTGTCTTTTCGGTTCATTGAGAATGGGTTGTACTTGTCCAGTTCCCACTGGGCGGGATTATTGGCAATGTATTCCCGAATTGAATGTAAAGACTCCTCTTTGCGAATAATGTGGTCGTAAAAATTCTGTTGCCACAGTTTTCCGTTAAACCGCGGCCACCCCAGTTGATTCACACCATCAATATATTTTCTTGTCGTCAACGTCTTGAACCTTCGCACAATGTCCGAAAGCGACATTGCCGCGAGGTATCCCTGTGGGCGCCCTGATTCCGCCCCTCTTTGATTACAGTCTTGCAGTGAGGATTTTCTTTCCAAGATTATGATGCCATGAATGTGATTGGGCATCAGCACAAAAGCGTCCAGTCTCACTCCTGGGTATCGGCTGGGGATCTCCTCCCAAATTTGGCGCACCATCTTTCCTGCATCACTGGGAACTGTCTTCCGGTTAACAACTTGGCCCAGCAGGCAGGCTTTGTCCTGAGTGCAGATGGTTATATAATAAGCGCCGGGACGCGAGTAGTCATAGTTCTTTAAACGGATTGATTTATGTCGGTAAGATTTGTTCTCCCTGTCAGCCATGCTTTTCTCCTTTTCAGGCGTTAAGCATACTTTTTGGTTGCATCCAGCACTTTTACCATTTACTTCAGCAGGCACGGGGGCCTGCGGCTACACTGCCAAGGGCAGGCGCGGGGCCTGCAAATACACTGCAAGGGCAGGCACGGGGGCCTGCACTACATTGTTAAAGGCAGGCACGGGGGCCTGCACTACATTGTTAAAGGCAGGCACGGGGGCCTGCAAATACACTGCAAGGGCAGGCGCGGGGGCCTGCAGCTACACCGTCATGGGCAGGCGCGGAAGATTGAGCGGCATTGCCTGGTGATTCAAGCGTTGGGCTTGCCGCTGCACTTGAATTCAACCATGGCGCCTTAATACACAATGTAGCGGCGCCCCCCTGTGGGCGCCCACTAATGCGCATAGCGCGTTTGGGCAAAACAAATCGTACACAACCCCGCTATGATAAGCACAATGATCAAGGCCCAGCCCTTTTGCCTTTTGTTACAGCAGGCACGGGGGCCTGCGCTGCATTGCAAGGGCGGGCGCGGGGGCCTGCGCTGCACTGCAAGGGCAGGCGCGGGGGCCTGCAGCTACACCGTCATGGGCAGGCGCGGAAGATTGAGCGGCATTGCCTGGTGATTCAAGCGTTGGGCTTGCCGCTGCACTTGAATTCAACCATGGCGCCTCAATACACAATGTAGCGGCGCCCCCCTGTGGGCGCCCACTAATGCGCATAGCGCGTTTGGGCAAAACAAATCGTACACAACCCCGCTATGATAAGCACAATGATCAAGGCCCAGCCCTTTTGCCTTTTGTTACAGCAGGCACGGGGGCCTGCGCTGCATTGCAAGGGCGGGCGCGGGGGCCTGCGCTGCACTGCAAGGGCAGGCGCGGGGGCCTGCAGCTACACCGTCATGGGCAGGCGCGGAAGATTGAGCGGCATTGCCTGGTGATTCAAGCGTTGGGCTTGCCGCTGCACTTGAATTCAACCATGGCGCCTTAATACACAATGTAGCGGCGCCCCCCTGTGGGCGCCCACTAATGCGCATAGCGCGTTTGGGCAAAACAAATCGTACACAACCCCGCTATGATAAGCACAATGATCAAGGCCCAGCCCTTTTGCCGTTTGTTACAGCAGGCACGGGGGCCTGCAACTACACTGCCAAGAGCAGGCGCGGAGGACTGCAACTACATTGCGAAGGCGGGCGCAGGGGCATGCGCTGCATTACAGCTATGCTTTTGCCCCGGCTGCTAATCCTTTTTGGATTCGGGTTCAGGCGCTTGAAGGCCGCCCACATCTTTTTCCCCCTCTTGTTTCTGTTTGAAAAACCCATCCGTATTTTTAAACGCCGCCGCGGTTTTAATGTGCAGGTCGCGCTGGGGAAAGGGGATTTCGATCTTGCGTTCCCGGAACAGGCGGTCGATTTCAAAGCGCAGTTCGGTTTCCACGGACAAAAAATAATCCACATGGGACCAGAACCGCACCCGGAACATGAGGGAGCTGTCGCCGAAATCCGTAAACAGGACGTCCGGTTTGGGGCGTTTGTAAATCCTGGGATTTTTGTCCACCACTTCCTGGAGGGTGTCCCGGACCAGGACGATGTCCGAGCCGTACGCCACGCCCACGTACAGATTGCGGCGCACCTTGGGATCTTTGAAGCTCCAGTTGGTCACCTGGTTGCTGATCATGTCGGAGTTGGGGATGATGAGGGACGCGTTGTCGTAGGTCTGCACCACGGTGGAGCGGACGTTGATTTTTTTGACCTCGCCCCAGGTTCCGTTGACCTCCAGGATATCCCCCACCTGGATGGGCCTTTCGAACAAAAGAATCAGGCCGGACATAAAATTGTTGAATATGGCCTGCAGCCCGAACCCGAGCCCGATGCCCAAAGCGCCGAAGACAACGGCCATGGACGTGCTGCTGACTCCCAACAGGGAGAGGGAAAGCAAGATGCCTATGGTCCAGATGGCGTAGGAAGCCAGGGTTGTCAGGGACTCCTGAAAACCGGTCTCCAGGCCGCTGTCCGCCAGGAACTTGTTCCTGAAGAGGTCGGCGAACACCCGGGCCAGGGCGTGGGTGCACCAGAGGGCCAGGACGGCGTATAAAATCCCCAGGATGCTGATGCTAATGCTGCCAATGACAATTTCACGGCTGATAACGTCAAAAATCACGGCAAAGGCTTTGCGATCCACGTCCCAGGCCGCAAACAGCAGGGAGCACCCGGCCAGAAACCAGCCCAGAAAGCCCATGCGCATGGTAAGCCATCGCACGGGCCGGGAGTCTGTACTTTGCTCTTCCTGCACGCTTTTTTCATGCTCCCTGATCTGGAGGCGCCATTCATGGAGCACGCCGAATGAGGCGAAGGCGCCGAGGGCCGTCCACACGGTCAAGCCCCAGGAGGCCAGCCAGTAATGGGCAAAATAGGCGTAGGCCCGAAATTCCGCAATCAGGGCGACCAGGGCTATTCCAAACCCTGTCAGGGCCAGGCCTTTGGCCACTGCGTGCACGCCTTTGGTTCGCACGGTCCATCGCCAGGCCAAGCCCGCCCAGATCATAACGCAGACTGCGATGACTACCCTGCTGAGCACGGCCAGGCCGCCTTCCACGCCTGAATTCCACCAAAGGACGGCATAGACGATCAAAAGGAATCGCAGCATCCTGGCCATTTTTTCAAATTTGCCAAAGGGGATGGAAAAGGAAAGCAGTTCCGGAGTCATGCGGGCCAGGCAGATGGCCCATCCCGTGACCAGCCAGACGATCAGGGAGGCTTTGACCGCCTTAAGCGTGGTTATGGAAGGCCAGGAGGCATGAAGCTTTTCGTATCCGAACAGGAAAAGAATAAGGCAGACGAGAACCACGCTCTGATTAACCAGGATCATGCCGGTCCAGCTCCACTTTTGCCGCTCCCTGTTGATGACGCTTTTCCGGGTGTCCAGCAGTTTACGCGCTCTTCGGCCTATCAGGTATGCAACACCAAGCGTGAAAAAGAAAAACAGCACCGCTGACCATACGACGTATTGTGCGCCTCCGGGGACCACTTGGCTCCAATACTCCGCTTGCAAGGGATGTTTGAGTTTAAAGGCCAGTTCGTCCAACTCCCCCCAGACGGTCTGAAAGCCTATGACGCTCCTGAACGGGGAGGATTTCTGAAAGACGTCCAGGTTTTTGGTTCGGGCCGACCTGTCTCGTAATTGCTGCAAAAAGTCGGAAAAGGCGTTGTTCACCTCTTCAAAAGAGGCGATGCGGCCGTTGTAAATCCCTTCTATCTCCTGGAGTAAGGACTCCAGGGCGCCCAGGCTTTCCAGCAACGCGTCCAGTTCGTCCAAAGGAGGAGCGGCGGCCTGATTTCCCTGTCCCGCCTGGTTGGCGAGGGTCTGGCGCTGCTCACGCCATCTTCTCAAATGCTCCTGGGCCTGCCTTTTTGCGGAGGAGTATTTGGCCATTTCCGCTCTGAGGTCTTTCAGGCGGGAGGAAATGTTAAAAGAGGCGATGCGCTGGCCGGAATAGAGTTTTTGCAAGTCGTTGACATGGGCGTCGTCCAGCAGCAGCACCTGCTCGTACGCGGCTAATTGAAGGCGATAGGAATTCAGCTCGGACTGGCAGGCGTCCTCCAGGTCTTTGAGGGCTGAAAGGCGCGCCTTATACATCTCCCGCTCCGCCTTAACCTCCTGTTGGCTTTTGCCGATGTTTTCCTGCATATCTGCATAGATGGAAGGCTTTGTCGCAATCAGGCCTTCCGGAGGAGCCGTTAAGACCGAGTCTTCGTCATTGGGGCCGGATAAGGCCGTCCCCGGCCAGGCGAGAAAACCCGTCAGGATAAGCGCGAGAAACGCCCCAAGAAGGAAAAAACAACGGGGGTAAGTATTTTTTCCGGCAATCATGCTTTTCACCATATCACCTTTGCTTACAGCCACTTTTTCTTTTTAAACCACCAGACCATGCCAAGGCCCATGATAATCACGATAATCCAGAATACGGGATAGGCCGCTCTCCATTCCAGTTCGGGCATGTATTTGAAATTCATGCCGTAGACGCCCGCCAAAAAGGTCATGGGAATGAATATGGTCGCAATGACCGTGAGCACCCGCATCACGTCGTTCATTTTATTGCTCAGGCTGGAAAGCTGCGTATCCTGAATGCTTGCCAGCATTTCCCGGAAATTCTCCACGGTGTCCGTCAATTGAGCGGCATGATCCAGGACGTCCCGGAAAAACACGGAAACCTCCCTGGAAACCAGCCCGGAATCGCTCCTTTGAATGCGGCCGATCATTTCCCGCAGCGGCCAGACCGACTTGCGCAGCCTGAAGACCTCGCCTTTCAGCGCATGAACGCCATGGATGGTTTCTTCGTCGTAATCTTCCAAAGCGCTCTCTTGAAGCGCCTCCAACTGCTCGTTGATTCTTTCCATCACATGATAATGGCTGTCCACCACCATGTCCATAAGCGCATAGCACAAATATCCCGCCCCAAGCCTCCTGATGCGCCCCTTGCCCCGCAGGATGCGCTCCCTGGCGGAATCAAACAAAGGGCTTGGGTTTTCCTGAAAGGAAATCACATAGCCGGGCCCCAGGATCAGGCAAATCTGTTCGTCTTGAGGATGCATGGCGCGCAGGGTCACAAAGATGTAATCCCCGTAATCCTCCACCTTGGGCCGCTGCAGGGTGTGCACGATGTCTTCCGTCACCAGAGGATGAAGCTGAAAAATCCTGCCCAGGTTTTCCACCAGGGCAAGGTCATGCACCCCGGTCACCTGTATCCACGTTACGCGATCTTTATTCTCAGGAACCGTTATCTGCAGGTTGCGGACGTCCACGGAAACTTCCTCCGCTTCCTGCTCCGAGTATTGAATCATGGAGACTGCCGCCTCGCCGGCCTGCTCCTTTCCCACATAGACCATGGTTCCGGGCGGCAGCCCCGCCTTTTTGGACGCACGAATTTTCAGCATGTTCCTCCGGTTTTCCGTTCAAATAATCTGGAGCGGCGCCATAGGCGATTATGGCGCCATCCACTACGGCGAATATGACGCTTCGGGTTTTCAACCATTATATTATGAAGATATGCGATTTCGGGCAAGGGAAAAATCAGGATGGCACTAACCAAGGCGGATCATCATACAGGATGGCCCAGGCATGCAATGCCTGGGGCCGGAGGCCAAAAGGCGCGGCCTGGAAGAGTGTGGAAATCAGGGACGGCCGGCGGGCGTTTGGCGTTAATTGAATCCCTTTTTTTGGTTTTGGATGGAACACTCGCCCGCAGGAATACTATGGTTTCTTTCAACTAACAGGTCGCACCTTTTGCGCTTCGCGCCAAGGCGGGATACGGATAGGGCTGCCCACCGACAGGCTGTTTGGGCGATGGTGAGTTTGTCGGGGGATTGCAGGTTGCATTTGTTGGGTTTCGCAAGCTCAACCCAACCTACGTCTTTTCTTGTAAAAATAGCAGGTTGGATAGAGAGTGCAGAAAATTTTCCAATTGCGGGTTTGTTGGGTTTCGCAAGCTCAACCCAACCTACGTCTTTTCATGTAAAAATAGTAGGTTGGGTAGAGAGCGCAGAAAATTTTCCATTTGCGGGAAGGCTGTTCTTGCCAAAGAATAGAGTCGAGATGCAAAAAAGCATAACTCGAAACCCAACATCAGGCAGCTTCAATGAAACAGGCTGATATTTTTATAAAAGAGTTCGATAATCGGCGTTGAGGGCCTGGGCCAGGCGTTTGGCCCGCTCCCGGCCGATGGTGCGCTTGCCGCGCTCCATTTGGGAGATGTTGCTTTGGGGGATTCCTGTGAGGTCAGATAATTGCTTCTGGGTGAGGCCTTCCCGGTAACGCAAGCCGGATAGGACGGCGCCCGGCAATTCATCGTCTGAATACTCGGAAAAAACCTCGCGCCACGGCGTGGATTCCTCCACGTCCCTGAAGCCCAGAGACTCCAGGGCTTCCATGGCCTTCTCCAGGTTCTTGGCGGGACCGACAGCCCGGATCGAAACATAGGCCTCTTTAGTACGGCGCTTTTTCGTGGGTTCCAACGTAGATTACCTCCACAATGCGGATTTTCTTGTCCGTGACTTCCCACACCGCCACATAGGTGGGCTGACCCTTTTTTAAATGGCAATGATGCCTGGTTTGGGACAGCTTGCCGTAGTTGGGCCAACCGGCGGCTGCAGGGCCATTGGCTTCAATATCCTGGACAAGAGCGATCAGGGATTGCCTTGCCCGCCCGGGCAGTTTTTCGGCGCCTTTTCTCGCCTTTTTGGAAAAGAAAACCTCCCAGCCTGTTTTCTTCAAAATATACCTCCTATGGATATATTGTCAATACAGTATTATGGGCTCCTTCTGAACTATAACCAAGTTGAGTCGGGGTCATACTTCGCCTCTGTCACCTCTGCCATTTTGACAAGGCCTTTTGGCTTCGGACAATATTACGCGCATTTCTCACACTATTTCAAACTGTTAAACCCCATATATGAGATATATAGTATCTGTAAAAATAGAAGGTTGAGTAGAGAAGTCCGCCTTAAGACCGCTACGCCGGCAATAGGGTCTTTGGACTTCGAACCCAACATCATAGGTCCGTCAAGGCGCATTTTGAACAAGCGCTGGGAAGTTTTTTTTATTGAGACCGATCGTTAGACAGGGCGGCCCAGGCATGCAATGCCTGGGGCCGGAGGCCAAGAGGCGCGGCCAGGAAGAGTGTGGAAATCAGGGACGGCCGGCGGGCGTTTGGCGTTAATTGAATCCTTTTTTTTGGTTTTGGATGGAACACTCGCCCGCAGGAATACTATGGTTTCTTTCAACTAACAGGTCGCACCTTTTGCGCTTCGCGCCCAGGCGGGATACGGCTAGGGCTGCCCACCGACAGGCTGTTTGGGCGATGGTGAGTTTGTCGGGGGATTGCAGGTTGCATTTGTTGGGTTTCGCAAGCTCAACCCAACCTACGTCTTTTCCTGTAAAAATAGTAGGTTGGGTAGAGAGCGCAGAAAATTTTCCATTTGCGGGAAGGCTGTTCTTGCCAAAGAATAGAGTCGAGATGCAAAAAAGCATAACTCGAAACCCAACATTCAGGCGCTGGATTGGCTGCCGGAAATAATTCTCAAAAGCCATTTGCTCCGCCCCCAAAAAGCAAAGCCCGCTCCGGACAGGGGGCGGGCTTTGCAGGAAGATCCGTTAATACAAAGGCGTCGGCATTAGAACTTGGTGGGCCAGTTGGCCAGCTTGTGTTCGCTGATGCCCCCCTTTTTGGAGTCCAGGCAGACGTCCAGGGCCTTGGTGATGTAATTGCGCGTTTGAGCGGGGTCGATGACGTCGTGGATGGTGTGCATGCCCGCGGCGCCGAAAGGAGAGGCGTCGTCCACCATGGAATCCACCATGCCCTGCCATTTTTCCTTATCCTGTTTGGTTTCGGGCTCTTTGCCGCCGAAGACCACGTTGGCGGCGATTTGCGGATCCACAAAGCTCATTTCCGCCGTGGGCCAGGCCACCAGAAAATCGGCGCCGCATCCGGAGCCGCACATGTTCCAGAAAGCCATGCCGTAGGTCTTGCGGACGATGATGGAAATCTTGGGAACCGTGACCAAAGCCAGGGCGTTCATATAATTCATGACCCGTGCGGCCACCCGGTTGCGCTCCGCCTTGGTCCCGACCAGAAAACCGGGGATGTCGTGCATGAAAACCAGGGGAATGTTAAAGGAATCGCACAGGCACAAAAAGCTGATGACCTTGTCAATGCCGTCCGTGTCCATGGCCCCGGCCTGGAAAGAAGGCTGGTTGGCCACAAAACCAACAACCCGGCCGTCCACGCGGCCCAGGGTGGTGATGACGGTCTTGCCGAAATCCCCCTTGATGGGGAACAGGCTGTCCTTGTCCACTATGCGTTTGAGGATCTTGTGCATGTCGTAGGCGCGATTGCGTTGTTCAGGCAAGAGATCCAGGATCGTGTCCATTTCCTCGCCTGAGCCTTCGGGAACCTCCGCCATGGGCGGCAATTCCTCATTGTGGGAAGGCATGTACGAAAGAAACCTGGAGATGATTTCAAAGCAGTGCTCGTCGTTATCGGCCACGGCGTCGGCCATGCCCGTAATTTTGGAATGCACCTGCCAGCCGCCCAATTCCTCGTCCGTGACCTTTTCGCCCAAAGCGATTTCCAAAACCCGGGGGCCGGAAACGCCCATGCCCGAGCCTTTCACCTGCACCACAAAGTCGGCAAGGCAGGCCATCCAGGTGGGCATGCCGTAACACTCGCCCATGACGCCCGCGATCATGGGAGACTGGCGGACGCGGCTCATGGCCCACAAAAAGGTTTCCATCCCGCCGCCGCCCACGGAGGCCAGGCCTTTGGAGCCCATGATGTCGGGCATGCGGGCGCCGCCGGATTCCCCCAGATAAATAAGGGGATGGCCGCGTCTGGCGGACATAATCTTCAACTCGGTTTCCTTTTTGCCCGCCACCCGGCTGGTGGTGGCCGCCAGGACCGTAAAATCGTTGGCCAGGACGATCACCCGGCGGCCGTCGACCTTGCCGTAGCCCGCGATCTTGCTGTCCGCGGGGGTCTTGTCTTCCATGCCCGGCATGTCCGAATGATTGAACATGCCCACTTCAAAAAAGGAATCCTCATCCAGGAGTTTGGCAATGCGCTCCCGGGCGCTCAACCTGCCTTTGGCGTGCTGTTTGGCGACCTTGTCCGGCCCTCCCATGGCAAGGGCTTGTTCACGTTTTTGAGCCAGTTTTTCCATTTCTTTTTCAAAGGCCACGGCGATTACCTCCCGGATTCTATGTTGATTTATATGGGGCTTAAGCCCGCGGATTGTTCCGAACGATCGTTCGGTTTTTTCATAGCAGATGCCGCCGGCAATGTAAATGTTTGGAGAAAGAAAAAATGATGCTGTCCAGGCCTTGACAGCTTTAAACGTTTGTTTTAAATTTTTGTTTAAAACAACCTTTTAAGGTACAGAGGATTGCCATGACAACGGATAAAAAAAACACCAAGGAAAAAATTCTGGAAGCCGCCGGGGAGGTATTCGCCCAAAAAGGGTATGCAGGCGCCACAGTGAGGGAGATTTGCGATCTGGCGGGCGCCAATGTGGCTTCGGTGAATTACTATTACGGGGGCAAGGAAGGGCTGTACAAGGATTTGTGCCATCATTTGTTCGCGGAGGTCTTTGACCAATTTCCGGTTACAAAGGACTTTCCGGAAGGAACTGGTCCGGAGGAGCGTTTGGCTTTTTTCGTGGAAGGCATGTTGAATCGTTTGCTGGAGCATGTCCAGGAGGGCGGACTCCCGAAAAAATCACAGCTTTTAGCCAGGGAGTTGGCGGCTCCGACCAAGGTGATGGACAGCTTGGTGGAGACCTTCGTCCGCCCAACGGCCGGTCAGGCCCTGGACCTGATCCGGCGGATTCTCGGCCCGAATGTCCCTGAGAAGGAAGCGGCCAAATGCCTGCTGAGCATGGTGGGCCAGTGCGTTTATTATAGTTTGGCCCGGCCCATTTTCTCCCGGCTGGAGTTGTTGGACTTGAACCAACCGGGCATTGTTCAGGAATTGGCTGAGCACATCACCCGTTTTTCACTGGGCGGCATGGCCGCCGTGCGGCGGGAAGCGGAAGGCGATACAGTTTCGGGCGCAGGCGGGGGCCGGGAAGGGATGGCGTGACATGAAGAAAACAGTGCGGTTGATCATTCTTGTTTTGATTGTCGGCGGCGGTTTGACGTGGGCTTTCTTCTTTCGGGAAAAGGACGATCCCAACCTGATCAAGATGTCCGGCAACATTGAAGTGGTGCAGGTGGACCTGGGTTTTGAGCTTTCGGGCATTTTAGCGGAGCGGCTGGCGGACGAAGGCGAAACCGTATCCAAGGGCGATTTGCTGGCGCGGCTGGACGACAGCAACTATATATTGCAGGTGCAGCAGGCCAAGGCGGAGTTGGGATACGCCCAGGCGGTCCTGGAGGAGTTGGAGGCGGGCAGCAGGCCGGAGGAAATCGCCCAGGCCAAGGCCATGGTTTCCCAACGGGAGTATGCGCTCAAGGAGTTGCTGAGCGGAAGCCGGGCTCAGGAAATAAAGGAGGCTGCGGCGGCTTTGGATCAGGCCAAGGCGGGGGCTCTGGCGGCGGAAAGCAAGGTGGCTTTGGCCAAGGCCGATTACGAGCGGTATCACAAAATTTTTGAGTCGGGCGGCATCAGCATTCAGGCCGTGCAGACTTACGAAACCCAGATGGACATCGCCCAGCGGGGTTTTGAGGAGGCCAAGGCCCGGGTTCAGGCGGCCAATGAGCGCCTGCACCTGGTCAAGGAAGGGCCGCGCCAGGAGTTGATCCGTCAGGCTCGGGCGGCTTTGGAGCAGGCTGAGGCGGATTACGAGTTGGTCAAGGCCGGCCCCCGCAAGGAGAATATCGCCCAGGCCAAAGCCCGGGTGGAGTCCGCCGGGGAGGCCGTGAAAATCGCCGAAAAACGGGTGCGGGATTCCTTGCTGAAAGCGCCCTTTGACGGGGTGATTTTGGCTAAGTCGGCCGAGCCGGGGGCCTATATGAACCCTGGAACCCCGGTGGTCACCCTGGCCCAAATGGATCCTGTCTGGCTGCGCGCCTTTGTGAGCGAGCGGGATCTTGGCCGCATTCGTTTGGGCATGGAGGTGGAGGTTTCCACGGACGCCTATCCCGGCAAGAAATATCCGGGCGCATTGAGTTTTATCAGCAGCGAGTCGGAATTTACGCCCAAGTCCGTCCAGACCTTTGAAGAACGCCTGAACCTCATGTATCGGGTGAAAATCGAATTATCCAACCCGGACATGGCCCTCAAACCGGGCATGCCCGCGGACGCCGTCATCAGGATCACGCAATGAGCCAGTCCACGCCGTTCATACAAGCCCGATCCCTGGTGCGCCGGTTCGACGGCCTGACGGCCGTGGACGGGCTGAGCCTGGAGGTGAAGGCCGGGGAGATTTACGGCCTGGTGGGGC
The DNA here is from genome assembly GCF_900142135.1 of Desulfatibacillum alkenivorans DSM 16219. Classification (GTDB taxonomy): domain Bacteria; phylum Desulfobacterota; class Desulfobacteria; order Desulfobacterales; family Desulfatibacillaceae; genus Desulfatibacillum; species Desulfatibacillum alkenivorans. The sequence goes on along the minus strand of NZ_FQZU01000006.1, from coordinate 97,606 downwards.
CGGACGGCGCCGGCAAGTCCACCACCCTGCGCATGCTGGCCGGCATTCTGCCCATTACGGAAGGCGGCGCCAGCGTGGCCGGGTTTCATCTTCCGGGGCAGGAGTTTCCCGTGCGGGACCATTTGGCTTACATGAGCCAGAAATTCGGCCTGTACCCGGATCTTTCGGTCAAGGAAAACATTGATTTTTACGCGGACCTGTACGGGGTTCCCAAAAGGGGACGCCAAAGTCAAATGGATGAGTTGCTGGACTTCAGCAACATGCGGCCCTTTAAAAAGCGTCTGGCCGGCGCTCTTTCCGGCGGCATGAAGCAAAAACTCCAGTTGGTTTGCGCCCTAATCCACACCCCCAGGGTGCTGCTGCTGGACGAGCCAACCAACGGCGTGGACCCGGTGAGCCGGCGGGATTTCTGGAAGATCCTCTACAGGCTTCTGGCCCAGAAAGTAGCCATTCTGGTCAGCACCGCCTATCTGGACGAAGCGGAGCGCTGCTCCCGGGTGGGATTGCTGAATCAAGGCAAATTGATCGCCGAAGGCAGGCCCGACGAAATCTGCAAGCCCCTGGAAGGCAAAATCCTGTCCGTTCGCACCTCCAACCCCTGGATGGCCAATCACATTCTTCGGGAGAAGACGGCGGACGCCCGGGATGTAAACCTGTTCGGGGATACCGTGCATGTGGTTTCGCAGGATTTGGACGGCGCCGCGGCCCAGGCCAGGGACGTCCTGGAGACGGCGGGCGTGGCCATCAAGAGCATGCGCAAAATCACGCCCAGCCTGGAGGATGTTTTCATCCGAACCCTGGTTAAGGAAGCGGAGGAAAAATCCTCCTCCCCCGCCCCTGCCGTTAGGGAGGAAAATCCGGAAAACGGCAAGGAGCTCTCCGTGGAAGTTAACGGGCTGACCCGCCGGTTCGGCAATTTCGTCGCCGTGGATAACATCAGCTTTTCCGTGCCCAAGGGGCAGATTTTCGGATTCCTGGGGCCCAACGGAGCGGGCAAAAGCACGACTATCCGCATGCTGTGCGGGCTGCTGGCCCCAAGTTCTGGGACGGGAACTGTTGCGGGCCGGGACGTCAATACCCAGACCGAGCAGATCAAGATGAACATCGGATATATGAGCCAGAAGTTCTCGCTATACGAAGACCTGACCGTGGAGGAGAACATCCATTTTTATGGGGGCATATACGGGCTTAAGGGAAAAATCCTGGAGGAGCGCAAGGAATGGGCCGTGGCGATGTCCGGGCTGGAAGGCAGGGAAAAGCATCTGACCGGGCTGTTGGCCGGAGGCTGGAAGCAGCGCCTGGCGCTGGCCTGCGCGGTGCTGCACAAGCCGCCCATCGTGTTCCTGGACGAGCCCACCAGCGGGGTGGATCCTTTAAGCAGACGCAAGTTCTGGGACCTGATATACGAAATGGCCGGCCAGGGCGTGACGGTTTTTGTGACCACCCATTATATGGAGGAGGCCGAATATTGCCACCGCCTGGCGCTCATCTACAAGGGCCGCATTGTGGCCATGGACGCCCCGCATCGGCTGAAAACCCAAATGTTGGATGTATCCGTGCTGGACGTGCGATGCCGGCGGCCCCAGGAGGTCATCGACGCCATTGCGGCCATGGAGGCAGTGCAGGACGCGGCCTTGTTCGGGGCGGGCCTGCACGTAAAGACGGGCGATCCTGACAAGGCGAAAAAAGCCATCACGGATCTGCTGGAAAAAAGAAACCTGGGAACGTTCACCGTGGAAAAAATCCTCCCCAGCATGGAGGACGTGTTCGTCTCCCTGATCGAATTGGAAGATCGCAAGGAAGAACAAGGCAGGGCGGCATGAAAGGCTTTAAGTTCCAAAGAATGAGGGCCGTGGCCCGCAAGGAGTTCATCCACCTGATAAGGGACTGGCGCAGCCTGGCTTTGGCCATCGCCATTCCCGTATTTTTGATCGCCATATTCGGTTGGGCTTTGACCATGGATCTGTCGGACGTGCCCACGGTGGTCTGGGACCAGTCCAACACGCCCCAGAGCCGGGACTATTTGAGCCAATTCCAGGGCTCGCCCTATTTTTCCGTCAAGTACGGCGTGGACAACTACCGGGACATCCAAAAATACCTGGATACGGGCCAGGTGATTGTGGCGCTGGTCATCCCCTGGGATTTCGGGGATCGCATCCTGGCAGGCAAAACCGCGGACGTCCAGGTGATTGTGGACGGCGCCAACACCAACAACGCCAGCCTGGCCATGGGCTATTTGACCAACCTGAGCCGCATATACAACAGCAAGGTCCGGGCGGTGAGAATGGCGGGGAGGCATCTGGGCGCAACGCCGGGCCAGGCCGTCATCGAACCTCGAGCGTGGTACAACGCGGACCTGAGAAGCCGGAACGTGATCATTCCCGGCATCATCGCCCTGGTTATGGTGGTTATCGCCGCCATGCTCACCAGCGTGACCGTGGCCCGGGAATGGGAAACCGGCGCCATGGAGCAATTGATCAGCACGCCCCTGCGGGTTCCCGAACTGGTTCTGGGCAAGATTACGCCCTATTTTGTGGTGGGCCTGACCGACGTGGCCATAGCCGTGGCCATGGGGCGGTGGATTTTCCATGTGCCTATGCGGGGCAATCCCGGGCTGCTGGTCCTGGCGTCCTCCATCTTTTTGCTGGGCGCCTTGTTTTTCGGCCTGCTTTTGAGCATCGCCTTAAAAAGCCAGGTGCTGGCCAATCAGATCGCCATTTTATCGGGATACATGCCCACCTTGCTGCTATCCGGTTTTGTGTTCGGCATCCACAATATGCCGCTGCCCATCCAGGGAATCACTTATATTGTTCCGGCAAGGTATTTCATCGCCATGCTTCGCGGGATCTACCTGAAAGGGGTGGGGCTGGAAATCCTGTGGTTAAACGGCCTGCTGCTGACGATCTACGCCGCGGCCATGATGATTTTAGCGCATAAAAAACTCCGGCTTATGCTGGACTGACATAATTGAGGGTCGCGCAATGAAAGAACGCATCAAACAAATGCTGATCAAGGAATTCCTCCAGATGTTCCGCGACAAGCGCATGCGGATGGTCATCATGGTCATGCCCCTGGTTCAATTGACGATTTTGTCCCTGGCTTTGACCACGGACGTGAAGAACATCAAGGTCGCCATTGTGGACAGGGACAATACCGTGGAAAGCCGCACCCTGATTTCCGGGTTTTCCGATTCGGGGTATTTTGATGTGGCCGTGACTTTGCGGGACGACTCCAGGCTGCCCCAAATGCTGGACAAGGGCGAAGTCCTGGCCGCCATTTCCATCCCTTACGGATTCGCCGAAGACTTGAAATCCGGCAAGCAATCTCCGGTGCAGGTTCTTTGCGACGGGATTTACAGCAACGACACGGCCATCATCATGAACTACGCCGGGCAGGTGACGGCCTTGTTCAACAACCGGCATCTGGAAAAGAGCGCGGGGAAAATCGCCGACGCCGTCAACCTGGAAGGCCGGGCCTGGTATAATCCCAACCTGGAAAGCAAGTTCTATTACGTGCCCGGATTGATCGCGGTGATGCTCATCCTGGTGGGGCTGGTGCTCACCAGCATGGCTATCGTGCGGGAGAAGGAGATCGGCACCATCGAGCAGGTGATGGTCACGCCCATCCGCAAGAGCGAGTTCATCATCGGCAAGACCCTGCCTTTTTTGATCACGGGGTACGTGACCATGACCCTGATGTTCATCATCGCCTTTCTGGTCTTCGGCATACGAATTCAGGGGTCTTTGTTGCTGCTTTACGCATGCTCGGGCGTGTACATCACGGGAAATCTGGGACTGGCTTTGTTGGTGAGCGTGACGGCCAGGACCCAGCAGCAGGCCTTGCTGACCGCCTTTTTGATTATTGTGCCCGCGATTCTGCTGAGCGGGTTTATCTTTCCCATTCACAACATGCCGGAAGGCGTGCAGGCGGCGACCATCTTCAACCCCATGCGGTGGTACCTGCAAATCCTCCATAGCATCGCGTTAAAAGGCGTGGGCGCAAAATCCCTGATAAAGCCCATCATCGCCCAGGTGCTGCTGGCTGCGGGCTTTCTGAGCCTGGCCATCATGAAATTCCAAAAGACGATTGATTAAAAAAAAAGAGGCCGGGCGCCCCCAAGGACGTCCGGCCTCTTGATTCATTCAAATTTGCGCTGATTAGGAGCAGCAGGATCCGGGTTCGCCGCAGCCGCCGTCGCCGCAGCCGCCGCTGCTGCATCCGCCGCAGCCTTCCTGGGCCTGGGTGGGAGCGTCGTTGATGCCCACGACCTGAATTTCAAAGGTCAGGGCTTCGCCGGCCAGGGGATGATTCAGGTCGATGACCACTTTTTGCTCGTCTGCTTCAATAACCTTGGCGGGAACGGGCTGTCCGCCAGGGCCCTGCATGGCCACGGTGTCCCCGACTTTGGGGTCCAGGTTGGGCGGGATCTGGGAGCGTTCAAAAGCCCGATGGAGCTCATCGCTCTTTTCGCCGTAGGCTTCTTCCGGCTGCAGGGTGAAGGTTTTGGATTCGTTCAGCTCCATGCCGTCCAGAGCTTTCTCAAACCCGCTAATCAACTGGCCGGCGCCCATCTGCACTTCCAGGGGCAGACGGCCTTTGCTGGAGTCGAAAACCTCTCCGCTGCCGAGGGTTCCTGTGTAGTGCACCAGGACGAACTTGCCATTTTCCACGTTTTGCATGTCATTCTCCTTTTGGTATCCTTTTAGGATGTCGTTCCATAAACTTTATGCATCTTTTCCATAGAGGTCAAGGAAGGACTTGAAATTTTAATAAAAAAATCAGCCTTTCCTGGCAGCGCCCTGTTTTTCCAAAAAAATTTGACTTTTTTGACTTGAGTCAAGGAAGCGCAGGGCCGTTTGCCGTATGATGCCCTCAACCCAGCGGGAAAAGGCCTTCCGCCCTTTTTGACCTATGCAAAGGAGAAGCCAATGAAAAGCATGAACATCTTTGATTCCAACGGTTTTTCGGAAAAGGGAGTTTCAAATTTTCTGGTGCATGACTCCCCCTACTTTAAAATCATCAATTTCAATTTTCAGGCGGGTCAGGTTCTTCCCGTCCATTCTCACGATATTGAGGGGCAGCTATCAATTCTGGTTTTGGAAGGGCAAGGCGCTTTCCTGGGCGCAAACGAAAAGACCCTGCCCGCCCAAAAGGGGGACATGCTTGTTTGCGACATCGCCGCTCCTCACGGCATTCGGGCGGACGCCGACATGCGGGTTTTGGTGACCATAGCTCCGCCCATATGAGCGCGGCTGCATTCGTTCATCGATAACGCCGCGGAATATTCCCCGGTTTATGTAGACAAGAGGGGGCTTATTCTTTAGCCTGGAATCATCGTGTACATAAGGGGAAAATTGCGGCATTTCGCACAATTCACGGACAGGCGGCGCGTTTAGCAGTAAGAGCAAGGACGCTCCGCAATCGTCTTCAACGCCTACTTTTTCATTTACCAAGGAGGATGACCATGTTTTGTTTTCAATGTCAGGAAACCGCAAAAAACCAAGGATGCACCATCAGGGGAGTCTGCGGCAAGCCCGAAGAAACGGCCGACCTCCAGGACCTGCTGATTTATGTTTGCAAGGGCATCTCAGTCTATGGCGAAAAGCTGCAGGAAAAGGGCGTCGTGGATAGAGAGGCGGGCCGCTTCATCTGCCAGGCTCTATTCGTCACCATCACGAATGCGGCCTGGGACGATGAGATCATCATTGATTGGATCAAAAAGGCCCTCAAGGTCCGGGAAGCGGTTGCTGAGAAGGCCGGGGCCTCGGGCGATCTTCCCGACTGCGCAACATGGGCGTCGGAGGATAAAGATGAAATCATGGCCAAGGCCAAATCTGAGGAAGTCCGCCTCACCACGGCCCCGGACGAAGACGCCAAATCCCTGCGGGGGTTTCTGATTTTCGGGTGCAAGGGGATCTCCGCCTACGCCGACCACGCCGCCATTCTCGGCTTTGAAAAGGACGACATCTACGGATTCCTCATGGAAGCCCTGGCTTCCACCACGAAAGAGCTTTCCGTGGACGACATGATCGCCATGGTCATGAAGGCGGGCGAGACGGCGGTCAATACCATGGCCCTGCTCGACGAGGCCAACACCACGGTGTACGGGAATCCTGAAATAACGGAAGTAAACATCGGGGTGCGGGGCAATCCCGGCATTTTGATCTCGGGCCACGATCTCAAGGACATGGAGGAGTTGCTCAAGCAAACCGAGGGGACCGGGGTGGACGTATACACCCATGGGGAAATGCTGCCCGCCAACTATTACCCGGCCTTTAAGAAGTACGATCACTTTGTGGGGAATTACGGCGGTTCATGGTGGCATCAGAACAAGGACTTCGAGTCCTTCAACGGCGCCATCATCCTGACCACAAACTGCCTGATCCCCATCAAAAAGGACAATACTTACCTGGACAGGCTGTTTACGACGAACGTGGTCAGCTATCCGGGCGCAAAACATATTGAGGACAGGCCGGCTGGAGGCGCCAAAGACTTCTCTCCGGCGATCGCCTTGGCGAAAACCTGCCAGCCGCCGGTGGAGATTGAGACCGGCAAGATCGTGGGAGGATTCGCCCATCATCAGGTGCTCGCCCTGGCGGACAAGGTCGTTGACGCCGTAAAATCCGGGGCGATCAAGCGCTTCGTGGTCATGGCCGGTTGCGACGGACGCCACAAAACGCGCTGTTATTTCACCGAGGTGGCGGAAAACCTGCCCAAGGATACGGTGATCCTCACGGCGGGATGCGCCAAGTACCGGTACAACAAACTGGACCTGGGCGACATTGGCGGAATTCCCCGCGTGCTGGACGCCGGGCAGTGCAACGACTCCTACTCCCTGGCGGTCATAGCCCTCAAACTCAAAGAGGTGTTCGGGCTGGACGACATCAACGACCTGCCCATTTCCTACGACATCGCCTGGTATGAACAAAAGGCCGTGGCCGTATTGCTGGCTCTGCTTCACCTGGGGGTGAAAGGCATGCGCCTTGGCCCCACATTGCCCGGGTTTCTCTCCCCCAATGTGGCCAAGGTGATTGTGGAAAAATTCGATTTAAAACCCATCGGGGAGGTCGAAGAAGATATCGCCGCCATGATGGCCGGAAAGTAAAAAGCCCAATCAAAACGGGGGGCCTTGCAGCCCCCCGTTCATTCCGCCGGGCCTGATCGCCCGCACGAAAAAATATTTCTATTTATTCGGTGAAAACGAAGGATTCCTATTTCAAGGCCGCAAGGGCTGCCTCATAATCCGGCTCCTGCCCCGTTTCCGGCGCCAGTTGGGTGTACTTGACCTTGCCCTCCGTATCGATAATCACCACGGACCGTGCAAATAGCCCGGCCAGGGGGCCGTTGGCAATCTTGACGCCGTAGGCGTCGCCGAACCCTCCGGCCCTGAAAGCCGAAACCGGAACCACGTCGTCCAGGCCTTCGGCGCCGCAAAAACGCCCCAGGGCGAAGGGCAGGTCCATGGAAACGCACAGGACCACCGTGTTATCCAGGGAGCTGGCCTCGGCGTTGAACTTTCTGACGCTCATGGCGCACACGCCCGTGTCGATGCTGGGGAATATATTCAAAAGCACATTCTTTCCCTTGAATTCATCCAGGGAAAGATCCGAGAGGTCCACCTTCGTCAGGGTGAAGCCAGGGGCCGCCGTTCCAATGCCCGGGAGTTCGCCGACGGTTTCAAATGGGTTGCCTTGCAATGTAAACTGAGCCATGGTCTTTCTCCTTTCACGTGAGAAAAGCAGTCAGGGGATAAAGATTTTCGCTTTTGTCCAAAACCTACCTGAAAACATAAGAGCGGCCTGGCGTGTGGCAAGGGCCGTATTGATAATTCTTATCAATACGGATGATTTCCGCAATAATTCAGCCTTTTGTTTTTTCCAGCCACTCTTTGATGACGGCAAGCATCAGCCCGGTGTTGCCGATCATGCAATGGTTCTGGGCCTGGTCCTTGCGGGTGAATACCCGCCCTTCCACGGATCGGGCGTTCTTGAGCGCGGCGACCTGCATATGATGCATTTTAAGGGGGATGAAATGGTCTTCGTCGCCGGTTAAAATCAGCACGTCCTGCGTCACCAGCTCCGACTTGAGGTTGTCGGCGTTCATCTTTTGCATTTCGTGAAAGAGATCCACAATGGAATTCTTGCCCGTGATGTACATGAAGTTTTCCACGCCCCATTTTTCCTGGGGCATGAACTTCATCTTCCACCGGCTCGAGACCTCGGTAAGACGGGGATGTTTCATGAACCAATTGGCCAGCGCCTGCAAGGCTTTGGGAGGGATCTGCATATAGTCGTAGGCGATGCTGGAAGCGATCACCTGCTTGATCCGGGGCTCAAAGGCTGCGGCGCGAAAGCAAAACCATCCTCCCATGGAGAAACCCAGGAGCGCGCATTCTTCCAGGCCGAAATGATCCAAAACGGCCTTGACCGGCTTTTCCCAGCGATGATCCAGAAACAGGCCTTTTTCCTTGAGCGCCGCCCCCTGGCCCGGGCCTTCAAACAAAATCACGTCATAACCCCGGTTGCTGAAATACACGGCGCACGAAAGCAATTCCTCCATGTAGGAGTCAAACCCGCCGTGGATGACCATGGCCCCCTTGGATTTATCTCCGGACGCCGGAATGTGCAGCGCGGGAATGGCCGCGCCTTCGTAGGGAATCCAAACGCGCTTTAGGGATTCGTCTTTGAATCGGTCATTGTAAAACATGTCTATGAACATGTCGTAAATGCGCTTTTTGTCCGGGTCCGAGGGATGGACGAAAAAATCGGCGGCCCGGCAATTAAACACGGCGTTCAGCAGCCTTCCCTGCTCCAGGGCGATGTTCATCCGGGCCAGGAGGGCGTCTTTCCAGTCGTCCAGCTTTCTGATTTTTGCGGCCGCGGCCCTCATGTCCTGCAAAGAAGTGTATCCCCAGGAATGCCAACGGTTTAGCTGGAAATCGATAATTTTCACCTTGTGGAGATCATGATACCCTACGGGAAATTGAAAATCTTCCATGGAAAAAACCTTTCACGGCGCAACCTTTGATGACAAAAAAAGGCCCGGATCAACGATATCTTGCCGGCTGCAGGAGCTTTTGATCATTGTGAATAAAACGGTGGAGAAATGGTACTGTATCCCAAACACAAGGTCAAGCATTGGGCGCGCATTGGGCGCGGCGGCAAGACCTTTCTTTTGCTTGGGATTGTTCTCCCGAAAGCAGGCCGCGCCAAGCCGGATGAAGAAGGCATTAATGAAGGCGGTTTTGATTGACATAAGGCAATTTCCTCCGTATTCTGAATAATATACCAATATTAGATCAACACTGCTTTCACGTAAAAGGCCGAAGCATGGTCCGTGCAAACCCTCAAACGATTTACCAGGAGCGGTCATGAATCAGGAAAAAACGCCCAGGGAAACCTATGTCCGGGTAAAGGATAAGGCGGGAAATGAGTTTATCTGCCCCATTGACGCTCTCACCAACGTGGAGGAAGCAACCGAAGAACAATTGGATGAATGCGTGGATAATGGCGTGACAGGCCGATTTGCCGGCAACATTCCGATTCAAAAGTCCTAGGCGAAGGAACACGGGCCTCCTTTTTCTTCCCATCATGGGCTCGAAAAATTTGAAAAATCTTTTAGATCAAGGCGGGAAACTATGGGGATCAAGAATACGCTTGCGGCTTATGCGCTCACCCTTCTGGTATACATGGCGGGGGACATCCTCTGGGTTGGTTTTTTCGCCAAGGGCTATTACCACAGGAGGATGGGGGCTCTGTTCAGCGACCATGTCAATTGGATTGCCGCCTCCCTGTTCTACCTGATCTTTGTCTGCGGCGTGCTGGTTTTCGTGGTTTACCCGGCAATCTCCGGGGATAATTTCAAAGAGGCGCTTTGGAAAGGGATGCTGTTCGGCCTGGTGACCTACGGGACGTTCGACCTGGTTAGCATGGCGCTGTTTAAAGGTTGGCATGCCGATGTGGTGGTAATAGACATGGCCTGGGGGATGGTCATAACAGGGGCGGTTTCGGCGGCGGGTTTTTTTATCGTCAAATGGCTTAACTGACGCCTTGTCTTGCAGAGATCCCCGATCCCTTTTTCAGGGGCGCCGTTTGCTGCGCCCGCGAAAGCGCTGGCCCCCAGCCCGTCGATTTTAATGGCGACTATTCTTTCGCCGTCTTTCCCGAGCGTTCCTGTCGGGAATCCAGCGGTCTTTAAAGCAATAATGACACTGGGTCCCCGCGTTCGCGAGGATGACGGATCTAATCGGCCTGGGCGCCGCCTTAGGTCTGCACTTTCTCCTGCCTGCATTGGGCGCTGTTTGCTGCGCCGCTTGAGGGATGGGCCTCCCAACTTTTGGACGGGGCTTTTTTTGAACAACTATTCAATTTTTAAGCAAATTTTTACTCTTTTTCCCTCCCGCAAAGCCTTAGGCGATATTTCGCCGAATGCAAGCCCTTAGGACAATGTTTTTTCATGCAAAAGCTCCGGGATTGCGTCTATCCAACCACTGTAACAGGACATATAATCAACAGGCCCAGGGATTGGCGGGAAAAATCCGAATTGAAATGAACACGGGTCATATTCGGTTCTTGCGATTTACAAAAGAAAATAGTATACGAGTCAAACCAATGTTTGGAACCTGTTTGCATACGGAGGAATATGCTGGAATGCCTGGGGGGGTCATTAGGTTCGTCTGCATTTTATTTTTATCTGCGTTGCTGTTCTTTTTTCTTTCCCCTGTCCATGGCATGGCCGAACCCGGCAAAGTTTTAGCCAGAGTCAACGGCGTAAACATTTACGGGTGGCAAATAACCCTGGCGGAAAGCCTTTTGTTCGGAAGCCGGAACCCCCATGTGCATACGGAATCTCAAACCCTGAAACAAGAAATCCTGAAAAACGTCATTGATATGGAAGTTCTTTTTCAGGACGCCCAAAAGCGGGGCATCGAGCCGGACAAACGTCTGGTTGACGGGTTTGTGTGGAATTACAAGGCCAGTTTTCCGTCCTTGGCGGAATATCAGAGCGCCCTGAGAGGCATGAACGCCACGGAGCGGGAAATCGCGGCCCTGGCTGGCAGAATCGTGATTATGGGGGCCTGCATCGAGGAGCGGTACGGCGCGTTGCTTACGCCCACCGAAGCCGAGGCCCAAAAGTATTACGACGAAAATCCAAGCGATTTTGTTTTGCCCCGGGCTCTCCGCGTCCGGCATATCCTCATTAAAAAGGACGCTGCAAAGGGCGTTGACGGAAAAACCGCCAAGGCCCGGGCGCAGCAAGTTCTCGCCAGGGCGAAAAAAGGGGGCGAAGCTTTCGCCGCCATAGCCAGAGAGGCCTCGGAAGGGCCGGAGAAGGATCAGGGCGGAGACATGGGGTATGTCTCAGAGGGCGCCCTGAAAAACACGGAGCTCGAACCCCTGGAGAAAATAATTTTAAAACTCCAGCCCGGAGAGATAGGAAACCTGGTGGAGACGGACATCGGGTATCACATTGTGAAGGCCTTGGATGAAAGGCCCGAAAGCATCACGCCATTTGAAACTGTCAAGGAAAGGCTTATAAGCGCCCTGCAAAAAAAGAAGATGGTGGAGGCCTTGAACCAACTCGCCTCGGAGTTAAAGCCAGGGTTTGATATTGAAGTTTTAGCCAATCCTTAGGATCCAATAGGGTTTCAGCCGGCCGCGCCTCCCCCCAGTTGATCGCGGCCGGGTGATGAGCGTCATCTTGGCATCAGCAGCACATAGGTTATAGGAGAGGACTTTAAGCCGGAATTCGCCGAAAAACTGAGAAGGCCCCGCCTGTCGGATTTTTCGGCGTTTTTCGAGTGGAAGGCGTCGCTCCCGGTTTTGTCCAATCGTTGAAATTTTAACCAGGACTATCCCCCCAAACCCCTGGAATCCAATCCTGCCCGGATAGGTCCGGCGGGACGATTTAACCAGTAGGGCCTTGCGTTTTAACGCCGGCTCGGCGTTTTTTCACGTTTGATCAGAGAATGGAGGCAAAGAATGGGCTTTGAAAGGGTTTGGCACAAATCGTATCCCAAGGGAACTCCCAACGAGGTGGAGTTTGAAAAAATCACCATGCCGGAGGTCCTGGACAGGACGGCCCGGGATTATCCCGACAAGGTCGGGTTTATTTATATGGGCAAAAAGATCACCTTCGCCCAGTTGAATTCCATGGTCAACAGGTTCGCCAAAGCGCTCATGGACCTGGGCATTAAAAAAGGCGATAAGGTGGGGATGATCCTGCCGAACATCCCTCAGGTGGTCATCGCCAACCTGGCGACCCAGCGTATAGGCGGGGTGACGGCCATGAACAATCCCCTGTACACGGAAAGGGAGCTGGCCCATCAGTTGAACGATTCGGACGCCAAGGCGGTGGTGACGCTGGACCTGCTCTTGCCCCGGCTGGAGAAGATCAAGGGCAAGACCAAGGTGAAGAACATCATCACCTGCCACATCAACGATTTTCTGCCTTTTCCGGTCAAGCAGCTTTTCCCCTATGTAAAAAAGGACATGTACCGGAAGATTACTCCGGGCCCGAACCTTTACCAGTTCATGGATCTTTTGAAGAAGTACAAGGACGACCCTGTCCCCAATCAATCGGAATGGGACGGCGAAGCGGCCCTGCTTTACACCGGCGGCACCACCGGAGTGAGCAAAGGCGCGGTCATCACCCATTCCAACCTTTCGGCGGTGGCTCAGATATTCAAGGCGTGGTTTCCCGAAATCTCTTATGGGGACGCCGAGCGGCTTATGGGCATTTATCCGATTTTTCATTCCGCGGGATACTCCGTGAGCCAGAACTTCATCATCTATAATGCATGGACCGGCATCATGGTGCCCAGGCCGGAGCCCGGCGTGATCATCGACATGATCAAGAAGTTCAACCCGACCTTTTTGCCGGGAGTGCCCACCATTTTTATGGGCTTGTTGGCCAACGAGGAATTCCGGAAGTTGGATCTTTCGGGCGTCAAGGGATATTTCGGCGGCGCTGCGCCCTTGTCCGAGGCCACTCTCAACGAATTGAAGAAACTCCACGGCGCTGTCATCAACGATGTGTTCGGCGCCACGGAGAACACGGCGTTCGGCACATGCACCCCTTGGAAGGGCAAGGTGAAGCTGGGAACCGTGGGCGTGCCCCTGCCCAACACGGACATCAAAATCGTGGACATGGTGACGGGCGAGAATGAAATGCCCCCCGGCGAGCCCGGAGAGATCTGCATCAAGGGCCCCCAGGTCATGAAGGGCTACTACAACCGGCCCGAGGAAACGGCCAAGGCTCTCAAGGACGGATGGTTTCACATGGGCGACGTGGGCGTCATGGACGAGGAAGGATATCTTTCCATTGTGGATCGCAAAAAGGACATGATCATCGCCAGCGGCTACAATATTTATCCGGCGGAAATCGATGAAATCCTGCTTTTGCACCCCGAAATCGCCGAGGCCTGCACCATAGGCATTCCCGACGAGTACCGGGGCGAGACGGTCAAGGCCTGGGTGGTTTGCAATCCCGGCGTGGAATTGTCCGAGGAGCAGGTCATGAGCTATTGCAAGGAGAAGCTGGCCGCCTACAAGGTTCCCAAGTCCGTCAAGTTTGTGGACGAACTGCCCAAAAGCGCCATCGGCAAGCTCATGCGGCGCGAAGTGCGGCGCATGGAACTGGAGGGCGCCAACGTAGTGATGCCGGAGGCGCCCGAAGCGGCCAGGCCGGATGCGGAATCCGCCTGATCCAGGCATGGGGGGCTTAGGGGGTTGCATGAAAAAAGCGCTCATAACCGGGGCGACGGGCTTTATCGGCGGCGCTCTGCTTAAGGAAAACCTTGCCCGGGGAAACGAAGTCCGGGCTTTCCACTTGCCCGGCGACCCGGAGATCGGGATTTTGGATCAGCCGGGCGTGGAGAAGTTCGCCGGAGACATTACGGACCTGGATTCGGTGGTGCAGGCGGCCAAAGGCGTGGACGTGATTTTTCACTGCGCGGCCATCGTCTCGGACTGGGCGCCGGAAAGCCTGTTCCAAAAAGTGATGGTCGGGGGGGCGGAAAACGTGTGCAAGGCGGCCTTGGAAGCAGGGGTCAGCCGCCTTGTGGACATCTCCACCAACGACGTATTCGGAACGAGCGAAGAAGCCGTCATGGATGAAGCCTTTGCTTTAACCCCCTGGGGAGAGCCTTATCCGGATTATAAAATCAAGGCCGAGGAATTGGTCTGGAAGCATCATAAAGAACATGGACTGCCTGCAACCATGGTTTATCCGTGCTGGGTATACGGGGAGGGGGACAAGACCTTCGTCCCCCTCCTGGCGGACGCCATTATAAACAGGGAAATGCTGTTTTGGAGAAAGGACGCCCTGGTCTGGCCCACGTACATTGAAAACCTGACGGACCTTTTGATGCTCATTGCCGAGGATGAAAGGGCTGTTGGAAACGGGTATCTGGTCCATGACGGAGAGTCCGACACCCTGCAGAATTTCAGCAAGAAAATCGCCCTGGCCCTGAACGTGAAGCCGCCGGCCCTGCGCATCCCCTACCCCGCCGCTTACGGGGCGGCGGTTGTCATGGAAAGGGTCTGGAAACTTCTTAAAAAAACGGATCGTCCCCTTTTGACAACCTACACGGTGAAGAATTTAGGCTCCCGTTTGCGTTTTTCCATAGAAAAAGCCAAACAGGATTTGGGCTGGACGCCCAAGATCAGTTATAATGAGGGATTCGAGAAGACCATGGCCTGGTTGAAGACCCTGGATCTCGAATCCCTCAAACAAAAATGATCACAAGCCGAAAGGATGAGCCATGACCAATCCCCCCGAATCGTACGAAGTGCGGCCCATGACCAGGGAAGAACTTGACGCGGCTGTCCGCTGGGCGAAAAAGGAAGGCTGGAACCCAGGCGTGCACGACGCGGAATGCTTTTTCAAGACGGATCCTGCGGGGTATTTTGCGGGCCTGGTGGACGGAGAAATGGTCGCCAGCATTTCCGCCGTTTCCTACGGGGAGGATTTCGGATTCATCGGCTTTTACATCGTCAAGCCCGAGTATCGCGGACAAGGCTGCGGCATCAGGGTCTGGAACGCGGCCATGGAGCGCCTGGGAGGCCGGAACATCGGCCTGGACGGAGTGCTTGCGGAAGAAAAGACCTACGAAAAGTCGGGTTTTAAAACAGCCTATCACAACATCCGGTTCGAGGGCGTGGGAGGCAGTTTCAGGCCGGGCTCCGTGGAGCCGTTGGGCGTCTTTTCGTTTGACGAAATTCTGGAATACGACTCCCAATTTTTTCCCGTGCGCAGGGAGGGCTTTTTAAAGGCATGGCTCGCCATGCCCAACATCTTCGCCTATGGGCTCAGAAGCAACCATGCCCTGGCGGGATACGGGGTGGTCAGGTCATGCTCCTCCGGCTTTAAGATCGGGCCGCTTTTTGCCAACGACGCCAACACCGCCGAGGAAATCTTTCGCGCCCTGGTTGCGCACACGCCCAACGGGCCGATTTTCCTGGACGTCCCGGACGTCAATCAGGAAGCCATGAATCTCGCCAAACGGCACCGGATGGCGCCGTCCTTCGAAACCGTGCGCATGTACACCCAAAATGCGCCGGACATCAAACTTTCAGGAGTTTTTGGAGTGACATCCTTTGAACTTGGCTGATCAGGCCGGAAAGGAGCGCCAGGCATGGAGGGGCTGGCCAATAAACGGGTTTTCATCACCGGAGGTTCCAGCGGAATCGGATTGTGCACGGCGGAATCACTGGCCAGGGAGGGCGCCAGCGTCTGCCTGTTCGCCCGCAATGCGGATAAGCTGAAGGACGCGGCCGGGCGCGTGGGATCGCTTTGCCGGGACGGCGGCATAGCGGCCTTTTACTCCGTGGACGTTTCGGACAACGCCCAGGTGCGGGAAGTCATGGACAAGGCGGCGGTGGAGTTTGGAGTCCCGGACATATTGATCAACTGCGCGGGCCGGGCAAAGCCCAGGGTTTTCGAGGAAGTGTCCTACGAGCAGTTTGACGAAACCATGAAAATCAACCTCTACGGCGCCCGAAATGTAATAGCCGCCGTCCTGCCCTACATGCGGGGACGCGGCGGGCACATCGTCAACGTGTCCTCCGTGGCCGGGCTCATAGGCGTATTCGGCTACACGGACTATTGTGCGTCCAAATTCGGGATTATCGGTTTTTCCGAGGCGCTTCGCAGCGAACTGGACGGCCAGGGCATAGGCGTTTCGGTTTTGTGCCCCCCGGATACGGACACCCCGGGGCTTGCGGAGGAAAACCTCACCAAGCCGCTGGAGACCCTGGCCATCTCGGAAAGCGCCTGCGTGCTGCCGGCCGACAAGGTGGCCCAGGCCTTGATTAACGGCGTCAAAAAGAAAAAGTTCCTGATCATACCGGGTTCGGACGGAAAAATGTCCTGGCTGGCCAAGCGCCTGGCGCCGGGGCTTGTGGACTGGATTATGAAAAGGGCGATCAAAAAGGCCCGGAAAGGAAAACAGCCTTGACGCGCCCAACGTGTAAGATCAAAGCTGCGGCAATGCGGACCTTTCCCTTACGCATTCTGTCCGCCTTTTTTTGCCTGACCGCCGTCCTTTTATGCCAGGCGTGCTCCCACCATGTTCCCATAAAGCCCGAAACGCCTTTCACCTGCTACCAGGCGGCGGCGCAAAATGGCGACGTTCAGGAACGCTTCGCCCCCGTGTTCCAGGCCTGGGGCGCGGACAAAGCCCATAACAGGATCGGCCGGCCCAAGGCCTTTTTGGACGCAAACAAAAAGCCGCAGGTCTATACGGATTCGGGGGAGCCGGCTTTTTTCGTCCGGCAAACCCAATTTTCCACATCCAAGGGCGACTACACCAACCTGGTTTACCGGATTCATTTTTCTAAAATTCCCTATTCCCTGATTCCGTTCACTCTCACGGCCGGGAAAAACCCAGGGCTGCTGGCCGTGGTCACCCTGGATAAAGAGGAGCGCCCGGTTCTCGTCACTACAGTGCATACCTGCGGCTGCTACCTTTCCATCATCCCGACAACCCATCTGCCGAAGGAATGCCTGCCTGAGGGCTGGGAAGACGCGCCGCAAAAGGTGTATGGAGAAACCCATCCGGCCATGCTGGATTACTCGCCCGACCAGGGCCAGCGGCTGTTGATTGAGTTGCGGCCCGAAATTCATCGGGTTATGAACGTCCGCGCGGTTAACGAGCGGGAATTGGATGCGTGCAGAAAACAGCTGGAGCAAGCCCCCCTGCTTGCAGCCGGCGGCTTGCGGGAGCTGGAGATTGCGGGGGGAGGAAGCGTGAGTTTTTTCCATGAAGCCGGGATGAGGAAGGGCTTTGTAAAAAACTCCGTCAAGCCATGGGAAAGCCTGCTCATGAGCTGGATGGCTTTGGACTTGTTTGTGGGTTCTGACAAGGCGTATTCGGACTCCCTGGTTGAGGACAATCCTTTTTACACGAGCTTAAAGCCATGGAACCGGCAAAAGTCCAACATGCTGCGGTTTGCGGACTTTCTCAGGTTTTGGGGCTATGATTTATAACACGGGCAAGCCTTCTGATTTACTTTCATTATTTTCACGGCCGGCTGATCAGGGAATTGACATCAAGGCCCAACCTTGTTTAGTCTTGCCCGGGATATTTTATACTGTGACAACATGGCATTAGGGAATCGGGGAGACAGAAGCAAATGCGCTTAAGCCGTCTTAAAGGCATATCAGAGATGCAGCTGGCGCCCCTAAGCCTAAAATTTACAGGCGACCACGCCCACCTGGAAGAGCCTTTTCAAAACTACTACAACAAGTCCACATTGCGTCAGGCCCGGGTGGCGGGTTTGCTTTCCATGGTTTTTTACGCCCTGTTTGGAATCATGGACGTTTATTGGGCGCCTGAGCACAAAGAAATCCTTTGGATGATCCGGTATGGATGCGTCTCTCCCATTTTTGTAATCTGCCTGGCTGTCGTGTATTCCAAAAAGTTCAACCCCAAATACCTCCAGGGGCTGATTTCGGCCCTGATCATCCTGGCGGGAGTCAGCATCATAGCCATGATGGCGGTCGTGGCCCCAAAAATGTTTTCGGCCGGGCTGGTCGTGGTGCTTTTCATTAATTTTACGGCCATAGGCGCGCGATTCACCTGGGCCACCTTTTCCGCCTTTGTCATAACCGTCGTATACAACTTAGCGGCCTTTTTCATCCTCCACCCGCCTGTGGAGCGGATAGTCGCCATCAATGTCATCACCGCCAGCCTCATGGGCATAGGTTTTTTCGCCTGCTACTCTCTGGAGTACAAAGAAAGAGCCAGTTTTTTCCTCTCCTACCTCTTGAAGGAGGAGCAAAGAAAGGTTCTTTCCATAAACGCCGGGCTGGAAAAACGCATTGAAGAGCGCACCGCGGAATTGGAGAAAAGCAACCTGAACCTGACCCTGGAAATGGAGGAGCACCGGCTTTCGGAGAAAAAACGCGCCCGCCTGGAACTGGAGCTGCGCCACGCCCAGTATATGAAAGCCATCGGCACCCTGGCCGGCGGCGTGGCCCATGACTTCAACAACCTGCTCATGGGCATCCAAAGCAGAGCGTCTTTGATCCTGATTACCAGCGATCCCGGGCATAAGCATTACGAGCACGCCAGAGGCATAGAAAAACTTGTCAAAAGCGCCTCGGACCTGACGCGCCAATTGCTGAATCTGGCCAGGGGCGGCAAACGGCAGGCCCAGCCCAGCAACCTGAATCAGCTTATCCTCAAGACCGCCCACATGTTCGGAAGAACCAAAAAGGAAGTCAGCATACATACCAATCTTCTGGACAACCTGTGGGTCGTCGACGTCAACCGCACCCAATTCGAACAGGTTTTGCTCAATTTGCTTTTAAACGCCTGGCAGGCCATGCCCCAAGGCGGAAACATCTTTATCCAGACGGAAAACAGATCCCTCATCGCCCCGGAATCCACGCCGGGAAATCTGCCGCCCGGGGATTACGTCACCGTCAGCGTGGCGGATACGGGCATAGGCATGGATCAGGAAACGCTCAAGCGGATTTTCGACCCCTTTTTCACCACCAAGGAAATGGGCCGGGGCAGCGGCCTGGGCCTGGCCTCGGCTTACGGCATCGTGGACAACCACGGCGGGGCCATCCAAGCGACCAGCCAAAAGGGAAAAGGCTCCCGGTTTGAAATCTTTCTGCCCCGCAGCGGCAATGAGATCCCCCAGGAGGAAGAGCAGGAGCCGGCGATTGTCAATGGCTCCGGCCTGATTCTGATCATCGACGACGAATACCCGGCGCTCCACGCTTGCCGGGAGCTTCTGGAAAGCCTGGGCTACACGGTCATAGGCTCCCAGAATCCCTTGAAAGGCATAAGAATCTACCAGGAAAAACAGGACGAAATCCAAATGGTGGTGCTGGACATCATCATGCCGGAGATGTCCGGCGTGGAGGTGTTCGGCAAACTGCGGGAAATCAATCCCCAAGTGAAAATCCTGATTTCATCGGGCTACAGCATGGACGGAAGCGTGGCCGAACTCATGGAAAGAGGCTGCAACGGCTTCGTCCAGAAGCCATACAATATCCAGATCATCTCCCAAAAAATACACGATATCCTTGAATAACGGCTTTTCAATTTCTTTCGGTTGGCAGGAAGCCTTTGGATTTGGTACTCTTTCGGTACTGATTCCCATAGGCTCCGGCGGCCTTTCCCAATGCACTCCGGCCCGCTGATCCCGCTTCCTTTCCAACGCCTGTTGAAGCCGGCCGGAAAAAACGCCTCGAACGATTATTTTTCTTTGCTTTTTGTTCTTTTTTGAGTAGGGAGCTGCGCTTTCTTATAGGGGATTCAAGGGAGGCGGCTTATAACAAAATTGTCGCATAATAAATTTATAGATTCAAAATTGTATTTTTACATCAATCGTCTCGCTGAATTTACAGGGAATTTCCCTGGCACGAAATATGCTCAACTCGTTTCAGGCCCAAATAAGGCCGGTCCGGAAATAAACCGGACTATTAACCGGCAGGATTGCAAGGAGTGCTTTACCCATGGATTTTTCGGATTACCGAACGGAAGACTATTACGACGAACTGTTTCAGGCCAACGGCGCCCCCAGGTCGTGCTCCCGGCTTTTGATCGAAAAAATAGAGTCGCTGCCGGATGGGGACCTGATGCAGAAGCAAAAAGCCGCCGAAGCCATGCTGCTCCAAATGGGGATTACCTTTAATGTGTACGGGAGCGACGAGGGGGCGGAGAAAATCTTTCCCTTTGATGTAATCCCGCGCGTGGTGGCCGGAGACGACTGGGAAAAGACGGAAGCGGGCTTGAAGCAGCGCATCCGGTCTCTGAACGCATTCATAGACGATATTTATCACGGCAAAAAAATCCTGAAGGACAAGGTGATCCCCGAGGAAATCATCCTTTCCAGCAAGACATACCGGAAGGAGTGCGAAGGGTTGAATCCGCCCAAGGGGATCTGGTGCCACGTGACCGGCACGGACCTGGTCCGGGACAAGGACGGCCAGTTTTACGTGTTGGAGGACAACCTCCGGTGCCCGTCCGGGGTATCTTACGTTCTGGAAAACCGGCAGGTGCTCAAGCGCACCTTTCCCCAGGTTTTCGCCGCATCCAATGTCCGGGCGGTGGACGAGTATCCCAACCGGCTGTTTGAAATGCTGGAGTACCTGGCGCCCAGGTCTACGGAGGCCCCGGTCGTCTGCGTATTGACTCCCGGCATTTACAACTCGGCCTATTTCGAGCACTCGTTTTTGGCTCAGCAAATGGGCGTGGAGCTGGTGGAAGGCCAGGACCTGGTGGTGTTCGACGGGTTCGTGCATATGCGCACGACCAAGGGATTCAAGAAGGTGGACGTGTTGTACCGCCGTATTGACGACGATTTCATCGATCCCAAGGCGTTCAGGCCGGACTCGGTGCTGGGCATTCCCGGGATCATGGAGGTGTATAAGGCGGGCCGCATCGCCATGGCCAATGCGCCGGGCACGGGAATCGCGGACGACAAGGTGATTTACGCCTACGTCCCTAAAATCATCAAGTATTACTCGGGCGAGGATCCCATCCTGCCCAACGTACCCACTTATATCTGCTGGAACGACAAGGACCGGAGCTATGTGCTGGACAATCTGGACAAGCTGGTGGTCAAGGCGGCCAACGAGTCCGGCGGGTACGGCATGCTCATCGGCCCCCACGCCAGCCAAAAGGAGCGGGAAGAGTTTGCGGAGCTTATCAAAAAAAGCCCCCGCAACTACATGGCCCAGCCCACGGTCATGCTGTCCCGGGCGCCCACCATTGTTGGCGGCGGGTTTGAGGGGCGGCACGTGGATTTGAGGCCGTACATACTGTATAGCGACAGCATATACGTTCTCCCCGGAGGCCTGACCAGGGTTGCCCTGAAAAAAGGCTCCTTGGTGGTTAACTCGTCCCAGGGAGGCGGCAGCAAGGATACATGGGTGATCGACTCCAGGAGTTGCGCCTAAGGAAAGGAAGCGGGAAAAATGTTAAGCAGGGTTGCAAATTCCGGATACTGGATGTGCCGATATGTGGAAAGAGCGGAAAACGTGGCGCGATTTCTGGGGGTGAACCTCAACTTGCTCCTGGACATGCCGTCGGAGGCGGGCCGGCAATGGGAGCCCATGATCCAGGTGACGGGCGATCACGAAGAGTTTCAAAAGCGATACGGGGAGTACACTCAGGAAAACGTGATCCAGTTTTTGACCTTTGACCGGGACTATCCCAACTCCATCATCTCGTGCCTGTACGCAGCCAGGGAGAACGCCCGCTCCATAAGGGAGATCATATCCTCGGAAATGTGGGAGCAGTTGAACACCTTCTACCTGGATTTGAAGCACAGCGAGCAAACCTCGCTGGCCTTCCGGGACCCCAACAAGTTCCTCTCCATCATCAAAATGCGCGGGCATATGTTTTCGGGCCTCATGTACTCCACCATGTCCCACGGCGAGGCTTGGCATTTCAACCGCATGGGCCTGTTGCTGGAGCGGGCCGACAAAACCTCGCGCATTCTGGACGTGAAATATTTTATGCTTCTGCCGCGCCCCGAAGAGGTGGGAGCGCCCTTTGACAACATCCAGTGGGCGGCGGTCCTCAAGTCGGCCAGCGCCCTGGAAATGTACCGGAAGCGCTTTCACCGCATCGCACCCAAGCAGGTGATCGAATTTTTGCTTTTTGACGAGCAGTTTCCCCGCTCCATTCGCCATTGCCTCACCAAGGCGGAGGAGTCCATGCACTGGATCACCGGCACGCCCATGGGAAGGTTTTCCACGCCGGCGGAAAAGGCGCTGGGACGCCTGAAAGCCGACTTCGACTACACGGAATCCGACGAGGTGGTCGCCCAGGGAGTGCACGAATTTCTGGACAATCTGCAGACCCGTTTGAACAAGGTGGATGAAGCCGTCAACTGCACCTTTTTCAAGCTCAGGCCGCCTCAA
This sequence comes from Desulfatibacillum alkenivorans DSM 16219, assembly GCF_900142135.1. GTDB lineage: Bacteria > Desulfobacterota > Desulfobacteria > Desulfobacterales > Desulfatibacillaceae > Desulfatibacillum > Desulfatibacillum alkenivorans. The sequence continues at coordinate 75,217 of NZ_FQZU01000006.1, read as the reverse complement.
AAGGAACAGACGCAGTCCCAGTAGCCCGCGCAGGCCTTTAACCGTAAACTGTTTTCCATTTCGCCCGGGAGCAACCATACATGGGGATTCATGTAGCGCTTCACCATAAAACCTCGTACCTCTACGACAGGGCCGTCATGCTGTCGCCGCACATTGTGCGCCTTCGCCCGGCGCCCCACTGCCGGACCACGATTTTAAGCTATTCCCAAACCATTACGCCGGAAGAGCATTTTATCAACTGGCAGCAGGACCCGTTCAGCAACTATCTGGCCAGGCTGGTGTTTCCGGAAAAGACGCGGGAATTCCATGTGGAAATCGATTTGACGGCGGACATGACCGTCATCAATCCCTTTGATTTTTTCCTGGACCCTTATGCGGAGCATTTTCCGTTCAAGTACGAGGAATCCCTCAAAGAGGATTTAAGGCCCTATTTGAGGGTTTCCGAGCCCCATCCCCTGGTCAAGGAATACCTGAAAGGCATTGACCGCGGCAAATGCCGGATTGTGGATTTTCTGGTGGCCATCAACCAGGCCCTGCAAAAGGAGGTCGGGTACCTCATCCGCATGGAGCCCAACGTCCAAAGCCCGGAGCGAACCTTAAAGCTGAAAAGCGGCTCCTGCCGGGATTCGGCCTGGCTGCTGGTGCATATTTTGCGGCATTTGGGACTGGCTGCGCGATTCGTCTCGGGCTACCTCATTCAGTTGGCGCCGGACGTCAAAGCCCTGGACGGCCCTTCGGGCCCGGAAAGCGATTTCACCGACCTCCACGCCTGGACCGAGGTGTACATCCCCGGCGCCGGCTGGATCGGCCTGGATCCCACGTCAGGGCTTTTGGCCGGGGAGGGCCACATCCCCCTGGCCTGCTCGCCCGAGCCCCAGAGCGCCTCGCCCATCACCGGCGCTTTGGATGAATGCGAGGTGGATTTCAGTCACGCCATGAAGGTCGCCAGGATTTTCGAAGCTCCCAGGTCCACCCGGCCCTATCCCGAGGAAGTCTGGAAGCAGATCCATGATCTGGGCTTTAAAGTGGACGAGGAATTGAACGCCAATGACGTGCGTCTGACCATGGGCGGCGAGCCCACCTTCGTCTCCATCGACGACATGGAAGGGGCGGAATGGAACACGGACGCCGTGGGGCCGGCCAAACGGGCTTTGGCGGCCAACCTGATCAAGAGGCTCAAGAAAAAATGGGCGCCCGGCGGGCTTTTGCATTACGGCCAGGGCAAGTGGTATCCGGGGGAATCCCTGCCCCGATGGGCCTTTAGCTGCTTCTGGCGAAAGGACGGCAAGCCCATCTGGCTGGACGACGCTCTGGTCGCCGACGAGGAAAAGGATTACGGATTCGGCGCGGAGCAGGCGCAAACGTTTATTATGTCCCTGGCCGAAGAACTTGGCCTGGATCCGCAATACATCCAGCCCGCCTATGAAGACGTGTTTTATTTTTTATGGAAGGAGCAGCGCCTTCCGGTTAACGTCACCCCGGAAAAATCCAAGCTGAAAGACCCGGAAGAGCGCACCCGCATGACCCGGGTGTTTGAACAGGGCCTGGGAGAGGTTACGGGCTACGTCCTGCCCATCAAGCACGGATCGTGGAAAACCGGCCCCTGGCCTTTCCGGGGGGAGCGCATGTTCCTCATCCCCGGCGACTCGCCCGCGGGCTTGCGCTTGCCCTTGGAGTCCCTGCCCTGGCTGCCGCCCGGGCGGTATCCCCATGTCACACCCGCCGATCCCATGGCGCCCCGCGGCCCCATGCCCGGCTTTCACGACGGCCAGATGGCCGTGCCGGGAGCGCAGGAGGACGGCGCCCGGCAGGAGGAAAGCCCCCAGCCCCGCAAGCCGGGGAAGGAAAGCCCGCCTTCCGGGGATGCTTTGGCCGAGGACGTCAGGACCGCCCTTTGCGTGCAGCATCGCGAGGGGAGGCTGTACGTGTTCATGCCTCCCCTGGAGGAGGCGGAGCATTATTTCGAACTGACGGCCGCCATTGAGGCGGTCTGCAAAAAGACCGGCATGCCCGTGATCATCGAGGGGTATCCGCCGCCTTACGATCCCCGGGTGAACGTGCTGAAGATCACCCCGGATCCGGGAGTCATCGAGGCCAACATCCATCCGGCCTCCTCGTGGGAGGAGATGGTCAGCGTCACTACCGAGCTATACGAAGAAGCCCGGCTTTGCCGGCTGGGCTCGCAAAAATTCCTTTTGGACGGACGCAACACCGGCACGGGCGGCGGCAACCATGTAGTGCTCGGCGGGGCGACGCCCCAGGACAGCCCGTTCCTGCGCCGGCCGGACCTTGTCAGGAGCATCGTATCCTATTTCAACAATCATCCGTCCTTATCCTATTTGTTTTCCGGGCTGTTTTTAGGCCCCACCAGCCAACGGCCCCGGATCGACGAAGCCCGCCACGACAGTTTGTTCGAGCTGGAAATCGCCTTCCGGGAACTGGACCGGCAAATGGAGATTTACGGGCAATGCCCGCCCTGGCTCACGGACCGGCTGTTCCGGAATATTTTGGTGGACGTGACCGGGAACACGCATCGGACGGAATTTTGCATCGACAAATTGTACTCGCCGGACTCCTCGTCGGGCAGGCTGGGGCTGCTGGAAATCCGGGCCTTTGAAATGCCCCCCCATGCGCGAATGAGCCTGGCCCAGCAGTTGCTGTTGCGCACCCTTATCTCCTGGTTTTGGAAAAAGCCTTACCGGGCGTCTCTGGCGCGTTGGGGAACCCGGCTCATGGACCAGTTCTCCCTGCCCCATTTTGTGGAGCAGGACCTGAACGACGTGCTGGAGGAGTTAAACGACAACGGCTACGCCTTCAAAAAAGAATTCTTCCATCCCCATTTCGAATACCGTTTTCCGGCCTTCGGGTCCGTGCAATTCAAAAACCTCACCCTGGAAATCAGACAGGCCATTGAGCCGTGGCACGTCCTGGGGGAAGAGCCCGGGGGCGGCGGGACGGTGCGATTTGTGGATTCCTCCCTGGAACGGGTCCAGGTGAAGCTCAGCGGCGGGGAAGACTCCCGGTACATGGTCACCTGCAACCAAAGGCGCGTCCCCCTGACGGCAACGGGCGAACAGGGAACCTATGTCGCCGGAGTGCGCTACCGGGCCTGGCAGCCGCCCAACTGCCTCCACCCGACCATTGGCGTGCATGCGCCCCTGACATTCGACGTCATCGATGTATGGAACATGCGGCCCGTGGCGGGTTGCTCCTACCACGTGGGCCATCCGGGGGGAAGGAACTACGAAAGGTTCCCGGTGAACGAAAACGAGGCCGAAGGCAGGCGCATTTCCCGATTCATTCCCTTTGCCCATTCCCCTGGAAAACTGGGGGTTTTGCCGGAATTAAAAACAAATAAGGAGTTTCCATACACCCTGGATTTGCGTATGCCTTAAATCCGATTTTTGATTTCGGAGTATTGTGGTAAGGGAGGAAAGGGTTCACCTGACCCTAATTTTTTTACCAATCGCGCTCCGCGCCATTATAATAGAAAGTGTTTATGGAATCCTTTGAACGGATTTTTGCAGGCTATACCCCTTTAACGAGCTGCTATTGCGAAGCCTTTGAACCCACGGGCCAACCTCGTCAGCATTGGATCAAGCTGGTGAACATGATTGACGCCATGGGGCCGGAAAAGTTTTTCAAAAGGCTGGGGCAGGTCGAAAGGATGCTTGTGGAGCACGGGGCCACCTATAATTTATTCGACGATCCCCAGGAGCTTGACCGCCCCTGGGAGCTGGACCTCATCCCCCTGATCATTTCAGCCAGGGAATGGCTTTTTATTAAAGCGGGGCTTGAGCAGCGGGCCCGGCTCCACTGCGCCATCTATAAAGACCTGTACTCCAACCAAAGCCTTGTGAATGAAGGCCTGATTCCGCCTGAGCTGGTTTACGCCAATCCCGGCTTTTTAAGAGTCTGCACAGGCATGGAGTCCTCCTGGAGCGGGGCGCCCATTGTTTTTTCCATGGATTTGTTCAGGACCGCGCAGGGAGAATGGAGAGTGGCGGGGCGGCGGGCCCAGACGCCCATCGGGCCGGGATACGCCTTGGAAAACAGGGTGATCATGTCCCAGGTTCTTTCCCGGATTTTTCATCAAAACCGGATCAAGCGCCTGGCGCCTTTTTTCATCAAGCTGGACGAATCCCTTAAAGAAGCCGCCTTGTTCAACAAGGACGACCCGTCCATCGTAACCTTGACGCCGGGGCCTTCCAGCAAGACCTATTTTGAGCACGCCTACCTTTCGCGGTATCTGGGCTACCCCATGGTGGAAAGCGGAGACCTGACCATCCGGGACAACAAGGTTTATATGAAAACCCTGGGCGGCCTGGAGCAGGTGGACGTGTTGTTCCGTTGGACGGACGACCGGGACAGCGATCCCCTGGCTTTGCGCGGCGATCCCGCCCTGGGAGTCTCGGGCCTGATTCATGCGGTGCGGACGGGCGCCCTTGTGGTGGTCAATCCCATTGGAGCGGGCGTGACCGAGAGTCCTGCTTTCGCCGGGTATCTGCCTGGCCTGTGCAGGCATTTATTGGGCGAGGACTTGCTGCTCCGGGACGCGTCATCCCTGTGGTGCGGCGATCCCATGTCTTTGGAGCAAGCCCTGGCTGCTCCGGAAAACTATATTTTTGCCCATTGCTTTGGCGGCTCCGGCCCATCTGCCATTGATAAAATGGACGTCAAAAAAAGCGACTGGGACGCGCTGGTTGAAAAAATCCATACGTCCCCTTATCAATACATCGCCTATGAAAAAACCGGGGTTTCCACGGCGCCCACGCTGGACAACGGAAACGTGGCCCCCTGGCGGGCGCTTTCCCGCTTTTTCGTCTCGGCGGACCGGGATTCCATCAAAGTCATGCCGGGCGGTTTGGGCCGGGTGGGAAGCGACAGCCTGTCCCTGTTATTGACCGGCGGCGAGGACGCGCTCAGCAAGGACATCTGGGTGATTTCCGACAAGCCCGTGGAGCAGGTCAGCCTGCTGGACAGGATGGAAAAGACCCTGGAGATCAAACGCGGCGGCGACCTGCCCAGCCGGATTGCGGACAATCTGCTTTGGCTGGGAAGATACATCGAGCGTGCGGAAAACCAGGTGCGCCTGTACAGAAGCATGTTCAAGAAGCTCTCCAGCGAAACGCCTTATATGGAAATGCCCGAAATCCCGGTCTTGCTGAAAATGGCCGCGGACCGGGGCTTTCTTTCTGCGGACAAAGTCCTTGGACGGGAGAACCTGAACCTGTTTGAAATGCAGGACGAAATCCTGGAGGCGGTTTTCGACCCCCAAAGGCCCGCCAGCCTGATCGCCGCCCTGGGGCACGTCCACCGCACGGCCAAAAGCGTCCGGGACAGGCTTTCCCTGGACTCCTGGCGCGTGGTCATGCGTTTGGAGCACACCCTGAAAAAATCGGACGCCGAGCAATGGCTGCAGGTGAGCGAAACCTTTGACCTCATGACCGAGCTGCTCATCAGCCTGTCGGCTTTCAGCGGGCTTGCCATGGAAAGCATCACCCGGGGGCTTGGGTGGCGGTTCATGGACATGGGCAGGCGCATAGACAGGGCGGATCACATCATCGGCGTCATCAAAAGCGCTTTGGTGGAGCCGGTTGCGGACCAGAAGGCCTCTCTGGAAGCCCTGCTGGAAATTCTGGACAGCGCCATGACTTACCGGTCCCGCTACCGGACCTCCCTGCAAGTTCCCCCGGCCCTGGACCTTTTAATCGCCGACGAGGTCAACCCGCGGTCCTTGGCCTTTCAACTGGCCGCTTTGACCGAACATGTGGACAGCCTGCCCCGGGGCAATGAAAGAAAGTTCTCCTCGCCGGAGGAAAAGGCGGCTTTGCGAAGCCTGACCGCCGTCCGCCTTTGGGACCTGAACGGATTGTGCGAGCCGGATTCCTCGGGCCGGAGAAACAGGCTGGAGGAAGTTCTATCCAGCGTGGAGGCCGGCTTGAACGATTTCGCCATGCATGTAACCCAACATTATTTAAGCAGGATTCCAACCACACAGCATTTCACCTCCCTTTATCCGGAAGGGAAGCAATGAAATACAAGGTGATTCATAAGACCAGCTACGAGTACAGCGAACCGGCGGCTCTTTCGCAAAACGAGCTATGCCTGTTCCCCCGGGACGCCCAGAGGCAGGTTTGCGAGTCCAAAAGGCTAACCATACGCCCCAAACCCACGGTTCTGGAATCCCGGCTGGACTTTTTCGGAAACCATGTTCATAACTTTATGGTGCAGCAGCCTCACCAAACGCTGGCGGTCATTACGGAAAGCGTCATCCAAACGGCTGACTGGGAAGGCCCCGACCCCGCGTCCACGGCCCCCTGGGAATCAATCCGGGAACGCCTTGCCAGTCATGAAAACCCCGAAGACCTGGCCGCCTGCCAGTTTGTCTATCCTTCGGATTTTGTCAGCCCGTCCAAGGCCCTGGCCGCATACGCCAAGGAGTCATTCACGCCGGGGCGCCCTGCGCTGGAAGCCGCCCTGGATTTGACCGCCCGGATCTTCACGGAGTTCAAATACGATAAGGACGCCACCAATATCGGAACGCCGCTTCAGGAAGTGCTGAAAATCAAGAAAGGGGTGTGCCAGGATTTCGCCCATTTACAGATAGGCTGCCTGCGGTCTTTGGGCCTGGCGGCCCGCTATGTAAGCGGATACCTTGAAACCATCCCGCCCCCTGGCAAGCAAAAACTGACGGGCGCCGACGCTTCCCACGCGTGGCTGGCCGTCCATATTCCCGAACTGGGCTGGGTGGATCTGGACCCCACCAACAACATGATCCCGGGGCGGCGGCATATCACGGTCGCCTGGGGCAGGGATTACGGGGACGTCACGCCGGCCAAGGGGGTGGTTTGGGGAGGAGGCGCTCACAACCTGATCGTGGGAGTGGACGTCATTCCCCTTGAAAATGAAAACCCCGGCTAAAAATTTCCCGCAAAGACTCCCGGTCCCGGCTTGCGGGCGACCCTGATCTCATTGAGGGCCTTTCCGCTTGGAAAATTGTTGCAGAGATCAGGTCGTGCCCCCGCCGCCGTCAAATCCATGCCGTTTGAAAAATCACCCCCCTTGGCATCCCTTGAATGCAAATTTTTTGCAGAAAAACGTAACCCGTAAAAACAGGCTGACGACTCATTGAACAGAAGGCCTATCCGGATTCAGGTTTTCAGGGGCTGGTTCCTTTCAGCCGGATGATTTGGCTGCTCCGGCGGGAAAATTGCTGGGCAGGCATACAGCCATTGCGGCCAAGCAAAAATAATGGCTTTACTTTAGCTGGTTCAGGCGCCCGGGCTTCCTTTGCCAAGGGATGCGCGCAACCATTGACGCGTGCAATTTTCAGTTCCCTGTCCCCACCCAGGATGTGTGGGAGCCCGGGCGATAACCAAGGAAAATCATGTGTGGTATAGAACCGGAAGCATTGCTGCATGCGGGGTTTTTCTCCGGTGCGGAAAGGGCTGTGTGGGCGGCAGGCGGTTATTGTGTTAAAATCGGCATCCACAGAGTGTGAGACGCAAACAGCTTTAGGAGGCGAGCCGAAGTCCAGGCCCGCGCCAGGGGCGTCAGGAGGCCGAATCATTACCGACGAAGCCCGCATCATTGAAAAAATACTGAACGGGGACGCGAATTCCTTTGAGCATCTGCTTGAGGCCCACTCCCACGTGGTGGCGAGCATCGTGCGCCGCCGTGTGCCCGAGGACCAGGTGGAGGACGTAGCCCAGGAAGTGTTCATCAAAGCGTATAAATCCTTGGCCAACCTGAAAAACAGGGACGGTTTCAGGCCATGGGTTTCGTCCATTGCGGTCAAGACCTGTTGCGACTTTTGGCGAAAGCGCTATAAATCCAAGGAGGTCGCCATGACCGCCCTGGCCCGGGAGCATCACGACTGGCTGGATAAGGTCTATGCGGAGGAATCCACAGCCGGCTTTGAAAGCCTGTGCGCCCAAAAGGAAGCCAGGGAGGTGCTGGACGCCGCGCTGGCCCGTTTATCCCCCAAAGACCGCATGGTAGTGGAGCTTGTCTACCTGGAGGGGATGACCGGGCGGGAAGCGGCCAAAATCCTTAAATGGACGACGGCCAATGTGAAGGTCAGATGTTACAGGGCCAGAAAAAAATTGGAAGGCGTTTTACAGGAAATGAAAAACGGATAAGCAGGAGGCGGTATGGAACCAAAAAACAAGGATTGGGAAAAGACAAGATCCATCCTATCCGCTGTTCACCGGAACAGGGAGGAGGCCGTCCTTGGCCCGCAGTGGCAAAGCCGGGTTATGGACGCCGTGAGAACATTGCCCCGCAAGGAGGCGATGGAAGACCGGCCCTCCGTGATGCTGGAACGCATGGTCTGGCGGTTTGCTCCGGCGGCCTGCGTTCTGATTGCGGCCATGACGTTGGTTCTGTTAAGCCAGGATTTTACCCCCCAGTACGGGTTGGTGGAAGCCATGATGGACGACTCCATGGGCAACTTGCTGGTCCAGACCATACAAATGCAATAACAGGATAAGGATTATGAAACCGATAAAACTGTATGCCGGGCTTTTCCTGGTTTTCTTCCTGGGAGCCTTAGCAGGAGGGCTTGGCATGGGCATGTACCAGAAACACCAGCGGGCTTCGTTTTTTGAAGAACGCCGGGGCAAGCACCTGGATTTCGTCCTGGATCGCTTGACCGAGGATCTGGACCTGACTCAGGAGCAGCAGGTCCGGATAAAAAGCATTCTGGATGATTTCCGGAAAAACATGATAAGCCTGCAAAAGAAGCATTTTCCCGAAATTGACGCCCTGTTCAAGGATCATCGCGTTCAAATCAGCAAAGTGCTTACTGAAGAGCAAAGGAGAAAGTTTGAAGAAATCGAAAAGCGCATGATGCGCAGACCGCCTCCAGGCCCTCCGGGCCAGGGCGGCCCCAAACCTCGGCCGGGAGACCGTCCTGCGTTTTCAGGCGACGGCGGCCCTCCCCCTCCCGGGGACGGGATGCAGACTCCGGGCGACAGGCCCAAGCCTCCCAGGGGACGCTTTCAGCCTCCCGGAGACAGGCCCCAAACGCCGGATGGAGGGCCTCAGCCTCCTCCGGAGGTCGCACAGGAGCCGGAGGATCAACCCGGCGCTCCGCCCGCTTCCGATGAATAGAATCAGTCAAAACGGGCTTCCGCAAAACGCGGAAGCCCGTTTTTTTGTCCGCGAATTCCCGCCAATATTTCCCGCGCCAAATTGCTTCCAGGCAGGTAATTATTATTCCAGGCAAGTCAACAATGACCCTGGGTCCCCGTTTCCGGGATTGCGTCACCATGATGGCAAAACAACCGCAATCATCCCGCCGCCTCCCTCCACGGGGATGACGGAGGGCGGCGGCCAGCAGATTTAAGGGACATGAACTGATTTTTCCAAAAACCATGCAACTCACCTGGCAAGAGTACAGAGCTAAGTATCGCTTCCCCATGAAATTCGAGGGTGTGATAAGGTTTTGGGGAAATCCATTAGTTGATTTGAGCGTTGAACAAGCTAATTTAATTGAATAAAATATCTCTTGCCTAAACGAACAATAAAGTCTGCCCAGCAGTCGCGAAACCCAACAAATTGGCTCCAGGAGACCATACTGAGTTCAAACGTTTGAAGGGCGCCCTGGCCTCAAACGTCAAACGTAGATTTGACCCCATCTTGGGTTCAGGCGTCCAGGACCTTGCGGAGGGCGTTTGCCATGACGTTCATGGAAATGGGTTTGATGAGGAATTCGGTGAGGCCCAAGTCCCGGATTCTTTCGTCGGAAATCTGGTCGCTGAATCCGGTGCACAGGAGGATGGGCATGCCGGGCCTGATCTCCCGCATTTTTAAGGCAAGTTCAAAACCGGTCATGTGGGGCATGGTCATGTCGGTCAGCAAAAGGTCATGGGCGTGAGGCGCGTCTTTGAAGGCCTCCAGCGCTTCCAGGGAGGATTGGAACGGAGTCACCTTGTAGCCCAGTTTTTTCAGCATGCGATGGGTCATGTCCAGGATAGCCTCTTCATCCTCCACCAGCATAATCCGTTCGTCGCCTTTTTGCATCAATGTGCTGGGAATGAATGGGATGTCCCGCGTCTGGCTTTCCACAACCGGAATAAACACGTCGAACACCGTGCCCCGGCCTGGCGAGCTTTGCACCCGGATCTCCCCCCTATGCTTGGTTACGATGGCGTGAGCCACGGCCAGGCCCATGCCTGTGCCCTCCCCTATGGGCTTGGTGGTGAAGTAGGGCTCAAAAATGCGTTCCTGGATTTCCGGCGGCATGCCCTCGCCGGTGTCGCTGACGGACAGCCAGGCGTAACGGCCCGGCTGGATGGATGACGCGGGGGACAAGTCCGTCTCTTTCAGTTGGGTCTCTTTGAGAGTCACCTCCAGCACTCCGCCGGTCTGGCGCATGACCTGATAGGCGTTGGTGCACAGGTTCATGACTACCTGGTGCATCTGGGTGGGATCGGCCATGACCGAGCCGCAACTCAGGTCGATGTTTTTTTGGATTTGAATGGTGGCTGGCAGGGTGGCCCGGATCAGGTTCAGGACGTCCGAGACGATGGGCGCCAGGGCCACCAGTTGAGGCTTTTCCTCGGACCTGCGGCTGAAAGTAAGAATCTGGCTGACCAGATCCTTGGCTCTGCGGGCCGCCTTCAGCACTTCGCTCAAATCCCGGACCGCGGCTTTGTCGCCCTTCAGGGTGTCGCGGAGCATTTCCGTGTATCCGATGATTGGGGAGAGAATATTATTGAAGTCATGGGCGATTCCGCCGGCCAGGGTGCCGATGGCCTCCATTTTATGAGCCTGACGCAACTGTCTTTCCAGGCGGAGCTTTTCCATTTCTGCAAATTTCCGTTCGGTCACGTCTTCCACAAAGCACTGGAATCCGATGGGCGCCCTTTTGCCGTCTTTGGAATACCCCATGAGCATTTCCGAGGTGACCACGATCCACATCATCTTCCCCACGGAATCCCGAATGCGCACCTGCAGATAAGGAGTGGTGCGAACGCCTGATGCGGCGTCCTCCATAGCGCGGATGATTTTAGGCAAATCCTCGGGGTGGACGATTTGGTAAAACTGCTGTCCCAGCATGTCCGCGCTCCGGTAGCCGGTCATTTGCAGGACCTTTTTGTTCATGTAGGTGAACTTGCCGTGCAGGTCCACGGTGAACATGCCCACCGGGGCGTTTTCCACAAATTCACGAAACCGCTCCTCGCTTTTCCGGAGGGCGGCTTCCGCGCCTTTTCTGTCCGAGATGTCGCGGGAGGAGCCGATGAACCCGGCGGGAACGCCATTGTCGTCCAGGTACAGGCTGGCGACGGTTTCCACCCAGACGGAGCCGCCGTTCTTGTGCAGCATTTCCGTTTCCAGGGCCACGGACTGGGTGGATTTTCTTTCGGCCAGACGGGTCAACACGCTCACGGCTTTGTTCAGGCTGTCGGGAACCATCATGCTTTCAATGGACCTGTCCGCCAGTTCATCAGGCGTAAATCCCTGCAACAGACGGATTCCCGGACTTACGTACGTCAGACGAAAGTCCAGGTCCGTGGTCCAGATGACGTCCTTCATGTTTCTGGTCAGCAGCTCATACAAAGACTGGCTTTTTCGTAAAGCCGCCTCCACCTGGATGCGCAGGGCGATGCTGTTCTTCAAAAAAACCTTTTCCTCCAAAAGCTTGCGTTGCTGCTCCTCCATTTCCGTCTGATACCAAAAGCGCGAGAGCTCCGAGGCGCAGGAAATGGCGCTGATGATGACAAAGCAGAGAAAAAAACGCAGTAAAAAGCCTTCGGTGTATTGGTGGGAGTTCAGCAACTTCCAGGGATCCAGCATAATCCAGGCGATCAGAGCCAAGGATCCTAGCGTCCAGAGCAAGCCCTCGCCTCTTCCGGACAAAAAGAAAAACGTGGGAGGCAGAATCAAAGTCCATAAGGCCATGGAGCCCAGATCCCCCCCATTCCACGCCGCCTCTCCGAACAAAACCAGCAAGAGGATGAAAACAGTTCTGTATATAAGGGCCTTGTTTGCCGGCCGGTTGATAAAAAACAGGCCAAGAAAGCATCCGGTCACAGCGGCGAAAGCGGGTAAAGCGGCATTGTAGGCGCCTTTTAAAAGATCCTGAATTCCAAAACCCAGCACAACCCCGCCTGCGACTAAAAGAAACACCGCCAAAAACAGCTTGATTCTGGCCTGGGAGTAATTGGTCTCCCATTCCAAAGAGGTTGGCAGTATGCTTTGAAAAAAGGCTTGAATCTTTTTTCCCGCAAAACGGATCATATAGGGTCCCATGTCACGAATGAGGGGGCTTGGCCGGATTCCCGCAAGAATAATTTGGGGCGGAGGCGCCCTGCCGCATGACGCATTGATTTTTGATATTTTGGGGGCGATCTGAAAATCGGCGATTTTAGACCTGATAATTATAACACAACCCCGGCCCCAGGCAAAGCAGGGGTGGCGAAAGAAAACGCTCTGTGCTAAAACTCCGTTCGCAAGCGGCAAAAAGATGAGGATCGCCATGGATATTATGAAAATTAACAATTTGGTCAAGCAGTATCCCAAAGTCAGGGCCGTTGACGGCGTCTCGTTTGGGGTAAGGCAAGGCGTCTGCTTTGGCTTGCTTGGCCCCAACGGAGCGGGCAAAACCACCACTCTGGAAATTGTGGAAGGCATTATCCCCCAAACCTCGGGGGAGGTGCTTTATAAAGGAAAGCCCCGGACCAGGGATTTCGCCCAGGAGGCGGGAATCCAGTTTCAATCCACGGCGCTTTTGTCGTTTTTGACGGTCAGGGAAACCCTGGCCACTTTCGCCCGGCTCTATAAAAACCCCATGGATCTGGACAAGTTGATCGCGCTCTGCCAGATGGAAGACATCCTGGAGCGTTTTAACGATAAAATTTCCGGCGGGCAGAAGCAGCGCCTGCTTTTGGCCCTGGCCTTGGTCAACGACCCGGAACTGGTTTTTCTGGACGAGCCGACCACCGGCCTGGACCCCCAGGCGCGCAGGCACGTATGGGACATTGTGCGGACCATCAAGACCCAGGGAAAGACCGTGGTTCTGACCACCCATTATATGGAGGAGGCGGAGAAGCTCTGCGACGAAATCGCCATCATGGACCAGGGCGCCATCATCGCCCAGGGCAGCCCGGCCGATCTATTGCAGGAGCACGGCAAGGGCGTTCTGGCCAGCCTGCCGGCGTTCAGCTTCCCCATCGATCCCATGACCCTGGCGGACGAAAACATCCGGGTTCGCCAAAAAGGGGACAACATCCAACTGCAGACCAAAGACATCAAAGGATGCCTTGAAAAGCTGCTTCAAGCCGGGGTGGATCTTCATTCCATCACGGTGAGGAGCCCGAATTTGGAGGACCTTTTTCTGGACCTCACGGGCCGCAGGTTACGCGAATGAAAGCATTTTGGGCCTTATTCACAGCCCGCAACAAGGAATTTTACCGGGACCGGGCGGGCTTGTTCTGGAACATCGCATTTCCGTTCCTGATTATTGCGGGCTTCGCCGCCATATTCGGACGGGGCGCCGAGCCCACCTATAAAATGGGGGTCGTTCCCAGCCAGGGAGAGGTTCTTTCGTACCAACTTCCGGCCCGGGTGGAGGACTCGCCTTTTTTCTCCAAGGTGGAAATGCCGAATAAAGAAGAGGCCCTGGAAAAGCTGGCGGCGCACAGGCTGGACATTGCGGTCCAGGCCGGGACCGAGCCCTTAAGCTATTGGGTGTCGGACACCTCCCCCAAAGGGGCCATTGCCGGGGATATTCTGGAAGCCGCAGCGGCCGAGCCGGAAGTTTTGAAAAACTATACCGCCCGGCAGACCATCGAGGGCTTTCAGGTGGATTACATCGACTGGCTCTTTCCGGGAATCCTGGGCATGAACATGATGTTTTCCGCCCTGTTCGGCGTGGGATTCGTGGTGGTCCGGTATAGAAAGAACAACGTGCTGAAGCGCCTGGCGGCCACGCCTTTAAGCGCGTTCCAGTTTTTAAGCGCCCACGTGGTCTCGCGGTTATTGGTCATCATGTTTTCCACCCTCCTGGTTTACATCGCCTGCGTGCTCATGTTCGGGTTTCAATGCAAGGGATCGTACCTGGCCTTGATCACGGTGTTCATGCTGGGCGGCGCATCCCATGTGTCCTTGGCCATGGTCATCGCCTCCCGGGGGTCCAACGAGGAATTCGCCTCCGGCCTTTTGAACCTGCTTTCCTGGCCCATGATGTTTTTGTCCGAGGTGTGGTTTTCCATCGAAGGCGCCCCAGGCTGGGTGAAAGGGCTTTCGCAAGCGCTGCCCCTGACCCACGTAACTTCCGGCATGCGGGAGGTCATGAGCTACGGCGGAGGATTCGCGGAGATTATGCCCCAGATTCTCATACTAGCCCTGATCACCACTGTGTTCATGGCCCTGGGCTCCTGGATGTTCAAGTGGACCGGCTAAAAATAAGGAATTCGCCTTAAAAAAAGCGAGGAGTCATGGGATTTCGGGTCATATTCAGCTCGCCGACATACGGCCTGAGCGGCGTCAACACGGCGGTTTCCAACCTGATTCGGGAATTGAACCGCAGAGGGCATGACGCCCGCCTGCTTTTGACCAATCCCACGGCGCCCGACCCCATGCCCATGCCGGCGCCCCATGACGCGCCGGCTTATTTCCTGCCGGCCAGGCCCAAGGCGACCCTCAAGGCCCGGCAAAAGGCCTTGCTGAACTATCTGGAAAGCCTGGCGCCCTGCATTTACGTTCCCGGCTACGATTTCGACCACTCCCGCATCTGCCCCGCCCTTTCGAAAAACGTCATGGTTTGCGGGGTGGTCCACAGCGACGACCCGGCGCATTACGACCACGTGCAGCGCCTGGGCGCCTCATGGAACGCCGCGGTGTGCGTCAGCCGCGCCATCGCCGCAAGGGTCAAAACGGATTTGCCGGACCTGGCATCCCGGGTGCATGTCATTCCGTCCGGCGTGGCCGTCACATCCTTGAGGCGGGGACCGGCCCGGCCCGGCGCCATCCTGCGGATCATCTACACGGGCAGGCTGATTCACCATCAAAAGCGGATTATGGATTTGGCCGCCTTAGCGGAAAAGCTGGAGCAAAGGCATGTCCCCTATTCCCTGACCATCATCGGAGGAGGCCCCCAAGCCGAAGAACTGAAAAAGGCCCTGGCGACGCAAATCAAAAAAGGCGTTGTAACCATGACAGGAACCCTGCCCAACGATCAGGTGCTTCGCCACCTTGTGGAGCACGACGCCCTGGTGCTGACCTCGGGCTTCGAAGGAACGCCCGTCTCCCTTTTGGAAGCCATGGCCGCCGGATGCGTCCCGGTAGTCACGGACATCCCCAGCGGCATACCGGAACTGGTGGAGGACGGCGTGAACGGATTTTGCGTTCCCGTGGGAGACATGGAAACCTTCGCCAAAAGGCTGGAGTTTCTGGCCCACGACCCGGAATTGCGCACCAAACTGGCAGACCAGGCCAGGGAATCCATCCGGGGAAGCCGGTTTTCACTGGAGAACGTCGCCCAGGCCTATTTGGATTTGTTTGACATAATGGCCCGGGACCGGGATTCCGGCGCCTTCCAACGACCGATGGGGTCAAATCTACGTTTGACGTTTGAGAAGATTTTTCGCCTTAAACAAAAAGGCTGTTAAATCTCAACAGCTATAAGTAATTATTTTTAAAATAAAAATCCAGGACACCAATGAAGATGATAACATGACTTTGATGCAACACATGGTGGTTTGGGGGCCGATTGTTATTGCCCCTTTCTTTCTTATGGTTTTGGGCAGCCTTTTTTATATGACATACTACCTAATCACTAATTCACTGGTTGGAAAATCAATCGACTATTACTGCTTGCTGTTTTGGCCAATGGTAGCTTCCGAATACAGAAGATACACCCGAGAAGATAAGGGCAAGACCGGAATATAGTTCAAAATTTTCTATGCATGCTTAACGATTACAATTATTCTTTTTTTAATTTTGATCATCTGTTCTTTTATAGTAGGGCCAATTAATCTTGACGAATTTTAAATGGAGAATCTGTGATCAAAAGAATCTTATCGAAAAGACTGGCCTCAATAAGCCTATGCCGTTCGCGGGTGGAGCGCGCAAAACTACAGCGAGGAGACCTCGCAACTACAGGGCGCGGCAAGCAGCGCCCCGACGGCGCGGGGACCGCTCAGCTATAGAAAAGCGGCTTCAAATGGGGCCTCCCGCTTTGAGTTCCATAATCTTTACCGGCCGCATTTGTGGGCCTTCAGCCCCCAAAAAATAGCAGGGCAAGCCCTGCGGCTACATTGTTTTTTAAAACGCGCCTGTTGAATTCGACCTGTAGCTGCAGGCCCCGGCGCCTGTCCGGGAAGTACTCCGCACGTCCAATCGGCGCCGCAGTGGGGCGAAGCCACGATGCTGCATTTCTCCAATGCTGCTATGATTACAGGCTCCTGCGTCCGCCTTAGTCGCTGGAAGCCATGCCTCAAACGTCAAACGTAGATTTGACCCCATAAAAAATTCAGCCCCCAAAAAATAGCAGGGCAAGCCCTGCGGCTACATTGTTTTTTAAAACGCGCCTGTTGAATTCGACCTGTAGCTGCAGGCCCCGGCGCCTGTCCGGGAAGTACTCCGCACGTCCAATCGGCGCCGCAGTGGGGCGAAGCCACGATGCTGCATTTCTCCAATGCTGCTATGATTACAGGCTCCTGCGTCCGCCTTAGTCGCTGGAAGCCATGCCTCAAACGTCAAACGTAGATTTGACCCCATAAAAAACCCGGCCTGCTGGGTTGATGGGCATGGCCGGGCTGGGTCATTTTTTATGGCGTGGAGCGCTATTTCAGGGAGTCCCAGAAGTCCCTGGCGCTGTCTTCGGCGTTTCTGGCCGTTCTGTTGGGGGGGCTGGGCGCGCCGCCTTGGGGCATGGCGCCGGTGAGCCGGGCGATTCTTTCCTCCAGCGGAGGATGGGTGGAAAACAGGCTGGCCAGGCTCTTGCCGGACAAGGGATTTACGATGAACATATGGGCCGTGGCAGGCTCGGCGTCCATGGGGATGCGACCGGAATAGGCTCCCAGTTTGGCCAGGGCGTTAGCCAGGCCTTTGGGATTCCCGGCGATTTGGGCGCCCGTGGCGTCGGCCTGGTATTCCCGGGTGCGGGATATGGTCATCTGGATCAAGGCCGCTCCGATGGGCGCCAGGATGGCCATGATGAGCATGCCTGCAAAGCCCAGAGGGCTGTCGTCATCCCGTCCGCCGAATCCTCCGAAGATAGCCCCCCATTTGGCCATGCTGGCCAGGAACATGACGGCTCCGGCCATGGTGGCGGCGATGGTTCCAATGAGGATGTCCCGGTTTTTGACGTGGGCCAGTTCATGGGCCAGCACGCCTGCCAGCTCCTCCCGGTTCATGAGGTTGAGCAAGCCTTCGGTGACCGCCACCACGGCGTGCTCCGGGTTGCGGCCCGTGGCGAAGGCGTTGGGCGCCTGCTGGGGGATGATATACACCTTGGGCATGGGAAGCCCGGCGTTGGAGGACAGCCGTTGCACGATCCCGTAAAGCTCCGACGCCTGTCCGGGGCCGACTTCCTTGGCGCGATACATCTTCAGGACGATTTTATCCGAATACCAATAACTGAAAAAATTCATGCCCACGGCCATGATCAGGGCGAATGTCATTCCCGCCCTGCCGCCGATCAATTGTCCGACAATCAACAAAAAGGCCGTCATGGCCGTTAAAAGCATTACACTCTTGATCTGGTTGCCCATTAATCATTTCCTCCTTCAAAGTGGTCCTTGCACAAAGTGCGGGCCTACACAGGCAAAAAATAACCATGAAAAACGGGCGCGCAAGATCATTTCGGCCGGTTGCAGGCCGATTTTAAGCGAGGCCGAGATTCCTTTGAATGACCGGCGGATCCTGCTCCCGGATGATTTTGGACAAAGGGGAGCGGATGCGCTTTTTGATCTCGGCGAAGGCGTCCGGGTGGAACGCCAGCATTTCTCCGGCCATGGCCTTGGCCCGGTCCATCAACTCCTCCAGGGGCGAAATCTGGTCCACAAACCCGATTTCCAGGGCCTCGGGCCCGCCGTATCTGCGGCCGAAAAGGGCCATGTCCCGAAAAGCCCGCGGGGAGAGGATTTCCCGCATGATGGCGATCTGGCCGGGGATGAACGGCTTGTTGATGTGCACCTCGGGAAAGCACACCCATCCGCGATCCTGCCGCATGATGCGATAGTCGCAGCATCCGGCGATAAAGGCGCCCTCGCCGTAGGTATGGCCGTTCATGGCGGCGATGACCGGCTTGGGGAACACGCAAAGGTCCGCCAGAAACGCCGAAGCGCCTTCCAAAAGAGCCTGGACCCGTTCGATCTCCGAGAAGTTGGCGGCCATCCATTCCAGGTCATAGCCGTTGGAGAAAAACTTCTCCAAGGCGCTGGCCAAAATGACCGCCTTGATGTCCGCGTTTTCCTTGACGGCCTGGAAAGCCCGGGTCAACTCCTGAATAAATGGGCCGTTGACCCTGTTTTCCGGCGCCCGGTTCATGGTTACGATCCCCAGATCGTCCTGCACTTGAATGTCCATGTATTCGAAATTCATGACTTCTCCTTCGCAGCTAAAGGGTGAATGCCATCTGCCAACACAGTATTTGACGTAGTCAAATATTGAGACAAAAAAATTATCCCGCGGGAAAAATATCCAAAAACGACTTCATGACGCCCACGAACAAAAGAATCTCCTCCCCGGAAAGGCCATCCAGAATCTTTTGGTTGGCGGCTCTTACAATGGGCTTGGCAAGGGCGGCCTGCTCCCTGCCTTTGTCCGTGATATCCACCAAAAACTGGCGGCGGTCCTCCGGGTTCACTCTCCGAAGCACGCACCCGCTTTTTTCCAGCCGGTCCATGAGACGGGTGACCGCCGAGTTTTCCATCTCCAACTGGGCGCAAAAGTCTCCCATGGACATGCCGTCATTTTTCTCCAGCATGAACAGGACGCCCAGTTGGGAGAAGGAGATCTCCAGGCCCGCCGCCTTCATTTCCTTTTTGAAAAAGCGGGAGGTTCTGGATTGCACCTTGGCCATGAGCAGGAAAATGCGGTAATTTTTCAAGTCCGTCTCTCGCAGTTGGGGCATTTGGATCATTTTTTCCTTATTCAATAGGGGGGTTTACATCAAAAGCTGTACACGGGCCGATTTATTTGTTAGGGATAATATTTGACTATGACAAATAATTTGTCAAGGATTTTTCGGAGGGCGCCGGCGTTCTCGAAACGGAGCGGCGGCGAGCATACATAACAAGGGCGAAAGGAGAGCTGAGGAACTCAATTGACGGGCTGACGGGCGGATGATACTATTCTCCAATCCCGCGGCCGGAAGCTTTCGGCTTTCCGGGAGGATGCAAGCCGGATCAGAATGTTGAGCGTTATGGAATGGGGGATTTCCCACGCGAACCTTATACGCCGGAGAATATTATGAAACAGATTGCGCTATGCGCCTTTGCGGCCTTTTTGCTTTTTGCCTGGACTCAGGACGGATTTGCGGAGATCTATTCCTACCGGGACGAGAACGGAAACCTGGTGTTTACGGACGCCCCGCCTGCGGCCGCCGAGGTCCCCCCTTCCCAGGTGCAGGTCACCAAGGAAGTTGCTCCGTCGCCGTCTCCCCGCTCTTCCTCGGCCAACCCCGGCCATGGGTGGAAGGGCGATGGCGCGCCTCCCGGCCAGTCCGTCGCCCCTAAAAAGAAAAGGCCGAGCAACGCGGAGATCCAGGCCTTTATCGAGGGCCGTAAAAGGCTGAATGAAGAGGCCCGGGAATTGCGGGAAGAGAGGGACGCCCTGCAGGAGGAGGCGAACGCGCTTGCGGAAGCGGGCAAAAGAATACGAAAAAGAAGCGTCATGCGGGTTCATAACACCAAGGTTCAGGAAGTGAACGACAAAATTATGGCCCTATCGGAAAAGGCCAGGGATCATGATCGCAGGGTCCGGGCCTATGAAGAGGAACACCAGGACATATTAGAAGCCCTGACCGCCGGAACCAACTGACCCGGGCGGGGCTTTTCATGAATTCGAGGTATTTATGCTATTTGAAAGTGTCGAGGACGTAAAAATCAAGCTGGAAGACGCCGATTACATATGCTCCAAGTTGGCGGCCACGGTGGTCTTTCTGGCCAGCGCCACCAACAAGCCTATTTTGGTGGAAGGCCCTGCGGGCGTAGGCAAGACCGAGTTGGCCAAGGCGGTTTCCCGCTGCCTAAACCGCGAGTTGATCCGGCTGCAATGCTACGAAGGCCTGGACGAGGCCAAAGCCCTGTATGAATGGGAATACGCCAAGCAGCTTTTGTACACCCAAATGGTCAAGGACAAGATTCACGACGTCATCGAAGCGTCCAGTTCCCTGTCCGATGCCGTGGACAAGATCGCGGCCCAGGAAGACGCTTTCTTTTCCGAACGCTTTATCCAGCCCAGGCCGCTGCTGTCGGCCATCACATCCAAGGAGCCCGTGGTGCTTCTGGTGGACGAAGTGGACAAATCGGACCCTGAATTCGAGGCTTTTCTGCTGGAAATCCTGTCCGACTTTCAGGTGACCATCCCGGAATTGGGCACCAAGAAGGCCGTGGCCATCCCCTTTGTTTTTCTGACATCCAATAACTATCGGGACATGTCCGACGCCCTCAAGCGCCGGTGCATTCATTTATACATCGATTATCCGGACCGGGACCTGGAAGCCCGGATCGTCAGGCTCAAACAGCCGGGCATCAACGATACGCTGGTTTTCCAGCTTGTGGACGCCATCCGGGAAATCCGGGACCTGGATCTGAAGAAAAAGCCGTGCATCTCCGAAACCCTGGACTGGGCGCAATCCCTGATGGTGCTCCAGGTGGGCGATTTGAGCCAGGACATCATCCGCGACACCCTGAGCGTCATCACCAAATACCGCTCGGACACGGAAAAAGTCATGAAGTACATGGAAGACATGTCTAAAAAGGCCGGCATACAATGATGCAGCTTGTCCTAAAATTCGCCGCATGCACCCGGGCCGCGGGGCTTAGGGTGTCCACGTCCGAGGTTTTGGACTGCCTGGATCAGATGCAGTACGCCAATCCTACGGACGAGGAGGAATTCAAAATCCTTTTGCGGTCGAATTTCGTCAAAAGCCGCCGGGAGCAAGCCAAGTTCGACCACTTGTACCATTTGTTCTTCCACGAAATGCAGACGGACCTGGACGTTAAATCCGAGTCCATGGCCCAGCACCTGGAGGAGATCCTGGACTTTCTGCAGGAGAACATGGGCCAGGATCAGGAAAGCCAGGCGATCATGGACCTCATGGCCGGCAATCCCATGGGATACCTGGAATTGCTGCAGCAAATGCAGACGGACGAGGACTCCGGTCCGCGCATCAAAGGCTCCAACCTGGGCCAGCTGGCCAAAAGGCTCCAGATCATGCTGGGCTTTAACGACGTCCGGGAGCTTATCGCCCAATTTCTGGAAAGCCGCACGCCCTCGCCCGGAGTGACGGAGACCATCGACTACCAGATTCGCCAGCAGTTGCGGGAGTATTTTGACGAGCGCCTGGCCACGGCGCAGGAAATGCTCACCAAGGAGCCCCGGCCGGACAACGCGTCCATGAAAAAATCCACCTCCCCGGAAAAGCACCTGGCCCAACTGGGCGACAAGCCCTTTGTATCGCTTTCCCGTAAGGAAGTGGAGGAGATGCGGGAGATCATCGACCATCTGGTGGCCAAGCTCAAGGACACCATCGGCCGCAGATACGCCCGGAAGACCTCCGGCGTGCTGGACATCAAAAAGACCATTCGGGCGGCCTCCAAGTATCAAGGCGTGCCCGTGGAGCTGATTTTCAAGTCCAAGCCCCCCCGCAAAGGCAAGGTGGTCACCCTGTGCGACGTGTCCGGCTCGGTGTGGGCCGCGGCCCGTTTCATGCTGAACCTGTTGTACTCGGTCTCCGAACGCTTTACCGGCGTCCGCTCTTTTGTGTTCGTCAACAGCCTGACCGAAGTGAGCGACATCTTTGAAAAGCACGAGATCAACCAAGCCATCGAAGAGGTCCTTCGAAGCGACCGGATTCCCTTTGAAGCCAGGACCGATTACGGCGCCACCTTCCGCCATTTCAAGCGGGAATACATGGACATCCTGAACAAAAAAACCACCCTGATTATCATCGGGGACGGACGGTCCAATTATTCCAATCCCGAGGCGGACATTCTGGACCAAATGCGGGACAAGTGCCGGAGGGTGATCTGGCTCAACCCCGAGCACGAGGTGTTCTGGTATTCCGGGGACAGCGAAATGCGCACCTACGAACGGTATTGCCACGAATTCCGGCAGGTCCAGAACCTGAATCAGTTGATGGAGTTCATCAAGGATTTGGTGTTGTAGGACAAAGAATGGGGTCAAATCTACGTTTGACGTTTGAGACCAGGTTGCGTTCAAACAAGTAATTATATTCCAAGGCCAGTCCAAAATGACGCTGGGTCCCGGCTTGCGGACGATCCTGAAAAGCGGATCGCCCTTGCCGGGATGACGATTTTTTGAGGTTGGGAATGTGCAGAGGGCGCTTGCAGCCGTTATATGAGGATGCGGGAACGCCCCCCCTTTGCCTGCTAAATCCGCCGTTCTCCGTCATCCCCGTGGAGGGAGGGGCGGAATGATTGTGCGTCTTTTAGCAATCATCATGACGCAATCCAGGAAACGGGGACCCAGTCTCGTTGTGGAATAGTCGCATGGGCAAAGGATGGGGGGCAATACAGCCGCGCCCCTCGGGCGCCACATGGTTGCCGGGACGTTTCATGCCGGGGGGCGCAGCACACGCAGTTCAAACCGTTTTTGAAGCAGAATCCTGTAATCCCGCTGAACCTGCGCCTTATCCATCGGCGAATCAAAAAAGCAAGCGGATTCCACCCCTTAAAATTCCAGCATCAGGCATACCCGCCCAAACGCGTTTTCACAAAGGCGCAAATTTCGTCCATGGCCTCCTTGGCTTCGGGGAACATTGGCGACAGCACCGGATAGCAATGGACCATGCCCTCGCCCACCTTCAGGGTTGCATCCACGCCCGCCTTTTCGGCTTTTTCCGCAAACCGCACCGAATCGTCCAGAATCCGTTCGTCTTCCCCCACGGATAAAAACAAGGGCGGCAGGCCCTCCGGGTTCCCATAAACAGGCGAAACAAGCGGGTTGGTTTTGTCGTTGTCCCCTGCGTAATATGTTCCGTACACTGAAAAAGATCCCTTGGGCGCCACGGGGTCGGTCTTTTTGTAGGACTCTCCGGTGCAGGCGACGTCCGCCCAAGGAGACATGACCGCCGCGGCCGCTGGCTGAGGAAGGCTTTTCTCTTTCAGGGCCAATAGGGCCGCCAAAGCCAGGCCCGCGCCGGCTGAATCGCCCATGAATACGATGCAGCCGGGTTTTGTTCCCTGGTCCAGCAGCCATTGATAGGCCGCCACGGCGTCATTCAAGGCGGCGGGGAAGGGATGCTCGGGCGCCAGGCGGTATTCAAAGCACAGGGCGTTGATCCCGGTTCCTTTGACGAATTTGGCCACAATGCCGCGATGGGATTTGACGGAGCCCATGACGTATCCGCCCCCGTGAAAATAGAGGATCATGCGGTCGTCCTGGGAGTCCTTGTAACGGATGATCTCTCCAGTGGGATTTTGCATGTCAGCCGGGACGGCTTCCATGCCTTCCGGCATCTTGGCCATTCTTGCGGCGGATTTTTCCACTTTGGCCCGCATTTCAGCCACGGGCGAATTAAAATCAATAACCTCCGCCTTTAGTTTGAGCGAAAACCAGTGGCGATGTTTCATCAAAAATATAATGGCTCGACTTCGTAAACTCTGCATGACGCCTGTCTTTCTTTGGATTACCAAATGTGATGCATGGCGTGGGATTCCGGCCTCCCCGGGCCAAAGGGCGGCATGTTGCATCATATGACTGACTTTATCAAGTTATAATTGGGTTATTTTTAAAAGTAAAGCGGCGCAAGCCTTGCTGCTGCAGCGCGAGGACCGCGCAACCAAGAACAACTACGGCGGGGAGGCCCCGCAACCACCGGGCGCGGCAAGCAGCGCCGCTGCAAAAAGACGATTTCGAATGCTTCTTTTCAACCGCAGATCAAACTCAATTTCCACAAACCTACAGGGCTCCTTTATTGGCCTTCGGCCTAAGGCATTGCATGCCGGGGTCGGCATAAAAATGCGCCTCAAACGTCAAACGTAGATTTGACCCCATCTCTTGCGCCGGGGGCGGCGCGGGATGCGGCTGGAAAATACCTTTAGACCCTGTCATAAATCGTTCCCGGCGCTCTTGCTAAAGGCCTGTGTTTTCGCTATAAGACTTCAAATTGCAATCAGATTTACTACCCTAACCCGTCCCCCCACGGGCTGAACAGGAGGCGCAAATGAAAGTATTGGTTATAGGTTCGGGAGGCAGGGAGCATGCTTTGGTTTGGAAACTCTCCCAAAGCCCCAAGGTCGAAAAGATTTATTGCGCGCCGGGCAACGCCGGCATCGCGGAATCGGCCGAATGCGTGCCCATCAGCGCAGAAGACATTCCCAATCTCCTGGCCTTTGCCAAGGAAAACGCCATCGGCCTGACCGTGGTGGGTCCCGAGGCGCCCCTCACCGAAGGCATTGTGGATAAGTTCGAAAAAGCCGGGCTCATGGTGTTCGGCGCCAGCAAGGCGGCCGCCCGTCTGGAAGGCAGCAAGTCCTTCGCCAAATCCCTCATGACCAAATACGGTATTCCCACGGCTGTGGGAAAAACCTTCACCGACATCGAAAAAGCCAAAGCCTACATTGAAGAAGTAGGCGGCAAGGTGGTGGTGAAGGCCGACGGCCTGGCTGCAGGCAAGGGAGTCATGGTCTGCACCAACAAAAAGCAGGCCTTGGAGGCCGTCAACCTGGTCATGGAGGAAAAGGCCTTCGGCGACGCGGGCAAGAAAATGCTCATCGAAGAGCTTTTGGCGGGCGAGGAAGCTTCGTTCCTGGCTTTCACCGACGGCAAGACCGTGCTGCCGCTGCCCTCTTCCCAGGATCACAAGGCCATCTTCGACGGAGACAAAGGCCCCAACACCGGCGGCATGGGGGCTTACTCCCCCGCTCCGGTTGTGGACGCCTACATGCACGACAAGATCATGAACGAAGTCATGAAGCCCACGGTCAAGGCCATGGCCGCCGAGGGCGCTCCTTATAAGGGCGTGTTGTACGCCGGACTTATGATCGACGGCGACGACATCAAGGTGCTGGAGTTCAACGCCCGCTTCGGCGATCCCGAATGCCAACCCCTTTTGATGCGCCTGAAAACCGACCTTGTGGAAATCATGGAAGCGGTGAGCAGGGAAGAACTGGACAAGGTCAACCTGGAAATCGATCCCCAGGCTGCGGTGTGCATTGTCCTGGCCAGCAAGGGATACCCCGGATCTTACGACAAGGGCATGCCCATTTCCGGCCTGGACGCGGTCAAACGCATGAAGGACGTGTTTGTGTTCCATGCGGGCACGGCCTTGCAGGACGAGAAGATCGTCGCTTCCGGCGGCCGGGTGCTTGGCGTGACCGCCTTGGGGGAGACCATCGACAAAGCCATTGCCAAAGCCTACAAGGCCGCGGATAAAATCAAGTGGACCGGCGTGTACAAGCGTAAGGACATCGGACAAAAAGCCAGCAGGCACGTCAAGCCCGCGCCTTTGGTCTCCATCCTCATGGGCAGCGACTCCGACCTGAAGGTGATGCAAGGCGCTACGGAAATGTTGACCAAGCTGCGCATTCCGTACGAAATGACCGTGGCTTCCGCCCACCGCACGCCGGAACGGGCCGCGGAAATCGCCCGCACGGCCCGGGACAGGGGCATCAAGGTGATCATCGCCGGCGCCGGCGCCGCCGCGCACCTGGCCGGGGCATTGGCCGCCCAGACCACCCTGCCCATCATCGGCGTACCCATTGACGCCACGCCTCTGGCCGGCTTCGACGCTTTGCTCGCCACGGTGCAGATGCCTCCGGGAATTCCCGTAGCCACGGTGGCTGTGGGTAAAATGGGCGCCAAGAACGCCGGCGTTCTGGCCGCTCAGATTATCGGCGTTGCGGACGAAACCGTGGCCAAACGGCTGGCGGCGTTCAAGGAGAAAATGGCGGAGGAAGTCATCGCCAAGGCCAAAAAGGTGGAAGCCCTTTAGCGGTTTTAAGGGGCTCAAACGTCAAACGTAGATTTGACCCCATGTTTTTAAGGTAATTGCCATGGCCCGGATAATGCGTGTTGATGCGTCCGATCCAAGGGGAGAGGCGATCGATGAAGCCGTGCAGGTTTTGAAGGAAGGCGGGGTGGTGGTTTTTCCCACCACCGGCCTTTACGGACTGGCGGCGAAGGCGTCCGATCCCCAGGCCGTGGCCGAGGTGTTTCGGATCAAGGGCAGGCCGGACGACAAGCCCTTGTTGATTTTGGTGAATTCCATAGACCAGGTTAAGCCTCTTGTGCGGGAGATTCCTGAAAGCGGCAGGCTTCTCATGGAGAAATTATGGCCCGGGGGAATGACCCTGGTGTTTTACGCCTCGGGCCTTTTGCCGCCCTCGCTCTTGGGAGGCAAGAAAAAAATCGGCATCCGCATGGCCGCCCATCCCGTGGCCAGGGCTTTGGTCAAAGGCCTGGGCGAGCCCATTACCGGCACCAGCGCCAATCTGTCGGGCGAGCCCGGGGCCGGGGATTTCGGGCAACTGACCCAGGCGGTGCTTGACAGGACGCCCCTGGCATTGGACGCCGGAAAGCTCGCCGGGGGCGCAGGCTCCACGGTGGTGGACGTCACGGAGGATCCTCCGCTTATTTTGCGTCAGGGCGCCGCGCCCAAAGCAGAAATTTTCAACGCATTAAAGACCGTCAGTCAATAATTCTTTAGGTTATCGAGGTACATATATGGATCCCGTCGCGCCCCAGCAGAGCCAGAACAAACCTCCCGTTGAAATCACTTGCTCCCAGGGTTTTCTGTCCTGGCTGAATCAGGAACAAATCAGCCTGGCTTTTACGACCTACCAGAGCAGCCGCCTGTTCTTTCTGGGGCTGAAGGAAAACGGCGCCCTGTCGGCTTTTGAGCGTTTGTTCGACCATGCCATGGGTCTGTGGGCTACGCCGGACAGTTTGATCATGAGCAGCCGGTATCAGTTATGGCGTTTTGAAAACGCCCTGGCGCCCGGCGAGTTGTACAATGAATACGACCGGCTTTACGTGCCGCGCAAGGCCTATACCACGGGCGACCTGGACATCCACGACGTCGTGGTGGACAAAAACGGGGACGTCATTTTTGTAAACACCCTGTACAGCTGCCTGTCCACGGTCAGCGACCGATACAGCTTCAAGCCCTATTGGCGGCCTCCGTTCATTTCGCAACTGGCCCACGAGGACCGGTGCCACTTGAACGGCCTGGCTTTGGTTAAGGGAGAAGCCAAATACGTAACCGCGGTGAGCCGGTCCGACGTGGTTTCCGGCTGGCGGGACCGCCGGAACGACGGCGGCGTGGTGGTGGACATCCAGACCGACGAGATCGTGGCCCAGGGCTTGTCCATGCCGCACTCGCCCCGGTATTACCGGGACAAACTATGGCTTTGCAATTCGGGCAAGGGCTATTTCGGCGCCATCAACCTGGAAAACGGCGAGTTCGAACCCATGGCATTTTGCCCGGGATATATGCGCGGCCTGGCTTTTTGCGGAAACTATGCGGTTGTAGGCCTTTCCAAGCCCCGGAACAAGGCGTTCACCGGCCTGGACCTGGATCATGAGCTGGAAAGCCGGGACGCGGAGCCGTGGTGCGGCTTCATGGTCATCAACATCAACACCGGAGAGGTGGCCCATTGGGCGCGGATAGAAGGCGTTGTCACCGAGCTTTACGACGTCCAGATTCTGCCCAAGGTGCGCAGACCCATGGCCCTGGGCCTGAAAAACAAGGAGATCTGGCACATCATCACCATCGACTCGGGGGATTTGGGCAAAGAAAAGAACGTTCCCCACACCTGGCGCGTGCCAGTGGAGGACAAGACCTCCAATTACAAGTTTGAATCCCAAACAGGCCTTAACCCGGCCGAGGCGCAGAAGTTCGAGCCTTTTTCCTTTCCCAGGCTGTCCGCCAGATGGAGAAGCCTGCCGCCGGCGGGCAAGGTGAACATTGTCACGGCTTCCAATGACCAGGGGCTTGTGGGCGCCTGCATTGCGGAAATGCGGCCGGACAATTTTTCCGCGGAAATCATATCCCTGGCCGTGGCGGCGCCATACAGAAATCAGGGCATAGCAGGCAAGTTGGTTTCGGAGATGGAGGCCGTGCTTAGGAATCTTGGCCTGAAAGCCATGGATTTAACTTACCGGACAAACTGGGACGGCGCCACGGCCCTGGAACTGCTGGCTAAAAAGCAAGGATGGGCGCCCTCCAAGCCGCTCAGGGTGATAGGAAAAAGCACCACCAAGTCCATTGCAGGGGCGGAATGGTTGAACATGCCGTTTCCCACTCATATATGCGAGTTGTTTGACTGGGGCGACTTGACGGATGACGACCGGCGCGACATCCAGGATCGCATCATGAAGGATCCCGAATTTCCGAGGGAGTTATCTCCTTTTCTGGAGGAGCAGATCATCGAGCCGAAAATCAGCATCGGCCTTCGCTATCAGGGAAAAATCGCAGGCTGGAGCATCGCCCACCGGGTGGCCCCTGATACGCTGCAGTACAGCGCCCTGTACCTGAGCCAGGAATTGAGAGGCAAAAACGTGGCCATGCCGTTGATGATTGAAGCGGCCAGGCGCAGGATGGCGGCGAATATTCCCAACGCCCTGTTTATGATGGACGTACGCAACGAAGCCGTGCTGAAACTTTTCGAAAAGCACCTCCGGCCCTATATTGAAGACGTCACGGAAGCCCGGATGGTGCACAAGATGCTTGCTTAAGGCCGGCGGCGGCGTTTCAGCGCATGGCAGGGCCGGACCCTTTACATTAAGGGGTAAAATTTGATTTGTTGAACAATGGCATGGAGGCGAGGAAAGCCTTCCATGCCATTTTTTTTTGAGGGGTTGGGGAGAAGGGCTTCCTGAGACCGGCGGCGAATCATAGGCTGTGTTTAGGCCGAATACTCACTATTTTTTTGATTCAGACAGGGCTTGCTTGACCGAAAGTTAAAGGCATGATATTGTTTTCAGAATACGATGTAATATATGCTGTCGGAGCTGTATATCCGACTTTGAGCTCCAGCCTTAAAGCTACAACAAATATAGCTGAATACAATAAGTTGACCATTGTCTGCTCTACGGGCGGACATGAGTTTACCGCAGAAAACCGTACTTATCGATTGGCTCGGGAGCGTGGGGGAACATCCCTTGCCGGTTACCACCTTGGGCGAACCTTTGAAAATTTAGGAGTTGATTTTATGCAGACGGGACAAAAGGTTAACAAAACAAACCCGCAAAAGGTGGCGGAGGCGCTGGCCCAAAAAGGCGCTACAGTGCTATTCGCCAACAAAAACCTGGGGTGCGCGCTGGCTTTCACCAACACCGGCCAGGGCGTGGAAAGAAAAACCCATAGGTTTACAACCTCTCACCCAATCACTGGCAAGAACGCTCTTAGCCGTTGTGCGTGCAAGGAACTGACCGCCGCAGGGCTTTTGAATCCTGTGGGATCCGAGTCTTCCGCCAAAAGGCTGATCGCCAGGGGGGCGCTTGCCGCAGCCTTTTCCGGCGCCATGCTCATGAGCGGCGGCCTGAACAACGCCATGGCGGCGAATGATCTGGGCTTAAAGTACTACGGCGGGACCAACCCCCTGGCCGAAACGATGGTTTACGACGCCAAGCCGGCCTTTGTGGACATTGACGGCGACGGCGACCTGGACTGCTTTGTGGGCGGAGGCTACGGCTACATTGAATTCTGGAAGAATAACGGAACCTCCCAAAACCCCAATTTCAGCCTGATCGAGGGGGACGCCAACCCCCTGACCGGCACGGAGGGTCTGACCTATCTGGCTTCTCCCGCCTTTGTGGACATTGACGGCGACGGCGACATGGACTGTTTTGTGGGCCACAAATACGCTTTATCGCAGTCTTTTGGCGTAAAGAACGGCGGCAGCACCTCTTACGTCAGCTTTTTTGAAAACACGGGAAGCAAGACCAACCCGGTCTTTGAAACGGGCAATATCACCGAAACCCGCAAGACCGTGGGCTTCAACCCGCTCGTCTTCACCCAGGATGAAGAAGCCTCCCCCACCTTCGCCGATATTGACGGCGACGGCGACATGGACGCTTTCATCGGCGGGGAAGAAGGATACGTCTGGTATTATGAAAACATGACCGTTGACAACAGCCAGACCAAAACCTGGCTCAGCGACGCCATTGAGTTCATATCCCGCGGCCCCCTGGAAGCCTTTTCCATAAGCAAGGATCCGGAAAGTTTTTACATCTGGGCCTACGGCGGCGTCGCAGCCCCCTTCTTTGCGGATATTGACGGCGACGGCGACCTGGATCTTTTTGTGGGCAATATGTACGGATCGATCCAGTACTTTGAAAACACGGGCGACGCCCAGAACATGGTTCTGGAATGGCGTGAGATGTGCCAGAGCGTGACGAGAATGGCGCCCGGCATGTATTCGGCGCCGGCCTTTGCGGACATTAACGGCAATGGGACCTATGACTTGTTTGTGGGCGCCTCTCCGTTTGAATATTATGTGGACGACCGCAAGGATGAAGAGGAGGATGACCTTCCCGCCTTGTCGGATTTCTACTCCAACATTTTTCTGCGTTATTACCAGAACGTGGGCTCCACAACCGCGCCGGATCTGCGGTCCCGCGGCGACAACCCCTTTAACCTGGGACCGGCTGCCCTCATGCCCAGCGTGACTTTTGGGGACATGGACGGCGACGGCGACCTGGACGCCATTGTGGGCGCCAGCTTCAACCTTTACAACAAAAGGGCCGAAGTCAAATACGATCCGGATTATTTCGCTCCCAAAGACATGAAGTATTTTGAAAACAGGGGCAGCGCGACCAACCCCCTGTTCGCCCAGCACTCCATGTACAACAATCCCTGGAGCATGGTGTGGAACGAAGATTGGTACATGCCTACTCCCACCACGGCAGACCTGAACGGAGACGGCATAGATGAAGTCTACGTTGGCGTCAGCTATGACACTTATTATGACAATATTTTAAAGAGAACAATCACGCCCACGGCGGAGATTGAGGCCTTCAGCTACGTGACCGACACAATGGCCTTCGACTGGCTGTGCGAGAACCCCCTGGGTGAATTGGAAGGCATTCCTATTTATCCCCAGGCCGCTTTTACGGACATTGACGGCGACGGCGACCTGGACGCTTTTATCTCCGGCATTTCGCCGGAAGACGGCTGGGATTATTACAACGCGGACATCATGTTTTACCGCAATGTGGGAACGGCCGTCACGCCCACCTTCTCCCTGGTCACGGAAACCAATCCGTTAAGCGGCATCCCGGGCGTTTTTATACCGTATTTGTCCTTCTCCGATTGGGACGGCGACGGGGACAGCGATGCCGTGTTGAGCGACAGGTTCTCCATCTGGTCCTGGATGTTTTACCTCAGGGGAGCAAAACAAGACGTGGTCACCGGGACCCTGGAATTTGATTTGGGAACCCGCTATTTCAAGAACACGGGAACCGCTACGGAAGCCATGTTTGAGGAGCAAACCGGAAACGCCAACCCCTTCTCGGGCTTTTTGGACAAGACCTTCCCCGGCGCCACGACCATTGCAGACCTGGACAGTGACGGCGACCCGGACGCAGTATTCGGAGAGATTTACGGCAAGTTCTACTATTACCGGAATGTGGAAACCGTGGACGAGGCTCTGGCCATATTAAAAGACGACGACGACCTCTGCTTTGTGCAGACGGCCGGTTCCGAGTCCTCCTCGGTGTGGCGGAAGGTCAAGGAGTTTTTCGCGCCTTCCAAATACTAAACGATCCTGATTTTTTTGTAATGCTCAGGGGCGCCTGTTTTCGGGCGCCCCTGAGTTTTTTTGAGGGGGAAGTTCATCCTTCTTCCAAGGGGCCGTCTCCGCCGATCTTCTCCTTTGGCTTTTAGATTATTTTTTTGCCGCTCATCCGCCTGATTCTCACTGGGATATCCATATCAAAAAACCGCTTTTAAACCACATATAACCATCGTTATACGATGTTTTTCAAAAATAATTTTAATTTTTACGTATTTTTCCTGTAACTTTTTTAAAAATCTATTCTATAAAGCCCTATCTGTACAAAAAGTTTGACGCCGAGAGACTATGCTTTTTTTTCGGGGGGAGCAGGAAATCCAAAAAGGAGTGTTTTTGATGAAACAAGGAAGAAGAATCCAGGCAATTGATTCGAAAAATGTAGCAAAAGCGCTGGAGGAGGTCGGCTCCACGGCGCTATTCGCCAGCAGGAAATTTGGCTGCGCACTGGCCTTTACCAATACCGGTTCCGGTTTGGAAAGCAAGGTCCACCAGTTCACAACCGCTCAACCCATCACCCGAAAAGGCGGCCTCAGCCGTTCCGCATGCAAGGAACTGGCGGCGGCGGGCGTGTTTACCCCCTCAGGCTCAGGCTCTTCCGCCAAAAGGCTGATCGCCCGGGGCGCCATAGCGGCGGCTTTTTCCGGCGCTCTGGTTTTGGGCGGGGGCGTGGGCGACGCCCTGGCGGACGGGCTTGGCTTGAATTACTACGGCGGAACCAACCCCCTGGCCGGCGCCATGGAAGAGTATTCAAAACCGGCCTTTGTGGACATAGATAAAGACGGCGACCTGGACTGCTTTGTGGGCAACCGGCAGGGCAGCATCAACTTCTGGGAAAATCAGGGCGGCAAAACCCAGCCGAACTTCGTATTCGTCAAACCGAAAAGCAACCCATTGTACGGCACGGAGGAATTTTTCCGGTATACCGCGCCCTCCTTCGTGGATATTGACGGCGACTGCGACATGGATTGCTTTGTGGGGACGTGGGAGGGAGGCTACCACCAGACCTGGCAAAATAAGAGTTCGGACTACATGTCCTCCATCAGCTTTTTCGAGAACAAGGGCACGCCCCAAGCCCCTGTTTTCGACATAAGCAACATAGTGGTTTCCGGAACCACCAAAGCCATGAATTACAACCCCCTTGTTGTGGGCGACCTGTGGGACGCCGTCCCAACCTTTGTGGATATTGACGGCGACGGCGACATGGACTGCATGGTCGGCGGATATTATGGATATGTAGCCTTTTTTGAAAACATAACCGGCGAAGTGGAGCGCCAAAAAGGCCCGGTAACCGCAACCATCGAATTTGCCTGCCAGGGCTATTTGCAGGACTCCGAATCCAACACGATTTACGCCGGTTATAACGCGGCGCCTGCTTTCTCCGACGTGGACGGCGACGGCGACATGGACCTGCTCCTGGGAAGCGCCTACGGGCCGTTGGTCTTCTTTGAGAATACCGGCGACAAGTACGGATATTCGTTCGAGGAGCGCACCCAGGACGAAAATCCATTCAGAGTCGACCCGGGAGTAGCTTCGGCGCCGGTTTTCGCGGACATCAACGGCGACGGACTGGACGACCTGTTTACAGGGACAAACGGATATAATTCCTTTTACAGCGAATACATTATGGCCAACCCCATGGTTCCGTATTTCGGGAGTACGGACTCCCTGGAGGCAATGCTCTCCAACAACTCCATCCGGTATTACCAGAACACGGGAACGAAAACTGAGCCGGACTACCGCTCCCGGGGCGACAACCCCTTCAACTTGGGCCCCGTAGCGGCCACGTCCATCCCCGCCTTAGGGGACGTGGACGGAGACGGCGACATGGACGCCGTGGTAGGCGGCCTGAGTTACAACTTTTACGATGGGGGACAGAAAGCCCAATCCAAGGCGAGCAGCGGCAGATCTCTACTGAACTATTATGAAAACATCGGCGGCGAAGCCGATCCCCTTTTCGCCCTGCACAGCCTGGATGACGAGCCCATCTCCTGGCCCGGCAATTACTTTCTGCCGTCTCCGGGCATTGCGGACATGAACGGAGATGGAATCAATGAGGTTTATGCAGGATACTCCCAATACAGCGTCGTTATAGAGCCGACGGGGGTCTATAAAAGAAAGTCCATGTTAATTGGCGGCGGAAATATCGATGCCTTTGAATATGAGCCGGAAACCCGGAAATTCAAGGCGCTGGACCAAAACCCCTTGGGTGAACTGGGCATCCTGCCCATCTATCCCAGCCCGGCCTTTGTGGATATCGATGGCGACGGCGACCTGGACGTTTTCGTCTCCGGCATGGTCGGCGAAAACCAGGGCGGCGTATATTTTTATCGCAACGACGGCACAACCGTCACGCCGACCTTGCACCTGATCACCGACACGGTGTTCTTCGACCCCATGGCATCCATGATTCAGTACACCATTTCGCCCATATCCGGTTCTGAACTTATCACGCAAACTGAGGTGATTAGCGGGGTTGTGGGCTCCTTTGTCCCCACCTTGTCGTTCGCCGATTTTGACGGCGACGGGGACCAGGACGCCGTCATGGGGGACCGCCTGCCCTGGTACAGAAAACTGATGTACTTTGCCGGCGACGAGGGGCCGAGAAAAGGCGAAGAACTGCCCGACGCCCACGATGTGATCTGGCAGGACGCCCGTTACTTCAAGAACGTGGGAACCAGAACCTCCCCGGCTTTTGAAGAACAGGCGGGAAGCGCCAATCCCTTCGCCATCGCCTCGAAGAAAACCTTCCCCGGCGCCGTGGTCATGGCCGACCTGGACAACGACAATGACATGGACGCCGTGGCGGGCGATTCGACCGGCAAGCTCACATACCTCAGGAATGTGAGGACCGTGGACGAAGCCGCGGCCATTTTCAAAAGCGACGACGACCTCTGCTTTGTGCAGACGGCCGGGTCCGAGTCCTCCTCCGTATGGCGGAAGGTCAGGGAGTTTTTCGCGCCCTCAAGATACTAGGCCGTATACCAAGTTGCGTTCAAAAGGGTATATGGCCGCCGCTCTCCGTCATCCCCGTGGAGGGAGGGCGGCGGGGTGTGGATCCAAAGCCCGGAAAGCAAATGAGTAAATTACTCGAATGACAACAACTTGGTATTGGACATTTTGAAGCAGCAAGGGGGCGCCTGAAGCCAGGCGCCCCCTTTTATTGCTTCTTTATGGCGGATAATGAAATCCGCCGCAATCGCCCCATGCTGTGATGCAGCAAGCCCGGCGCTTTTTTGTTGGGTTCGAAGTCCAAAATCAACGAAGGCTGCGTAAGCCTTGGAAACCGGAATTCTTAACCCAACCTATATTTTGGCAATAAAGACTGTAGGTTGGGTAGAGCGTGCAGAACCGCTCGTACGAGAACATTCTATTTGACGCCGGGATGACGGCCGTGGTCAAAAACTTATGTGCGAAGCCCAACAAATGGCCTCAACTAATCTCAACCGGCTTCATGCAGCCTTTACTAAGGCTATTTCCGTTGCCCCAAGGCCGGCCGGGTTTCGGGCGGGCCGGCGAAGGCCTGGGCGATATCCATCCACTCCTTGGCGACGTCTCCGGCCACTTCCAATCCCGTGTCGCCCACGTTCCTGCGTTGGGTGACCACCAGGCAAAAGTCCAGGGCGTCCCCCTTGACCAATTGGTCCGTGTTTTCATCCCCGAAATTCCAGTCTGCTCCGGACGGGCTTTTCAATTCCACGCGCACGGTTTTTTCGGGCACGGGCAACTGACGGTTCACATAAGCCCATTTAAAGGTGATGAAGCCGATGTGGGCCACGTGGGAAAGGCGGTCCGTGGCCTCCCGCTGCGCGCCCAGGGCGTCCACCACGTCCTGGCCGTGGGCCCAGGTTTCCATGAGCCGGGCCGTGGCGAACGACAAGGCGCTCATGTCCGGGCCGTACCAGGGCAGGCGATCCTTGGGGTCCAAGGCCTCCAGGGCTTTAAGCTCCGCGGCGCGCTCTTCCCGCCACCACGCCATAAGCTCCTCGGCGGTTTTCTCACGTCCTAAAGCGTGCACCTTTTTGTGCACGTCGTCAAAATCCTTGATGCCCTCCAAAAGCCACTGCATCTGCTTTTGAAATCCTTCCTTGTCCGTGGCGGAGAGTCTGCCCGCCTCATCGAAAAACGCAATGTGCGAAATTTCGTCCCGGATGGTCCACCCGAAAAACGGGGTTTCCCGGTCCAGGCCCTTGTCGTCCAGTCCGGCGACAAGGGCGTCCAGGGCGTCGTACTCCGCTTTCAAATCCTTGCAGATATCTTTCATCCCAGCTTCCCTCCCTCTCTGGTAATCAGGCTTTGAATTCCTCCTACAACAAAGGCGACAGTTTCCTCTCCGACGGTCTTCAGGGTCTCTGGGTCAATCTGGCTGAGCTGGTAAAAATACCCCAGCCGATCGAATATGCCCACCGTGCAAACGCCCATGATCTCAGCGGACATGGAGGACCGGAACTCCATGCCGGAAGCCTCCTGAACCACTAAAATAGCGCCTTTGACGTCCTCGATCATCTGGATGGACCACACTTTGCGGGCCCGCTGAAACTGTTCGCTGTTCCCAATGCGTTCATCGTAAAAAAGAGCCAGCTTTTCGTTATGGTGCACGCAAAGAACCTCAAAAAAAGCCATTCCGGCCAAACGAATGCCTTCCAAAGTGGTGGCGGCCTTGCGGAACTCCGAGCCCACAAGGCGGCGCACAAACATGCCGATGTCCTCCAGCACGCTCATGAGCAAGTCTTCCTTGTTCTTGAAGTATCCGTAAACCGTGCCCACGGAGACGTCGGCTTTTCCGGCGATGTCTTCAATGCGGGTTTTGCGGTACCCCTGTTCCGCAAACAGGTTCTCCGCAGCCTGCAAGATGGCCTGCCGGCGCTCCTTACGTTGCCTTTCCCGGCGGCTGGGGCCGGGAGTTTTGTCTTTGGATTTTGATTGCATAGCTCATAATTCGTTTGGGTTAAGGTATGGGGTCAAGTCTACGTTTGACGTTTGAGACAATTTTTTCCTCCTCAAACGTCAAACGTAGACTTGACCCCATTTGTTTTTATCTGCCTTTGAAGTTGGGCGGCCGCTTTTCCAACAAGGCGGCGACGCCCTCCTTGGCGTCCTCCATTTCAAAGGTCCGGGATTGGCAATGGGCCTCCCATTCCGCAGCCTCCCTGGCTTTCCAATCAAGGCCTTTGTATATGGAGCGCTTCATCATCTGCACGGCCACGGGCGCGCTCATGGCGATTTCCCGGGCCAGCTCACGAGCCTTGGGCAGCACTTCCTCCCGGGGCAGGGCGTAGCTGGCCCAGCCTATTTCAAGGGCTTCGGCGCCGCCGAAAAGCCTGCCCGTGAATAATAACTCGTTGGCTTTGGACAGGCCCACAAGGCGGGGCAGCACGTAGCTCACGGCCATGCCGGAGTGGATGCCCAGACGGGCGAAATTAGCGCCGTATTTGCCTTCCAGGGCCGCCATGCGAATGTCGCACATCATGGCCAGGCCGAACCCGCCGCCGATGGCGTGGCCGTTCAGGGCGCCGATCACCGGAAAGGGAAGGTCCGCCACGGCCAGAAAAGGCTTGTAAATCTGTTCAAAAACCTGATTGGGCAAGGCGCCGTCTTCCGGAAAGGCGGCGTGAAAATCCATGCCTGCGCAAAAGCTCTTGCCGGAACCGGTTATGATGAGGCAGCGGAGGCCCTTTTGGGCCTGCACCTGATCCATGGCCTCTTGAAAGGCGGGAAGCACCTCCGCATTCATGGAGTTCCGGTTATCCGGGCGATTTAATGTAATGAGGGCTATGCCGCCGGCCGCTTCGAATAAGACGGGAGAATCGCTCATGGCCCGCCCTACTTTGCGGCCATTTTCAAGGGCACCAGGTTGGTTCCCCGTTTGGCGGATATGCTTGCAAAAAG
This sequence comes from Desulfatibacillum alkenivorans DSM 16219, assembly GCF_900142135.1. GTDB lineage: Bacteria > Desulfobacterota > Desulfobacteria > Desulfobacterales > Desulfatibacillaceae > Desulfatibacillum > Desulfatibacillum alkenivorans. The sequence goes on along the minus strand of NZ_FQZU01000006.1, from coordinate 37,388 downwards.
CTCCTGCTCGCTGGACGGAGGCGTTTTCCATTGGTCTTCAGAGGCCGGCTTGAGGCTGAGGGCCTCCGTGGGACAGGTGGTGATGCACAGGCCGCATCCGATGCAGCGGTCCTCGTCAACCACGGCGATGCCGTCGTCATCGTAGGTGATTGCCAGGACCTGGCATCTTTCCTCGCAATCTCCGCAAGCCGCGCACAGTTCGGCGTCCACCACTGCCTGGAAATTTGTCAGGACGATCTCCGTGGGCTTGGGATGCTTTTTCAAGGCGCGGAGCACGCCGCAGCAGCAGCCGCAGCAGTTGCACATGCCGCCGGGATTGACCACGTTAAAAGGCTGGTTGACCAGGCCGTATTCCTCGCATTTTTCCTGGATTTGCAGGGCTTCCTCAAGAGGAATCATCCGGGCCAGGCCGTTTTCCACGTAGTAGTCCGCATGGCTGCCGAACACAAAGCAGACTTCCAGGGGTTTGGTGCACATGTTTCCGGTTTTGTGCTGCTGGACCCGGCAGATGCACTCGGCGATGGCGATTTTTTTCTGGCGCTTTAAAATCTCCATGGCGTTGTCGTGGGCCGCCACGGGAAAGGAGCCGTCCACAGCTTGATTGACCGGGATGGTCCGCATGGGCGAATCCGCGTCCTGATCGAAATTGAGCAGGGCCTCGTCCATATACTGATCGCACAGGCGGGCGTATTCCTCGTCCATGTTTTTCAGCTGGAATTCATAAGAGCCCACCACAAAAGGGACGGCGGCATAGCGCACCAGATCGCCTTTGCGATGGCGGAAAATAAGCCCGTCCCTGGCCATCTGCTGCAATACGGCCGAGACTTTCTCCGGGTCCATGCCGGCGCGTTCTGCAATGCCTTCCGGGGTTTCCAGGAAGAGGGTCATGTCCAGGTACATCGCGGCTTGTTCTTCCGTAAACATCTTTTTGAGGATTTTGATTTCCACTCCGGATTCCGTGGCCGGAAATCCCAAGGAATATTGGTCCAGTTGTTCACGCAGTTGCTGATAAATGTCTTTGGACATGCCCCCTCCTTTCATAGGTAGCTTAGCTCACAAAAGTGTAATCCCCGTGGGTTTCGCCGTGTTGATGGCCGCATTCGTGGCCGTGTTCGCTGCATCCAATGCCGGAGTCCTTGATTTCTCCGTCCAGCCAGAGCTGTAGGACGTCCTTGATTTCTCCGTCGCAGCCCCGGACCACCTGGATTCCGGCTTCTTTGAGTTTGTCCACCGCGCTCTGTCCCATGTTGCCGGAAAGCATCACGGTAACGCCTTCTGCAGAAAGCTGTTGTGCGATGTTGGATTTGCAGCCGCATCCCTGGGGGGATTCGACGATGTTTTCATCCGTGATTTTTTTGTCGGCGTCCACGGTGAAAACGGTAAAATGGTCGCAATGGCCGTAATGATCGTCAATCTTTCCTTCTCTGGTGGGTACTGCAATCTTCATGTTTTTGTCTCCCTACATTTGCGGCGTTTTCTTTAAAAACGCCCTTATGGCTTCTTTATGATCGTCGCTCATGATCATAAGGGGTTGAATATGGGCTTCCATATCCAGGGCGGTTCGTAGATCCACCTGCGTGACGGTGTTCATGGCCCGCTTGGTCCAGGCCAGGGCCTTGGCGGACCGGGAAGCGATTTTCGCCGCTAATTCCATGACTTCCTCGCCTATGGTCTCATGGGGCGATACCTTATTTATCAAACCCATGTCCAGGGCTTTTTGGGCGTCAAACATTTTGGCGGTGAACACAAGCTCCCGGGCTTTGGCCATTCCGACCCTTTGGGTCAGGAAATAGGCGCAGCCCAGGTCGGGCACGGCTGCGATTCGAAGGAAAAAGACCGAGAATACGGCCCGTTCCGTGGCGTAGGTAATGTCCGAAGCCAGGGCAACGCCCAGGCCTCCGCCTACGGCGAATCCATCCACTTCCGTGATCACCGGTTTAGGCCCCTGGTACAGCATGACCAAAATTTCGTTGATTTTGTTCATGGCGTCGCAAAGCGCCAATGGGTCCAAATTATCGCCGAGAATGTCGGCGTCGCCCCCGGTCGTAAAATTTCCCCCTGCACCCCTTAATACTATAACCTTCACTGAGTCATCGGCAAGTACCTGAGGCAAGGTTTCCAGCATAGGGAACACCAGCTCTTTTCCCATGGCGTTCATTTTTTCGGGAACGTTCATGGTGCAGCGAGCCACACCGTCGATTTTTTCTACGATAAAAGCATCCGAACCCATGTGCACCTCCTCAAATACATTGCAAACATGATTGCAGCGCCCCCCCGGGCGTCATAAAATGGTCAAACGATGTGTTTTGGTTTATGACTCCTTTTCCTTAAACTTGGCCCACAGTTGGTCCATGTGAAAGATTTGATATAAAATGACCGCCAGGATGGCGGCCGACGACAACGGATCGCTGAAAAACGGCCTAAAAAAATGGGGCATACGAGAAAAAATCTCGGGAACCAGGCCCGTGCCCACGCCCAGGATGAAGACGATGCCCGCGGCGAAAATTTTTCTTTCGTCCAAGGGCTCGGCGGCCATTTCCTCAAGGCCGGTGAGAATCATAAAGGACGCGGCGAAAAGCAGGCAGGCGCCCCCAACCGGCCCCGGTTGCAAGCAACCCAAAAAAGCGCAATCCATGAAACCTTTTTCAACGCTTTCACTCCCGGGAACGGATTAAATTTCGACAATGGACAGCAGGCGGTCAACCACGTCATTGACGACATTGGGATTGTCCAGCTTGATTTTCACCGCATGCTGTTTGCAGGCTGCGGCGCAACGGCCGCACATTCTGCAAATATCCTTTCTTATAACCTTTCCGTCAACTATTTCCAGGGCATTTAAGTAACAAACGTCGACGCACTCCCCGCAGGCAATGCAGTCGTCCGTGATTTCCAGACTGATTCCCTCCACCGGATGCTGGAGCGTATCCACCAAATCCGGCGGCAGGGGGCCCAAAAAACGGCTGAGGCAGCAGCATTCGCAGCAAAAGCAAATGGTCATCAATTTGCCCTTGTCCTGAATGCCCAAGGTATCGCTGTCAAAGCGGATTTTGCCCACCATGGGCACCAGGCCGTGGCTTACGCCTTTGCGGGCGTGGGCCTTGGCTTCCTCCTTGGTCACCATGCGCCGCCATTTTTTGGGCGTGTCCTTGGCGGACTCGCCCAGAAACAGGCAGGCGTGATCGACAGGGTAATTTTGGCAGTCGTAATTCATGCGGCAAACGCATTTGCTTAAAATCGCCCTGTGGGACGACCGGTCGATAAGGTCGTCGATAATCTCAATGGGCAAGGCCAGGTCTTCGGCGCCTTCGATGTCCTGATTGATGGGCAGCACGGAGAAATTGGTCTTGGCCGGGTCGAACACCGCCAGATTCTTGCGAAAGAAGCGGATATGCCCCAGGATGGAGAAATGCTCCGGTCCGAACAGCAAGGCCCGCCGGACGAATTTCGGCAGTTTTTTGTCTCTGCCGTAAAGCCGCTGCATTGCCAGCCCGGATATAAACGTGAATAGGTCAAATTCTTTAATGCGTTTGAATACTTTCATCCACAGCCCCCCGCGTGTGATGAATAAACCGAATTTATAGAGCCGCCAATCAAGCGCTTTGAGAGCCTGCCCGGAAACCGGCTTCGGCCTTGCCGTGAGTCCCAAAGACGCTGGGTCCCCGTTTTCGGGAGTGCGTCATGATGATTGCAAAAACAACCGCAATCATCCCGCCGCCTCCCTGCACGGGGATGACGGAGAGATGTTCCGGTTGAAGCTATTTTGCTTTAGCAGCGGAACCGCATGCCCCTTAAAGCATCCGGTTAGCGGATATGGTCGTCATCCCCGCAAGGGCGATCCGCATTTTTGGATCGCCCGCAAGCGGGGACCCAGCGTCCTTGTATTTTGAATCCTTTGCCGCCGGTTCGGGCTCCCAGCCAAGACAAGGCCAAAGGATCCTGCAGGATCCTTTGGTCCTTTTTATAATCCCTTGATTACAGGCCGGAAGTCTTGAAAATGATTTCGCTCATGACTTCGTTGGCGCCGCCGCCGATGGAGATGAGCTTGGCGTCCCGCATGTAACGGGAAATCCACATTTCATTCATGAAGCCTATGCCGCCATGCATTTGCAGGCATCCGTCCGCCACCTTGTTCATCAACTGGCCGGCGAGGAGCTTGCCCATGGAAATCTCCCGGGTGACGTCCTGGCCTGCTTCCTTCAACCGGACAATGTGGTAAGTCAGGGCGCGGAGGGATTCGGCTTCCGTCATCCACTGGGCCAGCCTGTGCCTGAGCACCTGCTTGGACAGCAGGGGTTTGCCGAAGACGATGCGGCCCTTGAGATACTCGGCGGTGCGCTTGATGGCCCTTTCCACGCCCACGTAGGCCGTGGGCAAAGCGGTGAAACGCTCATGCTGGAACTGCTGCATCTGCTGGATGAAGCCTTCGCCTTCCTTGCCGATGAGGTTTTCGGCCGGAACCTTTACGTTGTCGAAGTAGAGCTCCGCCGTATCCGAGGAACGCATGCCCAGTTTGTCCAGCTTTTTGCTGATTTGAAAGCCGGGCAGGTCGGTGGGCACCACAAACAGGGAATAGCAATGATATCCCGGGTCATCGCTGGTGCGGGCCAGCAAGGTCAGGAAGTCGGCCTGGGTGCCGTTGGTGATGTAGGTTTTGGAGCCGTTGATAATATAATAGTCGCCTTCCTTCTTGGCGTAAGTTTTCAGGGCGGCCACGTCCGATCCGGCGTCCGGCTCGGTCACGGCAATGGAGGACACCATGTCGCCGGCGATGGCCGGCATGAGGTATTTTTCCTTGAGATACTCGCTGCCGAATTCGTAAATGGCGGGAGTGGCCATGCCGGTCTGCACGGTAATGCCCATGCCCACGCCGCCGCAATCTATGCGGCCAAGCTCTTCCAGGAAAGCGCATTCCGCCCAGTAGTCCATGCCTTGTCCGCCGTATTTCGGGTCGTAGCGGATTCCCAAAAACCCCAAGTCCCCCATTTTTTTGAACAAATCGTGCAGGGGAGTGGTCCCTGCCTCTTCCCATTCATCCACGTAGGGATTGATTTCCTTTTTTACAAAATCACGGACCGCACTGCGGACCATTTGAGCTTCCTTGTTAAAATACAGATCTTTCGCCACGTTGCCCTCCTTAAAATATTCTTTGGATAAGATGATGATCTATTTACCGGTGAACTTGGGTTCCCGCTTTTCCAGAAAGGCGGTAATGCCTTCCTTTGCGTCTTCCGTCGCCGCCACGTCCGATAACTTGCCGGAAAGGAGATCCAAGGCGCTCTCCAAATCCATGGAATCCACGGCGTAATAGGCTTCTTTCCCGATTTTCATGCCAATGGGGCTTTTTTTGGCCAGGGTGGACAACACCTTGTCAACCTCCGCGTCCAGGGCCTCGGGAGCGACCACCCTGGTGAGCATGCCCATTTCCAGGGCCTTTTCCGCAGTGATCTTGTCGCCTAAAAGAATCATTTCCATGGCCGCCTTGCGGGGCACGTTCCTGAAAATCAGGGCGCCGATCATCAAGGGGAACAAGCCCACATTCACCTCAGGAGTCCCGAACTTGGCCGTGTTCGCGGCGATGACAATGTCGCAGGCCAGCATGAATCCCGTGCCTCCGGCCACGCAGGAGCCCGCCACCCGAGCCACCGTGGGTTTAGGATATCCGGCGATTCTTTTCAGCAAATCCGCATAGGCCTGATTGCCGCTTTGGGCCTTGCCCACGCCGCCGCCCATGGCGTTGGCAAGGTCCGCGCCTGCGCAAAACGCCCGGTTTCCCGCGGCGGTCACGCAAACCACGCGCACTTCCGGATCATTTTCCGCCTCATCCAGATACTTGAAAAAGCCTTCAATCACCGCTCCGTTGATGGAGTTGCGGTTTTTCTCCCGGTTGATGGTCAACCAGGCCACGTTGTTTTCCACACGGTACAGCAAGTCTCCTGAATCCATTGTTTAACCCCTGTTTTTGAAAGTTTGCCTCTTGCCCGCCGCAATTTTCATTCGCGCTCGAACAAATTCAAGAACGCCTCCGGAGCGACCGGCCTCCCGCCGAAAAAAATCAGATCACAATGGGAAGCCGGCAGGTTTTATCAATGCGTGCGCAGAACTGCGGCTTACACGGCTCCGCATTCCTTTATCCATGTTTGGTTGTTCGGAAGAGGCTTGATGCGCCAAGCCGCGGTTCCGGCGGCTCGTCTTGCAAAGACTCAGGTGCATGGCTTCAAGCAGTTGCATGGCGCCTCTTGGGTTGATGGATGCGAGGAATCGAGGAAAGGTCAAGCCCCTTCGCCCCGGCGTTGAACTTGAATATTTTTTTAAAATATTCAAAAAGTGAAGTCAAGATAAAATTATTCAATTTAAAAAAAGGCCGCGCCGGCCTAGCGCCTTGGCCTCTGGACAAATCGGGGGATAGGTTTTAGGAATTCAGTATACAAAAGATTCTTTATTTCTGCAACGAGTGGATGAATTTCGGAATATGGAAATTCATACCAAGTTGCGTTCAAAAAGGTAATAACATTCCAGGAACAAGTCAAAAAGACGCTGGATCCCGGCTTGCGGACGATCCTTAAAAGCAGGATCGCCCTTGCCGGGATGACGATTTTTCGAGGTTAACGAAAATTCCGAGGGCGCTTGAGATTTCTGGGGACACGACACTGATTTCAAGGGTCTTCACTGGGGGCTTCCGTCGGTTTTGCAGAAATCAGTTCATGTCCCTGAAATTTCCAGCCAGCCGCTGCTTTCCGTCATCCCCGTGGAGAGAGGGGGCGGGCTAGGATTTTTTATCGAGGATCTGGCGGAGCGTGGAAGCGATGCCGTGCATGGACATGGGTTTGGAGACATAAGCGGCCATGCCCATTTCAAGGGCCTTTTTCTCATTGATTCGGGTGCTGTAGCCGGTGCAGATCACCACAGGAACGGTTTCATCCAGGCGGCGGATTTTTTCAAAAAGCTCCACCCCGCTCATTTCCGGCATGCTCATGTCGGTCATGACCAGGTCAAACCTGGAGGGATTATGGCGGAACATGTCCAAAGCCTCGACCGGACTGGAAAGGGTGACGACGTCGTATCCCAGCCTTCCCAGCATTTGCTCGGCCATTTCCACCATGGAGGCCTCGTCGTCCACAAACAGGATGGACTCCCTGCCGGAAGGCAGGTCCGGGGCCTCCTCTTTTGCATCTTCTTCCAATGCGGATTCCCGAGATATGGGAAAGTGCAGGCAGAACGCGGCGCCCTTGCCCGGAGAGCTGTCCACGGCAATGAATCCGCCGTGATTTTTGACAATGCCGTGGACCACGGCCAGGCCCAGGCCGGAGCCCTCCCCCACTTCCTTGGTGGTGAAGTAAGGATCGAATATCCTGTCCACATGCTCCAGGGCAATGCCCGGCCCCGAGTCCGCCACGACCAGCCTGGCGAAGTCTCCTCCACGCACATCCTGGGGAAGGGAGGGATGCCCGGACGGCAAGCTCACCCGCTCCAGGCTGATTTCCAGCATTCCTCCGGTTTGCTCCATGGCCTGGGAGGCGTTGAGGCAAAGGTTTGTGATCGCCTGATTCAGCATGGCGCCGTCGCCGTTAATGATGGCCTTGGCCTCTTTAAAATCCATGCGGACATGGACTTTGCCCGGCAAGGTGGGCCGGAGCAGGTTCAGGGACTCCCGGATGACGGGAACCATGTCCAGGGGGGCGAGTATTTTCTCCTCGGTCCGGGTGTACCGTAAAAGCTGAGCAATGATATCCCTGGCCCGGAGCCCGGCTTTTCTTATTTCCACAAGGCTGAAATATTGCGGGTCCGACTCTTCGACGTCATATAACAAGAGATCCGCATGGCCGAGCACAACGCCCAGGATGTTGTTGAAATCATGGGCCACGCCGCCTGTCAGGGTGCCGATGGCTTCCCTTTTCTGCACTTCCTGGAGCCTTTGCTCCAGGCGAAGCCGTTCCCCTTCGGCTTTTTTCCTGGCCTCGATGTCCCGGTTTACCCCCACCATGCCGGTTGGCTTGCCTTCGTCGTTTCGAATAAAGGAGGTGGTTACTTCGGTCCAGGAAACGGTTCCGTCCTTGCTGACCTGCTGCAATTCCAGGGTTCGCGAGCGTTTTGGGTCAACTCCCGGCCGGAACGCCCTTTCCAGCCCTGCCATTAAAGCCTTTTCAGCGATTTCCCGAGAGACCGGCGTGAGCATGTCATTCAGGCTTTGCTCCATGACCTCCTCCGGGGTGTATCCCCGGGCGGCGTAAACGGACGGACTCACGTAGGTGAGCTTGTCTGTCTTCATGTCATAGGTCCAGATGACGTCCGATACATTATCCGCAAGAAGCCGGTATCTATTTTCGCTCTCCCTGAGGGCGGCCTCGGCTTTTTCCCTTTCCTCAATTTCCCGAATGAGTTTTTGCTGCTCTTCCATCAACTCCTTATTGGACGCCTGGGCTTTGTCGGCCAAAAACTCCATGGCTTTGATCATGGAGGCGGCGGCGAGGGTGGAAATGGAATTCATGAGCATAAAGGTGGCCCAGGCCACCCATCCCCTGATATTGGAGGGGAAAAAAGGAAGGTCCGGCCTCCAATGGCCGCCGCCCTGAAGCACGCCGAAAAGGAGCAGAATGCAGGCGTTGATCAAAAGGGCAATGGCGCCGGCTTTCAGGCCCAGCAATAGGCCGGAGAGCACGGCAAAGGCGAACAGGCAAAAAGCGCCTCCGCTCAGCAGCCCGAAATTGCCGATTATATAGAGGCCTATGATGAAAATCAGCAGGACGACGGTTATGGCCCGGAACTTGAAATTCAGACGGCGGGAAACGAGGATGAAAATCCCGGCCGCGTAGGTCGCCGCGTCCAGGAAGAAGATCAGCCAGAGCCCTTCGCGAATCGCCATGAACGCGGCTGGAATCAGGGCGAAAAAGGCGATGATCAGCCCGGCCACCAGGATCACCTGGAGGATTCTGTCCCGCCAGAAGTCTTTATCCCGGCTTTCGCTCGAAGGAGGCGGTTTGAGAAATTTTTTCAGCCTTTCAATCATACGTCTCAATAGCTTTCAATGCGGCGCTATCCCGTTTTTTTCATTTTTCCTTTTGCGCGGAGCGATTTTCTTTTTTTTCCCGGCGGACAAGGGTTCTCCACTCTTTCCCGCAAAAACTTCTCAATCCGCAAATTCATGAGTTCGGGCTGCTCCACCAGGGCTGCGTGGCTGCCGCGGGGAATGACCAGCAACTCGGAATGGGGGATCATGCCGTGCATGTCCTTTGATATTTCCAGGGGGGTGAACAGGTCGTCCTCCCCGGCGATGACCAGGACCGGAACCGTTATTTCCGGCAGGATCGCCCTGGCCGAATGCTCCTGCATGTGTTTGGCCATGGCCATAAAGGCCCTGAGGTCCAGGGTTTTCAGGTGATCCAGATACAAATGCAGGTCTTTTTTCCTGATGTGCTGAAAATTGACCAGCCCGGTCAGCCTGGCGCCGGGCCAGGCCACGTAATCGGAAAACAACACCTTCAGCCCGGTGCGGACGGCTTTTTGCACGGCGCCGGGAAAAAGAAACATGGGATAAAACCCGAACGCAAACAGATACTTGAATATATCCGTTCCCAAAAAGGTGTCCAAAGGGCGGCCGTAAGCCCCCAGCACGGGAATCAGGGCGGAGCAGCGGTCCGGATGTTGCCTGTAGAACTCCAGGATGGTCTGCACGCCCATGCTGTGCCCAAGGAGGACCGCCTTGTCCGCTTTTGCGCCGTCCAGGACCGCCAGCAGGTCCCGGGCGTTGGTTTCCATGGTCAGGCCGTCATAATCCGGTCCGGGCCCCGACTTTCCGTGAAAACGGTAATCCCAGACAATCACCCGATGGGATTTGGAAAAATACTTGACCAGGTAATTCCAGAAAAACGTGGAAACCCCGATGCCGTTGCATGCGCACATGACCGGGCCTTCGCCTTGGGTGCGGTAATGAATCCGCGTTCCGTCAAAACTTTTAACTGTGCTGCTCGCCGCCATAAGAAGATATAGCCCCCCTCTCCTGCTCCGCGGCCGTCACGCTTTGCAAAAGCGCTACAATCTCGCTTTCCCGCAGGTTTTCGTTCCGGATAACCAGGTCGTAATCCAAGGCCAGACCTGAGCTGATCCGGTGCACTTTTTCTATCAGGGCGTCGTCTGCAGGCATGTGAACGCCTGCGTCCCTGGATCGGATCCTTGTTAAGCATACCCGTGCGGACGCACTGACGGCAATCAATTTTACGTCAAATTGCAGTCGCAAGGATTCCAGCAACTCAAAGAAGAGCGGCGAAGCCCCTGTGCTTTCAAAGGCCAGTGCATCCTTGGTTTTCAATAAACGTTCAATGGTGTTTGCGGTTTCCGGAAACCCCGCTTTGTAGACGTCTTGGGTTTCCAGCCCCTGTTTTTGGAATTGCAGGAAGATGTCTTCGGTTAATAGAAAGGGGATTCCCAGGCGGGATTCCATGAGGCGTCCTATATGGGATTTGCCGCTGCCTTTAGGTCCGATGAGGATGTATACTGTCTGCATGGGCCGTCTTTGCGCCCCGGCCCGGCCGGGCGGGATCAGGGATTGAGGATTTTTTCCAGTTGGGAAAGGTTTCCACGCTTGCCCACGGCGATGACCGTGTCTCCCGGGGTGATGATGGCGGAAAACTCCGGGTTGAAGGACATGGCGCCGTCGGACTTTTTTATGGCGATGATGATGAGGTTCAAATCCTTGCGGATATTGGATTCAAACAAGGCAACGCCGGCCAGTTTGGAGTCTTCCGCGACGGGGATTTCCTCCATGTTGATGTCGTCCTGGGTGTTGCAGGAGGCCAGTTCCAGAAAGTCCGTAACGTTGGGATGCAAAATGCCATCGGCCATGCGCTTGGCGCCAATGTCGTGGGGAGAGACGACCTTGTTGGAGCCCGCGGCCATCAGCTTGGGCATGGAGGACTGGACATTGGCCCGGGCCATGATAAACAGATCCGGATTCAACTGTCGGGCGGTGAGCACCACAAACACGTTCTGGGCGTCGCTGCCCAAAGCCGCCACCAGGCCCCTGGCCTGCTTGATTCCAGCCTGGATCAGGGTTTCCTCGTCGGTGGCGTCAGCCAGCAGATAAAGAATCCCTTCCTTGTTCAGGCTCTCAAGGTATTTTTCCTCCTGCTCCACGACCACAATCTGTTTTTTTCCATGGATCAGGTCTTTGCACAGGACGCTGCCTATGCGGCCGTATCCGCAAACCACGTAGTGGTTTTTGAGCTTTTTGATCTGATTTTCCAATTTCCTTCTCCCCAAAATCTCCCGCAGCCGTCCTTCCACCATGAACTGAGCGATAAACGCCACGGCGTACATAAAAAGCCCCACCCCGAAAAATATAAAAATGATGACGAAAAACCGGCCGTTTTCGTCCAGGTCGCCGACTTCCTTATACCCTACGGTGGAAATGGTGATGATGGTCATGTACAGAGCGTCCAAAAAGGACCAGCCCTCTATAATCATAAAGCCCACGGAGCCGCCCAGGATGACGAAGACGGTCATGAGTATGAGGGTTCTGAAATGCCTGGCCTGTTCCATGCGCTAATGCGGCCTCCCGGTTTGGCGGTATGCAAAGGGGGCGTCAAAGGGCGCAATGCGCCTTTGAATCCCCATAAGGTATCCTAATAATGTTACCAGGAGAAGAGGGAAAAAAGCAATACTTGTTGCAAAGGCCTATTAATATGGCCGTCGGCTTCCGGGGGGGATCAGACAAGGGGCCGCGTCTTTGGTTGACCGCCGGCAGGGCGTCCGACGGCCTTAACAATCAACCAAAGAGTTGCCCCCTTATGATTTTCGGGGCGCCTGTTTATCCGTTCTTGCCGGATTCCCGCATTTGGCTTTGCATGGCGGCCTTGATGTATTTTTCCTTGACGGCCATTTTTTTCATGCCCAGAAGCGTGCCCCCGGGAATGGTTTTGGAAAAGGCGTTCACCGCGGATACGGGAATCGTCCCGGCCGGGTCCGCAATCACGCGATAGCGCACCTCGGTCTTGTCCTTGTCAATGGCGGCCATATAGATCCGGCCCTGGAAGGTCCTCATGGGAGTCCGCTTGTCACGCCCCACATCTGCGGCATCCGGATCCATTTGAAGCTGAATCTCCATGATCCCTTTGTCCCGGTCTTTGGTGGTGATCGCGTTGAAAACCATGTCCCGGTCCGAACAGGGCCAGGGCAAAGCCTGGACATAATAGATCATGAGGCTCCCGTCGTCCAATGTCTCCACAAGCTCTGATCCATTGCATTTGGCCATCCACTGGGAATAATTAGCTACATCCAGCAGGACTGCGTCCAACAGGTCCACGCTGGCGGAAATCTCAGTAACCGCTTCAAATTCGAGAAAATCCGTACCCTCCACCTGGCGGGAGTAGGTTTGCACCCCGTCCTCATCCCGGACCAACTGCCAGGCCCCGTCTCCTGCGAAAACAGGGGAGAGAAATGCGCAAATGATAACCATCAGGGCTGAAAATGTGCAGACGCGTCTCATAGCCAGTGCTCCATGTTCTTTTTAATTTTGTTTGGAAGGTGCGCCGTCCAAGGCTGCGGCGCTGTATTGACGATGATTGCAGATTAACGCGGCGTGGCGGGAAAATCAAGGATTTTTGACGCAATGCGGCATTTATTTTTACGTCCGGTAAATTTTATCAAAAAAACCTGAGGAGGCGCCCGGACCTTTGTGCATTCAAGCCTTGAAAATTTAGCCTCGCCGGGAATTGGAGTTGACCGGAACCGGCAGGAGTGATAATTGGTGCGTTGATTTTGCAGGCCCCTTTTTAAGGAGGGATGGCCGAGTGGTTTAAGGCGGCGGTCTTGAAAACCGTTGGGTGAAAGCCCCGTGGGTTCGAATCCTACTCCCTCCGCCACTTCTTTTGCTTTCCAGTTTCCATAATACTGTATTCAACTTTTCGGAATATCCGACGGCGAAGCTGTGTTGGATGAACCTGCACGTGCGGTTTTTCTTTGAATCACGAACTTCGATAATGGGTGATGCGTGCGGTTTCTGAAGAAGGCCATCAGGCGCAGAGCCTGCGTAACGCATTAAATTCAAAATAAATGCCCCAAACAACAGGCCATGAAAATTCAAATCGATCACGATGCTTTACTAAAAAATATATCATAAATACAAATAGTTAATTGTCATTTGACAACCCCTTGCCGGACGAAACTGTACAGCCATGCAATATATATGATATAAATTGAAATATTACCGATTATTTAGGTCTGAGAAGCGACGGAGAAAATCGTGGAAATATTTTTATTGTTGGCATGGGGCCTGATTATAGGAGCCGCCGGGATATACGCCGTAGCCCGTCCCCAAAAAACCGCAGAAAAAATTAAGAATTTTTATTCCAAATATCCGCTTATCCATTACGCCGGAGACAGACAGTTGACCGCAAGGCCGGGTTATGTAAAGACCATCGGCGGCGTGTTTATTGCCATGGACGTGTTCATTATAGTCGTCTTGTTTACCAAGGGTTTGTCATAGCCTAAGCCCCCAGGTTAAATCTCCTCCCAAAAAGGCAGGACAAGAGCCCTGCAACGGTATTATAAAGAAAAGCGCCCCATTCTTGAGGGCCAGCCCAGGCAGGGCAGTATCCTGCCAGGGCTGGCCAAAGAATGCGATTAAACTTCAAATGTGAATTTTGTCCTCATTAGCAACTAATAAAACCATCTGATTTTATTTATTTATACAGAGTACTCAGAATGCTGCTGATTGACGACGCGGCCAGCCGCGCGACAGCGGCTGGCGGCCGTACTTGGGGCAGGGTTTGGGATATTGATGGTTAAAAGGATATTGATGGTATAAAAACGGAGGGGTCATCTCCGTTGCAGGCGATATTGGGCGATCATGTACTCCTTGCCTTGGCCGTAGCCCCACAGGCTTTCGCAGGCTACGAAAAAGTTCCTCCACCTCTGATGCCAGAGCTTGCCCCGATCCTTTCCGTAGACATTGTCCATAATGCCCATAATTTCGGACTTTTTAGCGCGCATGTTGGCGCCCCAGGCTTGGGCCGTCTTTTGATAATGGCGCCCGGATAAGGTCCAATGCTCGTTCAAGACCAAATCGTCCTGAAAATAAAGAAGGAGGTCGTCCGAGGGCATGATGCTGCGTTGGAAAAAATGCCGGGCGATCCAGTTTTTCGGACCTGGGCTTTCAAAGGCATAGGCGTAATTTCTATGGCAGAACATCTGCAGGAACAAACGTCCGTCAGGGCCGAGCCATTGGGATACGCGGCTTAGCATAGCCCGCCAGTTGCGCAGGTGGTTGAACAGTTCCACGGATATGATGCGGTCGAAAGTTCCTCTTGGCGCGAAATTCTGCATATCCACGGTGACCGGATGCAGGTTGGTCAGCTTCAAGGCTTGGGCGCGGGCTTTGATGTATTCCTTTTGCGGACAGGAAGTGGTCACGGCAATGATGTCGCATTCAGGGTACATACGAGCGATCCACAAGCTAAGGCCGCCCCAGCCGCACCCCAGATCCAGGATGCGCTGGCCGTTTTGAACGTCAGCCCGTTTGGTTATCAATTCGATCATAGATCTTTCCGCTGCGTCCAGGGAGTTCACCTCTTCGGGAAAATGGCAGCAGGAAAACAGCATGGAAGAGCCGAGCACCTTTTGGTAAAAATCAATGGGGACCTGAAAAGGATGTCCGTTGCCTTTGGGCAAAGGCATGACGATGGGAGACCGGTCCATGGCGCGGATGAGCGACATCTTGTTTCTCTGCAGGGAATGGACGTCTCCTTTGGCTTCATGGGTAAGGCGTTTTCTTTCCGTGATCCGCATTCCCTGAGTCAGGGCTGCTCCAGGGACGAAACCGCTTTCAGCAAGCTGGGTTGATAAACTCATAGCAACATCCTTTCGGGTGGGATGAGCCTGGAAATCATGCGCTGCATTATTTCCGGCTCCCATACTTTCATCCTGGCCAGCCGCACCCCAGGCCATGTTCAAGACAGTCAGAGTATGACATAGGCGCCAGGCCTTTCGCTTCTGCGGTTGGTAGGGCCGCATTCCCGCCGCCTGATCTATTTGGAGTCGAGCCAACCAGGGCGGCGGTTACGAAAAGGCGAAAAATCCGGACGCGATTCAGTATTTTTTCACAAACAATATCAATATAACTACTTGACATCTTGTACAATTCAGCTTGAATTCCAGTCCGGAGATCCATTGGGCAGTCCTTTATATACGTTTAATCGGCATAAAACGTTAAAAAATTTAGCCTGTTTCAATTCTTTTTATTCAAGGCCTGGTCAGGGGCGGTCAGGGTCTTCTCCGGCCCTGGCGCTCTGAAACTGTCTGATTAAAGATGGCCGTTTGGGGAAGTTACCGGACGGGCGTTCCGAGCCATTGGCTGAGTCGGGGCGTGACGCCGGCATGAAATCCTTGACAGTGAAAAACAAAACCATGCGGCCGCAGGGGCCGTAGAGAATAGGCCGGACGCCGAAAGTCGCTGATATGTTTTGCATGGCGGGCTCTCCCCTAAGCTGGTTTGACTCCACCGTCCGCCGCCCCGGGAAAAGGCCCCCCAGGAGGGCAAACGACCTATCTGCCAACTTACGGGATCTAAGGCAATAGGGCTATGACGGGAATCACTCCAACCCATTGAAACATCGCACCCCAAACCTGTATAATAGCCCACAATGCAAGAAAAAACCTGTATTTTACTCTTCGGAAAGTTCAATTCCGGACATTGTGAACAGCAGATAGGCTAGGCGCCAGGCGACCACGGACAAGGTTTCCATGTCCAAAATTTCATGGGCGTTATCTTCGAAAAGGAGGAGGCATTTTGCGGGAAACGTTTCGTCTGCATCATTGAATAAAAGAAGCAGGTTCATGTGGGGCAGGGCCTGAAAAACCATGGAGGCGTCGTAATCAAATCCCTCGGTGGGCGTCAGCCCCCCTATGGCGGCGCAGGAGGTCATGAGATCCAAACGCTTGCCGGTAAAAATCCGGGCCAGAGGCATTTCCACGCTGGACCGAAAATCTCCGGCGAATCTGTCCCCTTCGGGCAGGTCGCGAAAGGCGGTCCAGTCGCGGGAAGGGCTTGGAGACTGGGGAAACTGGGTGAGATACTGGCACAAAACGGCTTTGACGATGGGGGCGGGCTCCCGGAAGTCCGGCCCCAGGATGCTTTGTTTGCTGACCCTGTACTGGCTGTCGAAATAGGGGATAATCAGGGCGTCTTCGTCCATCTCCACGCCAAGACGATTGGCCAGGCCGATAAAATCCAGGGTTTCCGCGCGTTCCAAAAACTGGCTGTAAATCCTTTCCAAAACCGGGTTTGTCACCGTTTCCATCCTCCTAACAAATGCAGGTGCAGGTGAAATATAATCTGGCCGCCTCCCCGTTCCACGTTGAAAAGAAGGTTGTAGCCGGACTCATTGATTCCCTCCTGGGCGGCGACCAGCTTGGCCGCAGCGACCATTTCCCCCACCAAAGCCTGATCTTCCGGCTCGATGTCATTGACGCTGCGGATGTGCTTTTTGGGGACCACCAGCAAATGCACCGGGGCTTCGGGGTTGATATCCTTAAAGACGACCAGCTTATCGTTTTCGTAAACAATATCGGCCGGAGATTCTTTTGCAACGATTTTGCAGAATATGCAGTCCTGTTCCATCCGTGGTCTCCTCAGATTTCATATCAGCTTTGAGTAAGCGGTTCCATTGCGTGTATTTTAAGTTAGCCTTGCATGCAACAATGACGCTGGGTCCCCGTTTACGCCATTGCGTCATGATGATTGCAAAACAGCCGCAATCATCCCGCCTCCATGGCTCCACGGGGATGACGGAGAGAGACGGCTGCCGCGCCCCAGGGGTTTTGGGTTCGCCTTCTCTCCATTATACAGGGGCAAAACGCCCCGGTATCTTATTCGACCGCCTTGCAGGATCATTATCCCCGCACTGAAAGCCGTTGCATTTTATGGGTCGCGGATGCGCCTTCGCCAATAATCGGGAAAACTCCCACGACCTCTGAACTTCCTTGCGCCTTGTAAGACCGTCATCCCCGCAAGGACGAGCGCTTTTCAGGGTCGCCCGCAAGCGGGGGCCCAGCGTCTTATCAACCGATTTTCAGGCCGTTTTCGGACTCCAGGCTCCAACGCCCCCTGAGCGTGGGGAATTCCAGGGTCTGGTGCAGCATGTCCAAAAACACCGAGCGGGGCCTTTCCTCGGCGCCCAGGCTCATGAGGTGCGGCGTTTTCATCTGGCAGTCAATAAACTCAAACTCGTGAGCCGTAAGAAATTCCACCAGAGTAGCAAAAGCCGCTTTGGACGCGTTGGATTTTTTGAAAAACATGGATTCCCCAAAGAATCCCCGCCCCAGGCTCACGCCGTACAAGCCGCCGGCCAGTTCGCCGTCCTGCCAGGCTTCCACGCTATGGGCGAAGCCGGCCTGATGCAGGCGGTAATAGGCCTTTTCCATATCGGGCAGGATCCAGGTGCCTTCCCCCTGATCCTGGCGGACAGCGGCGCAGGCGGCCATGACGTCTTTAAATGCTGTATCAAGCGTAACGGTAAAGCGCTTTTGCCGCAAGGTTTTTTTCAGGCTGGATGACATGTGGAACCTGGAAGGAATGAGAATCAGCCGGGGGTTGGGGGACCACCACAAGATGGGCTCGCCCTCGGAGTACCATGGGAAAATTCCCATGCAATAGGCGTTGAGAAGCCTTTCGGGGGAAAGGTCCCCTCCCACGGCCAGGAGTCCGTCGGCTCTGGCCAGGGAGGGGTCCGGAAAGCATATGGCTTCGGAAAGTGCGTAAACAGGCATGGCTACCAGGTAAAGGTCAATTCATCTTTTTTCAGGCCTATACGCACCCTTCCTCCGGCGGTTAAGGCGCCGAAAAGGATTTCGTCGGCCAAGAGATCCTTGATCTTCTTTTGGATCAAACGGCCAAGGGGCCGGGCGCCGAATTTGGGGTCATAGCCTTTTTGAGCCAGCCAGGTGCGGGCCTTGGGAGTCAGGTTCAATTCCACGCCCTTGGGCATGAGCTGGGCTTTAAGCTCGTTCATGAACTTGTCCACAATGAGCTCCATGATGGCGACATCCAGGTTATGGAAGGTCACGATGGAATCCAAGCGGTTTCTGAACTCCGGGGAAAAGGCTTTTTCCAAAGCCTGCTTGCCCCTGGAGCCGGAGTCCACATTCGGCTTGCCGAACCCGATGGCGGCGGAGCTCATTTCCCGGGCGCCCGCGTTGGAGGTCATGATCAGAATGGCGTTGCGGAAGTCCGCTTTTTTGCCGTTATTATCCGTCAGGGTGGCGTGATCCATGACCTGCAGAAGCACGTTGAAAATGTCTTCGTGAGCCTTTTCGATTTCGTCCAGCAACAGCACGCAATGGGGCGTGCGGCGCACGGCGTCGGTAAGCAGGCCGCCCTGATCGAACCCCACGTAGCCGGGAGGCGCGCCGATCAAACGGGACACGGCGTGCTTTTCCATGTACTCGCTCATGTCAAAGCGCAAAAAGGCGATGCCCAGGGTCTGGGCCAGTTGCTTGGCCACCTCGGTCTTGCCCACGCCAGTGGGGCCGGTGAACAAAAAGGAGCCCACAGGGCGTTCGTGGGAGGCCAGCCCGGCCCGGGAGCGCTTGATGGCCGTAGCCACGGTCTGCACCGCCTCATCCTGGCCGAAAACCATTTCTTTCAGGTCGGACTCCAGAGCGCCCAGGCGGTCCAGGTCGGACGCGGACACGCTGCGGGGCGGAATTTTGGCGACTTTTGCCACGATCTTTTCAATATCCTTGGGACGGACGTACTTCCGCTTGCGCTTGGTGCGCATATTCAGGGAAGCCGCGGCCTCGTCCATGACGTCGATGGCCTTGTCCGGCAAAAAGCGGTCGTTGATGTGCCGGGCGGACAGTTCGGCGCAGGCCTGCAGCGCGCCTTCGGTGTACTGAATGCCGTGGTGCTCTTCGTACCGGGATTTGAGGCCCTTGAGAATTTTCACGGTCTCATTCACCGTGGGCTCCTCGATCTCCACCTTTTCAAAACGGCGGGACAAGGCCCGGTCCTTTTCAAAATGCCCTTTGTACTCGTCATAGGTGGCGGACCCGATGCATCGGAGTTCGCCCGACGCCAGGGCCGGTTTGAGGATATTGGAAGCGTCCATGGAACTGCCCGTGGTGGAGCCGGCCCCCACCAGGGTGTGGATTTCGTCGATGAACAGGATGGCGTTGTCCTTGCGCTGAACCGCATTGATCACCCCTTTGAGGCGTTCCTCGAACTGGCCGCGGTATTTGGTTCCGGCCAAGAGCCCGGCCAGATCCAGGGCGTAAATCTCGGCGGTTTCCAGAAAGTCGGGAACCTTGCCCTCGGCGACGGCCAGAGCCAGGCCTTCGGCCATGGCGGTCTTGCCCACGCCGGGATCGCCCACGAATATGGGGTTGTTCTTGCGGCGGCGGCGGAGTATCTGCTCGGTGCGCAGCAGCTCGTCGGCCCGGCCGATAAGGGGGTCGATGCGGCCTTCCCGGGCTTTGGCGACCAGATCCACGGTGTAGGCCTCCAGGGGGCTTTTTTCCTTTTCCTTGCGAGGACGCGAGGACGGGCCCATTTCCGGGGCCGGAGAATCGTCCGGGGAATCGTCCTCAAGCACGGATATGCCGTGGGAGATGTAATTCAGAACATCCAGCCGGGTGATTCCCTCGTTGGCCAGAAAATACTGGGCGTGGGAGTCCTTTTCCGCAAACATGGCGGCCAGGACGTCGCCCACTTCCACGAAGGTCTTGCCGGCGGACTCCACGTGGCCCATGGCCCGTTGCAACAGGCGGCTGAAGCCCAGGGTCTGCTGGAGGACGTACTCGCCCTCTCCGGGGACGGCTTCCAGGCTGGTTGTGAAAAAGCGCTCCAACTCCTGGAGGATGCGGCCGACATTTCCGCCGCAATGTTCTATGATATCGATGCCTTCGATATTGTGACACAGGGCGTACAGCACGTGCTCCGTGCACAGATACTCGTGGCGGCGCTGCTTGGCCTCGTTGACCGCGGCGCCTATGGCGATTTCCAAATCCTTACTGATCATATTCCGTCTCCCTGCTCTGTTTCCGGAAAACCGGGAGCCCCTTACTCAGGCTCCATGCTGCACTTGAGTGGAAAACCGTCAGCTTGAGCCATGGAATGCACTGTCTCAATCTTAGTTTCTGCAACCTCCGCCGTATACACCCCGGCCACACCCACGCCCCGGTTGTGGACGTTCAGCATAATCCGAGTGGCCTCGGGCACGGACTTGTTAAAGACTCTTTGCAAAACCCCTACCACAAACTCCATGGTGGTGTAATCGTCGTTATGGAGCAAGACCTTGAACATGCGAGGCCGCTCGGTTTTTTGGGTCGGCTCTGTCAGGACATCGCCGAGATCTTCGTGTCGATCGGGACTCATTTTACGTCTGCCCTTTCCGTTTCGTAAAAATCTCCTCAATAATACTAAGAATCCTTGGACCAAAAATCAAGGTTAAACCCGGCGATAACAAACTTCAAATTCTATTGGGAATTGTTTGCTCTTGCCAAATATTGTCCGGGGTGGTAGGAAATTTTTTTTTGCCGATTCGGCCTGCAGGCCTGAAAAAACTTGCCTTGGGCAAGGCAACCCTGATAGGAACAGGTCCGAATTCGGGCTGCTCAAGATGGATTTGGGGAGAACCGAAGGCTCGGCGCCGCAGGACGATGCATAAACGGCTATTAATGTAAGACGGCGCCGAACGTCAAAATAGCGTCAAAAAGTCACTCCATGCGCCCGTAGCTCAGCTGGATAGAGCAACGGACTTCTAATCCGTAGGCCGCAGGTTCGAATCCTGCCGGGCGTACCAATTATTTGAGGGGCCATCCTTTTTTTGAAAAGGATGGCCCCTTTTTTTGAAAAATAATCTTGCCGCCGCCCCAGAGTGGCTGAGCGCAAAGCGTCGCATTTAGTTGCCACGGCATTTCCTACCTGATATAAATTATTAAAATAATAACGCAAAATCATGAATGAGAGAGCAGTATATGCCGAAGAAAACGTACTTTCAAATCGCCCATCTGACGGACCTTCATCTTACGAAGAAGGATTCCATGTCGCGGTCCGGGCCGCGCCTACTGCGCTTCGCGCCCAGGCAAAAAACGACCTTGCCTGGGCCGCCCCTAAAAAAAGCGCCCACAGGGGGGCGCGACTACAATTTATTGTTTTTTAGTACGTGAGCTTACCTTTGCAACGCGCTTGACTGTCTCATGCTTCCCAAAACAACGCAGGGCAAGCCCTGTGACTACATTGCCTTTGTAAGCTGCGGAGGATGAATTGGATTTACAGCAGGATAACCCTGCCGGGAACGCGGCGAGCGCATTCCCGGGGCGCCCACGGGGGGGGCGCAACTACAATGTATTGATGTTGAGTACGGGAGCTGACCTTGGAAACGCACTTGACTGTCTCATCATCCCAAAAGCAACGCAGGGCAAGCCCTGTGACTACATTGCTAAAGGCGCCCACAGGGGGGCGCAGCTACAGTTGCCAAGGGCGCCCACAGGGGGGCGCAACTACAATGTATTGATGTTGAGTACGGGAGCTGACCTTGGAAACGCACTTGACTGTCTCATCATCCCAAAAGCAACGCAGGGCAAGCCCTGTGACTACATTGCTAAAGGCGCCCACAGGGGGGCGCAGCTACAGTTGCCAAGGGCGCCCACAGGGGGGCGCAACTACAATGTATTGATGTTGAGTACGGGAGCTGACCTTGGAAACGCACTTGACTGTCTCATCATCCCAAAAGCAACGCAGGGCAAGCCCTGTGACTACATTGCTAAAGGCGCCCACAGGGGGGCGCAGCTACATACTGCTGAAGGCGCCACAGGGGAACGCGGCCACAGTTGCCAAGGGCGCCCACGGGGGGCAATTACTAAAGGCGCCCGCAGGGGGCGCCCCGCTCGTTAGTACATATCCGCAATGAGGGTTTCGAAGCGCTGGTTCACGTACTTGCGTTTCAATTTCATGGTGGCGGTGAGCTCCGCATCATCGGAGGTAAGTTCGATGTCGATGAGCCGGAACTTCTTGATGGTCTCCACCTGGGCCAGGGTTTTGTTGACCTTGGCGATCTCCGCCTGAATCAGGTCGTTGATTTCCTGGTTATGGCACAGGCTTTTGTAGGTGGTGAAAGGAATCCGCTCCTCCTGGGCGTACTGGGTGACGTTTTCCTTGTCGATCATGACCAAAGCGGTGAGGTATTTTCTCCGATCGCCGATGACCACCGCGTCATTAATATACGGGCTGAACTTGAGCTTGTTTTCAATGTATTGGGGCGTGACGTTTTTTCCGCCGGCGGTGATGATGATGTCCTTTTTCCGGTCCATGATGACCAGGTTGCCCTCGTCGTCCATTCTGCCCACGTCGCCGGAGTGCAGCCACCCGTCCACGATGGTTTCGGCGGTGGCGTCAGGCGCTTTCAGATACCCCTGGAAGACGTTTTCGCCCCGAACCAGAATTTCGCCGTCTTCCGCTATCCTCACCTCCACGCCGGGGCACGGCTTGCCCACGGTCCCGAGTTTGATGTCTTTGCCCTGGTGGATGGTGGTGGGTCCGGTGGATTCCGTTTGTCCGTACACCTCACGGATGGGCAGGCCGGCCGCGTGAAAGAACTCCAGGATTTCGGGGGCGATGGGCGCTCCGCCGGAAATCATGTAGGCGGCGCGGTCGAGGCCCAGCATTCTTTTCATGTTTCGGAAGACCAGCAGATGCGCCCAGAAATATTTGAACTTCAACATAGAAGGAATGGGCTTTTCCTCCGCTTTCAACGCGTAAATCATGCGTCCGGTTTTTACGGCCCAGTCGAACACTTTGTTTTCCAGCCAGGTGCTGTCCTTCATCCGGATGATGATGCTGGAGTAAAACTTTTCCCAGATGCGGGGCACGGCGAAAAAGGAATGGGGGGAGATTTCCCGCAGATCCTCGGGCACGGTTTCCAGGTTTTCGGCGAAATTGATAATGACTCCGCTGGTGAGTCCCTGGAAAGTGGTGCAATTCCGCTCGGCCACGTGGCAAAGGGGGAGGAAGGAAAGGATTTCGTTCCCCTCGTCGACCGGGTTGGCCTCCACCAGCATGCGGTTGGCGCAGGTGATGTTATTATGGGACAGCATGGCGCCTTTGGGAGGCCCGGTGGTTCCTGAGGTATAGACCACGATAGCCGTATCTTCGGGCCGGACGCTGGGCCAGATTTCCTCGAACCGGTAGGGATCTTTTTGGCGCTCCTCCCTGCCCATGGCCATGAATTCATCAAAGCTCATGACCATGTCGTCCTTGAACTTTCGCAGGCCTTCCATGTCGTAGACGATGACCTTTTCCACGCAGGTCAATTCGGCGCGGGATTCCAGGTACTTGTCCAGCTGCTCTTCGTCCTCCACGAAAAAGATGCGGGATTCGGAGTGGTTGATGATATAGGCCACCTCTTCGGAGGAGCAGGTGGGGTATATGCCCACTGAGATTCCGCCCAGGCATTGGACCGCGATGTCGCAATAGAGCCACTCCGGGTTGTTTTCGCTGATGATGGAGACGCACTCGCCCTTGGAGACGCCAAGGGCGAGCAGCGCCGCGCCTGCAATTCTTACGTTATCCAGGTACTCATTCCAAGATATCTCCTGCCACACGCCAAGGACCTTTTCCCTCATGGCCACACGGTCGCCGAATTGCTTGACCTTGGCGTGAAACAGTTTCGGAACCGTGTTTAACGATGGATCCAATCTGACGGGTGTCGGCATGATCTTATCTTTTCCTTCTAATAATACGGTTAGTCTTTGATGGTGGTGAAGCGCCAGCCCTGCTGCATGGCATGCCATTCTCCGTCCTTAACCTCGAACATCTTGACGGAATCGCCGCCAGCCCTTTTATTGGGTCCCCAGGTGATGGGCGCCAAGATGCCGTTGTCGTAGTTGTCAAAGGTTTCAAAGGCTTTGATGAGTCCTTCCCGGGTCAGGTCCTTGCCGGCCCGGTTGAGACCCTCCACCAGGGTCATGGCCGACTGGAATCCATAGAGAAAAAGAGGTTCGTCGTAGTTGCCCCAGCCGTATTTATCAATGCAATCCTGCACCAGTTGCAGGGAGGGGGTTTTGTCCCTGGCGGCGTCGGACCAGATGCTGGTTCCGTAAATGTCGCTGTTGAAGTCCAAGGCGTCGCCCGCCAGTTCCAGGACCTTTTTGCTCAGGGACGGAGCGGCCCAGATCCAGGTGGGCTTGTAGTTCAGGCGTTGGGCTTCCTTCATCATGATGCCCGGCTCGCGGACAAGGGCCCAAGCCAGAACGTGGGTGACGCCTTCGTCCTTGCATTTGGCCATCTGGGATCCGAAATCCACGGACCCTCTTTTAAAGGGCAGTTCCAGCACATCCAGGCCGTAATGCCTGGCGCCGATGCGGACGCCGTTGCGCCAGTCGTGGCCGGGGGTGTCGTCCTGAAAGATGCAGGCGACTTTGGGGCTTTTGATTCCCTTGTCCTCCACGATGTATTCCAGGGCGATCTTGCCTTGAAGCGTGTAGGTGGGGTCTCCCAAAAAGAGGTATTTCCTGGGGGGGACGCCCATATCCTGGTTTTGGGTGGCGGGCAGAACCAGGGGGATGCCTTGGGATTCCAGGATGGGATACATGGCGTTGCACTGGGCCGAGCCCAAAACGGAAAAAATGCAAAAGACCTGGTCTCTGGAGGTCAATTTCTTGACCGCCTGCACGGCCCTGGGGGGCTGGTAACCGTCGTCCTCCACAATGTAGTTGATCTTGCGGCCGTGGACGCCGCCCTTGTCGTTGATGTACTGGAAGTACATTTTCGAGCCGTCGCTGACGGCCTTGCCCATAAAGGCAATGGGCCCGGACTGGTCCAGGATGCCTCCTATCTTGATTTCATCCTTGGTTACGCCCACTTCGGCCAGGGAGAGGCCGGGGCAAAAGGCCAGTACAAAGATTGCCGCTGCTATCAGAAAAACAGTTCTTCGAGTGATGGACATGGATTTTTCTCCTTTATTGAGTGAAGAATTCATCGCCATTGCTTCTTCTTTTTCCATCGGCGGGCGCCGCGGATGCCCTCTTCCCGCATGCCCAGGTAAAATTCCTGAACGTCTTCATTGGCCTGCAGTTTTTCCGTGGCGTCGTCCATGACCATGCGGCCCATTTCCAGAATATATCCGTGCTGCGCCACGGAGAGCGCCATCCGCGCATTCTGCTCCACCAGCAGGATGGTGGTTCTCTGTTCCTGATTGATGCGTGTGATGATTTCAAAAATCTCTTTGATGAGCAGGGGGGCCAAGCCCAGGGAGGGTTCGTCCAAAAGCAGGAGTTTGGGGCGGGACATAAGAGCCCGCCCGATCACCAGCATCTGCTGCTGGCCGCCGCTCAAGGTGAAGGCCAGCTGTTCCTTCCGGTCCGACAGGATGGGGAAATAATTGTATATCCGCTCCAGATCCCGTTCTATGGCCTGATTGTCGTCGCGGATAAAGGCGCCCATCATGAGGTTTTTATAGACCGTCAGGTCCGGGAAGACCTCCCGCCCTTCAGGGACGTGGGATATGCCCATTTTGACGATTTCTTCGGGTTCGAGGCCGTGAATGGGCTTGCCCTCAAACTCCACGCTTCCTTTTTCCGGCTCGATCAGGCCGGATATGGTCCGCAAGATGGTGGTTTTACCGGCGCCGTTGGCCCCCAGAATGGTTACGATGGAGCCTTCCTCGATTTCAAAGGAAATGCCTTTGGCCACGTTCACCGGCCCGTAGGAAACCTCGATGTTTTTTACTTGGAGTATTGCCATGCCGCACTCATTCCCCCAGATAAGCTTTGACCACGTCCGGATTCTTGACAACCTCTTTAGGCTCGCCCACCGCAAGCACTCCGCCGTAATCCAGGGCGGTCACCCTGTCGCAGGAGTCCATGACCAGACGCATGTCATGCTCCACGAGGATTATGGTTATACCCAGGTCGTCCCTGATGTCCTCGATCCAGAAGGCCAGGTCCTGGGTTTCTTCCATGTTCAGTCCGGAAGAAGGCTCGTCCAGTAAAAGAAGCCGGGGCTCCATAACGAGAGCCCTGCCCAGCTCCACGTTTTTCTGCACGCCGTAAGGGACGTCGTTGATGATTCTGTTGCGGTAGGCCTGGAGGTCCAGAAAGTCGATGACCTCCTCCACCTTCAGGCGGAAGTCCGATTCCTGTTGACGGGCCTTTCCGTAGAACAGAATATCGGAGAAAATGCCCGTGGCCCTTTGGGAATGGCGGCCCAGGAGCATGTTGTCCATGACGGTCATGTTCTTGAAAAGTTCGATGTTCTGAAAGGTGCGGGCAATGCCCCTGGAAACCACCTGGTGAGGCTTTAGCTTGAGTATGTTCTTTCCCTGAAAAAAAACCTGGCCGCTGTCGGCTTTATACTGCCGGCTGATGCAGTTGAGCAATGTGGTCTTGCCCGCTCCGTTGGGGCCGATAATGGCGTGCACCTCTCCCTGTTTGACGTCCAGGCTGACGTTTTCCAGCGCTTTGATGCCGCCGAATTGTATGGATATGCCGGCGGCTCGAAAAAAACCGTTGTCACTCATGTCAAATCCCCGTAGGCCTTAGAAAACCTTCTTGGACGGCCTGTTTTACTGTTTGACGGTCCGATGGAATTTTCTGACCCTGCGAAAGGTGTCCTTTTTGTAAAAGGGAAAATTTTCAAAGTAGAATTTTACTTTCAGCCACCGGCCGTACAAGCCCAGGGGTTCGAACCGGATGAACAGCAGCAGCACCAGCCCGTACACGGCCGACTGAAGCCCGGCCTGCTCGCCTATCACCGCCGGCAAATAGCCCCTGCTCAAGCTGATGGCTTCGGGCAGAAAGGTGATGAACACCGCGCCGAACACGGCCCCGTGGACAGAGCCCAGGCCGCCCACCAGAATCATCACCAGGAAGCTGATGGACTCCATGATGGTGAAGTTTTCCGGGCCGATGAAAAACATGAAATGGGCGAAGAGCGAACCGGCCACTCCGGCGTAAAAGGCGCTGATTGCGAAGGCGGCGGTCTTGTAGACGGTCAGGCTGACGCCCATGGATTCGGCTGCGATTTCGCTGTCCCGAATGGCGATAAAAGCCCTGCCCGTGGGGGTGCGCAGGATGTTCTTGATGGCCAGAACCATGATGAGCACGACGGCCAGCACCAGATAATAATAGGACTTATCGCTCTGAAAGGAGATGGGGCCGATGACCGGCCGGGTTACCATGAGGCCGTTTACGCTGTTGGTCACGCTTTCCCACTGGACGATGATTTCCTCCACGATAAAGCCGAAGCCCATGGTGGCGATGGCCAGATACAGCCCCTTGAGCCGCAGGGCGGGCAGGCCCACGACCAGGCCCGCCGCGGCGCCCGCAACGCCCGAGGCCGGCAGGGCCAGCAAAAAGGGAATACTGTACTTGCCGGTGAGGATGGCCGAGGTATAGGCCCCCACGGCGAAAAAGGCGGCGTGCCCCAGGGAGACCTGCCCGGTGTAGCCGCTCAGGAGGTTCAAGCCCAGGGCCACAATGATGTATATGCCGATCTGGATCAGCAAGGACACCCAATAGGTTCCCATGGCGGCCGGCGCCGCCAGCAACAGGAGGAGGAGCAGGATGTACCAGGCCATGTCGCTCCGGTAGCGAAAAAGCTGGACGTCCTCCAGGTAGTGCATTCGCTTCTCAAAACGCATTTCTTAGACCCTCTTTCTTTCCTGAATCCCGAAAATGCCCTCCGGGCGAATCATCAAAACCCCAATCAGGATTATCCACGCAAAGATTTCCTTAAATCCCTCCGGCAGGTACACGCCGGCGATGGACTCGGAAACCCCGATAATTATGCCTCCCACAATGGCCCCGGGAATGCTGCCGAAGCCCCCCAATACGGCTGCGGGAAAGGCCTTGAGCCCCACAAAGCCCATGTTGTAGTTCAGGAATTGAAGGGGGGTTAAAAGCACGCCCGCCACGGTGGCCACCATGGCGCTGATGGCCCAGATGTTGGAAAACACCTTTTTAACGCCAATGCCCATGAGATAGGCGGCCAGCTGGTTTTGGGACGCCGCTTCCATGGACACGCCGGTCTTGGTCCTGTTGAAAAAGTAGTACAGCCCCACGATCAAAAGCAGGGTTACGGCGATGATCCAGATATGGACGGAGGACAGCGCCACCGATCCCATGCGGACGGGCCGGTCCGTGATGCCCGCCTGGAACGAAAAGGTGTCGTACCCCCAGATCATGCCGCCGATGCTGCGGATGAGAATCCCCAGCCCGATGGTGGCCATGATCAGGGCGAAGGCCTGCTCTCCCACAAGGGGGCGGAGCAAAAGCCTGTCGATGCCTTTACCCAAAACCGCCATGATGATGACGGCGATTAAAAAGGCCGGGATGAACGGAACGTGAAAATGGGTGACGGCGCTGTATACCAGGAACGCGCCGATCATCATGAGATCGCCCTGGGCGAAGTTGACCACCTCCGAGGCCTTGTAGATGAGGACAAAGCCCAAAGCGATCAATGCATAGATGCAGCCGATGGCTATACCGCTTGAAACGATTTGCAGAAACATGGGACAGGCGCCTTTCCTTGGTGCAACGTTTGACCGATAAGGACCTGAGGTCGTGAAGAGTCTTTCATGGCGCCGGAGGGAGGGAGCGGCATTGCCGCGCCTGTTTTTTCCGGCCCGACCGCCTGGAAATCATCCAGGGCGGGTTCACCTATGAATGCAATTCAACATCAATTGCCCTGCCTGCATAAGGCGACGCTAATATGTGCACTGATTTCACTAACAAGTTGAGATATTTAAACAGTCGCATGGATGTTTTTGGACCCATCCGGTTATTCAAGACTGTTATTCAAGGCATGAGAGGCTGTTGCCGACATGAATATTGCTCATTTCGAATTCTATATGAACAGAATTTATTTCGTCAAGTCTTTTTTTACCCTTCTTGACAAATCAAAACTCCCGACTAAATAGAAAATATCAAAATCAGGTTCTATTCCCAACCGCCGTCCCAAACAAGGGCCTCTCTCGAATTAAGAATATAATTAATCATTTTTATTATATAATTTAGCGAACAAAGAAGGAGAGCCCGGCAGCAAAGGCCGCGACGCCGGTTGTTTTTTCGCCCCTCCCGAGAAACAAATTACCCGCCGCACATTAGTCAAATTATAATAATTCCATTCAGAGGCTGGGGCCTGCAGCCTGCGGCCGCCGGAAGCGCCATGACGCCCCCGGCCGTATTTCTTTGAAAAAGGGCGACATGAGCGCCCGTTACCCGGCCCGAAGCGTGCAATCCTGGAGGCTGCCCCAAAGCAAAAAGCCGGAACCCTTTTGCATGGGTTCCGGCTTTCGAAAATAAGCCGCAGAGCAGGCGGAGGCGGGATTCCATCCGCCGCAAAAAGGCGAATGGGGCTAGTACCGGTCGAACTCGCTGTCATCAAGGCTTATCAACTGGTCCGGCCGCACCTGGCTTCTTGCCAGGGAGTCTCCGCCCCAGGCTTCAGGCTCTCTGGGCAAGGCTTTTTGGGATTGGGAGGCGATGCCCAAGGGCCTGACCTCGGGCGCGGCCGCCCGGGGCGCTTCGCCCGACGCGGCGGCGCCGGTCTGGAAGAAGGCCAGGACCCCTCGCAAGGCCGTGGCCTGGGAGGACAGCTCCATGGAGGCGGCCGAGGTTTCTTCGGCGTTGGCGGCGTTTTGCTGGGTGACGCTGTCGATCTGGGAGAGCCCTTCATTCACCTGATAGATGCCTTTGGCCTGTTCATTGCTGCTGACGGCGATGTCCGCCACAAGATTCGCGGCTTTGGAGACGCTGCTTTGAATTTCGTCCAGGGCCTGGGAGGTGTTTTCGGCGATTTTAGCCCCTTCATGGATGTTGTTGACGGCGTTTTCGATCAGGTCGGACACGCCCTGGGCGGCTTTTGCGCTGCGGGAGGCCAGGGTGCGCACTTCCTGGGCCACCACGGCGAATCCCTTGCCGTGCACGCCGGCGCGGGCCGATTCCACGGCGGCGTTCAAAGCCAGCAGGTTGGTTTGGAAGGCGATGTCATCAATGACCTTGATGATCTTGGCGATCTCCTGGCTGGACTCGCTGATGGTGGACATGGAGTTGGTCATCTCCGCCATCCTGCTCACGCCTTTTTCCGCGGCGCCCGTGGCTTCCACGGCCAGATTGGAAGCCTCGCCCGCATTGTCCGCATTGGTCTTGGTCTGGGCGCTGATTTCCGTCATGGAAGACGTGATTTCCTCCAGGGAGGAGGCCTGCTCCGTGGCGCCCTGGGAAAGGGACATGCTGGATTCGGAGACCTGCTTGGAACTCGTGTCCACCTGGTCCGCCGCAACATATAGCCGGCCGACAATGCCGTTGAGACTGGAAACCATGGTTCTGAGGGCCTTTCCAAAGGAGTCCTTGTCCGAGGCCAGGCTTACGTCCTGGTTTAAATCCCCCTTTGCAATGGCGGCGGCGATGCGTTCCTTGCGGCGCAGGGCTTCCACGACCGAGTTGAGCTCCGAACTCATCACGCCGATTTCATCCTTGCCTTCCTCCAACTGGGCCGAAAGATCCCCGGCCCGCAGCTTTCCGGCGAAGTCCACCACCCTTTGAATAGGCCTAGTGATTCCCCGGGTGATAACCAACGCCAAAAGCAGTCCGCCCAGGATGGCGCCCGCCCCCACAATCACAATCAGAGAAAGGCTTTTCTTGTTGGAAGCCACGAGCTTCGGCCCCAGTTCATCCTGGACTTCCTTGATGGAAAGTTTCACGTCCTCGATGTCCTGAGCCACTTCCGGTCCGATTCGATCCAAAGAATCGGCAATAATCCCATTGCGCTCCTTGATGACTTGCACCAGCTTGTCAAACGCGGTTATGTATTGGTTTTTGGCGGCAGCGACGGCGGCCAGCATTTCCCGTCTTTCCGGGTTATCCAATTCCCGGTCAAGGATCCCCAATGCCTCCTGCATACCGCTGAATTCCTGCTGCACCCGCTCCACGTCCTTCAGATCATTGGAATTCAGAAACTTGGCCATATACAGGCGTCCCAGCAGCAGGCCCCTCAACGCCGTTCCCGTATAGTACGCGGCGGATGCGTCATCATCATTATGGGCGGAAACCATGATTTTTGACAGGGTCTTTTCCATGAACGGGCCCTTTTGGTCCAGAACATCGCTGACGTAGGCGTTCCGCTGATTCATGCGCTCCACGACCTGACCGAAACTCGTTTTATACTCCCCAAGCCGCGTTTCAATGGAATCAATCATGGCGGCGCGCTCCGGGTCCAGGATCTCCTTTTGCGCCTGGGCCTGGAACTGCTCCATCTTGTTCCAATACGCGTCAAACTGCCGGATGTGCTCCGCGCTTCCTGTTATGAGGAAGTCCTTAACCTGCATGCGCACCATCAGCATGTTGGCCTGCAACTGCCCCCCCAAATTAGCGTCCCGCGCCATCTCCCGGTATGAAGTGAATCCTTGGGAAGCTCCCACGAGCGCTTCATAAGATATAAAACCCACCGCGGAAAGAAGAACAAGAACGGAAATAAACCCCAAAAAAATCTTCCTGCCCACGGTCATATTTTTCAACATTCGCCAATTCCTTTCATAAATTTAGTGGTGGCTGGCGGCGCCTGCAACATTCCGCTTAAAAGACCGCGCCCGACGCAAGCCCCCTGAAAAAATGGGAAGGATTGCCGGATGCAAGAGGCATTGCGCCGGAATATTTGTGAAGCCGTTTGTCCAGGTGAAAAGGACGCCCCCTGGCGTCCGAACACAATTATTGCAAAAACCGGCGTCCGGTTTTGAAAGCCTCCTTGCAGGCGGCGTGCCATCAAAATTTTACATTGTTTTAACAGTGAGTTATTAAAAAATCACAGGGAGGCGGAGGGCGAAGAGATCCCCTTCCCTTCCTGAAAGCCGGAAGGGAGCTACTCTGTAACACGCTGCATTTATTGCGTTTACAAAGGGTACGGGTATTTGCGCAATTATTTTTCACTTTGGTAGGCGGCCAAACAAATTTTTACATATTTGTATTTAATGCGTCATATTATTAACACCCCCGGGAGGGCCGATTCGGAAGCGGCGCTTCAATGTTTTGTTATTACGACGAATCTTCTCGCAAAGCGCGCCGAAGAAAAAGGCCTAGTCTGCCCGTCAAGTAATTGACAAAGATTATCATTAGCAAAAGATTCATGCGAGGCCCAAAACGCTTGAAAAGAATTTAATCCATATAAAACAGGATATTATGTGATCATAACTGAATTATTGAGATCCCCGATAAAAGTCATACAGCATATAGCGCCTGTCAAAAAAAAGGGGCTTTTCAGTTAAATTTAGGCCCGATCGTTCCGATAAAGCCTAAAAGAGGGGATTCGTGCGCCGGATTCGGACGGCGCCGCGTACGCAGTTGCGAAAATCAAGTCGGATGGGACGCCCTTCTTGCTGGACCTGCCGGCTGAACCTTAGCGGGATTTTTTTGAGGAAGGGATGAACGGCGAGTATGCTTGGTCACATGGTAAAACCGCAAATCGGCGAGGACGGCGTCACCAAAACGAAACAGAAGACCTTTAAAAGCCGGGTGCGGCATTCAGGCTTGCAATCCGCACGGCGCCCGACGCCGAAGCAGTTTTACCACACCATTGCGGATGGCTCCCACAATTGGGAATACATGATCGGCGCGGATGGATCATTCCTTTATGTGTCGCCTTCGTGCGAGCGGATAAGCGGCTACACCGCCCGGGAGTTCATGGAGGATCCCGATCTTTACATCAAAATCATTCATCCCGACGACCGGGACAAGGTTTTAAAGCATCTCAACTGCATGCACGCGGGGCCCGTCCACGCGCCCATGGATTTCCGGATCATTTCCCAAAAAGGAGAGGTTCACTGGATATCCCACGTTTGCAGCCCCATTTTTGACGATCAGGGAGAATTCATCGGCCGCCGGGGAAGCAATCAGGACGCCACGGAAAAGGTGAATTTGGAGCGCCGGCTTTTTCATAGCGAGTTCCTGTTTCGAACCATCTTTGAGGGAATCGGCACCGGCATCGCCGTCTACACGGCCAGTGAGAACGGGCGAGACTTTATTTTCAAGGAAATCAACAAGGCCGGCGAAGAGTCAAGCCGGCTAAAGCGGGAGCACATTATCGGGAAAAGCGTCCAGGAGGTGTTCCCGAGCGTGGAAAAACTGGGCCTGCTGGAGGTGTTTCGCAGGGTTTACCGCACTGGCGAACCCGAGCATAAGCCCATGTTCCAGTATAGCGATCATCGCGTGGACCTGTGGGTGGAAAATTACGTCTACAAGCTGCCCAGCGGGGAGATCGCGGCCATTTTTGAAGACAAAACCGCGGAAAAAGCGGTGCAGGAGGAATTGCGTATTTCCAGGGAGCGGATGCAACTGGCCATAGACTCGGTCAGCGACGCCTTTTGGGACTGGTGCATCCCTGAGAAGCGGGCCTATTTCAGCCCCCGCTATTACACCATGCTCGGCTATGAGCCGGACGAAATGGAGCCCAGCATGGAAACCTGGGAGATGCTGATGCATCCGGATGATTTTCCCAGGGCCAAAAGGCTCATGATCAAATACCTGAAAAGCGGCGAACCGTATTCCGTTGAATTCCGGATGAAAACCAAGGGCGGGGACTGGAAATGGATTCTGGGCAGGGGCCGCGTCATGGAGTTTGATGAAAACGGCCGGGCCCAAAGAATGGTCGGCACGCACGTGGACATCCATCAAAAAAAGCAATTTGAAAACCGCCTGGAACTGGCCCAGAAGGTTTTTGACGAGGCTCTGGAAGGGGTGGTGGTGACCGATCAGGACGGAAAGATCCTTTCCACCAACAAGGCCTTCAGCAATATCACCGGATACTCGGCCGGGGAAGCCTTGGGGGAAAATCCGAGCATCCTGAAATCCGACCGGCAGGACGATGATTTTTACAAAAAAATGTGGGATGCTCTCATTGAGAAGGGGGAGTGGCGGGGCGAAATCTGGAACCGCCGCAAAAACGGGGAAGCCTACCCCCAATGGACCACCATCACGGCGGTGAAGGACGACTTCGGCGTCGCCTCCCGTTATGTGGGGGTCTTTCACGACCTGTCCGACGTACGCCGGGGGGAGGAGATGCTCCGGCATCAAGCCTACCACGACGCCTTGACCGACCTGCCTAATCGCGAACTTTTTACGGAGCATCTGAGACAGGCCATAGCCCGGGCGGAAAGGGCGGATGAACTCCTGGCCGTCATCGTGCTGGATCTTGACGATTTTGTTTCCGTAAACAACGCCCTGGGACACGTCGCAGGCGACAAAATATTGCAGGAAGCGGCAGACAGGCTGGTTTTGCGCCATGGATGGAGGGAATTCTGCTGCCGAATGGGCGCCGACGATTTTGTTCTGGTGCAAACAGGCCTGAAATCGCCTTCCGACGCCGCCCTGACCGCGGATTCGCTCAACACAATATTTGACGAGCCTTTTCGGATTAACGATGAGGAAATCTATCTGAGCGCCTCCATGGGCATTGCCGTCACCAAAAAGGGTTCGGAGCCGGCGGACCCCATTACCCTGATAAAAAACGCGGACGTGGCCTGCCGGGAGGCCAAGCAATCCGGCCAGGGCAAACACAGGTTCTTCAAGCGATCCATGAACGAAGAGGCCAACAAAAGACTGGCCATGTTAGGCAGCCTGCGCACCGCCTTGCAGAATAACGAAATAACCGTGCATTATCAGCCCAAGGTCATCACCGCCCATAAAACCATCATGGGAATGGAGGCGCTTGTGCGATGGCGGCGCAACGGCGGCCTGGCGTCCCCGGCGGATTTCATCCCGTTGGCGGAGGACACGGGCCTGATCGTCCCCATCGGCCGCTTTGTGCTGGAGGAATCGTGCAGGCAAACCCAGCATTGGCGCACCGCCTCCGGAAAGGACGTCAAGGTGGCCGTGAACGTCTCGCCCCGGCAGTTTCGCGAAGATGACATGCCGCTCCTTGTCCGGGAGGTCCTGGACAAAACAGGCCTGCCTCCCGGCGCTCTGGAACTGGAGATCACCGAAAGCGTTCTTATGCAAAACCCTGAACAATCACGAATAACGCTGCAAGACCTGCGCGCCATGGGAGTAACGACCTCCCTGGACGACTTTGGCGCCGGGTATTCCTCTTTATCTTATCTGCGCCGTTTTCCCATCGACGTCCTTAAGATAGACAAGTCGTTTGTGGACGACGTGCCGGACGAGCGCCAGGCCAACATGCTGGTGCGGGCGATCGTGGAAATGGCCCATGGCCTGAATATCCAGGTGGTCGCCGAGGGCGTGGAAACCAAAGATCAACTGGATTTCCTGCACAAGATAGAGACGGATTACATCCAGGGGTATTACTTCAGCAAACCCCTGCCGCCCGAAGAGTTTGAAGCCTTGCTGCACGAAGGGCCTTTGGTTCAGCCATTCGCGCCCTACCTATGTTAAGCTGCACATCTTCTTCTTTTCTTCCGGATAAACGGGGATTTCAGGCAAAGCCTTCCAGCCGCCCCCCCCTGATGCGGGGCCTTCAACGCCGGCTGCAAAGGCCCCCAAACTTGGGATTGACTTGCCCTCCCTGAAGGCGGATGATAACAACCTATTTGTTTGGCATGGGCCGGATAGGTTTTTTCATCCAAATCGGGGAGCGCAATCAAAGCCATGACAAAAATCGTCGAGCAGACCTCAACCCGCCTTGTCATTGAAAACAAGCCCCGCGCTGTTTTCGCTTTCATCCTCGCTCTCGGACTCATCGCCTTGCTTGCAAGCCTGTATTCTTTGGCTTTCGGCGGCAAGGCGTTCTCAAAGGACGCCGCGTTCGGGCTGGCGCTTGGACCGGCCTTCATCATCGGCGGGCTGCTCCTTTACAGGGAGACGATCACCGAACTGGATAAATCCACCGGCATGGCGACCTGGCGGAGAAGCGGCCTTTGGACCAACGCATCCGACAGGGCCAGACTGAACCGGATTGTGGACGCCGTCATATGCAAGCCGACGTCCCAGCAAAGCGGAGGCGCCACACGGCTGGTTCTGGTTTTGGAAGACCGCTTCTGGCCCCTGGCTTTCGGGTTTTCAGCAGTCAATAGGGACAAGGAGATCCGGAGCGCGGTCCTTGCCTTCCTCGACGAATCCCCCCCGGAAACAAGCATTAGGCCTGGGGGAAAAGATAGATTGAAAGGCTCCAATTTCTAAGAATATGCACATGGAAAAAACGGACGTTGTAATTATCGGAGGCGGCCTCAGCGGGCTGTATGCAGCCTGCCTGCTGGCGGCGCAAAATAAAGCCATCGCCATCCTGGAAGCCCGGGACCGGGTGGGAGGCAGGATACTCTGCCCGGAGCATGAGGGCTTTTTCGCGGACCTGGGGCCGTCCTGGTACTGGCCGGCCTTGAACCCCAAGGTGGTCTCCCTCATCCAGGCTCTGGGGCTTCAATCATTCCCTCAGTTTGAAAAAGGCATGGCCCGGTTCATGGCAAAAGACGGCCATGTGGAAAACTTTCCGGGCTATCCCATGGATCCCCCCGGCCGCAGGCTGGAAGGCGGCATGGCATCTATGATCAAGGGGCTGTGCTCCCGGCTTCCCCGGAGTGACGTCCGCCTGAATCATCCGGTCTGCGAAATCCAGCGCCAAGACCATGGCGTCCGGGTCCATGTGGGAGTTCTGGACCGAGCGCCCCAATGCGTGCTGGAGGCGGACCACCTTATCCTCGCCATGCCGCCCCGATTGGCGGCCAGCTCCATTTTATTCACCCCGGATTTATCCTACGGCCTCACCCAGGCCATGCTGAAAGCCAGCACCTGGATGGCCGGGCACGCCAAATTTTTCGCCCTGTACGACAAAGCGGACTGGCTGAGCATGGGCTTTTCCGGCCAGGGCTTCAGCCTGTGCGGGCCCATCGGGGAATTTCACGACGGCTCCGCCCCGGAAGGCGCGCCCTATGGACTTACCGGCTTCTCAAATATCCCCGCCTTAAGGCGCAAGGACGACGAAACCATGACCCAGGCCGTCCTGGCCCAGCTTCCCTGTCTTTTCGGAGAAAACGCAAAAACTCCGGTGAAAATCTACTACCAGGATTGGGCCCGGGAAAAGTATACGGCCGCGGAATACGACCAGCGCTCCGCCCATAACCACCCTGAATTCCATCCGCCAGGAGGAAAAACAAGCATCTGGGACGGCTCTTTCCACTTCGCCGGCAGCGAAACCGCCGACTACTACGGCGGATACCTGGAAGGCGCCCTGTCCAGCGCGGAACGGGCCGTTGCCGCCATAATTCAAAACTAAGGAACTACTGAACTGATGAACTGCGGAAAAGACGAACTGCGAACTGCGCCTCCGGCGGCAAACTCTTTTTCTATACGCCGCGACGCGGCAAAAAGTTTGATCAAAACTTTTCAATGGCGCTCCGCGCAGGTGATTAGAGCCTTCGGCGAATCGCTTTCTTGAAAGTAAGCTCCGCAAAGAACTTTTC
>NZ_FQZU01000008.1:55000-210925 GCF_900142135.1 Desulfatibacillum alkenivorans DSM 16219 | reverse complement strand
GCCGCAAAACATGTTGCTTTGCAACCCAGGCAGGATACTGCTCTGTCTGGGCTACCCTTGTTACGGGATCGAAGAATATTAACCACGGAAACAAATGTGTTTAAAAGGCTCCATTTCCGCATACTAAAGACGTCGGGTTGCTGCGCGCGTATTCTTTCTTTTTTACATTCGAATGCGGCGAAAAAGCATTTTTACGATTCAAGTTCACTTGTACAGCGCCGCGCAACCCGACCTGCACAACACACTGAAATGGCATCAATTAAATCCAACAATTGTAGGTCGGGTCATGCGGAGCCGGTTAGACAGGTATTAAAATCCAGGGCGTACAATCCTTTGGGATTGATGCGGATTCAT
This sequence comes from Desulfatibacillum alkenivorans DSM 16219, assembly GCF_900142135.1. Lineage (GTDB taxonomy): Bacteria > Desulfobacterota > Desulfobacteria > Desulfobacterales > Desulfatibacillaceae > Desulfatibacillum > Desulfatibacillum alkenivorans. The sequence continues at coordinate 210,571 of NZ_FQZU01000008.1, read as the reverse complement.
AGGTTCCCATGCGAAGCGACCCGACAAAAATATCAAACCATGAGAAAAAACGGATGCCGCGCAAATTTTTATTTTCGTGTCTTCCGTGTCTTCCGTGGGTAAAAAATTGGGCGCTGGATTCCCGACAGGGACGTTTGGGAATGACGGGCGAAAATTCGGGCGGGGAAACCCTGCCCCTACGCGGGCGCGGCAAGCAGCGCCTATCCAAATGCGAAGAGTCTCCGACCATTATAAAACGCTAAGGTCCGGCTAAAACCAAAAGGACGCTGGGTCCCCGCTTGCGGGCGATCCTATAAAAAGCGGATCGCCCTTGCGGGGATGACGGTCTTTACCGGCGAATTTGAGTTCATTGGGGGAAAAAACCGGTTGCCGTTTTCCAGGCTATTTTTACGAACCTTGTAACCATAAATGTACCTATCCTACATTATTGCCACCCCTGCCAAACAAATCTCCAAGGGTTACTCTTCTGCGGCGCGCTGCAGGTCGTCGTGATAGGTTTTGGAACTGATCCAGTAGCATGCCGCGCCCAGAAAGCCTCCCAGGGTGGAAATGAGCAGGGCGATTTTCAGGCCGGAGGCGCCGCCGCCCAGCACGTCTGATATGCCCCCCACGATCATGGGCGCCCAGGCGCCTCCCAGGACGTAGCAGCAAAAGGCGTTCATGCCCCAGGACACGCTTTTCAGATGCGAAGGCGCCACGTCCTGGGTGACCGCCGTGATGGCCGGCAGGGGGATCACCGAGGCGGCGCCGTAAATCAGGCCCAATACAAAGCCGATCCCGGACAACTCCATCATTAGGGAAAGAACCAGCAAGACGGACGCCGCCGCCAGCCCCCAGAAGGCCGTGAGCATGCGGCCCCGTTTGTTGCGCTTTTGCCAGGCGTCGGCCGCAATCCCTCCCAGGATCGACCCCAGAACGGCCATCATGGCGATGAGGCCGATCTTCATTCCTGCTGCTGTGGCGTCCACATTGTGGGCGCGCATGACATAGGCCGGGGTCCAGGTCAGGAAGGAAAACAGGGTGATGTTCTGCATGGCGAACCCAAGGTAAAGCCAGCGCAGGGTCGGTATGCGATATAACGAAATCGCCGCCTTGAAAAAGGAGATGTCATCCTCGGTTTTTTCCATCTTGGTTTGTTTCGAAAAATCCTTCATCCACAGAGCCAGACATCCCAGGAGCACGCCCGGCGCGGCGAATATAAAAAAGGCCGCTCGCCAGGTCCAGGTGCTGGCAATCACGCCGCCCAACAACATGCCTACTGCCGATCCGATGGGAATGGCCATGTTGAAAATCCCCATGGCCAGGCCCCGCGCTTTTTCGGGAAAAGCCGAGGCGATGAGGGGAATGCCGCCGGAGGTAAAGCCGGCTTCGCCCACGCCCACCAGGGCCCGGGGCAGAAGTACCCCCAAAAAGCTCCGCCCCAGGCCGGTGATGAAGGTGAACAGGCTCCATAATACGGCCATGATCGCCACGCACTTGGGCCGGCTCCACCTATCGGCCAGATAGGCGGCCGGAAAGGCGAACACGGCCATGCTCATAAAAAATACGGTCTGGATGATTCCGATCAAGGTGTCGTTCAGACCCAGCTCCGCCTGAATATGGACCACCGTGATCGACAGAACCTGGCGGTCAATATAATTGACCATGTATAGGAGGCTGCAGATGATCAGGATGTACCAGGCCGAAAATCGGCCGTCATTCAAATGCGTCGTTTCACGATGGTCCATGGCGTCCTCATGTTTGGTTAGAATTCATTGCCGGCAATCATGGCCAGTCCGGCGGAGCCTGGCCCCATGATGCCGGGATCGGTCATGACGTTGACGATGGCCGGGCCGCCAGCGTCGAACGCGGCTTCCAGGGCCGGGCCGATGTCAGCAGGATTTTCCACAAAAAATCCCTGAATGCCGATGGCTTCCATCAACTTGTGGTATGGAACGAAATTCAGTTCCACGGTATCGGGGATGTGGCGCTTGAATTTCAGCTTCATGCTGTTGGCGGTCATGCCCCACAGGTTGTTGTTGCCTATGACGACCACGATGGACAGGCCTTTCCGCACGCAGGTTTCCAGTTCCATGAAGCTAAAGCCGATGGACCCGTCTCCGGTGCACAGCATGACCCGGCTTTGGGGGCGTATCAGCTTGGACGCGGCGGCGTAAGGCAGGCCGCAGCCCAGGCAGCCGTAAAGGCCGGAGGCCATTTCATTCCAGGGGGCGACGCAGGTGCGATAGGACAACATCCAGGTGGGCATATCTCCTCCGTCATAAACGATGATATCGTCGGGCCTATCCATGAACCGGTCGATTTCCTTGGCCAGTCTGGCTGGGTGGATGGGGACCTGATCGCTTGTATAGTGAAATTTGGACAATTCCTTGTTATTGTCGTTCTCTTCCTGCAATTGAGCGACCCAGGGAGTAAAACGCTCCCGCAGAAATTCTCCAGCGCCCTGGGCGTCAATCCATTGGTTGCATCCTTGCAGCAGCCTTTTGATGTCGCCGAAAATGGCCGCGTCCACGGAGCGATTCCGGCCGATTTCCTCAGGTTCGATGTCCACCTGGATGATTTTTGCGTCCCGGCGGTATAAATCTCCGGTGGCGTTGTACAGACACAGGCGGTTCCCTAAAAGGATGATGCAATCGGAATCGATGGTGGCCAGGGCCGCCGCGCCCGGCCTTAGGCCCACCGAGGACTCAAAGCACATGGGATGGGCGTCGGAGACGATTCCCCGGCCGAATTTTCCCGTGAATACGGGGATTCCGGCTTTTTCCACGAAGTCGGTCAGTTCCGGTCCGGCCTGGGAGAAATAAGCCCCGCTGCCCGCCATGATGACGGGTTTTTGGGACGCCTTGATAAGGGACATCATTTTTACCACGTCGTTGGGATCGATGGGCCGCGACTCCACCGAGGTGTGCAGCCGCACTGCGTTTTCGGATTCCACGGCGCCGTCCAGCACGTCGATGGGCAGTTCCAGAAAAACAGGCCCGGGCCTGCCGCCTGCTGCGCAGCGAAAAGCCATGTCGATGTAATCCGGCAGGCGTTCCGTGTGACGGCATACCAGGGACTTTTTGACGATGGATTCGATGATGGGCTCCTGCTTCATATCCTGGAGGCCCAGGCGATCCGGGGATTTTGCGCCGTGGGCCCCGGCCATGAGGATCAGGGGCGAATTGGACAGATTGGCGTTTTGAATGGCCGATAAGGCGTTGGTGAATCCGGGGCCGAAAGTGACGGCAACCAGGCCCGGCTTGCCTGTCATGCGGCCGTAGGTTTCGGCCATGAAGGTTGCGGCTTGCTCGTGCCTGGCGGAGACGATGGGGATGCCGGAGGCTTCGGCTGCGCGCTGAATGGGGGATATGCTTTCCCCCGGCACGGTAAAGAGGTATTCCACGCCCTTTTGGGCAAAGGCTTCGGCGATGAGCTCCCAGCCTTTTTTCAAGTTCTTGGGTTCATTATCCATGATTTCCTCCATTAATCGTTCAAAAGGTTTTCCTGCCGCAGCCAGTGGTAGCTGTCGGTGAACATTTCTTCGAGAGGCGCCTTTTGCAGACCCAGGTCATGGACGGCCAACTGGTCGTGGCACAACTGGGTTCCCACCAGGCGCTTATACTTTTCCAGGGTGATCAGCGGTTCTTTTCCATCGAACCACGACTTGATTTGCAACAGGTACATGAACGCCTTGAGCTTGCTTTTTGAGATGACCTTCCCCGAATGGGGTTTTCCGAGAATTTTTTCAATCACGGCGAAAACCTGTTCAAACGCGGCAGGCGTTCCGCCCAGAACGTATTGGATCTCCGGGTTTTCATGCCCGGCTGCGGCTATATGGGCGGCGGCAATGTCCCTGACATGGGCGAAAGTGCCTGTCCCCGGGGGATAGCCGGGCACGCGATCCTGATGTACGGCCTTGATCGTCTGCGCCCAATTGACCCGGTCGTAAGGACCGATGACGTTGCAGGGATTGAGGATCACCGAGCGGATTTCGTCGGCTTTTTTCCTGATTTCCTGTTCGGCGGTATATTTGCTCAGATGGTAATTCACGCCGGATTCCTTGGCGGTGGAGATGGTGGCTTCCGACATGGGGCCGTTGTGGAAGCCGAATGCTGAGATGGACGACGTGTAAATGAACCGGCCTGCGTTTTGGGCGATGGCCGCGTTCAGGACGTTAATGGTCCCGTCAACATTGATTTTCCATTGACGTTCATTGTTTTTGGACCAGGTGCTGGTGTCTCCTGCCAAGTGGAAAACCGCGTCCACGTTTTTCGGCATGGCCTTCTTGATGGATCCGGGATCAAGGATGTCGCCGGCTATGGCTTGAACCTGAAACCGTAACAATTGCCCAAGGTTCTCGCCCGGCAAATGCAGGGCATGGAGTTCCCAATCCTGGCGGCTCAGCTCCTCGATAAGATTTAGCCCAAGAAAACCGGTTGCGCCGGTGATAAACGCCTTTTTCATAAAACCTCCCGTCATCAAGCCGACCGTTCGCCCGCCGCGAGAGGCGGCGCCAGATTAGTCGGCGTTGCGCTTTATTTTCGGGAAGTTTAAGTCAGGTTAGGGTTTAGGGCATTAACATAGGTTAAGAGATTTGATTTTTGTTACGAAGGGCTTTGCGGATGCGGCTTAAGGCCACGGGGGTGATTCCAAGGTAGGAAGCGATCTGATATTGCGGGGCTCGGTCTTCGAGGCCGGGATATTCCCGCAGGAAGTTCAGGTACCGGGTTTCGGCGTTTTCGGTCAGGAAATCCCGTTCCCGCCTTTCTTTTTCGATAAAAAGGTTTTCCACATATTTGCGGCTGATCTGGCACCAACAGGGATGGCCGGCCATCAGGCGCTGGTATTGCTGCAGGTCAAAGCAAAGTAAGATGCTGGGCTCCAGGGCCTGGATGCCGTACCAGGAGGGCTGGCTTTCCAAAAAAGGGCTGAAGGCGGACAAAAAACGGTTTTCGCCCCTAAAAGCCATGATCCGCTCGTCGCCCTGTTCGGTAATGCAGAAAATCCGAAACAAGCCGGACCAGATAAAGCCCATTTTGTCCGGAACGTCCCCGATGCGGAGAAAATGCTCCCCCTTCTCGTATCGGACCGGCGTGAACGCCGTGCGGTCGGTCTTATCCCACTCGTCGTCGGGAATCGGGGCGTATTTCTCCAATTCCTTGCGGACGCGCTCCAAAAAGATGTTGGGATCCATTGGCATCTTGTCCTCAAAAGGGGCGTTAACCGCACCGGCCGCCCAAACTTAGGCGCGGGATTCATCCCGCCCATGGGCTGCGCTGATACGGGATTATTTTTTCATATATCAAGGCCAAAGAAAGAAAATTCGGATGCAACAGCTCTACCGTATATAACATGGAGCCATAAATATGAATGCATTTTTCCGGGAACGGCATGGATTATTGACGTTCCTGGGATCTTCTGTTCAGGGCGATCTCCAAATACAAATCGCCGCGGGTTCCGTCGGCCCGGGCTTTGCCAAGGCCTTTCAAACGGAGCTTGGCGCCGGGATTCATGCCCGGCGGGACGACCACGGTGAACAGCCGCTTTTCATATCCCCAAGGGATGTTCACCAGTTTTTTCGCTCCCAGGAAAGATTCCGAAGGCGTGATGTACAATACGCCGTGCAAATCCGCCGAGGAAGGCGCGGATTCCGGGTGCAGCACCTGAAGCCTGGGCGAACGTTTTCGCTGGGTCACGCTGCGTACGGCGCGGTCCGCTCCTATCTGGGGAACGGTGGAAAAAAGAGGAACCAAAAGCATGCCGAAAATAAAGCCGCCCACGTGCGCCCACCATGCCACGCCTTCGGAGGCCGATCCGGCGGCGTTCACAAACTGCATGAAAAACCAGACGCCTAAAAAGAAAAAGGCCGGAATCTCAAAAAACAGGGGAATGATTATGATGGGAATCAGGGTCAGCACCTTGGCCCGGGGATGAAGCAGAAAATAGGCGCCCATGACTCCGGCGATGGCCCCGCTGGCGCCCACGGTGGGCAGCTTGGAGTATGGGTCCGAAACAATATGAACCATGGCGGCCAGAACTCCGCAAGCCAGATAAAACACCAGGTATCGGAAATGGCCCAGCCTGTCTTCCACGTTATCCCCGAAGATGTACAACATCCACATGTTCCCCAAAATATGCATGAAACCGCCGTGGAGGAACATATAAGAGATCAACCAGAAAGCCTTTTGAGATAAAGTGAAATGAACGGAGTACTGCTCCACGGTCAACCTGGCCGGAATGAGCCCGAAATGGAAAAGGAATTGAGACGAAGCCTCGCCGTAGCTCAACTGCATCAAAAAAACCAAAACGTTTACGGCAATGATCAGGTTGTTAACAACCGGCACAGTGTTGGAAGGGATGGTGTCTCGAATAGGAAACATGGGCCTTTTATTTTCCTTTCATGGCCCCGGCGTTTTTATTCTCTCGGGACGCGATTTGATTAAATATAACCTCTTTTACCGAACATGCAAATAAGAAGCCTTGTTGACGTGGGTCCTTGAATTCTTATAATGTCAATAATACTCAATCTTGAATACTCTTATACGGAGGCGGAATCATGAAAATTTTAGGAATATACGGCAGTCCCAGAAAGGGCGGAAACAGCGATCTCTTGCTTGACGCGCTGCTCGAAGCGGCCAGGGAGGCTGGGGCGGAAACCCAGGCGATTTACGCCCGCGACTATAAAATATCAGGCTGCCGCGAGTGCGGCGGATGCGATAAAACCGGCAAATGCGTGGTCAAGGACGAGATGCAGGATCTTTATCCTATTTTAAAGGAAGCGGACGCCATTGTGACCGCCGGGCCCATTTTTTTCTATAATTTCCCGGCCCAACTGAAGGCCATTATCGATCGCACCCAGGCCATGTGGTCCGACAGGCTGCTGAAAAAGGGCCAGGGGCCGTCCGCGCCCTATGAAAGCGGGACAGGCTACGCCATTGGCGTGGGCGCCACCCGTGGCAAAAACCTTTTTGAAGGGTGCGAGCTGACCTGCAAATATTTTTACGACGCCATGGACATGGAATACGGCGGCGGCATCTTTTTCAGGCGGGTGGAAGACAAAGGCGCGGTTCTGGAGCACGAAGACGCCATGGACCAGGCCCGGGAGTTGGGGCGCAAGATCGTCAAGGGCGGATAAATTGTGGAAGAAGGTTTTGGGGACGGAAAACCATTTGTTGGGTTTCGCACCTATGTTTTTGGCTTTGATCATTATTTCCGCCGAGAAATGAACAGCCTTTGTAGAAAAAGTTCTGCATGCTCTACCCAACCTACTATTTTTATGGACAATACGTAGGTTGGATAGCGCGCCGAAACCGCGTGATGAAAAACGCCCGGCGGGCCTAAGCCTGCCGGGCGTTTTTTGCTTGATGGAATCCCGGCTGAGAATCAGTCCAGGTTCATTTTTTTGCGCAGGGCCTGGTAACGGTCCGTGAGGTCGGAGAAAAAGTCGTTGCCCTTGTCGTCCACGATGATAAAGGCGGGGAAGTCCCTGACCGTCATAAGCTGAATGGCTTCCATGCCCAATTCGGGATATTCCAAAACCTTCAAGGCCGTAATGCATTCCTTGCCCAATCTGGCGGCCGGGCCTCCGATGGAGCCCAGGTAAAAGCCGCCGAATTTTTTGCAGGCGTCGGTGACGACCTTGGTGCGGTTGCCCTTGCCCAGCATGACCATGGAGCCGCCTTCGGCCTGGAAGATGGGCACGTAGGGGTCCATGCGGCCCGAGGCGGTGGGGCCGCAGGAGCCGCAGGCATAGCCTTCGGGCGTTTTGGCGGGGCCGGCGTAATAGACCGGGTGATTCTTGAAATAGCCGGGCATGCCTTCGCCGCTGTCCAGGCGCTCCTTGAGTTTGGCGTGGGCGATGTCCCTGGCCACGACAATGTCGCCGTTCAGCATGACCCGGGTGGCCACGGGGTATTTGGTCAGGATGGCCCTAATTTCGTCCATGGGCATGTTCAGGTCGATCTGCACGGGTTCGGTTGAGGATTGGAGGCTTTCGGGCAGGAAGCGTTGGGGATTTTCCTCCAACTGCTCCAGAAAGATGCCGTCCGCGTTGATCTTGGCTTTTATGTTCCGGTCCGCGCTGCAGCTGACGCCGATGCCCACGGGGCAGGAAGCCCCGTGCCTGGGCAGGCGGATGACCCGGACGTCCAGGCAGAAGTACTTTCCGCCGAACTGGGCGCCAATGCCAAGATCCTGGGACGCCTTCAAAAGTTTGGCTTCCAGTTCCACATCGCGAAAAGCCTGACCGGAATCATTGCCCTGAACGGGTAGATTGTCGTAATATTTAGCGGTGGCCAGTTTGACGGTCTTGAGGTTGGCTTCGGCGGAGGTTCCGCCCACCACAAAGGCCAGGTGATACGGCGGGCACGCGGCCGTGCCCAGGCTGACCATTTTTTCCAGCATAAAGGCCAGCATGGATTTTTCGTTCAGAACGGCCTTGGTTTCCTGGAAAAGATAGGTTTTATTGGCCGAGCCGCCGCCTTTGGCCATGAACAAAAAGCTGTACTGGTCGCCCGGCGTGGACAGAATGTCAATCTGAGCCGGGAGATTGCACTTGGTGTTGACCTCCTGGAACATGGTCAACGGCGCATTTTGGGAATAGCGCAGGTTGTTTTCCAGGTAGGCTTCCCGGATGCCGGCGGAAAGGGCCGCAGCGTCGGAGCCGTCAGTCCAGACGGCCTGGCCTTTTTTGCCCATGACAATGGCCGTGCCCGTATCCTGGCAGGTGGGAAAGACGCCTTCGGCGGCGATGGCCGCGTTGCGCAGCATTTCAAAGGCCACGTATTTATCGTTGTCCGAGGCTTCGGGGTCTTCCAGTATGGCCGCTTGCTGCTCCAAATGGGCGGTGCGCAAAAGGTGGGAGACGTCCCGAAAAGCCTGTTTCGCCAACAATTTCAGGCCCTCGGGCTCAACTTTAACAACGGTTTTGCCTTCAAATTTCGTTGTGGAAACAAAATCTGACGTGATTTTTTTAAAAACGGTATTATCTTGTGTCAAAGGGAAAGGGTCCTGGTATTGCCAATTGTCCATTTTTAAGTCTCCTGTTTTTCGGACGCGGCCAAATTGCTTGCCGGGATCTAAAACATAAATATATGGGATTCTAATTTCAAACACAAGCTTTGCTTGGCTTATTCTGACACATAAGTCGTTAATATCATGGGCGGCGTGCATCGACTGTTCACCGCCCCGCACATTCACCTAAGAAAGGAGGCTTCTATGTCCAACACACCCCAACATTGTCCTGGTTTTGAGGCGAACAAAGACCTGAAGTCCTTTACCTGCAAGTGCCCTGAATGCGGGGAGGAAATGGAAATTTTTTCCGACGAATTCGACAAACCCCGTACTTGCAAGAAGTGCAACAAGCCCGTCGACTTCACCCAATGCAAGGCCGACTTTTAAGTGAGCAATCAAGTTCAACGCCCGGAGGAAAAACCGCCTCCGGGCGTTTTCTTACCTTGAATTTCCATATTAGACCATTATTTTCTCACGCCGGCGCTTGTTTTTTTGGTCAAGCCGCTTGATTATACGGTGTATTCTATTTCACACAACGAGTGGTGCAAAAAGTCTTGACTAATATACAAATAGGAATTAATACTGCCTGCGGTGAGAGATGATGAATATGGAATCCGACAAACAGCAATTCAGGATGACGCGGCAACGCAAGGTTATCCTTGAAGAGCTCAGAAAGGTTACGAGCCACCCCACGGCGGATCAGGTTTACGAGATGGTCCGTAAGCGTCTACCCCGAATCAGCCTGGCGACCGTGTACCGGAACCTGGAGACCCTCTCTGCAGCGGGAGAGGTGCTGAAACTGGAAGTTTCCGGCACGCAGCGCAGGTACGACGGCGACACAAGCGAGCATCATCATGCCCGCTGCGCCATGTGCGGTTCGGTGATTGACATACCTGCCAAGGCGTTTCCGATGCCTAAAATCCCCTCTGAAGCCATAGAAGGATTTGACATTTCCGGATACCGTTTGGAATTGACAGGGTTGTGCCAGAATTGCAGGGCCACCAAAGCCGTTTAGCTCAGAACCCACAATGAACCAGCCATGAAGGGGGAGGAACCTGAATGGACCAGTACCTTTGCGAGGTATGCGGCTACGTGTACGATCCGCACAAAGGAGACCGGGAGAGCCAGACTCCGCCCGGGACCGCATTTCAGGATTTGGAAAAAGATTGGACGTGTCCGGTCTGCAGCGGGTCCAGGAGACATTTTGAAAAGCGACAAGAAGACCTTAGAATCCGCCTACAAAAAGTATAACCGTCCTGAATATCTTTCCACCGATCCCTTAGAATTCGTCCATTTTTTCCCAGACCTTCGCGACCGGGAAATTGTGGCGCTGCTTGCCGCCTCCCTGGCGTACGGACGAGTTGCGCTCATCCGCCGGAGCATATCCCTGGTTCTGGACCTACTAGGCCCCCGCCCGGCCGAATTTCTGGCCGCATGCAGCCAGAGCGCCCTTCCCTGCCTTTTTGAGGGCTTTTGCCACCGATTTTGCAAAGCGGATCATCTTGCCGCTTTGTTCAGGGCCGTTAAACGCCTGAACCAGGATTACGGCTCCCTGGAGCGAGCCTACGCCCAGGGCGCGAGTCCGGATCATGAGCATGTCATGCCCTCCATGGCGGCGTTTTACGACCTCATGATGAAAGCGGGTTTGGAAGGCGCCGGGCATTTGGTCCCGGATCCATCCAAGGGCAGTGCATGCAAGCGCATGAATTTGTTTTTACGCTGGATTGTGCGAAAAGACGACGTGGACCCCGGAGGGTGGACCTGCGTGCATCCCAGACAGTTGATCGTCCCCATGGACGTGCATATGGGCAGGATATGCCGTTCTTTAAAGTTGACGAGCAGAAAGCAAAACGACTTGAAGACGGCTCTGGAGGCTTCCAGGGCCTTTGGCGAGATCTGTCCGGAAGATCCGGTGCGCTACGACTTCGCCTTAACCCGGATTTCCATGGCGGAGCCGGAGTTATTCATGTGAAGGCCTAAGCCGTTAATCGTCGGCCGGGTCCACGTGAACCACCACGTCCACCACTTCTCTGATTTCGTCAAAAAGGCATTTTTCCACCTCTTTGGCGATGCTGTGGCCCTGGCGGACGCTCAGGTTTCCGTCCACCACGATGTGGACCTGCATTTGGAGCATATCGGCTGAGGTGCGGACTTTCAGGTCATGCACGTCTTGAACTCCGGGCACGGCGCAAATGCAGCCGTTGATTTTATCCAGGGTGTCCGGGTCCGGGGCGGCGTCGGTCAGCTCCTTGATCGCTTCCCAGAACATTTTGACGCCCACCATAAGGACCACAAAGGAAACCAGGAGGGCGGCGTAAGAGTCAAGAACGGCAAGGTCCGGGTGAAACTGGGCGCCGGCCACGCCCGCGAATACCGCGACGGATGACCAGGCGTCGGATCTGTGATGCCAGGCGTTGGCTACGACCACCTTGCTTTTGATTTTATTGCCCACATGGGCGGTGTAACGGTAAAGGAGTTCTTTAACCAAAATGGAAAGGCCGGCGCCGATCAGGGCAATCCAGGAAGGAGGACAGGTGGTGTGAAAATAAATCGCCCGGCCTGCGTCCACCCCGATTCCAACGCCCGCCGCCGCCAGAAAGATGCTGACCACCGTCGTGGCCATGGTTTCCAGGCGTCCGTGGCCGAAATGATGGCGGTCGTCGGCGGTTTTTCGGCCGAAATGGAGGCCCAGAATAACCACAAAATCGGAAAAAAGATCGGATACCGAGTGAACCGCGTCCGCAATAAGGGCCTGGCTGCGCCCCACCACGCCGAGGGTAAGCTTAAGAATCGTGAGCGCCACGTTGGCAATCAGGCCTACCAGGGTTACTTTATAGCCGGCTTTTACTTGAATGGAAACGTCTTTCATGAATGGAATTTTGCCACAATTTTTCCATAAAAGTCAATGGGTATGAGCTATGGAAAAAGCCATTATCGTTGACAAAGAGAGCAAGGGTGTTTACCTCTATAGGGATGCTTATTGACAGCAATGCTTAAAAAGACAGGAGAAACAAACGCCAGTATGAATAAAAACCTATCTATCGGCTTTATAGGGGCAGGAAACATGGCCTGGGCCATAATCGGCGCATTGGTCAAGTCTGAGGTTCTTCCCCCAAAAAATATCATCGCCTCGGACATTGCAGTGGAGCGCCTGGAACTTGCGGAAAAGGAGTTCGGCGTGACAACCACCCAGGATAACGCCCAGGTTTTCGCCAAATCCAATGCCGTGGTGCTGGCTGTCAAGCCCCAGTTTCTTCCTGAAGTATTGGAAAACCTGGCAGCATCTCCCGAATTCCCCGGAGAAGGCCGTAAGCTGATTATTTCCATTGCAGCCGGCGTGGGCTGCGCCAAAATGGAGGACATCCTTTATACAGGATTGGACGAAGATGCCAAATCCAGGCTGCCCATCGTCCGGGTGATGCCCAACACCCCGGCTTTAGTGGGCCAGGGCATGGCCGGCATGGCGGCCAATGCATACACTGCCGAAGAAGACCGGCTAACCGCCCAGACGATTATGGACGCGGCGGGCAAGGCCTTGTGGTTCGACGAAAAGGACATCAACGGCGTGACCGCCCTTTCCGGTTCGGGCCCGGCTTACGTGTTTTATTTGGCTGAAGCCATGGTCCGGGGAGGCGTTGAAGCGGGTCTGCCTGAGGATAAAGCGCTTGCAATGGCCATCCAGACCATTAAAGGCGCGGCCCTGCTTATGGAGGAAACGGGCGAGGCGCCCGGCCTGTTGCGGAAAAAAGTGACCTCCAAAGGCGGCACAACGGCTGCGGCCCTAACTGTTTTCCATGAAAACAAGGTGCTGGAGGCTATTGTCAAGGGCATGCTGGCCGCTAAAAAGCGCGGCGAGGAGCTTGGGTAGGGAACCGGCCGGGGCAAGAAGATTATTCCCCATATCATCTGACCGATTCTGAGAGCGTAATCATGTTTCAAACTGATGTCAGTTTCTTCGCCGCCCTGATCCAGGGCCTGCTTTCCTTTTTCTCCCCCTGCGTGCTGCCCCTGGTGCCTGCTTATTTCGCCTTTCTGGCAGGGGCTTCGCTGGACCAATTGGTGGATAGGCCCGGTGGAAAAGAGCGCAAGGACCTGGTTTTCCACGACAGGGAGGGCGCCCCTCCCGGTCCGGAGCCTGAGGCCGTCCAGAAGAAAATCCGCAGGCGTCTGATTTTATCCACCATCCTTTTTTGCGCCGGGTTTTCCTTTGTGTTCACGGCCTTTGGCATGACCACCTCGGCTTTGGGCGCCCTGCTGCTGGAGCATATGGCGACCATCCGGATCGCCGGCGGCATTGTGGTGATTATTCTGGCCCTGCATGTCATGGGGCTTTTCCACATTAAGGCCCTGGACGTTGAGAAGCGTTTTCACTTCGCAGAGAGGCCCGCCAGCATGATAGGCATGTTCATGGTGGGAATGGCCTTTGGCGCGGGCTGGACGCCGTGCATGGGGCCGTTTATAATGAGCGTGCTCATGATGGCCGCCAACCAGGAAACGGCCATACGGGGCGGAGCATTGCTGGCGGTGTATTCCATTGGGCTGGCGGCGCCCTTTTTGATTCTGGCGATTTTTGTGAATCTGTTGCTGGAATTTCTGGCCAAGGCCAAAAAATATATGCGCTTTATTATGCCCACGGCGGGAGGCGTTATGTTTCTGCTGGGGGTTGCACTTATTCTGGACTGGATTTAAAGGAGACAAGACATGAAACCAGTGAAAACCATTATTCTGGCCCTGGCCTTATGCCTTGCCATGGCGAGTACAGGCCTGAGCGCCTCCACCATTAACTGGACCACCTTGGAGGCGGCCCAGGACAGCGTAAAAAACGGGGATAAGCTGGTTTATCTGCATTTTTATACGGACTGGTGCGGCTACTGCAAAAAAATGGACGCCAGCACCTTCAAGGATCCTAAAGTCGTTAAATACCTGAACGACAATTTTTTATCCGTCAGGCTGAATCCGGAAAAAAGCGACGCCGCCAAAAAAATGGCCTCCAAATTTTACGTCAGGGGATTTCCGGCCAACGGGTTTTCCAACGACGGCCTGGCGCCTTTGTCCACCAACTCCGGCCTGGCGATCAGCCCCGGATTCATGCCGCCGGAGCAATTTATGGTCATGCTGGAGTATTTGGGCTCAAAATCCTATGATAAAATCACACTCAAGGATTTTATGAGCCAAAGAAAATAACCCAAACACGGATTTCCGTTCATGCCATTCGCCGCTGACTTCCACATCCACTCTTGCTACTCCCGGGCGACGGCCCGGGACCTGAACCTGGAAAACCTGCATTATTGGGCGCAATTAAAAGGCCTGACCGTGGTGGGGACCGGGGATTTCACCCATCCCGCCTGGTTTGCGGAAATCCGGGAGAAGCTGGAGCCCGCCGAGCCCGGACTGTTCAAGCTCAAGCCGGAACTGGCGGCGCCCATAGACGCACAAGTTCCCGCATCCTGCAAAGGAGAGGTGCGTTTTATCCTCAGTGCGGAAATCAGCAACATCTACAAAAAAAACGACGCCACGAGGAAGAATCATAACGTCATCCTGATGCCGGACCTGGACAAGGCCGCCAAGTTCAACGAAAAGCTGGACTCCATTGGCAACATCAAATCCGACGGCAGGCCCATCCTGGGCCTGGACGCCAAAATCCTGCTGGAATACATGCTGGAGTTCGATCCTGACGGGCTTTTCATCCCGGCTCATATCTGGACGCCGTGGTTCTCCCTTTTGGGCTCCAAGTCGGGTTTTGACTCCATTGAAGAATGCTTTGAAGACCTTTCGCCCCACATCTACGCCCTGGAAACCGGGCTTTCGTCCGACCCGCCCATGAACTGGCGGGTTTCGGATCTGGACGGCAGAACTCTGGTGTCAAATTCCGACGCCCACTCGCCGTCCAAACTGGCCAGGGAGGCCAACCTGTTCGGCGCGGAGCTTTCGTTTCCCGCCATGAGCAGGGCTTTGAAAACCGGCGAGGATTTTCTGGGCACCATTGAGTTTTTTCCGGAAGAAGGGAAATACCACCTGGACGGGCATCGCAAATGCAACGTTTGCCTGACGCCTCCTGAAAGCCTGGCCAACGGATGCCTGTGCCCGGTCTGCGGCAAGCCCCTGACCCTGGGCGTTTTGCATCGTGTGGAAGCCCTGGCGGATCGCGAAGAGGGTCAACTGCCCGAGCGCCGCCACCCCTTTTACAGCCTGGTTCCGCTGGTGGACATTCTGTCCAACATTCTGGGCGTGGGGCCAGCCAGTAAAAAGGTCAAGACGGCCTATGACGAAACCCTCAAGGCTGTCGGGCCTGAGCTTTACGTCATCAAGGACGCCTCGCCCGAGGAATTGGAGAAGTCCCCCCTGCCGCTGCTGGCCGAAGCTGTCAGCCGCATGCGGTCCGGAAGCATCGTCCTCAAGGGCGGCTTTGACGGCGAGTACGGGACCGTGGCGGTCTTTGACGCCCAGGAGCGGGAAGGGCTTTTAGGGCAACAGGCCCTGTTCGACATTCCCAAGCCGAAAAAAAAAGCCATAACCGGAAAAAAAAAGTCCGTAGAAAATGAACCGGCGGTTGAGCAGGCCGGACTTTTCGACGCCCCCCAGGAAATTGAGGAATATCCACGGGAACCGGAAGAGGAAGTTTCTACGGAAAACGACCTGGAGCCCAAGGAGCTTCTTTCTCTGGCCGTCCGCAATCAAACGCCCAAGGAAAGACCGGCGCCCAAGCCCTTCGCCCTGAACGCGGTCCAGGAAAGCGCGGTCAATCATGAAGGCTCGCCCCTGCTTATCAAGGCCGGGCCGGGCACGGGAAAAACCCGGACCCTGACCCACCGGATCGCCCGATTGGTTGAAAAATCCGGCGCGGCGCCCGAATCCATCCTGGCCATCACCTTCACCAATCAGGCAGCCCGAGAAATGGCCCATCGGCTGAAAGACATGCTGGGCGAAAACGGCGGCAAGGTTTTTGTCGCCACCTTCCACGCCTTTTGCCTGACCTTGCTGCGGGAGCTTGCCGAGGCGGAAGGGCGCGCCATAAGCGTTTTGGGCGAGAAGGACCGGCTTTTTTACATCAAAAAGGCCTTAAAAGAGGCCGGGATAAAAAAGATCAAGCCGGAGCTTGCTTCCCTGCATATTTCTTTAGCCAAGCAGCAAATGGCGTCCCCCTCCTCGGCGGAATTTCAGGATTTGGAAAACAAGGCCGGGGCCATGCAAGAGGCTTACGCAGCTTATCAGACCACGATCTCCGGGCTGGGGCTTTTGGATTTTGACGACCTCATGTACAAGGCGGTCCGGGCTATCGAGGCGGATTCCCTGTATCGCGAATCCTTGCAAAAACGCTTCCCCCATGTGTGCGTGGACGAGTTCCAGGACGTCAACCACGTCCAATACCGGCTGTTGCGGCTTCTTTGCCCGCCGGAGGCCGACTTGACCGTAATCGGTGACCCGGATCAGGCCATTTACGGTTTTCGGGGCTCGGACGCGGGCTTTTTCAACCGGTTCGGGGAGGATTATCCCCAGGCGCGAATCATCGAGCTTTCCACCAATTACCGCTCCACGGAAACGGTGCTGAAAGTCGCCGGCCAGGTCATGGGCGAGCCGGGGCAGGATTTCGGGCTGCATTCCGGCATTGTGGGCGCGGATCAAATTATGGTTATTGACACGCCCACCTCGGCCGCGGAATCCGAAGCCATTGTGCACATCATGGAAAGCATGGTGGGCGGAGTCAGCCATTTTTCCCTGGATTCAGGACGAACGGACATGGACGCAGGCTCCGAGGATTGGAGCTTCGGCGACTTCGCCGTTCTGTTTCGCACCCGCATCCAGCTTCCGCCTATGATGGAGGCCCTGGACCGTTCGGGCATTCCTTACCAGGTGGTGGACAAAAAACGGTTGGCGGACCATCCGGGCGTGGAGGAGCTTTTATCCTATATCCGGCTGATTAATCAAACCGGGACCGACCTGGACCTGTTACGCATCATGAACTTCCCCAAACGGGGCATTGG
The DNA here is from genome assembly GCF_900142135.1 of Desulfatibacillum alkenivorans DSM 16219. Taxonomy (GTDB): domain Bacteria; phylum Desulfobacterota; class Desulfobacteria; order Desulfobacterales; family Desulfatibacillaceae; genus Desulfatibacillum; species Desulfatibacillum alkenivorans. The sequence continues at coordinate 193,595 of NZ_FQZU01000008.1, read as the reverse complement.
GGATAAAACCATCGAAACTCTGCGCTCCTGGGGGGAGTCGCAGGGAAAAAGCCTGATCGAAGCCCTGGAAACAGCCCGCAGGCTGCCTTTGCCCGGGCTTTCCAACTCGCAGCAGATCAAGCTCCATACGGTTTGGAAGACCATTGCGGAAGCCCGGAAAAAAATCCTGGACGCCCCTCTTCCGGAAGCCCTGGAGCACCTGATGTACACCATCCCCCTGGAGCCGTTGTACACCCGGAGCGGCAACGGCCGCACCGCCAGCGCTTGCATTCTGGACATGGCCCAGGATTTTAACGGCGATTTGGGCAAGTTCTGCGACATGGTGAATCTGGCCAGCGACGCTGACACCCTGGAGCCGGAGGCGGACAGGGTTTCCCTCATGACCATGCACGCGGCCAAGGGCCTGGAGTTCCGCGGGGTGTTCGTAACCGGCTGCGAAGACGGCCTGATCCCCTATTTCCGGGAAGGCAAGGAGTCCGACCCGGAAGAGGAATTGCGTCTGTTCTATGTGGCCCTCACCCGCGCCCAAAGGCGCTTGTGGCTGACCTACGCCAAGCGGCGCCGTATGTTCGGCAAGGTTATCTCCCAAGATCCGAGTCCTTTCCTCGCACGCATCAAAGAGGAAATGAAAGACTTGAAAAAGCCCTTTAAACGCAAAAAAAAGCCCGCCCCCATACAAATGGGTTTATTTGGGGAGTAAAAAGGAATATTCTTCGGCCGTTTGACGGTCGCCGTCAGTTTATCGCCTAACCCAAACTTTGCGAGGCATTATGGGAAGCAGCCAAATCATTTATGAATGGACTCCGCTGGAAGGCATCGGGCCTTTCGTGTTCAACGAACCGGTGGAAAAGTACGCGTCAAAGTTTTCCCTGTTTCCGATTCCCGACGAGGTGGAAGAGGATGAAGATTGGGAAACCTACGGCATGCCGGGCGACGAAGACGCACGATTTTACTTTGAGGACGGGTTGCTGGAAAGCGTCATCGTCTCGTCCAACTTCTTCTACAACAACGCCAACCTGATCGGCCTTCCTCCTGACGAAGCTCTTGAGGTCCTTGAAATGGCGCCCGACGACGTCGAAAAAATCGAAACCGACGAGGGCGAGGAGGACGCCTATTCCTTTTATGACGTCAACCTCCAGTTCTACGTGCTGGACGGCGTGATCGACACGGTTCTCGTGGGCAGGGATTATGAGGACTATGAGTACGAAGAGGATGACGAGTACGACGACGAAGAAGACTAAAAGGAAGGATTTCCGGGGGACGCGATACTGATTTCCACCGTCTTTTCCCGCGCTGTTTCAGGTCTTGCGGAAATCAGTTCATGTCCCCGATATTCAGGCGCCGGGCTTTTCCAGCCTGACGCCTGTTCTCTTACAGCGCTTGTTATGTTCTTTCCGCTTTGAGGATGTTATCCAAAAACTGGCCGGTATAGGATCGGGCATTGGCGGCCAGTTCTTCGGGAGATCCCACCCCTACAATGGAGCCGCCGTTGTCGCCGCCTTCGGGCCCCAGGTCGATGACATGGTCGGCCGACTTGATCACGTCCAGGTTATGCTCGATGACCACCACAGTGTTTCCGTTATCCACCAGACGATTCAATACGTTCAACAATTTTTGGATGTCGGCGAAATGCAGGCCGGTGGTGGGCTCGTCCAGGATGTATATGGTCCGGCCCGTGCCGCGTTTGGAAAGCTCCCTTGCCAGCTTGATGCGCTGGGCCTCGCCGCCGGACAGGGTGGTGGCGGCCTGCCCCATTTTGATGTAGCCCAGGCCCACGTCAATTAAGGTCTGGAGCTTGGTGCGGATGCTGCCGATCTTGTCGAAAAACTCCCGGGCCTGATTCACGGTCATGTCCAGCACCTGGGTGATGTTCTTGCCTTTGTACAGAATTTCCAGGGTTTCCCGGTTGTATCGCTTTCCGTGGCAAACGTCGCAGGCCACATACACGTCTGGCAAAAAGTGCATTTCGATCTTGATGATGCCGTCGCCGGCGCAGGCCTCGCACCTTCCGCCTTTTACGTTAAAGGAAAAACGGCCGGGCTTGTATCCTCGCACGCGGGAATCCTGGGTTTTGGAAAAAAGCTCCCGGATATGGGTGAACACTCCGGTGTAGGTGGCGGGGTTGGACCGCGGAGTCCTGCCTATGGGCGCCTGATCGATGTGGATGACCTTGTCCACCAGGTGCAGGCCTTCCATTTCCCTATGCTCTCCGGCCTGGATGCGGGTTCTGTTGAGGTGCTGGGTCAGGCCTTTATACAGGGTTTCGATGACCAGGGTGGACTTGCCCGAGCCGGAAACGCCGGTGACGCAAATGAGCCGGGACAGGGGGAATTCCACGTCGATGTTCTTCAGGTTGTTTGCGTTGGCGCCCCGGATGACCAGTTTGCCGTTTTTGGGGGATCTGCGGGATTCGGGCAGTTCAATGCGCTTTTTTCCGGAAAGATATTGGCCGGTCAGGCAGTCGTCCTTGAGCAATTCTTCTGCATTGCCGGAGAAGACCACCTCGCCGCCGCGCATGCCCGCCCCAGGCCCCATGTCAATAATGTGGTCGGCCGCCAGCATGGTGTCGGCGTCGTGCTCCACAACCAGGACCGTATTGCCGATGTCGCGCATGTGGCACAGGGTGTTCAGAAGGCGCATGTTATCGCGCTGGTGCAGGCCGATGCTGGGCTCGTCCAGGACGTACAGGACGCCGGTGAGCTTGGAGCCGATCTGGGTGGCCAGGCGTATGCGCTGGGCCTCGCCGCCGGAAAGGGTGGCGGCGGTGCGGTCCAGGGTCAGGTAGTCCAGGCCCACGTTGGCCAAAAATCCCAGGCGTTCGTTGATTTCCTTAAGGATGCGGCGGGATATGTCCTGATCCCTTTTGCCCATTTTCAGGTCCCGGAAAAAGACCAGGGCTTTTTTGACGGAAAGGGCCGTGACTTCAAAAATCGCCTGGTCGCCCACACGCACATTGCGGCTTTCCAGCTTGAGCCTGGCGCCGTTGCATTCGCTGCACGGCTTAAAGGCCATGAAGCGTTCGATCTCCTCCCGGATTTGCTGGGAGGTGGTTTCCCTGTATCTTCGAATCAGGTTGGGCACCAGGCCCTCGTAAGGCTTGGTGTAGACGTAGCGCTGCCCTTTGCGTTCAAAGTAGAAATTAATAGGCGTTTTTGAGCCGTTCATCAGGACCTTTTTAAACTTCGGGTCCAGGTCCTTGTAGGGCGTGTAGATGTCCACCCCGTAATTGGAGGTGAGGGCGTCCAAAAACTCGAAAAAATGCACGGAACTGCGATTGGCCCAAACCGCCACGGCGCCCTCCCGCAGGCTGAGTTCGTGGTTGGGAATGAGCAGTTCCGGGTCGAATTCCATGGTGGAGCCCAGGCCGTCACATTTGGGGCAGGCCCCCTGGGGCGAGTTAAAGGAGAAGCTGGCCGGGGTGAACTCCGGATAACTGATATTGCATTGGATGCACGCGGAGTGCTCGGAGAACAGGATGGGATCCTCCCCGATGGGATGCACGGTGGCGAATCCCTCGCCCTGGCTGAGGGCCAGCTCCACGGAGTCGGCCAGGCGATTTTCCACGCCTTCCTTGATGACCAGGCGGTCCACAACAACCGATATGGTGTGCTTCTTGTTTTTTTCCAGGGGCCGGATTTCCTCCAGCTCGTAGATCTCGCCGTCCACCTGCACCCGGGCGAATCCCTGCTTGGTCAGTTGGGTGAACAGCTTTTCAAAGGTCCCTTTTTGGCCGGAAACCAAGGGCGCCAGAATCATGGCTCTGGTTCCTTCGGGAAGCTCCATGATCTGGTCCATAATCTGGTCGATGCTTTGGGAAGTGATGGGGCGGCCGCACTTGTAGCAATGGGGCTGGCCCACCCGGGCGTAAAGCAGGCGCAGGTAGTCGTAAATTTCCGTGACCGTGCCCACGGTGCTTCGGGGGTTGTGGGATCCGGTTTTCTGCTCAATGGCGATGGCCGGAGAAAGGCCTTCGATGGTGTCTACGTCCGGCTTGTCCATGCGCTCCAAAAACTGCCGGGCGTAAGCGGAAAGGGACTCCACGTAACGGCGCTGCCCCTCGGCGTATAGGGTGTCGAAAGCCAGGGTGGATTTTCCCGAACCGGACAAACCGGTGACGACCACCAGTTGGTTCTTGGGGATGTCCACATTGACGTTTTTCAGGTTGTGGACTCTGGCGCCCCTGACGATAATCTTGTCTTCTTTCAATTATGCCTCTGTATTTTGTCCGGCCGGCTCGTTACGGAGCGGACGGATAGCCGCAATGCCTTTGTTGGGGGTCCAGCCCCGTTTTTCCTGGGAAAAGCGCACAAGGCTCCAATCGCCCTCCCGCCTTTCCAAAACGACGGGGGACCCGTCGTGGAGTTGGAACAACAAGGTGTCATTGTCTCCCGGGCCCGCCCGCACGTCTATCTTATCTGCGATCACCACCGCGCGATGATCCTGGGAGGCATCATACCATTTTGCAATTCCAAAGAAAACCGCCGTGAGCCAGATGAGGCCCACAGCCATGACCACGTAAAAGTTCCACTCAGCGGGTTTGAACAGCCGCACAATGTAAAAGAAGCACAAGAAGAGATTGAGAACCGCAACTATCCAAAAAATTTCCATGCCCGTAAAACGGCGCACAAGATCGGACATGAAAAATGCGTTTTCCTGCTCGATTTGATCCAGCCTTTTATCCTGGGCGAACCCCAGGTTAAAATGGAGGTCCGGGTCCCGGGGCGTTAAAATCCTCGCTTTTTCATAATTGAGAATGGCCAGCCCGATCCGGTCCATTTTTAAAAACGCGTTGCCCAGGTTAAAATACACGCCGCCGCCCACCGGCGACTTGGCGATCATTTCTTCATACCGGGACGCCGCGTCCTGAAAATTACCTTCCTTGTACGCCTGGTTGGCGGAGTAAAACAGGGCGTGGTCGGCCTCTCCCGCCCAGGTCAGGGCCGGCGCCATCAATGCCATGAAAGCCGCTATGACAAGTAATCGTTTCATACCTTGACCTTTTTATCCACCGCCCTGACGACGTCCAAAAGCTCTTGCCTGACTTCCGGGCTGAACTGGCTGCCGCATTGGCTGAACACGCAGGTTTCCAGGCTGGAGAAAACCTGTTTCAAGCGGGACGCGGACTCGGGGTCGACGCCGGCGGCCAGCATTTTCTCCTCCGCCTCGTGGGAGGTGAGAGTTGCGGCCTCCAGCCCAAGGCGCAGGGCGAGATACTCCTGCAAAGCCCGGAAGGCTTCCACGCTTTTATCCGCCCCCAGGTCCCTTACCGCCTTAGCAAAGGCCGCGTAAGCTTTTTTGGAAGCCCTGACCCCGGCCTGTTGGGCGCGTTTTTCTCCGCCGCTGCGAATAATCAACGCGCCGGCCAAGGGGAGGAAGGGAAAGCCTATTATCAAAACGCCCAACCACACAGGCATGGTCTGGCCCATGCCCGGCGCTACGGCCTTGGGGGTTTCATGAATTTTAAGGATGTCCTCCCCAAGCATTTGCACCCGATGCTTGGAAGCGGAGTTCACCTGCATTTCCTGGGTCGGCGCAGGCGCTGCATGCACGGCGCCGGGCAGAACGTGCAGGTTTATCTCCCGGGTTTTGGCGTATTCGTACTTGCCGGTACCGGTATTAAAATAGGGCACGGAAAAAGCCGGAACGGCCACGTCGCCCTCTGTCTGGGGCACCAAAGCCCACTGCATGGTTTTCTTTCCAAAGGGGCCCTGCCCGTCCCGATTATCCTCCAATTGGGGATCACTGGGATACACCTTCACCCCGGGCAAAGGCGGCAAGTCCAGGTCCGGCAGCAATTGGACGTTTCCCCTGCCTGACAGCGTTACGGTGAGGGTGGCCGAGTCCCCGGCCTTCACCTCTTTGGGGTCCAGGTCCGCTTGGATGGAAAATCGGCCGATGAGTCCGTTAAATCCGCCGGGCGCCCCTTCCGTGGGCAAGGCTTTCACCGAAAACGAAACCGGTTCCGACAACACCCGGGTTTTAACCACTTGTTCGTTGCCGAAAAACTGATCGTCAAAAAACCCCCTGGGAAAACGCGAGGGCCTGCCGGAAGATTTGATCACCTCGGCTTTGACGGCCAGGGGAGGAATTTCATAATCGCCGGTTGCGGAGGGAATGACCTGATGCACCAGTTCGGCCACATTGAAGGCTTTGCCGTTAATGGTCTTTTGAAATTGGCGGGAGTCTCCGATTTGGGAAAACTCCAGATTTTCAATATCGGGAAAGCCCTCAAACTGGATGTCCCGCAGCGGAATGCTCCAATAAAACCGGACGCGGCAAAGGATGTCCTGGCCCGCATAGGCCTGTTTGGGCAGAACTTCCGCAGTGAAAAACATGGCGTCGTTTTCGCGGCCCTTGATTTCTCCCAACGGGTCCACGGTCACCCGCGCCGTGTTGCTGCCATACTGCTTGCCGCCAATGGTTACGATGGCCGGCCCCAAGGTGTAGGTTCCGGTTTTAGGGGCGCTGATTCCATAGGTGTAGGTAATGCTGCGATCAATCCGCCCATTGACGATGCTCGTCCGGGACGACTGGCCGGGCCTGCCCACTTCAAGCCCGTTGGTTCCCCTTAGTTGGATGTCATCCGCGGACCCGGCCCCGGAAACCGTGACGGACAGGTTAAAAACGTCCCCGGTCTGCACCCTGTTCGGGGAGGCGTCCAGGGAGACGGAAACGTCCGCCATACACAAGCCGGGCGCCAGCAGAAAAGCGAGAATCAGCAAGATAGGCATGATTGTAAACGCGTTTGCTATGTTTTCCCGTAATGATTTCATGGCTGCAGGCTTTTTTACCATCGTTTCCCTGAATTGGCGCGGTCGTCGCTTATGATCGCACTTTTGTTATCCGGTCTGAATACCCTGTTTTCCTTCACGTTGTCCAGCAGGGTGTCGGCCATCTTTTTTTCCATGGAGGACATTGCTGCCTGGGCGTCCTGATCCTGGGGGGCTTGCTCGGGTTTGTTCAGGGCCTGCATCCGGCCGTCCAGGTTGGCTTGATCCTGTTTTTCCTCATCTCCGGCCTGGGCGGCGGATTGTTCGTCCTGCTGGTCTTGCTGGCGCCCCTGAGCGCTTTCAGACTGTTGCTGCTGCTGATCCTGGCCTTGCTCCTGATCCTCGCCCTGGCTTTTTTGCTGCTGATCTCCCGACTGCTTTTGGTCCTGATCGCCCTGCTGCTTGCCGTCCTGTTTATCCTTGCTTTGAGAGTCCTGGCCCTGTCCGTTTTGATCGCCCTGCCGGCCGTCCTGCTGCTGTTGCTGGTCTCCCTGCTGATCTCCTTGCTGTTCCTGATTCTGTTGCTGCTGGACCTGCGCCTGGCGCCACAAGGCGAGCTTCAAGTTCTCCTTGGCGTCTTCGTCCTGGGGATTCAAAGCCAGGGCTTTTTGGAACTCTTTGGCCGCCTTTTCATAGTCCTCGTCTTTCATCAGGGTCGCGCCCAGGTTATAGGCGGACCGAAATTGGATTTCAGGATCCTTGCTGCGCACGCCGGCGCTGGCGAAAGCGGATTGGGCGGCTTCCATGTCTTCCGCCATGTACGAGGCCACGCCCCGGTTATAGCGCCAGCGGACGTCCTGAGGATTTTCCATGTCCTTATCAGCGAAGGCCTGGGCCGCGTCCTTATACTTTCCCTCCTTGAACAGGGCCTCGCCGTCGGCGGCGCCCCAGGCGAGGGAAGCGCACAAAAGCAGGCTAAGCGCGGATATCAAGAATTCTTTCACGGAGCACCCCTTCAATCAACAGCAGCGCCCACGCTGCTATCAGGAAGAGATAAAAACGCTCTTCCCGGATGGTTATTTTGCCGGTTTTTAATATCTCGGCTTCGGTTTTCTTTTTAATGCCGTTGAAATACAGCTGATCCAGGTCAAAATCCCCGGCCTCGGACCTAATGTAATCGCCGCCGGTTTCATTGGCAATGGCCTGCAGCGTATTTTCGTCCGGCTTGGACAGGATGATTTTGCCGTCGGCGTCTTTTTCGAAGCCGCTGCCGTCCAGGCTTGGCACGGGGCCGCCGGCCGGATCTCCTATGCCGAGGACGAAAATGCGAATGCCTTCATCAGCGGCTTTTTCCGCGGCTTTCAGCCCGGCTTCCTCGTTGTCTTCGCCGTCCGTGATGAGCAGGATGACCTTATCCGTGGAAGACTTGGGATCAAAAGCGGTCATGCCCATTTCTATGGCGGCGCCCAGGTCGGTGCCCTGGAATCGCAGGGGCAGCAAGTCCACGGTCAGTTGATCCAAGAACATTTGAATGGCCTGGTAATCCAGGGTCAAGGGGCACTGGGTGAAGGCCACACCGGAAAAAGCGACCAGCCCCAGCCTGTCGCCGGTGGCCACGCGAATCAGGTCCGCCACCTCGCGTTTGGCGCGTTCCAGACGATTCGGCTGGGCGTCCTCCACCATCATGCTGTTGGAGATGTCCACGCACACCATGATGTCCACCCCTTTGCGGGAGACCTCCTGGTAATGCTCGCCCCATTGCGGGCCGGCCAGGGCGAAAATCATCAAAGCGACTGCGCTGATGAACATCACCGCCCGCACTACGGCCCGGGCCCGGGATTCCAGGGGCGCCAGGCGCGGCAGCAAATGTTCGTCCGCATAAGCGGCCAGGCTTTTTCTTCTTCTCCGTTTGGCCAGAATCTGCAAAAACACCAGCAACGGAATGGCCAGCAAAAAATTTAATATCCACAGTTTATCAAAGGTCATGGGACGGCCCTCCCCAACAACCCGACGGCCTCCAAAAGAACCAAAGCCAGGGCGGCCAATAAGAACCAGCGGTAATGCTCTTTGTAATGAAAGAATTCCTTCACCTTGGCTTCGGTTTTTTCGGCCTTGTCGATTTCCTTATAGATGGAGTCCAATTGCTCCGTATTGGAAGCGTGGTAATATTTTCCCTGGCCAATGGCGGCGATCTGGGCCAGTTCCTTGGAACCGGCCTGCTGCGTGCCCATGCCGATGGTGTATATCTTGATTCCCAGGGCGGCCAGGGCTTCAGCCGCGGACTGGGGCGTCATGTCTCCGGCCGTGTTTTCGCCGTCGGACAACAATATGACCACCTTGGACATGGCGGGGATGTCCTTGATGCGTTTTCCGGCCACGCCCAAGGCGTCGCCGATGGCCGTCTTACGGCCCGCCATGCCGATTCTCAGGTTTTCAATCAAATTGAGCAAAAGCCCCTTGTCCAGAGTCAACGGCGCCTGGGTGAACGCGTAATCGCCGAACACCACCAGGCCGATTCGATCCGTGTCCCGGCGTTTTACAAAGTCGTGGACAACCTTTTTGACGGCGGTGAGACGGTTAACCCGCTGGCCGTCAATGGCGAAATCCGGCTGCGCCATGGACTCGGAAGCGTCCAGGCACAGGATGATATCCACGCCCGGGGTTTTGATTTCCCGCGAAGCGTCCACGGTCTGGGGCCGGGCGACGGCTGCAACCAGCAGGACCAGGGCGAGCGTCCTAACCAGGAGTGGGATGCGCGCCCGTATCTCTGCATTTTTTCCGGCGATCCACCCAAGACGGGAGGCTTCGGAATAGGTCACCGCCGGAGGCCTTTTTTTCAGGGAGACTCCGGCCCACAAAAATATGGGGATGAGCAGCAGAAAAAAATATGGATAGGCAAATTCAAACATAACGCCCTACTCCGCCTTTCCTTTGAATTCCGCCGGGCTTGGCTTTACTTCGTTGTCCACAACCTCGGCCTGAACTTCCTGCACTTCCTCCATCCAGGAACAGGTTTTGTTCACGTAATCCCGCGCCATGGCGATGTGCTCCTTCCGGGTCGCCTCGGCGATACGGGCCTTTGCGAACTTGACCATGTCCGCCTCTTCCAACAAGGGCATGATTTCCCGATCCTCTCGCTCCCGGACGCGGGCCCGGATTTCCGAGGTGGTCAATTCCTCGGCGGGAAAGGGCCTGATGGCGCCCATATAAGCCCGGACAATGGCTGACAGCCTGAAATAGCCTTCCTTGTCCTCGCCTTTGGAAGCCCACCACGACTCCAGCTTGTCCAGGTTTTCCAGGGCGACTTCATGGGGAGCGGCGGTCTGGATTTCCAGGGTTTGGATGCGGCGGCTCCGCAAATAGAACCACAGGGCGAAGGCGGCCAGGGCCAATAAAAGCAGCCCGGCTCCGATCCACGGCGCATATTTGCTGAAAAACGATTTGCCGGGAATCAGGCCTTTGATGGGCCGGGGCTGCAATTTGGAGGGATCGTCAGGCAGGCCGTTGTCCACCTGAATTTCCTGGGAGGAAAAATCCAGCCATTGCCTGGCGCCGTCCTTGTTAATAAAAGCCACGCTGAAACCGGGAACCTTGAAGCTGTCCAGAGAGTTGACCAGCAAAGAAAGCTCCAGCCCGTTTTTGGTGCGTTTTTTATCCAGGATCACCAGGTCGTCCAGACCGGTTATCTCCGCCGGATCGGTAAGCGCCGCTCCCTCGGGCAGGGAGGCTTCCAGGCTGAGGGAGACCGGTTCTCCCAGCACGGCTTTTTCGGCCAAGAACCTGGCGTTCCAGGAAGGCTGAGCCTTTGCCGTCTCGTCCGCCCACAGCGGCGCGGACGAGAACAGGAAGATCAGCAATATAAGCAGAATATTCAGGGAGCGTTTCATTTGCGCGCCTCCCTTCTGCGGAAATATTCCGTCAGGGGCTGGACCACGGACCCGCCCGTGGAAAGCTCCACCCTGTCCACGCCGGATTTTGTGAGCAAGGTCTTCAGCTCGGCGTCCCGGCGGGCCACGTCCTCCTCCCACCGGCGGCGGACTCCCTTATTGGATGTATCGACGGCCAGGGCCTGTCCGGTTTCCGGGTCCCGCATCCAGACAAGGCCCACGTTGGGCAGGATGCGCTCCGCAGGGTCCTGGATTCGGATGGCCGTAAGGTCGTGCTTGCGGGACGCCAGGTACATGGAGGTCTGGGTTTTATGATCGAACTCAGGAACCATGAAGTCCGAGATCAGAAACACCACGGCGTGGCGGCGCACCAGCTTGTTCAGATGATCCAGGGGAGCGCTCAGGTTGGTAGCTGCGGACTGAGGCTCGTGGGAGAAAATGTCCCGGATCAAGCCCCAGACATGGCCGGCGCCTTTTTTCGGCGGGATGAAACGTTCCACCTTGTCGGAAAACAGGATGGCTCCCACTTTGTCGTTGGTGCGTACGGCCGTAAAAGCCAGCAGACCGGCGACCTCTGCAGCCAATTCCCGTTTGAAGCGCTTGGAGGTCCCGAACAGGTTGGAGGCCGAAAGGTCCAGGAGCAGCAGAACGGTCAGCTCCCTTTCTTCGGAGAACACCTTGACGTAGGGATGCCCCATACGGGCGGTGACGTTCCAGTCGATGTCCCGCACGTCATCGCCCGGGACGTACTCCCGCACTTCGGCAAATTCCATACCCTTGCCTTTAAAGGCGCTCACGTACTGGCCCGCGAACAGGTCATTGGCCAAAAAGCGTGTACGGAAATGGAATTTTTGAATTTTCCCGATTAGTTCCTTGGGCAGCATAATTCCATCGCCATCATTTGATTTTGGGGAACTTCAATCCGTTCCAACAGGTTTCATGTCAGTTGGTCAGGCTCAACTCTCCTGGCCCTTGCCTGGCAAGGTTGTCAGGGGACTTCGATCCTCTCGAGCAAGGTTTTAATCAGTTGGTCAGAGTCGATTCCTTCGGCCTCCGCCTCGTAACTGACCATGATACGGTGGCGAAGCACGTCCGGAGCCATGGCTTTGACGTCCTGCGGGATTACATAGGCGCGGCCGTTGATGCACGCGTGGGCTCTGGCTGCTGCGCCAAGATAGATGGAAGCCCGGGGGGAGGCCCCGTAGCGTATGAGGTTTTGCGAATCCAGGCCATAGGCGGCGGGATCGCGGGTGGCCCTGACCAGAGAGATAATGTAGTCCGTGATTTTTTCTTCCATGTGCACGGCCTGCACTGCCTTTTTCGCCTCGTCAATGGATTGGGAAGACACGGCTGAGCACACGTTTTCGGTGACGCCCTGGCGGACGCGGTTCATGATCTCCTTTTCCTGGGCTTCGGTGGGATAGGTCACGTTGATTTTCAACATAAACCGGTCCACCTGGGCTTCAGGCAAAGGATAGGTCCCTTCCTGTTCGATGGGGTTTTGGGTGGCCAGCACCATAAAGGGCTTTTCCAGCTCAAAACATTTACCGGCCAGGGTGATCTGGCGTTCGCTCATGGCCTCCAGCAGGGCGCTTTGCACCTTCGCCGGAGCACGGTTGATTTCGTCGGCCAGAATAATGTTGTTGAAGATCGGCCCTTTCCGGATGACGAACTGTCCGGTGTCCGGCCGAAAGATCTGGGTGCCCAAAATGTCCGCGGGCAGCAGGTCGGGCGTGAACTGAATTCTTTGAAAGCCCACGTCAATGGCCGCCGCCAAGGTCCTGATGGCCGTGGTCTTGGCCAGGCCCGGCAACCCTTCCAGCAAAAGGTGCCCGTCGCAGAGCAGACCGACCATGAGCCGTTCCAGCAGGTCTTTCTGGCCTACGATCACCTTTTCCACCTCCGCCATGACCTGGCGGATTACCACATTTTGTTTTTCAACTTCCTGGGTGATTTCTTGGATTTCCATTTGAAACCGTCCTCGCAAAAAAGATCTGAAGACTACTGTTTCCGACAGGCCCCGTTTCCACCAAGAATTAAGCTAATGCAATTCTGAGCGGCGTCAACCTAATTAATTTTATCGGGTTCTTACCAGACGGAATCCGTTATTGTAGCGTTTAAAGGAAGGAGTGGCGTAACTGCGGTTGGCGCTGCGTATGCCCCGGCTTTCATTATCCCAGCTTCCGCCCCGCACCATGCGGCGTTTGCCGGTTTGAGGGCCGGCGGGGTTGACTTGCTCGCCCGGGCGGTAGGGGGCTTTCCAATCCTGGCAGGCTTCCCAGACATTGCCCATCATATCGTACAACCCGAATGCATTGGGAGAAAAGCTGCCCACGGGCGCCGACACGGCGAAGCCGTCGTTGCAGGGGTGCACATTCCAGGCGGGCCAGTACTTCCCGGCGGTTTGGTCCGCCACATTGGCGTATAGGCAGGTTTGGGACACGTCGTCGCCCCAATATCTGGACGTCCCGGTCCCCGCCCTGCAGGCGAACTCCCACTCCGCTTCGGTGGGCAGCCAAAAGGAGTACTGCCCCTGGTTTTGGGCGGACAGCCAGATGGCGAATGCCCGGGCGTTTTTCCACGAGACGTTGACCACGGGCTGGGCGTCCATGTTCAGGGGATGGCCTTCGTATTCCCCGCTGTCGTGTCCCGGGCGAAAAAAATGATATTGGGCGTTTGTAACCTCGTATCTGCCCATCCAAAAGCCGTCCAGGCAAACTTTATGGACCGGCCCTTCGTCCTGATAGCGATCCGGATCGGTTTTTTCGGTGCTCCCCATCACAAAGCATTGGCCGGGAATGAAAACGAACTCCATGCCCGTGACCGGCTCTACAAACACGTCACCGGGCTTGTCCCGGGGTTCGGTGGGGGCGTCGCCCTTGCTGGATATGATTCTCCACGAAAGGTCCATGCCTATCTTGGGCTGATGGGCCGCAACGGGGACGGCGAACACAGCGACCAGGAAGATTAAAGCGGTTATGGAAAGCAGCTGTTTTGCCAATTCACTTCACCTTGCTCAGCTTCACAGGGTTGTTGATTTCCGCATAGGGAATTTGCATGACGCCTTGCTCCTTCATTTCCCAGGAGGCCCAGTCAAACGCCTCCCGGGCGTCCACCCAGCCGTCCTGATTCAAATCGCCCTTCCCCATTAAGGCTTCAAACAAAAAATAACTGAAAGCCCCCTGCTCGCCCGGAGGAAGCTCCACCGCCTCTCGCGTCACGCCCGCCGCCGTCAGGATGGATGCCCCGGCCGCAAAAAGATCCGTAACCGGCGCGGGAACCACGCCTTTGCCCAGGCCCACGGATTTTCCGTCTCCGTAAAAGCCCGCATCCAAAATAATGTACACGTTGGAGGAGCCGCTGTTAGAAAAAGCCCTCTTGATCTCGGACAGCGAAATGGGCTGGCCTTTCTCCGGGTGGTCCGGGTCTGCGTCATAAGGCAGGATCAGGCAATCCAGGACGGTATGCTTGTCCTCGGCATACACCGGCATGCCTTTGCCGGAAAAATACAGGATGACCAGGGCGCCCGGGTTTTCGGAAGCCTTTCTTCCCAGCCAGGCCAGGTTTTGGCGGAGATCGCCGGATTTGGCTTCCGTGCCGAGGTTGAGTCGAATATTCCGCTTCTCATTGGGAAAGCCCATGCAGGAGAGCAGCAGATCGCGAAACATCAGGGCGTCTTTTTCGGCGTAACGAGGGCCTATCATGTGTTTGTAATTTTTCAGGCCCACAACCAGGGCGAAGGCGCCGTCTTCTTTTCGATCGAATTTCGGCCCCTGGTCAATTGATAGAGGATCGAACGCAACGCCATGGTCCGGGGGGTAAATGGGATCTCCGGGGGCGCGGAGATGCGGCAGGGAAGCTGTCTCGGGCAAATGAGCCGGCCGGCCTTCCAGTGCATCCTTCATGGCCGACGCCGCCTGAGAAAAAGGCTCCGCCTGGGGATATTCTTCCGCCAGGCTTTCCATGCTTGCAAGCGCGTCCTGTCCGCCTCCGGCCTGAAACGCCTTCCAACCTGCTGCAACCGCATATGCGACGGCGCGTTCTTCATACCGGGGCGTTGTCTGGCGTTCGTTGGCGAAAACCATCTGCACGGCATTTGTGTATTGCCCTCGGGCGAACAGCACTTCCAAGCGGATGGCCATGGCGTTGGGGGAATCCGGGGCGGCGGCCAGGGCTTGCATGGCATAGTGATCGGCTTGATCCACGTCGCCTGTCTCCAGGCAAAGCCAGCCCAAATTGCAGAGCAAAACCGTGTCCCAGGAGCGCACTCCCACCAGTTCCTTCCAGGTTTTACGAGCCTCGGAGACGCTTCCGGTCCGGTATTGGGCTACGCCCAGATTATAGGCGATGTCCGCGCCCTCCGGACAATAGAACTGCGCCAACTCCATGGCCGCCAACCCCCGGTCCGGATGCTTGCGGAAATTGCGCCGCCCCCATGAAGTCAAGCCCCGGGCCAGGACGCACATGGCGCCGTCGACCTGTTCGGGAGGATCGACGCTTTCCACCCCGCTTTTTACACCTCGCCGCCAGTCCTCCGCCAATGAAGCGAACAAGCGGTTCCTGGCTCTTTTAAGCACCTTGACGTCGGAAAAACGAATGGCCAGGTCCATGATTTCCAGAGCCGCCTCTGCGCGCTCGCCGGAATCGTATCGGCGCCGGATTTCGTCCACGGCATTGTCCACGGCCTTTTTGCGATACTCCTTGGGCATGGGCGCCGCCTCGCCAAAGACGTATTCCACAGCTTCAACGTATGCGCCTTTTTCGATGAGGTTGTCCAAATGGCTGGTTTTTTGGCGGAACTCCTTTTGATGGGCGGCTTCTGCGTCGGGCTCCAACTCGGTCCAGTCCATCTCGGCTGAAACACGTGCGGCGGCCAGCAGGCAGAGCATGCATAACGCCAGGACGAAACCGGTTGTTTTTAAAGAAGTTGCAACTCGCATTTTTATCAAGGCCAAGGCAAGCGGAGCGGATAAAATTATAAAAAACGATGTTTATATTCATTATGGCACAGGCGGCTGCAAATAACAAGCGGGATGCCGTTCAGGCCAAATGCAGGCTGGCAAATCAGAAGCCCTAATTGGATGCTTCGGTCTTTAGTCGCCCCACCTGGCCCGGAATCCGCGGACGTCCACGTGCACAAAAGGCCCGTGTTGAGACGTTTTTTTATAGTTCCCCAGGCCTCCCACAAAGCGTTCGTACCATTTTTTGCCGTAGAGTTTATCGACGATTTCGTAAAGCACCCTGGAGTCCCTATAGTTTATCTTTCCATCGCCGTTGAGGTCGTCCATCATGCCGTCGGCGGGATTTTCGTCGATGAAAATGTCCGCAGCCCCGCCCCATAGGTGTCTGCTGTATTTCACGTTGCCTATGGCTTCGTTGTAATAAGGCGTTCTGTAGCCGCTCATAACATGAAAACTGTTTGCTGCGATTCCCTGTTTGTTGACTTCTTCCAGAATAGCTTCCAGTTTGAGCAGAAGAAGACCGCGAAGGACGAGGTATTTGGGGTAGCCGCCTTCCTGCTTGCAGAGAAACTGCTCCAGGCGGAAATGAGGCGAAACCAGGGTGCGCCGGTTATCCTCCGTGACCTCCACGAAGCCCGCCGGCCACTTGTAGATGGGCAGTTTTTTCTTGTCCACCTTTGGATACTGGCCTATCCGGTATCCGTTCAGGCTTCCATTGTTTACGGACGAGAACGGCGTCATGACGAAGAGATTGAGCGTCATCCGCGTTTCGGAGTCATTTCTTTTTATGAGAAGCGCATACAATCCCGGTGAAGAGGGGCAATGAAAGGCCCAATGAGGCTCCGCCTTTTTTTCAAAACGGCCTTGGCCAGAGAGGCTTTCACAGGTAATTGCTTTTGCTTTTGTTTCCCGGAACTCCAAAACCTGGCCGGGCATGGCGAAAACGCCCATGACTTTGTAGGGCAGGATTTCGTCCCGGAACAGGATGGAAAAGCCGGCCTTTTGCGGGTCGAATCCGGCGAAACAGGTTCCTGCGGCGCCTATCAGGACGCCAAGACATAAAATGGCGGCCAAAACCTTCATATTCATCATCGCTCCAAACAGGGGGGGGACAGGCATTATTGTTGAGCATTGCTATCCAGCGCTTCCAAAAGGCGGGCGTCCCGCTCATAGATATCGTTGCGAAAATGCACCAGTCCCTGATTGTCGCCAAAGACCGTGAAATACATAACATGCACCGGAATCGGACGGGAAAGGGTCACTGTCTTTTCAGCCCTCCTTTCCACGGCCTCCTCGATGGCCGCCCTGCTCCATCCTGGGACGTCTCTTAAAAGGTATTCCGCCAGGCCTATGGGGTCCTGGATTCGAATGCATCCGGAGCTGAAATTTCTTTGACTCTTGGCAAACAGGTCATGAGAAGGAGTGTCGTGAATATATACATTGTGTTTGTTGGGAAACATGAATTTGATTCTTCCCAGAGCATTTCCCGGCCCAGGCTGCTGACGCAGCCTGTATGGGAAATTATCGGGTCCAAGCGTTTTCCAGTCCACCGAGGCGGGGTCGACCTCCCGGGAGTCGGCGCCCCAGCCCTGGTACACCACGAAATTGTTTGCCGTAAGGTAATTGGGATCCTTTTGCATCAAAGGCAATTTATCCTTGCGGGCTATGGAAGGAGGTACGTCCCAATAAGGGGATATGACCAGATAGGTCATACGGCCGCTGAAAACCGGGGTTTTACGATAGAGTTTGCCCACAATGGCCTTCATTGCCAGCAATTCTTCTCCGTTTTCCACCACGGCAAGATGGAAGTCCGCAATGTTGACAAGAATATGGCGGTCTCCCAAATTCTGCGGCATCCAGCGCCAACGTTCAAGATTCGCCCTGATGGCGGCTATGTTATCCTTTTCACTCCGGTTCACAGCATTCAGGGTGGCAGGGCCGCATACTCCGTCAGCCTCCAAGCCCCAACTTGCCTGGAATTTCTTCAATGCCGCTTCCAGGCTTTCATTGAAAACCTCTTTATCCTGTTCGGAATCCTGGCTTAAATAACCGGCCGCTTCCAGCCTGGCGCGCAGGGCGGCTGTTTGAGGGCCGCGGAATCCAAGTTTAAAAGACGGCGCAGCCTGCACCAGCGGCGCGGAAGGCCGCGGCGCCGCGGCTTGAAGCTGCTTTAATACGCCCTGCATGGATCTGTAGGCGGCATCCTGGGGAGCCAGGGAGTTCAGAGCCTTTTCCACATCATTGGTTATAAGGGCCTCTGCGAGCAATGCCGCCAAATCAGCCTCCCGCTTTCCCGCCGTCCAGTCGGGCTCTATAGTTTCCGGGTTGACCTTGCCGCCCAGAAGATGGGCGCCATATATGAGAAAAGCGTCGGAAAGCAGGAATTCCAGGTCTGCAAGCCTTCCCGGGTTCAGGGGTTTTTTAGCTCTCTGGTTTGCCTCGACTTCAGTGAGAAGGCCTGCTATCTTTTCCACATGATATTCGGAGGGGTTCAAGCCATGATCCCCGGCCGTTCCAACCGCCCTCACAAGCGCCTGGCAGTTGGAGGAAGGAGCGCCGGACTCCAGCCATGCGGGGCTGTACCCCCGCTGCTCATAGAAACGGGGGAGCGCCACCGAAGAATAGATGGTCTCGGCTGCGGCCGTTACGGCGTTTCCTCCGGTATATTCCATGCGCTGCCGGATTCTCTCACGGACGTTTTCAGATATATCCGCCGCCATGGGGGACGAGGAAAAACAACATAACCACAGCCAGGCAATGATTAATATAGCGGCAAAAAACGCGAGGCGTTCTTGGACTCCGGATTTCATGAAAGCGTCTCCTTGTGAACCTAACTGTCCGACCGTTTTTATTTTTACCCCGTTCAATCCCTTTGTTGAATTTTTCATAAGTTAAGTCAAAGGAATAAAGTCCGCAAGGCAGGCCGGGATTTAAACGAATTTTTCTGGACGAAGGGGGCTTGAATGCGCATTTTAGAAATGGTGAGACCGGCCGCCTTATATATGGTATGATATTTGAATATCAAAATGCGTCTGTTGCATTTTTCCGTAAAAAGGGCGAAGCGGATGCAACCGGACTCTCCCCCCTGAAAACAGGGAAAAACAGGTTGATAAAAACCGTGGGTATGATATGCGGAATCCGACGCTTTATCCGCGTCAGGAAAATGTTAAGTAATACTAATGGATTGTAAATTGCGATCATTCGCAATGAATTGAGCAACGAGGATCACACATGAAAGCCTTGCTGGCTTTAGAAGATGGCCGGACGTTCAAGTGCCGCTCATTCACCGGCCCCGGGGAAGCTCAGGGCGAGGTGGTGTTTAACACGGGCATGAGCGGTTACCAGGAGGTGCTTACCGACCCCTCCTACCGGGGGCAGATGGTGACCATGACCTACCCCTTGATTGGCAACTATGGAATCAATGACGAGGATGTGGAGTCAGACCGCATCCAGGTTGCCGCGTTTCTTCTCCGGCAATACCAGCCATATCCCAGCAATTTCACTTCGCTCCGAAGCCTGGCCGATTATTTGCAAAGCCAGGGGGTTCTGGGCGTGCATGATTTCGACACCCGGGCGCTCACCCGGCATATACGCAGCAAAGGCGCCATGCGCGCCATGATCTCCACCCAGGACCTGGATCCCGAGTCTTTGGCGGCCAAGGCCCGGGCCATTCCGTCCATGGCGGGATCGGATCTGGTGACCGGCGTAACCACGGACAAGCCCTACAGATGGGTTGACGGCAGGGTGGAAGCGGTCATGGAAAACGAATGGCAGCAGCCGGAAATCTGGCGTCATCGCGGGGACAAGCATTGCGTGGTCGCCTTTGACTACGGCATCAAATACAACATCCTGCGCTGTCTGGAAGGCCTGGGCTGCGAGGTGTTTGTGGTTCCGGCCTCCACCACGGCGGATGAAGTCAAGGCCATGAACCCGGACGGCGTGTTTTTAAGCAACGGCCCGGGCGACCCGGAGCCGCTTAAGTATGCGGTCAAGAACATCCAGCCGTTGATCGGCTACAAGCCATTGTTCGGCATATGCCTGGGCAACCAGTTGCTTGGTCTGGCTCTCGGCGGCAAGACATATAAGATGAAATTCGGACACAGGGGCATCAACCAGCCGGTGAAGTACTTGCCGACGGGCGCCATTGAGATCACCAGCCAGAATCACGGCTTTTCCGTGGATTTCGACTCCCTGCCCAAGGGGGAGGCTACGGTGACGCACATCAATCTCAATGACAACACGGTGGAAGGCATCCGGCATAACAAGCTGCCTGTTTTTTCCGTGCAGTACCATCCCGAGGCCTCGCCCGGCCCTCATGACGCCCATTACTTGTTTAAGGAATTTGTGGGGTTAATGAAATAATGCCCAAGAGAACCGATATTAAAAAGATTCTTATCATTGGCGCAGGCCCCATTATCATAGGTCAGGCCTGCGAGTTCGACTACTCGGGAACCCAGGCGTGCAAGGCCCTGAAGGAAGAGGGCTACGAAGTCGTCCTGGTGAACTCCAATCCCGCCACCATCATGACCGACCCGGAAACCGCGGATCGCACCTACGTGGAGCCCGTGACTCCCGACGCTGTGGAGAAAATCATCGCCAAGGAGCGTCCCGACGCCTTGCTGCCCACTCTGGGCGGCCAGACCGGCCTGAACACGGCCATTGAGGTCGCCAAAAGAGGCGTGCTGGAAAAGTACGGCGTGGAGATGATCGGCGCCCGGGTGGAAGTGATTGAAAAGGCGGAGGACCGGGAGCTTTTTCGCGCGGCCATGGAAAACATCGGCCTGAGCGTTCCCCAGAGCGAAATCGTCCATACTTTGGAAGAAGCCCGGAAGGCGGCCAAGGACATCGGTTTCCCCATCATCATCCGTCCCAGCTACACCTTGGGCGGCACGGGCGGCGGCATCGCCTACAACGTGGAAGACCTGGACGTCTTTGTAAAGAGCGGCCTGGACGCCAGCCTGATCCATCAGGTCATGCTGGAGCAATCCGTGCTGGGTTGGAAGGAATTCGAACTGGAGGTCATGCGGGATAAGGCCGACAACGTGGTCATTATCTGCAGCATCGAAAACATGGACCCCATGGGGGTGCACACCGGGGATTCCATTACCGTGGCCCCGGCCCAGACCCTGACGGACAAGCAATACCAGATCATGCGGGACGCCACTCTGGACGTCATGCGGGAGATCGGCGTGGATACGGGCGGCTCCAATGTCCAGTTCGCCATCAACCCGGAAAACGGGGACATGATCGTCATCGAGATGAACCCCCGGGTGTCCCGGTCCAGCGCCCTGGCATCCAAAGCCACGGGCTTTCCCATTGCAAAGATTGCGGCCAAGCTGGCTGTGGGATACACCCTGGACGAAATTCCCAACGACATCACCAAGGAAACCAAGGCTTCTTTCGAGCCCACCCTGGACTACTGCGTGGTTAAAATTCCCAGGTGGACCTTTGAAAAATTCCCGGAAACCGAGGATCTGCTCACCACTTCCATGAAGTCCGTGGGCGAGACCATGGCCATCGGCCGGACCTTTACCGAAGCCCTGCAAAAGGGCCTGCGGAGCCTGGAAATCGGGCGTTGCGGATTTGGCGCGGACGGCAAGGATCCCTATTGCAACGGAGTATTTCCCGACCCGCAGGAAATGCGGAAGAGGCTGGCGTCGCCCAACTCCCAGCGGATGTTCTACCTGAGGTACGCCATGGAGTCGGGCATGCCTTTGGAGGAAATCTATGAGCTGACCAAGATCGATCCTTGGTTCTTGTATCATTTGTCCACTATCCTGGAGATGGAAAAGAAGATCGCCGGCGCCGGGCTGGATATGGATGAGGACATGCTGCTGGAAGCCAAACGCTTTGGATTTTCCGACAAGCAGATCGCCTTCCTGACCGGATCGGATGAGGAAACCGTCCGGGCCAAGCGGAACGAACAGGGCGTCCGGCCGGTCTACAAACTGGTGGACACCTGCGCCGCGGAATTCGAGGCGGCCACGCCGTACTATTATTCCACCTACGAGGAAGAGGACGAAGCCAGGATTTCGGACCGGAAAAAAGTCATGATCCTGGGCGGCGGCCCCAACCGGATCGGCCAGGGCATTGAATTCGACTATTGCTGCGTGCACGCTTCCTTCGCCCTGCGCGAGGAAGGGGTGGAAAGCATCATGGTCAACTCCAACCCCGAGACGGTCAGTACGGACTACGACACCTCGGACAAGCTCTATTTCGAGCCTTTGACCGCGGAGGACGTGTTGCACATTGCGGAATCGGAAAAGCCTGCGGGCGTGATCGTCCAGTTCGGCGGCCAGACGCCTTTGAACATCGCCGCGGCCATTAACAAGGCCGGCGTGCCCATCATAGGAACCCAGCCCGAGAGCATCGACCGGGCCGAAGACAGGGAATTGTTCAAGGTCATGCTGAAAAAACTGGGCCTTGTGCAGCCGGAAAACGGCACCGCCATGGACATTCCCGGAACCCTGGCCATTGCCGAGGAAATCGGGTATCCCGTGATTGTAAGGCCCTCCTTTGTGCTGGGCGGCCGGGCCATGAAGATCGTCTACGATCAGTCCGCCCTGGAGGAGTTCGCCCGGGAAGCCATCGTTGCCAGCGAAGGCCACCCGGTCCTGATAGACAAATTTTTGGAAAACGCCGTGGAGGTGGACGTGGACGCCGTAAGCGACGGCGAAACCACCATTGTGGCGGGCATCATGGAGCATATCGAGGAAGCGGGCATCCATTCCGGAGATTCCGCTTGCGTCCTGCCTCCCAAAAGCCTTTCCGAAAACATCAAGAATCACATTCGCTCCGCCACCCAGGCCCTTGCCAAAGAACTTAACGTTATCGGGCTCATGAACATCCAATACGCCGTCAAGGACGAAAAACTTTTCGTCATTGAGGTCAACCCCCGTGCATCCCGGACCGTGCCCTTTGTGAGCAAGGCGACCGGCGTGCCCTGGGCCAAGGTAGCCACCAAGGTCATGCTGGGGCGTAAACTCGCGGACCTGGGCATTACCGGCGAGGTCATTCCCGAGTATGTATCGGTCAAGGAAGCGGTGTTTCCGTTTGACAGGTTCCCGGGAGTGGACACCTTGCTGGGGCCTGAGATGAAATCCACCGGTGAAGTCATGGGCGTGGATCGGACCTTCGGCCCTGCTTTCGCCAAGGCGCAGTTGGGCGGACGCCAGAACCTTCCCCAGGAAGGCACGATTTTTTGCAGCGTCATGGACTCGGACAAGGAAAAGATCCTGGAGCCCATGCGCAATCTCAAGCAATTGGGTTACACCATCATAGCCACCCGGGGGACTTCTGAGTTTCTCACGTCCCACGGGGTGAAAAACAAGATGATATCCAAGGTGTCCGAGGGAATCCGGCCTCATGTAGTGGACGCCATCAAGAATCAGGAAATCCACCTGATCATAAACACCGGCGTGGGAGAGCGCTCCACCAGGGACGGATACAAGATCCGCCGGGCCGCCCTGAGATTCGGAGTGCCTTATACAACCACAGTGCCGGGCGCCTTGGCCATGTGCGAAGGCATCGCCTCCATGAAAGAGGAGACTCTGGGTGTGTGCTGCTTGCAGGAGTACCACGCAGGATAAATATCTGTTTGCCGGGGGGATCGTCGCGGCGTGCGTTTTTACGCCGCCCCCCAGATTTTTAAGCCGGACGCTCCAGCGCCCGGTTTACCCGTGCCTGAAGAACCAGGATTGGGAAAGTGAGCGGTGATAATGTTTGAATCGGGAAAGCCCCGGGATGAATGCGGCGTTTTTGGAGTTTTCGGACATCCGGAAGCGGCGAAACTGACCTATTTCGGCTTGTACGCTCTGCAGCACAGGGGCCAGGAAAGCGCTGGAATAGCTTCTTATCAGGATGGAACCATCCACGCCCATAAGGCCATGGGGCTGGTGCCTGACATCTTTGACGACGACATCATAGCCAGCCTGCCGGGAGATACCGCCATCGGCCAGGTTCGGTATTCCACCACGGGCGGCTCCAATATTGTGAACACCCAGCCTTTTGTAGTCCGGCACAATATGCGGACGTACGCCCTGGCTCATAACGGCAATCTGGTGAACGCCCATATTCTGCGCAAGGAACTGGAAGAAACCGGCTCTATTTTTCAAACCACCATGGACACGGAGATTTTTCTCCATCTTCTGGTGAAAAATCTAAAGCTGGGCTTTGAGGGCTCCTTGTTGAAGACGGTGGAAAAGCTCAAGGGCGCTTATTCCTTTGTTTTGCTCACCAGCAAAGGGGAAATGATCGGCATCAAGGACCCCAATGGGTTCCGGCCTCTTTGCCTTGGCAAACTGGATAACGGAAACTACGTGCTGGCTTCCGAAACCTGCGCCCTGGACCTGGTGGAAGCGGAATTCGTTCGCCAGTTGGATCCCGGCGAAATTGTCATCATCAGCAAGGACGGCATCCGCAGCATCCACGTGCCCGTGCCCGAACAAAAATCCTTCTGCATCTTCGAATTCATTTACTTCGCCCGCCCGGACAGCAACATCTACGGACATAACGTATACACCATGCGCAAACGCATGGGGCAGATACTCGCCCGGGAATCCCATATAGACGCCGACCTGGTCATGCCTTTTCCGGACTCGGGCAACTACGCGGCCATAGGCTATGCCGAGCACTCCGCCCTGCCCTTTGAAATGGCCATGATCCGCAATCACTACGTGGGCAGAACCTTTATCCAGCCCAGCCAAACCATGCGGGACTTTGGAGTGCGGGTGAAGTTGAACCCCGTAAAAAGCGTTTTGGAAGGCAAGCGGATCATCATCGTGGAAGACTCCATCATCCGCGGCACGACCGCCAAAACCAGGGTCAAGGCCCTGCGCGACCTGGGCGTCAAGGAAGTGCACATGCGGGTGAGCTGCCCGCCGCACAAATTTCCCTGCCATTACGGCATTGATTTTTCCTCCAGCGGCGAGCTGGTGGCGTCGGATAAAAGCATCGATGAATTAAGGGATTACCTGGGCCTGGATTCCCTGCACTATCTTTCCCTGCCCGGGCTGCTGGAATCCACCAACGTGCCGAAGCCGGAAACCATGTTCTGCAAAGCCTGCTTTGACGGCTGCTACCCTGTGGCCTTTGACGACAGCGTTACCAAGGATTGTCTGGAACTTATGTAAAATCCAGTTCCTCTCATATTAACAATCAAAAGGCCTCTCTTGCAGGGGCCTTTTTTTGTTCCTGAATCCATTATGAAAACCTGCATCATCGGCATAGATTGCGCAACCTCGCACACCCGGACCGGCGTTGCTTACGGAGAATGCAAAGGGGCGGACGTTCGAATCCGCCATGTGGAGGTAGGCAACTCCAACATGGTCAAGGACATGGCGTCTGCTATCGCAAAAGCGGATCGGGTTTTTCTGGCCATGGACGCGCCTTTGGGCTGGCCCGCCCTTTTGGCCGAAGGGCTGGCCGATCATCAGGCGGGCGATCCCTTGCCCGGCAAAGCCAACGATTTGTTCCGCAGGCATACGGACAGGTTCTGCTGGAAAGCAATCGGGAAACTGCCCTTGGACGTGGGAGCGGATCGAATCGCCCGCACGGCCCATGCAGCGCTTGCAATTCTGGCGGAGTTACGGGAACTGACGGGAGAGCCCATCCCCCTGGCGTGGTCCCCGGACTATGAAGAAAAGGCCTGCGCGGGGGAGATTTATCCGGCGGCCGTGCTCATCAAATACGGCCTGCCCTCCTCCGGGTATAAGGACGATAAAAGCCAAAAATGCCTGGATATCCGTAAACAAATCCTGGATGGAGTCATCCCGCTCTTGAAAGGCGCCGAAAATATGGAATTGCTGCATAAAAACGCCGACGCTTTGGACGCGGCCCTTTGCATATTAGGCGGCCGCAACTTTTTAATGGGCGACGTGTGCTTTCCCGATAACGAAAAACTGGCCCGCAAGGAAGGGTGGATCTGGATTTGACGACGGGCGCAAGCCTTGTCAGGTTGCAGGCTCCGTAAAAAGCTCCGTCAGGTTGCCGAATTTTTTGTGGCGGCTTAGTACATGCTCCACCTGGGCGATTCGCTCTTCCACGCTTCCACGCAGGACAAAATACGGCAAACGCCTCTCGGCCAGGTCTCCTATGATCTGGTTTTGAAACCACTGCCTTTTTACGTCTCCGCTGCGGTCCCATGTGTCGGCGTAGGGGATGTCCGTATCGCACAGAAAAAAAAGATCGTACCGGCTTTCGGAGCCGCGCGCCGCCTTTTCCAGCACCGGGCCGGACTCGCCGTGGTAATCCTTTGCGAACACATAGGTGGTTATGGGGTTTGTGTCGCAAAAAAGGTATTGGTTGGCGTCCCGGACGAGTGCGTCTTCCCTGCGCATGTGCTCCAGGGGGATTTCCTCGAATTGATCCAGGGTAATGCGGCGGTCAACATGGTTTTCCCGCCAGTATTCCCCGCCGTACTCGGTCATGTATACGGTTTGATATTTTTCGGCCAGGGCCTGGACCAGGGTGGTCTTTCCCGTGGAGGGCGCGCCCATAAAGCACACCCAGGTCACCAGATCCCTATAAACCAGGGGATCCACAAACTTGCGATTGGCGAAAAAGTCTTGCCGGATTTGCGTCCCGGATACGGGAAGAATCTTCCGTTCCGGGTCTATGCGGCGGTCTATGGCCCCAAGGACTTTGCTGACATGCTCACCGTAAAACTCCCCGGAAAAAAAACAGGAAATTATTTCGTCCCCGATGACGGATAGAATGTAGTCGTTCTGCTTCTTGACGATTTCCGGAGAACTGCCATAGCCTGGAGGGCCGCCCCAGGCCTCTATAACGCGGGCCTGAGGATAGAGCTTACGAATCCAGTTGGCCCGAACCTGCAAGGGAACGTCCATGAGGCCGGTTTCGTAAACCAGGACGAAAAGCTCGTTCACTTCCCTGAGCGCGGTTTCAATCAGAAATTGGTGCCCTTTATGAAAAGGAGCGAACTTTCCCAGGGTCAGGCCGGTTTTCTTCATGCCGCCGCCTCTTGCTCCCGGATGGCGGACAGTTTTTTTGCGCCCGTATGCCACCGCCAGTATCCGAAAATGGCGTTGGCGAGGTATATCATCCACATGACGATCATCAAATCGCCGGACGCGCCGCCCGCCCGCCAACGGAGAATCCACATGGCCGTACTGACCGTGTTCAGGATGATGTACAGCATCCATTGCTCCTTGTATCTCCACATCATGAGCAGGGTGGCGATGATGGAAATCACGTTGGTGCTGGCGTCGATGTAAGGGGTGTTCTGGCCGGGAATCCTGCTGAGGATAAGCCCCAGCCCCAGGGTTCCCAATATGACGGCGGCTGCGACCATGGCCCGATGCCGCCAGATCAGCTGGCGCATTTCCACCACGTTGCCGCGCATTTTTTTCCGCCACATTATAAAGCCGATAATGTTTGTGGGGATAAAAAAACCCAGGTTCAGCATGACTTCTCCGAATAGGCCGTTTTGGTAGGCCATCCAGGCGTAGGTGCAGCTTGCGTACATGCCCGCGGCATAGCCTTCGATGCGCCCTATGGCGGTCAGGGCCACGCACAAGATGCCGGAAATCAACACGCTGGAGGCGAACAGGGAATCCCCCATGACGATGGAGAAGCAGATGGCTGCAATCAACAGCAATGCAACCCAAACAACATCCTTAACGTCCGTTTTTGTAGTCATTTGCAATGATCCGTTAGGAAAGAGACAATACCCGTTCAGGCGAGATGGAAATGAAGCCCTCGCCATAATTTAAGGGGATGAAACGGATTTTGAAGTATCACGGCAAAGATTTTTGATCAAGGAAAGGAATAAGCCCGTGTGTGAAACGCTTCCCCCCGAGGGAGGCCGGGGGGAAGCGCATGAGGATTGCATGATTCTGCGGCGTCAGGCTTTTTGGCCCCAAACGCCGTAAACGGGGTCCGAACAATAAAGCTGATCCGCGTATTTGTCATCGTCCGGCCGGGGCAGCCCTTGCATGGAATAGGTCTGCAAATCCTTGAACGCCTCGGACTGGAGGAAATATTCCAGCACCAGCCCCATGCGTTCAAAGTCGTGGGCCTCCTTCCACACGTCGATTGCCTTGGGCGGAAACCACCGGTTGGAGAAAGTCAGGGCGAAAACGCCTCCGGGCCTGAGCACCCGGGCGGCTTCCTTGAACACCTCCACCGGCTTGGTCAGGTACTCCACGCTCACGGTGCATATGATCGCGTCAAAGGAGTTATCGTCAAAAGGCAGCCTTGGGTTCTCGTTCAGGTCCTGGACCGTGAATCCGTTCAGGCGGCGGTTGCTCTCTAACTCCTCCTGGTTCATGCCCAGGCCGTGGACGCTTTTCAGGTTCAATTCGGCCGGAATATGGGAATTCCAGCTCGCCATGAGGTCCAAAACGTCCATGCCGTCTTTCAAAAGGCGGCCGTAGAGGCCGGAAACCACCTCCATGGCCTGGGAGTCGATATGATTGACCATCCTGGGCTGATCGTAAAAAACGGCGTCCGCGGCCTCGTCCTCCCGGTTAAAGGCGCCGGGATAAAAAAAGTCCGTGGCGCAGCCGTTGGCCCGGACCTGCATGCCGGGCCCTACGCCCAGGATGTCCTCCACGGCCAGGCAGCTTCCGCCCCGCTCTTCCTTGTTGCTGATTCCGCCCGCAATCCGGGCTTTGAGGGACAGATCCTTGCCTGCCAGGGGATGATTGAAGTCCGCGATCAGTTTGTTTTCGTTGATGGATTGAATGCGGAAAGGGGCGCGGTTCTGGGGAAATACCCCTCCCACGTCCTTCAGGATTCCCCGAGGATAAAACCGGCCTCCGTGCACCGGCCTGCCCAAAGCCTTTTCATTGACCTGGGCCGGCTTGAGCTCCTTTAGCCGGGCGGAGGACAAGGCTTCCACGCCTTCGCCCGGACGCAACTCAGCCGACGCCCATTCTCCGGGAGGACTCTCCAGCAAAGCCTTTTTGAGCTTATCCGGTAAAATGTCCCGCCAAAAATGGACCCGGTCCACGTAAAAATTTTCTTCATGGGCCGCGTGTTCGCTGCTCCACTTCACCTGGAACTCCACGCTGGCCGTTGATTCCGATTTTAGCTGTGTCATATAAGCCTCCTTGCAAACATCGTCATAGGAAGCCCGGTCCAGGACACTGTAGCCGGGAATAATGTCATCATGGTTTACGGAGATGTCAAGGGAGGAAGCCGCTGGGAAGCTCTCACTGAAACCGCCCGGCGGGACGGAGTCCGCGCCGGGCGGCGGAAAGCGATGGGCGCAGCAAGGCCCATCGCTCATCCGGGGGGAGTGTCTGTTTTCAGGCCGATATTTGCCGTTTTACGCCAAGGCGCCTTTAGGCAAATAATGATATTCATCGGAGCCCTTAAAAATGACGCTGGATTCCGGCTTACAGGACGATCCGAAAATTCCGATCGCCCCTTGCCGGAATGACGATCCTTCCGGGTGACAATAATTTTTGGGGACGCAAATCCATTTGTTGGGTTTCGCACGCATGTTTTCGGCGTTGGTCATTATTTCGGCGAGGACTGGACAGCCTTCCCTTGAAAAGTTCTGCAAACTCTACCCAACCTACTATTTTTATAGGTAAAATGTAGGTTGGGTAGAGCGTTGAGAAAGTATATTGAATCGGGAAAAATGCGTCATGCTTAAACGCATCATAAAATTTACAAAGCCGCCGCGAAACCCAACAATGCAGGACGGCTGCTACGACAGCCGCTCTCCGTCATCCCCGTGGAGAGAGGGAGCGGCAACCGGGTATAATGGCCTATTCGCCTTTGAAGACCGGCTTGGTTTTCATGGCGAAGGCGGTCATGCCTTCCATGCAGTCCTTGGTCTCGAACAGCTTGACCAGTTCCTGGCGCTCCAGTTGCAGGGCCATTTCCGGCGAAACGCTCTCCCGCATGGATAGAACCCGCAAGACGGCGGAAACCGCCAGGGGCGGCCGGGTGGCCAGGGTAGCGGCCAGTTCCATGGACTTGTCCATGACCTCGCCTTCCTCGCACATCT
The DNA here is from genome assembly GCF_900142135.1 of Desulfatibacillum alkenivorans DSM 16219. Lineage (GTDB taxonomy): Bacteria > Desulfobacterota > Desulfobacteria > Desulfobacterales > Desulfatibacillaceae > Desulfatibacillum > Desulfatibacillum alkenivorans. The sequence continues at coordinate 164,056 of NZ_FQZU01000008.1, read as the reverse complement.
CATTGACCAGCCCGATTTCAAGCGCTTTTTCCGACCGGATCTGCTTGCCCAGGAGCATCATCTCAATGGCCTTGGCCCGGCCCACAAGGCGGGGCAGGCGCAGGGTTCCGCCATATCCGGGCATGATGCCCAGGTTGGTTTCTGTCAGGCCGATGCGGGCGTTCTTTTTGATGATGCGCATGTGGCAGGCCATGGCAAGCTCCAGGCCGCCGCCGAATGCATGGCCGATCATGGCCGCAATGATGGGCCTGGGAAAGGCCTCGATCTTGTTGAATATGTCCTGGGCGCGTTTGATAAAATCAATGGGCGAGAGATTGCCGAAGCCTCCCGAAAGGTCGGCGCCCGCGCAAAAGATTTTATCCCCGGAGCCCGTGATGATCAGCGCCCGCAAATCCTGATCCTGGGCGGCCAGGTCCAGGGTCATGCTCATGCCCTCGAAGACCTCGGCGCTCAACTGATTGGCCTTGGGCTTGTTGATGGTGAGGATGCCCGTGGTTTCCTTTTTTTCGTACAAGACAGCGTCCGACATAACGCCTCCTTATTTCATTTCCTTGAATGATCCGTCCGCGACTTCCGGCTCCGGCTTGAAGATCGCCAGGCCGAAGCGCTGGTGGAGTTTGTCCAGGGACGTCACCAACTGCTCGGGCTGCATGCCCGCGCACATGGCGAACGGCCCTGCCATGGCTTTCATACCATGTACCACAGCAAGGTCGATGTCGGCTACCGAAGCGGCGATTCCTTCCTTATGCACACGCACGGCCTCGTTGATCTGAATGGCCAGCATTTCCATGGGGGTGATGTCCTGGCACATGGTTGTTCCGTCGATGAGCGGCTTGCCGGAAGACCAGTCGTAGATGCCCTGGCCGGTTTTCTTGCCCAGGTCTCCGGCCTCCACCTTGGCGGTGAGATACTTGCCCGGCCTGAACTCGGGAGACAGGGTTTCGGCGTAATATTTGAGCGTATGCACGAACACGTCCAGGCCCACAAAGTCGGCCAGTTCGTAAGGCCCCTGGGGCATGCCCACCATCTTCATGGCCGTGTCTAATTCGTCGGGCTTGATCTTCCCCTCGTCCAGGATCGCGCTCAGCATGGCCTGGTTGGGCGCGTTGATCCTATTGACGATAAAGCCGGGGGAGTCCTTCAAGACCACCACGGGAATCTTCTTGATGGCTTCGGTGAACTTGACCAGGATGTCCGCGGTTGCGCCGCTGGTTTCCGCGCCTTTGATGATTTCCACCAATTTCATCCGGTTGACCGGATTGAAAAAATGCAGACCCGCAAACCGGGCGGGATTGTTTACGGCCTTGGAAATCTCCGAAATGCTCATGGTGGAGGTGTTGGTGGCCAGGATGGCGTCGTCCGGAGCGCTTGCCGAAACCTCGGAGAAAACGGATTTTTTGAGATCCATGATTTCCGGCACGGCTTCAATGACAATCTGGGCGTCTTGAACCGCCTCGGCCGTGTCCGTGGTCGCGGAAATCCGGCCCATGATATCCTTCTTGTCCTGGGCCGAGATCTTTTCCTTACCCACAAGGATGTCCAGGCTTTCCACAATCCGGGCCACGCCCCGGTCCAGGAACTCCTGCTTCACGTCCTTCATGGCTACGTTGTAGCCAGCCATGGCCGCCACCTGGACGATGCCGTGGCCCATGTCTCCCGAGCCGATAACCGCAATTTTCTTTACGTCCGAAAAATCCATTGGTCCCTCCACATTGTTTTTTCAAGGCCAAAATACTGATTGATTGAGTTGTCTGGGGTTTCGCCCTATCAAGACTGACATGTCAGTCTATAAACCCAAACCAATGGACTGTCAAGCCAAAAACTCAAAGTCGATGGATAAGATCATTTTGCCTTGGGTGCAAGGCATTCAGGCTGCTTGCCGCAAGTTACAGGGTGAACTGAGTCAATGCACTTTGCTATTTCATGAAGAACCAACGAAAACAGGGGAAAGAGCGGCGCTCCTTCCCCTATAAATGATCAATGCGTTTAACAGCTTGTTAGGTTGTTAAGCCAAATCAATATGCCCCGCCGCCGTACTGGGCGCGGAGGTCTTTTTTGAGTATTTTGCCGGTCATGGTTCTGGGGAGTTCATCCACAAAGGCCACCTTTTTGGGGCATTTATAGCCCGCCAGCTTCTCGCGGCACCAGGCGATGACTTCGTCCTCGGACAGGTCCTCGCCCGGAGCTTTCACCAGGATGGCCATGCCCACTTCGCCCCATTTTTCGTCGGCCACGCCGATGACGCCGGCGTCGGCGATTTTGGGGTTGCTCATGAGGGCGTCCTCCACCTCGGCGGGATACACGTTTTCCCCGCCCGAGATGTACATGTCCTTTTTCCGGTCCATGAGATACAAGTAGCCTTCCTCGTCAAAATACCCCATGTCTCCGGTGTGCATCCAGCCGTCCACAATGGTGTTGGCCGTGGCTTCGGGGCGTTTCCAGTACTCCAGCATGACAATGGGGCCCCGGACCACCACCTCGCCCATTTCGTGGGGGGCGAGTTCGTTGTTTTGCGCGTCCACCACCTTGACTTCCGTATGCAGCAAGGGCTTGCCGCAGGAGCCGATCTTTTTGAGGGCTTCCTCCTTGCGAAGCGCGCTGATAGCCGGGGCGGTTTCGGTCATGCCATAGCCCTGGGCGAAAAGCACGCCTTTTTTCTGATACGTTTCAATAAGGGCCTTGGGGCAGGGGGATCCGCCGGCCAGCAGGTATTTGACGGTGGAAAAGTCCGTGGTTGCAAACTCCGGCATCTGGCTCATGAAAAGATACATGACCGGAATGCCGAACATGACCGTAACCTTGTCCTCCTCGATCATCTTGAGAACGCCCACGGGATCGAAAAAGCGCTGGATAGTCAGGGACGCGCCGCCGTACAGGGCGGGGGTGGCCGAGCAGTTCAGGGCGCCGATGTGGAACAGGGGGGCGCAGCACATGACCACGTCGTTGTTGTCCGATCCGTAGGTGACGGCCGCGTTGATGGCGTTCCACTGGGTGTTTCCGTGGCTGAGCACGGCGCCCTTGGGCTTGCCCGTGGTGCCCGAGGTGTACATGATGAACTGGGGGTCGTCCATGACCACTTCGGATTCCGGCGTGGGCTCCGCTGTAGACATGGGACCGATGAGAGACTCGTATTCCCCGTCGTTGGGGGCGCCGCCGGCCATTTCACAAATGCGCTCTTTGACCGAAGGAATTTTGTCCTGCAGCGCGTCCCGGACCGGCGTAAACTCCGGGGAGTAAAAGAGCAGGGAGGGTTCGCAGTCATTGATGATGAACTCCAGCTCGGGAGGGGCCAGGCGGAAATTCAGGGGAACCATGATGGCCCCTATTTTTGAGCAGGCGAAAAGGATTTCCAAAAACACGTTGCTGTTGGCCATGAGGGCGGCCACCCTGTCTCCTTTGCGGATGCCTCTTTTTTGCAATAGATGGGCTAACTGATTGATGCGTTGGTTGAACTCCCGCTTGTTTAAGCGGAGATCCTGGTACTTGATGCAGGGTTCCTCAGGATAGAGCTTGGACCACTGAGCGGGCCATTGACCTACGTTCATAGCTGCCTCCTTGGTGGGAATAAATGAAATGTATTCGGGGGACAGGTCTCAAGAATAGGATTTCAGTATAAAGACGCTGTGGAGGGGCGTCAATCAATATTTTACGCACATCATGAACAACCCCACAGGGGGCGCGGTGGGGCCGGCCTGGCCCCGGTCTCCGGACGCCAGAATATCCATGACCGCCTGGGGGGGAATTTTGCCCATGCCGATATACACCAGGGTTCCCACGATATTGCGGACCATGTAGCGCAGGAAGCCGTTGGCCTCCACCCGGTAGATAATGTGATTTTCCCAGGACTGGATGTGGGACTGCATGATGTTCCGCACGCTGGTGGCCTTGGGGCTGCCCGCGCCTTCAAAGGCTGCAAAATCATGCGAGCCCAGGAATAATTTCGCGGCCCGGGACATGGCGTCCTGGTCCAAACGCCTTCGCACGTGCCATGCGTATTGACGGCAGACGGCCGGCGGCGTGGGGCCGTTTGTCATGTGGTATTCGTAGATTTTGCTCACCGCGCTCTTTCGCGCGTGAAAATCGTCCGGCGCCAGGGTGGACTCCTTGCATACGATGTCTTTGGGCAAGGTGGAATTCAAGGCCTTGACAAACACCCCGGCGTCCAGATGGGTGTTGCACCGGAAATTGGCGACGTAATTGAGCGCATGCACGCCGGAGTCCGTCCGGCCCGCGCCGTAGACAACGCACTTCTGCCGGGTGATTTTTTCCAACGCGCCTTCCAGCACCTCCTGTATGGTCAGGTCGTGCGGCTGCCTTTGCCACCCGTGGTAGTGCGTTCCGTCGTATTCCAGTATGAGCTTGAAATTCCGTTTCATACCCGCCCTGATAACCCATTCCTTCAAAGACCGCAAGCGCGGGTTTTAGTGAAGCTGCGCCAAGCCCACCGCCAGGATGAATCCCGCGCAGATCCAAAGGGCCGCCTTCAGGGCGCCCAGCCCGGCCCCGAACTCGGTGGGAGTACAGTCCTTTGGCAGGCCTCCACGCTGCGGGTCCTCAACCAAAGATTCCGTGGAATCCTCCGGCTGAAACAAATACAAAATCCTCCGCCCCCATGTGCTGTCCGTCGTTTTCATTGCATTTCCTCTTAATCTCCTCCGTTGTTATGGTGTTGCTTTTTATTACGGCATGTGAGAAAACAATAACAGATACAGTTTTATAGAAATTCTATCATAACAGTTTTCCGGGAGAAGGACATGCCCGCACAATTCCAATACGTATCCCTGGCAAATGAAATTCAGGACAAAATCGCCTCCGGGCAATATCGGGCGGGGGATCGCCTCCCGTCTTTACGCAAGCTGCACGCCCGGGCGAGGTTGAGCATTTCCACGGTGTATCAGGCTTATATTGAATTGGAGAAGCGCGGGCTGGTGGAAAGCCGGAACAAATCGGGCTTTTTCGTCAAAGCCAGGCTGCACGGGGAGCAGGCAGCGCCCAAACTGAAACTGGTGGAGCCGGTTCCCAAGCCGGTTAATGTGGACGCCCTGGCCAAAGTGATTGTGGAGAAAATCAGCGAGCCGGGAATTATCAACCTGGGCGGGGCCATGCCGGACCCGTCTCTTCTCCCCATAAAGCAGTTGACGCGGGAGTTAAAATCGGTATCCGGGGAAGACATGGCCCGGTTGCTGAGTTTGTACGAGCATCCCGCCGGCAGCCCGGAGCTGCGCCGGGAAATAGTCCGGCGCACCACGGGAACGGCCAAACGGGGGATGGTTGATGAGGTAATCATTACTCAGGGCTGTCTGGAGGCGGTCTTTCTCTGTTTGCGCGCCGTGGCCAAGCCGGGCGACGTCATCGCGGTGGAGTCCCCGACTTTTCACGGCCTGTTGCAATTGATCGAGGACCTGGGCATGAAGGCCCTGGAAATACCCACGGATCCCCAAACCGGCATCAGCCTGCCTCATCTTAAGGACGCTATAGACCGCATTTCGGTGGAGGCCTGCGTGTTCGTCCCCACTTTTCAGAACCCGACAGGCGGCTCCATGCCTTCGGAGGCCAAGGAGGAGTTGGTGGAACTGTTGGGAGAGAGGGATATTCCCATCATTGAGGACGATATATACGGGGATCTGTATTTTGGGGAAACCCGGCCGGCTACGCTAAAGTCGTTCGACCGCCGGGGCATGGTGCTTTTTTGCTCCTCTTTTTCCAAGACGCTGTCGTCCGGGCTTCGCGTAGGCTGGACCCTTCCTGGAAAATTTACGGAGCGGGTCATCCGGATGAAGTGCAACACAAACATCAGTTCCGCGAGCCTTCCGCAGCACGTGATAGCCCAGTATCTGAAAAACGGCGCTTATGAAAGGCATTTACGGCGTCTGAGAAACCTGCTGAAAAACAATGTGGCCAATATGTCCCTGGCTCTTCGGGAGCATTTTCCCGCGGATGCCAAGCTGACCATGCCTCAAGGGGGGATGCTTGTATGGGTGGAGTTGGACGAGCGGGTTGACAGTTTTGAGGTGTATAAGGTTGCGGAGAAGGAGGGCATATGTTTTTTGCCCGGGCTGATATGTTCGACTTCCAACAGGTATCGCAATTGCATTCGCATCAATTGCGGCGGAACGTTGACGCCCAAGGTGGATCAAGGCATCGCCCTGCTTGGACAAATAATAAAGGATTTCCAGCACTAATGAAATCCATGGCGCAAAGGCCGCCTGGTGTGATATTTGCATATTCACAGGAAGCAGTTCTCAGAATAAAAACTTCTTAAGGAACGCCCATTTATAAGGGCCATTATGCAGATTAGCAATCCCTCCCCACAATTCCTGCCGCGCCTGGCCGGGCGCTTGCTGTTGGTTGCTCTGACCTTTGCATGGGTTTGGGGTCTGTCCGGTTTTTCCCTTGCCGTTTCGCCGGACGGAACCCTCAAGGCGCGCGGGGACTGGGCCTACCCGCCTTATGAAACGCTTGAAAACGGAAAGCCCGTCGGGTTTAACCTTGATGTGTTGAACGCCGTCTGCCGCATCATGGGGTATAAGCCGGAAATCAGCTTAGGGCCCTGGAAAGAAGTCAGAGAGGACCTGGAAAAGGGCCGCATCGACATGATAACCGGGATGTTTTATTCTCCGGACCGGGATCAGCATGTGGATTTTTCCAGCCCGCATGTCATTGTAACCCATGGATTATTCGTCAAAAAAGGCTCCAAAATCCGTTCCATGGAGGGCATAAAGAACGCCCGCATAGCCGTGCAGGAGGGGGATATCATGCACGACTATGTCCTGAGTCAGAAATTAGGGAAGCAGATATTGACGGCCCGGGATCAAAGCGGCGTCCTTAAATTGGTTGCTTCAGGCAAAGCGGATTGCGCCCTGGTTCCTAAAATGCAGGGGCTTTACTACGCCCGGAAAAATGGGCTGAATAATTTAGTCACCGTTGGGCCGCCCATATTACCCCGGGAATATTGCTTCGCCGTTCGGGAAGGGGACGCATCCTTGTTGGCGGGATTGAACGAAGGATTGAGAATCCTTAGGGCCTCCGGGGAATTTGAACAAATCCACAGAAAATGGTTTGGAGTGTTTGAACCTGAGCCTGCTTCAAAGATGCTTAAAAAGTATCTTTTATGGGTGATTCTGCCTCTCATTTTTTTGCTGCTCATGGCTTATTTGTGGACCCGCGTGCTAAAAAGGCAGGTGCAAATCCAGACCCGGGCGCTGATGGCCAGCGAGCAGCGTTTTGCCGGTTTATTGGATCGTCTCAATGAGGTGGTCTATCGCATGAGCATTCCCGACGGAAAATACGAATACTGCAGCCAAGCCTCAAAACTGATATTCGGTTACACTCCCGAGGAGATTCTCAGCACGCCAAAGATCATCAAAGAAATTGTCCATCCGGATTGGATTCCCATGTTCAAAAGGGAATGGGAGAGCCTGCTGGCAGGCAAGGTTCCTCCCTCCTATGAATACAAAATCGTGGATAAAAACGGAAAGGAGCGTTGGATTTACCAGACCAACACCGGAGTGTTTGACGAAGAAGGAAGCATAATCGCCATTGAAGGCTGCTGCACGGACATCACGGAAAGGAAGGAAGCGGAGGAAAAGGTGCAGGAGCACCTGACCTTTTTCAAGCACCTGACTCGGGTGGAGCAGGAATTGTCCGGAGAACAGGAATTGGAGGAGGCCCTGGACAAGGTGCTGGGGGAGGTTCTGGATGTTTTCCAGTGCGACCGGGCGTGGCTTCTTTATCCTTTGGACCCGGAGGCCCCCTCGATTCAGATCAGTTGGGAGCGCGCCAGGCCTGAATATGAAAATCCGGAAATCCAGAGGAGGGACATTCCCATGACGCCGGGGATGGCGCGTATGTTCGCCGGGTATATAGAGACAAAAGCTCCTGGGGAGCAATACTTTGAGCCGGGCGATTTGGACATAGACCCGGAAAACCGGTTGAAAGTGCAGTCCTTGCTTGCCGTGGCCATGTTTCCGCAAACAGGCAAGCCCTGGTTGTTCGGCCTGCACCAATGCTCCCACTCCCGAGAGTGGACGGATTGGGAGAAAAATCTTTTCAATGAAATAGGCCTGCGTATAGGAGAAGCCCTGAACTCCCTGTTGCTGCTTCGGGATATCCGCCAAAGCGAGGAAATGTTCCGGGCCATCACGGAACACACCTCGGATAGCATATCCATATTTTCCCCGGAAATGACCATAAAATATGTAAGCCCCTCAACGGCTCGCCTTTCCGGTTTTGATTACAATCAGTTTATTGGAGCGGATTACCAAACGTTCATCCATCCGGAAGACCAGCTTGAATTTGAGGAGGTGCTCCATCGCGCCATGCAGTCGGAAGGGGAAACATTCACCATAGAGGACGCCAGGCTGATAAACGCTTCCGGCGAGTATGTGCATTACCAGGTCCTTGTGGTCTCCCTGTTAGAGACCCCGGGGATTAACGGCATTGTGGTCAATTGCCGGGACCTGACCAGCAGACAAGAGGCGGAGCGTGAAATGACCCGCTTGCGCCGCTTGTTGAGCGATATCATCAATTCCATGCCGTCTGCATTGATCGGGGTGGATGAAAACGGAGAAATAACCCACTGGAACCTGGGAGCGGAAAAATTCAGCGGGATTGGGGAATCCCAGGCCCTGGGGAGGACCTTGAGGGAAACGTTTTCCCACATTCTGACTTTATGCGATCTGGTGCAAAAATCCCAGAGCACCGGCAAGCCGCACAAAGAAACCAACGTTCCGGTAAAGATACAAGGACGGCAGCAATTCCTGGACGTCACCATTTATCCTTTGACGTCTGAAGACCGGGGCGGCGCCGTGATCCGGCTTGACGACGTAACGGAACAGATGCGTATCGAGGAAATGATGATTCAATCGGAAAAAATGCTTTCGGTTGGAGGACTCGCCGCCGGCATGGCCCACGAAATCAACAATCCCCTGGCCGGCATGATTCAAAACGCGGAGGTGCTGCTTAACCGCTTGTCGGAAAATCTTCCTGCGAATCTGAAAGAAGCCTCGAATCTGGGCATGGACCTTGGGAGCATCAAGGCCTATATGGAGAACCGCGGCATATTCACCATGCTGAATAACATCAGGGAATCAGGCCAGAGAGCTGCGGCGATTGTAGACAATATGCTCGGCTTTTCCAGAAAGACCGAGTCTTTGTTCCTGGCTCACGATCTAAAGGCGCTGGTGGAAAAAACCCTGGAGCTTGCGTCCAGCGATTACGATCTGAAAAGGGATTATGACTTTAAAAAGATCAAGATCGAAAGGGAGTTTGAAGACGGCCTTCCCCTGGTTGAATGCGAAGCCACGAACATTCAGCAAGTTCTTTTAAACCTGTTGAAAAACGGCGCCGTAGCCATGGCGGAAAAAACCTACAGCGCGGGCCAGCCTTGTTTTACGCTTCGACTAAAAAAAGAAGGCGATATGGTGAGGCTGGAGGTTGAAGATAATGGGAACGGGATGCCTGAGGATGTGAGAAAAAGGGTGTTTGAGCCTTTTTTCACCACCAAAGGGGTGGGCCAGGGCACTGGCCTGGGTTTGTCCGTTTCTTATTTTATCATTGTGGAAAAACACCGGGGCGCCATGCGCGTGGAGTCGCTGCCCGGCAAAGGGACCACATTCATCATCCACCTGCCCATAACCGCCGTCCGGGATGAGTTCTCCAGCAAACAAAGCCCGCCGATTTAATCAAAGACTACTTCCATGATGGAAAAATCGTCGTCCAGGGTGTCCTCTCCACACAGCTTTTTCGCATGTCCAAAAAGGCGGTCCATCTCCGCCCCTTCATTGGGAGGCACGTTGACCATAAAATCCTGGAACTCCTCATACTTCCACATAACCCCTTCGGGCGTTTCGATCTCGTAGACGCCGTCGGAAAAGACGAACAAGCGGCATTGGCCTTCGATCTTGACTTCGTTCTTTTTATATTTGACGTTGGGCATGCCGCCAATGAACATGTTGGGGGTCTTAAGGCCGATGGGGCGGATGCGCCCTTTGGGGCCGCTGGTCATGAGCAGGGCGGGCGGATGCCCCCCGCTGGCGTAAACCAGGGTGCGGGTTTTCCGGTTATAAACCCCGTACCACATGGTAAAGTACATTTCGTTATGCCGTTCCATGGGAAAGGCGTTGTTCAGGGCGTTCAGCACCTGATCCGGCTCCTTAAAATCAGTGCCGGGCAGGGATTGGGACTGAAGCACATTGATAACGGACACGGAAAGCAGCGCAGCATGAACCCCGTGGCCGCACACATCCAGCAGGTATATGGCGAAATGTTCTTCATCCACCCAATGGTAGCCGAAGGAGTCTCCGCCCAGGGACGTGGACGGTATAAACCGCCAGTGCGCCCTTAAAGGCCCGTCCGTTATGGGGGAGGGCAGCAGGGTTTTTACGTAGTCAGCGGCCTTGGACAGCTCGGAGTACAGCTTGCGAAGGGCCTCGTTTTTCTTGGTGACGTCCCGAAAGGTTCCTATGAAAAACTCTTCGCCCTGCTTGCCGCCGATGCGAACCACCGCTTCCATGGGAAAGGCTTCCCCGCTTTTTCGCAGGCCGGGCAGTTCGTGCAGTTCGCCGGAGAATATACGGTCCAGGATGTCCTCTTCCTCCCCGTGCTCCAGCAATGCCAGCATGGACATGTCCATGAATTCGTCGTGGTCGTAGCCGAAAATGCGCATGGCTGCGGGGTTGATTCCCCGGATGCGAAGGCTTTCAATGCCAAAGGTGATGATGGCGTCTGCAGCCGCCTCCACAATGTCTGCCGCGTTTTTGGCGGCCTGGAGCTTCTCCTGGGCGATGAGGTTTTCCAACAGCCTTGACCGGACGATGGCCACGGCGGCCAGGCCGGCGAAGGCCTCCAGGATTTCCAGGTCGCCGTCGTCAAAATTCCTCGAGCTTTTGGGGTTCAGAACCTGGACCACGCCCAGCAACTCGTTTTCGTGCAAAATGGGGGAGCACAGGATGGCGCGGGTGACGAACCCGGTTTCGCTGTCGGCGCGGCGGGAGAACCTTGGGTCGTTCTGGGCGTCCCGAATATTGACCGATTCTCTGTTCTCGCCCACCCAGCCTGCAACGCCCTCGCCCAGCTTCAGGGTGATTTTTTCCCGGAGAATCTTGTCCAGGTTGCCCGCCCCTTCATTGGACGCCAACTCAAACTCAAGCACATTCCGGTTGGGCCGATACCGCATGATGGACGAGGCCTCGGCGTTGGTCACTTCCTTGGCAAGGCTCATGAGCATGGGAAAAAGTTCTTCCAAAGACTCAACCCTGGCAATGGTCTGGTTGGCTTCGATCAGCTTTTTCAGCCTTACGGCCTGTTCTGATTGGTCGGTGGCTTCCATGACTAATCTTTACCGCTGCAAGCGGCCTCTCCCTTGATGCTAAGTTCTATAATATTCTTATCGTCCACCCGTTGGTAATTAATGGTATCCAGCATATTGCGAACCAGGTGGATGCCAAGGCCGCCGATGGTGCGTTCCGATATGGGGATGGATAAATCCGGCTCCGGAGCTTTTTCCAGGTCGAAGCTGTTTCCGTCGTCGACGATCTGCACGGAAACTCCCGGCCCCTCCACTTCCAGGCGCACGGAGATATCGTGGTCCTTGCACTCGTCGTCATAACCGTATTTGAAAATATTGGTCAGAATTTCTTCAAGGGCCAGATTGACGCCGTACAGCACCCTTGGACTAAGTTCATGAGACTCAAGAAACTCATTGACGGATATACAAATGCGTCCAAGCTCATCATAGTCGCTTTTTAAAGCAATTTCCAAAACCCGGGCCATAGCACAGCCTGCATCCCCTTCCATGCCAAACCCCGCCGGGGCGGGCGCGGCAAGTTAGTGATTCACGATAACGCCGCTAAAGCCAACGCGAATTGCCAAGGGAAGGTTCTATCCCTTTGCGATGGTCTGGGCTTCGCCTTCGTCGTGGGTGATAGGCATGAGCTCCGTGAGACCGGCGGTCTGCAGGATTTCCTCCACCAGAGGCTGGGGATTTAACAAAACCATTTTTGCGCCCCCGGCAAACAGCGTTTTCGCGCCCTGGAAAAGCATCCTGATGCCCAGGGAAGCCAAGAAGGAAACCTGGCTCAGGTCAACGATCAGGGACTTTCCGGCGCCTGCATAAGCGGCAAATTCCGTCCCAACAGCCTGTTCGCCCGCGACATCCAGCCTGCCGGCCAATGCCAGATGGGTATAAGCGTCACTCGACTGCACCACAGTCAATTCCATAGCTCGTCCCTTCCTTTCTACGATTCTTCACCAGTATGTATTCCCTCGATTAGACAGGCAAAAGCCCGCGTGACGGAGCCTTGCCCAACTGCAACGGCGGGAGCAGCTTCAAACTCTTATTCGTACAACTTTTCAGGCAAAAATTCAAACGACTTCATCTGAATGGACCTGTTCGGCAGCCAGCCGCGGCATTTCACTCGTATTCAGCAGGCAATGAACAGGACGCTGGAGGCATAAATTTAATACCTTCAATCCTTAAGCATATTTCACCGGGCGGCCCTCGTCAATCATGATCAGCCATACACGAAAAATTCCTGAATATCTCATCCCCCCCAAGAAAGTAAAAAGCGGATTGAAAAGTTTGCCGCCAACCCCTTCAAGAGCCCGCCCCCGTCCCGCTATCTCTTAAATCAACATTATTATCAATTGGTTGGCGAAACAAGTAAATCGGCTGTCCGTCCCCCCCTTCTCAAAACGATCCAGCGCTTTTGATGCAGGTCCGCTTTCTTATGAACTCGTAGTTTTTTGAATAAACCAACCAGGGAGCCGCCGGTCCGCCGTAAGAACGATCTTCAATTAGCAGGAAGGTTCCTGCGTTTCCCGGATATTTAATCCCAGGTAGAAATCCTTTATCCTTGGATCGTTTTTCAAGTCAGTGCTTGGCCCTGCGCTGACAAGCCTGCCGCTTTCCATAACCAGGGCGTAATCTGCTATCGCCAGAGCTTTGCGCACATTCTGCTCCACAAGCAAAATGGTTACGCCCTGGTTCCGGATGATCCTTATAATGTGAAATATTTTGCGAACAAGAAATGGAGACAGCCCCAAAGAGGGTTCGTCCAGGAGCAACAGGCGCGGCCTGGACATCATGGCCCGGCTGATGGCCAGCATTTGCTGCTCGCCGCCGGAAAGGGTTCCGGCCGGCTGGTTAACCCTGTCCGCCAGGATGGGGAAAAATTCGTATATCCGTTCCAGGTCGGTTTTTAAGGCGCGGCGGTCTTTCCGGACGTGAGCGCCCATGATCAGGTTGTCCTGCACGCTAAGCTGATGAAAGACAGCCCTGTTCTCCGGCACATAGGAGACGCCCAGACGGACGATGCTTTCCGTGTCCATGCCGTTGATGCGTTCGCCGTCCAGGAGGATTTCGCCTTTTTGGGGCTGGCCGGGAATCAAACCCATGACGGTTTTCAGGAGCGTGGATTTTCCCGCGCCGTTGTTGCCCAATAACGCTGTGACGCTCCCCCGCCTGACAGCAAAGGACGCCCCTCGCACCGCCTGTATGAGGCCGTAGCCGGTTTGAACGTCTTTTAGCTCAAGCGAGGCATTCATCCGGGTCGTCCTCCCCCAAATAAGCGGCCGCCACCTCGGGGTGAGCCTGCACCTGGCCGGGAGTCCCCTGGGCGACCGGCTTGCCGAAGTTCATGACCAGAACCTGATCGGATATGTCCATGACAATCGCCATGTCGTGCTCGATCAAAAAAACGGCGGCCCCCAAGGCCTCTTTCACGGTTTTAATGCGCATGATCATGTCGCGCCTTTCTTCGGCGTTCATTCCGGCGCACGGCTCGTCCAGCAAAATCAGTTTGGGCTCCATGGCCAGAGCCCTTCCAAGCTCCACCCTTTTTTGAATTCCGTACGGCAGGGCGCCCACGGGCCGCCCCCTGTACTCCTGAAGCTCCAGCAATTCAATGAGTTCTCCCGCCTTTTTTCGATGGAGAACCTCCTCCCGCCCTGCAAAGGATTTTCTTCCCCACATGAAGCCCCCTCGAAACAGGCCGGTTTTCATAAACAGGTGCCTGCCCAGCATGAGATTCTCCATGAGCGTCATTTGCGAGAACAGTTCAATATTCTGGAACGTTCGTGCGACGCCCAATTTGGCGATGGCGTGGGGTTTTTGGCCGGTCAGTTCCCGGCCGTTCAAGAGGATGGAGCCGCTTGCGGGCTTGTAGATTCCGTTGATGCAGTTGAAAAGCGTGGTCTTGCCAGCCCCGTTGGGGCCTATGACGGAAAAAATCGAGCCTTGCAGGATTTCAAATCCAACCCCGTCCAGAGCCGCCAGCCCCCCGAACCACATGGAAAGTTCTTCCACCCTGAAAAACGCCATGCACTATCCTTTTAAAGCCGGGGCCGCTTCGCCCGCCGATACGCAACGACTGCTACAAAGGCTTTTTATTAACGCCCGGGCGGTTTGCAGGCCTTCCGGAAAGGCTCCGCGAAATCAGTCGATTTTCAGCCAATCAGTCAACTGGACCATATCGCCGTCTTCCACGCATTTGGCGATAAACACTTCGGTCTGCCCCTGACGGCACATGGGGTCGTCCGGGTCAAAGGGGGCAAAGCTGATTCTGCCCATGACGCCCCGGAAATATTGCAGCTTTTCCAGCTCCTCCACCAGGCGTTCGCGGGAGAGGTCCCGTCCGCACCGGTGCAGGGCTTCCACCAGGGGTTCTGCAAAGCCAAAGCCTGCAGTGAAAAAGGTGCCCCATCTCTCGCCGGGAGCCGCAAATTTGTCGTAGGCGGCTTTATATTCCCGCATGAGGGGGCCGAAGGAGTCGGGCCCGTCCCCGAAAAAGGTGGTGATGACGCCTTCCCACAGGCCTTTGCTTATATCGTAGAGATAAGGATAGTCCGAACAGGTGCTGGTGCTCATCCACTGGGGATCGTACTTCATGGCTTTGGCCGCCCCCAATAACGCAATGGCGTGCTTGGGCGCCACCCACAAGAGGACCGTATCCGCATCCGACTGCTTGAGTTTTGCAGCGTGGGGCCTCAGATCGCCTTCCCCCGTGTCCACGGGTACTTGGGCGACCAGCGTCAGGCCGTGTTTTGCAAGCTCCTCCTTGGCGCCCTTGAGGCCGTTGGCGCCGTAGTCGTCGTTTTGATAGGCGATGGCGATCCGGTTTTTACCCAGAATTTCCACCGAGTAGCGGCATAAAGCCTTGGCTTCCATTTTATACAGGGGATAGGTTGCAAAAAGATATTTTTGCGGGGGATCTATCCAGTGCATGGAGCCGGAAGCCGGGCTGATCCAGGGCACTTTGCGCTCCATGAGGTAGTCTTTCACAGCCATTCCAGGGGCCGTACCCACCCCCCCCACCCAGGCGAAAATCCCCACGCTTTCCTGCAATTGCTTGACGCCCGCCAGGGTTTGAGCCGGGTTGTAGGCGTCGTTGAAAGTGTGGTAGATGATCTTCCTGCCGTGAATGCCGCCTTTTTCGTTGATCATTTCAAAAAGAACGCCCGTGCCCCTGGCCACCGAACCCCAGGCTGCGGCAGGGCCGGTCTGCGGCCCCCACTGGCCGATATGAATCTCCGTATCGGTCACGCCCTCTTCCGCAAAGGCGGGAAAGCCCATGCATGCAATCAGAAAGAATAAAGCAAATGATGCTAAAAGAATATGTGTTCTCATGCCAGTCCTCCTGTCCATGAGTGCTTTGAGTATGTTTAACTATACCTTTTTAACATAATGGCGAGAAAAAATCCCGCTTGGTTTAACACACAATACAATTACTATTAAAGCAAAAGCCACTGCAGACTTAAATTCCATAGACGCGTAACGGCCGAACAGGTTTTCCACTACGCCTATAAAATAGGCGCCGAACACCGCCCCGGGTATGGAGGTCATCCCTCCCACCACAGCGCCGGCGAAGCCTTTCAGCATGGGGTCCCACATCATGAAAGGCTCCATGGACCGGGGGGCCAGAAGCAGGCCGGCGATGCAGCCGACTAGGGAAGACAAGCCCCAGGTGAACATGAGCACCCGGTTGGTCCTCACCCCCATGAGTTTGGCCGCGGACCTGTTTTGCTGGGTCGCCTTCATGATCAAGCCTAAACGGGTGTAGCGGTAAAACACAAACAAGCCCAGCATGACAGCCCAGACAACGGAAAAGGTGACAGCCTCCAACGTGGTCACATAAAAGCCCCCCAGCCAAATGGAGTCGAACTCGGTAATGGGAAAGGGCATCACTTTGTGATCGGCGCCGAATTTCCAGGAAACCAGGCCCATGAGTATCATTTCCAGCCCTATGGTTACGATGATCATGCCCAACGTGGTTTGCCGCCGGGCTCTCCTTAGAACCGCAAACTCCAGCACACAGCCCACAAACACCGCGAACAAAGCGGCCAAAGGCATGGCGTAAACAAAGGGGATTCCGTAATTTTGAAGGATCAAATAGGTGAAAAAAACCGACGCCAGCGCCATCTCCCCCTGGGCGAAGTTCACCACCTCCGAGGTCTTGTATATGATGACCATGGCAATGCCCATAAGGGCGTAGCCGCTGCCCGCGGCGACCCCATTAAGCATTATTTGCAAAAACTCCGCCATTTCACCGTCCAACCCGTTGGCAGGCGCCGGCCCAGCCGGCGCCCTGCGGGTTTGCAAAAATTTTAACCGCGGCGCCCCCTGTCAGATCGGGCTTTCCAATACTGCCTGGTGCGAAGCCATATGCCGTGCAGGCCAAGAGGCTCAAACAGCATGATCAAAACCATGATGGAGCCAAATACAATATACTGGATATTGCTGACCCCGGTTATGGAAAAATAAGACTGGGACAGACTCTTCAGCCAATCCCCCAATACGGGGACGTCCAGGACGTTGCGCAGGGTCAGGTCCAGCCAGGTCAGCAAAACCGCCCCGGCGACGGCGCCCGATATGGAGCCCAGGCCGCCCACGACAATCATGGCCAAAAACATGATGGACATGAGCAAATTAAAGGTGTCGGGCTGTATATATCCCAAAACAAAGGCGTAAAGCCCCCCGGCCAGTCCCGCGAAAAACGCGCTGACGGCAAAGGCCAGGGTCTTGTATATCATGAGGTTCACCCCCATGGTTGACGCGGCCACGTCCGAATCCCGGATGGCGATAAAGGCCCGCCCCACCCTGGTTTTCATCAGGTTGCGGGCGAACAGGCAGGCTGCAAAGGCCATTGCGGCGAATAAATAGTACTTTTCCGCGTCCGAATTCAAATTAAACGGGCCGATCACCAAATCAGGGGCGTGCAGGCCCTGACGGGCCCCCAGATATTGAATTTTGCCGATAATTTGCGTGATGGTCAGCCCAAAACCCAACGTGGCGATGGACAAATACGGCCCCTCCAACCGCAAGGCGGGCAGGCCCAGTAAAAAGCCCAGCAAAGCGGAAAGGGAGGCGGCGATCAGCAAAGCCGGCAAAAACGGCGCCCCCAGTTTGCCGGTCAGCGCCGCTGTTGCATAAGCGCCTGCCGCAAAAAATCCGGCGTGCCCCAAGGATATCTGTCCCGTGCATCCCACGAGCAGATTAAGGCCTATGGCGGCGATGACATTGACAGCGATGCAGTTGGCGACATATATATAATAGGTTTTCAGATAGTTGGAAGCGATAAAAGGAAAAAGAAGCAGCCCGGACGCCAGGATGACAAACCAAAACACGCCCAAACGCGACGTAAAGAACGCTACATCCTCATAGTGGTCCCGTTCCATATCCATGCACAATGCTCCGGCATGCCATTCCATAAACGGCGCCGATATCTTGAAATCATTCAGGTCCGAAGAAACAACGGCTCCCCTTAAGCAGCGACCCAAGCATTAACACAAGCGGTCTTTCCATGTCACTCGCTTTTCAGAAACTTGGCCTTCCAATCAGGGAATGAGCCGGGAATTGTGTGAAACAGGCAACATTACCCCCATGAAATTGTTCATTGACTACTACCAGGATTTATGGCATAAAAGCCAAAATAGACGAGTAATAAACTCGTCGATTAGGGTGAGTCGATGCAAACGTTCGGTTTACGCCGTCTCGCCCGCCATCTTTCGGCAGGCGCACTTGTAGTATTAGGGTTTATCTGAGAACCCATCCCACCGTAGTTGCGGCAAGGCTCCCATAGGCGCCTCAAGCCGCCCACTTTTCCTAATTCCTTTCCCAATCTTACCTCAGCAATCTTCAACCAGCCTGCCTTTATTCAAAATGAAAATACCACTAAAAAATCATAAATTAGATTTTTAAATGAATTAGAAGTTGTGGACCTGCTTCAGGCTTTGAACTGCAAAAATTGGCGCCTGCCTTCGGCGAGTCGCTTTCCTGAAAGCTCCGCAAAGACCTTTTTTATGGCGCTGCGCGCAAGACAGCGGGAATGCGCTCCATCCCCAAACACATGACCTGCGGCCAATGGAGCGTATAGAAAAAACAGGGCAAGCCCTGGAACTACAATGCAACTTGAGTCCTTGGAGGCTGAATTCGGCTCGCAGGCGCAAGCCCCAGTTCCTGCCGCTGCACGCGCAACAGACGCCGACCATTCCCGAATTCCCCGCAGGGAAGCCAGATAGTTGCGTATTCTAAGGACGCCCATTGCCTATGAACGCAGGAGGATTCAGCCTTTTTTGTAGAGGCCGGTTATTTTTCCTTGGGCGAGGATGCGGCCTTGCATGGCTTTGATCAGGGCTTTTTTGCTGGTTTTGGCGGGATCCAGGCCCAACAGGCTGTCCAGGGCGTACACGGTGAAAATGTACCGGTGCTCGCCGAACGGCGGCTTGGGTCCTGCATAGCCGTTTTTGCCGTACCCATTTTTCCCTTGCTTGATTCCGTTTTCCAAAAGGGGTTTGACGGGCAGGCCGGGCTCCAGCAAGGCCATGTGGGGCGGAATGTCAAAAACGACCCAGTGGGTGAAGTTGAAAAGGCGCAGCCTGGGGGAGGGGGCGTCCGGATCGTTGGCGATGACGGCGTAGCTTTTCACGCCTTCCGGAGCCCCTTCCCAGGCTAGAGGAACGGAGCGGTTTGCTCCGAACTGAGTGTGTTCAAATGGTATGGTTTCCAAGTCTCCGAACGCGGAGCTGGACACCGTTAAATCCTGGATGCCGTTCGGTTTCATGCTTCCCCTCCTTAAGCAATTTCCTTGCATCCGGCCTCATGTCTAATCCAGTTGAATCAGGTTGTACTCCTGGGTTCCAAGGCCGATTTCCTCTCCGTAGGTCACCTGCACGGCGCCCTGGGTGTAACTCCTCATGCCCTGGAATTTGTCCAGGCCGGGATCGTGATTGCCTTTCAGCAAGTCGTGCTGATGGCCGATCTGGTTGTTCACCAGGTCCAGGCTGGCCTTGTCCAGGGCCACCGGGTCCGTGGATGCCAGGATGCCCACGTCCGGGACGATGGGCGTGTCGGTCCAGGGCACGCAGTCGCAATCCGGGGTGACGTTCTGGACAAAGTTGATGAAGCCCATTTTGCCCAATTTATCCTTGACCGCGCCGTAGGCGTATTCGGTCATGCGCTCCATGAAAGCGCCGATATCCGTGGCCCAGTCGGGGTTGATGGCTTTTTCAGGGCATACGGTCATGCATTCGCCGCAGCCGATGCACACCTTGGCGTCTATGGCGGAAATCTCGTCCTCCAGCTTGGCGGCGCCCACGGGGCAGACCTCCTCGCAGCTTCCGCATCCGGTGCATTTTTCTTTGTTCACCTTCATGGTGAGGTCGTGCTGCTGCTGTTTGCCGGCCGCCGGGGCGCATCCCATGGCCAGATTTTTTATGGCCCCGCCCCACCCCGCCAGTTCATGCCCCTTGAAGTGGGAAAGGGCGATAATGGCGTCGGAACAGACGATGTCGGAAGCAATTTTAACGGACTGGAAATGCTTTTTGTTGATCTCCACTTCGGTAATATTCTTGCTTGTCAGGCCGTCGGCGATGATCAGGGGCGCGCCGACCACGGCGTAGGCGAATCCGTGCTCGATGGCCGTAATGTAATGATCTATCGCATTGGCGCGGCTGCCCGAGTACAGGGTGTTGGTGTCGGTAATAAAGGGTTTTGCCTTGGCTTCCTTGATTTTGTCCACCACCTGGCGCACGTACACAGGATTGATATAGGAATCGTTGCCTCTTTCTCCAAAATGAAGTTTTACGGCCGTCAGGTCCTTTTTCTTCAAGAAGCCGGCAAAACCGGCTTTGTCGAAAAGCTCTTGAATCCGGTTGATCTTATTATGTTTCCACGATCTGGTTCTTAAACTCACGAAAAAGACGTCTGAAGCCATGATACCACCTCCTGGCAGAAGTTATTGGGTGCTGCGGGGATAATTTATACATTTGTATCAGATTGTCGGCGCTTCTTGCAACCGGTCTATCCGATTTGTTGGGGAGCCTGCTTTGCCCGAAGCCCAAACTCAGGCGCCCATGATTCTCAGGCCGGCTTCTTTGGCCATCTCCACCAGCTCTTCGCGATCTTTGGCGTCGTTCTTGTCATATACTCCGCATGCGCGGACCGGGATGACTTCCGTGAATCCGTACCAACGGAAAAAAGCCTCGTACCGGGGAAAGATATCCGCAAAAAGGGAGTCGTCCGGCTGTCCCTGAGCCAGGACGATGACCATTTTCTTGCCTGGGGCCAATCTGCTGGGAGTTTCCTTTTTGGCGTATTCGGGAACCAGGAAGCTGAAGCTCCTGTCCACAAAGGCCTTGGCCTGGCTGGTTATGTCCCCGAAATAAACCGGAGAGGCCAGCACCAGCACGTCGGACTCCAGGACGGAGTCGAGCACCGGGCCCATGTCGTCCTTGACCACGCATTTTTCCGACTTGCCCTTGCAGGACATACAGGCCTGGCAGCCTTTGAAATTCAATTTATTTAGAACAAAGGTTTCCACCTCCGCGCCCTTTTGTTCGGCGGTTTCCGCGATGACCTCCGATAAAAACGCGGTGTTCCCCCACCGGCGGGGGCTTCCCAAAACACATGTCACCTTCATTAATGCTCCTCCTATAATTGGTTCGGGTTAGGCGTCTTTTTTGATACCACACCCGGCACGGGCATATCAAAGTAAAACCTCCGGACCTTTTAAGGAGCGCGAAGGAAAATTTGAAACATTTTATATTTTTACAAGAGGTTAAAGTTCTAAAACGCGGTTGATGACGCGCATGAGATTTTCGGGGGTGAAGGGTTTGGCGATGACGCCGGAAAAGCCGAACTGCCGGAACTCGCTCATGATGGGATCCTGGGAGTAGCCTGACGACACGATGGCCTTGGCCTGTTTATCCAAGGCCCAGATTTTTTCCATGGCTTCCTTGCCGCCCATGCCGCCGGGGACTGTGAGGTCCATGATCACGATGGCATAGGGGTCGTTTTTGTCCATGGCTTCTTCATACGCGGCGACTGCCTGGGCGCCGTCTGCGACCGTTGTCACGGCGAAGCCGAGAAACTCAAGAATCTCGCCGGTCACGTCCCGCACCACTTCCTCATCGTCCATCAACAGCACTTTACCCTGGCCGCGGTCCAACGCCTGGGATTGGTTTTCTTTGGAAACCGGCTTGGAGTCGGATGCGGGCAGATAAACCGTAAAGCTGGTTCCCACGCCTAAAGCGGACTCCACCCCAATGTGGCCGTCGTGCTTTTTAACGATGGAGTAGGCCGTTGCCAAACCCAGGCCGCTGCCTTCCTGTTTGGTGGTGAAATAAGGGTCAAAGATATTGGAAAGGTCTTCGGGGGGAATGCCTTCGCCCTGATCCCGGATGGACATTTCCACATATTGTCCGGGCGGGAGCGGGAGATTGTCCTTTTCCTCCACTTTCACATTTTGGGCCGAAATATACAAAATGCCCCCTTGGGGCATGGCCTGGGTGGCGTTGATCACCAAATTCTGGATCACCTGCCGTATTTGGGAGGCGTCCACCTCGGCGGGCATGAGGTCCTCGGGCACAGAGTACTCGCACCGGACTTTGGAGCCGGACAAGACGAAGCCCACGCACTCCTTGAGGAGTTCCGCCAGGGAAGCGCTTTCCTTGACCGGCGCCCCGCCCCGGGCAAAGGTCAGCAGTTGCTGAGTCAATTCCCGGGCGGTAAGGCAGGCCCTTTCCGCTTCCTGAAGTTTGGACACGATTTTTTGGTTGCCCTGGCCGTAAAGCTTGGCCAGGGAAATGCTTCCCAGAACTCCGGTAAGGATATTGTTGAAATCATGGGCGATGCCGCCGGCCAGGACGCCGATGGACTCCAGCTTGTCTATCTTTTGCAATTCGGTTTCATATTTTCGGCGCTGGGTCACGTCCCGCAGGATCAGGATGGCGCCGATGGCCCGGCCGTTCTCGTCCGTAATAGGAGAGGCGCTGGAGGAGATGGGCGTGGAAATCCCGTCCATGGAAACCACCATGGCGTCCCCCCGAGGCTCCACCCTTCCGCTGGTCAAAACCGCGCCCGCCAGGTCCAGGCGGCCGTCTTCCCTGTTTACGTGGTGGATATGCAGCACGTCCCTGGCGGGCCTGCCCAAAGCGTCGGAGACGGACCAGCCGGTCAGGCGCTGGGCTTCTTCGTTAAACAACCGGATAAGCCCTTTGCCATCCGTGGCGATAACCCCGTCCCCGATGCTTCGCAGGGTGACGGCCAAGCGCTCCTTTTCCTCTTCCAGAGCCCTTTCCGCCTGGCGGCGTTCCGTCACTTCGCGAATGTTCAGGATCACGCCGTCTATCAAAGGGTCGGCCAAAAGGTTATTGCCCAACAATTCCAGGATGCGCCAGGTTCCGTCCCGATGCCTTAAACGGAATTCCGCCACTTGCGGCGTGCCGGGGCGCTCTATCATACTCAGCAGCAATTCCTCGAAATTTTCCGCATCCTGGGGATGGAACCAGTCCAGGACGCTGCGGCCCACCATATCCACGGGATCCAGGCCCAGAATGCGCTCCACCGAGGGGCTTTGATAGGTGATGATGCCATTGGCGTTCAGAATCGTGACAATGTCAGTGGCGTTTTCAATGAGGGCGCGAAACCATCTTTCCCGATCCGCAATGGTCTCCTTGGCTTGCTGCAACTGGTCGATCTTCACTTCCATGGCCGCATACAAAGCCTGCAACTGGCTGATCATGGAATTGAAATTTTCCGCCAGAACCCCCATTTCATCCCGGGATCGGACCGGCACCTTTTGCGTCAGATCGCCTTTCGCCGCCGCCTGCGTGGCTCTGGTGATTGCCGTAATCGGCCGCACAAATCGCAGAGACAAAAAATATACCGCCACCGCCAGGATGCAGGCCACGATGATGCCCGTCCCAAGCACCGTCCCGGCGATTCTCCTGGCTTGGGCGAGGCCGCGCTTTTCGTCCACCTCCACCAGCAGGCCAAGGTCCCATTCCCGGATCCACTGATACACGCCCATGACTTTGCGGCCGGCGTGATTCATATAAGCTCCGTATCCGCTCGCTCCGGCAAGGGACTTTCGGATGCCCTCAGTATTCAGGTTCCAGGATTCCCTCTGGCCGGGCGCAACATGCTTGTTAAGTATGCCGAACCTGCGGTCCACCAGAAAGACTTTGCGGCCTTCCTGAAAGGAGGTCCAGACCATGACTTCTTCATTCATGTCATCCAGGTTGAGCCGCCCGGCCAATACGGCCAATGTCTCCCCCTGAGAGTCCTTGATCGGGGCCGATACTGTCATGGCGGGAAAAGATTCGCCTTCAGGGAGATACAGGTTCTGCAAAAACACTCCGTCGCGGCCCATCTCAAAATAGGCTTGGCCGGATCTATCCAAACCCTCGTGGCTTTCATTCGTGGAGACCAGCACCTTGCCCTTTTCCCAGGAAAGTATAAACACTTCCGCCAGCCCGGGCACGGAGCTGGTCACCGAGTTCAGCAGCCCCCGCAGATACTCCTGGGCTTCAACAAAAACAGGGCCGTCCCCGTCCGGCGCCAGATCCTCGCATAAAATGCGCACGTCCGGGAGCTGCGACATCAATACTATCTGCTTGCGCTGCCGCTCCACCCATTCTTGAAGGTCCGCCCTTTTGACGGACGCGGCAGCCTGCAATTCGTCATACACGACTTTTTCAACCGTGGTTCGGGCTTGAATCCAGGAAAAAAAAGACGAAACGGCAATTCCGATGAGTAAAAGGCTTAGAAAAGAGGCTATCAGCCTGACCAGCAGGCTGCGGGGACGAAACATAACCACCTCAGGTTGATTAAGGACGCGCAGATAGTGATTCAAGATTTTTAAATTTCACGGAATTGAGGCGCCAATATACCACCAAACACCAGATCACTTTATATTCAACACTTTCCAACAAAGTCAAGCTCCTTGGACGCCGGTCGAAAAAGGGAATTGACCTTTTTTTATTCATGTATAGTTTATTGGAGCCGCCGGTAGCCATCATAGTACCCGTTGTTTTTGTTAGGAATTCATGATCGAAGAAAATTTGGAATTTTCTACTTGACAATGATTATCATTATCTGTTAGCTATTCTTCAAAACAATGGACGTCAAAAAGAACTTCCACTATAATACGGGACGACCCTGATCACATAACTCAAAAATCAAAGGAGGAAACCATGTCCAAGACGATGGAAAATCTGGCCGCCGCATTTGCCGGTGAATCTCAAGCTCGCAACAAATACACCTTTTTCGCCGAAGTCGCCAGGCAGGAAGGTTATCATTACATAGCCAAAATCTTTGAAGAAACCGCATTTAATGAAATGCAGCACGCCAAGGATCATTTCAAGAAAATGGGCGGCCTTGGCGACACCATCGCCAATTTGAAGGAAGCCATTGACGGAGAAGACTATGAGACCGTCACCATGTATCCCGACTTCGCCAAGGAGGCCGAGAATGAAGGGGATAAGGAAGCAGCTCGTCTTTTTATTCAGGTGGGCAAGGTGGAAGCCGAACACCGTGAAAGATACAAAAAAATCCTTGAAATGGTGGAAAACGGCACGGTATACAAGCGGGACGAACCCATCGCCTGGAAATGCGGCATCTGCGGCTACATTGTGGAAGCCAAAGAGCCCCCCAAGAAATGCCCCAGCTGTCAGTATCCCCAGGAGTACTATGAACCCGCATGCATGGTCTTCTAAAAGGGGTGTATGGAATCCCAATCCCGCAATGTGAGTGAACTCATGGTGGACACCCTGATTAATTGGGGCGTCCACCATATTTTTGGGATGGTGGGCCATTCCAACTTAGGATTGGCGGAAGCCATCCGCCAACGCTGTTTAACGGGCGATCTTCAATTCATAGGCATACGCCATGAAGGCGCCGCCGCCTTCGCCGCCTCCGGCTTCGCCAAGCTTTCCGGCAGGCCGGCAGCGTGTTTATCCATTGCAGGGCCCGGCGCAACCAATCTACTGACCGGCTTATGGGACGCTCATATGGACCGGGTTCCGGTGATCGCCCTGACCGGGCAGGTGAACTCCAACATGCTGGGGAGGAACAGCTTCCAAGAAGTGGACTTGCACAAGGCTTTCGACGGTGCGACCTGTTTTTCCCAGACCGTCTACAAATCCAGCAATCACGCTGAGCTCATGAATCTGGCCATGAAAAGCGCCCTGGAAAACAGGGACGTCGCTCATCTGGTTTTTCCCAACGACGTGCAGGAGCTGGAGGTGGATGAAAACGCCGCCCCGGGATCGCCCGAGGGAAGGTTAGTGCTGCAAAAAGTTTCTCCCGCGAAAAAGGATGTGGATCAG
Source organism: Desulfatibacillum alkenivorans DSM 16219 (assembly GCF_900142135.1). Taxonomy (GTDB): domain Bacteria; phylum Desulfobacterota; class Desulfobacteria; order Desulfobacterales; family Desulfatibacillaceae; genus Desulfatibacillum; species Desulfatibacillum alkenivorans. The sequence continues at coordinate 138,451 of NZ_FQZU01000008.1, read as the reverse complement.
GCGGCGAAACTTTTTATGAGGGCGGAGCGGCCTGTCATTATCATGGGCCATGGCTGCCTGCAGTCCGTTGAAACCGTGGTGAGTTTCGCCAAGGCCTGGAACATCCCGCTCATGACCACCTTCAAGGCCAAGGGTTTCATCCCGGACTCGCATCCTTTGGCCTGCGGCGTGCTTGGCTTGAGCGGAACGCCCATCGCCATGCGGACCATGCGGAATGCGGACCTGCTGCTGGTGCTGGGGGCCGCCTTTGCGCCTCACACCCGCATTGCAGAGGACATCCCGGCCATCCAGGTGGATCTCGACCCCGAGGCCTTGGGAAAATTCCGCCCTGTGACCCTGCCCGTATGGGGCGATATCCAAATCACGATGGAGGAGCTTGGCAAGGCGCTTTCGGCGGACGTTCCCAAAGACAATCCCCGGCGCGAGTTGGCCGATCAATGGGAAAAATGGCGGGAAACCAAGGCCAACAGAGCGTCCAAGGATCAGGGCAAGGGGATCAGTTCTGCGGCCGTTTTTGAAGCCATGTCCCGCCGCACGCCCGCCAACGCGGTCATCGCCCTGGATGTGGGCGACAACGCCTATTCCTTTGGCAGATATTTTGAAGCCAAGCACCAGAGCGTGCTGCTTTCCGGCATGCTGGGCTCTATCGGGTCCGGGTATCCGGCCGCCATGGGCGCCTGCTGCGCCGCCCCTGACAGGCCTGTGGTTGCGGTTACGGGAGACGGCGGATTCGGCCAATACTTGGGCGAGTTGACCACGGCGGTGAAACACCGCATGCCGATCAAGCACGTATTGCTGAACAACAGCAGACTGGCCAAGATCGCCAAAGAGCAGAAGGCCGACAAAAAAACCGTGTGGTCCACATCCTTGCGCAACCCTGATTTCGCCAAATACGCGGAGATTTGCGGCGCCCGGGGAATTCGCGTGGAATCCGCCTATAACCTGGACGGCGCCTTGGAGCAGGCCTTTGCTTACAACGGCCCGGCGCTGGTTGAAGTGCTCACCGATCCGGACTTGGTTTAATCCTTTTTCCTTTTAAAAATCCATACTCAGCCCGGCGGTGAAGCGAAAGCCGTCGTCGGGATAGCCGTGGTGCGTCTCGTAATTGGCGTCAAAGAGGTTTTGAATTTTGACGTAAGCCTCGGCTGAGCGGCCGAAAAGGGGAAAGGGCTGAACTACTTTAGCGTCAAAGGATGCGTAGGCGTCCACCTGTTTTTCTTCGGTGTTGGAAATGTCCGAATACTGGTCGCTCACTACCCTGCCCACGCCTTCCAGGCGGGTTTTCCACGGGCCGGCCTTGGTTTTTGCGGTGAGTTTGAACGTGTGCGCCGGCGAATACGGAAGATCTTTGCCGTTGTGCTCGTTTTCGGTGGTTTGCAGCGCGTAGGAGCCTTCAAGCCCCACCGCGCCCACGGTCCACGACAGCGCCAATTCCGCGCCGGTCCTGTTGGTGCGGTCCAGGTTGACGGGCCGCTTGATCAAGTCCGTATAATCATCGTACTGAATTTTGTCCCATACGTCCTCCCTGAACAGGGTGCATTCCAGCCTGTTTTTCTTGGAGATGTCCCATTGCCAACCCAGGGAGCAGGAGACGATGCGCTCTTCAATCAGATCAGGGTTGCCGCGAACCTGGTCAATGGAGCCGTGGGCCGGCTGATACAACTGGCCGAAAGTGGGGACGTGGGTGGTATATCCGGCCCGGGCCTTTATTTGATGCCCTTTTCCAACGGGAACGCCCACGCCGGCCGTGGCGCCGGGCTGGAAGTCAAAGTCGGAGACGAGATCCCCCCTAACGCCCAGGGTCCAGGTAAAGGCCCCCTCGTCCCGGTCAAACTGGCCGTGGATGCCGCCTTGGGTGCGTTCGTGGTCCCCGGATAGAGTGTGGTCCGCGCCTTCCCATTTTCCGTTGGCGCCAAAACGCAAGGCCCACTTGCCCAGGCTGTCGGCGATGGTGGTTTCTTCCTTGATTCCAATCAGGTTGGAGTCAAGCAGGGAAGTGAGGCCGCTTTGGGACTCATCCTCCAGGCGCAGGGTTTCCCCGAATACCTTGACTTCATACTCGGCCTGATCATTAAAAAACCCCCGGGCTCGTAAATCGGCCGAGCCTTTGTTGTATTGCTGCCTGGCGTCGGGGGTGGGGTTATCCGTCCTGCCCGGAGAGCCGTGCTCGGAATGGTAATACCGGGCGCTGCCGTCCCATCGGGTGGGGGACGTTTTGGGGTTTTGCCAGCTGACGCTCGCCTTGGCCGTGTCCCTGTCGCTGTTGACGCGGAATCCATCCTGATGGATTGCGCCTGCGGACAACCCCCAAGCGTGTTCGTTGACCTTATATGACCCGGAAGCGCTGCCTCCGACCTTGCCGCGGGAGCCGCCGTAGGCTTCCGCACGTCCGGTAAAGGCTTTTTTTCTTTTGACGTCCTGCTGGAGCACGATGTTCACGGCTCCGCTGGAGCCTCCGGCGCCCAGCCAGACCGGAATGGGCGGCTTGTACACCTCGATGCGCTCCACCATTTCCATGGGGATGCTGTTGATGTCGGCGCCGCCGTATTGCGCAGCCCCTGCGGGACGGCCGTTTACAAGCACCAGAACATGCCCCTGGCCCGCGCCGCGTATGGCTATGCGCGTTCCTCCGGTTACGCTTTCGGTTGCGTCCACCCCGGGCATGGAGGCCAGAGCCTCGCTTACTTTGTGGTAGTGGCCCTGCTTTATGGCTTCCCGTTGAAGGATGTCCAGTTGTTGAGGGTAGTTTTTAACGTATTCATCCAATCGGGATTGGGTGACCACCATATCTTCCAGGGCGATAGGCTCCTGTTCATTGGCCAGGGCGATTGAATTGCAGATGCAAATAACAAGAAGGGCGGCGGCCAGGCAAAACGCGTCCCTTAAGGAAAAAGGCGTTTTCCCCGGAGAAAGTAATAAGCGCATAACTATCCTGTAACCTCTTTGATAAAGAGGATTTTTCCGCTCCAACTTAGAAAATACGTCAAAGCATTTAGCAGATATCAATAATTCTCACAATCCCTGTGCAGCTATTTCTCGAAAGCTCAAAAAGAGGCGGCGGGAGAAAAATCCCTCCCGCCGCCATGCGTTTTAGGTTGAATGTGTTTTACATTTCAAAACGGATTTCTCCGTATACGGTTTGGCCTTGCGTAAGAGAACCGCCCCAATACTCGCCTTCGTCAAAGACGTTGTTTACTGCGACAGAGGCGTGCACCTTATCCGTAGCGTTGAAGGTCAACTTGGTATCCCATTCCCAATGGGGAGAGAATCCATTGTAACATTCTTCGTCCGTATAAGAGTTGTCATCTTCCCAATAGGTTTTCCCGAAATATTGGCCGAAGATGCTGTACTGGAATTTCCAGAATCTGAAATCCGTCCCCACTTTGACAAGATCCCGCGGGAATTCCAAAAGGCTTTTTCCTTCCAAAGCCGTATCGATCTCGTATTCCTTAATTTCACTTTCATACCGGCCGTAATTCACAAAGAATTGCATCCAGTTGGTGGGATACACCCTGGCGTCCGCTTCAAAACCAATGATGTCCACTTCCCCCACGTTGGTTTTCTCCGTGACTTTCGCCGCGATATATCGAGAAGTGATCAGGTCCTGAACCTGGGAGTAGAACACGGTGCCGCCCAGTTTGATTTTTCTGTTCAAAAGGTACTGATCCACGCCGATTTCATAGTTCCACATGGTTTCGGGGTCCAGGTCCGGATTGGACATATACAGGGTGCCTGTGCTGCCCGTCCATGTACGGAACAGGTCATAGATTGTTGGCGGCTTAAAAGCCTGGCCGATGGATGCACGTACAAAGGTAGATCCTTTGACGGGCTCCCAGACCGCGGACACTCTTGGGCTGACAGCGCTTTTATCCTTGTCTTCAAGAATGGCAAGATCTTTCGGGTCGCCGGACTTGCCGTTTTTCGCCCACCACCAGTCAATGCGGGCGCCGGTGTACAAGGTTACCTTGTCGTGCAGGCTCCATTCCACCTGGAGGAAGGGCGCCAGGAAGGTTGTGTCGCCCTCTGTAATATCGATCACGCCGCCCCATGTGGAGCCTTCGTCCTGGTAATAGCGAAGGCGGGTGGTTTCCTGTTCAAAAACCCCTTGTTTGTAGAACAGGCCCGCCGTGAGGACATGTTTGCGCATCCAGTTGAATTCATAATCGCCCTGGATTTCAGCCATGTATTCGTTGTCTTCGGAAGCCACATATTGGCCTTTGGCGCTGTAATAGGTCTCGCTGCTGGAAGCTCCGCTAAGGGATGTGTACCAGGAGTCGCGCTTCTGCCAGGCCAGCTTGGTTGTGATATCCACATTCCCAAAGGTTTCCTCGTACTTCAAGGACGGGGCGTAATACTCACGGGCGCCCTTGCCCGCCAGAAAGTCTTTAGGATTAACCTTGGAAGTAACCTGACCGCTTCCGGCTTCGGCTACGCCGGAAAAAACAAAGTCATTGCCATCGCTAATGTAGCTGTGCGGCGCGTCATATTCATAAGAATGGCTGCCCCCCATAAACAGAAAAGTCAGTTTGCCGGTGTCCGTGGTCTTCCAGGTAGTCCGAAGGCTTCCGCCATAACGTTGGGAGTTTTTGTCGCCCTTGTCGCCCACAGCCCAACGTTTGCTTGTCTGATCCGTATTGGCGACGACGTCGTAATCAATTTCATACCCGCCGCTGATGCCGGTGGCTGCCCCTGCTTTGGTGGTCTTGGTCACCAATTGCGTGGGGTAGCCTTCCTGGGCCTCCCAATCCATAGTGATCCGGTATGTAAATTTATCCCCGACCTTGTCGCCCACCCAGGCGCCGGCTTTTTGATTATTATAGGTTCCGCAGCCCAGCCTTCCTCCGGCTTCCAATTCCTTGGGGTCCTTGGTGATCAAATTGACCGAGCCGCCCACTGCGTTGCCGCCGTACAAGGCGGAGCCGGGGCCCAAAACCACTTCGATCTGGCTGATGGCGTTGGGATCGATCATGTTGTACGGCGCCAGCGAGGAATAGGGATCGTTAACCGGAATGCCGTCCACCATGATCAGGGAGCGTTCGTCTCCCGGAAGGCCGCGCATGGTGGTTGCCGGCAAAGCGTCGCCCAATCCGCCGGGGCGATCCAGATACACGCCCTTTTCATAACGCAGGGCTTCGTCAATGGTATTGATCTGCATGACCTCCATGTCTTCCTTGGTGATAACGCTCACGCTGGCCGGGGCCAGGTCAGCCTTTTTCTGGGTTCTTGTGGAGGTCACTTGCATTTTTTCCATGCTTTTGGCTTCCGGGGCCGCATCTGCGTCCGCGGCAAAGGCCGGAACCGCCATAAGCAACCCGACGAGAATAGCAATAACGCCCGTCAGAATTTTTCCCCTGTACTTCATTTTACTTCTCCTTTTTCGCAATAAGTTCATACACTTTTCGCCTTTTAACCATCCCCTGAAAAAAGGCGGCAAAAAGCCGTCCAGCGAAGACGCACGGATTGCGTCCGCCAAGGCCTTCGCGGCCTCCCGTTTTTTATGAATTGCTCCTAACCGAACGGAAAAACGCCGGTCAGGATTTTTTGGGAAGTCTTCGTGACTTTGTTAAGCAGTCAGCCGATTAAGGCTGCCGCCGCCCTACGGGGCGGGTTCAAAGGCCAGAGCCTTCAGGCTTCTGACCAAGTAGGCGCTTGTTACGGCGATGCTTTCGGGATCCAGGTAGTATTCCGTATGCTTTTGGAAAAGCACGGTCCCAAAGGCGGGAAAGCGCCCCTCAACGTCGTTGAACAGCAAGAGAACGGATATTTTCGGCAAGGCCTGAAATCTTTTGACCAGATCGTAGGACAGGCCGGAATCGTCCGGCTGGCCGCTTAGGGCGTTGCACGCCCTTTTGAGGTCATCCATTTTTCCGCCGAAATTTGCGGCGAGCGCCCGCTCCGTATCGCTGTTAAAATAGTTCACATTGGTAAAATGCGAGGTTTTCTTAAAATCCTTGAACGCCGCCCATTCGTCCATAAACGGCGCTTCGTCAGGACATAAGGTCAGGTACCTGGCCAAAATGATGCAGGCCATGTAATCCGGCTTCTTCCCCGATTCTTCCACAAGCCCCTTTCCCGATGCAATATAGTTGCGGCCATACAACGGAAGCAGATACCCGCCTTCTGCTTTTTCCAGTCCCAGTTTGTCCGCAACGGAAGACAAATCCATTGCTGCAACCCGCTCCTGGTACTCTTTGTAGTATTTTGCAAAAATTTCAGCTTGCTGACTCATATCGCCGATCCTCTCCCCGAATCGTTCAGGCTTTTATCTATTGGGTAAAAGACGGCCTCAAAACTCCACGGACATGCCGGCCATGACGGAACGCCGCGCTCCGGGCCATCCCCTGTAGACATAGTACTGACGGTCAAAAAGATTGTCCACTTCAAGATACCAGTTACACTTTTTCCAGCGATAGTCTATCTTGGCGTCCAGATACCAACGATGGGGCAAGCCCCACAGATTTTCCGAGTCGTCATAGCGGGAGCCGTTGTAGTTGGCCTCCAATTGGCTGACCAGCCCGGCGATTTCATGGCGCAGCCGAATTTTGGCCTTGTGCCGCGGCTTTTGGAACAGGTAATTGTCCGTATCTTTGTTTTTCGCCTCCAGATATTGATATTCCGCATTTAGCTTTAACGATTTCAGGGGCCTTAAGGTCGCATTGACGTTCACCCCGGTCGATTCCGTGCTGGACAGGTTCCTGTATTCGGCCTTCCCGTAATTGGGATCGCCTGCAGGCAAACCTGCATAACGGTAGTATTCGATCTTGTCATCGATCTTGATGTAAAAGGGCGTTAGCCCCCAACTGAAGTATTTATTCCAGTCGTGCTGAAACTGAAACTTGGCGCTGTATACGGTTTCCAAAGATAAGTCCGGGTTGGCCAGGCGGGTGCTGTTTTGATAGTAGCGCTGGTCAAAGGTCGGCATGGTGTTGGATCGTTCGAGAAGCAGGGAAAGACGCACCGGAGAGGGCTTCCAGGTTATGTTAAGCTGGGGATTGGCTTCCGCGTCGTAATCGCTGTAAAAATTGCCTTTTAAACCAGCCAGTATGGAAAAATTTTTTCCGGGCTGGAATTCCTTGGACAGGGAAACGCCGCCCACGGTTTCCTCTTTTTCTCCGTAGGTGTTGGAATCAATCTCGCGGTATTCCACATTGCCGGCGACGGCCACCCGTTTGATTCCCCAGGGATCGCCGTTCCATCGGGCTTCCTCGCCAAACACCCGGCTGTCCAACCGGCTGTCCAGGCCGGAGTCCGGATTTACCGTCTGATCGGAAAAGCTGTTGACGTAAACGCGATTGCCAAAGTTGCCTTTGCTGAGCAAAAAGGAGCCGCCCCATTCGTCGGTAGTGGATTCGGAATGGGGAGTCATCCGGTATTCCTTGCCTGGATTCTCCTTTTCCTCGTTCGATATCATGCCCGAAATGGTGGCCTGGAACTCCGCCGGGAGAGGAAAATCCATGTTGGCTTTCAAGGCCATCTTGTCTTCTTCGTCATTAATGCGGTCTCCTCCGTTCAGGTCGGCCAGAGCGTTGACGAAAAAGCCTACTTCGCCTTTCTGAGCGCCAATGTTGAATTCCGCTTTTTTTCTTTCGTAATAGTCTGGCTGCTCCCCTGCTGCGTCAAAGGTGGATTGGGGCTCGGCCAGGCCGTAGCCCACATCGATCTTGTTGACATACGCCTTTTCGCCCTTTTTGGAGGTGATGACGATCACGCCGCCGCCCGTATTGCCAACATAGCGCGCTGCTTCGGGCCCTTGCAGCAAGCGCACCTCCTTAACGCTTTGGATGGGTATGCCGCTCAGGTAAACCTTTCCCGAAGCCGGATTGAAAAGGGGCCTGCCGTCCATGATTACAGCCACGGTCTTGGAGGAACTGCCCTGCACCGTAACGCCTGTTGTGGAGGCGGAAACACCGGGCAGCAAATTAAGCAGTTCGCAAATGTCCCGAATATTATATTGGGTTACATGCTCCTCTGTTACGAGATATGAGTCGACTTTTTCCGTTTGTTCTTCAACTTCCTCCCTGCCTTCCTCCGTTTGAACCGTTTCCGCCCAAGCCCAGCCCTGGGGCCACGCCGCCAGGGCCAGGAGCATCGTCAAACAACATACTGCTTTTGTCATTTCCAGGAATCCTTCAGCTTGTCCATCTCTGCTTTCCAAGCGGCCACGTCTTCCGGCGTGAACATGTCAACAGCTCCTCCCTGGAAATCACCCTCAACATCGCCCATATACTCTTCGATCCAGCCTTCCAACTCCAGATAATGCTCTTTGAGTTCTTCCAGCACCTCAGGATCGGCTTCCCACAGCCCCCGGCTTTCCGCTTCCAGCAGCCGCCGGGAGATTTCCTCCAAGGCCCACGGATTGTGCTTGCGGAAAAACTCCCTGTTTTCCTCGTCAAGCACAAAGGTGCGGGTAATATCGTCAAAAATCCAGTCGTCCACTTCCTGGGTGGTTGACTCCCACCCGTAGACCCTGCCCACCCGCTTGGAAATATCGCCGGCGCCTTTGTATCCGTGGCGCTTCATGCCGTCGATCCACTTGGGGTTCAAGAGCTTGGTCCTGACCACGCGCCGCACTTCGTCGGCGAGGTCGCGCACCTGGACCCGCTCGGGCTCCCGGGTGTCGCCGTAGTAGGTCTTTACCGGCTTTTGGGACAAAGTGCGGGCCGCGGCGGTCATGCCGCCGTGTGTACCAAAGTAGCAGCAGCAGTTGAACAAATCGTTTTCGTCGGCGACTACTTTATTGAATGTCAGGCTTACGGTTTTCAGGCTGCCCGCCAATTGCTTGTGGGAGGGCTCGCCGAATACGCCTTTGCCGTAAGCGTAGCCGTTCCAGAACATAAAGATGTCAGAAAGGTCGGCCTCGGTTTTCCAGGCCGAGGCGTAAACAGCTAGGTTGACGCCGGCGCGATAGGTGCCGGGTTGGGCCGAAAACACCCGATAGGTTGCACGGCGCAAAGCCAGGGAGTCGGTTTCGTCCCCGCCTTCTTCGGCAAGCTGCTCCAAGGTATGCTTGCGTACGTAATTCTGCTCCACCGGCTCGTCCAGAGCGGCCACGGCCTGAATCACTTCGTCCACGTATTCGATGCAGTTGGGGAAATTGTCCCTGGCGATGCCGGAAACCCGAATGGTCACGTCCACGCGCGGGCGTCCCAGCTCTTCCAAGGGAATAATCTCAAAGCCCTGCACCCTGCCGCCGGCCAGCCACTTGGGCCGGGCGCCGATCAAAGCCAAAATCTGGCCCATGCCCTCGCCGTCCGACCACATGATGTCGCCGGCCATCCAGAAGATGCCAACATTTTCGGGATAGGCGCCTTCTTCGGTCAGGTATTTTTCCAGCACGGCTTCGGAGAGTTTTTCGCCCACCCTGAAGGCCGCCTTGGTGGGAATTTTATTGGGATCCAAGGAGTAAAAATTGCGGCCTGTGGGCAGAATATCGTCCCTGCCTCGCATGATCAGGCCCGAAGGGCCTGCCGGTATGTATTTGGCTTCAAAGCCGGAAAGCAGTGCGTCAATTTCCTTGGACTCCCCAACGCGCACGTTCAGGTCCAGGATGCGATCCAGCAAGGAAGCTATGCCCGTCAAAGCCTGCCTGTCCACGACCAGGTCGCCCAGCAAATCCAGGGTTCGATCCAGAAATTCCTCTCCGTTCACGGATTGCAACGCCTGCTCCACAACCTTGACGCCCAGGGCTTCGATCTCCTCCATTAACATGCCGTGGCTCTTGCCGGTGCGGGGATCCACCGCGCCCTCGTCGTTCATGAGGCTCAGCAATTCGTGGCCCATGGAGCGGCACAGGATTTTCCGCAGGCTGTTTGGGTCTCCCGCGTCGTAACGCAAGATGGCCCACAGGAACTCGATGCGGGCTTCTTCTTCGGGGACCTTGCCGAACACATGCATGCCGTCCGGGATGTAGGTGTTGCGGATTTTGGACAAAGCGTCGTGAGTGCGCCGGACGATTTCGTCCATGGGCATGTCGTCGGTCAGTTTGATCTGCTTATCCAGGTTGGTTTTCCTGACCGTATCCACAATCAAATGCGACAAGGTGTGGGCGCGGTTTTTCTCCGTGGTTTTCGCCTTCTCGTACTCGTCCAGATACCCGTCCAACTCCTCCAGATCGCCGTACAGCCCGCCCTGCCCCATGACCGTCTGCATGTGGTTGACCAGGGTCGCGTAGCTGCGGCGCTTGGCGATGGTTCCTTCGGAAGGGTTGTCCGAGTTATAAATATACAGGTGCGGCGTTTCGTGAATGCAGATGTCCGGCAGGCAGGATTCGGACAAGCCCACGGACTTGCCGGGCAGAAACTCCACGTTGCCGTGGGTGCCCACGTGCACAAAGGCGTCGGCGCCGAACTCGTTTTCCAGCCACCGGTATGTGGCGATGTACTGATGGGGCGGCGGCACGTCGGGATCGTGGAGGATTTTGCAGACCACGCCGTCGCATTTTGTGCCTGCGCAACCGCGTTTGGGCTGCACGCACACCACGGCGTTTCCGTAAGAGACGCCGGTGATGAGAATTTTGCCGTCATAGAGCATGGCGGCGGGCACGCCGTTCTTTTCCTCTCCCGGAGGGGCGCCCCAGGCTTCTGCAATTCGCTCCTGCATGGCCGGGGGAAAGGTTTCCCACCATTTCAGATAGGTGGGAAGGTCAAGCTGGCAAAGGTCTCCGCCTTTTCGCACGATTTCGTCCGTGGTGGTCCAGCGGAATTCCGAAACCGCCTTGCGGTCCATAATGGTTGTGATCAACTCCTCGCCCGTCTCCGGAGGATCGACCGAGTAGCCCTTGGCCTTCATGGCCTGCAAAACCCTGGCCACCGACTCCAAAGAGTCCAGCTTGGCCGCCCCGCCCACGGTGGCCTCCACCGAGGCGCAGGGGTTGTTATGCAGGATAAAGGCAACCTTTCTTTCCGAAACCGGTTTCAGGCCCATGGACACCCAGCGGGCGACGCGCTTGCTCAAGCGGCGGACCCTCTCGGGGATGGGGGTCCGTTTTTCCATGACGGCGCCCGTCGCGTCATCCTGTTCGCGTTCTGCACAGCCTACCATCATGGGCTCGATCACCCCTTCAAACTCGGGCAGGGCCACGGTAAAAGCCACGTTGGATAATCCCTGGGGGCTGGCCTCCCATTCTTCGGGAGTCATTTCCAGGCTGACAATGGGCTGAAAAACCGGCACGCCCAGGCGCTTGAAAAAAGCCACGCCGTCGCGATTGGCCCTTTCGTCGGAAAACTGGTCCGCGCCTTTGATGCCCAAGAGGAACATCTGGAGTTTAATAAAAGCATGGATCCGGGGGCTGTTTTCCGAATTAAAAAAGACTTCCTCCAGCATGGCAATGCTGCCTTTGGCGCCGTTGTCCTTGTCCGGGGAACTGTAGGAAAACACCGGGGTGCAGGCCAGGCCCTGGTTTTCAAGCTCCCGGATCAGGCAGTCCTCCAACTCCATATTGCCGGTGATCCAGGTGTGACGGGGGATTAGAATGCCGACTTGCGGGGCGTTTTCCAGGCCTTTGGTTTTGAGGTATTCATTGTACCAGGTTTGGTACGACTCCAGGTTTTCAAAATGGGTGACCTGAGACTCGGGGTGGTACAGGCCTTCCCATGGCATGAAAACCGGCTTGGGCGCGGATTCCGCATCGCCTTCCGCCAGGCCTTTTACAAAACGGAGCAGGTTGAAAAAGTTATTGTCGCCGCCGAAGCTGATATAGTTGTACGCCTGCTGCACGGTTTCCGGGCTGAAGGTGGAAAGGCTCCATAATGAGGGATCGTACCCGGTGCAGACGATAGGGACCTTTTTCCCGATTTCCTCGATTCGCTCTTCCAAAGCGTCCCAGAAACCCGTGGCGGAGCGGTACAGCAAAATGATGTCCGCCTGCTCCAGGGCCTTGAAAACCTCGTCAAAGCGTTCCGCCTCGTTTTCCAGGGTTTTGGAGGAGTACATGACAAGGTCAATGTCTTCCTGCTGCTTTGCCGCCCGGGCCAGCATGGGGACGTGAGTGTTCCACATGATCGATGCTATGCGTGTCATTTTTCTTCTCCTGTAATCCTATGCAACCCTCAACGGTATGACCACCTGGCTGCCGTTAACGCAGGCGCTTTCCACCACTACGCCGTAGACTGATTGAATATTTTCCGAGCTCAGGACGTCGGCGGGGGGGCCGCAATCGTGGACCTTGCCCCCCTGGAGCATGACGATGCGATCCGAAAACCTGGCCGCCGTGTTCAAGTTGTGGATGGTGACCAGGGCGCCGCGGCCTGTGGTTTCCGCGTACTCCCGCACCATGTTCATGACCTCCATCTGATGCCGCAAATCCAGGTTGCTGGTGGGCTCGTCCAAAAGCAGGTATTCCGCCTCCTGAGCGAAAGCCCGGGCCAGCATGACCTTCTGCTTTTGACCGCCTGAAAGGGTATCGAAATCCCGCATGGCAAGGGCGTCCAGATCCATTCTGGCCAGGGCGGCCCAGACCTTTTCCACATCCTTGCTGGATGGCCGCCAGGCAAGGTGGGGGCGCCGTCCTAGCAAAACCGTGTCGAACACGGTCATGGGAAAGCGGCTGGGCAGGGCCTGGGGCACGTAGGCCAGGCTTAAAGCGCGCTCCTTGCGGGAGAGGTCGTCCACTTTCCTGCCGTTTACCATCACCTCTCCCCGGCCGGGATTCAGCAAACGGAGGATACATTTCAGCAGGGTGCTTTTTCCCGCGCCGTTGGGGCCGATCACCGAGACGACCTCATTGCCGCCCACGGACAAATCCACCCCGTTCAGGATGGCGGCCTTGCCGTAGCTAAAGCCCAGATTGTTTACTATTAGCGTCACCAGAACCTCCTGCTTTTCTTTACAAGAAGGTAAAAGAAAAATGGGACTCCCAATAAGGAAGTCATAATGCCTATGGGAATAACTTGGGGCGGCCAGATTATCCTGGAAATAACGTCGGCCAGAGTAACCAGCGATGCCCCCACCAGGGCGGATGCAGGCAGCAGGTAACGGTGGTCGCTGCCCACCAGCATGCGCGAGATGTGGGGCGCCACCAGCCCCACAAACCCGATCACGCCCACAAAGCAAATGGCGCCCGCGGTCATAAGCGAGGAAAGAAGGATGCCCTCCATCCTGAGCCGTTCCACGCTGACGCCCAAAGTACTGGCGGTTTCGTCGCCGGACATGAGGGCGTTGTAATCCCACGCCCGGGCGTAGACGAACGGCATGGGGCCCAGCACCATAAAGGCCGAAACCCAAATATGAGACCACCCGGCCTTGGACAGGCTGCCGAAAAACCAGAAGACCACGTCCTGCACTTCCTCCATGGTGCCCGTGTATTGAACAAAGGAGGTGAGAGACGAAAACAAAAACATGACGGCCACGCCGCCCAGAATCAGGGTTTCCGTGCCTGCGTTTTTCAACCGGCTGACGCCCAGAATCAAAAGCGTGGAGACTAAGGAAAAAACAAAGGCCGACAAAGCCACGGCATTATGATGAACCGCCCTGAAAAATACGATGCCCACCACGGCGCCGAAGCCCGCGCCGGAGGAAACGCCCAAAGTAAAGGGCGAGGCCAAAGGGTTTTTAAGAATGGCCTGGCAAATGCACCCACCCACTGCCAGGCCTGCGCCCACCAAAAAGGCCATTACAACCCTGGGAAGCCGCAAACCCAATAGAATGACGCTTTTTGGACTTTGCTCTCCGGCAATGGCGCGAAACAAATCTCCCAGAGAAGTCTCGGAGGTTCCTATAAGAACTCCCGCGGCCCCCGCCCCCGCCACCATGCTCGCCAATAATCCCAACCCAAGCAGGGTGCGGAGTTGCATGCGTTTATAGGCTTGCTCCCCCCGGATTTGACGGGCGTCCTCGGCGGAAGAGCCGGTTTGCGCGGCGCTATTCTGGAAAAACATAATACCCCTTTAGCGGAAGCCCCTGGAACCGCTCCATATACTCTCTATGCATGGCGGCGGGGTCCAGGCCGCCGCAAGAATCCGGATAAAACCACTTTGCCATGTAGGCCAGGCCGACCACATACCTTGGCCCAGGTCCAATGTCCCCGGCCAGGATATGAAATTGACCGTTTTTTACGGCCGGAAGTTGGCTGAACCCAGGACGGTCAAGAATATGCGTATACAAATCCCTGATTTCCTGATCCGAATCCGTGGAATACGCTCGTTTGATGCTGCCGGCTTTAATTACGGCGTCGGGCGCCATGGACAATACCCACTCGGTGGTGACTTCCGGATTTTGCAGTTCCGTGGTCTCGGCAATGTTGACGCCGCCGGACATTTTGCATAGCTCATGCATGGCGGTTCCTGTTCCTGAAGCCTTAAAATCGGAATACGCTTCCATGTACGCGACGATTGGCTTGCCGGAATGGTCGAAGCAATCCAAAACGGCCTTTTCGTGCGCTTCCAGCCAGGAAAGAAATTCTTCGGCTTTTTCATCCCGGCCGAATATCCTGCCCAGAGTGCGTATTTCACCCTTAATTGTGGAAGGCCTGAAGCAATCGATGCGCAAAATTTGGATGCCCAGGCCGCCGACCTTTTCCTCCAGGGAGGACCCCGGGTTATGGCCGTAGCAAAGCACCAGGTCCGGCATGAGGCGCACGATGGCTTCGGGGTCAGGGTCGTTCCACTTGCCCACATTGGCCACATTCTGCAATTCGGGCCAGAGTTCAGGCTCTTTCCAGATCAGGCTGCTTGCTCCAACAATCAGGTCTCCGACGTCCAGGGTCCTGAGCACTTCTATGCCGTCCGTCGTGAGAACCACGGCGGACTTGATGGGAGTGCGCAGGACGATCTTTTTTCCCCGTGCGTCCATGACCTCCACCCTATCCCGCCCCGCAAAAACCAAGGCCGGAAAAAGGAGACAAGCTACTGTAAATACAAATAAATTTCGAGCAAACAACAAACAACCTCCCTGGGCCATAAACACAAAAAGCCACGAGACTCAAAAGGGGAATCCTCTTGAAGAGCCTTCGTGGCTTTTCTAAACATCCGTCCGGTTTGATGGGTTCGGACGGCTCAATTTTTCTTTGTTAAAAATAGTGTATTTTCAGCCGGTTTCTTACCAGCGGATGCTTCGGGGTCTTTTCCGAAGCGTGATTGGCAGCCTATAGCCGTGCGTGGGGGGCGTGTCAAGTTTTTTCATGCCATGGGATGAATAGCCCCATCCCCACCTGGCAATTAATATACAAGGTATCAATAGTTTATATCTAAAAAGAGAATTATTTACCCGGATGGGAATAAATCTGCTTGACTCCATTATGGCATGCGTTTATGCTTTTGACCGCATCAAGCCGGATATTGAAGTCCGAAAAGCAAATCAGGGATTGCGCATTGCATCGGGGAAGGCGCATCCTGAATTAGTTGGAAAAGTCGGTTAGAAAATCAATCAGGCCATGAAGGTCAGTCATCCCAGTTTTTTGGGAGCGACCTTGATGGCCTTTTTTATTGCCAAAACAGAACCAGCAACCTTGCCAGGCCTGGAGGCCTGAAATTTTTGGCTGCCAAAGGAGTACGGCTTGAACCCGAAATACTTTTTATGCTTTCTGCTGATGCTGGCTGCTTCGCCGGCGTTAGCGGGAAATGTGCTGGACACGGTGGAAAAGCCTCTTGGCGATTCAATTCACATCCGCCAAGACGCTCAGAAGAAAATGGACGAATGGGGCGCTGAACGCCAGGAACTGGAAGCCCGTTACAGAGAACTGCAGTCTTTGGTGGAACAACAGACCAAGACTCTGAAAGCCTCTAAAGAACAGGAGCAGTCCCTGGAACAGGCGGTGGTTCAAAAGCAGACCCGGCTTGAAAACGCCCGCCGCATGGGCGAGGAGTTGACCCCATTTCTGCATGACTCTTTATCCCGCCTGGAACTGCTTATCTATGAAGGCGACGCATTTTTAATACCCGAAAGACAGGCTCGTCTGGACAGGCTCAGGACAACCATTTCCGCGCCCGACATCTCTCCCGGAGAAATGTACCGCAAGGTCATGGAATCTTTTTTGGTGGAGGCGGAATACGGAAACACGGTGGAAGTGTATGCCGAAACCTTGAACGTGGAAGGCGCGGACATCCGGGCCAATGTGCTGCGATTCGGCAGGCTGGCCATGTTCTGCCAAACCCTGGATGAAAAGCAGTGCGGGATCTTGGATTCCGCGACCGGTCAGTGGCGGCGCCTTCCGGCAAAGTTCGTCCCGGAGCTTTCCAGGGCTTTTTCCATGGCGCAAAAGCAGCTTCCCATGGACATCGTCTCTCTGCCGCTGGGAAAGGTGAATCCATGATGAAACAAATATCCAAGATAAAAGTGTTCACGTCCATCGTCATGGGGCTCTTTTTTATTGCCGGCGCAGCCTGGGCCGGAGATGTGCGCACGGCCCGCGTGGAAGCGCAAATGGCCAGGGAGCGGCTTGCAAAAGAAGCGCAGGCCGAAAAGGCGGAAGCCCTGGAAGAAGCCAGGAAAATCCAGGCGGAGATCTTTGCGGACAGAGCCAAACTGAAGCAGGCCGTTGCTGAAATGGAAGTTAAAAGCAAAGGGCTTGCCCAGGAAACCGACGCGGTTGAAAAGCATATCGCCGAACTGGACGCCCGGAATAAGGAATTGACCAAAGAGGTTGCTATTGCGGAAGCCGACGTCAAGGAGTTGCTGGGTTTCATCCGCAGCAACGCCAAAGACCTGGACGCCCTGCTGCTGCAAAGCCCCCAGAGCGCTTTGGGGTTGGACCCGCGCATCGAAGGCATCAGGAAATTATCTCAGGGTCAGGGTTACCCTTCCATGGACGATCTGTCGCTCATGGTGGAACTGCTGGTTTCGGAAATCGTCCACAGCGGCCAGGTGCGCAGGGAGCAAATTCCCATTGTCACCAGAGAAGGGAAAACCCGGGAGGCCCAGGTTATGACATTGGGCAATTTCTCCGCCATGGCCAGCCTGGACGGAGACGCGGATTTTCTGCTGTATTCCGAGCCGTCCCAAACGTTTTTCCAGTTATCAAAACCCTCGCCCGCCCGCATGCGCGCTCAACTGGCGGACTACATGGCGGGAAAAACCGAGACGGTTCCGGTGGACGTATCCCGAGGCGCGGCCCTGCGGCAGTTCGCCCATCGGCTGGATTATAAGGAGCAAATCAAAAGCGGCGGCCTGATTGTCTGGCCCATTCTGTTCATCGCGGTTTTGGCCTGCCTATTGGTGATCGAGCGCCTCATCTTTTTGCTGAGAGTCCGCACCAACGTGGACGTGCTTATGGAAAAGGTGGTGACCCTTGCGCGTCAGGGCAAGTGGGACGCCTGCATGCAGGCGTGCACCCAAAAGGGAAACCGGCCGGTTCCTTTGGTGCTGGCTGCAGGGCTATCCTGCCGGGGACGCTGCCGGGCGGACATGGAGAATATCCTGGGCGAAGCCATTTTAAGGCAAATCCCCCGGCTGGAACGTTTTCTGCCCACCCTGGGCATGCTGGCCGCCATCGCTCCCTTATTGGGCTTGCTGGGAACCGTGACCGGCATGATCAACACCTTTCACGTAATCACCGTAGCGGGAACGGGAGATCCCAGGCTCATGTCCGGGGGCATTTCCGAGGCCCTGGTCACCACCATGCTGGGCCTGGCCGTGGCCATACCGGTCACCGTAGCTCACGTCCTGCTTTCGAGGATGGTGGAGCGCAACGTGGCGCAGATGGAGGAAAAATCCATGGTTCTGGTGAACGAACTATGCTCCGAGCCCGCCGGCAATGTTTCCGTGGAGAAGGCGGCATGAGTGCAGCAGTCTATTGGGCGCTTTGGGACGTAGCCGCGCATTTCAGGGCCGGCGGACCGGTGATGATTCCCCTGGCTCTGACGTCCCTGGCTTTGGGTTTTTTAATCGCCCACAAGGCGTTGGTGGTTTTTCGTCTTTCCCGGGGAGACGCAGGCCGCGCCCAGGCCGAAGAATGGGTTATGAAAGGCCGGGTGGAAGGCCCGGGCAACCCCCATGGCGCCGCCCGTATGATGATCCAGGCTTTTCTCGCCCGCAGAACGGGCCAGCCTGAAAGCGACCGGGGCATTTTGCTGGAAGTGGAAAAAGCGCTTTCCACCCGTCTGGACGACAACCTGGCGTCCATCGGCGCCCTGGCTGGCATTGCGCCCCTGCTGGGGCTCTTGGGAACGGTGCTCGGCATGATGGCCGCGTTTGACGTGCTGTCAGCCTTCGGAACGGGCAACGCCCAGGCCATGGCCCAAAGCATTTCCGAGGCATTGGTCACCACCGAGACGGGGCTGCTGATCGCCATCCCGGCCGTGTACATGAAAGCGTTTTTGGAAAAACGCGTGGAAAATATAAAAAACAGGCTTTCGCGGATCGTGATTCATCTTTCGGTCCACGCGGCATCCATACAGGAGCATCCGGCATGATCGGAATATCCAACGCCCGCAGGGCGGCCAGAAAAGACCTGGAAATCAACATGTCGCCGCTGATCGACATGGTTTTTATTCTGCTGATTTTTTTTCTGGTGACCACCAGCTTCGTCCGCGAGACAGGCATCGACGTTCACCGCCCCACCGCCAGCACGGCTGTTTCCAAGGAAAAAGCCACCATCCTGGTGGGGGTGACCAAAGATAATCGCATATTCATGGAAAAGCGGGAAATCGACGTGAGGGCCGTAAGGCTGCATGTAGAAAGAGCGCTGGCTGAAAACCCGGAAGGCTCGGTGGTTGTGGTTGCAGACCGGGACAGCAGCACCGGCACGGTGATTTCCGTCATGGACGACGCCCGCCTGGCCGGGGCGAAAAACGTCTCCCTGGCGGCTAGCTTGGATGGAGAGGGGGCTTAAGTTGGGCGATAGCGCAGCCATAAAGTCCATGAATCCGCATTTCAGTCTGGGGGGAGGACCTTTGCTTTGGGCGGCCGCAGTCGCTGTGGGTCTTGCTTTTAACCTCCTTTTGTTTGGGATGATGCCTTTGCTCATGTCAAAGGCGACGCCGGATCGCACCAAAGGTCCGGATATCGCCGCTGTATCGGTTATCCGGCAAAAGAAAATCGAACAACCGGCGCGTAAACGGGAACCGCAAAAAAAACAGCAGGAACCGCAAAAAACCAAAACAAAGGCCCTCAAAACAATCACGCCGCCTAAGCCGGCGGTCAACAAGCCGCGCCTGGCCTTTGACGTCAACCCCAGATTGCCGGCGGCCCCAGGCGGGCTGACGCTTCCTCCCTTGGAAAATTTTTCCATGACCGCGCCGCCTGAGCCGCCGGATTTGCAAATGGACTTCCTGGAGAGCGAGTTGGACTCGCCGTTGACGCCTGTGTATACGCCCCGGCCTATGTTCCCGTTCAGGGCCAGAAAAATGGGCATAGAAGGCTCCGTAACAGTTCTGTTCGATATCAATGAAAAGGGCGAGGTTACCAAAGTGACTATCTTGGGCGCAGAGCCTGAAGGGATCTTTGAGCAGGAAGTGCTCCGCACCCTGCCTTCCTGGAAGTTCAGTCATCCCACCGTGGACGGCAGGCCGGTCAGGACGCAGCGTAAAAGGACTATTGAGTTTGTTTTTGAATAAGCAAAAAGGCCTTCCAACAATAAGAAGGCGCATAAGGATGGCATCATGTTCAGATGTAGATTCAAAAATGTGATGTTGGCGATTGTGACTGTTGGACTGCTCGTTCCGGGAATCTGCTTTGCCAAGGCGGACTCGCAGGAATCGCTGCCTTTGCCGGTCCGGCAAGTTCTCTACAAAGCCTATACGGCTATGAATGAAAACAAGCCAGCGGAAGCTGCGGCCTTGCTATGCAAGTTCAAGCAAGATCCCAAAAACGCCAAAGACATGGAAGAAGCCCGGGCCATGGTGGAATTCGGCGAGGGCAACGCCCGGTATATGGCCAAGGACTACAAGGGCGCCCTGGCCTGCTTTGAGCAAGCCGTCAAGGCGGATCCCAATTATTCCGCAGCGTGGAGCAACATGGCCGTACTGTGTCACGAAATGGGCGACACTCTGAAGGCTGGCCAGTGCTTTTTGCAGGCGTACAATACTGGAGAGGAAAAAAAATCCGACCTTTTGTATTCGGCGGCGGCGGCCTTTCTTATGACGGAGCAATATGCGGACTCCATCGCAGCCTTTGAACGCCTTTTTAAGGAGTTTCCCCAGCAGGTGACCAACCAATGGAGAGAATACGCGGTACATGCCTATTTGGGAAACAAGCAGCCCAAGAGGGCGTTGCAGCTGGTGGAATATCTGGCCGTCAATACGGAAGGCAATGAATGGCGCAGATGGAACGAGTTCCTGCTGCATCAGTATCTTGATTTGGAGATGAACAAAAAAGCCCTGAGTCTGGTGAAACGGCTTGTGGATAAGGAGCCCGGGGATCCCATATGGTGGAAAGCCCTGGCTAATCTGCATCTGTCTGAAAACCGCCTGGAGGAAGGCCTGATGGCCTTATGGGCTTATGGAAAAATCACCCCATGGAATGAAGAAGAACAGAAGCTGGCCGCCGACCTTTTTCTGGTCCTGGACGTTCCGGCGGAGGCCGTGGCCATCTTGGAGCTTTTGCCGGAAAAGGAGTTGACCGCATCCATGGTGAGGCAGGGGGTGTATTGCTACCGGCGCATGCAACAGACCGACAAAGCAATAGCTTTGCTGGACAAGCACGCGGGGCGTTTGAAGGACAAAGAGCTGACCATGCTGCGGGCCGACATTTTTTATGAGTCGGGGAAATTCTGCGATGCTTGTGCAGCCTACGAAAAGGCCGCCAAGGAAGGATGCTCTCCGGGCAGAGCCTGGCTCATGGCCGGATATTCGGCTTTGGCCCATGGCGATAAAAACAAGGCCAACCTGGCTTTTCAAAAGGCGACGACCTTCCAGAGCCACAGCAAGGAAGCGAAGAATATGCTCAAGAGGTTGTCCTAAAACCGCCCTATGAAAGCAAGTGCAATAGCTCACTCGGCCCCTGAGGAGATTAAAGGCAAGGCGCTCAACATTCCCGGCCGTCAAAAAAAATGGGCGGCGATTCTCTTTGGAGGCGGGATTGTAATTATCGCCTCCATTTGTGCAGCGGCGTTAGGCAGCGTGACCATTTCTCCCTGGGAGGTTTACTCTTCCATTCTGGAAGGACTGATCAGGCCCGGCGGCGTTCTTTCAGAAAGCCTGGAATATAAAATCGTCTGGGATATTCGTTTGCCCCGGGCTGTTATGGCGGTGGTCGCCGGCATGGGTCTGGCTGTCTCCGGCGTGGCGATTCAGAGCGTGTTGCGAAACCCTCTGGCCAGCCCGTTCACCGTGGGAGTTTCATCCGCGGCGGGGTTCGGCGCGGCCATGGCGGTGGTATTGGAGTTCGGCATTACCAGCAACCCGAAAACCATGGTGGCTTCCAACGCCTTTTTCTTTTCGTTGGTCGCCGTGCTTTTCATGTACGCCCTGGCCAGTTCCAAAAAAGGCGGGCCGACCATGATGGTGTTGGCGGGCATTGCGGTCATGTATCTTTTTTCCGCCATGACCACCCTGCTTCAATACCTGGGCACGGAAAGCGAACTGGCCCAGGTGATTTACTGGCTGTTTGGGAGTCTGGCCTCGGCCGATTGGGGACGCATCGCCTTTGTGGGGGGCGCCTTGGTTATATCCCTCCCCATCATGATGTGGTTCGCCTGGGACCTGAACGTCATGGCCGCCGGAGACGACGTGGCCGAAAGCCTGGGCATCCGGACCTCCCGGATCAGATTGATTTGCGTGACGGCGTCGGCGTTTTTAACGGCCGCCATCATTTGCATGACCGGAGTCATCGGCTTTGTCTGCCTTGTGGCGCCCCATATGGCCCGGTTGATTTTAGGATCGGACCATCGGTTCTTATTTCCCGGCGCCGCTATATTGGGGGCCTTGGTGCTCTTAAGCGCCGACACCTTGGGCAGGACCGTGGTTTCCCCTTTGGAGATCCCGGTGGGCATCGTCACCTCGTTTGTCGGGGTTCCCTTGTTTTTATACCTTTTGCTGTCCTCCAAGCAGGATAAAGGATAGGCCAAAATGAAAAGACTAAGGCCGGCGTTGACGGCCGTAATATTCATGTTTCTTATGATGGATCCGGCCCTGTCTTGCCCGGACCGTCCTCTCACTATACAGGACTCTTTGGGCCGGACCATCACCCTTAAAAAACCCGTGGAACGCATGGTGGTGCTTGGCAATTACCGGTGCGAGGCGGTCAAGGTTCTGGGCTGCATCCATAAGGTGGTCGGGGTGGACGGCAATTCGGCCAAAGGCAGCCGGAATTATTTTCCCGAATTGGAAAAACAGCCCTTGGTGGGAACCTGGCAGACGCCCAATGTGGAAATCATCGTCAGCCTTCGGCCGGACCTTGTCATCACCAGCGCCAATGCCCTCCGGGTGGAGCGTCTGGAAGAAAAGCTCGAAAACTTCGGCATACCGGTGGTTGGGTTTGATTTTTACCGGGACGACATTCTTGTCAGGGAGGTCACCACCCTTGCAACTCTGCTGGGCGCGGAGGAAGCGGCGAATGAATACGTACAATGGCGAAAGGGCTATGAGTCCATCCTTGAAAAATATGCGTCCACGCTTTCCGAGGAGCAAAAGCCGCGCATCTTTTTGGAATGGGGTCCAAGGCCTGGACAGTCTTATGCCAGAGGATCTTCCGGGGACGCCAAATGCCCAATCTGCGGGGTGCGGAACATCCTGGCGGAAAACGATGTGGAAACGCCCACCGTCAGCCTGGAATGGGTAGCCCGGGAAAACCCGGACCTTATCTGCAAGCATGTCTCCCCGTACCCGGACTGGGGATACTGGGACGACAAGGAGCCGGAAAAACTTATTAAAACCTTGAGTGAAAGACCCGCATGGAGCGCCATATCCGCCATCCGGAACAAACGGGTGGGGTTGATCTGCCCGGAAGTGGTGTGGGGGCCGGACAGCGTGATCGGGCTGTTGGCTTTCGCCAAATGGGCTCACCCGGACCTGGACATCTGCCCGGAGCAGGTCTACCGGGAATATTGCAGAAAATATATGAACCTGGACGTTCCCAAGGGGTTGATGGTGGTTTATCCGCCTTTTGAATGCGCGGAATAGCCGGGTTTGCAATCGAATTTTTTACGCAACGGTCTGCAGAAGCAGGCTAATTTTAGCGTCAGGAAGCGACAAATGAAAAACAACGTATTTCCCTTTTCCGCCATTGTGGGCCAGGACGCCTTACGGCGCGCTTTGTCATTGTGCGCCGTTAATCCCGCCGTAGGCGGCGTTGTGGTGCGGGGAGAAAAAGGCACGGCCAAATCCACGGCTGTCAGGGCTTTGGCGAAGCTGCTGCCCCGGATTCCGGTTTATGAAGACTGTCCGTACGGATGCAATCCCGATATCCCGGAGGAGCGATGTCCGGTCTGCCAGGCAAGGGTTCAAGAAGCCAAGGTTCGCTTTAAACGCAGGCCTGTGGTCACCTTGCCGCTGAACGCCACGGAGGATCGGGTGGCCGGCGGCCTGGATTTTGACTTGGCCGTAAAAAACGGGGTGCGGGTTTTGCAGCCCGGCCTGCTGGCCAAGTCTCATCGCGGCATTTTGTATGTGGACGAGGTCAACCTGCTGGACGATCACATTGTGGATCTGGTTCTTTCGGCTGCAGGCGCCGGTGAAAACCGGGTGGAGCGGGAAGGCCTTTCCGTTTGCCACGCCTCCCGGTTCATGCTGGTGGGCACCATGAATCCCGAGGAAGGAGAGCTTCGGCCCCAGTTTTTGGATCGCTTCGGCTTGTGCGTGGAAATCGGGTCTGAGCAGGACGTGGAAACCCGGGCGAGAATCATGCGCCGCAGAGAAGCCTTTGACCTGGACAAGGACGCCTTCCACGAGAGATTCGCCAAAGCCGAAGCCCAGACGGCCGACTCCATCCAGGCGGCCTCGGCGCTGCTGCCCAGAGTGAAGATGAAAGACAGCCTGCGGGATCTTATTGCAAACTTATGCGCGGAAAAATACGTCGCAGGACATAGGGCGGAGCTGGTCATCGAGCAGGCGGCCAGAGCCCACGCAGCCCTTGGCGGAAGAACGGAGGTCACGGAAGGCGACATTGAGGCCGTGGCGCCCATGGCGCTTTTGCACCGCACCCGGGACGCCGCGCCGCCGCCCCCGCCGCCGGAGCCCGAAGAGCAGGAAGAGCAACAGCAGGAGCCGCCGGAGCACGATCCTCCGGAGAACGAGGAAGAGGATCAGGAGCTTCCGCCGGAACAGGAGGAAACTCAGGAGCAGGAAGACGCCGGTCCGCCGCCTCCGCCCGAGCAGGAGGAAGCGCCTCCCGAAGAAGAAATGCAGCCTCCTGAGCAGGAGGAAGAGCGGGAGTCCAGCTCGATGGACAAAATTTTCGAGGTGGGCCAGAGCTTTAAGGTCAAACGCATCCAGGCGCCTAAGGACAGGGTTTTCCGCCGGGGCTCCGGCCGGAGATCCCGCACCCGGGTTGCGCAAAAGCAGGGCCGGTACGTGAAAAGCAGGCCCAGAAAGCATTCGGACGATATCGCCCTGGACGCCACCTTAAGAAACGCGGCGCCTTTTCAAGCCGGAAGAAAAGCGGAGGGCGATTCCAACCTTGCCGTCATCCTGAAAAAAGAGGATTTGCAGGAGCGAATCCGGGAAAAACGCATCGGCAACTTTTTGCTGTTTGTGGTGGACGCCAGCGGATCCATGGGCGCCAAAGGAAGAATGGTGGCGTCCAAGGGGGCGATCATGTCTCTGCTTTTGGACGCCTATCAAAAGCGGGACAAAGTGGCCATGGTGTCGTTCCGCAAGGACGAGGCGTTGGTCAACCTGCCGCCCACGTCCTCCGTGGAGTTGGCGGCCAAGCTGTTGGCGGAGTTGCCGGTGGGCGGCAAGACGCCCCTGGCCGCCGGACTGGTCAAGTGCGCCGAGATGGTCCGCAACGCCCTGGTGCGCGATCCCTCCATGCGGCCCATTGTCCTTTTTATTACGGACGGCAAGGCCAACGTGGGGCTGAACGGCGGCAAGCCCGTGCCTGAAGCCATGGAGCTGGCCGAGCGGCTGTCCCTGGACGAACGGGTTCACTACGTGGTGGTGGATACGGAAAGCCGGGGGCTGGTCCGGTTCGGCCTGGCAGGCAGGCTGGCCGAAAACCTTGGCGCCAGGTATTTTCAAGTGGAAGACCTCCGGGCGGAACAGCTCGTAGATATTACAAGGAACGAGGATTGGTAAATGAAACGTAAGACGGTATTTCCCTTTGCAGCAATCGTGGGTCAGGACATGATGAAACTGGCCTTGATCTTGAACGTGATCAACCCCACCCTTTCCGGCGTACTGATTCGCGGCGAAAAAGGAACGGGAAAATCCACGGCCGTGCGCGCCCTGGCCGACATTCTGCCGGAAATCGACGTGATTTCCGACTGCCCTTTCGAGCTTTCGCCCGAAGACGAACAGGAGGCCTATGAAGAGTGCATGACCGCCCTGACCGGGGAAGCGCCGAAAAGCGGCGACCTGGATTCCTACAAAAGAAAAGTCCGGGTGGTGGAGCTTCCCGTAGGCGCCACGGAAGACCGGGTTGTGGGAACTCTGGACCTGGAGCACGCCTTGCGTAAAGGGACCAAAAGGGTGGAGCCCGGCCTTTTGGCCGCCGCACACCGGGGCATTTTGTACGTGGACGAGGTCAACCTTTTGGACGACCATATTGTGGACGTGCTTCTGGATTCCGCAGCCATGGGCGTGAACACCATCGAACGGGAGGGCGTCAGCTTTTCCCACCCGGCCAAATTCACCCTGGTGGGCACCATGAACCCCGAAGAAGGGGAGCTTAGGCCCCAGCTGCTGGACCGCTTCGGACTGTGCGTGCATGTGACCGGCGTGGAAGACATGGAATCCCGGGTGCTGATCATGAAGCGCCGGGTCGCTTTTGACGAAAACCCGGCTGATTTCACCGCCCAATTCGACCGGGAGTCCGCCAACATCGCCCAGAGCATAACCAAAGCCAGGGAGGTGTATCCCAAGGTGAAGGTTCCGGAATCCATGTACGCGGAAATCGCCAAATACTGCCTGGAAGTGGGCGTGGACGGGCACCGGGCCGACATCATCATGCTGAAGACCGCCAAGACCCTGGCCGCCTACGACGCCAGGGAAGAGGTGGCGTCCAAGGACATTGAAACCGCATCCCAACTGGTGCTGCCTCATCGCGTCAGACGGGTTCCCCTCCAGGACGTGGTTACGGACATCAGCGCGGCCCGGGGAAGAAAATGATCAACCAATCCATGATTAAAATCTCCAACCTGCACAAGCGATTCGGCAAGGTTCACGCGCTTCGGGGGGTTAATCTGAACATCGGGGAGGGGGAGCTTTTCGCCTACCTGGGCCCCAACGGCTCGGGCAAGACGACGACCATCCGCATCCTCACCAGCCTGACCAACCCCACGGAGGGGGAGGCCTTTTTGAACGGGTATTCCGTTCTTAAGCAAAGGCTGGACGCCAAGATGCAGTGCGGCGTGGTGGCTCAGCACATCAACCTGGATAACGAACTGACCGTGGAGGAGAACCTGTCCATCCACGGCATGCTGTTCGGCATGGGCAAAAAGGACCGGGCCAAGGCCATTGACGAATTTTTGGAATATGTGGATCTGGCCGACCGGAAAAAGACGCTGATCAAGCAGCTTTCCGGCGGGCTCAAGAGGCGGGTTATGATCGCCCGCGCCTTGATGCATCGGCCTAAAATTGTGTTTCTGGACGAACCCACCGTGGGCCTGGATCCTTCCATACGCCGCAAAATCTGGTCGTTCATCAAAAAGGCGCAAAACGACGGCGCCACCATTTTGCTGACCACCCATTACATTGAAGAGGCGGAGTTTCTGGCCGACCGGGTGGCCTTTTTGGACACCGGGTCCATAGTCGTCATCGACTCGCCCCAGAACCTGATGGATCGCATGGGCGCATGGGCGTTGGACACCATGAACAACGGGGATATCAGCACGGAGTATTTCAAGTCCCGGGAGCAGGCGGAAGCCAGCGCCAAAGGGCGGCAATACACGGGATTTACGGTTCGCAGGGTAAACCTGGAGGACGCATTCATCGCCCAGACCGGTAAGAAAACCATCGGGGAAGCTGCGCCCGCAAAATCGCCCCATGGCGGCGCGCATTCTTCCGGCCATGGCCATGGAGGGCATGGAAGCCATCAGAAAGGGG
Organism: Desulfatibacillum alkenivorans DSM 16219; assembly: GCF_900142135.1. Classification (GTDB taxonomy): domain Bacteria; phylum Desulfobacterota; class Desulfobacteria; order Desulfobacterales; family Desulfatibacillaceae; genus Desulfatibacillum; species Desulfatibacillum alkenivorans. The sequence goes on along the minus strand of NZ_FQZU01000008.1, from coordinate 111,377 downwards.
GCCATTGATGAACGGTAGCTTTGCCGTGTATTACAGGGAAATGGTCATACTTAAACGCAAAATTTTCAAGCAGATTGCGTCCATGGCCGTGTCTCCCCTTTTGTATCTGGCGGCTTTCGGGTTCGCCATGGGCCGCGACTTTGACATGGACGGCATGACTTACATGCAGTTTTTGGTTCCCGGTCTGGTGGCCATGGCCAGCATGACCCAAGCGTTTTCCATAGCCAGCGAGATAAATATCAGCCGGTTTTACTGGCATATATTCGAGGAATTTCAATCAGCGCCGCTGGCCAACGTGCAATACGTGATCGGCGAAGTGGCGGCCGCAATCACAAGGGCTCTGCTGGCTGTGAGCGTGATCATGGTTCTGGCCTTGTGCTTTGGGGTGACATTATCGATCAACCTTTATTTTGTGGGGGCGATCGTCATCAACGCGGCTTTGTTCGGGTCCGTGGCGGTCATTTGCGCCATGCTGGTCAAGTCCCATGCGGACCAAAGTCTGGTGACCAGCTTTATCATCACGCCCATGGCCTTTTTGGGGGGCACGTTCTTTCCTCTGGACCGCATGCCCGGCGCGGTGCAGGCCATATTGAAGCTGCTGCCGTTGACGCACGCGGCCAAGGCTATAAGAACTTCGGCCCATGGCGGCGTTCCGCCTTTGTTTTCATACGCGCTGCTGCTGGTATTGTTTGGAGTGTTTTTCTCCATAGCCATAATTTGCGTAAACAAAGCGCGCAACTAACGGAGCGTCTTCATGTTGTTGGCAGCCGTAGAGCAGACCGCCGTTCTTTGCGGCAGAGTGTTGCCCGTGATGTTCATAAGCCTGTTCGGCTTTGAAGTGCTCATGCAATTGGGGGCGGCGAAGAAAATCGAGCCCCTGGGCAAGCCCCTGGCCAAGGCCGCCCGGCTGCCGCCTTTGACTGTGGTGACCTTTTTTGCGTCCATCGGGTCTTTGATCGCGGCCAATACCATGCTGGCCCAATTTCACCAGGACGGCCTGATCAAAGGAAGGGAACTGGTCCTTGGCGCCGTGTTCAACACGGTTCCCGTGCATTTTAAGGAGACCCTGACCTATCAACTGCCGGTCATTCTCCCTTTATTGGGCATGCGCTTGTGCCTGGTTTATGTGGCGGTTTTTTGGCTGTCCGGCCTGTTGAAACTGGGATACGTGATTATAGCAGGCAGGGCGGCGTTCGACGCCAAGAGGGAAAACTCGGATGCGGTCAAACCGCCGGAGGACAGCGCGCCGAAAGGCCGCCGCAAAGTCGGGGTCTTGTTAAAAAACGCCTGGGACGCCCGGGCCAAACTGTTCGGCAAAATGGCCGTAATCATTATCGCCGTCACCTTTGCGGTGCAAATATTGATGGAATCCGGGGCCATCGAGTTTCTGGATCGGCTTATCGGCCCCATTGTGGACAGCGTGGGTTTTCCGTCGGCCATTGTGGCGCCTGTGAGCGTGTACATATTCAGCCCCATTGTGGGGGTTACGTCCATGTCCGCCCTGCTGAACAACGCCGCGGTGACGGAATATCAGGCCATTGTGGCTTTGCTGGCGGGAGGTTTTTTGATGGTTCCTGTCACAAGGCTGCGCGGAACCATGCCGCGCTATGTGTCCATCCTGGGGTTCAAGCACGGATTGCAGGTATTGGCCATTACCACCACGCTCTCCCTGGTTTCCAGGGCGATCGTATTAGCCGGCATACTCCTGTTTTGGTGACAGCCGCGGGGCGCCTCCGAATGAACTTGAATATAAAGCCGCGTTGTAGAGCGGCAATTGTATAAATCATACGCCCGATCCCCCAAAATCAGGTCATGAAGGTCTGACGCAGGGAGCCAAGGCATAAACCCGTTTTTTTAAAATGCAGCATCCCGAACCACGGCATGAAGCCTGGCATGAATGCTTCTTTTCAGAACATTTTTGGAAAGGCTTTATCCTATGAAAAAAGTTATTTGCGTGATAGACGGCCAAGGCGGCAACATCGGCGCAACGTTGATCAAATACATCAAAACCGCCTTTGAGAACGAAACAGAGATTATCGCCCTGGGCACCAACGCCATTGCGACTTCCCAGATGCTGCGGGCCGGCGCCCACAAGGGAGCTTCGGGCGACGACGCCGTATGCCGCACGGTCATGAAGGCGGATTGCATTGTGGCGCCGGTTTCCATCACCTGGGCCAACGCCATGCTGGGGGAGGTGACGTCCCGATTGGCCGAGGCGGTCATGGATAGTCCGGCGTTAAAGGTTCTGCTGCCATTAACCCAGGAAAACGTGGAGATTGTGGGCGTGGTGAATGAGCCCCTGCCCCACCTGGTGCAAATGGCCGTGGCCGGAAAAATACGGGAGGTTTTACGCCCGGACGAGACCGCCCGCAAGGTTCTAAGGGAATACATCCCGGAGCGGAAAAGAGCCTAATCGAAAAACTGCCTCCGGCGGCAAACTTTTTGTAAAAAGTTTGATCAAAAACTTCAAAATGGCGCTTCGCGCAAGAGCGTCGTCAGAGTTGTCATCTCGAATGTCCCTGTCGGGAATGACGGCGTGTATGGCGTTCAATTCCTGACGATGAAAGACGCCCCCATGGAAGATTCCGTGGGGGCGATTTCATTAAAAAAAGGAAGGATAGTTTTAAAGTAACAGTCTTCCAAACCCCTTTTTCACCTTCTTCCTGGCAACGATCCACATAGTGCGGGAAGGTCCGGTCGCTCATCCCCAACAATCGGGCCGCTTCCGTCTGACTTAAACGCGACTCCGTCCAGCATGAATACGCTTCTAAAAATCTCATAATCCTGGTCTCCTGCAGCCATTTGGTCCGGCTCATCTGATCGCCTCCTTAGCGAACAGATTCTACCGGACAGTTTATGTGCTACAAACCAGGACAGTTTATTTGTTCCCAACAAATTCAGCTTTTTAGTTGTCAACATACTTTGCTCATGATAAAATTTTTTTCACCTTAAAAATCGAACAAAAACGACGCTCAGAATAGCCCCACCGACTCTATAAACAAGGAAGCCATCCATGGAAAACACGAAAAAGAACCTGTTTGTATCTTTGAGTTTTGAAAAAACTTCATTACCCCCTTTTGAGGATGTTCTCATTTTGGGGCGTGATTGCCCATTAGGCATGAACGGAGTTGGCCAATGCTTGGACCTATTAGTTCCTGATGGGTATGACCGGTTTGAGGTGGATGATGATCATGTAACCGCAATCATCGTAAACAAGAGTATTCTGAATCGCATCTCAACTCGCCAGCTGATTGAAATTTTACAAAAAAGAGTATTTCCGTATGTCGGAAGAAAGGAAATCATCAAAGTCGATTTTGCCATAAAAATTGCCTATGACACTTTTAGCGTCGATCAAGAGTAAACTTCGATGAAAGCCAAGTATCTTGTTCAGGATTCTTATCCGGTGGCCAGTCCTCTGGATGGTACAGATTCTGTAAAGGATATTATTCTGCAGACAGGGTATATTGTTGTGCTGGAGGGAAATACTTACAGAGGTCTTCTAACCCCTCAGGATATTGTCAAATTTCCCAAAAACTTGATTTTGGATTGTTTGCAGGAAAGGCCTGCTATCGACATCAATCAGGACATTGACTCCATCATGGTCCAGATGAAGGACGGCGGTTTCGATGTTCTACCCGTTTTTAGTTCTGATGGATTCAAAGGCGTAGTGGTGCAAACACAAATTGCGGAGTTTCTTTCCGACTACAACCAGAGCCTTGAAAAAACCGTCCAACAAAAAACACAAGAGCTTTTGAAAGTAAATGAACAGCTTAGGAAAGAGATCAAAGACAGGGAAGTTGCCGAAGAAGAAAACAGTGAATTGCTCAAACGAATTCATCACTCGGAAAAGGTAGCTGCCATAGGGAATCTGGCGGCGGGAATAGCTCATGATTTTAACAACATATTGTCCCCTATCGTCGGCTTTTCTGAAATGGCCATGTGTGATGCCAAACAGGGTTCTTCCTTGTGGAATAACCTGCACGAGATATACGTGGCGGGGAATCGAGCAAAAGAAATCATTAAGCAGATTTTAAGATTCGCAAGGCACAGCGAAGGATTTGTGGAACCGATACAATTAAAACCCATACTTGATGAAGGTCTAAAATTGATCCAATCGTCCTTTCCCTCCTCAATTACCATCCAGCAGTCTGTGCAAACAGATGCCTATATTAAGGCGGACGCAACAATGATTCATCAAGTATACATGAACTTATGTACGAACGCTTTTCACGCCATGGAAGAGAAGGGAGGGGTTTTAGATATTCAGGCCAGAAACACTTGCTTCTTTCACGATTCTGAATTTATTCCACAGGGAGTTATTCCCGGGGAATACGTGGAACTTCGTATTTCAGATACCGGGATAGGCATTCTTCCAGACAATTTAAAATGTGTCTTTGACCCGTATTTTACCACCAAATCCGTTGACAAGGGAACCGGAATGGGGTTGTCAATTGTCTACGGCATAGTTAAAGGGTATAATGGAGCCATACACATAGAGAGCCAACCTGGGCAAGGAACCACTGTCTTTCTTTATCTGCCTGTTACAAAGCAAGAAAATTTTAAAAGGGCGGATCTGCAGATCCACATGCAGAAGGGGCATGAAAGCATTCTTTTTGTGGATGATGAAAAGGCTATCACAAATCTTTTCAAACAAAGTTTAGAAAAAGCTGGTTACAAGGTGGCAGTCTATACAAATCCCATAATCGCCTTGACCAGTCTTAAATCCCAGCCAGGTGCTTTTGATTTGGTTATAACGGACATGACTATGCCGGAAATGACGGGTGACGTCCTCGCCTTTGAGATCAGAAGGATTCGCCAGGACATCCCTGTTATCTTATGCACTGGGTACAGTCAGATGCTGTCCGATGAAAAAATTAAAGTACTCGGCCTGAATGCGGTTTTAAATAAGCCGGTTTTGTCCTCGGAACTCACCAAAATCATCCGGCAGGTTTTGGATGGATGAGGCTGTGTTTAGATAGCATTTCTGGAGCATTCCCCAAATATCGGCCAATGCATGCAAAAAAGCCCTCATGGAAAATGATCCATGAGGGCTTTTTATTACAGGTTTGGACTATCGCCGGAAGGTTTAAAACACCTGTTTGTAAAGTTCGGCGATGTCGTTGGGGTCGGAGACCGGCCGGGCGTTGAACAAGGTCGGGGAGTCTGCGATGGCGTGGAACGGAGCCAGGGCCAGGGCGTCTTCGGTCACGCCCACCTGGCTTAAGCGCAGGGGATGCCCGGAGGATTCCATGAGCTTTTCCACGGCGTCCGCGGCTGCCAGGGCGGCGTCCCGCCTGCTCATGCCGCCGATGCTCACGCCCATGGCCTGGGCCGCCAGGGCCAGCTTCTCCGTGGCGTGATCCACGTTGTAGCGCATGACCGCAGGCAGCACGATGCCGCAGGCCGCGCCGTGGGGCACGTTGCAGAGCATGCCCACGGTATGGGCCATGGAATGGGCGAGCCCGACCTGGGCGATGGAGAAGGCCCAACCGGCGGTGGTGGCGCCGATCTGCAGGTTCAGGCGGGCCTCCTCATCCTGACCGTTGGCGATGGCCCTGGGCAGGTTGGCCGCAATCAGGCGGATGGCCTGGAGCGCGTGGCCGTCGCAGATGGAATTGGACATGGTGCTGGTCAAGGCTTCCACGGCGTGGGTCATGGCGTCCATGGCCGTGGAGGCGGTAAGGCTGGGCGGCAGGGACAGGGTGAAGATGGGGTCCAGAATCGCGGTGTTGGGCACGATGAAGTTGTCGATGATATACACCTTACGGCCTGCGGTGTGGCTTTTGATGACCGCGGCCGCGGTGACTTCGCTGCCCGTTCCTGAGGTCGTCGGGATGCAGATGTGGGGAATCTGGGGTTCGGTCAGGCGCATGAGGGCGATGTGATCGTCGGCCTTGCCGCCGTTTTTCAGGGTGACGCATACGGCTTTGGCCGTATCGATGACGCTGCCGCCGCCCACGCTGACAATCAGGTCCGCGCCTTTTTCCCGGGCCATGGCCACGGCCCTGTCCACGGTGTCCAGATCGGAGTCCTGGGCGATGTCGTCAAAGACGCCCGCGTAGAAATCGCCCAAGGCGTCCTCCACGTATTTCACCAGGCCTGCGCCTTTGACTCCCGCGTCGCTCAGGATCAAGGCCTTACGGGCGCCCAAACGCACCACTTCCTTGCTGATGGAGCCCAGGCTGCCGTGTCCGGCGATCACCAAAGTGGGGGTGATGTACTGGACAAAGGGGATTTTGGGATCGTCGGAAAAGAGCTTCATGGTGAAATTGCTCTTGTAATCGGAGCTGGCGGAGACATGCACGCGCTTGATCTGGGTGTATTCGGCCAAACCTGCATGGCCCAGTTCGCGGCCCACGCCGGATTGCTTGTATCCGCCGAAGGGGCAGAAATCGCCGAAGGCGTGGTAGTTGTTGATCCACATGGTGCCGGTGCGAATCTGCCCGGCGATTCTTTCCGCCTTGGCCGTGCTTTGGGAGAACACGCCGCCGGCCAGGCCGTAGTCGGAATCGTTGGCGATGGCCACGGCTTCGTCTTCGGAATCGTATTTGATGACGCAGACCACGGGGCCGAAAATTTCCTCCCGGGCGATGCGCATGGAGTTTTTAGCGGCGAAAATGGTGGGCTTGTAGTAATTGCCGCCATCCAGGCCTTCCACGACGGCGCGCTCGCCGCCCGTGACGACCTCGGCGCCTTCCTCGCGGCCCAATTGGACGTAGCGCTCCACGGTGGCCAGTTGGGCGGTGTTGGCCAGGGGGCCCTGCTGGGAGGCGGGGTCCAATTGGTAGCCCACGCGCAATTCTTCGGCCCTGGCTTTCATGCGGCTCAGGAACTCGTCATAGATCTTGGAGGAGACCAGCACCCTGGTGCCGGACTCGCAAACCTGGCCTTGATGGAAGAAGGTGCCGAACAGGGCGCCTTCCACGGCCATGTCCATGTCCGCGTCGTCGCAGATGATGTTGGCGGACTTGCCGCCCAGTTCCAGGGTGACTTTCTTGACGGTGTCGGAGGCCATTTTCATGATCTGGCTGCCAACGGCCGTGCTCCCCGTAAAAGCGATTTTGTCCACCTCTTTATGGGTGCACAGGACATTGCCCAACTCCCCGCCGGGGCCGGCGATGACGTTGACCACTCCCGGAGGAATGCCGGCGGCCTTGGCGCATTCAGCGATGATGAGCGCGCCCAAAGGCGTGGAGGTGGCGGGCTTCAAGACCACGGTGTTGCCCATGGCGATGGCCTGGCCGATTTTCCAGAAAGCCATGCTCATGGGGAAGTTCCAGGGGATGATGCCCACGCAAACGCCGATGGGCTCGCGGCGGATGTAGTCGCGCCCCGGCGCGAATACGTTGCCGGCGTAGGGGATGTCCTCCACCCAGGGAAACTTGGTTGCCGCATAATGGGCGAAATTGCGAATCAACTGAGAGCCCAGCATGCCCCAATATTTGGCGAGGCCGATGATCTGGCCGGAATCCATGGATTCGGTGATGGCCATGCGCAAGGTCTGCTGGGTGACCTGGTCGGCGAAGGCGTTCAGTTTTTCGGCCCTGGCCTCGGGGGAGAGGTTGCTCCAGACGCCGCTGTCAAAGGCGCGCCGCGCCGCCATGATGGCGGCTTCGGCGTCCGCTTCTCCGGCCATGGCCACCTGGGCGATGGGAACGCCCGTGCCGGGATCGATGGATTCAAAGGTTTGGCCGCTGGCTGCATCCACAAATTCGCCGTTAATAAAGAGTTTGTATTGATCCATAGTTGCTCTCCTGTTGATGTGGTTTTGGGTTGTAAAAATGAAAGGGCTGACAGAATTATTTCAGCATCTGCGTTGCAAACAGGTCGCTCCATTTAAATTTTGGATCCGGGTTACGACAATGTCCTAAAACACTACCTGCTTTCGCTGTTGCAATTTTCACATGCGGCTGAAAATGGCGGAGACCGCCTCAAACAGGGCTAACCGTCCTATTACAAACCATTATTCCATATAGATGGGACATGGCGCAAAAAGGCCTGTACAGAGGCGGAAACGGGGCTCCTGCTGCTGCAATGGTCTATTTAAATCCGGATAATCCTGCTCAACCCGTGGAATTTACATTGGAACATGAGCTGCCGGAGGGCGAGCGGCGCTTTACGTAGGCCTCCCGGCGTTAGGAATATTAAGAGAATAGACGAGCTCCCGTCCCGTGTCAAACAAATGGTTTGTTTTACAAAAACTACCGTTTTACATTAAAACATTGCAATGTTTTCCGAGCTGTTTTAAATCAAGAAGGACTATTTCCATCGTAAAGGCTCCCGCCCGAATCGTTCGTGACAGGCAAAACCCAGGAGAAAGGCATGCATTCCAAGAAAAACAACAGGATATCAGCCCTATTGGCTGCTTTTCCAACGCATGAAAATTTCTTGACGTTCGCCCAAAACAGCGAGAACGCCAAGGCCCTGAAGTCCTTGATTTTGTTCGCGGAAAAAAATGCAATCATACCAGCCGCAGAGGCCGGCGCCCTGGAGCGGTTCATCCAGGAAAACGCTCTGCAAAGGGAGGATTTAAAGCCTCCCACGCCCATGAATTTTTCGGATTTTTTCGACCAAAAGGAAACCCTGTTGGAATTGAACCTGTCGGTCCGCGCCCTGACCGAACGCATGAACGCGCTTTTGGACCAGTGTGAACTGGACTTGCCCCGGGTGAGCAACTCCATGCTGTCTCGCCTGAAGAAGGAAAAGGCCGACACCTTGCACAAGCAGAATGTGTTAAGGAGCCTTGCGTTCTGGCTGGGGCATGAGCGGGGGCGATTGGGCGCCCATTGGAATTTCGAGACCCTTGTGGAGATGTGCCGGGGCGGCATGACCCAGGCGGAGCATAAGGAAGGGGTGCGGATCGGTTTCGCCTTGTACAGCCGGGGGGACGTGATCGACCATGAAATCGTGGGATGGCTGAAAAATGAACTCAAGGGGTACATCCAGCAGTCCATCGGCCGGTTCGCTTACGGCCGATGGGGCAAGGTGCGGTCCCACGACATCACGACCTTATACGTGGATTTTCCCAAGGAGGAGGCGGCCAGCAATCCTTCGGCCTATCGCCAGTGCTTGCGGAGCGCCCTTTCCCTGGCCCACCAGATGGCCATCCGGTGGGCTTTGTCCAAGCATTACACCCAAAACCGGTTTTTATCCATCGGCGTTTCCGCCGGCGCCTTTGACGGACTGGACAACTATCTGCTGCCTATCCTGAGCGCCAAGCTGCCCGGAGACCCGGCTATCCGCCTGACCGATTTCGCCCGGCAATGCGCCCTGATCAATGACATCCGGGCTCTGTTATTCCCCGCGCCCACGGAGATCACCCTGTTCAATAACGAGTCCCTGACCATTTGGTGGGTCATGGGCGTGTGGAGCACCTTGTATTTTGACTTTGTGCCGGACCTTCTGGTGGACAAAGCTCTGGGCGCCGATTCGGAGGCTGCGGCTTTGTTCACGGCGACCCTATATCCCTCCATCATACAGACCAGGGACCGGGACGCCAAGGAGCAGCCCAACGCCCTCAGCACCTTTTTGAGATATCCCCACAACTCCCTTTTGGGCCTGGAAATCGCAAAAACCCTGTATTACCGCCGCCGCTTTTGGGACGCCAACGAAATTCTGCGAATCATCTTGAGCCTGGACCCCACTCACTTGAACGCCAGAACCCTGCGCATGATTCTTTTTCGAAACTTGGCCGTGGAGGCGCCGTCCCATTCCATTGCGGAAGGCATGTTCGAGCAGGCTTATCTGGAGGCGGGATTCATCAAGCAGAACTGCCAGTATTTGACCGAGGATTTTTACTGCGAGCACGCCGTGATTTTTCTGGCCCAGGCCATGCTGACCCTGCGTCGTTTGCGGGCGGGCCGGGGAACCATAGAAGGCGAATACAACACCGAGCATTTTAAACGGAAGATATACGCGGCTTTAGACAAGGCGGAGTCCGTGTTTTGGAAGGGAGTGACCATATCGCCCACGGGAATCCGGGCAGTCTACCTGTTGAACTCCGTCAAGGTGATCAGGAACGTGTTGAAACATGACGACAGCCTTTTTACTTCGCCTGAGAAGCCCCTGGACTGCACGCCCCAGGCCGTGCGCAAACCCATCCATGAGGTGCAATGGCAATTGGGCTATTTGCGTGAGGATCTGCCGCAGATTCCCGAAAATGAAATGATAGGCGCCATCTTTGATATGAACACCCGGATGCACGATGACTCCATTTCGCTGCAGGCGTACCGCCCCACCACCTATTATTGCACGGCGGCCGTCTGGTGGGATCTCTACCCCATGCGCACCATAGGCTGCGCCAAAAGAGCGGCCAGGCTGCTTGAGGGGGCGGCGGAGCTGGCCCGGGAGATGGAGGCTAAAGGGGTTTGCATCTACGCTTTCACAAGAACCTACGGAGAAATGATTTCCGCCCGGGAGTTTATCAGCCACATTGACCGGATGCTGAAGATGATCCGCAGGACGGCGGGAAGCGACTTCGCCCAAAGGCCGGACTCGGAGGTCATAGAACCGGACGACGACCAGCCCATGAACTTGCTCATGACGCTGAATTTTTAGCCTAAGTTCAACCAGATGTGCAACAGGGCATTTTTCCAGCGGGGGTGTTCAAAGGCCTGGCCGCGCCACTCTTCGCCCTGGACGACCTGGGATTCCAGCACGGCCCAAGCCCGGGCGTGGTCAAAATTTTTCCACAAAACGCCGGCCTGATAAAGATATCGGCAGGAGCCTGTTTTAAGCAGTCCGTCAAAGCCTTGTTCAAAATCGAACTGCTTCCAATGGGCGCCTGCGTAAAACAGGTATTGGGGATCGGCCAGGACGGCCAAAACGCGGGTTCCCTCCTTATGGTCAAAGGATTTCCACTCCAGGCCCGCATGATACATATACTTGGCGCTTTTCAACCTCACCAGGACTTCAAATCCCAGGGAATAATCAAACTGCGGCCAAACCCTTCCGGCCCGGAAGATGTGTTCGGGCTCGCCCAGAGCGATGAGACGCGAAAGGCCGTCCCCATAATCAAAGGCGCTTTCCTTAACTCCCTGTTCGTACAAGGCCTGGGCTTGCTCCCGGTTTTGCTCCTGAGTCATGGGGCGTCTCCCATGCTTACGACCCTGCCGAAAGGCGGATGAAAGCGGACCTCCCGGGCGGAAGGCACGGCCCAGACTGTGGGGTGATGAGGCTTCAGGGCCTTGAGGTCATAGATGAATCCGTCCGTCAGCACGAGCAAAGCCTCCTTGCGGCCGCTCATATAGGCGTTGAACAGAGGGGCGAACAGCGTGGTTCCCCGGCTGCCGGACCGGATGTAGCGCCAGTCGCCTTTTTTATAATAATAGGGGCGCTTGCTCTTGGAGGCTTTGAAGCCCTCCCCCTGCTTCTGCGGAATAAACAGGTCCTGATCCATACACAGCAGGTTAATGCGAAAATCCGAAACCAGAGACTCCACCAGGCCGAAAGCCTGCTCCATCTCCTTGGGATGGGAGGCCATGGATCCGGAGACGTCCACCACCACGGTGATGAGGGGCATGTGGGTGTAGCGCCTGCCGGGGGCGTAAATGCCGGCATCCACATAGCGGCGGTTGAACCTGGACGAGGCGTACTCCCATTGTTCCCTGGGGCGGGAGTAGTCCAGGATGGTCTTGATTTCCCGCCGCCAAACGGGCCTTTTGACTTTGGCCGGAGCCTTGATGAGGCAGGCCAGATCCTGCAAGGCCCGCTCGTTTGCGCATTCCCCTCCCTGGCGGATGAACCGAAGCACCCGCTTGGCGCCGGCGTTGGCCTGTTCGTTGGCCGTTGCGTCGCCGAACAAATGGGCGCCCGTGGGCAAGGGCTTGCCGCCTTGATCCATGAGGGACAGGCCGCCCAGGAATTCAGGAGCGCCGGATTTATCCCCCAAGGCCTGCCAGGAGGATTGATCTATGCCTGGCAAGCCGGGATCTTCCTCCCGTTTACTTGTGTCGGGAAAGGCGGACCGGGAGTTGAGCCAGACGTAGACCTCTTCCCACGAGACTTGGGCGAGGTCGGTTTTTCCCGTATCCCGGCTGAATGACCTGGGTATTACTGGGAGGCCGGGGGGCAGCTCCAGTTCCGGGGTCTGATGACGGCCCGTACGGGAAAAAAAGGATTTCCTGTTTTCCCAAATATAGGAATTGATGACCATGTCCTGGGCCAGGTTCTGGACGTGGAGATTCCGCCCTGGAATCAGGCGGTGGTCGTGGTTGAAAATCACGTGAAGCATTTCGTGGATTAAAAGCCCGATGAGATGCTCAGGCCTGGATTGCTCCACAAAGGCGGTATTGTAAAACAGGGTGAGCCTGCGTTGAAACGCGGTGATGGCCAGGGTGGGCAGGCCGTCATTGGGGACGAAGCTCACGGCCTGAAAAAAGAAGGACGCAAAACGGCTTTGGCTCCACAGGGTTTTCAGGACAGGCTCCCATGGCGACGGGGCGGCGGTCATGGGGCCTCCAGCATATCCCGAATTTTTTCCGAAAGAGCCTCGGCGGTTTGGGAATCCAGCATTTTCAGGGCGCTGGGAATCTGGGTGAACAGGGCGCATTTTTTAATAAGCAGGTAGAAAAACGACAACCGCATGTCCGCCCGCACCAGGGCCAGAAATTGGAGCGTGTTGGCCAGGCTTTGCAGCAAGGCCCGGGAGGGCTCGGCCCCGCCCTCCATGTTTTGCTCCCGCAAAGCGGTGAGCGCGCCGGACAATGCCCACAGGGCGTCTTCCTGGCTGATGCGGTTTTGCGCCAGCAGGTCCAGCTTTGCCTGGTCGCCGTCAAGGATTTCCTGGGTCGTCAGTTCCCTTGGGGAGGTTATCTGCAAAACAAAATCGCTGGCGGCGGTCTGGCCCACCAGGGCGACGATCATCTTTTCCAGGGGGGCGTTAACGCCGGTTTCCAGAAGCCGGGCCAGGTCCTCCCCGGTTTTCAGGCCGTAGGAAAGACGCAAGGCCTGGGAGACCTGATGCCACCCCCGGGGATTGGGGTGGATGTTTTCCTCGTCCCAGAGTTTGTCAGGGAACCCGCCTATGTAGCGTATAATGGACGGATGAACGCCCTCCTTTTCCGCCCAATTGAGCCAGTTGGGGGCGTCGGGCCGCAGATGGAAGACGGCCAGCCTGCCGTCCAGGGCCGAATCGTCAAACTCCGTAAGCGCCGTGTTGTCCTCCTCGCCCAGGTTTCCGGCCAGGACCACAAAGGTTTTATCCGGCAGGGCGTGCTCTCCGCAGACTTTTTCCGTGATAATCTGAAACAGCGTCTGGATGACCGTGGGATGGGCGCGGTTGGCTTCATCCAAAAACCACAGGACGCCGTCCTTGCCCTCGGGGACTTCCGGCGGCGGGATGAACCCCGGGCGGTAATACAGCATACGGCGGGACTCGTGGTCAGGCACGGGGTATCCGCCCAGGTCGATATTTTCCTTGAAGGCCAGCCGGGTGTCTATGAACAGAAAATTCATTTTGGCCGCGGTCTGGCGGACGAGGTCTGACTTGCCGATTCCCGGATGCCCTACGATTTTCACTGCGTAATTGACGGCGGCGTCGGCCGCAAGATAGCGTTCCAGGATTTCCTGGAGTTCGGGCACGGTGACGGCCACGGGCTCTTTTCGCATAGGTTCTCGCCTTTAAACGAACAAGGCGAGGGCCGAAGCCCCCGCCTTTTGGATTTCCGTTGCAAGCACGAATCAGGGATTCATGGTGTATGCGTCGATGAGGGAATACACGTGTTTTTCCAGGACGCGGTTGAACTTGTCGTCATCCACCACCGGGCTTTGGATGCACTTGAGGATGGCTTCCTTTTGCTCGGGCGTGGCCGTGGGCTTGCCGTTGACGGCCAGGGCGTACCTGGAGAAATCCCGCACGAACACGTCAAAAATTTCGTCCAGCAGGTCGTCGTCCAGGTTTTCAATCTTGGCGCTTTCGATGATGAGCTGCCCGTAAGCCACGATGGTGAAGATTTCTCCGACAGCCAGCAGGAAGTCAAAATCGTTGAGCATTTGCTTGCCCAGGTCCATGCCCGAGAGCATGAGCCATTCCACAAAAGCCTTGATCTGCTTTTTGAAGATGTTCACGTTGGGCAGGTCCACGCTGTTGTATGCGATGTTGTAGTCGTGGAACTGGATTTTTCCGTAGCCGCGGGTGGGGCCCTGGTCGAACATGTGGTCGTCATTGCGGGCGTCCGTGATGCGGCCGACTTCCGGGTATTCTTTGGGATTGAAGAAGTAATTGGGCAGCAGCTTGGCGATGAGCGCCATGTTCACGTGGCGGGTGCCTTCCAGCTTGGGGAAGCCCCGGAGGTCCACCACGGCCTGGGAGAAGTAGTTGTCCTTTTCAAAGCCCTTGGCGGCGATGATGTCCCAGAGCATTTCGTGGACTTCTTCACCCTGGATGGCCACCTTCATCTTCATGATGGGGTTGTACAGCATGTAGCGTTTGTCTTCCTTGGAGGCGGCGCGCATGTAATCCGTGGCGCGCAGGCCGAAGAGCTTCATGCCGGCCAGGCGGCAATAGGAATCCAGAAAAAGACGCTTTACATGGGGGAAGTCCGTCACGAACTTGCCGTACACGTTGCGGTGGGCTGCGTGATTCAGGGCTTCATAAAAGGAATGGGTGACAATGCCCGTGGCGCCGGAGCCGATGTTGAACTTGCAGATGTTGATGGTGTTCAGCATGTCGTCCCAGGCTTTGGGGCCGCGAGTGGTGATGTCGGCGTCCGTCACAGGATAGTCGTGGAGGATGAACTCGGACACGTAGTTCTGGGCGTGAATGACATTCTTGACCAGCTCGAATTTCTCGTGCTGGGAATCCGCCACAAAGAACACGTACTCATCGGTGTCGGCGATCTTGCCGAAAACCGTGATCGTGGAAGCCTTGTTGCCGTTGCCGATGTAATATTTGCTGCCCCGGGCCAGGTAGGTTCCGTCTTCCTGGGGATAGAGCTTCATCTCGGAGGAATAAATGTCGGCGCCGTGCTCCTTTTCGGACAGGCCGAAGGCGCACAAGGGGTTCTGGCGCAGGGTTTCCACGGCGCGGTGCTTCAGCTCCTCATTGTCGCCCAGGAACACCGGGTCCAGGCCCAGGGTGGAAACATGGTAGGTGTACCAGTATGGCATGCCGTAAAAACCCGTGATTTCGGAAAATTCGTACATGCGATAGGTGCTGTAGTATTGGTCTTCGCTGCCGTATCCCTTGGGCAGGAAAAGGGTTTCAAAAATCCCTTCCTTTTTAATGAACTCGGTGAAGTCGTCCGTAAACTCGGCGGCGTAATAGTCTTCCTTCATTTTTGCCAAGCCCTTGTTCTCGAAAAATTCGATGGTCTTGAGCATGATTTCCTTGGACCGTTCGTCGGGATAGTTCCGGTCCTGGTAATTTTTGGGATTGAGAAGCAGCATTATTAACTCCTTTAGGTCGTTTTAAAAAAAGGTCGCGTCTGGAAAATGACTGAACAAAATAATATTGCAGATTCGTCGGTTTTTAGACAAGTGTGTATTTCATACGCTGTTATAGCAAAAAAAAACGGGGGAGACGACTTTTTTTCTGACCGCTTGAGGAAAACAAAACGCCCAAAGGCTTCCTGGGCTATGAGGATGTCTTTGGGCGGTTCAAGACAATAAAAATGGAAGGGCTTTACGGCGACTCGCGCTCAAGGCCAAAACCTCGTTGCGCTACTCAGCAGGTCCACGTTCTTTGGCCTTTTGGGCCAGCCTGGCTTCCAGAGCGGGAAGCCCTTTTCGCCAGGTTTCAATTTCCATGACAATGGACCCGTTTTCCTGAAGCGCAGTTTTTCCCGTACAGTCTTTCAGGTTGGGATCCGCACCGAAGTCCAATAGTATTTGGGCTATTTCTCCGGTTTTGGCTCCAAACAACGGAGATTCGCCCCAGGCGTTTTGAGCATTGGGGTCAGCGCCTTTCATGAGAAGGTATTCCGCAGCGCCCGGGTGCTTATTCCATGCGGCATGATGCAGCAATGTGGAATAATTATTGTCCGTATCAAGCGCCGCCTGGGGGCATCTATCCAACAACTCCTTGATTTTTATCAAACTTCCCGTTCTTTTGGTATGACGCTTGATTGCGGAGTCACTGCAGCTATCATATATGGCATCCAAAACTTCTTCAAAATTGGTGGGGACGTAAGGCACAGGGCGCCCCATCTCTTGAAAGGCGCTTTCCAAATAAACCCGCGCCTTATGCCGAGCAGCCCACACATAAGGGGTTTCACCCCATCTATTGGTTATGTTCGGATCTACGCCCTGCTCGAACCAATATTCAAGCCGCGCTGCGTATTCTTTTGGATTGCGCACTATGCCGGAAGTGCACACGAAGTGAAACTTGGTGTTTCCGTCCCGATTTTGAACATGTAAATCAGCCCCTCTTGCAACCAGAAAATCCTCTGTCTCATGATCATAAGTCATCATCAGGGGCGTTCCATTCTCGGTTCTATGCAGAATGGAGTGCCTTGAAACGTAGCATTTCGGAACGCATGGATCGCCTTCATGCTTGACCGCGTTTATATCCGCCCCCTTGGAAAGCAGGTAATCGATCATGCTCTTCCAATCCCCTTGAAACACGGGGTTTTTTCTATTCCTGGCTTTTTTCACGTGATAGGGCATAACCGCTGGGCCCATAATTGGAGTATATCCCCAATCGGAGCCTTGGTTGACGTCGGCCCCCTTTTCGACCAAAAACTTCGCCACATCCAGATGGCACATGGTTGCAGCAATATGCAACGGCGTCTCGCCAAAGGAATTTACTTGGCGGATGACGTTGGAGTCCGCCTGATACATGCTCTTTACCTGTTCCAGGTCCCCGTCACAGGCGGCCTTAAAAATTCCGGATTCAAATTTTTCAACCCGTGTACGAATAGCATCCGAGGGGGTGCGCCTGATAAAAGCATCGAGTAATCGAAAGGTTTTTTTTTGCTTGCATGCAATATCTCTTTTTTCTTCAAGCATTTTTTGGACTGCCAGATCCAGCTTTTCCTCCCTGGTGAGGAAGCTGTCATCTTGCGCTCCCCCCGCTGTTTCGGCTCCGCCGCCCTGGAGATTAACCGGCAAAATTTTTTCCGGGGCTGGGGCGGTTTGAGGCTTTTGCCTGCGATATTGGGAAGATGGATTGCCGGCTGTTGCCGAAGGCGCGGAATTTGCGTTTGCACGGGAAGAACCCGCCGCACTGGCGGGCGCGGCGCCCCGGGAGGTTACGATGCGTTCCACTTTGGATTTAGGATAGGAAATCTCGCCTCCAAAACGAATGCACTTAATGAACGCACCTTCTTCCCAGGCTTGCTCCACGTCAATGCGCTTGCCGTTTTTAAAAACAACCGTATCAGCCTGAGCGGAGGCTGGCAGACACGCAATAAGAAGTATGAAAACAATATATAGGGTTCCGAGGCGCTTCATGAATAATATCTCCTTCCACCCTCTATTGAAAAGAGGCGGCAATTTCCCGGAATGTTCTATTTTCTGAAACTTGCGCGGGAGTCTCCCCGTTAATATCCCTGGCATTCAGGCTGCCTCCCGCCATTATATGCATTTTAATTAAGGCGTTAATGTCTGAAGAATGGGTGTATTGGAGGCCGACGAAATGCAGTGGAATCCGGCCCATATTATTTTTAATTGCGGCGTCGGCCCCTTTTGCCAGGAGCGCCTTAACAGCGTCGTTATGTTCCGCCCACAAATGGAGCGCCGTATTCCCTTCGCTGTCCTGCACGTTAACGGGAATTCCGTAATCCATTAAATAGGCAAAGGCGTCCACGTTGCAATATTCTCCCGCCCAGTGCAATAAGGTGCGGCCGAATCTGTCTTTTTGTTTGGCAAGGTCCGGATTTTGCCTCAGTAAAATGTCTATGGCGTTTACATCATAGGAGCCCATCCCGATATTGCCATGAGCAAAAGCCAAGCGCGGAAAGGATGATGTTTTGGGTCTTCTTTGAAATTGCTCTCGCGCGGTAACGCGTATGGCGGTCCTGACGTCTCCGAACATCACGGGGACGGAAGGCATGGGGACTCCGGCTTTTTCCAAAATCTTCCCGACTTGTTTTCGACGGCCGAATTCCACGGCGCTTTCTACGGGAGTATGGCCCCATTTATTTTGAGAGTTCAAAGAAGAGGCGTATTTCAGTAAAAACGCGGCTTTTTTTTCCGATTTCGGAACCTGGCCGCGCAGGGCAATATGAAGCGCAGTATCTCCGTGGCTGTTATAGGCGTTGATGTTGGTCCCGCATTTTATAAGAAGCGCGGCGTTGTCGTACTTTTCTTCCGCCACGGCAAGCATAAACGCCGTGCCTTCCTTATCGGCATTGTATATCGATCTGGCGGGATCGTTCACCAGTTCCAGATCCGCGCCCTTGCGCGCCAGAAGAGAAATTGCATCATGACTGTTTTTTCGCTGCACGGCGAACATTATGGCCGTCATTCCATAATCGTTGCCTGCATTTATATCCAAACCTTTATCAAGAAAGTATTGAATCTGTTTCGCGTCTCGAACGCTGGACATCAGCAGATTTTTTCCGTTTCTATCGGTCTGAAAAACAATTTCGGGGTTTTCCTCTATCATCTCCTGCAATTCATCCAAATAGCCCCACCCTGCAAGCTCAAAGGCCCGGCTTTTGTAGGTTCTGTCGACTCCAGGCTTGGTGTAATTGGTTCTCACCTTAAAGGGCTCAGGATATTTGAACGGCTCGTTGGCCAGACATTTCCACTTGGGAACATTGGTTACTGGCTCTGCAAATGCGGGAAGCGAGGTTTTCTGGTCCGTTTTCTCTACGCTCTTTATGGTAACCTTAGGATACTTCACCAACTTGCCAAATCGGTAGCAGTTGTAAGCGTCCTCGTCCTCCCACACCTTTTTAACCGTAATTTCTTTGCCGCTTTTAAATATAATAACGTCGGCCCATAGCATGGGAGCCGTTAGGCCGCCGCACACCGCGATCAACATTAACCATTTAAAGATTTTCACTATTCCATCCATAGATGAGATTCCGGATTGTTGATTTCGAACGGGGAAGATCTCTGACGGGACCAACCGCGCTATTGAGTGGCAATGCCTTGGCATTAGCACGTGTTTTTCCTTACCTCAAGTAAAAAGTCCTGAATAATACCGGCGAGCAGGGGGATAGAATCTGAGTATTATACCAGGATTCAGAATTGATTTTCCTCAATAATCCTGCTAAGGACAAGGTTATTCCACGCAAAGGACTGCTCAAGGCGCAAGTACAACGCATTGTTATTACAGGTTATAAAACATTTATATGGACGAAAGCCCGTATAAGCCCGGAGAAGATATATCATCCATGGAACCTCAATATAACATCATTTTCAGGGGTAAAATTGTAAGCGGCAAGGATCCGGAAAACGCCCGAAAGGTCCTGAATGCGATTTTCAAGCAACAAGCGCCCAAGGTCCTGGGTTCCATGAATGGAGGCGCCCCGTACATCCGGAAAAACCTGACTTTGGACCAGGCCAGAAAGTTCAAAGCGGTTTTTGACAAGGCGGGGGCGCAGATCCAGGTTGTAAAGACCTTCAAGTGCCCGGATTGCGGCCACATCCAGAAGACGAACAGCCAGTGCGAAAAATGCATGAATCTGAAAATGGAGTTCGAGTCCGGCCCGGAGCCGGACCCGATTGACGAAACTCCAGCCAAGGCGGCTGCAAGCCCAAAGCGCCCCAAAGGCAAAGGACCCGCTCCGACTTTTTCCACCAAAAAGCTGAACCAGTACGCCACGTATAAAGTGGTGTTTAAAGGTAAAATACAGCCGGGATTTGACCAGGAGACTGTGAAAAACCACCTGGCCAATGAGTTCAAGGCCGAGGTTTTTAAAGTGAACGCCCCGTTCGCCGGAGGGGACGATTATCACCAGGGACGGTTAAACGGGATAAAGGCTGAGGAACTGCGGGAGCGATTTGAGCTCGCCGGCGCTCTGGTGGAGGTGATCGAAACCGTTAAGTGCCCCATGTGCGGCAAGGTCTTGGATGCGGGGGAAAACTGCCCGGATTGCTTTGAAGAACGGGAGCCCCAGGCAATAGAAGACGCGGGCGCCTTGGACATCGCCCCGGAGATTGCCAAACCCCAAAGGGATAATGCCGCCTTTGGAGAGGGGGTAGACGATAAGGAGGAATTACGTCTGGAAGGCATGGTTCGCTTCAGAAGGGGCGTCATTCTCTTTTCCGTCTTGTTCCTCCTCCATTCGTTCATTGGACGCGAAAGAGCCTTTGCCATCTCCTGGATATATTTGCTCCCGGTTCCCTATTTTCTTGGGGCCTGCTACAACCTGGCAAAACATAAAGGCTATTCAACCAAATTCGGCCTATTGGGTATTCTCAGTCTATTAGGGGCAACGGTGATGCTTTTGCTGCCTAATAAATCCCAGGGCGGCGAACACGGCCGTTTTTTAAAAAAAGACATAGTTGTTGGCTCCGTTCTTGCAGCTTTCCTCCTGATTTTTCCGATCTCTGCAGGCACCGGCGCTCATAAAATAAAGTCCTATTCCGGAGAATTTGAAGTCTACAGAGAAAAACTCATTCATTCTGATGCGCAGGAACCCATGGATGTCATGGTCGCTGAGTTGGAGAGTTTTATTGATCACAGCTTTTCAATTCAATCTTCGATGAAGCCAAGGACATTAGAAGCTTTAGAGAACGCAGAAAAAATGATCACAATATTGGAGTTTTTCTTCATTCGCCTTCAACGCTTGCAAGCCCTCCAGATGCAAACCGAAGCAGGCGTCTCTCCTGATTTCACGGACGCCTCGCTGGCCGGGCTTCAGCATCGTATAATGACGGATTTTAAAAAGAAAACCTCAAACGAAAGAACCGGGGTGACTTCACACGCTTTTCAAGTCTGGCTGCACCTCACTCAGACGTCGGTTAAAATGGTTAAGGACAAAAAAATTAAACCTTTTATAAAATGCCTGAATGAATCCTTTGAGGTTCTGAATGATCAGTTAGCCATTTATATGGGGGAAAACTTTCTTACGCCTCCCATTCATGTCGACCAAATTTTTAACGCTCCAAACTACGCCGATTTTCCAGCGGATTATAAGAGCGTCTCAAAGGAAAAGCTGGAAGAGTATGTCACAATAAACGTGAGCGAAAATGGGTTTATAACTTTCACAATCAAGGCAAATGAAGAGTTTCCGTCCTGGACGGCTGGAAAAACCGTTGTGTTTATTCCCACGGCCACAAAAAAAATCGATTTCCGGGGTAGAGTAAAATACTTGTTTAAAATAAAAAGAGTCGGAGGAAACCTGCAAGACGCCTTTCTCGAGAAAAGAAATGTCCTATATGAAGCGACGCGCCAGTTTCAGCTGCGATTGTAATTATATAGGGCGTTTTACATAAACTTTCAAAGACGCCGCTCCTTTGCCGGCCAGGCGCCCCCTTTTGAGGCCCGCAAGCGCCGATTTGTCCGCCTCCCATTTGAGGCCGGTGTTAACCTTGAGAAAATATATCGTTCATGGAACCTCAATATAACATCATTTTCAGGGATGAAATCCTGAGCGGCAAAGATCCGGAAAACGCCCGAAAGGTCCTGACCGCGGTTTTCAAGCAACAAGCGCCCAAGGTTCTGACTTCCATGAACGGAGGCGCCCCGTACATCCGAAAAAACCTGACTTTGGACCAGGCCAGAAAGTTCAAAGCGGTTTTTGACAAAGCGGGAGCGCAGATCCAGGTGGTAAAGACTTTCAAGTGCCCGGATTGCGGCCATATCCAGAAGACCAACAGCCAGTGCGAAAAATGCATGAATCTGAAAATGGAGTTCGAGTCCGGCCCGAACCAGCCCGACGAACCTCCTGCCAAAGCAGCCGCAAACCCAAAACCACCCAAAGAAGAAGGGCCTGCTCCGACTTTTTCCACGAAAAAACTAAACCAGTTCTCGACCTATAAACTGGTCTTTAAAGGTGAGATCCAGCCGGGATTTGACCAGGACGCCGTGAAAAAAAACCTGGCCATAGAGTTCAAAGCCGAGGTTTTTCAAGTGAACGCCCCGTTTGCAGGAGGGGACGACTATCACCAGGGGCAGTTAAACGGGATAAAGGCCGAGGAATTGCGGGAGCGGTTTGAACGCGCGGGCGCCCTGGTGGAGGTGATCGAAACCGTTAAGTGCCCCATGTGCGGCAAGGTCTTGGAGGCGGGGGAAAACTGCCCGGATTGCTTTGAGGAGCATGAGGGTCCGGTAGTTCAAGACGCGGGCTACGTAAGCGGCGTCCCGGAATCCTCCAAAATAGAAAAATCCACCTTTGGGGAAGAGGTGGGGGAAAACGAGGAATTTCGGCGGGAGGCCGCCAAACGATTCACAAGGGGCGCTATAATATTATCTGTCTTATTCGCCTGGAACTATTATGCCGGAAAGGGAGTAGCCTTTGATTTCGACTTAACCTATCTCCTGTCAGCTCCGTATTTCTGCAGGGGCTGTTTCTTCATGGCCAAGGCGAAAGGTTATTCCAAATGGTTCTGGCTTCTGGGGCCGCCCCTGTTAATCGGCGTTGGCGTCATGTATTTGATGCCGGATAAATCAAGCGGCAAAGAAAAAACTCCGGACGCCGGCGGCGCCCCCTTTTATAAAAGGGACTATGTCTGGGGCGCTGTTTGTCTGACTGTAATGGCAATTTTGCCCCTGGAAGACGTCGTCACGCATTTCAGGTACAATGCCGCGCTAAAAAAGACGAACCTGATTATGCAAAACGCCAGCGACATGTCGTATACAACGCCGCCAACAGAACAGGCTAATGCGCTGATTGCTCATTTGGACGAACTATTTTCCATCCAAAGTTACTACAGAGTAAATTCCCGCCAGGCAATCTTAATACGCGAAGGATACACTTCCATAATGGAATGCTTTTTCATCGGGCTGCAGGGCAAGCATCTCAGGCAAAGCATGTCGGCGGAAGGGGTTTTGGACGGGTACTCCGTAGAAGAAATTTTTCATCTTAAAAAGAAGGTGATAGAAGCGTTTGAAGACATGGTCCTGGAAGAACCAACCCCTATAACGGAGCAAACGTATATCGTTTGGTACATGGTTACGCACAAAAACGATATCCCCGAAAGTTTCCCCAAGCAATTCATGCAAGAGCTTAACTCCAACATAGACGCAATAATGGATATCCTGAAAATATACATGGAAGAGAACTACCTGGCGCCGCCCATCCATGAAGACCAGATTTTCAACCCCCAGAATTACGCCTCGGACCCCAATGAGTACAATCCAAGGTCCAGGAAGGTGCTTGAAAAAGCGGCGACCATAAGCATCGACAAATTTTCAGGGATTCATTTAGTGCTCAAGGAGACTTCGTTTACTCCAAAGGAATATGTCGGCTCTCGACTTGTGTTCGTTCCCAAAGTTCACAAGGAATTTAAGAATAGTCGAGAAACGCACATATACCGTTATTATAGAGTTGGGGGCGACCTTCCGGACTATCTGCTTGGAAAAAGGGACGTCTTGGCGAGGGCGTCATATAAAATGGTAGAGAGACATAGGGTTTATCAAAAACACCACCCATTGCTGACCAGATAATCCTTTAAACCGCAGCAAGTCAGGTTTTATGGACGATATTCAAGCACTGTCCCAAAGCGGACGCTACCTCAACCCCAGACTGCTGGGCTCGGGGGCGACAGCCAACGTGTATGCGGCTCGCAACCTAAAAACCGGCAGGGACGTTGCTGTTAAAATTTTGCATCCCAGCCTGGCCCGGGACGCCGCCAACCTGGAGCAATTCAAGCGGGAGATTCAAATAGCCCGGCTGGTGAAGCATCCCGGCATGGTCCCGGTTTACAACATGATGCGCCTGAAAGGGCGGGTTTGCATGGAAATGGAGCTGCTGCGGGGCATGACCCTGAAGCAGTATCTCCACAGCCAGGGAAGATTGTCCCTAAGCCTTGCCGCTAAAATCGGGACGAAAATCGCCGGAATCCTCCAGGCGTGCCACAAGAGCAGCGTCATCCACCGGGACCTGAAGCCCCAGAACATTTTCCTCACCAAGGAAGGCCGGGTGCGGATTTTGGACTTTGGCATCGCCAAGGTGACGGCCGTGAGCGACCTGACCAAAACCGGGGTTTCCCTGGGCACCCCGGAGTATATGGCGCCGGAGCTGTTCGCAGGATCGTCCTCGGACCCCAGGACCGACCTGTACAGCCTGGGGATCATCCTTTTTGAAATGATTGCGGGCCGCCCCCCCTTCCAGGGCGACTCCATCGCCGAGCTGTTCACCACCCATCTTAGGACTCCGGTTCCCAATCTTCAGGAGTATAATCCGCAAACGCCGGCCTGGCTGAAAGAGGCCGTAAGCAAGCTGCTGGAAAAAAATCCGGTCAACAGATACCAGTGCGTGGAGGAGTTTCTGCTGGATTGCAAAAACCGGAGCGTAGCCGCCAACGCCCTGCCGAGTTTAAAAAAAACGCCCTGCATCCATTGCGGCGAAGAAACCATCAAGAACCTGCCTTTTTGTGTTTTTTGCGGGTTCGGCTTTTCCCAAGCCTCGCGGGACGGAAGGTTTCGGCTGGTTCGCAATGTGGACCATCGGAACTTCCGGATACCTAAATCCGAAAAAAGGGAATTGCTGTCCTTTATCAATGAAACCTTTGACCTGGACCTAAAAAAAATTCCCGCCCACCGAAAAGTCCTGCTTACGGGCGTGGACAAAATGTTTGCGGAGCTGGTTCAAAAAAAGGCGGAGCGTAAAAACATCTTTCTGCAAGTGCACGAAATATCGGGAGTCAAAGACTCAACCGCGGAAGCGCTCCGGCTGTCGACTTTTTTGCTTCCCATTCTTTACCTGATCTTATTCCTGCGTTATTTCGTCCTTCTCATTTTTGAAGTCACCACACGGGCTACCTCCCTGCAATTTATACTGCCGCTTATTGTGGCGGTGGCCGCCGGGGTATTAGTGTTCGCCATATCAGCCTCCATTATCGTCCGATCCAGCCTGGAGCCCATTCTCAAGCATAAGGACATCTTTTCGAAAGATTTTTTCCAGGACGTCAAATGGCTGCGCAATGTATCCGGCGCCCTGCAAAAACCCAGAACCGATGAAATGCGATTGTCGCTGGCCCAAAGCATTGAGCAGATCCTTCTGCTTAAGGAAAACGCCGGCGACGTTCCGGGCCAGGGCCTGGAAATGGAAAAGATGAAGGAGTTGATTCTTATCTGCGCCCGCGTAGCAAACCTGGCCAGCGAGGTCGACGACGTGCTCACGCAAATTGACTGGCACGGACTGGACGCCGAGCGCCTGACGGACAAGGCCTTGAAGGGCGACATGTTCTATATGGACCTGTTGGTGCAGTATCAGGATTTGCAGGAAAAGCGCGATTCTCTCATGGCCCGGTTTAACGAGTTGCGCTTTACCCTGAATCGCTTATGCTCCCAAACCCTGGTTTTGAAAATGGAATTGGGGCAGGACGTGCTGGAGGAATATGAATCCGGCCTGAAATCCCTGGAAAAGGAGCTTGGCGCGTTGGCTGAAGTGAGGCTGGAGGTGACATCCCTGATATGAGCGCTTTTAATGATTTGAAAAAAGGCAGCGTGCTGAAAAAGCGCTACCGGATAGAAAGAGTCCTTGGCAGCGGCCATAGCTCGGTCGTTTATGAAGCGTTGGACATGCGGTCCGACACCCATGTCGCTATTAAGGTCATGGACCCGCTTCTCAACCTGGACTCCACCATCCAGGAACGTTTTCTGAGGGAGGTCCAAATCCTTCAGCCCATTAACCATCCTAATATCATCCAGGTGTACGACGCCTTTGAAACCCATGGCTGGCGATGCATCAGCATGGAGATCGCCCCGGGCCGGGACGGGAAGGAATACATCAGCCAAAGCGGCCCCATGCCTTTGGCCGTGTTCCTGAAAATTGTGGATCAACTATTGGACGCCCTGGCCGCTTGCCACGATAAAGGCGTTGTGCACCGGGACGTCAAGCCTCAAAACATAGCTATCGATGGGGAGCACCATGTCAAGCTGCTGGATTTCGGCATCGCTAAAATGAACACCATGAGCGACCTGACTAAAACCGGCGCCTCCCTGGGCACTCCGGAATACATGGCGCCTGAAATCTTCCGCAAGGGAACGTCGTTCGACCCCAGAATCGACATCTACGCCGTAGGCCTGGTTATGCACGAGTTTCTGTCCGGCAAATCCCTGTTCCAGGCCAAAACGCTGAACGCCTTGTTTAAATTGCATCAAACAGCGGACAGAGCGCCCGTAAGCGAAATGAGGCCGGACCTGCCTGACTGGATCGATTCCATCATCGCCAAATGCCTGGAGCCGGACCCGGCGGAACGGTATCAGTCCATTATTGAACTCCAAAGCGACATCAACAAAAGCAAAATGGCGGCCGCCCATTTGCAAAGGCAGGCTGAACCGGCGCTTTGCAGCAATTGCCGAGCCAAGTTGTTCGCTCATACGCCTTTTTGCTGCCAATGCGGGGCTTTCGCCGAAGTCAAATTGACGCCTGGCGAGTACTCCCTGATCATCCAGGAATGCGGGGAGCACAAAGGGCTGGCGAAGTTTCTGGAAAAAACGCATAGGAAGGTTTCGGCTAAAGAGGTGGAAAAAAGCCTGGAAAAGCCTCCGGTGCTGGTTGCCAAAAGCGTCAGCAAAGAGACGGCGGAAAGGCTGGCGGCGGACTTGTCGCTGTTTCCCTGCCGCAGCCTGGTCTCCAACCGTCTGTCTCAAGCCTTTAAGTTGCCGGATTATTACGCAGCCATAGCATTTGTTTTGCCTCTGATCCTGATTATGTTCTCCGGAGCCAAAGCCAACGCCTTGCTGACTGCAGGCCTGGTTTTGCTTGTGCTGGAAGCGGCCGCCTTTGCAATGTACCTGCGCAAAACCCGGCCGCTGATAAACATCAGCATCCAGGACGCCGGGCAGCCTCCGCCGCCCAAGGCATTGGAGTACGCCGAAGGAATCAAAGGGCTGTCCACGCCCAGGTTCCGAAGCGCCATGGGAAACCTGTTCTCCAAATATTTCAGGATTCACAAAAAGATTTCCCGGATGACCAGCGGAGAGCTTGAAGCCGAGGCGCTCGACCGGGTCATGGGCCTCGCCCTGGACAGCCTTAAAACCGCGGAGGAGTATATGCAGGCCCTAAGCTCCACATCCATTGCGGAGCTTAAGGAAAGGGAGTTTCGGCTTACCACGCAAATTGAAATGGCAAAAAACGTGGAAACAACCGATAAGCTGATCAAGGCCAAGGCGGAATGCCTGTCTCAAATCACGATGTACCGGGAGATGGAAGACAAGTATCACAACCTGTTTACGTCCGTGACTCAGGCCAACGGAGCCTTGCAACGCTATGAAGATTCCCTGATGGACGCATCGGAGGAAGGCATGATCAATGCGTTGGTGGAAAAAATGAACAACGCCCTGGTCATTGACGGAGATTTTCACTGACAAAAAAGCCCCGGATGGATTTCCGGGGCCTTGATAATTCGGGATATTACTTCCGCGCTTCCGCGCGTTTTTTGACGACCGGCCTTAATGTCCCATCTTGGCTTTCAGGGCGGCCAGGGCGTCGTCGCCTTTTTTGTCGCGCTCCATGGCGGCGAACTTGGCTTCCAAAGCGTCGGAGGAAGGATCGCCCATCAACTCCACAGCAGCTTCCGCATCCGCTTCCATGGCCAACACCTTTTCGTTCAAAGCCTCCATGGCCGCCAAGGGGGAGCTTGCGTCGGTCGAGCCCATGCGGTCCGCCACGCTTTTCTTGGCCTCCGCAGCCTTATATTGAGCCGCCAGCAGATTGTACTTTCTTTTGGAGTCTTCCACCTGTTTTTTCGCCTTGCCCAGGGATTGCTTCAGCTTCACCGTAGCGTCCCGCTGGGTTTCCCAATCTTTAAGGACTTCCCTAGCGCTGTCCGTAAATTCTTCTTTTTTCAGCAGAGCTTCCTTGGCCAGGAATTCGTCGCCGTTTTCCAGGGCCAGCATGGCTTTCTTTTCCCAGGAGTCCGCTTTGGCGATTAAATCGTCCAACTGCATTTTAAGGCGCTTTTCATCCGCCATGGCGGCGGCGACCGCTTTTTGCAGCGTGGATATTTGCTTGTTGGTTTCCTCCACAAACAACCTGATCTGGTCTTCCGGGCTCATCATTTTATCAACCGCCCTATCGGTTTTTCCTTTTATCATGGCGGAAACTTTTCCAAAAAAGCCAGCCATCGCAGCCTCCTTTTTCACTGAATATGCGCAAGCCGCCTGGATTTGGCGGTCCGCTCCTGTCTGTGAGATATTATGATTTCACCCCGGCAAGAGAAATTGCCGTCAGGATACTGATTGTCCTAAAAATTGATTGTTGAATTTTTGCATAAACTATCTTTCAATAGCGGAATTACTTCGCGAATGCAACCCTAAGAATCCCAGTCGCACTGTATTATTTATTAAAACTTTCCTTGGGCGGGTTGAAGTAGCCGAAGCGGACGTTGGGGCGCTGCCGGGAAATTTGATCCAGCATGACATCCACGCCGATGGGCGCGCCGCACTCGGCGGCCTGGGACATGGCGTCGCAATACTGGCGGGGGTTGAAATTCATGTTCCGCCACTGGATCATGTTTACGGGATGATCCTTGAGAAACTTGAGGAAAGATTCGGACTCCTCCGGGGAATCGGTGAAACCCGGCATGTTCAAATAGTTGATGGACACCCACTTGCCGCGAAACCCCGCCATGTCGATGCTTTTCAAGACGTCCTTGAACTCGTAGGAGGGGCGGAAATAAGCCTCGTAGCATTCCGGGCGCACGCTGTTCATGCTCACGCGGATGGAGTCCAGGCCGGCGTCCAGGCATTGCTGCAGAAGATCCGGCCTGCTGCCGTTAGAGTTCAGGTTGATGGTGCCGTCGGAGGTTTGCTCCCGGATCATGGCGATGGCCGGGGCGATGACCTTGGCCGCCAATAGGGGCTCGCCTTCGCAACCCTGGCCGAAGCTGACCACGCCGTTTTTCACCCGGGAAAGGTGCTCCAGGGCGACCTGGGCGATTTCTTCGGAGGTGGGCGTGAAGTTGATCCGGTCCTGGCTGTGGGGGATGGGGCTGTCCTTTTGCAGGGACAGGCAGCCCAGGCACCTTGCGTTGCAGGTCTGGGCCGTGGGCAGGGGGGCTTCCTCCCGGCCGATGAACATATTCTTGGCCGCCGGGCAACCGTAAACCAGGGCGCAATGCTCCAAATGCCGGGCCAGCCGGTTTTGGGGATATTTTTTTTGAAAGCGCTTGACCCCGCTTTCCACCTTTTCGCGAGGCATGAGCCGCAGATCCTGGCGCCGGGAGCGATCCACGCGCATGGCGGCGACCACTATGTCCTCGCCGTCCCATCCGCAGGCGCCGTAGGAAAACAAAGGCAAAGCCTGGGCGCCGGGCTCTTCAATAAATGCGCAGGAAGCCGCGGCGATATAGCCGGGGGAGTTGAAGGTTGCCACGGGAAATATGGGCTCACCCGGGTTGTAGGGATTTTCCTCCAGGGCGACCAATTCCATGGAGTCCAGGTCCAGGGCGACCAGAGTTCTGTCGGGCAGAAAAAGGGTTTCGCTGCCGTGAGGCTGGACGATCAGCTTTTCCCCGTCCAGGGGCGTCAGGTAATTTCCCGAGGCGCCGACGGCGGCGTAGCCTTCCAGTTCAAAAATTTCGCCTTCTTCGTTGGCCGCCAGGGGCGCTACGGCTTCAAAGTCCATTTTTTTCATCCCTTCTTGCAGTTTATTGATTGGGGCAGGATATTTCTTTACGTTCGCCAAGTCAAGGGGACTCAAACGCTGAAATTTTAAAGATGTAGTCTTGCTAACATCCGGTTTTCATGTACAATGGAGGCGGCTAACGGCGCTATGCAGAATTGCGGGGCGCCTTGACGCGAAAACCTCCGTTATTTTAGCATGGTAAAAGCCCTGTTGCGTGGAGCGTAAAGGCCAATGCTTAACATCACTGCATCCAGACGAAACAAAGGCCAGGGAGTGGAGCTGAACATCGCCCCTCTCATTGATATGGTCTTTATTTTGCTGATATTCTTCCTGGTCACCACCAGCTTTGTGCGGGAAACCGGCGTGGACGTGGAGCGCCCCTCCGCGGCCACGGCTGTGACCAAAAATCAATCCAGCATCCTGATAGCCGTCACCCGGGATAACCGGGTGTTTATGGAAAAAAGGGAGCTGGACCCGCGCACAGTGCGCGCCAATGTGGAAAGGGCCCTGGCGGAAAATCCCGAAGCCGGGGTCGTGGTGGTTGCAGACAAAGAAAGCATGACCGGCATGGTCATTGAAGTTATGGACGAATGCAGGCTGGCGGGAGCCAAAAACGTGTCCATTGCGGCGAGCCTGGATTCGGGAGGGTAATGTGGGCGAGGCCGTCGGCAGCCAAAAGCAGTTCGGGTTGGGAGAGGGTAAAGCCTGGGCCTTGGCGATTGTTATCGCCCTGGTTCTGAACCTGATTTTTTTCGGCCTCATGCCGGGCCTGATGACCCGGGCGCCCCGGGAGCAGCCTCGCATGGCGACGGGAGATCCTGTACGCATTGAAAGGCTCAGGCCGCCCGAGCCGGAAAAACCGCGTCCGCCGGTCCCTCAAGAGACGCAGCAAGCCGCTTCCCAGCCGGTTTCGCCCATGCCCCAGGCCAACGCGCCGGACGCGTCCCGGCCTGACATCGCGCCGGTCCCCTTGGAGTTGAACCCGGCCCTGCCGCCTTCCTCGGTGTCATTTCCCGCGCCTGAATATAAAACGGTCCCGTTGCCTGACGCCAGGCCCGCGCCGGTCCCAGCGGTCGCGCATCAGGGATTATATGAAATCTCGGAACTGGACGCACCCCCCAGGCGGTTGTCAGGAGGGAGGCCAGTCTATCCCTTACGGGCGAAGCGCATGGGCGTGGAAGGGTCGGTCAAGGTCCGCTTTATATGGACCAAAGAGGGGAAAATCCGGGACATTCAAATTTTGGAGGCCGATCCTCCCGGCTTTTTTGAAAAATCAGCCAAGGAGTATTTGGACAAAATTTTGCGCCTGAGCATAGGGACGAAGGATGGAGTCCCGGTGGATTATCCCATGACTCAGACCCTGCATTTCCGACTGGGAGGCGAAGAATGATCAAGATCCGCCTCGTTATTTTTATAGCACTGTTGATATTATTTGCCTGTCCGACCTATTCATTAGCGGATGAACCGATTTCCAGGCCCTTGCACAACGCCTTGGAAAAAGCCCAGTCCCTGATGGCCATGGGGGAGTATGGAAAGGCCTCCAATCTGCTGGAAGAGTTCCGCAAGAAAAATGACGACCAGCATTATCTGCTGGATTTCATCCAGGGCGCCGCCTATCTGGAGCAAGCCAAGCCTTCCCTTGCCAAGGCGCGATTTGCCGCCTGCATCCGGCAAAAGCCCGACTACCTGCCTGCCTGGCAAAATCTGGCGCGTTGCTGGTTTGACCTGGGCGACATGCCCCAGGCGGCCGATAATTATATGAAGGCCTACGCCCTTTCCAACCCCAAGGAGCCGGACCTGTTGTATTACGCCGCCGCATGCCTGGCTTCGGGCGGGGACTATCCCGCAGCTCTGGAAGCATTCCGCCGGCTCATGGCCGAACACAAAAGCCAGGCCCGGCTGGAATGGAAAGAGGCCTTGGTTCAAACCCTGATCCAGGCCGATAAACAGGGCGAATCCCTGCCCGTTCTGGAGGAAATCATCCGGGAAGCGACTGGCGATAGAAAGCGCCGCTGGCAGGAGGTCCTTTTATATCAGTACGCGGAACTGGGCATGGATAAAAAGGCCGTGGCCTATGTGCACGCCTTGTTGGACGAGTATCCGGAGGAGCCATTATGGTGGAAAACCCTGTGGCGCCTTCACCTGAACCAGGGAAGATATAAAGAGGCGCTGGCCGGCCTGGTTGTATACAGCTTTTTCCAGCCGCTCACGCCCAAGGAAATCGAGTTGGCCGGAGATTTGTATTCGGCCTCCGGGGTTCCAGGAAAAGCCGCTGGTTTTTATGGACAAGCATTGAAAAACAAACAGGACCCGGACGTAATCCTTAAGATTGCCGGCGCTTTCCATCGAATAGGGAAGTTGCAGGAGGCTCTGGATTGGCTGGATAAAGCCTTGGAGCAGGATCAGAAAAGTACGATTTTGTTATCCCGGGCCTATATCTTATATGATATGAAGAATTATTCAAAGGCTGCAACGGCGTTTAAAACGGCGGCGCCCCAGGCGAAGAAGCCGGGGCAAGCCTGGCTCATGGCAGGATTTGCAGCGTATAATGCGAACAACCTGGGTAATGCCAAGGATTTCTTGAAAAACGCCGAAAAGTACCAATATTCTAAAAAGACGGCGTCGACGCTGTTGTCTCACATAATGCAACAGGAGGATTCATGAAGATTGCGATATGCGGAAAAGGCGGGGCCGGCAAAAGCACCATTTCGGCTCTCATTTCCCGGGGTCTTACGGAAGCGGGATTTCGGGTTTTGCTCATGGACGCGGATGAGTCCAACTTTGGGCTCCATCGTCTGCTTGGCGTGGAGCAGCCCGTCAATTTGATGGAAAGCATGGGCGGCAAGCCCGAACTGAAAAAAAAGATGAACCAGGCTTTTCGGGAGAACCAGCCGGTTCAATATCTCAGCCAGGCGCTGACCACTTCGGACATCCCGGAGGAGTGCTTTGCCGAGTCGGACGGGGTCAAACTGGTTTCCATGGGCAAGATTCACGATTTTGGCGAAGGCTGCGCCTGCCCCATCGGCGTTCTGTCCCGGAACTTCTTGAACAACCTGGTTCTTTCGGACGACGAGGTTGTGGTGATAGATACGGAAGCCGGGGTGGAGCATTTCGGCCGGGGTTTGGACGCCAACTGCGACCTGATTATCGGGGTGGTGGATCCCACTTTTGAGTCCTTTAAGCTGGCGGGAAAAATGCTTGAAATGGCTGACAAGGCTTTCAAAAAGATCTTTTTCATCCAAAACAAAGTAAACGACAAGGTGCGGGAGGCTTTTTCCGCGGCCCTGCCTGGGGATAAAATCGCCGGAGAGATTCCCCAGGACGAAGACCTGTTTCTGAATAGCCTCAACGGGACGAAAATGTCGTCTGCGCCTCCGCAAGTCCAGGATATATGCGCATTCATCAAAG
The DNA here is from genome assembly GCF_900142135.1 of Desulfatibacillum alkenivorans DSM 16219. GTDB lineage: Bacteria > Desulfobacterota > Desulfobacteria > Desulfobacterales > Desulfatibacillaceae > Desulfatibacillum > Desulfatibacillum alkenivorans. Next base: position 78,336 of record NZ_FQZU01000008.1, on the reverse strand, counting down.
AGCACTGGGTTAAGCCGGCGCCCAAAAGCGCTGTTTCGCCCCTTAAGTTATAATCGGCTTTAGAAAGGGCTTTATGGCAGAGCGTTCGAAGAGCATCTTTTTTGATGATAAAGACCACGAACTCCTTGAAATCGTAAACGGCGTAATCGCCCGGGGCGAAACCGTCAGCGTCCCCGGGGGCGCCTTTTACGACCATTTTCATCCCAATGGAATCATGGAGATGGCCGAGTCCCGCGGGTTAAGGCTTGCGCACGCCGTGGTCATCTTGCTCCAGTCCCTGGAAGTGGGCGGATTGGAGGATCGTCTCCGGGCTCTTCGTTATCTTCGCGTGGCGGTGTACAGCATGTCGGTCGGCCCCATGCCCCAGAATACGGCCAGGGTGCTTTTGCAGATCACCAAGGAGCTGGTTCGCGCCCAGGGCGACTACCAGCGCCAATTGGAGCTTGCCCGCGACTTTCGCATGACCGCCACGGGCAAGCCGCGGAAAGTCCGGCAACAGCTAAGAAAGTATCATTTATTGGAAATGCCGGAGGAATGGAACCAAATCGCCTTTGACGACCACGTGCACGACTCCAGCACCAAGGGCCGCAAAAGCCCCACCCATCTGATTATGGACGCCTGGATCAAAGGGATCCGGCGTTTGAGAATCATCCAGTATAATTACGTGGAGCCCAGAGCGGCCGCCGAGCTCATGGAAGCAGGTAAAATCATGGGCATGGACGTTCGCATCGGCATCGAATACGCCGCCAAATTCCGGGATAAATACATTTATCTGATCTGGCGCCCCCGGGGGTTTGCTGACGTCCAGTCTTTTTTATGCTTCCTGGCAGAGCCCGAAATTGCAGATTTTCTGGCCCAGGGGAAAAAAGTGGCCCAATATCAAAAGGAGCATGTCCTGGAGGTTTTGGACAACTTTAATTCAAAGCATATACCCGCTTTGGAAAAAACCCTGGGCGTCAGGATGACGGCGTTAGGGCATCGGGATTTTCTGGAATTTGTGGGCTCCGCCCAAGTTTCATTGCTGCATCTTGCCAGATTCGTCCATATGAACCTTTTGCCATTGATGCAAAAACGCACGGAGGCGTTGCGCCGGGAATACGCAGAGGCCAGCGATTCCAGAAAACAGGTGATAGAAGCTCTTGTGGAGGAAATGGATCGCCTGGACATGGAAGCCATTTATCAACAGCATTTGGAGCCCATGGCCAATCCCTGCCTTGCGGACTCCCAGCAGGTTTGCAGGATAGGAAATGTGCCGGAGCTGTTGACCCTGACTCCATCCGAACTGGTGCATCGCCTGGACAGGCTTCACCGCGATTACCGCCTTACCCTGAACCTTAGCAACCTGGAGGCGGTTGATGTCCTGGAGCTGCTGTACGACTGCGAAGGGCTGATCACCCGTCTGGAAATATTCAATCTCAAGGATTTTGATAAGGGGCAAACCCACCACACAGCCGGCATCAACGAGCTTCAACGCGCCTTGAATACGGACAATCCCATCAAGCTGAAAAAGGTCATCAACAAAATCAGCAATTCGGTGCGGGCTTCGGACAAGCCTGACAAGGAAGATCTCCTCACCAAGCTGGACGCCATTCTTCACGACCTGGAAAGCTACAACGCCCTGTACTCCGGCCGTCCTTTAAAGCCTCGCATCGGGAGCGACTCAACCGGCTTGTCGCCCCATGTCCATGGAATGGGGCTTGTAATCCGGGAAACCCTGCCGGACAGGATGCAAAAACACTTGAAGCACGATCGCGATCCCATCCGCGTAACTATCCCGCTGCGCATGGAAGTGTGGAAGAGGACGACTTTTGTACCGCCCCACGGGGCCAATCTTCCTTTAAGGCTTATCAGAAAAATTCCCGGCTTGCGCAGCATCGGGTGTTTGAAAGTCAACGACTGGGTTGTTCAGCAAAATACGGTGCGAACCGTGGAGCCCGGCAATATCGTCACACTTGGCGGCCTTCCCAAGACGAGAAAAAACGGGCTGAGCCTCAATCCTCCGGAAAAAAAGCCGCCGAAGATGCCGTCCTTAAGGTATTTGAGCACGCCGCTATTGAACTTCCTGAAGGTGTTTATAGGTTTCATTCCGGCGTTTCTGACCTTTTTTCTAACCAAGGACTGGTGGCTGCTCGCCTATTTTGGCGCCCTGATTTGGTTCAGCATAACCGGGTTTCGCAATATCGTTCAATCCGTGCTTGGAGGCGGGGGGCTTAAGCGGTCGCCCTTTTTAAAATGGAACGACTTTGTCAGTTGGGATCGCATAACCGACTCCCTGCTGTTTACCGGATTTTCCGTGCCTTTGCTGGACTACCTGGTCAAAACCCTGCTCATGGACAGAACCCTCGGCCTGAACACCACGACCAACCCTTTGGCCTTGTATGCGGTAATGGGGCTGGTCAACGGAATTTATATTTCGGGTCATAATATATTGAGAGGCCTGCCGCGGGCTGCAGCCACGGGGAATTTTTTCAGGAGCATCCTTTCCATTCCCGTGGCGTTTTTTCTCAACTTTCTCGCGGGCATGATTTTAGGCTCTTTGGGAGTTCAGGGCGTCGATCAGGTTCTGCAAAAATGGGCGGCGATTATTTCCAAAACAGCTTCGGACTCGGTGGCCGGCATCATTGAAGGGACGGCGGACCGGCTTGTAAACATGCGCACCGGCCTGCGAGACTACGCTGGCAAGATGCGCAGTTTTATGGGGGTTTACACCCAACTCCAGGTTCTGCTGCCTGAGGTTCCGGCGGATGACATACTCAATTCTCCGGCCCTTTTCGCCCGCAAACCGAAATCCGAGATAGAAGACCTGCAAAAACTGCTGATCATGCATTCCCTGGACATGCTCTATTTTTGGGATTATCTGCCCCGGGGCCGGGACGCGCTGTTGGCCCTGCTGTCCAACTTATCCCGAGAAGAGTACCAGATGCTGCTGCACTCCCTGGAGGTGCTGGAGCAGCAAAAGCTGGTCAGCCAATTGTTCATCGACGGTCTGGTGGGCAAAAACTTCGCCAAAGCCCTGGCGTTTTACCTGAATCGATCAGGCTCCTATTTGAAATCCATGCGGATGCTGGAGTTTGCTATGCTTGGGGAACTGGGCGTTTGATGGTCAATATCAGCGCGGAGCCCCCAAACGCCATGACTGCGTACAAGGCGTAAGCAAAGTCATATGAGCCGGTGAGGTCGTAACTGACCCCGGCGGCGATGGGGCCGATGAGGGGCAGGGTTAGAAACAACATGAGATATTTTAAAACGCTGGCAAAGGCCCGGCGGCCGAACAGGTAACCCGTTAAAATGGGATACGTGGACATGACGCCGCCCATGCAAAAGCCGAAAAGCGCCATAAAGCCGTACATGGCCGGCAGGCAGTCTTTAATCAGGGAGAGGGAAAGGCCGATCCCGGCGCCTGCCATTAAAAGGGAAATCACCCGCCGCGGCTCAAACCGGTCGCACAAAGAGCCCCACACGTATTTTCCCACGGCTCCGATAAAAGCGGTTATGGCCATCAGCACCATGGCTTTCATGGGCGAAAAGCCCTCGTCCGCAAATCGGGGCTGCAACTGGCTCATCACTCCCATGACGCCGGCCAGGGTCAGCACGTAGGCGAAGCCCATCTTCCAAAATGCCGGAGCTCTTACCAGGTCCTTGAATTTCCACTCCGCGCCCTCGAAATCGGGAAACTGATTGGGCAGCAGGTCCGCAGCGTCCAGTTCTTCCCCTTGGTTCTCTTCTTCCGCATTGCCTATGCCGCTTAAGCCGTCCGGAAGCAGGCCGTAGGTCTCGGGCCAGTCCCGGACGATGAACCAGGCTATGGGGCCCAAAAGCATCATGAACAGCCCGATGATGAGCGTGGTCCATTTCATGCCGATGGCAAAAACCATGGACATAGCGACCAGAGGAACCACCGCCCCGGAAAAACTGATGGCCGCGGCGGCAAAGCCCATGGCCTGCCCGCGCTTGAGGATGAACCAGTTGCTGACAGCCGTATTGGCCACGATGCCGCCATAGGCGTTGTTTCCCAGGTACAGCAAAACAAAAACGATGTAAAACTGCCAAAGGGCCGTTACATGACCGATGCCTATAAACATGATTCCGGCGAAAAACGGGCCGATGACCATCAGGAGCCGCGGACCGATTTTTTCCACCACGGTTCCGTATAAAAACTGCACCAGATAGCCGAAGAACATACCCGTCGACAAAGCGAAATTTACGTCCGTACGCGACCATCCATTGGCATGGCACAATGGATCCATGAATGCATTAAGGATGTAAAAACCGGTTCCCACACTTAAGAAATTTGCAGCAAAGGCTACGGCGACAACATACCACCCATAGAATATCTTACTGTCAGGACGGGGAGTCAGCATCAGCATATGTATTTATCCTTATTGAAATAGCCCATAGGCAAGGAGAAAAACATAGCATTTTGCCGCCGGGTTCAGCAACACAATTGTATAAATTAAAACATGAGGGCCGACAACGCCGGGCTTGCCAGCTGCATGTTTTTCCTGTAGTAAGAGCGGGTAGTAAATTTGTGCGTTAAATAGGCAATTCAGGGAATCCCGTGAGAACCGGGAGCGGTCCCGCCGCTGTAAACGGAGACAAAGCCGCTTTGAGCCACTGTCATAGATGACGGGAAGGCGCGGCTGAGAAAGACCCGTGAGCCAGAATACCTGAGTCGATTTTATAACGGCAGCCTCCGTGGATTGAGGGACAGGCCGCAAGCGAACTTGCACCTTTCCCGGCATAGCCGGGATTTTTTTTTGACGCAAGCCCCGGAGGCATTCTTCATGTGAAATTTAAGGAGAGCAAGAATGCATCTGTATTGGAAAATCTTTGAGGAACTGAAAATTCTTGGGGAATACCCCGTTTTATTGGATCCCAGCCTGAAACGCTGCTTCAAGCATTGGATGGAAACCCATCAATACTCCCTGACCATGGCCGAACAAAGGCACATACCCATGTTTCCCGCACCGGAGGCGTTTGGGGTGACGCTTTCCTTAAATTAGATCGGGGCTTTTGAGGCGTGGGTTAAGGAAGAAAGCGGCCCGTCCGCAAAAAGCTGGTCACTCGCGCTTTAACTTTTGCTTTGTTCATAAAAAAAGTGTGGTTGTATGGAAGGATCATGAAGTCGGACATGCCTTCCACTTTTGCGCGCTCTACGGAAACCTTTCCGTCGTCCTCCCCTTCCAGCCACATGGAGAACAAGGGGTTTACGCTCAGGGCGCCGGCCAGTACACCCACTTCGTAATCCACCGGGCCAAGGCGGTTCGGCGCGGACTCGGGGTCCGTGCCCAACTGCCTTCCGGCCTGGCCGTTCAAGGCGATAAACAGGGGATTGTCCTTAAGATGATCCACGACCTCGCTGCCCTTGTTGGGCGGACACAGCATGACGACTCTGCCCAGGCTTTTGGGGTGGGATTCGGCGAACATGGCCCGCACAATGATTCCTCCCATGGAATGGGTCACAAAGTGGACTTTGGGCGCGTCCCAAACACCCAGGAAGTTGAGCTTTTCCTTCACCTGTCCCGCCAACTCCTCTATGGGGAATTTGCGGGAGGGATACCCTATATTTACAACCCTAAACCCCTGGCAGGACAGGCTTTTTTCCAAAGGCCTCATGGATCGTTCCGTCCTGGCCAACCCGTGCAGCAGCACTACCGTCTCTTTTTGGGGCTCGGAATCCTTTTCAGACGCCCAGGCCTCATGGCCTCCGCAAAAAAGCAGCAGGCTTATAAAGGATAGGGCGAGAAGCGTTCCTTCTGCAATATTGGTCATCCGCAGCATGTCCGTCCAAAATATTCAAGATTGATTGATGCCTCCAAGATATTGAAAATAGAGGATAGCCTGCCCCGCCTCCTGAGTCAAAGCTTTACTTTGGCTTTAACTAAGGTCTTGCTTATAATTGCATGCGCGTGATATCCCTTTTTATTCATATGGTTATTTTTTCTATCACGCCGCGCCGCGGCTGCTTTCGGAGAGGCGTTTGCGAGGCAAAGGGCTTCATGGCCGTGAAAAATCAACAGGTAAATTGCTGAACAGAAACGCCCGTAGATAAAGGATGCCCAATGAAACAGATTAATTCCTGGGTGAATGACGCCAACAGTTCTTTGCTGACAGACCTGTATCAACTGACCATGCTTCAGGCTTATTGGGAGCTTGGCATGGAGCAGGAGTCCGTATTCAGCCTGTTTGTTCGCAGACTGCCTGAAAACAGAAATTATCTTGTGGCGGCGGGCCTGGAAGACGTGTTGCGCTTTCTGGAGAACATATGTTTTGACCAGGAGGCTCTCGAGTCGTTGAGAGCGCTTCAATTGTTTTCGGATGACTTTATCAGCTGGCTCGGCGCCTTTCGTTTTACCGGAGACGCCTACGCCATGAAAGAAGGCACGCCTTTTTTCCAAAACGAACCGATTTTGGAGGTTGTCGCGCCCTTGCCCCAGGCCCAGCTGGTCGAGACCTTTATCATGAATCAGATCCATTTCCAGACTTTGGCGGCGACCAAGGCGGCTCGTGTAATATATGCGGCTCATGGAAAAACCGTGTTGGATTTCGGCTTGCGGCGGATGCACGGAGCGGACGCCGGCATGAAAGCGGCCAGAGCCTTTTATATTGCCGGGGTGGGCGCCACCAGCAACGTTCTGGCCGGGTGTGAATACGGAATTCCCGTGGCGGGAACCATGGCCCATAGCTTTGTACAGGCCCATGACGATGAAATGGAGGCTCTGCGCAATTTCACCAAAGTGCATCCACAAACCATTTTGCTGGTGGATACATACAATCCCCTGGAAGGCGTCAAAAAGGTCATAGCCCTGGCACAGGAAATGGGAAAAGAGTTCCAGGTGCGGGGCATCCGGCTGGATTCCGGAGACCTGGCGCAACTGGCCTGGGAGTCCCGCAAGCTGCTGGATGAAGCAGGCCTTGAAAGCCTACGCATTTTCGTTAGCGGCAACCTGGACGAATACTCGTTGGAAGACATTTCTCGGGCGGATGCGCCTATAGACGGTTTGGGAGTAGGCACCCGCATGGGCGTTTCCATGGACTGCCCCACCGTGGATTTTGTTTACAAAATGGCGGCCTATGACGGCAAGGGGCGGATTAAGACCTCGCCCGGCAAGGAAACCTACCCCGGCCAAAAGCAGGTTTTTCGCCTGGAAGAAAACGGCAAGGCCGCTTTTGACATTTTGGGTCAATGGGGAGAAGAGATCTCCGGCCGCCCCTTGTTGCGTTTGGTGATGGAAAAAGGGCGGAGGCTTGCGCCTGGGGATCTGGAGGAGTCTCGCGCACATTGCACGGATGCGCTGTCCAGGCTGCCTGAGCAAATCCTCGGCAACGAGCCTGCCAGGCCCGGGTATGAAGTCCGCATAAGCCCCAAGCTGGAACAGGCGCGGCGGGAGTGCGTGCGGCAATATGCTGGAAGGTTAACTTAATCTTCGGTTCACCTGGCCGTCAATCATGTCCAGAACGTTTAACAGGCGGGATTTTTTCGCATGAATCACCCCAAATGGTTTACACACCCGGTTACAATGCTGGTCCTGTCCATCCTGGCCCTGGCAGGCTCCCTGTCTCTCTACATATATTGGTACGTGGAAGCCAGTTCCAGCCTTTACAAAATCGCCCGGATGCTGAACACGGACCCGGCCCAGTTTTCCAAACCCGGAACCTGGGTGGTTATTACGGTGTTGTCCATCTTGGTGGGGGTGATCCTTTTAGGCATTCTGACGATTTTCGTGTACACCATCCAGGCCAGAAGGCTTTACCGGGTGCAGCGAAATTTCATCAATAACTTCACCCACGAGCTGAAAACCCCGGTCACCTCGCTGAAACTTTATCTGGAAACCTTTCAAAAGCATGAACTGCCCAAGGAGGATCAGCAGCGCTATCTGGGATACATGGTCGCCGACATTGACAGGTTGTCGGATAATATCGCCAGGATTCTCAACCTGGCGAAACTCGAAAGCAAAACCTACGAGGACGAGCTGATTCTATGCGACGTCTACGCGTTTACCGAGAATTTTCTCAAGACGCATTCCCATGTTTTTCTGGATAGCAAAATCACCTTGGACAACCCTTCGGGGCACATGCTTCCATGCAGGATCAATCAATCCTTGTTTGGAATATTGTTGATGAACCTCCTCACCAACGCGATCACGTACAATGAGTCCAAGGTTCCTGAGGTCGAAATCCGTTTTGAAATCCACAAAAAAAAGCTGCACGTTGTGTTTACGGACAACGGCGTGGGCATGGAAAAGCAGCATTTTAAAAGAATATTTAAAAAATTCTACCAAATCGGCCGATCAGATGACATGTCCGCCAAAGGCAGCGGTTTGGGCCTGTTCATGACGGCCACAATAGCCCGGATTCACAATGCGCGAATCAAGGCTTCCAGCAAAGGGCTTGGGCAGGGGTCTGAATTCCGCCTGATCATGCCGTTTCGCTGGTAGAAAGGACCATTCATCATGGTGTTGCAGGACGAAGCCTCCAAACGCCGCATATTGGTTGTGGAAGATGAAGCCCACATTGCAGACGGTCTGAAACTCAACCTGGAATTGAACGGCTATGAAGTGGAGATAGCCGAGGACGGGGTGGAGGCCCTGGAAAAGTACCGATTCTGGGGGCCGGACCTCATCGTGTTGGACATCATGCTTCCCCAGATAGACGGGCTTTCGGTTCTACGGAACATCCGCTTGAACGACCAGCAGATCCCCATCCTTATCTTGTCGGCCAAGGGCGCCCCGGAAGACAAAATCACGGGCTTTTCCTACGGCACGGACGATTATCTGTCCAAGCCGTTCAACCTGCAGGAGTTCCTTTTGCGCGTGGAAAGGCTGATTTCCAGGGCCACCAAGGGCACAGCCCCGGTCTCCGCCGAAACTCAAGAGCTCCAGGTGTACCGATTCGGAAATAATACGGTCGATTTCACCACCTTTTCCGCCGTGTGCCAAAAGGGGGAAGTCAAATTGAGCGATCTGGAGGCGAAGCTGCTCAAGCTGTTTTTTACAAACAGGGGCAAGCCGCTATCCCGCAAGGAGTTATTGGAAATGGGCTGGGGCTACACCGGAGCGACCAGCACGCGGACCGTGGATAATTTTATTGTCCGGTTTAGGAAGTACTTTGAGGACAACCCCAAGAAGCCGAAATTTTTTAAGAGCTTGCGCTCTGTAGGATATATCTTTGATTTCGAATAAAACCTTAATACGGCGCGTGTATATGCAGGGGGCGACATGGTAATTAAAGCGGACATGGCAAGCAACTATCTCTTGGAAGGGTTGGGGCAGGATCAAAAATCCTGGCTGCTTTCCTGCTTTACGAAAAAAAGTTTTAAAGCAGGCGAGCAGGTGTTCCGAGAGAATGACAAGGGAGATGAATTGTTTTTTGTGGAATCCGGACGCGTGATAGTCAAGCGCTGGATCACGGAAGGCAATGTGGATAAAATCCTGCTCACGGCGGAAAGAGGCGACGTGTTCGGCGAAATGGCCTTTGTGGATTACGGCCTTCGGACGGCGACGGCGTATGCGGAAGTGGACAGCCTGATTCGCTGCCTGTCGCGCAACACGTTCAACTCGTTCTGCGAGAAATACCCCAACGCAGGCGCCAAGGCTTTAGACAACCTGCTGCGCATTCTTACGTTGCGCCTGAGGGCCACCACGGAATCCTATGTGGACGCCATCCAGTACAACGTCCAGGTGAGCGGCACGGAGTCGCTTGGTTTTCAGCACCTTATAACAAGCAGCATGACCGTGGAGGTATTGCTGACTTCGGGCGCGTCCATATACGGCACCGTGGTCACCGTGGAAAAAAGCGAGGCGGGCTTTCAGATCATCCTGCGGCAGCCCAAGGGGGGGTTGGTAATGACGCCGTATCACGCCATTGCATGCATTTATTTTGACGCTGACAAAAAATAATAAGGGTAAAAAAAATGCCGGTTTTAGACAAAGTCTTTAACGCAGCCGCCGAACATTTTGCATCCGATATTCATATTGCCCCGGGCGAGCCTGTCGTCCTTCGCATCCAGGGTCAATTGAAGCGGCTCAAAAGCGGCCCCTTGACGCAAGAGCAATGCCGTAAACTCATTCTCGAAATCCTGACTCCGGCCCAACGTAAACAACTGGAGCAAGACCTGCAACTGGACTTTGTATACGACCTGGGCGATGTGGGCAGGTTCCGGGGCAACGCCATGTTCCACCAAGCCGGCATGAGCGCAGCCTTCCGGTTCATCCCGCCCTGGATCTCCACTTTGTATGAGTTGGGGCTGCCGCCGGTGGTGGAGAAGGTTCTGGACAACCACCAGGGGCTGATATTGGTAACCGGCGCCGCAGGCCAGGGGAAATCGACCACCATGGCCGCCATGGTGGATTACATCAACACTAAACGCTCCCACCATGTACTGACCGTGGAAGACCCCATTGAATTCGTCCATCCATACAAAAAGGCCGTGGTCAACCAACGCCAGCTCGGCGAAGGCACTCTTTCCTACGCCAACGCCCTCAGGGCGGCGCTGAGGGAGGATCCGGACGTGATCATGATCGGCGAACTCAGGGATTTGGAAACCATATCCCTGGCTATTTCCGCTGCGGAAACCGGCCATTTGGTCATAGGCACCCTGGCATGCGGAAGCGCCCCCAAAACCATTGACCGGATTATAGACTCCTACCCGGCCGGAGAGCAAAACCAGATTCGCGCCATGCTGAGCGAGGGGCTAAAGGCGGTCATCACGCAGCGCTTGATTCCGAACATGAACGGCAAGACCATGGAACTGGCCGTGGAAGTGCTCATCGTCACCCTGCCCATTTCCAACCTTATCAGGGAAGGAAAGGTTTTTCAGATTCCGTCCATCATGCAGACCGCCAAACGCGTGGGCATGGTCAGCATGGACGATTCCCTGATTCAACTGGTGGAGGACGGCAAGGTTGCAGCAAGCGAAGCGGTGTTGTACGCCAAGAACGCTCATCTGTTCAACCGGTTGCTTACCAAAGAAAAGGTCGGGGCGGGCAGGTCGGAGGGGTCGCAGGCCGCTTAACATTTTAAAAGCAGGTATTTGGTTTTAATAATAGAGGACCCAATGGCTGAAATTGATGCGTATTTTCGGGAAATGAAAGACAAGGGCGCCAGCGACCTGCACATGGTCATTGGCTTTCCCCCGCTTTTGCGCTTGCGCGGAGAACTGGTCCCCACGGATCATGACGTGCTTACGCCCGAATCCAACGAAAAAATCCTGTTTGAAATGCTGAACGAAGAGCAGCAGCAACATCTTAAAAAAAATCGGGATTTTGATATGGCCTACGAAATTCCGGGAGTGGCCAGGTTCCGTTGCAACATGCTTTACCAACAGCACGGGATCGGGGCGGTTTTTCGCATCATCCCCACAAAAATCCTGACCCTGGAACAGCTAAATCTTCCGGAAGTGTTAAAAACCATCTCCGAGTATAAAAAAGGGCTTGTTCTGGTCACCGGCCCCACGGGGAGCGGCAAGTCCACCACCCTGGCGGCCATCATCAATCATATTAACGAAACCCGCTCAGGCCATATCATAACCATTGAAGATCCCCTGGAATTCGTCCATCCCAATAAAAAATGCCTTTTCACGCAAAGAGAGATAGGCACTCACGCCCACAGCTTCTCCGACGCCCTTAGAGTGGCCACCAGGCAGGACCCGGACATCATTCTGGTTGGGGAAATGCGCGATCCGGAAACCATTTCCATGGCTTTGACCTGCTCGGAACTGGGGATTCTGGTTTTCGGCACCTTGCATACCAACAGCGCCGCAAAAACAATCGACCGCATCATCAACGCCTTTCCGGCGGAACAGCAGGCCCAAACCAGGACCATGCTGTCCGAATCGCTCCAGGCGGTCATAGCCCAGCAATTGCTTAAAACGGCCGACGGCAAAGGGCGGTGCGCCGCCAATGAGATCCTTTTGGGCTCCTCGGCCCTTGCCTCTATGATTCGGGAGGGAAAAATCACCCAGATCGGGTCTTTGATCCAAACGGGAACTTCTCAGGGCATGCAGACCATGGACCAGCACCTGAAGCAACTGGTGGCGGAAGGCCGCATTACCAACGAAGCCGCTTACGAAAAAGCCCTCAACAAAACCCTGTTTGAAGGCGGAGCTTAATCAGTCGGGACGGCTGAATTCAAAGGCAGCTGATCCTTTTTCCTATACACCGTGCCTTGCAGGGAGGCGACCAAATCGCCTTTTTCGCCGGTCACGCGCATGACATAAGCAGCTAGTTTATGATTGCGCGAAATCTCATTGACCTCCGCAGTCAGCACGCCGGTTTTTACGGCCGTCATAAAAGACACCGTGACGTTGATGGCCAAAGCAAGATTTCCATGAGAGTTGGAAGCCATGGCGAAAGCGAAGTCGGCCAAGGTGAAGATAGCCCCTCCGTGCACCACTCCCGCGCCGTTCAGGTGCTCTTTTTTTACAACCATTCTGGTTTTGGCCTTGCCGTTGCAAGCCTCTATCAACTCGCACCCGCAATGGGCGGCGAACCGGTCTTGATTTGAAAACGCAAGCATTTGTTCATTGGTCATCTTAAATTGCCCTTAATCCGATAGTAAAGCCGCAGCAACCCTGTTGGAGCGCTTATTGCCGCATCCTGGATATATTGACACAGAAGCCAATGAATGCCAAGCCGGGATCAAACGGCCCAGGCCCTAAGGGGGGTCAACCGGCTTTCGCCGACGGGGAATATTGGCCGTCCCAGTCCCATACCTGGTTGATGATCCTGTGCAGCAGAGGACGCACCAGAACTTCGGCGGCCTTTCCGTACAGCAAATCCAGGTGATTCGCCCCATGGATGACGAAATCAACCAGTTGGGAGCGCTCTGGCGTGATCTCCACATTTTTCAGGTCGTCGGCGGTCTTCAGATGGAAGACCCTCTTGACCTTGTGAGGATACAGGCTGCTGAATTTAAGGTTGGAAGGCGGCGCCAAAGGGTCCGCCGTCCCAAAAAAGTGGAAGGTGGGAATTTCCGGCGGAAAATACCCCATACTCTTGGAGTAGTTCAAACGGGTGGCGTCCATGCGCTTGAAGCCTTCACCGTTGTATATGGCCTTTAAAAACTGGAAGCCCAGCCCCAAAGGCACGGATTCCATGGCTTTGCGGACGTAGTCCGTGGAAAACCTCGTGCAATCCGTATGATTTTCAGGATTCACCAAAAAATTGACGCCCCCCAGATCGCTATGTAAAAAAGCCGTGCTGATGTGCTTCAAAAGGGGCGGCTGCGAAACCATCCAAAACAACTCCCGGATGGGCACCCGGTGGAAATGAAAAATCCTGGCAAGATGGTTCAGCCACAAAGCAATAGGAAACAGCAAATGAGCGCGTTTTTCAAAAAAACGGGGGGAGCCCAGACAAATGGTCGCCCGCACGGAGGACATGCTCTTATCCACTTCCTTTTGGGAGGGTAAAGCCAGGTCCAACGCCTCTTTCTGCTCGGAGGGCATCTTCAAGGCGTCAAAATTATTACGCAGCCCCCAGGCCAGGGGCATGTGTTCGGCTATCATCCCGCCCATGCTGTGGCCAAGCAATATGCTGGGCTTGCCGCTGCTGCGGGAATGCACAAAGCGGACGACCGTGGGCAGATCGTAATCGCTCAGGGTGTCCACGGTGTAAAAGGGGTCGAATTTTCCTTCGTTGATGCCCATGCCTCTAGGGTCGAAAAGATAAGTCCAGTACCCGCGATCCGCCAGATCCTTAGCCAATGAGTACCGGTTATTGACGTTGAAGCAGTTGCTGTTGTTGGAAAACCCGGGAATCAACACCACGGAGGGCCTGTTGTCCCCGGCCGTAACGTCCTCCATGGAGCACAGCCGGCGAAACCGGATTTCCTTCCCCTCTTCCGTATAATCCCGGTAATAGACAATCTCATAGTCGCCCCGGCCGTTGAACTCCCGTTCGTCGATTTCGCTTTCAAAATAGGCCGGCAGCCGATCTTTAAGGAAGGCATCCAGTAAAATGCGCCTTCTTCGCGCCTCTTCCAAAATGGTGGAAAAAAAATAGGCCGGAACGGCAAAACGGATCTGAGAAAGATGCTTAAGCTGCTTTTGAGTCAGCATGATGACGTTTTCCGTCAACTTCAGGTTGCCCTTTTCCAACTCGTCATACAACACCGCCTTGATTTCCACTCGGGGAATGCGCTGGCCGGTGGCCCGGAAAAACAGATGATACAAGCTCAGAGCCAGCTTGCCCACGGCCATGGCCTTCAACTCCTCCCGGGTTTTGATCAGCTCCTCTGAGACCGGCAGGCCCAGTCGCAACTGGCCTTCATAAAAGGTGCTGTAATAATCGTAACCGGTGTTGACGGCCCATCCGGGAATTTCATTGAAAAGCAGACGGGAGACTCCACGGGCGGATTTTCGAAGTTGGCTGGAAATCAACATGCACTCAACCTCTTGTTTTTCATTAGAGCAAAAAGGGCTTCACGAGAAGATTGGGAGGCAACCACTATACCAAGTTATTTTACCCGGCGAACCATTGTGTGTCAATCCAAATCGCATACTATATCTTGTGCCCAAGACAAAACAAAGGCCTGAAAGGCTTCATGCGATACAGATTATCACTCCCCCCTGAAACAACTGCAAGTTATATTTAACTCCATTTAAGTCAAAAGGCAACAGTTTCGTAGCAAAAAAGTGATAACCATTTTATTTAAAAAGAAATAATTTAAAACAATCGTAGAATTAATAAGGTTTCTCAATAAAGGTTTGATAAAAAAAGAAATCACTAGCAGGTAGGCATTCAAGCAAAAAAAAGGGAAGGCCCCCGGTTCGCCAAAACGGGAGCCTTCCCCTCAACTGGAGGAGCTATGGTTGCAAGGATCAGTCTTTGACTTCCTCAAAATCCGCGTCAACAACATCGTCGTCCGGGGCTGCGCCGCCTGCCGCGCCCTGGCCTGCGCCGGGATCGCCGGCTGCGCCGGCCTGGCCCTCGGCGGAAGCCTGCTGGTACATGGCTTCAGCCAATTTGTGCGAAGCAGTGGTAAGCTCTTCGGACAGGCGTTTTATTTCTTCCACGTCCTCGCCTTCAAGGGCTTTCTTGAGCTTTTCAACGGCCGCTTCCACGTTTTCCTTAGTGGAGGCGTCTATCTTGTCGCCCAGGTCCTTGAGGGATTTTTCCGTGGCGTATACCAGGGCGTCCGCGTTATTACGCGCGTCGGCCAGTTCTTTCTTCTTTTTGTCTTCCTCGGCGTGGAGCTCGGCGTCCTTGACCATCTGTTCGATTTCCTCTTCGGACAGGCCGGAGGAAGCGGTGATCTTGATGGACTGCTCTTTGCCCGTGCCCTGATCCTTGGCGGAGACGGACACGATGCCGTTGGCGTCGATATCGAAGGTCACCTCAATCTGGGGCACGCCGCGCGGGGCGGGCGGGATGCCCACCAATTCGAAGCGGCCCAGGGTCTTGTTGCCGGAGGCCATTTCGCGTTCGCCCTGAAGCACATGGATGGACACGGCGGGCTGATTGTCGGCCGCCGTGGAGAACACCTGGCTTTTCTTCGTGGGAATGGTGGTGTTCTTTTCAATGAGCTTGGTCATGACGCCGCCCAGGGTTTCGATGCCCAGGGACAAGGGGGTCACGTCCAGAAGCAGGACGTCTTTGACGTCGCCCATGAGCACGCCGCCCTGAATGCCTGCGCCGATGGCGACCACTTCGTCGGGGTTCACGCCCTTATGGGGCTCTTTGCCGAAGATCTTTTTCACGCGCTCCTGGACGGCGGGCATACGGGTCATGCCGCCCACCAGGATGACTTCGTTCACATCGGATGCGCTCATGCCGGCATCCTTAAGCGCGGTCAGGCAGGGGCCTTCCAGCTTGTCCAGAAGGTCGGAGACCAGGGATTCCAGTTTGGCTCTGGTCAGCTTGACGTTCAAGTGCTTGGGGCCGCTTGCATCAGCCGTGATAAAGGGCAGGTTGACTTCGGTTTCCACGGAGGTGGAAAGCTCCATCTTGGCCTTTTCAGCAGCTTCCTTAAGCCTCTGGAGCGCCATTTTATCGCTTCTGAGGTCGATGCCCTGGTCCTTCTTGAATTCATCGGCCAGATAGTCGATGACCAGCAGGTCAAAGTCTTCGCCGCCCAGGTGGGTGTCGCCGTTGGTGGACTTGACTTCAAACACGCCTTCCCCGATTTCCAGGATGGAAACGTCGAAGGTGCCGCCGCCGAGGTCGAACACCGCGATTTTCTCGTCGGATTTTTTATCCAGGCCGTAAGCCAGGGAGGCCGCCGTGGGTTCGTTGATGATGCGAAGCACGTTGAGGCCTGCGATCTTGCCGGCGTCCTTGGTCGCCTGGCGCTGGCTGTCGTTAAAATAAGCAGGCACCGTGATAACGGCGTCTGTTACGGTTTCGCCCAGGTATTCTTCAGCGGCCTTTTTAATGTAGGCCAGGATGAAGGACGAGATTTCCTGGGGGGAGTATTTTTTGCCTTGCAGCTCAATGTAGGCGTCTCCGTTTTCCCCATCCACAATCTGATAGGGCAGAACTTTCATGTCGTCTTTAACTTGCTGGGAGGCAAACTTGCGCCCAATAAGCCTTTTGACTGCAAACACCGTGTTTTGCGGGTTGGTGATTGCCTGCCTTTTTGCAATCTGACCGACCAAACGTTCACCGCTGCTTGAAATGCCTACAATGGACGGAGTGGTGCGTCCGCCGTCAGGATTAGTCAGAACCTTGGGCTCCTTGCCTTCCATGACCGCCACGCAAGAGTTGGTTGTGCCAAGGTCGATTCCGATTACTTTGCCCATATTTGAGCCCTCCTTAGTATGGATAGTATTTTGTAATTCCTCGCGCCTTTTAACGTGCGCGTTTTAACGTCTTGTTCATTCCAGGCGTTTGGCTTTTAGCCCTTGCCTTTAGCGACCGCCACCAGGGCGGGGCGTATGAGGCGATCCTTTAAAAGATAGCCTTTCTGCATTTCCCGTATGACCGTTTCATCGGGATGTTCATCCGATTCCTCCGCCATAAGCGCCTGATGGTAAGCCGGATCAAATGTCTCGCCAATGGCGCTGATCCGGGTCACTCCATATTTTTCCAGGACCTTGAGGATCTCCCTTTCAGTCATCTGGACGCCGTCTAGCAGGTTCTGGGCGCAGCCGGGATCGTCGGTATTCACCGTGCACTCCATGGCCCTTTCCAGATTGTCTATGACCGGGATAATGTCCTTGATCAAGGTCTCATTGGCGTACTTCTTGAACTCATTGGTTTCCCGATCCGCCCGGCGCCTGTAGTTTTCGAACTCAGCCAGGGTCCTCAGGTACAAATCCTTATAATCCGGGGCTTCTTCTTCCTGAGCCTCCTCAGCATCCTGGGCCTGTTCAACGGCTTCCTCGGCCATTTCCTGCTGAATTTCCGCTTCGCGGGCCTGCTCTTCCATGTTACCGGCTTCCTGGGTTTCATGCGCTTCAGGGGTGCTTTCCTCAGCAGCGTCATGAATCGGCACTTTTCTAGATTGGTTCATTCGTTCCATAATTAACTTCCAACAATCGGATTTTTTAAAGATTTGCCATCGCTCGGGAACAAGATAAGACCCGCTGGCGCCTTGTCAAGTGGCATAATGCCATGGAATCACTATGTTGAAAGACTATTTTACGGGCGAGAAATACCTCCTGAGACTCATTATTAGTAAGGGGCGGCGCCTTCTTCAAATATGGGATTCTGCTTTTTTTGCCCTCAATCTCAGGAAAATTCTCAGATACACCTTGAAAATGTCGTACAGAATAGTTATCATATTCTTTGGTTGTGCTAGGTCCTTTCCGGGCTGAATTCCTCCCCGAGGTTTCCATGTCCTGGATTAACGGAACACTCGGACCGGCCGCCGCGCAACAGACGGTCATGAACCTCGTCAGGTCCGGAAGGAAGCAGCGATAAGTGGTTTAGTCTGTGTCGTGGATCGATCCCGGTCATGTAGTGTTTTTAGTTGTTCAGGAACAGACTCCAAGGGGAGGTGCACAACCTCGCACCCAACCCTTAATAGACAGGCGGAATCCGTGTTTGGAAAAAGGAGAAAAACCCATGTCCCCTGGCAGTAGATGCGCCGGGCTTCTTGCGTGGATTATCCTTTGCCTTTGCCCCCCCCTTTGTTTCGGCCTGACCGAGGCTGAGCAAACGGTCATTGACATTCACCGCGACGCAGCGCCCGGCGTGGTAAACATTACTTCAATCACGGTCCAATATAATTTCTTCTACCAACCCGTCCCCCGCGAGGGATCCGGGTCCGGCCTGATTATTGACAACCAAGGCCACATCCTTACAAACAATCACGTTATTAAAGACGCCCATCAACTGGAAGTCACCCTGGCTGACGGCAAGCATTATAAAGGACGATTGGTGGGCTCTTATCCGGACGGCGACATAGCCGTCATAAAGATAGACGCCCCGGAGGAAGTCCTCAGGCCCTTGCCTATCGGGGACTCTTCCAACTTGCAGGTGGGACAGACGGTTTTAGCTCTCGGCAACCCGTTCGGACTGGGCGAAACATTGACCACCGGCGTTATTTCCTCCTTGGGGAGATCCATATCGGGCGATGACGGCTATCTGATGGAAGGGTTGATTCAAACGGACGCCTCCATCAATCCCGGCAATTCCGGCGGACCGCTTTTAGACACATCGGGCAATGTCATTGGCATCAATACTGCAATCCTGTCCCCTAACGGAGGAAGCATTGGGATAGGCTTTGCAGTCCCTGCTGACCTTTTAAAGCGCATTGTCCCTGAACTCATAGAGAAGGGATATGTTGCTTACCCTTACTTTGGGCTGAGAGTCTTCCCTGTCTTTCCCGCGCTCGCCGAGGCCCTGGGCCTGGGAGTGGATTACGGATGCATGGTGGTGGAAGTTGTCAGAAGGGGGCCTGCGGACTTGTACGGCCTGCAAGGACCGACGAGAAAAATCAGAATCGGCAACTCGATCTTCCCTGTAGGAGGAGATGTAATCGTTGCCATCGACGACGATAAAATTACGGACGGGGACGACTTTCAACGCGCCGTCTCAAGGCATTGGCCCGGAGACGAGGTTCAGGTGAAGGTGCTTCGCGACGGACGATTTCTTGACATTCCAGTAACCCTTGGCGAGACGCCAAGAGCCAGGCGACGATAAAGGCGAGGGCTGCATGACTGTTACGCAAAATGCCGTGCTGCTGATTCTTTTTGTGGGGCTGTCCGCGTTTTTTTCCGGGGTGGAGACCGCCTTCACCTCTCTTTCCGAGATTCGGCTTCAACATCTATTGGAAAAAGACGCCAAGGGGGCCAAAAAAATCGCCGCCTTGTTTCAAAACAAGGAACGCCTGATTATAACCATCCTCATCGGCAACAACCTGGTGAATATCGCCGCGTCCTCCCTTGCGACCTCCATGGCCATAAGAATGTACGGCTCCACCGGCGTTGGCATTGCAGTAGGGGTCATGACATTTATTATCCTGGTTTTTGGAGAGGTGACCCCCAAAACCATCGCCATTGCCAAAAACGAATGGATTGCCACCAAGAGCGCCTGGTTGATCCGCGTTTTGCAGTTTCTTTTCCGGCCCGTCATTATAATCCTGGAGTTGATCGCCGTCCTCATAGCCAAACCGTTAAAATCCTCCGCCCAACCCATCATTACGGAAGATGAAATAAAAAGCGTCGTCACATTAGGCGAAGAAATCGGCGAGGTGGAGGAAGACGAGCGGATTATGATCCATAACATCTTCCGGTTTTCGGACCTGGAGGCGTATCAGATCATGACCGACCGCACCGCCATTTTTTCCGCTCCGGCTGAGTACACCGTGGAAAAAGTTGCCAAAGAGGTGGTGCTCAGGGGATATTCCCGCATACCCATTTATGAAAACAAACGGGACAACATCGTTGGCGTCCTGTACGCCAAGGACATGCTGAACGCGCTGATTTCCGGCAAGGAAAAAGCCGCCCTCAAAGAGCTCGCCAGGCCGGTCATGTTCGTGCCTGAAACCATATTGGTGGACGATTTACTCAAACAGTTCCAAAAGGAGCGGGTCCACATGGCCATGGTGGTGGACGAACACGGCGGCGTGGGCGGTCTCATCACCATTGAGGATCTTCTGGAGGAGATCGTAGGCGATATTGTGGATGAAACCGATAAGGAACAGGTTATGATCCACAAAACAGGCAAGAAAAAGGCCCTTGTAAAAGGCCAGACCGAAGTGGAGGAGGTCAATCGAGTCCTGCACCTGGGCATTAGCGAGCACGAGGACTTTGAAACCATATCAGGGTTTATTTTAAGTAAAATGAGGAAGATACCTGAACCGGGAGAGGAACTTAACATAGGCGACGTCGTCATTCGCATCACCAAGGCGGATAATCGCCATATCGAAGAAGTGGAAATCGAGAAAGTATAGCAGGGCATCCCCCCCCACCCTGGAACTTGTGCATTCCAGGCGTATGCCATCCTGTCTTCAAAAACAGAGCCTTCATTCGCCCGTTCATGCGTTTATCAATACTGAGCGTTGAACGCGCCGCGCTCGGACTTCTGCAGCCCAACCAGGACGTCTCGATCATGGCGCTGGTTTTAAAGATGCCTTGATTAAAAGGCTGATTAACTGGTATATGATTAAACTTTATTCTAATGGCTAAACGGCCATTGAGGCGCCATGAAAATATTTTAACCCCCATTTAGTAACCCCCAAAGGAGAGAGATCAACATGAAGGATGTCGTTATTGTGTCCGCATGCCGGACGGCTATTGGAAGTTTTGGCGGGACCCTGCGTGATGTGAAAGCCTGCATGATCGGCAAGGTGACCATGGAAGAGGCGATCAAAAGGGCGGGGATCGACCCCGAGATTATAGATGACGTGCGCTACGGATGCTGCATGGAACCGGCTGAAAGCCTGAACGTGACCAGGACGGCCGCTCTTCTGGCCGGCATTCCGGACACTTCCACGGCTGTGACCATCAACCGCGTTTGCATCTCGGGTATGGAAGCCGCCATTTCCGGTATGGCAATGATCCAGGCGGGCATGGCCGACGTCATCCTCTGCGGCGGCATGGAGCACATGTCCGGAGTGGAATACCGCGTGCCTAATGCTCGCTGGGGCTGCCGCCTGCAGGACGCTGAGTTTGTCGATGCTGTGATCCGCGGCCTCCATTGCGGCTCCCATATCATTCCTCACCCGGAGGAAGGCCCGGTCAACGCCGACGAACCGCCTTTGAGCTTTTTCAAGGGCAAACCTTACATCATGGGCCACACTGCGGAGTTCATCGCCCAGCATTACAACATTTCCCGCGAGGAAATGGATGAAATCGCTCTCAAGAGCCACAATGAAGCGGAACGGGCCACCAATGACGGCTCCTTCGCCGATGAAATCGTTCCCGTCCCCGTGCCCCAGCGCAAAAAAGACCCTATCATGTTTGATAAGGACGAACACTTCCGTCCCGGCATGACTGCGGAAACCCTGGCCAAGCTGCCCCCCGCCTTTGTGCCGAAAATCGGCAAGGTTACGGCTGGCAACTCCTCCGGCCTCAACGACGGCTCCACCGGCATGATCATCATGAGCGCCGACAAAGCCAAAGAACTGGGCCTCCAGCCTCTGGCGAAAATCACCGCCACCGGCCGCGGCGGCTGCCATCCTTCCGTCATGGGCATGTCCCCGGTGCCGGCAGTGAAAAACCTGCTGGACCGCTCCGACTACAAACTGGAGGACTTTGAGCTGATCGAAGTCAACGAAGCCTTTGCCGCCCAATACCTGGGATGCGAAAAGGAACTGGGCTTGAACCGCAGCATCACAAACGTGAACGGCTCCGGGATCGGCCTTGGCCACCCCGTGGGATCCACCGGCGCCCGCATCATGGTTACCTTGCTGTACGCCATGAAGAATCGCGGCAAGAACCTGGGCATGGCCACTCTGTGCGGCGGCGGCGGCGTTTCCATGGCTGTTGCACTTGAAATGATGTAGATTTTATTATAATCTGCCGATATTAAAAAGGGGGCGGTTTTCCGTCCCCTTTATTTTGTTAACCATTTAGCTCGGGGCTTTTCTCAAAAAAACAATGAGCAAGCAACAAAAAGAAGAAGTCGAACAAAGACGCTGTTTCGGAATCATCAGTCACCCTGACGCCGGTAAAACCACCCTAACGGAAAAATTCCTTCTATTCGGCGGAGCTATCCAATTGGCCGGCGCGGTCAAGGCCAGAAAAGCGGCCCGCCACGCTACCAGCGACTGGATGTCCATTGAAAGGGACCGCGGCATTTCAGTCACCACCTCGGTCATGACCTTTTCATACCAGGATTTTGTGATCAACCTGCTCGACACCCCCGGCCACCAGGACTTTTCCGAGGACACCTATCGGGTGCTCACCGCGGTGGACAGCGCTCTCATGGTCATCGACAGCGCCAAAGGCGTGGAGGCCCAGACGGAAAAGCTGATGGAAGTCTGCCGTATGCGCAACACACCCATCATCACCTTTATTAACAAGATGGACCGGGACGGCATGGCGCCCCTTGATTTGCTTTCTGACATCGAAGAAAAGCTCCAGATCGAATGCGCGCCTCTTTCCTGGCCCATAGGGGCGGGCAAAGGCTTTGCCGGGGTGTATAACCTCTACAGGAAAGAGTTGCAGCTTTTTACGGCCGGCGGCAAGACTCGTCAAAAAGACGGAATAGTCATCCAGGACCTGGATGATCCCAAGCTTGCGGAGTTGGTAGGGGAGTCCAAGGGCGAAGAACTGAGGGAGGATATCGAATTGCTGGAAGGCGCGGCCAATCCGTTTGAAATGGAGCACTACCTTTCCGGCTCTCAGACTCCTGTATTTTTCGGCAGCGCCATCAACAATTTCGGCATTACCGAGTTGCTGGACGCTCTGGTGGAAATGGCGCCCGCTCCCGGCGTACGCCCTGCCGAGTCGCGGGATGTTTCTCCCCTGGAGGAAAACTTCTCAGGCTTCACCTTTAAGATCCAGGCCAACATGGATCCTGCGCATCGGGACAGGATCGCCTTTGTGCGCATTTGCTCGGGAAAATTTAATCGAGGCATGAAAGTCATGCACCACCGCATCGGCAAGGAAATGATCATATCCAACGCCACCATGTTCATGGCCCAGGACAGGGCTAATGTGGAGGAAGCATGGCCCGGGGACATCATCGGCGTCCATAATCACGGAACCATAAAAATAGGCGACACATTCACTTTAAAAGAACCTTTAAAATTCACGGGCATCCCAAACTTTGCGCCGGAGCACTTTCGCCGCGTCATGCTGAAAGACCCCATGAAAACCAAGCAGTTGAACAAAGGGTTGACTCAGCTTGCAGAAGAAGGCGCCGTGCAGATTTTCAGGCCTTTGACCTCGGCTGACAATATTTTGGGCGCTGTGGGCGTGCTTCAGTTTGACGTGACCATGG
>NZ_FQZU01000008.1:0-47500 GCF_900142135.1 Desulfatibacillum alkenivorans DSM 16219 | reverse complement strand
CGAAAAATGGCGTCCAAAGTCCCGGAGGAATTCTATGTACTTGAGGCCTACCAGCCAATTGGCGTTGTTCTCCTGAACAGCGCCTTTATCAAAATCGATGAACCGGGCCAGTTGAGCCCGGATGCCCTCTGCGTTATTGTTTACGTCTTCCAGGGTGAGCAGCTGGCGCATTTCGGTCTTGCCGCTTGGATCGCCGACAAGGCCGGTCCCGCCGCCGACCAACGCAATCGGCCTGTGCCCCGCCCTTTGCATATGAGCCAGGGACATGATGGGCACCAGACTTCCCACATGGAGGGAGGAGGCCGTAGGATCGAACCCGATGTAGCAGGAGACCTGTTCTCCGGAAAGGAGATCCTCCAGTTCCTGGTCATGGGTGGTTTGCTCTATAAAGCCCCGTTCTTTCAGGGTTTGTAAAACATTCATTTTTATACCTTCGCCTTGATTAAAGCCTTACTTGCTGGCGTAGCTGACCGCTCTGGTCTCCCGAATGACGCAGACCTTGATTTGCCCCGGGAAAGTAAGGCTGTCTTCAATTTTTTTGGCAACATCCCTGGCAAGAAGAACCGACTGCTCATCGGTGATTTTTTCCCCCTGCACGATAATGCGCAACTCCCTGCCCGCCTGAATGGCAAAGGTGTTGCCGACGCCTTCAAAGGAATTGGCGATCTTTTCCAGATCCTCCAACCTTTTAATGTAGCTTTCAAACATCTCGCGGCGCGCGCCGGGTCTGGCGCCGGAGAGTCCGTCCGCGGCCTGGACGAGCACGGCCAGGACCGAACTGGGCGGAATATCCTCGTGGTGAGCGCCCACGGCATGGATAATTTTGGGAGACTCCCCGCATTTCTTACAGAGTCTCTGGCCAATCAGGGCATGGGGCCCTTCTTCTTCATGGTCCACGGCCTTGCCGATGTCATGAAGCAGCCCGGCCCTGCGGGCCTGCTTGACGTTCAGGTTCAGCTCGGAGGCCATGATTCCGCACAGGAACCCCACCTCTATGGAGTGCTGCAGCATATTCTGCGCATAGCTGGTGCGGTATTTCAGCCGGCCGAGATATTTGATCAACTCCGGGTGGATCCCGTGTACGCCAAGGTCGAAAGTGGCCTGTTCGCCGGATTCGCGGATCGTGTTTTCCACCTCGTTTTCGACCTTTTTCACCACTTCCTCTATGCGGGCGGGATGGATGCGGCCGTCCGCAATTAGGCGCAAAAGGGACAAACGGGCGACTTCGCGGCGAACGGGATTGAATCCCGACAAAATAACCGCTTCCGGGGTGTCGTCCACGATCAGGTCTATACCGGTGGCGGCTTCAAGAGCCCTGATGTTGCGCCCTTCCCGGCCGATGATCCTTCCTTTCATTTCCTCAGAGGGAAGATCCACGACGGACACCGTCTTTTCGGCCACATAATCGCCTGCGTATCTTTGGATTGCCGTAGAAATGATTTCCTTGGCTTTTTTATCGGCAATCTCATTGGTTTCCATCTCAATGCGCTTAATGAGCTTGGCCCCTTCGTGTCGGGCTTCGCTTTCCATGGCCTGGACCAATGTGTCTTTGGCCTGCTCGGCGGTGAGTCCGGCGATTCTCTCCAATTCCTGGGTCCTGGCTTCCAAAAGCTGTTGCGCCTGTTCCTCCTGGGCAGCCATTTTTTGTTCTCGTTTTACCAGTCCTTTTTCCCTGCCGGCGACGTCGCCTTCCTTTTTATCAAGCTGCTCCGCCTTACGGTCCAGATTTTCTTCTTTTTGAACCAGACGGGCTTCCAGTTGCTTGATTTCCTTGCGTGCTTCTTTGGCCTCGGCCTCAAAATCCGCTTTTGCCTGAAGAATTACATCCTTTGCTTCGACCTGGGCGGCCTTTAGAGTGTTTTCCGCGGCAATCCGCGCTTCATCCAGTATTTGCTCCGATTTGGCTTTCGCCCTGCCCAACTTATCTGCTGCGGCTTTTTTCCTGATAAGGGCATACACAATGATGCCCACAGCCACCCCGCCAAGGGCGACTAACAACACAACAATTGTATTTCCATCCATATGGTTTCCTCCCAAGCAGGCCGCAGCGTGAAATGTTGCGCAAATATCTAATGCGCCGTAAATCCATAAGATTTACGCCCCCAGCACGCGCGCCTGCCGGCGATTAAGTTGTTGAGGCTCCGGTAATGATTGGGAAGAGTCTGGAAATGAAACAGGCGAGACGACTTTGTATAAGTCAGCCGTAAAGTTGCCCTTATGGGCCTGCAAGAGAAGAAAGAACCCGTTTAAAAAGAGAAAAGCCCCCGCACATTGCCGTGTCCGGCAAAATCCTTGAACCTGTTTTGCACAGGTGGGAGCCTCCCAACATCATTAGGCTTTTCCGTACATTGCGGAACTTGCACACAGAGTACTGGATACCGGCTCCCTTTCGATAAAATGTTGGAGCAAGGGATTTTTGCCGATCACGCACACGGCAGGGGCTCTTCTCCTATAAAATTTCATAGAACCGACTGCGCCCATGCCTAAGACGCGGCTTATACGCCGCCGCTTTTAGGCGTACTCGACCCCCCTCATTCTTCCCCTCCGGGTCCCTTATTTTCCATTCGTTGCAACAGTTTTTCTGACCGGGACCCTATTTGATCCAGAAACCCTTCATGGGACTCTTTAAGTTCCAAATAAGAGTGCGCAAGGTCCAACGCTGCAAGCACCAGGACGCCCATTTTATTAGCAGCCGTATTCGGTCCGTCCAGCGCTTTGCTTGCCGCCTGGACTTTATGGGCCAAAAATTCTGCGGCTCTTTTGGCTTTTTCCCGGTCACCCTGAGTTTCAAAGGTAAAGTTTTGTCCCAGGATCTCTATGTGTAGCTGTCCATCCAACGACGTTTACAGCTCCCTTATGTCTCGCCTACTCGATGTTATACTCTTCTTCCTGTTCCTGTTCCGTGCCTATTGACTCGTTAACCCGGGCCAGAAGGCCGTCAATACGGGACCGCACCAAATTCCGTTCTTCTACGAGCTTTTGTTCAGCTTCAGACTTTTGCAACAACTCCTCGGCCAGAGAATTATTGCTGGCCTCCAGTTGGGCATTGTGCCGTTTTAACGTCTCGCACTGCTGAATGAGTCCGTTAATTTTGCTCTCTAACCTATCGAATTCTTGAAAGATGCTTGCCTCGTCCAAAATACCTCCTATTCTCCCGAGCATGGGCGGAGTATAACGACCCCTGCAAATATAAGTCAAGCGGTTTTTCTCTATGCGTTAATGCGAGCCTATAAACGCAAAAAGGGGGCGGTCACGCGGCGGCAACCAACCCCCTGATTTTTGGTCCGCTCAAGCAAAGAGATTGAGCGGATGTTTTTATTGAAAGCCGTCCATTTTTCTGGATTCGGCAAGGCTCATGCGGGCTTGAGCCCTGGCAAGAGCGCGCTTGGCCCTTTCAAAGTCCACTGCGGTCTCCTTGGATTCGAGCCTTTTCTGGGCTCTCTCCAAAGCCAATCTGCAGCGATCCGCATCAATGTCGCAGCGACGTTCCGCGGATTCGGCCAAGACAGTGACTTTGTTGGGCAAAGTTTCTGCAAAACCGCCGTTGATAAAGACCGCACGCACCTTTCCCGTCTCGTCCTTGAAGTTCAAGGTACCCAGCTTCAAGGTGGCGAGAAAAGGGGTATGACCGACCAGGACGCCGAACTCGCCTTCGCTGCCTGGGGCGGTTACGGTCTGAACAGTCTCACTTACCACGATCTTCTCGGGCGTGACTACTTCGAGTAAAATATTGCCAGCCATAATATCCTCTTTTTTATGCGGTCATGCCGCTAGGCGGCTTCTGCCATGGCCTTGGCGTTTTCGATAGCTTCTTCGATACCGCCGACCATGTAGAAAGCGCGTTCCGGCAGGTCATCATGTTTTCCTTCCACGATTTCCTTGAAGCCGCGAACGGTGTCTTCCAGCTTTACGTATTTGCCGGGCTTGCCAGTGAAGTTCTCGGCCACGAAGAAAGGCTGGGACAGGAATCTCTGGATCTTACGCGCCCTGGCGACGGTGATCTTGTCTTCGTCAGACAGTTCGTCCATACCCAGAATGGCGATGATGTCCTGGAGTTCCTTGTATTTCTGCAGCATCTGCTGCACGGTGCGAGCGACTCCGTAATGTTCGTCGCCCAAGTAACCCGGGTCGAGGATGCGGGACGAGGAGTCCAGGGGATCCACGGCGGGGTAGATGCCCAACTCCACGATTTGACGGGAAAGAACGACGGTTCCGTCCAAGTGAGCAAATGTGGTTGCGGGCGCGGGGTCCGTCAAGTCGTCAGCAGGCACGTACACGCACTGGACAGCCGTAATGGAGCCCTTGTCCGTGGAGGTGATGCGTTCCTGGAGTTCGCCAAGGTCGACGGCCAGAGTAGGTTGGTAACCAACCGCGGAAGGCATACGGCCGAGCAGAGCGGAAACCTCGGAGCCGGCCTGGGTGAACCGGAAAATGTTATCAATGAAGATCAGCACGTCCTGACCTTCCTGATCCCGGAAATATTCGGCGGAAGTCAGAGCGGACAGAGCCACGCGGGCGCGGGCTCCGGGGGGCTCAGTCATCTGGCCGTAAACCAGAGAAGCCTTGGGAAGAACGCCGCCTTCCTTCATTTCGTGGTAAAGGTCGTTTCCTTCACGGGTTCTTTCACCAACGCCCGCGAACACGGAGATACCGCCGTGCTGCATGGCGATGTTATGGACCATTTCCATCATGATAACGGTCTTGCCGACGCCAGCGCCGCCGAACATGCCCATTTTGCCGCCGCGCGGGAAGGGCACCAGCAGGTCGATAACCTTAACGCCGGTTTCAAGAACGCGAACCGTGGTGTCCTGTTCGGTGAACTTGGGAGCTTCCCTATGGATGGGCAGCATTTTTTCCTGGCTGACAGGACCCAAGCCGTCCACGGGGCGGCCCACAACGTTCAGCACGCGGCCGAGAACGGCCTCGCCGACGGGCATCATGATAGGATCGCCGGTGTCCTTTACGGGCATGCCGCGAACCAGACCGTCGGTAACGTCCATAGCAATGGTGCGGACCACGTTATCGCCAAGATGCTGAGCCACTTCGACAACCAGGTTGTCGGGTTCGTCGTTGATGGTCGGGTTGGTGATAAGAAGCGCGGTCAGGATGTTGGGCAGGTTGCCCTGCTCAAACTCCACGTCAACCACCGGTCCCATAACCTGTGTGATTTTTCCTATGTTCTCTCCCATCAAAAGACCTCCTAAAGTCTATTGGAAAACCGTTTGGTATTATTTTATGTGTTAACCCTTGAGGGCCTCAGCGCCGCCCACGATATCCATAAGCTCCGTGGTG
The DNA here is from genome assembly GCF_900142135.1 of Desulfatibacillum alkenivorans DSM 16219. Taxonomy (GTDB): domain Bacteria; phylum Desulfobacterota; class Desulfobacteria; order Desulfobacterales; family Desulfatibacillaceae; genus Desulfatibacillum; species Desulfatibacillum alkenivorans. The sequence goes on along the minus strand of NZ_FQZU01000008.1, from coordinate 42,208 downwards.
ACGGCGGCCTGCCTGGCCTTGTTGTACATCAGCGTCAACTCGTCCAGCATGTCGTTGCAAGCCTTGGTGGCGTTGTCCATAGCTGTCATACGAGCGGCTTGCTCACTGGTGGAGGTTTCCAACAGCGCCTTGTAGATCTGAACGTACACGTTGCGAGGCAGCAGGTCTGCCAAAAGAGCGTCTGCAGAAGGTTCGCAAATGTGCTCAGGGAGGTAGCCCTGATCTTCTTCTTCAACCACTTCCTCAGCCTCGATAGGCGGAATGGGGATGATTTGCTGCAGAGTCGGCACTTGCTTGCCCATGCTGACAAATTCGGAGTAGACGATGTGCACTTCGTCATACTCTCCGTCCAGGAACTTTTGGATATAGACGGCGCCGGAGTCGGAAGCCACGCTGAAACCGAACTTTGCACCCACCACTCCCAGGTGTTCCTGAATTCTGTTATATCCTTCCTTTTTGGCCCAGTCGCGTCCCCTCTTGCCGAAGTTGACCAAGTCAAATTCCACGTCCGAGTCCAGCCCGGCCAGGAAGTCTTCAGCCTTTTCGATCAGGTTGATGTTGAACCCGCCGCAGAGGCCGCGGTCAGACGTGCACAAGACCAGAAGGATTTTCTTCACCTTATCCCTAGGCGTAAGAAGAGGACTTGCGTCTTCCCCCGCCCGTTCAGCCAGGCTGCCCAGCACCTGTCCGAACTTGTCGGCGTAAGGCCTGAAGGCTTCCATTTTCAGCTGGGCGCCGCGGAGCCTGGAAGCAGCCACCATGTTCATAGCCTTGGTGATCTGCCTGGTCTTTTTAACGCCGGATATTTTGTTTTGAACATCCTTTAAGCTTGGCATATTTACACCTTCTTCCCGTTCCGGGGCTCAGGGCCCCGGCGAGAGTCATTTTTACTGGATGGTATCCTGAAATTCCTTGCCATACTCTTCCAAAGCCTTCTTGAGCAACGCGTCGGTTTCGTCGGAAATCTTGCGTTCCTTGGCTATGGCGCCCATGGCGTCAGGGTACTTGCTTTCCAGGAAGGAATACATGCCGGCTTCGTATTTAGCCATGCTGTCCGCAGGGAAAGCATCCAGGAAGCCATTTGCGCCGGCAAACAGGATAGCGACCTGTTTTTCCAACGGAAGAGGAGCGTACTGGGGCTGCTTCAGGATCTGCACCAGGCGCTCGCCGCGCTTCAGCTGCTTCTGGGTTGCTGCGTCCAGGTCGGACCCGAAAGCGGCGAAGGCTTCCAGTTCACGGAACTGGGCCAGGTCCATACGCAGGGTGCCGGCCACTTGCTTCATGGCCTTTTCCTGGGCGGCGCCGCCGACGCGGGAGACGGACAGACCAACGTTGATGGCCGGGCGAACACCGGCGAAGAACAGGCCGGGTTCCAGGTAAATCTGGCCATCCGTAATGGAAATAACGTTGGTGGGAATGTAAGCGGACACGTCGCCGGCCTGGGTTTCAATGATAGGCAGGGCGGTCAGAGAACCGGCGCCCAATTCATCGCTCACCTTGGCGGCGCGTTCCAGCAGCCTGGAGTGATTGTAGAAAATGTCGCCGGGGTAGGCTTCACGTCCGGGCGGACGACGGAGCAGCAGGGAGATCTGACGATAAGCGACAGCCTGCTTGGAAAGGTCGTCGTAGATGATGAGGGCGTGTTTGCCCTTATCGCGGAAGTATTCGCCCATGGCGCAACCGGCGTAAGGCGCCAGGTACTGGAGGGTTGCAGGGTCGGAGGCGCAAGCGGAGACCACGGTGGTGTATTCCATGGCGCCGTATTTTTCCAAAACCGCCACAACCTGGGCGACCGTGGACTTTTTCTGTCCGCAGGCCACGTAGATGCAGTAGATGTCCGTGTCTTTCTGGGCGAGAATGGCGTCGACCGCAACCGCGGTTTTGCCAATCTGACGGTCGCCAATGATGAGTTCGCGCTGACCGCGTCCCACCGGGGTCATGGCGTCGACAGCCTTGAGGCCGGTGTAGCAGGGTTCGTGCACGGACTTCCTGGCGATAACGCCGGGAGCCACCATTTCCACCATACGGGTTTCGGTGGCGTCCAGAGGACCTTTGCCGTCGATGGGAGCGCCCACGCCGTCAACAACACGGCCAAGCACGGCTTCACCAACGGGCACCTGGGCGATTTTCCCGGTCCGTTTGACCATGTCGCCCTCTTTGATGTGGATGGTTTCGCCCATAATGGCGACACCCACGTTGTCCTCTTCCAGGTTCAACACTAAACCAAGGATGCCCCCGGGGAATTCCACCAACTCCAGGGCCATGGCCTTTTCAAGGCCGTAGACGCGAGCAATGCCGTCACCGACGGAAAGCACGGTCCCGGTCTCGCTAAGATCCACTTTCTTGTCGTAATCCTTGATCTGCTCCTTGATAATCTGACTGATTTCCTCGGCTCTAATTTCCATCAGACCGCCTCACTCCTTTTTAAAGTTTCTTTTAAGTTGAGTAACTGTGTCCGGATACTCCCATCAAGGACCAAGTCCCCTATTTTGGTCACTATGCCGCCGATGAGAGCGGGGTCTTGCGAGACCGTAAGCACGACCTCTTTGCCCGTGAGCCGGCCCAGTCCCGAACGTATCTTCTCTATGGTTTCGTTCGACAGCTCAGTAGCCGCCGAGACGCTGGCGCGAGCGATTCCCTTGAGTTCGTCGGCCATTTCTTTGTACTCACTCGTAATGACGTCTAAAAACCCGATCCGCCCCTTATCGAAGAGGAGCAGCAGATAGGATGCTGTTACAGCTGAAACCCCGGATTTCTCAACCACGGAGCGCAATAAGGCCTGACGCCCCTTGGCTTCGTAAATGGGGTTGCTGATGGCGGCTTCCAAATCCGGGTTGGCCTTGAGCAAGGAGGAGAACGCCTCAAGTTCCTCGCGATAGACCTCTGCCTGCCCGTCCTCCTTGCCAATCAGGAGCAGAGCCTTTGCGTAACGTCTTGCCACCTTTAGATTTTTCACTGAGTCACCACCTTATCTAAGTATTCACCCACGAGCCGGTCCTGATCCTGCTCGGTAATGTTTTTGGCAATAAGCTGCTCGCCCATGGCAATGGCTTTTTCCAGGATTTCCGCCCGGAGCCTTTTCTTGGCGTCGGCTACTTCGTGCTCCATGTGGCGCTGCGCCTGATCGGTCAGCCTGTCGGCGGCCTTTCTGGCCTCGGCCAGGATCTTTTCCCTGGCGGCTTCGCCCTGGGCTACGTAGTCATCCACGATCTTTTGGGCTTCGCCCTCAAGATTCTGCAGCCTTGCATTGATGGCGGCGACTTCCTCGCTGGCGGCTTTCCGCCGGGCTTCCAGGTCGTCCAGTTCTTTCTGGATGTCCTCGATGCGCCCGGTCAGAGCGGCGCCGGCGGGCTTACGAACAACCCAAAACAAAAACCCGAAAAGAATCGCGAAGTTCAGAACCTTCTGATAATCGATGGCTTTCCAGGTTTTCCAATCGGAGGCGCCGTGTCCGCCTTCTCCTCCGTGAGCGGCTTCGCCATGGGCAGCGTCTGCATGCACTGCTTCCGCATGAGCGGTTTCACCATGGGCGGCGGCCTCTCCATGGGCTGTAGTCTCACCGGCCATTGTCCACGGAGCGAAAATCAACACGGCTGCGAGGCAAAGCCCCAGCCATGCTGTCTTCTTCCGAGGTAAAGCCTTTAACAACTTCATGATAAAGCCCTCCCTAAAATCTTTTCCCCAATGGTTGCAGCAAAGGCGTCAACCTCCTTTTCCAAGGCGGTTTCCGCATTCTTTACCTCACCGGCAATTTTTGCCCGCAATTCTTCCAGATCCTTGGCAGCTTTATCATTAATTTCGTTAATGATGCCTTGTTCCTGTTCCGTTGCCTCGGCGACGATGGCTTCCTTTTTGGCCGCCCCCTCGTTTTTGGCTTTCAACAGGCTGGTGGACAGGGTTTGCTCCTGCTCCGCAGCCTTTGTTTTGTCCGTTTCAATTCCCCTAGCCAGGCCGGAGAACTTGGTCTTCCGTTCCTGGAGCCCCTTACGAATGGGTTTGAAAAGGACCATGTTGAGAACCACTACCAAGACCAGGAAATTGATAATCTGCCATACGACAGTGATGTCTGGGATAACTTTAATCATACGAATTTCCTTCTTGCCCCGCAGATAGTTAAAAATAAAATAAAATTCAAGAACTTATCTACCGCGGCGTCCCGCGCAGGCTAAGCTCGTGAAATTTTCCACTACCCAATTAAAGACGCGGATGTATACCACCGTAAGTCGGGAATTGTCAAAAAGTTTTTTTCGAAACCCGACTTTGCGTCTAGAGTGCATTCTTTTTCAGAGGGAGTTCCACCGTCTTTTCCGATTTGGATTCTTTGTTTTTCATGGAGCAATTTCCATGAAAAAGGGCGCCGCTTTCAATGGTCACCACCGGGGCGACGATATCGCCTTCCACTCTTCCGCTTTTTTGAATTTCCACACACGTGGAGGCTTGGATCATTCCGCGCAGGGTTCCGGCGACCACCACCTTGCCCACTTCCAGATCGCCTTCCACAACCGCTTTTTCCCCCACCACGATTTCTCCGTTCGTGCTCTTGACCCGACCATTGATTTCCCCATCCACCCGGATGGTTCCGTCAAAGGTCAACTCCCCTTCGAATTTGAACCCCTCTCCGATAAAGGTGTTCATGGGCACGTTGACTTTCTTCTGTTTCATGCAACTCTCCTTCGTGTCCTACTTGTTATTCGAACAGGAACCTGCGCATGCTTATGTTCAGCAGCAGGCCTAACCCCATCATGATCGTGAGCACGGACGATCCTCCATAGCTTACCAGAGGCAAGGGCACCCCCACCACCGGCATGAGGCCCATGACCATTCCCACATTAATGAAGACCTGCCAGAAAATCATGGCGGTCACGCCTGTGGCCAGGAGGGCTCCGAAAGGATCCCGGGAGCGGTACGCGATGTTCAGCCCCCAGATCATCAGCATCAAAAACAGGAATAAAAGAACCAGGGAGCCTGCCAAGCCCCATTCTTCGGCGAAAACCGAAAATATAAAATCCGTGTGCTGCTCCGGCAGAAAAGCCAGGGACTTTTGGCTGCCCTGAAGATATCCCTTGCCGGTGAGCATGCCCGAACCAATGGCGATCTTGGACTGTATAATATGATATCCAGCCCCCAACGGGTCCCGGTCCGGGTCCAAAAAGGTGAAAATGCGCTCCTTTTGATAGGGCTTGAGGCCGTAAATCCAGGCGATCGGGCCGATGGCCGCGCAAAACGCGGCCAGCCAGGCCATGGTTCGCTTTCGGATGCCCACAAAAAGCGTCATGGCCCCTCCCACTAGCATAACCAAAAGCCCGGTTCCCAGGTCCGGCTCCATAAAAATGAGCACAAAGGGAATCAGCATATATATAAACGGTTTTATGAGATCCACAAAACCGAGGCCGCCGGTGCGGATGTTCTGCGAATAATGATGGGCCAGAACCACCATGATAGCCAATTTTGCGAACTCGGACGGCTGGTAGGTAAAAGGCCCCAGGCTCAGCCATCTGACCGAGCCGGAAATCTTCTTCCCGACCACCAATACCAGAATCAGCAGAAAAAGGCTAATGGCGTAAACGACCCACACCCAACGATCCAGTACATTATAATGAGGCAAAAAGCAAATGATCATCGCGCCCAGGCCAATGCCGAACCATGTCAACTGCTTGTAATAAATTCGAATTTCAGCCGGATTGGCGCTGGAGGCTACGGCGCTGTACAAGGTCATGAGCCCCACCCCCATTATAATGAGGATGAGGAGCAAAAGCCCCCAATCAAAATACTGCAGCAGTCTTCTATCAAACATGGGCGGCGTCACTCCCTGTCTTGCAAGTCGGTTTCATCGAGATTTTCCGGCGTTTCCGCCGGGGCGGAGGCGTCTTTTGCGCCGGGGGGATTCTTTCCGTCCAAATACTCCTTGATTATATCCCTGGCCAGGGGGGCGCAGGCCGTTCCGTGCCCGCCGTGCTTGATAAAAACCGCCACGGCTATTTTGCAGTCTTCCCTGGGCGCATAGGCGATGAACCATGCATGGTCCTGGTACTTGATTTTGTCGGTCAACTCGTTCAGGAATTTATCCCGATCCTTCCGCCCCACCACCTGGGCCGTTCCGGTCTTTCCCGATATGGCCAGCGACTCGGAGCAGATGCCCCGGGCCGTCCCGCGGGAGCCGTTGACCGCCCCCCACATGCCATCTCGGATCAGTTCCAGGTTGGCCTTGCTTGCCGGCAGCTTTCTTCTTACGGCCGGCGAAAAGGTCTGGATGACGTCCCCTTCCGGGCTTTCCACCCGATCCACCATGATCGGGCTGTACAGAGACCCTCCGTTGCCGATGGCGGCGGCGAACAGGGCCATTTGCAATGGGGTGGTCAGGTTTGCGCCCTGGCCTATGGCTACGGACAGGGTTTCGCCCTGGTACCAGGGTTTGTTGTAAACGCGGCGCTTCCACGCCTTATCCGGGACCACGCCCGGCGACTCGTTGCCCAGGCCCAGGCCCGTAACCTGGCCCAGGCCGCATCCCCTGGCGTATTCGGCTATCTTATCCACGCCCACTTCCAGGCCGACCTTGTAAAAGAAGACGTCGCAAGACTGGGCGATGGCCTCCGTAACCTCCAAAGTCCCATGCCCCCAGTGCCTCCAGCATCTGAAATAGCGATCTCCGAATTTCAGGCGGCCCGAGCAGTTATATTCCGTATGGCTGTCGATTTTCCCTTCTTCCAGGCCGGCCATGGCAGTGATCATCTTGAAGGTGGAGCCGGGGGCATAGCCTCCGTGGATGGCCTTGTTTTCCAGCGGATGATCCGGATCCCTGATCAGCTCATTCCACTGCTTTTGGGTCATGCCGTCCACAAACAGGTTCGGGTCGTACGTGGGGCTGGACACCATGGCCAAAATTCTTCCGGTGTCGGCCTCCACTGCCACGATAGCCCCGGGACGGCCGTCCAGAAGCGCTTCCGCCTTTTTCTGGAGGCGCATGTCCAGGGTGAGGAAAACATTGGCGCCCGGCTTCGGGGGGACGGTGTCCATAATCCGCACGGTCCGGCCCCTGGCGTCGGCTTCCACCTGGCGGCCTCCGTGCCTGCCGGCCAGGTAGGACTCGAATTCCTTTTCCACGCCGTATTTGCCGATAAAGTCGCCGGGCTTCCGGTTGGGATACGAACCGCTGCGCAATTCATCCAAGGAAATCTCGCTCAGGTAGCCCACAATATGGGCTGTGGTGCCCTGGCCGGGAAAATGCCGCTGGGGCTTGACCCGCACCACCACGCCCGGCAGTTCGTACCGCCTGGCTTCCACGATTCCCAAGACGTCCCGGCCCACGTCCCCTTTTATAAGGACCGGCTTGAATGAGGCTGCTTTGCCGATCTTCTTTTCGATTTCCGCCTGATCCATTTCAAGGAGAGAGGCCAAAAGAGGCAGAATGGCGTCCCGGGGTTTGGCGTCCCGGGGAATCAGGCAAATGTCAAAGCGCGGGCGATTGTCCGCCAGGATCTCCCCGCGGGAGTCCATGATCCGCCCCCGGGTCGGATCCAGGCTTTCCAGGCGGATGGCGTTGTTTTCCGAAAGCTGGTGAAGCCGCTCCCCCTGAAAGACCTGAAGATACACCAGCCGAAGGCCGAGCACGCCAAAAGCGACGGCGATGAGGAGCATGGCGTAGGTCACTCTTTGCCTGCACCACTCCGTCCAAACCTCCCTGGAGGTGATATCATACAAAGCGCTCTCTCCTGTCCTGGCGCTTGGTTTCCCGTTCTACAATCGAATTGTGCACCCAGATGACCAGCGGCCCGGTGACAGCCCCGGAGAGCGCCGCCGCTCCCGATTGTTTAAGGCTTTCGATCAGGACGTCCGGCCGGGATTTTAAAAGGAACACGCATAAATGCAAGAAAGACTCCTGGAAAAGCACCCCGCCTCCGCAAAAAAGAGCCATAAAGATTATATTGTCCGCGTGGAGAAAGGAAGGGAGCCAGCGTGCGGCGACGTAGACCCAGCAGTAGGTTACGAAGTAGTACCAGGGCGGCGCTCCTGAGTATACGTCCATGGCCAGGCCGCAGACGACGGCGATGATGACGCCTTCTTTGAGGGGCCTGAAAAGCCCCAGGCCCAGCACGAAAACAACCATCATGTCGTATGAGGATAAAAGCGGGACCGCCTGGCCCGGCGACGTGGTTTGAAAGACCACGATGAACAGCCCCATCATTATTTGCAGAAAGTAAATCATGGCATCTCCTGCTCCGGAGGAGGCTCGGAGTTCAGCAGGACCAGCACCTCCTCAAGCCGGGAAAAGTCCACAAAGGGAGTGACCACAATTCCCTGAAACATTCCCTGCTCCGCTTTTCGCACGCGGGAGACCACGCCCACGGAGATCCCCGGAGGGAAAACCTTGTCCATCCCGGAGGTGACGACCATATCCCCCAGGTTCACGTCCTCCTGCTGCATGACGTATTTAAACTGGCAGGGCCCGTCGGCGGCGCCCTCCAATATGCCCCTGGCGCGGGTGCGGGCCACTCTGGCGTCCATGGCGAAGTTGGGGTCCGTAATCAGCAGGACTTTGCTTTGGTATGGGGAGACGTCAATGATTCGGCCCACCACGCCTGCGGGCGCGGCCACGGCCAGCCCCGGCTCCACGCCGTGTATGCTGCCGCGATTGATGTAGATTGCCTGAAAGGTGTCCGAAGGATCCTCGGCCGTAACCAGGGCGGTCACGACCCGGCCTCCTTCGTCCTGAGCGAAGCCCAAAAGGTTTTTCAAACGGGAATTTTGGCGCCTGGTTTCCCCGCACTCATGGACAATGAGTTGGAGGGACTCCACTTCGCGCCGGAGCTCCTTGTTTTCCCGAGCGGTTTCAACCAAGTCGAAATAATTGGTCCAGGTGGTGGAGACAAAGGAGGAAATCCTGGTGAATCCTTCCTGAAAAGGAGCGATGAGCACCTGGAAGACGCTGTCGGCCGGGTGCTCCTGACCGCCTCTTGCGCCAAAGGTGGGAAGAAGGACAACGGTGAACATAAAAAAAAGAATCAAAGCCAGCGCTGTGCCCATCTTCTTTGAAAACATATTTTGAGCCCGCTTTAGTTGATAACCACCTGCCTGAGGATTTCAATGTCGTCCAATGCCTTGCCGGAGCCCAGGGCGACCGTAGACAAGGGATCGTCGCAGACGGTGATGGGCAGGCTGGTTTCCTCGCGCAGCAGCTTGTCCAGATTTTTCAACAAGGCTCCGCCGCCGGTCAGGGTGATGCCGCGGTCCACGATATCGGCCGCCAACTCCGGAGGAGTTTGTTCCAGGGCGATCTTGACGGTTTCCACAATGGCGTCGATTTGCTCCGAAATGGCGATGCGCACTTCCTCGGAATCAATGGCCAGAATTTTCGGAATGCCCGAAACCAGGTCCCGGCCTTTCACTTCGATGGTCTCGATATTTTCCGGGTCGGGATAGGCGTTGCCGATCATGGTTTTGATGGCTTCAGCCGTCCTGTCCCCAATCAGCAGATTGTACTTGCGTTTGATGTATTGGATGATGGCCCGGTCCATTTTATCGCCGGCCACCCGCAGACTGCGCTTGTAGACGATGCCGGCCATGGATATGACCGCTACTTCCGTTGTGCCGCCGCCAATGTCCACCACCATATTACAGGTGGGCTCGGTGATGGGAAGGCCCGCCCCGATGGCCGCGGCCATGGGCTCCTCGATCAAATACACTTCCCGGGCGCCCGCCTGGCGCGCGGATTCCTCCACGGCCCTTTTTTCCACCTGGGTGATGCCGGAAGGCACGGCCACCACGATGCGCGGCCTGACCGGCCACCAGCGGCGGTTATGGACTTTGGTGATAAAGTACTTGAGCATGCGTTCGGTGACGTCAAAGTCGGCTATAACGCCGTCCCGCATGGGGCGGATGGCGCGGATGTTGCCGGGAGTCCGGCCCAGAGTCCGTTTGGCTTCGGTGCCCACTTTCAGGACTTCCTCCCGGTGTCTGCGGGGATCGTAGCGCACGGCCACGACGGAGGGTTCGGAAAGGACTATCCCTTTGCCTTTGACATAGACCAATGTATTGGCGGTGCCCAAATCAATGGCCAGGTCGTTGGAAAATAAACCATGGATGGCGGTCAGAAAATTCATATGTCACCTTTAGCAAGCAACTCAGCATATCTACAAATAAGCCAAATGCTTATCCGTAACACCTGATTCAGGAATTTTCAAGAGATTTATAACTCTTGTCATTATTCAATAAAAGGTCAGGCCAACTCTACGGCAAGGTATTGCTCCCGGGGGTCCACCTTGACGATCCGCAACTGAACGGCATCCTGCGGCGCCAGGCTGGGATCAGAGGCGACGGGCAGCGTGCACTCCACCAGGCAATCGGTAAGCAGGGCCACAAACCGGTCCTTTCTGCGCTCCAGAATCATGCCCGGCTCGGTCTTCCCCAACTTGGTTTCCAGGTATTTGAGGATCCAGTATCGGTTTCTCACAAACTGGACCCGCGAAACCTTGGATAGGGGAACTTCGGAATTGGCGATAATGTTCTCCACCTCTGTTTGGGTGTATTTCTTGTCCAGCCCCAATACCCCCCGGATTTGCCTTTGCACCGCCAAATCAAAATACTTGCGTATGGGGGAGGTGGCGGTCACGTAGGCGTCCACGCCAAGGCCTGAGTGGGGTTCGGGTTTGGGGCAAAGGATGAAGCGGGAAAGGTGCCGCCTTTGCATCCAATTTTGATACAGAGTGCCGTTATCCCGGTCAAACAAACGGAGGCGCGGCTCGGGCTGAGCCCGAAACACCGCGGGGCTTCCATGATCCGCCAAAAAGGCGGCCATAAGGCGATTGGCCAGGATCATGAACTCCGAAACCAGGATTCTGGAGCGGCTTTCCCGATTGACCTTGTGAAGGGTTACGTTTTTCTCCTCATCCAGCCAGATGTTGATTTCCGGCAGGGAAATGAGGACCGCGCCGTCGTCCAGCCTTTTTTCCCGGAGCTTTTCCGCCAGACCGGACAGGGCTATGATCTCCTTGTCGTCACCGGCCATCATATTCACTTCATGATAGGTGAGCTGGCGGCGCACCCGAACCAGGCTGGGGCAGATCTCGTAGTCCAGGACTACGGCGTCCCGATCCAGGCGGACCATGACGCTGATGGCGGGCCGGACCTGGTCGGCCTTGAGGCTTAGGAGGCCTTCCGCCAAAAGAGGCGGAAACATGGGGATTTTGTCGTCCGGCATATATATGGAGCTTGACCGGGCGAAGGCCTCCTGATCCAGAAGGGAGTCCCTTTCCACATAATGGGAGACGTCGGAAATATGGATTCCCACCCTAAAATAATCGCCGTCCATTTCCAGACTGAGGGCGTCGTCGTAGTCCAGGGTGGCCTGGCCGTCTATGGTCAGCACGGGCAGCCCCGTGAAGTCCCTTCTTTGGCTGGTGTCGGTTCTGAAACCGGACCCGTTGGCCAGGGCGTTGGCTTCCTGGGAGATCTCCGGGGGAAAGTCTATGGGGACGTCCATGCGGTACAGGTCCAGGTTGGCGTGCTCGTCCCAGACTCCCAGGCGGATGAGAAATTCGAACAGCCCGTTGTTGGGATCAATCCCGGCGGCCTGAGCCATTTGCCTGCCCAGGTCGTAAGTGGGGCTGTCCTTTTCAAACAGGTAGAGGCTCCGCATTATGGAGACGAACTGCTCTTTGTCGGGAGGCACTTCCGGGTTTTCCTGGCCGTAAACCCGCTGCAGCCATTCGCCCCCTTCCTGGACCACGGCGGCGCGGCGCGCCATCTCCTGTTCCTGGATTTGAATCTGCTCCACCTTTTCCGGGCTGTGGGGCAAAAAACGGGTTACATCAAACTTGAAATACACCCGGTCATTAAAAAAAGCACGGATGACGGCGGAGACGTGATCCGGCTCCGGGGAAACCCCGAAAGCCAAGCCGGCCATGGTTTCTGCATCGATCCACTGTTCTTCTTCATGGACCACTTCCCACAGGTCATAGACGTTCACTTGGGCCTTAAGAGCCTCTCTCCGGGCGGACGTTTCGGACAGCAGGTCCACAAGGCGGTCCCGTCCCATCTCCGGGTCCAGGCGTCCGGACACGCAAAACAGGCGATGCTCCGACACGCTCACCTCGCGATTAGCCTGAGTGAGTAGCCGCACCTTCTGTTTTTTCGCCTGCATTATGACCGCGCAAATTACTTTTTTCCGGTCGATATATTCTATTAAGGTTCCAAGTTCCATGTTTAACACGAACATAACAACGGGCATTCGGAAAGTCAATTAAAGCTGTGCTTCGGAGCGCATTCCTGTCCGCATTCTTTTAAAATAGCGTTGCAAAGCCCTATTTGCCATGGTATGGGAAATTCCCGTGACATATAGTAAAGGTGGAAAACCTGGGAATTACGGTCAGATTATGAACCTGGGGATAGGTATGCCCGGGTTCAATTTGTGCACAAAGAAACCTTTAAGGAGGAAACAAAATGGCTTACAACGCAGTGGAAATGGCAGACTGGCAGATTTCTGAAGCTGCTGAAGAGAACATGCCTACTCCCGAACAATGGGCGGAAAAACTCGGACTCCAGAGCGACGAAATGCTCCCCATGGGCCGTCTGGCAAAAGTCGACTTTCTGAAAATCATCGACAGGCTGAAAGACAGACCTGACGGAAAGTACATTGAAGTAACCGCCATCACTCCCACCCCCTTGGGAGAAGGCAAAAGCACCACCTCCGTCGGCCTCATGGAAGGCCTTGGCATGCGCGGCAAGAACGTGGGCGGCGCCCTGCGTCAGCCCTCCGGCGGCCCCACCATGAACGTTAAGGGCACGGCGGCCGGCGGCGGAAACTCCCTGCTCATCCCCATGACCGAGTTCTCCCTGGGTCTCACCGGCGACATCAACGACATCATGAACGCCCACAACCTGGGCATGGTCGCCATGACCGCCCGTATGCAGCACGAGCGTAACTACAATGACGAACAGCTCCAGCGTCTGACCGGCATGCGCCGCCTGGACATCGACCCCACCCGCGTGGAGTTCGGCTGGATCATCGACTTCTGCGCCCAGGCCCTGCGCAACATCGTCATCGGCCTCGGCGGCCGTTTTGACGGCTACACCATGCAGAGCAAGTTCGGCATCGCCGTCGGTTCCGAGCTCATGGCCATCCTGGCCGTGGCAACCGACCTGGCCGACCTGAAAGAGCGCATCAATAATATCACCGTGGCATTCGACAAATCCGGCAAGCCCGTCACCTGCGGCGACCTGGAAGTCGGCAACGCCATGGCCGCTTTCATGCGCAACACCATCAACCCCACGCTCATGTGCACCGCCGAGTATCAGCCTTGCTTCGTGCACGCCGGCCCCTTCGCCAACATCGCCGTGGGCCAGAGCTCCATCATCGCCGACCGCGTCGGCCTGAAACTGTTCGACTACCACGTAACCGAGTCCGGCTTCGCCGCTGACATCGGATTCGAGAAGTTCTGGAACGTGAAATGCCGCTTCTCCGGCCTCAAACCCCACGTTTCCGTTCTGACCTCCACCATCCGCGCCCTGAAAATGCACGGCGGCGGACCCAAGGTCGTGGCCGGCAAGGCTCTGGACGACGCTTACACCAAGGAAAATTTGGAACTGGTGGAAAAGGGCTGCGAGAACATGGTGCACATGATCGGCGTTATCCGCAAAGCCGGCATCAACCCCGTTGTCTGCATCAACCGTTTCTACACCGACACCGACGCCGAGTGCGCCATCGTCCGCAAGGCTGCTGAAGCCGCCGGCGCCCGCTGCGCCGAGTCCAAGCACTGGGAAAAGGGCGGCGAAGGCGCTCTGGAATTCGCCGACGCTGTGATCGAAGCTTGCGAAGAAGACAACGACTTTGACTTCCTGTATCCCCTGGAAATGAAACTGCGCGACCGCGTCAACAAGATCGCCACCGAAGTTTACGGCGCCGACGGCGTTGACTGGGCTCCCGAAGCTGCGGCCAAGGCCGAAATGCTGGAAAACGATCCCAAATACGCGGACTTCGCCACCATGATGGTCAAGACCCACCTGTCCCTGTCCCACGACCCCGTCAAGAAGGGCGTGCCCAAGGGATGGCGTCTGCCTATCCGCGACGTGTTGATCTACTCCGGCGCCAAGTTCCTGTGCCCCTGCGCCGGCACCATCAGCCTCATGCCCGGAACCGGCTCCAACCCGGCCTTCCGCCGCATTGACGTGGATCCCGCAACCGGTAAGGTCTCCGGCCTGTTCTAATACCGCGTTCATCTGACTGAGTTCATCTCAGACAAGTGTATATAAAACGCCCGGGGAGAAATCTCCGGGCGTTTTTTAATTGTCCGGCTGGACGGATAAAGCCTTTTTCAAACAGGCTGGACCCTATGATCTTCAAGCCCAAACCCCCTCCCCTTACAAAAATTTATGTGGAGCCCACCACTTTCTGCAACCTGAGCTGCCCCATGTGCATGCGCCATTGCTGGGAAGAGCCCGGGGGCGCCATGACCTGGGATGTTTTCCAGCGCATGATGAAAAGCGCACGCCAGATCAGGACCTTGAAAAGCTTCAGCTTCTGGGGCATTGGCGAACCCCTTATGCACCCGGATATTTTCCGGATGATAAACGCCGCAAAAAAGATAGGCGCCCAAACCGAAATGATCTCCAACGGCCATCTTCTAACCCCTGAGCGCTCCAAAGATCTCATCAAGTCCGGCCTTGACGTCCTGATAGTCTCCCTGGAGGGGACGTCGCCTGAATCCTATGCAGAATCCAGGCAATCGGATTTCCACTTGCTGATGGAAAACATTGATGCGTTGAACAAGCTGAAGGCGAAAGCCTCCTGCCCTAATCCCAAGCTGGGGCTGGAATTTGTGATCACAGCCAAAAACATTCATGAGCTGCCAAAATTGCCTGAGGCGGCCCGGCGCCTTAACGCTGTTTTTCTGATCATAAGCAATCTTCTGCCTTACGGCGACGAGCCCTGTGAAGACATTGCGTACTGGCTGGCCACAGGGGATTTGAACCACTGCAAGGTTCCCGTGGGCCATTATCCTGAGCTAAGACTTCCAAGAATAGACGCAAGGCCCCAATTCACAAGGCCGGTGGAAGCCTTGAAAAACATCCCCCCTTACAACAAACAGGCGGTGGAATTCAACGCCCCGGGATTTTGCCCCTTTGTGGGCAGGGGAGGGATTGCCGTGCGCTGGGACGGCTCCGTAGCCCCGTGCGTTCCCTTGATGCATTCCCACAGATGCTGGATTCACAACCGTCGCAAGACGGTAACCCAGTACCATTTGGGCGCCGTAACGGATCAGGGCCTGGATCAAATCTGGAGGCTGAAGGAATACGTTGACTTTCGAAAACGGGTCCTGACCTGGGATTTTCCTCCCTGTATTCAATGCGACTGCTGCCTGGCCGAGGAAAACAAGGAAGACTGCTGCGGCTCCGCCTTTCCTGCTTGCGGCGACTGCCTGTGGGCCCATAACATAGTGGTGTGCCCTTAATTGGATTGCAGTATACAAAAGCCCGGAGCGCGAAAGCGCTTCGGGCTTTTTTTGTTTTTTCGGCCCGCCCTGGGGGAGGACGGGCCGAAAAACAGGCGTTAATACCTATGGGGGTGGGCGTCAAAGAGGGGTTCCGGGCCGTCAGGAGGGAGTTGCATCAGCCCGGGCGCTGGCATAACCTATAGTATTCAATGCGTTTTCAATCTCCTTGAGAATGGACGGATCATCGATGGTGGCCGGCATGCGGTAGGACTTGTTGTCCGCGATCTGCCGCATGACTCCCCGGAGAATTTTTCCGGACCGGGTTTTGGGCAGGCGGTCCACCACTGTGGCGGTTTTGAAGGCGGACACGGGTCCTATGCGTTCCCGGATCATTTCCACCACTTCCTTGACAATCTCGTCATTGCTGCGGGTGACCCCGGCGTTCAGCACCAGGAAGCCCAGGGGCAATTGTCCCTTCAGGGGATCTTCCACCCCCAGCACGGCGCATTCAGCCACGTCCGGGTGATCCGCCAGAACTTCCTCCATGGCGCCTGTGGACAGGCGGTGCCCGGCGACGTTGATGATGTCGTCGGTGCGGGCCATGACGTAGATGTATCCGTCCTCGTCGATGTATCCTGCGTCGGCCGTGGTGTAATATCCGTCAAAATCCCGCAGATACTTGTTCACAAAGGCCTGGTCGTTGCCCCACAGGGTGGGCAGGGTTCCCGGAGGCAGAGGGAGCTTGACCACCAGGGCGCCGATCTGGCCGGCCGCCGCCGGGCGGCCCATTTCATCCAGCACCTGGACGTTCCAGCCGGGAACCGCCTTGGTGGGGCTGCCGTATTTGACCGGAAAATGATGGAGGCCCATGCAGTTGGCTGCAATGGCCCAACCGGTTTCGGTCTGCCACCAGTGATCGATGACCGGCACGCCCAGGTTGTTTTCGGACCAGGTGATGGTGTCGGGATCGGAACGCTCGCCGGCCAGAAAGAGAATTTTAAAATGGGACAGGTCGTAGTCTTTCATGAGAGCGGCGCCGGGGTCCTCTCTTTTGATGGCCCGGTACGCCGTGGGCGCCGTAAACATGCACTTGACCTTGTGTTCGGAAATGACGCGCCAGAATACGCCGGCGTCGGGCGTTCCCACGGGCTTGCCTTCGAACAGGATGGTGGTGCATCCTTTAAACAGGGGGGCGTACACAATGTAGGAATGGCCGACCACCCAGCCCACGTCCGAGGCCGCCCACCAAACGTCGCCCTCGTCCACGTCGTACACGGCTTTCATGGACCATTTGAGGGCCACCATGTGGCCGCCGTTATCCCGCACCACGCCCTTGGGCTGTCCGGTAGTGCCGGAGGTGTACAGGATGTACAGGGGATCCGTGGCCAGGACGGGCACGCAGTCCCTGGGGGAGGCTTTCTCCATGGCCTGGGTCCAGTCCACGTCCCGGGAGGGGTGCATGTCTGCCGTCTCCATGGGCCTTTGCAAAATAATGCAATTCTTGGGCTTGTGCTCGGAGATTTCGATAGCCGCATCCAACAAGGGTTTGTAGGGGATGACCTTTTTGCCTTCAATGCCGCAGGAGGCGGAGACAATGGCCTTGGGCCTGGCGTCGTTGATGCGGGTGGCCAGTTCGTTGGCGGCGAAGCCCCCGAAAACCACGGAGTGAATGGCGCCCAGGCGGGCGCAGGCCAGCATGGCTATGGCGGCTTCCGCAATCATGGGCATGTACAGAACCACCCGGTCGCCCTTTTCCACGCCGCAGTCGGCCAGGACGCCTGCAAACAGGGCGACTTCGTCCCGGAGCTCGGCGTAGGTGTATTTTTTGATGGTGTTCGTAACCGGGCTGTCGTAAATCAGCGCAACTCTGTCTCCGGCGCCTTTTTCCACATGCATGTCCAGGGCGTTATAGCATGTGTTAGTTACGCCGCCGGTGAACCACCGGTAAAAGGGCTTGTTGGAATCGTCCAGAACCTTGTCCCATTTTTCGTACCAGAAACACTCCTCGGCGTGCCTGCCCCAGAATGCTTCCGGGTTTTCCAGGGACTCCCGATAGGCTTCATCATATGCTTGCGTCATTCTCGCCTCCTTGCGTCTGCTCCTTGGCCACATAGGCCATGTCTTTCGGAATCTGTCCGCCGCCGGCATGGGAGGCCGCCGAAGCAGGGGGACTGATCCAGGGTTTGCCCAAAGGCAGGATGGTCCGGCCGAAAACCTGGGTGTAAATGGCGGAGGCCATCATGTACCAGGCCGCCAAAGCGCAGAAAATCAGGTCGATTGCGGCCACTTTGGTCAGGGCCGGAAATCCGAAATGAGCCAGATCCAGCAGGATAAAACCGATTAACAATGTCGTGAAGGTAATGGCCATGGCGCCGTGGATGCGCATGGCGCCCACCCACATGATGGCGGTGTACAGGGTCCAGGCCACCAGGAACATGCCCACGTCCTGGGCGCCGGCTTTATAAATATTAAAGTGATTTAAAAGAAAAATGATGCCCAGTGCGATCCAGAATGCGCCGTAGGAGACAAAGGCGCTGTATCCGAAATTGTTTCCGCACTTGAATTCCTGATAGCCGGCGATGAGTTGGGCCATGCCTCCGAAGGCCAGGCCCAAGGCCAGCACCGGGCCTATTCCGCATATTCCCAGATTATGAAATTGCAGGACCAGGGTGGTGAGTCCGAAACCTGCCAAACCAACGACTGCCGGATTTCCTTGTTGAGTCTGTGACATGATGGCTCCTTCCTTGTTTTTGGGTGGGGGTGGGATGCTGCAGCCTACGCCCACCTATAAGGCAAAGGGTGTGCCAACGCGAACAGTCAAATATAAAAAGCTGATTTTAAAGCATATAAACAGCAAAAGCAGGAGGCTCTTCAAAATCCGGAGATTGGGACATTATTTTCCCAATTGTGCGATATTCAGACATAAAAACTTGTTTTAACTGCAAAAAGAAAGAATAAGACAAAAATGTCCCATAATGGGTTTTTAAAGCCCGTATTCCTTGATCTTCCGAAATAAGGTCCGCCGATCCACCCCCAAGATCTCCGCCGCCCGGCTCCGGTTCCACTTATACCGCTCCAGCAACTGGAGGATGTACTCCCGCTCCGCCGCGGCCGCCACCTCCTTGAGGGTGGGCTCCTCCTTGCCCAACAGCTTAGGCAGGCGGACAGGAGAGGCAGGCCTGGCGCCTTTGGGGGCGCCGGATCCCGGCGAGGAGTCGGCCAGGCTTTGGGGGGCGGTTTCCCGCAGGGTCGTAAAACGGTGAACGGCGCTTTCCAGTTCACGCACGTTTCCGCGCCAATAGGCCTTTTGCAGGCTTTTCAAAAAATCGGGCGGCATGGGTGGGACGGGCTGATCCCCGGCGTATTTTTCCATGAAATGCCGCACCAAAAGGGGAATATCCTCCCTGCGCTGACGCAAGGGGGGCAGGTGGATGGGCAGGATGTGGATGCGGTAGAAAAAGTCTTCGCGCAGCGCGCCCTGCTCCATCAGATCGAATAGATCCCGGTTGGTGGCCGCCACAAAGCGGATGTCCGGGTATAAGGTTTCCCGTCCGCCCAGGGGCGTATAGCCGTCCCCGGCGATGGCCCGCAGGAGCTTCACCTGCATGGCCGGCGGGATTTCCCCCACCTCGTCCAGAAACAGGGTTCCTTTGTCGGCCGAGGCCAAAAATCCGGGCTTGTCCTGATCGGCGCCGGTGAAGGCCCCTTTTTTGTAGCCGAAAAACTCGCTTTCTATCAGATTAGGGGGAATGGCGCCGCAGTGCACCGGGATAAAGGGGCCTTGGGCGCGTTGGCTCATTTCGTGGATGGTTCTTGCGGCCAGCTCCTTGCCGGTGCCCGACTCCCCGTAGATAATGACGCTGGCCGTGGAAACCGCGGCTTTCAGGATGGTTTCGTACACCTGCTCCATGGCCTCGCTTTTGCCGATGATGCTGCCGAAGCGGCCCGACCTTTTGATGGAGGAGCGCAGGCGGATATTCTCCTCCCGCAGTTGGGCCTCGCTTTTGCGCAAGGCTTCTTCGGCCGTTTTTCTATCCGTGATGTCAATGACAATGGACTGTTTGCAGGAAGCGCCGTCCCCCGCCTCCCTCACGGGGGTGTCCACGGAGTAATACCAGCGGCCGTCCAGGGGCCCCAGGAATTCCTGACGCACGGTTTCGCCGTTGGCCGCCTGGTCCATGGCGCATCGTTCGCAGGGGGAGTCCTGACCGTAAAGCGCCTGGTAACATAACTCACCGACGCAGTCCTTGCCCAGGTGTTGCTGCAATTTCTTATTGGTGAAGGTAATCCGGTAATCCTGGGTGCAGGTGTAGATGAATCCCTCGAACACCTCGATGATGGCGCTCAAACGCGCCTGGCTGTCGCGGAGGGCTTTTTCGGTCCTTTTCAAATCGGTGAGGTCGAACAAAACCCCGCGGGAGCCCACAATCCTCCCTTGGTGAAGCACCGGACTGGAATACATCATGGCCGGGAACTGCGATCCATCCTTCCGAAGAGCCGTGTACTCGTTGGGGGATATGACCTCGCCTTTCAAAAGCCTGGAAAATATTTGGCCGATGCGTTTCCTGTCTTCCGGCGAGACCATCTGAATGGCCTGAATATCCCTCTCAATATCCTCTTGCGCATATCCCAGGGTGCGGAGGCCGTGCTTGTTTATGAACACCAGCTTGCCCGGCCCGTCTATTTCGAACACCGTCTGAGGCAGCAGGTCCGCAAGCTCCCGAAACCGCGCCTCGCTGGCCCTGAGGGCTTCCTCGGTCTTTTTCCGGTGGGTCATCTCCTCGGTCAAATGGGCGTTGGCCTCTTCCAAAGCCTGGGTGCGCTGCCGGAGGGCTTCCGTACGCGTGAGGACAAGGTCTTCCAGTCGCTCGGAATAGTCCTTGTTCTCCCTTTTCAGCCTGGAGTGCTCCAGGGCCCGCTTGACGGAGTTCTCCACCACGGCCATGTCCAGAATGGGCTTGGTGATGTAGTCCACCGCCCCCAGCCTGGAAGCCTCCACCGCATCCTCCAGGTGGCCGGTCCCTGAAACCACGATCATAGGAGTCTCCGGAGCAATCTCCCTGGCCCGGGCCAAAAACTCCAAGCCTCCCATGCCCGGCATGGCGAGGTCCACCAAAACGGCGTCCGGCCTGCACTCCAGCAGCACATCCAGGCCTTCCAGACCTGCATCCGCCTGATAAGCAATAAAGCCCAGGTCTTCAAAATAATTGCCCAAAGCCTTGCAGATGGCTTCGTCGTCGTCAATTATCAATACGGACATTTGACCGGAATAGGGATCCATTCTTGCATCCTGAAGGCGAAGGAGGGAATAAGAGGAGGCGCCTTGCGGCCCCATGGGGCGCCTCGCATTTATTCTCCCTCTTTACTTCCTGCTTGGCAAGGGCATTTTTCAATGCATTCCTGGAGGGAGCATCCATCAAAAATCTGGCATGCCAGACCGTCAGGGCACGGCTTTGTTCAGTTCCCCGCCCGATATTCTTTAAGATGCGCCAGGACCTGATCATAAATTTCCCGGGAATAAAGCTCCCCGGCCAAAGGCTCCCAAATCCCTCTGGCGCGATCCTGGATGCGCCTCAACTCTCCGGGCGGGGTTTCGGTCAACACCATGCCGTACTTGATCATGGCTTCCAGGCACTTTTCCGTATCCTGACGGGTCAGCGCATTAAAGGTTTTTGTCCATCCCCTGCGTTCCCTATGGATGGTTTCCTTGTGCTCATCCGAAAGCATGTCCCAGGCGTTTTGGGTGACCACCGGAAAGGCCGGCACATAGCGTATGTGCATGGCGTTGACATTATGCATGGTCGCATACAACTGGGCGCCCAGCACCCAGATGGCGGGCGCAATCACCCCCTCTGCAATGTTGGATCTGAGGGAGGAGGGAATTTCCATGACGCTCATGGGGGTGGCCGTGGCGCCCATGGTTTCCAGGAGCCTGCCTTCCAGAGGGCCGAACCAGGTGATGAAAGAGGATTTGGAAAAATCCTCCAAAACGAATATGGGGTGCTTAGCCGTGTAAATCTGGTCGAAATCCTGATCCAGCCAGGTCAGCAGCTTAAGGCCCTTCTCCTCCACAATGGCATCGAACTCGTCCGTCATTTGCTCGCGCAGATAGTCCACTTCATCATAAGACTCAAACAGGAAGGGAAGCCCCAGAACGCTGATGTCGTCGGCGAGTTTAAAGGTGCCTTCGCCGGAAAGCCCGGAGCCCTGCAACTGGCCGATCCTCATCTTTTTAAGGGTTTCTTCATCATTGCCCATGACCCCGCCCCAGTACACCTTGACCGACAGGGCGCCTGCCGTGGCTTTTTCCACTTCGGGGATCAGAATTTCGCGCACGCGCACTGCATAGCCCACGTCTTTGGGCGCCAGACATGCCAGCTTCCACTGGATGCGAGACTCTTCCTTGCCCGCCGACGCATAGGGCGTAGCGGCTAACAAAGCTATTGCAACTGCAGAAAAAACAAAAATGCGGGTGAAAAATTGAGACGCCATGGAACACCTCCCTAGCAAGTTTCCATCCTTGGATAAAATGTTTGGTGCGGCGTTGGTCGGAAAATTTAAATGTTGAACAAAGCAGAAAATGCAGGCCTAAGAACAGGCGCATCCGCGTCGAAATGAACTATGAGCGATTTGCAAAAAGGAAATTTTCAAGGCGCTTATGGGAGGATATTAAATCAGCAAAAATACGGGGTCAAGCATTTTTCCGTGGAGTTGAGGAGGCCGCAGCCGCCAGCGGGCGGCCAAGGTTTTGGAATTCATCAAAAACGGGCGTCAGGAAGCCAACTTAATATTCAGGGCGTGCAACGCCCCCCGGGATTCTCCGCCGCCCCTCATTTCCGCCAGAGTCCTGCTGCTTTTCAACGCCTCGAAAGGTCCGGAAGCGGCAACGCCTCCGTTTTCCAGCAAAACCAGGTTGTCCGCCAGTTTTTCAATTTCACTCAACATGTGGCTTACATACAGGATGGGGATGGAAAAGCCCTGGCTGAGCCTGCTTATAAAAGGAAGCACCTCGGACTTTCTGTTTTCGTCCAGGGACGCCAATGGTTCGTCCATCAGCAGCAACGAGGGGCTGCACAACAAGGCCCTGCCGATAGCCACGCGCTGTTTTTCCCCGCCGGAAAGCCGGGCCGGGCGGCGGCTTAATAAAGGGCCTATGCCCAGCATGTCCACCACTTCGTCAAAATCCACGTACAAGCTGCCCTTGGGCGCCAGTTTCATGCCGAATATCAGATTCCCCTTGACCGTCAAATGGGGAAACAGGCGTGCGTCCTGAAACACATAGCCCACCCTGCGCTGCTCCGGAGGAAGGTTGATTCCTTGCTCCGAATCAAACAGCTTGCGGCCGTTCATTTCGATCACTCCGGAATCGGGGGCGGAAAGGCCGGCCACCATGTTGACGATGGAGGTTTTTCCCGCGCCGGAATATCCAAACAGGGCCGTAACCCCGGAATCCTCAATGGTAAAGCCGGCTTGGATGGAAAACTCGCCCTGGTTTTTCCGGACCCTTACTTTCAACATAGTGCTATCCTTTTATATATTCGGCGAATCGTCCGGACATCCATTCGGAGGCCAGGAGCGCCGCCATGGCCAGGACAACGGCCACGATGCATAACCTTAAAGCGCCCATTTCTCCGTCCGGGATCTGGGTTAATGAGTACAGGGCCAGGGGAAGGGTTTGGGTTTCCCCCTGGATATTGGACACAAAGGTGATGGTGGCGCCGAACTCGCCCAGGCTTCTGGCGAAGGCCAAAATGGCGCCCGTGATGATTCCGGGAATCATAAGGGGCAAAGACACGGTGAAAAACACCCGGAGCGGACCGGCCCCCAAAGTGCGGGCCGCCTTTTCCAGGCCCTGATCCACGGAATCCACCGAAAGCCTCACGGCGCGCACCAGCAGGGGGAAAGCCATGACCGCGGAGGCGACGACGGCCCCCTTCCAGGTGAAGGCCACGGTAAATCCGAAAGCCTCATACAGAAACTTGCCGATAAATCCCTGGCGGCCCAGGGCCAGCAGCAAAATATATCCGGTAACCACAGGGGGAAGCACCAGGGGCAGATGGATTATCCCGTCCAGAACCCGCTTGCCGGGAAACTGCTTCCTGGAAAGGACCCAGGCTAAAAAAATCCCGGGGGGCAGGCTGCCGAAGACGGCCCACCCCGAAACTTTTAAGCTCAGTTTGACGGCGGTCCATTCCGCCGGCGATATGTTCCACAATTCATTCATCGAACGGCGAATCCGTATTCGGCGAAAACCTCGGCGGCCTCCGGCGACCCGAGATATTTCAAAAATTCCCGTGCAGGCGCCGAATCCTGCACCAGCGCCGCCGGGTAAACAATGGGCGGATGGCTGGACTCGGGAAATACGCCCACGACCTTCACCTTCTTGCTGATGGCCGCGTCCGTGGCGTACACCTGGCCCAAAGGCGCCTCGCCCCGTTCTACAAGCACCAGGGCCGCACGCACGTCCTTGGAGCGGGCGATCCTATTCTGCACGCCTTCCCACAAGCCCAGATTCTCCATGGCTTTTTTACCGTACATGCCTGCAGGCACATGGTCCGGGTCGCCCATGGAGAGGCGCCCGTCGCCGAGCAGCGCGGGAAGATCCAGACCGGAATCCACAGCCACCTTGTCTATGGCGCTGGATTCAGGAGCGATGAACACGATCCGGTTGCCCAGCAGATCCACCCGGGTCCCCTTTTGCGTTACGCCCCTTTCGTCCAAATAATTCATCCACTTGGGATTCGCCGATAGATACACGTCAGCCGGGGCGCCTTTCTCTATCTGCTTCGCCAATGTGGAGGAGGAGGCGAAGGAGAGCCTGATTTTGACTGCGTGTGTTTTTTCGAACATTTTGGCGATATCCGTCATAGCATTGGTTGTGGATGCGGCGGCGTAGACGGTGAGGTCTTGTTTTTCCGCGGCGGCGTTCCGGGGCGCGAGCCCTGCAATAAATAAAAACACGAAAAACAAAATTGTCAAGCAAATTCTAATATTATACTTTTTTGTAGATTTCAACATGCACTTCTTCCTTTCCTGGCTGGCTGGTTAAACAAACGCAAATCTTTCCCGCCCATGGGTCTTGCATAAAAGACGTTTGTACGGTACATTAGTCATGTACAGACGTCAACAGTATTTTTTAGACGACAGGCGTGTTTTTTAACGGGAAGGGCGGCGCATGCGCAAACAAAACGACTCCATTAGCTGCAAGGTCAAACAATTCCGGCAGGAAGCCGGCGTTTCGCAGGCTCAGCTCGCCGATCTTGTGGGGGTGAAACGGCAGGCCATATACGACATCGAGTCCGGCAAGTATCTCCCCAACACGGGGGTCGCCCTTAAACTGGCCAGGCATTTGGGTAGAACCGTGGAGGAGCTTTTTGTGGAGGAATGCCAGGAGGAAGCCAGCGAGGTTGTGCTGCCTGAAGGCGGCGAAGAGGGCGGGGGGCGGGTTTCCCTGGCCCGGGTGCGGGACAAGCTGGTGGGCTATCCCCTGGAGGGGGAGTACGCCTTTTCTCATGAGCTTAAAGCCGCGGACGGGGTGATTGACTCCAAAGGCAAGGGCCTTAAAATCCTGGGGACGGGATCGGCTGCGGAAAATTCGGTGTTTCTCATGGGGTGCGATCCGGCTTTTACGCTGTTGGCCGCTCACGTTTCCCGGAAGGATCCCAAAGCCCGGGTGTTATGCCGATTCGCCTCCAGCCACGCCTCCTTGAACGCCCTGGCCAGGGGGGAAACCCATATAGCCGGAACCCATTTGCACGACAAGCCGGGATTTTGCGCCAACGTATCGGCGGCCCGGGAGAAAATCGCCGAGACAGGAGGGCTTGTCATGGGTTTTTCCATGATGGAGGAGGGGTTTATGGTGGCGCCCGGCAATCCTCTGGGGCTGCGCTCGGCCGCTGATCTGGCGTCCGGCATGGTCCGCATCGTCAACCGGGAGCCCGGGGCCGCGCTCAGGGTGTTGCTGGATGACGAACTGGCCAAGGCCGGCGTTCCCGGGTCTGCAATCCCGGGATACGAAACAACGGTCAAGTCTCACAACCAGGGCGCCCAAATGGTGGCCTGCGGCGCAGCGGACGCCGCTTTGGGGCTCAGGCCCATCGCCCGCGCATTCGGCCTGGACTTCGCGCCCATTGCCGAGGTTCGGTGCGATTTGGTAATTCCTTCGGACCTGATTGAACATCCCACCATCCGGGTGATGCTGGACGTTATGCAGACCCGGCGTTTCCGCGAGGAGATCGACCTGTTGAGAGGCTATCATCCGGGACAGACCGGCGCGGTCATCGCCCGGTTTTAGGCGCCGGCGCCATCAGAGCCCTGCTTGTCGCCCTGTTTCATGATATATCGGAACAGGCAGTAGTCCCGGCCGGTTTCATGCCGGGTTTCCAGCTTCAAGACAATATCCGGGTTATAGCCCTCCAGAATGGCGTGATCGGCGTATTTGCAATACAAGGCGCCGTAATCGCCGAGCCCCCATTGCCGGGCGGCCTGGATGAACGTGCAGTTCCGCACTTTAAGCACCAGGTCCCCGTTGTCTATATTGGGCAAAAACCCGAAGTTGTCGGAGGATATATCCGAATAAATCAGCCAGTTTTTAAATGACAGGGGCTTGCCCATCGCCATAACCGCCTTGGCGATGCTTCGCCCCCGCTCCCTGCCGAAATGCTGAACCGCCTGCTTGACGACGGCCTCGCCTTGCTCGGCCCCCAGACGCTCCATGGCTTCCTTGGCAAAAGCCGCAAACAACTGGGCGGCAAGGCCGAAGCCCGGAGTGTGATACCGGGTTCCCGCAATTTTTTTCCTGGGCAGAACGTCTTTTAAATACCACCACGAAAAGCCCTGAAGTTTCTCCCTCTCCAAATCTTTCATTATCTGCTCCTGTTTTTATAAGCGTTTCATGAGAAGCTATACCCGGCCCGGGCGTGAATTCATAGTATTTTATTCAAAGAGTCCCTGCTTTGGAGCGCTTGGGCTTTATCGTCCTTGACTTGATCAGGGGCATCTGATAGCCCAATTTGCAGTTTTTTTTCCACGCCGCCTGGAGAGATTTATGAATGCATTGGACCTATTTATCTGTGTTGTCATCGCTATCGGGCTTGCTCGAGGGGTAATGCGGGGCTTGATTAAAGAGGCCGCCTCCATTGTAGGCGTCGTAACGGGCTTCTACGTGGCCATAGGCCATTACCAAATCCTGACGCCTTTGCTTTCACAGTATATCGATACGCCGGAAACCGTGAATCTTTTGGCTTTTTTCCTGCTTTTTTTCGGCGTGCTGATTGGAGTGGCGGCCATTGGCTCCATTTTAAAATACGTCTTGAAAATAGCGCACTTGGGCAATGTGGATAAAGTCTTCGGCGGCCTTTTGGGGCTTATAAAAGGCATTCTGGTTTCCGCGGCGGTGGTCTTTGCACTAACCCTGTTTTTGCCCAGCAATGAATCAGGGAGCGTCGGCAGGTCCAGGCTGGCCCCTGTGGTAACCAAGTCCTCCAAATTCATTATTGCGCTGGTTCCTGAAAAGGTCATGCAGGGTTTTTCGGACAAGACGGCGGAAATGAAGAAAAAATGGGAGGCCCAGGACGAGTAAACAGTGAATCAACCATTCCCCTCAAACGAATCCCCTTTTCAGGGGCTGCGAGAGCTTATAGCAACCCTGCGGGGTGAAAACGGCTGCCCGTGGGACCGGAAGCAGACGCCTGAGTCCATGCGCGTGTATCTGGTGGAGGAAATGTACGAGCTTCTGGACGCCCTGGAGTCGGACGAGCCTTCCGCTGCATTGGAAGAGTTGGGCGACGTGCTATTTCACGTCTTTTTCCTTTCCTGCATGTTCGAGGAAAGGGGCGAGTTTACGGCCATGGACGTGGCCAAAGCCAACACGGAGAAAATGATCGCCCGCCATCCCCACGTGTTCGGCGACGACCAAGCCAAGACGGCGGAGGAGGTCAGGGCGCGCTGGCATCAATTCAAGAAAAACCAGCAAAAGCCGAAACCGGAAAAACGGCTTTTGGACGCTGTGCCCAAAAGCATGCCCGCCCTGATGAGGGCGTACCGGATTATTGAACGGGCGTCCCGCGTGGGCGTGGATCGTCCGCCCATGGGAGCGGGCGTGGACGCGTTGGATCAAAAATGGGCTGGTTTAAGGCAGGCCTTTGACTCCGGCGATAAGGAAACCATATCGGAAAAGCTCGGCCCCTTTCTGTTGGAGTTGTCAGGACTCTCCAGACAGGCCGGAGTGCACCCGGAGAATTGCTTGACCCGGGCCGCGAACGAGTTTTGCCGATGCTTTTCCCACGCCGAAGAGGAATTGAAGGAAGCCGGCAAGGACTTGGAAGACGTCAACCCGGAAGAAATCAACCGGATTATCAAAAAATACGAAGAGGAAAAACCGTGATTGCCATAATTGACTACGATGCAGGCAACCTCACCAGCGTAGAGAGGGCCGTCCGCTTTTTGGGAGAAGATTGCACGGTCACCCGCGACCTGGATCTCATCTCCAACGCGGAGCGGGTTATCTTTCCCGGGGTGGGCGCAGCAGGCTCAGCCATGGAAAGCCTGAAAAAATACGGGCTGGACAAGGCCTTGCATGAGGCGATGAAGGCCGGGAAGCCCGTCCTGGGCATCTGCCTGGGCACCCAGATCATCACTTCGTTCAGCGAAGAAAACCAGGGAACCCAATGTCTTGGCCTGGTGGAAGGAGAAGTGCTTTGCTTTCCCGATGACATGAAGTCGCCGGATGGGGAAAAGCTGAAGGTCCCCCACATGGGGTGGAATAACGTGAAGGTTTTAAAAGATCACCCGGTGCTGGCCGGCCTCAAGCCCGAGCATCAGTTTTACTTTGTCCACAGTTACTATCCCATGGCCAAGGAAGCCGGGAACGTGCTGGCTCAAACCGAGTACGGGCTGACTTTTTCCTCCGTGATGGGGCGGGACAACCTGATCGCCACCCAGTTTCACCCGGAAAAAAGCGGCAAGCCGGGATTGGCGCTTTTAAAGAATTTCATCGCCTGGAAGCCTTAGGGCGAAAGCCATAACGTAAAAAAGGGGCCGGCGAAAACTCGCCGGCCCCTTTTTTTGTTCCTTTTCAACCTGAGGACTTTGCGACCCCTCAAATCAGGCTGTTAGGCCAGGTTGTATCCGTGCTCGGCATGGAGGGAATGATCCAGGCCGGTCAGCTCCATTTCTTCATCCAGACGGAAGCCCACGGTTTTTTCCACCAGCAGACAGATCACGACTGTACCGGCGGCGGCCAGGGCGACGGTGGCGCCCATGCCCAGGGCCTGGACGCCGAACTGGCTGATTGCAGACCATCCCGGAGAAGCGGCTGCTGCATCGGCCATCCAGGAATCCCGAATGAAAAAGGCCAGTAGCAAAACGCCCAGGCCGCTGCCCACGCCGTGGATGCCGAAGCAGTCCAGGCTGTCGTCGTATCCGTATTTATCCTTTGCCTGCAAAGCGATGAAGCAGGCGACGGAGGACAAGGCGCCCAGCACGATGGCGCCCCAGGGCTCCACCACGCCGGCGGCCGGGGTGATGACTACCAGCCCGGCCAGGATGCCGGAAACGAAGCCCAGGGAGGTTGCTTTATTGAATTTTACGGCTTCAATGAGCATCCAGGTGCAAGCGCCGGCGGAGGCGGACACCTGAGTCATGGTAAGCGCCCTGGCGGTGTCCAGGCCGCTGGAGACGGTGGAGCCGGCGTTGAATCCAAACCAACCCACCCACAAAAGGCCCGCGCCCATCATG
Organism: Desulfatibacillum alkenivorans DSM 16219; assembly: GCF_900142135.1. GTDB lineage: Bacteria > Desulfobacterota > Desulfobacteria > Desulfobacterales > Desulfatibacillaceae > Desulfatibacillum > Desulfatibacillum alkenivorans. Next base: position 13,046 of record NZ_FQZU01000008.1, on the reverse strand, counting down.
GTCATGACCATGTTGTTGGGCTGCATGGGGCGCTCCGGATAGCCATGCCTTCTGCCCAGGAACAAAGCGGCCGCAAGGGCGGAAACGCCTGCGGAAACGTGAATGACAAGCCCGCCCGCCAGATCGATGACCCCCGCGGCGCCGGAATTGAACAGCCAGCCGTCGGAAGCCCAGACCCAATGGGCCAGAGGGCAGTAGATTCCCAGAAACCAGAGCACGATAAACAGGATGTAGCCCCTGAAATACACGCGTTCGGCCACGGCGCCGGAAATCAGGGCCGGCGTGATGATGGCGAACTTGCCCTGGAACATGGCCAGGACGTATTCCGGCACGCCGTTGGTAATGGTTTCATCAATGCCCTTTAAAAAAAAATAATCGCTGTTCCAGCCGACAAATCCCCCCAGAATGTTTTTACCGAAAGCCAGGGAGTAGCCGCACACCACCCACAACACGCCGATGACGGCAATGGACACAAAGCTGTGCATCATGGTGCCCAAAACGTTCTTTTTACGAACCAGGCCGCCGTAAAACATGGCCAGGCCGGGAACCATGAGCAAAACCAGGGCGGTTGACGTGAGCATCCAGGCGGTTGTGCCGGAATCGCACGGCGCCCCCTCCTGGGCGAGAGCGGCCTGGGGCAGCGCCAGGGCGATAAAAAGCAACAATAAGGCTATCCTTTTTTTCATTCTATTCCTCCTCATTTGTGAACTCGGTCTTTCAATAGGCTGGGTTAGGCCAAACGGAGTATGGTATGGCAAGGATTGGGCCAAACCAGATAAATAGTTATAACATTCTGTAATTTTGAAGTATAATTATCAAAGCAATGATTATCCCGCCGGCAGAGAAATTACATTAACGTAATAATAAATGATTAATTAATACATAAACGTTATAAAATGGCGCCATCGATACGAATTAGGCGTATATTGCACCCAAGAGCCCTGGCCCCGCCCAGGGACAGGGCCGAAAACAGGCCCCGAGCGATCAAGGACCCGGTTTTTCTTCGCGCGCTGCATAGATATAACATACTGTTTATATAATAAAAAATCGACTTCATCCACGGGCTGGACAAAGGACGGGCCAGCCGGAAGAGAGCCTGCCGGGGGAAGGGGATTGGGCCTCCGGAAAGAAAGGAGGAAAAGAAGCAGCCATGCAATTCCGTATTGGCAAGACGTTCAATTGACGAAAATTACTTTTAAATAGTTAGTTATTACAAATTTGTCATCAAAAGAGGCGGGGAAACCCTTGGGGCGTGCGGCGGCCAGCGCAATCCCCCGGCGAAGATTAAAAACGGCCCAAATAATACATGCCGTTCTTCCAGGCCCACCACAGCCGCCAGCCTGAATAGGCCATTAAAACCCAACCCGCAAATTGAATGATATGCCCATGAAGATTATGCAGCCTGTAGGCGGCGCCTTTGGAAGCAAAGGAAACGGCCTGCTCATTGTCCGTCATGAAAGCAGCGCCCCATATAAAGGCGAGGGAGAACCCCATGCGCACGGCCCCCTCGGCAAAGCCTGCGAGACCGCCCAGATAAAGCATTGCGCAAATAATGTAGATAATGGCCGCGGCTCCGGCCAGCCATACGGACAGCCCGCCCGGGATCGATTGGGAAGCGACGGCTTTTTCCGCCATGGTTGCAGCGCGCTCCCTGAAAATTTCGGAGCCGCTAAGGAATTGGGCGACCATGGGGAACTCGCCGCCGTCCAGCCAGACTCCTTCGCAGGCGGGGCATTTATCCACCATGACATTGGAATTGTAGGCGTAGTTGGTCTCCTCCAAGGAGGCTTTGTTGCATCGGGGGCAGGGGCGCTTTTCCGGCCCCGGGCGCTCCCGGGGATAGGTGGAAGTGTTGAGACGGCTGGAGAAATCAAGATACAGGGGCGCCTTTCCTGCGTCCATTACCTTGACGCTGGAAACCAGCTCCCCGGGATCGAACCAGCCGCCCTTGCATTTAGGGCACTGAAAAATGCGATAGCTGCTGGTTCGCTCTTCCTCCAAAGGGATCCCGCATGCGGGGCATTTCATGATTCTATTCCCAGAACCTTTGCTGCACTTTCCCCTAAAATCTTTTTGGCTTCCTCTTCGCTGAGGCCTGCGCCTGCAATTTCCTTAAAGTAGCGCATGGGCCTTAACAGGGGAAAATCGCTGCCGTAAAGCACTTTTTCCGGCCCGATGATGTCGCAGGCTTCTCTGTAAATCCTTTTGTCGTAAAGATAAGGGGAGGCTGCAGTATCGTAGTACACGTTTTCCAACAACTCCTTAGCCTGTTTTTTCAACATATGAAAAAAGAAGATGCCTCCGCCCCAGTGGGCGAGGACTACCTTGTTTTCAGGAAACCTGGCGACCAAATTCCAAATTTGATCGGGGGTGACGGGAGTCTTGCCCGGATACATATGGCCCACCGGCTCGTTGGTGTGAATCAAGACGGGAGCGTCAAACTCCCTGGCTGCGTCCATGATAGGCGCAAGGCGGTCCAGAGCCTCGCCGTCAATACCCGAACGATACAAAGCCAGTTCGCCGATGCCTCCGGCGCCCGCCTCCAGGCAGCGCCGGGCTTCGGATAAGGCATTTTCAGCCATGACGTCAAAGCAGGCGAAGCCGATCAGGCGGCCGTTGCTTCGTTCCGCCGTGGCCAGGATGTAATCGTTATGGCGGCGGCTCAAATCTTCGTCCTGCCAGGGGAAGCCGAAGACCACGGACTTGTCCACCCCGTCTTCATCCATGGCGGCGATGATGTCCGTTCCGCCGCACAACTTGGATTTTTCAGGCTTGTAAAGCAGCTCAAAAGCCGGTTCACCGGAAAAAAACCGCTCCCGGTTTTCCCGGATCTGGCGCGGAAACAAATGCGTATGAAAGTCGATAATCATGACATATCCTTTAGTCTTTTCGTTGATTCGCCGATTCAGCCCCGCCTTTGCAAGCGCATCGGCCGGAGACTAACCAAGTAAAAATATAGCTATTGCGGTTGACTTTGGCAAAGAATATTGAGCATAATGCCGGGCGGGGTTGACGATAGACGAGGGTCTATCCAACCAACGCCTAACCATATTCAATCAATACCCTTAACTCCCTGTACAAGTTTTTTCAAGGCTCCTTTAGAAGGCACGCAAGTTGCATATTATGCAATTTAACAAAACCTTTCTAATTAAGGAACTTAGGAATCGAAAACGTCATGCGTCGGATCTTAAAACACAAAGGGGCCGGAGTCTTGCTTTTTATCCTGGCTTTTTTGGCAATATGCTGGCCGTTTATGGCGCACTCTTTGTACCAGGTTGTGGAAGAACGGTATGTGCATCTTTTTATCGCCTGGGCGGTTATTATCGTCCTTCTGTTTTTCCTGAGCAAGACAGCCGTGCAAGACGATGACAACCCCGAGGGATAGTGCATGTTCCAACCCGCAACAATCCTTGTTGTGATTATCCTCTACGTAGGCGCCTTGCTTTTGGTCGCCACCAAAGTGGAGCGCATGGCTTCCAGGGGCTCCAATCCCTCCAACACCCCGCTTGTTTACACCCTTTCCCTGGCCGTCTATTGCACCACCTGGACCTATTACGGCAGCGTGGAAAGCGCGGCTTTCTCCGGCATGCTTTTTCTGACCATTTATCTTGGCCCGACCCTTGGCGCGATTTTTTGGGGAACCGTTCTGCGCAAGCTGGTCAGAATCAAAAAACAGCATAGAATCAGCAGCATAGCCGATTTTATAGCCGCCCGGTACGGGGCATCCCAGAGGCTGGCGGCCCTCACGACCGTTATCGCCCTGGTGGGCATAGCGCCGTACATTGCCCTTCAATTCAAGTCCGTGGTCAACACCTTTGAACTGATTTCCGCCCATCAGGGGCTGACGCCTTCGTGGATTGAAGCCAACGCCGGACCGATAATGGCCGTATTGCTGATTATCTTTACGATCATGTTCGGAATGCGGCGCCTGGACCCGACGGAGCAGCATCAGGGCATGGTGATGGCCGTAGCCATTCAATCGGTGATCAAGCTGGTTTCCTTTCTGGCCGCGGGAATCTTTGTGGTCTTTTTTCTGTTTGACGGCGTGGGCGATTTGGCCGCCCAAATGCCCAACGCCCATATCGGGAAGGCCGTTTCCGGCATGCAGGCCGATGCATCCACGTTTCTCACATGGTGCACCTATCTGCTTTTGGCCATGTCCGCCATTTTGTTCCTGCCGCGCCAATTCCATGTCGCGGTTGTGGAAAATTCTGAGGAAAGCCACATTCGCACAGCCATGTGGGGCTTCCCGCTTTACGTATTTCTCATTAACATTTTCGTGCTGCCTATCGCCGCCGCCGGGCTGATCAAAGGTCTGCCCGAGGTTAACGCCGACACCTTTGTCCTGGGTCTTCCCCTCCAATACGGAAGCCCCCTGCTGGTCATGATTGTTTTCATCGGCGGGTTTTCCGCCGCCATGAGCATGATCATGATTTCCGCCATGACCATGGCGACCATGATCACCAACCACCTGCTTTTGCCGGTCATCGAGTTTTTCGGCTGGCTCGGGTTCATGCGCAAACAGATCCTCAAGGCGAGATGGGCTTCGGTGGCGCTGGTCATTTTATTGGGCTACTCGTTTGAAGCCTCCATAGGGCACAGCTACACCCTCATCAACATGGGCATGATCTCCTTTGGCGCCGCTCTCCAGTTCGCTCCTCCCATCCTGGGAGGAATCATGTGGGAGCGGGGCAATCGCAGAGGGGCCTTGTGGGGCCTGAACATCGGCTTTGCAACCTGGGCGTACACCTTGCTCCTCCCCTCCTTCGTCCGCAGCGGCTGGCTGCCCGTGTCGTTCTTGATAGAAGGGCCCTTTGGAATCTTCCTGCTGAAACCCGAGGCTCTTTTAGGGCTATCCAGCCTGAGCCCCCTGACCCATGCCGTCTTCTGGACCATGCTTTTGAATTGCAGCTTTTACATTATTTTTTCCCTCCTCCACGAACCCGCGGACGAAGAAGCCAGGGTGGCCCAATCCTACGTAAACGCCCTCTCGCCGACCACATTGCAAAAAGCGCTGAGCCGCTCCGAGCCGACCATTGCGCTGGAGGAAAAATCCCAGGACATCCTCAAATTGTTCAAACGCTATTTTTACGCCAACATCAGCCGCAACATGCTGGATCTCTGCATTGAACAGGCGGGGCTGCAAAGCCGGGAAAAAATCAATGTGCTGGAATGGGCGGATTTATGCTCCCGGGCGGAAACCCTGCTCGCTGGATCCATTGGGGCAGCCACGGCGGGCAAAGTTTTCCGCCAGGCCAATCTCTATTCTCAAAATGAATCCATGGAGCTTTCCGCGATTTACGGAAAAATACTGGCGGACCTGCGGCTCACTCCGGAAGACCTGAAGGAAAAAATTGACTATTACAAAGAAAAGGAATCCCTGATCCAGGAGCACGCCAAAGACCTGGAGGCGAAAATCCAACTGCTGCAGGAGCAAATACAAAAGCGCAAGGAAACGGAACAGGCCCTGAAAAAAAGCGAGGAGCGCTACCGCACCCTTTTGGGCACGACGCCGGACGCCGTGGTCGCTTATGACGAAGAGGGTTTGGTGCAATACGTGAATGCAGCCTTTGTCCAAACCTACGGATGGTCGGAGGACGAGCTCATGGGAAAAAGGATCGACTTCGTTCCGCCCCATGAAGCGGAAAGAACCCGCCAGGCCCTCGGCGAACTTTCCAGCGGAAAATTCCTGGACCTGGAAACTCAGCGCCTGACCAAGTCTGGGGAGATCCTGGACGTTCTGCTGAAAAGCGCCCCGTTTTTCAACCACGAAGGCAAGGTCATCGGAAGCATGGTCATCCACCATGACATCACGCAGCGGAAAAAAGCCCAGGAGATGATGGTGCAAACCGAAAAGATGGTTTCTCTGGGGGGATTGGCCGCAGGCATGGCGCACGAAATCAACAACCCTCTGGCCGGCATCATCCAGAACGTCCAGGTGATCATCAACCGGCTGACCCAGCGCATCCCCGCCAATATCAGGGCGGCCCAACAATGCGGAACCACCATGGAGGCCATCTCGCACTATGTGGAATTGCGCGGATTGACCGGCATGTTTCAATCGGTGGTGGATTCAGGCAGCCGGGCGGCGCGCATCGTGGACAACATGCTGAGTTTCAGCCGCATGAACCAGCAGCCGGTCATGAAGGCCGTGGATATGTGCGCTCTCATCGACAAAACCGTGGACATTGCTTCCAGCGACTATAATATCAAGAAAAAGTATGACTTCAGACAAATCCGCATTGTTCGGGATTACGAGGCGAACCTTCCCCCCGTCCCTTGCGAAGAAGGCAAGATACAGCAGGTCATCCTGAATCTGCTGCGCAACGCCGCCCAGGCCATGGCCGAGCAAAAAGGCCGGCAGACCCTGCCCACCATCACCCTGAGAGTGGGCGCCTATGACGCCAAAAACGTCCGGGTGGAGGTGAGCGACAACGGCCCCGGCATGCAGGAGGACGTCCGCAGGCGAATTTTCGAGCCTTTTTACACCACCAAGGCCGTGGGCCAAGGCACGGGTCTGGGGCTGTCGGTTTCCTTCTTCATCATCACCGAAAACCACAAAGGCGCCATGTGGGTGGAGTCCAACCCCGGGCAGGGCGCATCCTTCATCATCACCCTGCCCTTTGAATCTCTTGTCAAATACAAATAGCCTTTTTTTATTTCTTGGGAACGTAGCGGTCTGCGTCCGCAAAATAATCCATGGCTGCGGAGCGTTCCAGGAATAAGGCTGAGTGAGGCGTGCCGGCCGGGATGTGGTAGTAATCCCCGGGGCCGTAGGTTTTGGTCTCGCCGCCGATGGTCAGGTCGATTTTTCCCGCGATGACCATGCCCCATTGCTCCCCGTGCGAGTGCTCGGGAATGGCCAGGCCCTTGGGCAAGTCGAAAAACACCACTTGCTGATTGGCGCCCTGAAGCAGCCACCCGCGCACCCCTTCCACCGGGATGTCGATTTCAGGCAGCGTGCGGACAAAGTCGGGGTATGGGGTTCCGTCCCACAAGGGCAGATCTTTCATCATGGCGCGTTCTCCTTATAAAAATTCAGGTAAAAAAAAGGTCTGGCTTTATAAACGGCCTCATTACAGCACCGGGCCTGGGAATAATCAAGGCGAAACGTTTTGGCATCGCCTAAAGCCCGGGCAAGGGCGGCATGGAATACAGGATGCGGTCGATGAGGGCGATCTGCCCGCGGAGCCGGCGCTCGTCGGCATAGGCGGTGCGAACGCCTGAAAGCAGCCGGGTTTCCATGTTCTGGCCCGCCAGCTCCCTTTCCTGGGTCCGGGCCTTGTCCAAGTGAAAAAGGCACCAGGTCCGCTTTTCGGCCAGGTATTCCTCCGGGTCCCTGTCCGTTGGAATTTCCTTGAACAAGGCGAGAATCTTTTGCAGTACAGCCGGAAAATCCTCTTTTTCCGCATTTTTTTCAATAAATTTTTGGGCCAAGGCAAGCAAATCGCCGGTCCAGCAGATGCCCGAGGAACGAAGCAGGGCCAGGGCGTTATTTACGGATTCCTTGTTGCTGCAAAACGCCAACGCCCGGACAAGAGGCTCCGGAATTTCCACGGTCAAATGCAGTCTTTTGATATAAGCCGCCAAATCAGCCGCACCGACCCCAATCATAATATTTTTTAAAGCGCCGGGTAAAATAAGCTCTGTTTTTTGGACTCTTCCTTTTAAAAAGGCCGTGATTTCATCCTGCTCCTCTTGGGAAAGACCTTTTCCTTGCAGAACCGACTCCAGGCGAGCCCTTGACTCCAGGTCGGGAAAAAGCAACAGTTCCCGGGCAGTTTCCGCTTCCTCCCAATCCGGATCGGCCAAAAGGACGGCCAACTCCCCCCTGCTTACGCAGCCGGCCACGGCCTCCAAAAATTCCAGGTCACGGTCTTTAACCGTGATCCCCTTGGTGAAAAAGTCACCCCCAAGTTGCATTATTTCAACCAATTCCTGTTTCACGTCAATCCTATGAGAGCTACTTCTCTGTGGTTGTTTTAGTACGCCTTTTCAACGTTATTTCAGGCATATCAGAAGCATTTGAAATGTGCAACGCCCGGGTGACTGAGGAAGGCTTCATATTTTGATGCGTTGTTGCAAGGCCGCTCAGAGGCAGTTTCACGGCCGTAAAAACCGAACGGAATATTTTTGTAAATGATTCAATTTAAATGCTAATAATGCTATTTTTTGGACCCAAAAGGGCTTATTCCAAGCTTTTCACTTGACATGGGTCCATCATCCTTGTAAAAGCTGAATTTGTCCTCATTTTTCTCCGGCATGGCAAGGAAAAATGAATATAAACGAATGGTTAAGGTAGGTAACCGCAAATTCGGACTCCGGCTTTTAAGCCGCGACAATAAAAAGGTTATACTAAAGGAGGATTTTATGGTGAGACGGATTCGTAAGGCAGCCGTTCTGGGCTCTGGAGTCATGGGTGGAGGCATTGCCGCCCTGCTGGCCAGCGCCGGAATCAAGACTCTGCTTCTGGATATCGTGCCCTTTGACCTCACGGACGAGGAAAAGAACGATCCCAAGGCCAGAAACCGCATCGTGCAAGCCGGATTTGACGGCATTGTCAAATCCAAACCGTCCCTGTTCATGAACGCCAAGGATGAAAAGGCGTTGGTGCAAGTCGGCAACTTTGAAGACGACTGGGACAAATTGGCCGAGTGCGACTGGATTGTGGAAGTGGTCGTTGAAAACCTCAAGATCAAGCAAGAAGTTCTTGCCAAGGTGGAAAAGGTCCGTAAGGCCGATGCTATCGTCAGCACCAACACCTCCGGCATTCCGCTTGAAGCCATGAGCAAGGAGCTGAGCTCCGAGTTCCGCCAAAATTTCATGGGCACCCACTTCTTCAACCCGGTCCGTTACATGAAGCTCCTCGAGCTCATCCCCGGCGCTGAGACCAAACCGGAAGTCCTGGACTTCATGAAGGACTTTGGCGAACGCATCCTGGGCAAGGGCATCGTGTGGGCCAAGGACACCCCCAACTTCATCGGCAACCGCATTGGCGTGCAGGGCATGGTGCAGGCAATGCAGCTCATGGTGGAAGACGGCATGAGCATTCCCGAAGTGGACGCTCTGTTCGGCCCCGTTCTGGGCCGCCCCAAGACCGCCATGTTCAAGACCGCCGACCTGGTGGGCCTGGACACCCTGGGACACGTCGCCAGCAACACCTACGAGCTGGTGGTGGACGACGAGGCTCGCGAAACCTTCAAGGTGCCCGAGTTCGTCAGCCAGATGATCGAAAAGAAAATGCTGGGCAACAAGACCAAGGGCGGCTTCTACAAAAAGGACATGACTCCTGAGTGGAAACTGATTCCCAAGGTTCTGAACCCCCAGACCATGGAATACGAAGAGTTTGAAAGACCGACCTTCCCCTGCCTGGACGCCGCCAAGAGCGCCAAGGGCCTGGCCGAAAAAATCAAGACCGTGGCATACGCCGACGACAAAGGCGGAAAATTTGTATGGAAGGTCCTTTCCAACGGTCTGATCTACGCGGCCAACCGCATTCCCGAGATTTCCGACACCATCGTGGAAATCGACAACGCCATGAAATGGGGCTACAACTTCACCCTCGGGCCCTTCGAGACCTGGGACGCCCTGGGAGTCAAAGAGTCCGTTGCCAAGATGGAAGCCGAAGGCCTGACCGTTCCCGCCAAGGTGAAAGACATGCTGGCCGCCGGCGTAGAGTCCTTCTACAAGTTTGAAAACGGCATTGACTACTACTTTGATTTCGCAGCCGGCGAGTACAAAGCCATCGAGCTGAGCCCCACGATCATCTCTTTGAAGGGCCTCAAGGGCGCCGGCAAAAAGGTCATGGGCAACAACTCCGTGTCCCTGGTGGACCTGGAAGACGGCGTGTTCTGCGTGGAATTCCACACCAAGATGAACGCCATCAACGCCGAACTGGTGGACGGCATGGGCGAAGCCCTGGCTTACGTGGATGACAACGGCATCGGCGTGGTCATCGGCAACCAGTCCCCCGGCTTCCCCGGAGCTTTCTCCGCGGGCGGCGACCTGGCTTACATGCTGGGCCTTGCCAAAGCCGGCAAATACGCGGACATCGACGCTTTCCTGGCTCGCGCTCAGGGCGGCATGATGAATGCGCTGTACTCTTCCTTCCCCGTTGTGGCGGCGCCCTTTGGCATGACCTTGGGCGGCGGTTGCGAAACCTGCCTGGCGGCCGACAAAATCGTGGCCCATTCCGAGCTGTTCATGGGTCTGGTGGAAGTGGGCGTCGGCCTCATCCCCGGCGGCGGCGGATGCATGAACACCTGGAAGAAGTTCGTCCTGTCCACGCCTCCCTGCGTCAAGGTGAACGACTTGCTCCCCTACTTCATGCACGTCTTCCAAAACATCGCCATGGCCAAGTTCTCCAACTCCGCTGCTCAGGCCCGCACCATGGGCTTCCTGGGACCCAAGGACCGGATCGTCATGAACCGCGACTACCTCATCGGCGAAGCCAAGAAAGAGGTTCTGCGCATGGTGGACGCCGGTTATGCACCGCCCCAAAAGAAACCCATCCCCGTGCTTGGCAAGGCGGCTCAGGGTCTTGCGGATCAGCAGCTTTTCGACATGCTGGCCGCCGGTTATATCAGCGAACATGACGCTCTCATCGCCAAGAAAGTCGCCTACATCATCGGCGGCGGCGACGTCCGCGACAACAGCACGGTTGACGAAGACTACATCCTGAGGCTGGAGCGCGAAGCTTTCGTGTCCCTGTTCAAGGAAGAAAAGACCATCGCCCGCGTCGAACACATGCTGGCCACTGGCAAACCTCTTCGCAATTAATGAACTACTTTTCCCAACATCAGGAGGGATAGATATATGAGAGATGCATACATAGTCAGCGCAGTGAGAACCCCGGGATGCCGCAGGAACAAGGGCGCCTTCAAGGACACCCGCCCCGAGGCCCTGCTGTCCCACATTCTGAACGCCGCCGTGGATAAGGTTCCTGGCATGGAAAAAGGCGACGTAGACGACGTTATGATGGGCTGCTCCTTCCCCGAAGCCGAACAGGGATTGAACATAGGCCGCGTGGCCAACCAGATCGCCGGCTTCCCCATTGAAGTCTCGGGCGCCACGGTCAACCGCTTCTGCTCCTCCGGACTGGAAGCCATCGCGCTGGCCAGCTCCCGCGTTATGGTGGGTTGGTCCGACGTCACCATGGCCGGCGGCGTGGAATCCATGACCTTCGTGCCCATGGGCGGCAACATGCCCCGTCCGTACCCGAACCACACTCAGGCCGGCGGCGCCGACCTGTACTGCTCCATGGGAACCACCGCGGAAAACGTGGCCAACCGCTACGGCGTATCCCGCGAAGCCCAGGATGAGTTCGCCTACAATTCCCAGATGAAGGCCGCCAAGGCTCAGAAGGAAGGCCTGTTCGGCGAAATCGTTCCCACTCCGGCCGTCAAGTACGTGATCGGCGAAGACGGACTGTCCAAGCAGGAAACCTTCCTCCAGGATTTTGACGACGGCGTCCGCGCCTCCACCACCCTGGAAGGCCTGGGCAAACTCCGCCCCGTGTTTGCAGCCGCCGGCTCCGTCACCGCGGGCAACTCTTCCCAGACCACGGACGGCGCAGCCGCCTGCGTGATCATGTCCGAAAACAAGGTCAAGGAACTGGGCGTCAAGCCTCTGGCCAAGCTGGTGTGCTACACCACCGTGGGCTGCCGCGCAGACGAAATGGGCGTAGGCCCCCGTTACGCCATTCCCAAGCTGCTGGACAAAGTGGGCATGACCATTGACGACATCGGGCTCTGGGAAATCAACGAGGCCTTCGCGTCCCAGGCCTTGTACTCCATCCGCGAAATCGGACTGGAAAAGTACATGGACAGAATCAACATCAACGGCGGCGCCATCGCTCTGGGCCATCCCCTGGGATGCACCGGCGCCAAGCTGGCCGCCACCCTGCTGTACAACATGAACAAACACGGCGTGAAATACGGCGTGGAGTCCATGTGCATCGGCGGCGGCATGGGCGCGGCAGCTCTGTTCGAGCTGTGCGACTAATTCCGCCCGTGGCTGCACGCAGCCAAATTGCATAAAGAAATACAAAACAGGGCCGGTTTTCCGGCCCTGTTTCATTTTTAAGCGGCATAGGCCGGGATTTGGGGGTATAGTCTCCCGCAACGGGATAATGGAGCCCTCTTCATAGGAAGCGCGAAACATGGAAACGCCCCAGCTGACGGCAAGGGCCTTGGTTATCCCTCCCTGAATAAAGATCCTCCATGCCCGGAAAAAACCGGTAAGTTAATGCGCCCAATCCGGAGGCCTTCCGGGCGCCGCCGTTTTTCCGACGATTTCATAACTCGGGAATCCGGGGCGCCGCTTTTCCTTGGGCGGAACTGGCAGAGCAGTATCCTGCCTGGGTGCGTCAGCACAACAGGCGCGGCCTAATCTCTTCCCCAAACCCAAAAATGTTTTACCTCCCTTGAATGCATCCTTATTCTCATTCCCATGTTGCACGTGGGAATGCATACCGTGGCGCCATCCTCCATTCGAATAAAAATACGGCCGACAAATATCCCTGTTCTTTCGCCGTCATTCCCGAGTGTCTTTATCGGGAATCCAGCGTCCCTATCCCTGGCCGCCCCAACATCGTAGGTTGGGTAGAGCTTGCGAAACCCAACAAATGCAGGCGCGAAGCGGCATCCTTATTTTTTGGTCGCCCGCGCAGGGGTTGGGTCTCCCAATCCTTTGGCAGGGGAACCCTGCCCCTACGTCCCTTCCCCACTGGCGGGGGAAGGTCAGGATGGGGGGGACTCGTTCCCATGTTGTACGTGGGAATGCATACCGTGGCGCCATCCTCCATTCGAACAAAAATACGGCCGTCAAATATCCCTGTTCTTTCGCCGTCATTCCCGAGCGTCTTTATCGGGAATCCAGCGTCCCTGGTTTTGTCTCTGGGCGGCGTCGGCAGAGCAGTATCCTGCCTGGGTGCGTAGCATTCTTTGTTCAAGCAGGGTTGATTCCTTAGCCAGGGCTTTCAACAAGCCTTTGCCTTTTGAAAAAAGAGTCCTTACGGACCCCGGCAGCACACTACGCTGCCGCGG
>NZ_FQZU01000030.1:51818-81565 GCF_900142135.1 Desulfatibacillum alkenivorans DSM 16219 | reverse complement strand
GCGTTGAACCAGTGGGAATATTTGGGCGTATACCTGGAAGAGGGATATCTGAAGCCGGACAATAATGCGGCGGAAAACGCGATTCGGCCTTTTGTGGTGGGCCGGAAGAACTGGTTATTTGCGGGATCGCCCAGAGGAGCGGAGGCCAGCGCGTTGTTCTTCAGCCTGACCGAGACGGCCAAGGCCAACGGCCTGGAGCCCTTCGCCTACCTGAAGGTTTTATTTGAAAGACTCCCCCTGGCGACTTGCCGGGAAGCCTACCAAGCCCTCCTGCCAACCCCGGATTTTAACCTCTCCAACGATTGATTCTTATCCCTGCCGGGTACTTCTTTGGACGCTTACCTTAGTTCATTAAAATATCATTAATCTCAGTTTAGGTTATATAGTTTTCATAAATTAATTAGATATCTATATGTTGTGAAAATGTGACGATTATGTATTTTGCTGCCGATTAATTTGCCTTCATGATCTTCATCGTGTAAGTATCTGTTCATACGCAATAAATTTTATTTTTGTTCGACTCCATTCATTTTTCTCTTTTAAAAACCATATTCAAAGAGGTGGAGAACATGAATAGCTGCGACGATGAAAAGCGTTTGGCAGATCTGTTAAATTTTGACCCAACCCCTTCTGAAGTCGTTCGTCTACGCAAATTATATAACACTCTGGAAAAAAAGAAAAAGAGTGGAGGTAACCTTTCTGAAAATGAAATTGAAGAAGTCTGTGATGCCTTTGAGTCGTTCTGTACTGAATTCTCCAGGGTATGTGGTCGAATAAATGAAATGGCTGATAGCATTCCAACGGGAGGCAGCGGAAGAAGGGTCCGCGAAATCGGAGAACCTTTCTTATCTGAAAAACCTCCAAATCCCAAAACTTCATGTGTCCAGCCTCTCGACCAGGGTGAGCCGGTAGGCTGCGTTGTGAATGAAAAGCACCTACGCGCCATGGAATTCCGGAGGAACCTTAAATATCAGCCGGAGAAAGTATATCCCACCATCGAAGAAATTGACGAAATTATCGAGTTACATCACTTATGGTTATCCGGCGAAATCAAACCAGACTGGACCCGAAAAGGGAAACAGGCCAACTTTTCCAATATGGATTTGTCAGGGGTAAATTTCCAGGGATGCAATCTGAAAGGGGCAGTTTTTAAGTATTCGTATATAGATGGGACTGATTTTTCTGGATGCAATCTCCAAGGCGCTAGTTTTGAGTTGAGCGTAATTAAAAGATGCTCCTTCAAGGGCGCAGTTTTAATCGGATGCAATTTTACCAAGGCGGATATTGAAGAATCTTCATTTTTCAAGGCGGAGTTGTCCGGGGCGTCATTCCAGGACGCGACCCTTGAAGGCATAGATATGAGCCATTGCCGAATGGACAATGTGACCTTTTTTTCTTCGAACATTTTTAGGATCTCCTGGGATAACTCCAATATGCACCGGGCTGACTTCCGAAAAGCATGGATTGAGACCTTCAACGCAAAGAATTCCATGATGGAAGATGCTGTTTTTGAAGAAGCGAATCTTTGTGGCGGGAGCGTTGCTCGGTCTTATTTGTATGAGTCTGTTTTTCGGAAAGCGACTATTCGCTCTGTGAGTTTTAAAAAAGCGGATCTAAGGTTTTCAGACTGGGAAAATAGCCAGGTGGTTTGTGTAGAATATGATCGGCAAACTCAAGTAGAGGGAACTAAGCGAGAAGGAATGCAGGCACCTCCCCAGTTTTTGGCCTTTTTATCAACCCAGTATTGGATAGAGTACCACCGGAGCCGAAAGAAGAGTTCTCATTTTCTGTATAGAGCGGCAATGGATTGCGGTCGAATTTTTGGAATCTTCCACTTGGCATGTTGGACGTTGATTCTGATTATGGTCTTTGGTTTGGCACTGCACGAGATCTGCGGTTTACCCATTGAGGAGGCCTATTGCAGTAGCATGGAGATCTTTTTTTGTAGAAATCTCCCCATAGTTACACTTGGAAAGGGGGGCTATTTTCTTGGAATGTTAGAGATTCTATCGAGCATCCTGATTCAGACGGGGCTTTTAGCAACATTAATTTTTAATTTTTCCCGGCGTCCATGAATCCGAGCCGCTTGATCAACCCAACTTCAAAAATTTTAAGTTGTCCCAACAAACCTATCTTCCTTCTTTCCATTTCTCAATTTCCCTTAATATTCTCCTAAGCAGAGCCACTTCACCCACGTCCAGGTTCTTTATCTGGGCAATCAGCTTGGCCAGTTCAAGTTGATTACCATCTCCCTGGCCTTCATCTTCGTCAAAGTCGAAAAACAGTTTCAATGGTGTACCCAGTGATTCAGATTACCCAAATGGGTGGATGGGTTCTTGTATGCTTTGTTCGTGGCGCGGGACCTTGTGGTGGGTCATTTCGTATTCAGGAGATCCTGTGAACTCATCAAGCCCGGAGGTGTCTCCTCATCGGGTATGCATACGAAGGTCGAGGCATTTCATAATATCTCCTCCAAAAACACCCTCAGCTTCCGAATCCGCTCAGCATCCCCGGATTTCACAATTTCATTCATTTTCATCGTTACCACGGCTTGGTCGTCCGAAATTTCGCCCTGGTCGTCCATAAATCCAAACAGGTCAATCAACTCAACATCAAAAATTTGGCATAGCCGAAGCAAAGTATCCACAGTGGGGTTGACCAACCCGCGTTCCAGCCGTCCATAATAGCGATAGCTGAAATCCCACTTTTCCATATCTTCTTGTCTGAGACCACGTTCCAGCCGCAAAGCCTTTAGCCTCAGCCCAAGCTGTTTTTTCACGTTTTCGATATCCATGGACAGGCACCTCCTAATACCTTGTCTATTTATAGGTAATTCCAATTGCAATGAAGGCATTTAAAAATAGTATTGTTTCTGCTATATATATTTAAAAGTAGCATTACCCTTGAAATCCCACCTTATGAGTGGATGGTATCAACCCACAACTTTTCAGGAGGAACCATGAACACAGAAAACAACGCACTGCCTCAAGAAAAGATCCAGAAAATTTCCGATTCATTTTCCAAGTCGCAGGCCAAGGCCGAAAAGATCATCAACGACAAGCAAAAAGCTCAGAAAGTGGTTAATGAAGCCATAAAAAAAGCCAAAAAGCTGCGAGGGCCGCTGGGCAAAGTCTGGGACGATCTCCAAGCCATGTTTGGGATCGTGATCGACTGGATCACGGGCGACTACAGGGAAGTTCCACTGGGATCAATCATCCTCATCATGGCTGCTCTTTTGTACTTTCTTTCTCCCATCGACGTAATCCCGGATTTCATCCCGGTTGTTGGTTACATCGACGACGTGTTTGTGTTGGGGCTTGCTATCGCCCAAGTACATTCGGACTTGGAGAAGTATCAGGAATGGAAAGAAGGCCAGTTATAGGCGAATCCCCCCTCAACACCCTGGTATTTCACTATATATATTAATTCATGAGGAGCCTCGCTTTACCGCTCGATCGGTTTTTTTAACTCAGAAAGGAGTTGTCAAATGCAAACGTTTGTATGGATGCTGGTTATTGGATGCTCAATTTTCGTCTACTGGGACGCAACTCGCAATAAAATCGGGAAGATTTCCGATAAAAAATCCCTGACCAATGCCCCTGCGGGGTTGTGGGCTTTTGGTACGTTCATGCTTTGGATCATGGTGTTTCCGTTGTACCTATATAAAAGGAAGGATCTGATCGCAAAAGCCAAGGAACACCCGGTAGAGCCGTCTCAGGCGCAACGAAAAGCCATTTTAAGCGTATTGGGCGTGCTGCTTGTGCTTGCTTTGATAAGCGGCTTTTTCGGCGACAGCAAGGCGATTTCCATTGTCAAGAATGGGGAGTTACAAGATTGCCCAGGAATCGCATTTGGTAAAGTGATTGATCAGGAAATGGATAATGTTCAGTGGCGGGAGGATGATGACGGAAACGGTATTACCTTGGTCTCCGTTTCCGGTACAATGGAAGGGTTGAATGGAGATGACTTTCTGTTTCTGACGTACCGCGTGATCAATGAAACAGGGCGCTTCCAACTGCAACAGGCTATGGTAAATGGGCAATACGTATCTGTCTCCAAAATGGAACAGCACTGGTTAAGCAGATGTCAGCACCTCCTTCCCAAAGACAAGCGGCCTGAAACGGAAGTCTCCACCGACGAAGCCAATGCAATGGCTCTGACAGACCTTGAATCCGCATACACCGCAGCAGCGGCCTGCTTTGTTGACAAATATCCCGTTACTGTAAATATGACTGAACTGAAGAACTATGGTTTCGTGGGCTCGAAGGGAGTGACCGTTGAAGTCTTGAACGGGGAAGCCGAATCCCTTCGATTAAGGGCCTATCATATTAACGGCGACACGATTTATGAGGTGGGAGAACCTGGAGAAGTCTTCTCATACCCTCGGTAGACAGAAAATGGGGGACGGGCTGTGTTCCGTCCCCCTCGACCTGGTTGGATTTGAAAATTTTTGTTCGTATTTAAATTTGAAATTTTTTTAGATTATTTGCTAATGAATCAGAGAGAATGCAGCCCGCTGCATTTGTATATTAATACCATAAAAATTGTTTGTATTATGTATTTATAAATGCAACAGATAAGTTTCTATTAAACAGTGTTCACAAAAATGAAATGCTTCAAAGAGACATTTTATCATGATCAATTTTGTACTAAAAATGATGAAAAATCGTATTTTCTGGATGGCAAAATCTTGGCACAGAAAAACTTTAAGCGGATACACCGCAAAAATGAGTGTGTTTTTTGATGTGTGGGATATCATAGTCGCTTTCGCATTATGGGTTGACAAAGAGGGCCTACCAAGCTATATCCACCGCCATTGAAATGGTTTCTAATGGGTTCCCTGATCGGGAATAGTATACCGATTTGTCCTCTGACTCATACAGAAGATGTAATCGAGAGGGCGGAGCTATATCCGCAGGACAGAACCAGCAAAACTCATCGCAGCGCTTCTGTTAGATAATTGAATATCAATCTAATATTCTCCTCACAAACAAAACGGGCATTTGCTAAAAGCGATTCGCGCAGCCCTTCCAGCAAAGCCGTCCGTTCAATCCTATCAAACACGCCTTTCCCATCTGAATCAAACAGATGCTCTTCACTTTCCCCTCCGCTCGTTTCTTACCGCATACCTAAGAGCAAGTTTTGACAACAGACGCAATAGATCAGCAGTCCTCATTTAGTTTTGGGGATTTGGCCCATCCGGTTTCGAGAGGCCTTAAAGCCATTTCTCGGTTCTGCCTCTACGCCTTGGTGATCTTTCCCCCTCTGGCTATGGGCGGAGCCATAGGATGGTCTGAGCCCATTATTGAGTGGATTGCGTTATTGGCGATTAGTTGCGTTTTTCTGCGACGAATTTTATTAGGTAGGAAGTTATGGGTGTCCACACCTATGGATCGCCCTTTCATCGCCCTGGCAATCGTCTGCGCTCTATCTACCGTGTTTAGCATTAATGTCAGGAACAGCCTGTCTGCGTTAGGCCTATTGGCTGCTTATATCGCAGTGTTTTATGTTGCTGTGGATGCAGTTCGTACCCGGGATGGTCTTCGCAAGCTCTGTTACGTGATTGTGGGCTTAGGTGTTTTTGTCGCCGTCTTGGGTATCTTCAAGTATTTTGACGCGAACCCATTCCATTGGTGGGGTTACGAGAACCAGCAACATGCGGGTAGACTATACTCGACTTACTTCAACGCCGATCATTTGGCCGGGCTTATGGAAATGACCTTGTGTTTGGGCGTGGGATTGCTTTTCACAGGTTTGTCCAGATCTAAACGATTCGCCATTGCTTTGGGATGCCTTTTTATGGCATCTGCCTTAATCCTTTCTCTTTCCCGTGGAGGATGGATTGGAGCCTCGGTCGGACTGGGCTTCATGGGCTTTATCTTTGCTGAGCGCCGCTACTTCCATAAAGGTATCGTCATGGCAACGGTTGGATCAGCATTTGTTATAGGGCTTATAGTCGTGTTGATGAGTACGCCTACCATCGAACGCGCCCTGACTTTGGAACAAGGAACTGAAATGGCTAATTGGTCCAGCCGAGTCACTGTTTGGAAAGCCACATGTTCCATGATTGCTGATCATCCCTTTTTGGGCGTAGGTCCTGGAAATTTTACGTTGGTTTTCACACAGTATCAACCTGTCGGGCTTGGTACACGTTTTTATTTTGCTCATAACGACTATTTGCATCTTATTTCAGAGGCGGGACTTTTTCTCGTTCCCATTATTCTTTGGATGATTTTTTTCCTGTTCAGTCAGGCGAGGTACAAACTTGGGAACCAAGGCAGGCTGATACGTGGAACAGCCCTGGGAACCATGGGGGGAGGTATAGCAATCCTCATTCATAGCATCGTTGACTTTAACCTCCATCTTCCAGCCAATGCTATCATTTTTTCAACTATTGAAGCTTTGATAGCTGTGCCACAATTCAGAGCCTGCAAATAGATTTTGAAAATCATGGAAATATTAATAGGTTGTGATCTAAACTGATTTGACCAATTCTTTCATAAATCAATGCACGATCATAAGGAGCGAAAAAAATGAAACTTTTTTCTGAACAATACTTGGAGAGATTGCAGGAGGCTATAAAGTACTTTCCTCATGATGATTTTAAAAAGATGATTGAAGCCTTTTTAAATGCCAGGGACAGCGGAAATAGAATATTTGTTATGGGGAATGGAGGCAGTGCTTCAACGGCATCTCATTGGGTGTGTGATTTAAACAAAGGGTGTTGTTGTGAAGATGAAGAAAAGAGATTCAAAATGATTTGCTTGAATGACAGTATTTCTACTATGATGGCCTATGCAAATGATTTATCATATGAAAATATTTTCATTGAATCTTTGAAAAATTTTTTTGAAACTGGGGATGTTGTTGTGGGGATTTCCGGCAGCGGAAATTCTCCTAATGTCATTAATGCAATTGAGTATGCAAACAATCATGGAGGTGTAACTGTTGGTTTATCCGGCTACGATGGAGGTAAACTTAAACAAATCGTAAGTATTCCAATCCATGCAAATGTAAATGATATGCAACTGACAGAAGACATACACATGATTATAGTTCATATGACAATGCAGCAGGTTAAATATTCTTTAAGTAGTAATTGATATTTGAGAATACATATTAATATTAAAAAACTATTGTTCGCTGTTGCTATCACAACGTTCTTGATTATCCAGTCTTCAATAGGGTGCCTGCCTGAATTAGTGGCCAAGATTGACCCCTTCAATCACTTATTGATGAATTTGGCTCATGTCCCCGCTTTTGCTTTCTTATCTTGGGCTTGGTTGAATTTCTTTAATATGTATTCTTTTTCAAAGAAAAATATAATAACATTTTGTTTCTTGTTGGTTGGATTGATTCTGTTTGCGCTTGGAGACGAATATCACCAATCTTTGATACCCGGGAGAACAGCCTCTTTAAGTGATATTGGAATGGACGTTACAGGAATTTGTTTGGGGGTATGTTTTTTTTATTCTGGAAATCTCATAAAAACTAAAAATGAATAAAGATTACAACGTTCTACATTGTTGGACATAATGGTTTGGGCAGTTCAGGCATTGTGTGTTGACATCTTTTACTAAGTGGATACCAAAACCTCTTGGTTGCAGGCTATACAGAATTTGTCTTGGCCAAACAAGAGGCGGTAAATGTTTTGCTATGAAGAAAAGCCCGGCTATGTTTTCTGGTCACGCGATTTGAGATGATGCAAGTGGTCTTCAATATTCTTCCTCTTAGGTAACATTTTGAGGAACAGGCCCGTAACGCCGTGAGTTCCTTTTTATAGATGACGTTGCGGCGTCCTGCCTTTTTTTATAAAATCTTATGGCGGTGAAGAGATCGTAAATATTGAGGTTGGTAAGGACAGCACCGTTGAAGAACTGGCATCAAATGTGCTATTTGTAATGGGTTACACTACTGGCCGATTAAAACCTATTGAAATTCAGGGATAATTGGTTTTGGGGCGTCGATTTTTCCGTGTTATCCGGCGGATGGAAGAGCTCATGCAGGTTTCTCCTGTCCATGAGGGTAAGTTGGAGCAATTTCAGGATTTGGGTCACTGGTTGGGTTAGGCATTATGGTATCTATCCTGGCCGAGAGAAAGTTTTTTCGAAAAGGAATTGTCATGGCTTTGGTTTGGGCATCCTTTATAATAATGCTATTGATCATGCTAATGAGCACCTCGGGCATCGAACGCGCCCTGACCATAGGACAAGGCGCTGACATGGCAAGATTGTCCAGTCGGGTTACAGTCTGGAAAGCCACTTGCGATATGATTGCCGATCACCCCGTTTTTGGCGTGGGGCCCGGCGGTTTTGCGTTGGCCTTCTCGCAATATCAGCCGCCAGGGTTCAACGCCCGATTTTTTCAGGCCCATAACGACTATTTGCACGTTGTCTCCGAATTGGGATGATTTTTATCCCCGTTGTCTTGTGGATGATTTTTGTCCTTGTCCGTCAAACTCGAACCAAGCTTAATGCCCCCAGCAGATTGGTTCGAGGAACCACCTTACGCGCTCTGGGCGGCATCACGGCAATAATCATCCACAGCATCGGAGACTTTAACCTCCACCTCCCGGCGACCGCACTGATCTTCACTCTCCTGGCCGCTATCCTCGCCGGGCCTACGCCATAAGAGCAACAGCGGTTGCATGGTTGAATATCATTTTTCCATTGATCGTAAAAAGTTGTCAGGAATTTTTCTGATAGTATTTGCCTTTATCATGGTAAGCACTTCAGTAGTGGAAAGGATAATTTTTCCAAAAGGAAGAATATAGAACAATATTCCGTTTGGAAAGAATCATAAGGTTGTGCAAAGGTCTGATAAGTTGTCAGCATTCTCTCCAGCGTACTGGACAAGATTAAGGAAGGTATCTCAACTTTCGGGATCAGGAATACCCAGTTTCTAGTTGGCATTGTGATATACTGATATTTTTCAGGCCGATCCTGATCGCTTCCTCGGAGGACGCTTTGGCGGCGGCTTTTGTTTGACGTCCAATTTTAGTCCTTTTCTTTTTGATTTATTTATGAATATTCGCAATTTCACAAAAATCAAAAAGACTGGGTTCTTAAATGTTTTATAGCATCATTTCAAATAGTTATACTCAAAATATCTCCACCAATGACTATTGCTGAAAGTTGAGAAGGTATGATAAAAAAAGTTCTTTTAGTTATTCCTGCCCGTGGGGGCTCCAAAGGTATTCCACGCAAAAATCTTCGCCCTTTGTGCGGAAAGCCGCTTATCGCCTATTCAATTAAAGCTGCTTTGCAATCCAAATTGGTTACGCGTATTGTTATTTCCACCGAGGACGAAGAGATTGCTCTTTTTGCAAAACGATTTGGTGCTAATGTTCTAATGCGTCCCTCTGATCTTGCCGATGATAACGTGCCTCTTGACCCAGTAATCGATCATGCGTGCATAGAGAGTGAAAAAAAATTTAAAGAAAAATATGATATTATTGTAACGGTTCAACCGACATCTCCATTTATAACCGGTGTTGATATTGACCAAATTATTGAAAAATTATTAGAAAAATTGCCGGATACTGTCCTGACTGCAGTTGAAGATTGTCATCTACGCTGGGGAGATTGTTCGGGCAAGCCGACCCCTCTTTATTCGAAAAGGGTCAATAGGCAATTTCTACCGATGCAGTACAAAGAAACTGGCGCAGTTATCGCGTGTACTAAGGAACAGCTTCAAACAGGCAGCCGTATCGGTGAGAATATTTTATTGCATATTATGGATGAACAGCGCAGTATAGATATTGATACCTACCATGATTTTTGGTTATGTGAAATGATTTTAAAACAAAAGCGTATTGTTTTTGTGGTTATTGGTAATCATGAAATCGGTATGGGGCATGCTTATCGAGGCATTATGATAGCAAATGAACTCATTCGGCATGATATTGTTTTTCTTTGTCATGAAGAGGATGATTTGGCTCAAGAAATTATTAGAAAAAATAACTATCGTATGAAAACTACATCGCGTGAGCAATTACTTGAAGCAATTTTCGCTCTCGATCCAGACATGGTAATTAACGATATTCTTAATACGAGCGCTGATTATATTTTGGCACTTAAAAAAAAGGGAATTGCTGTTATCAACTTTGAAGATATGGGCCTTGGCGCAGAAACCGCTGACATGGTTTTTAATGCTCTCTATCCTCATCAGATTCCTAAAGAAACCATTTTGGTTGGCCCAAAGTACTTTTGCCTACGGGATGAGTTTTTACATATCTCCAAGCGACAGAAAAGAAATAATGTAAAAAAAGTTTTACTCACTTTTGGTGGTGTGGATGAAGGCAACCTTACCTGTCGGGTACTGCTTGCAATTTTCCCCTATCTTAAAGCCAAAGAACTCTCTGTGGATATCGTATTAGGGGTAGGCTACAGACATACAAATGATCTCAAAAATACTCTTTTGACAATCCCCTCTGAAAGTGTTAGCGTAATTAAAAATACAAGTAAGATAAGTGAATTTATGAATAACGCCGATTTGGCCATTACTTCTGCCGGTCGTACGGTTCTTGAATTAGCCAGCCTCCAAGTACCAACAATCGTCATAGCGCAAAACTTTCGAGAAACAACACATTCAATGGCTTCAAGTCAAAATGGGTTTATTAATTTGGGGTTTAGAAAGGAAATTAGTGATGCGGAGATTTTGCATGCAGTTAAAAGGGTTGTCGAAGATTTTGAGTTACGTACTGTAATGTGTAAAAAAATGGAATCATTAGATTTAAAAAATGGGAAAAAAAGAGTTGTTGCAAATATAAATTCTATTTTGGGAGAAACCATACGAGATGCCGCATATGAAAAATAAATTGCCTGGAAAATTTCTATCGCCTTATATAATTGCAGAAATTGGCGTAAACCATGAAGGTTCAATTGAGTTAGCTAAGGACCTTATTGATCAAGCTGCAATAGGCGGCGCTCATGCAGCCAAGTTCCAAACTTACAAGGCTGAAAAAATAGCCTCGAAAAATAGCCCTGCTTATTGGGATAGATTAAAAGAAAAAACACCAAGCCAGTACGAACTGTTCAAAAAATATGATAATTTTGGTGCGAAAGAATATGAAATGCTTGCAACGCATTGTGAGAAAAGGAATATTGATTTTCTTTCCACCCCTTTTGATACAGATGCAGTGGATTTTTTAAATCCACTGCTGAAATATTTTAAAATTGCGTCAGCGGATATTACAAATGTCCCACTATTGCGTAAGATTGCTAGCACAAACAAGCCTGTTGTTTTATCAACTGGTGCTTCAACAATACCTGAAATTGAATTTGCAATTCAAGTCCTTGAAAAATCGGGAGCAAAAGAAATTGGCCTCTTGCACTGCGTTTTGAATTACCCAACATTGATAGAGCATGCGGAATTAGCCCAGATCAATGTTTTGCAAAGGACCTTTTCTAATTGTATTATTGGATATTCAGATCATGTTGCGCCCGATAATACTATCAGTAGTTTAGAGTTGGCAACACTTCTCGGAGCAATTATCTTGGAAAAGCACTTCACGCACGACAAAACATTGCCCGGAAACGATCATTATCACGCAATGGATAAAGAAGACTTGAGAAAATTTATTCAGAAACTCGAAATATACCGAAGGCTCTATGGAAATATGCTGCGCGACATTAGCAATGAAGCACAAGCTAGAAAACATGCCCGAAGAAGTATTGTTGCGTCTAAAAACATAGAAGCTGGAGAATGTCTTTCAGAAGATAATATTACAACAAAAAGACCAGGGCATGGGATTAGCCCTGTTTTTTGGGATGATGTCTTAGGAAAAAAAGCATTAAAAAATATTGCTGAAGATACAATAATTAAGTATAATTTCTTTTCGTAGTGATTATTACTCTTGGTAAACTTAATAATTGTGCGAAAAAAGTATTTTCTTCTAACTAATCCATACAAAAGTTAGGGTATCATGTAAATGTAATCGTCTTCTTCCACCTCATATATTATGCTTTGTCAGAAAAAACAGAAGACAAAATGTGTGTATTAAAAATGTATAAAAGCAACTTTCAACCTCAAAAGTGGAGCAGAACATGGCCAAAATAATACTTAGTAATAAAAAAGATAATATAGATAACATTATTACGAGAAATATTGATGCGGGATTTAAAAAATATAGTGAGTTTTTAGACCTTGAGTATTTATTAATAGCATTTCAAAAATTGAATGTTAAAAACGAAAATTTTTTACAAATTAGGCAAACAGATGGTTTTGTGGCAACCGCGGGTACGATTATATATAAAAATGAAATAGGTAAAAATGCTTTAAAAAACATTTATCACGATTTTGATGGAGATATACAAAAGTTAAGAAATCGCAGCATTGGCAATTATTTAGTAGTAATAAAAAAGGATAATAAAATTTATGTATTTTGTGATGAAAATAACATTCTTACCGTTTTTTACTACCATAATAAAAATATGTGGAATATTAGCAATTCACTATACGATATTGCAATTGAAGAAAAATCATATTTGACTGTTAACCACTTTAGTTTACTTGAATATACATTTCAATGCTCAATTCTTGGTAATGATACCCTTTTCAATGAAATAAAAAGATTATTAGGCGATGAATACATTTCAATAAATTTAATAGATAATACTTTCAATCTAAACAAAATTGATATGTTTAATGAAAAAAATTTGGAGTATACTAATGATGAAATATTTTTTGACGAATTTACAGAGAAATTAAATAGTACGGTAAATAGCATAAGTAATATATTTAAATCAGTTTCTATATGCATGACTGGTGGTATAGACTCAAGAACAATACTATCTTCTTTTTTAAATAACAAAGTTAGCCCTAATCTACTGTATGGAATTGGAAATACTGCACTGACAAATACAAAAGATAAAGATTTTGAAATTAATCAATTATTTTCTGACAAATTTAATCTAAAACTATCTGTCATGAATTGGAATACGCCCAATAATATCGATCAATATTGGAACAAATATATGCGAAAATACGGATTTTTGTCCAGAATATACAATGCGTCAAACAATTTTTTTCGTGAGTTTGAAAATAATAAAGACACGGATTTTATTGAGTTTGGATATTTTGGTGAAATTTTTAAAAATGTGCCTTGGATAGAAGATATGCGAAAAGATTATTTCGACGTCAATGAATATATTGATGAATATTATATCGATAAAAACTTAATCAAAATGTTTCCTCATTACCTTCAATATAGAAAGCACATAGAAAATAAGATTAGAAGTACTTGCGAGAAAAATAATATTGACTGCATGCTTATAAGTAAAAATGAATTTCAGATACTGAACAATGAATATAGAAAAGGGGCTGATGTTAAACTTTTAAATTTTGCGAACATGTTATTTTATTCGATTAGTATTTTTTCTTTAAAAGAACTTTTCAATATTTCACTCAAAATACCATCGAATCTTAAGAAAAAAAATCATTTTATTCTTAAATCATTATCTATAATACATCCAGAAGTTTTAGATATCCCTTTTTTTTCACATGGACAAGAGTACGTAATAAATAAAAAAGAATTTAAACTTACTGAAAAATATAAAGATAGCAGAATAATTTCAAATGTCAAAAAGGGAATTAAGGCAACATTAAAAAATGAAAAGATATTAAATTTTCTTAAAATGTTAGTTCGCAACAAAAAAGGTAATACTTCAAAAGATATTAAAGAAAGTAGGGAACGGGTAGAACTACAAAAAAGTTTAGTAAAAATTATAATAAACAATAAGTATAACATTCTGTCAAACCCAGAAGAGTTCCAGGGATATTTGCCTCGCCTTGCATGGTACGCCCAAGTACTTTTTATTATAAAATCAATATTAGAAGAATAGTAGTAAGTGGCCTTACCCTCATCGCTTCGGCCAAATTTAAAAATCGTAAGCATTCACGGGAGGCTTAGCCCTGGTTGGCAATCCATTCCAAAGCGACTGGTTGTCCATGGAGATGGTAGGAGAGGATTTAGATCAGTCGGGGATCTACCGTGATGCCATGCTTTCCGCAGGTATGCTTGAGGCTCAGATTAACCTCCACCAATCGGTTTCCCTTTTCGCTTTGGGTTCCTCAATCTGCGTTTGCGCCAGAGCACTCCTTAGCACAAGGTTCTTTCCGCTTGTTTGTTGGTGGGCTCCACCTCGGGTTCGGACAGAAAGAGCCACTGGCTTTCCATTTCCTTGAGGAGACTGCGGGATAAAACTCAGGTTTCGTTCTTGCAATAAAAATGCTTATTGAGCAGTCCCTCAAACCTGGCAATGAAGGACCTCCACTCAGCCAATATCGGGTGTCTCATGTTCCCATTTCATGAGTCGTTTCAGCTCGTTTAAAAATGGGTTCCGAACCTAGGCCAGTTCCGGGGCTTTTCTTTAGGAAAGCTCCCTGGTCCGGCGAGTATGATGTCTTAGGCAGGATAGCCGTTCATGCACCCATTTGCGGTAAAGCGCGTAGTCATCGCTGACTAAGATGCTCTACCACGCATCCACTAACTGACAAAAATTTTGTTAGGAACGGTCCTTATGGATCATAAAAAAAGGCCACTCTGCGGTTGTACATTACCCACGGCCATATGGGTTTGGACTGGTTTTTCCAGGAGGTTTCATCCACATGTTTGACCGTGGCGTTCCAGGCTTTGTGGGCGATGGCATTGTAGACCGGGGCAAGGGCCTGTGGGAAGTTCTGTCCAAGATGCGTTGGATGCCTCCCGCGGAAATAGGACTTTTCAGAACGGATTGGATGAAGTCCTGGACCGTTTCTCGGGATTCACCACATACCCCGGAAAGCTGGGCCGCCAGGTGGGACACTGGACCAATTTTGATTTTTTCCTTGGGTGAAGGTTTTTTCCTTCCACGGATGGGAGCGATTTGTTTGGTTTCAGGATCCACCTTACCTATGCATTTGCGTTTAGCCTGGGACTGTTGCTTTCTTTGTCCCAGTACGAAATAGATTTATGCGTAGGTGACTCCGGTCTTATAGTTGGCCTGATACACGAAGGGTACCATATTTGGTTCCTCCTGTTCTCATTACAAGTTTATCGTCCCAAGTTTCCGAGAATGCAGCTTATAAGGGTTAACTCAATACCACCTTTTTAAGTGTGAATATTTTATTCAATCAATTCTATGTTAATTCCACTAATTCTTTTTGCAATTGTTTCAGGCTTAGGAGTTTGGGCATATTTTAGACCCAAGCTATGGGCGCATTTACTTGCATTTATTGCATTTTTACCTTCGAGTTGCCTTTTTTATGGCATTAACGACTATGCAATCAGAGCAGGTATATTAACGTGGTTATTTTGGGGCCTTATTCAAAAAAGGGCTTATTCTGTTAAATGGTTTTCTGTCATATCACTTTGGGCAGTTATGGCAATTGGTGGTTCACTTGTTACATACTATAGGATCTGTACATGGCCACCAATTTTGATTTATGTTTTTACACACTCAGGTTTCTCCTTTCTTTATGTGCTTCTCATTTCCGTAATAATTCCTGGTCGGGTCAATCTTGAACAGTATCTTATTTCATTAGTTATTTGTATGACGCTATTTTTCGCAATTGGCGGTATTATTCAATATATAGCGGGGAGTAGTTTTCGAGTGTCTTCTAATAGCGCCATGTATTTAAGCGAAGGATTTAATTACCTGAGCGAATTTAACCGTATGGTAGGCATATTTCAAACAAGTTCACATGTAACTGCTACTGTGCTTAACGTCGGTTTTGCACTAGTGTTTGCAAGAATGCAATATAAATCTAAGCCTGGTTTTCTAAATATTATTATTTTGGTAATGATTGTTTTGGGAATAGTTCTTTGCCAAAATAGAGGTAATTATCTGGCAGTAACAGTCGTTTTGATATTGTGGTTATTTTTTACACAACAGAATAAAAGGAAAATATTTATAAGTATTGGGTTAATCTTTACCTTATTTATAATTATAAGCATGTTACCGTTATATATGAGTCATAACAATATATCACGATTCTCTGATCCCAAAAATGTAATTCAGCGATTAAACATTTATAAAAATGCGTGGATACTTAAAGATAACATGATCAAAGAGAGAGCAATCGGAACAGGATTTTTGCCTGTTTTATACTATGGTAGTATTGATAGGGCTTTCCACGAAAGAAGAACTTGGTTAAGCATAGGAGAGAACCAATTCCTTATGTGGATCGAAATTTATGGATGGATTATTACCATCTTCCTTTGTCATCTAAGTATGTATAAAATTATTTCCTTGTACATGTTTTTGAAAAAATCTATTAATAAAAACAATAATTATGTAGGATGGGGTCTGTTTTTTTCTTGGGTTTCCTTATTCATAGCCTATTTGCCAAATCATGATACTAAATTTTTAATACCGCTTCTATTTGCCTTAACTGGAATTTATCG
This sequence comes from Desulfatibacillum alkenivorans DSM 16219, assembly GCF_900142135.1. Classification (GTDB taxonomy): domain Bacteria; phylum Desulfobacterota; class Desulfobacteria; order Desulfobacterales; family Desulfatibacillaceae; genus Desulfatibacillum; species Desulfatibacillum alkenivorans. Next base: position 65,178 of record NZ_FQZU01000030.1, on the reverse strand, counting down.
GCAAGAAAAGGATTACTTTGAGAGGGTAGCCCTGAAATGAACTTTACCACACAGTTTAAAATAAATATTTATAAATTTTTTCCTTTTTTGGACAAATCAAGTGGAAATCTTTATAAGAATTTTGGCTCATATTCAATTGCCAGGCAGTTATTAAACTTGAGAGGTCTGTTTTTTTTACCCATAATCATTAAAAGCATGGATTTGAAAAGTTATGGATATTATTCACTCGGTCTAGTGATAAGTGCTTTTTTAGTCTGGTTTATGATGTTAGGGCTCTCAACTGGTCTTTTACGTTTTTTGTCTGGTGTAAATGATGAGAAAAGAATAACTCAAGATTTCAATATGGTTTTCTTGGCAGTTATGTGTACATCGGCTTTTTTACTAATTTTTTGCTTTGTATTTGGAAAACCAATATCTTTTATTTTTTTTCAAACTAAAGAAAAAGTAATGCTAAGTATAATTGTGATTTTATTCAGTTCTTTCGAAGCATTAAGAAATGTTGCACTTATATATTATAGGTTATTTGACCGGGTAAATTTTTATATTATGGCTGAAATATCATTAAACATAATGAGCATTGTGTTTATGATAATAGCCATTTATACGTTTGGTACCGTTGAGAGCTTGTTTGCCGCTCAAGCATTTTCATCATTTATTATACTTATTGTGTTGTTTATAAAGTATATGAAAATTTTTCAATTCACAATTAGCCCATTCTATAGAATAAAAGATTATCTGAAATTTTCTATTCCAATAATGCTTCCAACTTTAATGCTGACGATTATAACAAGATTCGATCGTTATATAATCTGTAAGTATTTTGGGATAGAAGTTGTTGGCATTTATAATGCATGTTATTCTCTTCCGCGGTTGATACAATCCGCATTAGCTTCTATCTCTTTTATATATAACCCTATGTTTAATCGCCTCTGGAATCAAGGCAAAAAAAATGAACTGATTAATAAAATGAAAGATAGTGTTAACCTTTTTTCTTTTATTGGATTTCCAATGTGGGTTGGAATGATTGTCATAGGAAAACCAATCATTGAATTATTGTCAAATGAAAAGGTTGCGCAATCCTCTCTACTGGTAATTCCATATGTTGGAATGGCATATATGTCTTACATAATTTATGGATTTGGATTTGATATATTAAGTTATCAAAGAAAGTCACTCCAAGGTAGTTATTTCGCTATGGTGGGGGCAATCATAAGCCTATCTCTTAATATTATAGTTATTCCCAAAATGGGACTTCTCGGAGCTTCCCTATCAATGCTTGCAGCCTACATAAGTATGTCTGCTATTGCCTTGTATAACTCAAGAAAATATCTGATTCTGGAGTTTGATTGGAATCATATATTTCTGATTGTTTTGTCGAGTTTACTAATGGGTGTTATAGTGCATCTCATGCATTATTATATTTCGAATTTAATATTTCTAATTTTATCAGGCGTTATTTCTTATATTATCCTATGCAGTTTTTTCACTGGCATATTTACAAAATTTGGAGAGGCTAAATGAATAGAAATTTTCTTAATATTCTTAGCAAAATTAGCTTCCAAATTAAATGCATTTTCATGGACATTAAGCATGAGCATGCAAAGAAAAAATTCGTCAAATTTGGTAAAAACAGTTATTTAAACCCCAATTATGATATGCTTTCTTCGCCTGAAAAGATAGAAATTGGCGATAATGTTTTAATACATGGCCATGCTTTTTTGGGTGGTCGAGGTGGTATAAAAATCTCCGATAACTTTGTTGCTGCAGAGCGTTTGGCGATTTTAAGTTCCAATCATAATTATAATGAATGCACATTGTTGCCATGGGATGAGGTGCATATTGAAAAAAGAGTATTCATAGGAAGAAATGTATGGTGTGGATACAATGTTACTATTTTACCGGGTGTTATTATAAATGACGGCGCGGTGATCGCTGCAGGTAGTGTAGTGACAAACGATGTACCCAAATATGCAGTGGTTGGCGGAGTTCCCGCTAAAGTAATAAAATACAGAAATATTGAGAATTATGATAAATTGGAGAGAAATAAATCATATCGCAAAATGAAAAAGCCATGGGGACATCAAAAATAAAACACCAAAAAAAACATTTTTCAACACTTACTACTGAAACAATAGGAAAAATATTGTTGAAAAACAAGTTGTTTTTTTATGAAGATATTTTTTTATTCTCCTTTATTCAGTGGAATATATGGATATATTTTAATGCAAATTCAACTGTAAAGGAAATACAAACGAATAATTATCGAAAATTTACTTCAAAAGTGAAGAAGATACCCCAGACAATTATTGAATTAATGATTGGACTATTCCGCATCCAACCTAACGAAATTGAATGCTTAGCCATATCTCCGAGGGCAACTTTATCTATAGAAAATACAGTAAGAGGACCCAGATATCTCCAACCTTTAACGGATTATACATTTGAAGAATTGCAAAAATACACAAAAATGTTGGCTTTGGATGTCTGCGGCCTTGGAAAGGAAGTTTTCGATCCTGTTTTTCTCTATAGACATTTAAAAAGGGATGTAAAATCTGTCCCCTATAGCTATTATATTTCATCTTGTCGTTTATTACGTAGGAAAATGATTCAAAGAAAAGTGGTCGCCTTTTCAATAGATTTTGAGAAAGATTGGACTAAACTTGTTGGGAATCCGGAATTTCAGCAAGAAGTTAAGCGAGTAAAGAAGATGAGACCAAAATTTTCTGTTACTCAATTTAAATTGCTTCTAAAGAATCATTTTGTTCAAAAAATTAAGGAGATTATTTACGCAGACTATGCTTTGGACAGGATTAATCCCAAATATCTTTTTATTGTAAATGAATATGGCAATATGCCATTAATATATATGGCTAGGAAAAAAGGTTTAAAAACATATGGTTTGCAACATGGTGTGATTCATACAAATCACCCAGGATATATCTATCCTAATGAATTTAAAGGGCAGGTTCCGCTTTGTGATGTGCATTTTGTGTTCGGCAATTATGAAAGAACTCTTCTTACAGAATCCAGCATATTTGATAAAAATCAGGTTGATGTTATTGGTAATCCCAGAATGACTAATTTGTCTCATCATTGTTCCGTATATAGCCATCAAATCATAAGAAAGCAGTTAGGAATATCCAGCAACAAAAAAATTATTCTCTATGCTTCATCAGGAAATTACGGTTCTGCAACAAAAGAACTATTCAATATCAATGACCGATTATTTGAAGATTTCGCTTCTTTAGAGCCGGAATATACGTTAGTAATAAAAATGCATCCGGCCGAAACAAATTTTACTAAATATCATGATGAAGCAAAAAAATATGGTGTTACAGATTTTATACTTGTACGTGACTATGATTTATATGCATTATTATATATATCAGATTGTTTACTTGGGGTTATATCAACAGTTATGAGCGAAGCCGTTGCATTTAAAAAAAGAATTATTGTTTATTCAAATAATGTTGTTGGAAACCAAATTGAATATATGAAATGGGGCGTGGCGGTCAGTAGAGAAGATTACAATAGCCTAAAAGAGGCGATTGATTTTTTTAGTTTAAATGGCGCCTTCAAGGAAAATATTGACAAAAATAGGGATAAATTTATAGAGCAGTTTTTCTATAAAATAGACGGTAAATCTGTAAAAAGAATCTTAAGCAGATTGGACTCAGAAATGGAGTTATTGGCATGATGAGTAATAACAAAATTGGGATCCTTTTAATAAGCAATGGTATAGGCGGTGCTGAAAAAAGGTTTAAAAATTATTTCAACTATATGAATAAAAAATATAAGGGAAAGGTATATTTTATTGTCAATCAGACATTATATGAATTACTTTTGATGAATAATTTAATTCAGGAAATTAATGACATCATTGTTTTAGATGAACCGAAATGTATTAGAAAGTTTTTCATATATTCGAAATATAAGTTCAGTTTCATTTCAAAAATATTTACACTTATCCAACGTTTTAACATTGCGCTAAAGATTACAAATGTTATTCGATTAAACGATATTGATATCGTTCATGGAATTTTGGATGGGATTCGTTATTTGCCTTTGATTAGTAAATCTATTCCTAAAACAAGTGTTGTTGCTTCTGTTGTATATCCAGAATTATCGTTTCTAAAAAAAAGACAACTTGTTAGAGGGGTGGCAATATGTAATGCTGTAGACTGTCTTAATCAAACTATATATGACACGGTAATTAGTATCAAAGGGGTTTTAAAAAGCAATGTTTCAATAACTTCTAATAGTTTTACTGACTACACAAAATGTAAGCCTTCAAAAATACGCGAAATGAATGTCGTTTTTTGTGCTCGTTTAGAATCCATGAAGAATCCTTTTTTATTTATAGATATGGCAGAATTAATTGGTTCAACAATAACTGGAAAATTGGTTCGCTATACAATTATCGGCAACGGAACTTTATCGGCGGAAGTGCATGAAAAAGCAAAAAAATTACGCGATAAAGGATTTAATTTGAAGTGTTTGGGTTTTATATCCAACCCTTCTACTATATTAAATAAAGCATTAGTTTTTGTTCAACCAACTAAGAGCGAAAGTCATGCAACACAATCATTGTTAGAAGCGATGGGATGTGGATGTGCGGTCGTTTCAACTAACTTGCCTGGTATTGAATGTGTTATTCCGCCTAATACTGGATTTCTTTGTGATTTAGATGCGCGTGCATTTGCTGAGAAGGTTAGTTTTTTGTTAAATAATTATGAGACAGCTACACGCATGGGTCAAATGGGAAAAAAACATGTTGAAGAACATTTTTCTATAAATACTTTTGCCGAGTATTTACTAAATTTATATAAAGGGTGTCAAAAAGTTAATAAAATCCAGTCATCTTATATTAATAAACTGTTTGAGTTTATCAAAACTTGTATATTATAATAACGCCCTATTATCTGATAACGACCATCTTTCATAACTACTGTCCAGTTAAAAAGTCATAATAAATAGACCTAAATATCCATTTTGTGCTATAATTTATTTAATACAATGCACCAATAACATAAGGATATTTAGACCCAAGAGCCATCATGGCACAATCTCTCTCAACTGCTTCAAACGATTGACAGACATGATTTTAACCACATTCAAAAACAAGACTCCCAGCCCGATCACTCCTATCAAAAACTCCACTGCTGGGGACAATTTGTGTCCATAATTTTTTCTCATCTCACCCAAAGGACCAGCCTCAGGGGGTTAAAAGGCCATTTTGCGGCACAATCCCAAAACTCTTCATACAGGCGCTCCCCTGTTAAAACGCTCCACCCTTCTAGCTGTGATGCCAGCAATAAGCGCCCTGCCGAATTTTTTGGGAAACTTTCCAACTGGTGCGGTCATGGAAGCAAAGCCCCTGGATGCCCAGGTCCCTGGCCGCGTGAATACGCCGGGTCAGGACCCGGACCACGTTTCACAGCAGGTTGCCGTTGGGAAAAAGGATGTTGCTTTGCACCACCGTGCAGTCGATGCGCACCTCCCACCCAGTTTCGATTTTCCGTTCTTTGGCCTGTCTCAGGATGAGGCCATTGATGATTTTCTATATTTCGATCATGATGGCGCTGATATTTTTTTGCAAGGCCGATTTCTTGAACTCCTGGCCCAAGCCCATCCGGCAAAGGGACTGCAAGGTACGAGAGTCAGCCTGATGAAAGGCCCAGGGCCGTTACTAGAAACCGAACAGGACTTTGACGATGGCCGACCTAATCACTTACTCCGTGCTCATGCCATGGGCATCTATTTCCACTGTGTCGGCTCCGTACCCACAAAGATCTTGATAAGCACCTCATAAATGGCAGGATGCAGTTCAAAAATACGGCTGATGGCCGCCAATTCCCGTGCTTGCTCAAAATCTTAACGATAGGCAAGGGTCAGCGACATCTGTTTTTGACGAATTTCGAGCATTTTGATTGTTTGTTCCTGCTTGTTTTGTATATGATATCGGTTGGTTGGAGTTTCCAAATATCATGTCCAGCAAAAAGGATCATTTCAATATGCGCGATTTTCGCCTTATAATAAGAACTTATCCTTTATGGATAGGCACTATGTAGTTGGCGGTAATCCCTCCTACCATATCACTGCAAATAGTGCGAATCGACGGCGCTCTGCCATCCTCATTTCATTAACTAATAATAAATGAACAGGAAAAATAATGAACCTAACAGAATTGATTCAAAGAAATGGATATAGGATAAAAGGGGATAGACGTTACCATTATTACGATATTTTAAAAAAAAACCTTACCCTGACCAAAGATGAAATGGTTCAGCTTCAAAATAGGTTGCTCCAGGACCTTATTCAACATGCCTATTTCTCAACATCCTATTACCGCAATATTATGGATGGCCTGAATTTGAAGCCTAATGACATCCGAGATAAAACAGATTTACAAAAAATGCCAGCATTAACGAAAACCGACATTCGACAAAACATTAATGCCCTAAAATCGACGGACAAATTCGGCAACAACTTGTTTTTAGACTATTCAGGCGGTTCTACTGGTAATGTTGCAGTCATTTATAAATCACCTTTTTTTTCTCAATTCCAAAGAGCGGCTTACTTGAGAAACAACCTGATTGCCAAGTGGCAACCAAGCGATAAAGTGGTCTGGCTATGGGGAGCCCCATATGAACATCATCAACTCAAAGATTCAATGATTGCTAAAATAGGAATTTTGATCAACAGGCGTATGTTATTCAACGCCTACAAATATTCTCCTGACGATTTTCCCAAGTGGGTAGATAAAATAAAAAAATTTAAACCCAAAATTATTTATGGATATGCCTCCATTATTTTAGAATTATCAAAATTTCTCATCGTGAATGATGTTAGATTTCCGACAGTAAAATGTGTCATTTCAACGACAGAAACCCTCGAAGGCAGAGAAACCATAGAAAATGCTTTCAACTGTGATGTTTATGATCAATATGGATGCCGAGAAATACCGGCAATCGGCATAGAATCTGCAAAGAACATTATGCGAATAGCAGATGACGTTGTGGCTTTGAATGTAAATGACGATAATGAGTTTTTGGTGACGGCATTACATTCTTATGGTTTTCCATTGATCAATTATAAATTGGGCGATTGTGGTACCGTTGTCAAGACATCTGAAGAAGACTGTCCTGATAATATCCCATTTTCCTGTATGGAACTCAAAATCGGCCGAATTACTGATAACTTTCTGACTAGGAGTGGAAGAAAAATTGCTTCATCAGCCATAGGGGTGTATGTCTCATCGTTTAGAATACCGCTTATGGAATATCAAGTTATTCAAAATAGTTATGACGAATTTGTTATTAATTTCATACCGGAAGGTGAAATCGATCAACAAAATCTTCGAAAAATATTTACTTTAGTATTCAGAGAATACTTTGGCAGCGAGGTTAAGTTGACTTTCAATAGAGTTAAAAACATAGCAGTGGAAAAAAGCGGAAAAAAATTGATGTATAAAAGAATGTTCCAAATGGAATAACGTACTGTGAAAATATTTATTTTGATGAGCGAAGTTAAATTTTGTTTGTTTTTTCATGTCCGGTTATTTTCGAAGCCTAAATAGAGCTTATTGAAAAAAACATATAACATATTGAATTTTTTGAATAAATGTACCATTTTTACTATCATTGATGCACGAATAATGGGCTTTTTGCTTCAAAAACCTTGCACCTTGTCACTAGCTTTCATGTACACTCACGATGCAAAACAAATAACCTTTGAAATATTCACTATGCCTTTCGGCGGCAAGCTGTCTCCCGAGAATCGCTGGGTCAGACAGGCGGACTTGATGCATAGGGACTTTGTGGAGGAAGTGTACCATTCCGCCCTTTCCGGTTCCGGGCAAGGAGCGCCCGCCATATCGGCTTGAATGGCTTTTGCGGCGTTGGTGTTCAGGGAGCATTTGGGGCTTTCCGACGCGGAATGGGGGGAGTAGATTCGGGAAAACCCATATCTCCAGTACTTTTGCGGGATGGCGGAATTTACAGAGGAAAGGCCCTTTCCTCCGTCCATGTACACCTATTTCCGCAAGCGGTTCCCAGCGGAAGCCCTGGCAAGAATCAATAAACGCATTCTCTCCTTGGCCAGGGAGACGCCCAAGGAGAAGCCCCCTGAAGATGACGGGCCTCCATCCGTCAATGAAGGCGAAGACGACTTGAATGATTCTTCGGAGCCGAAGAATCAGGGCAAACTGCTCATGGATGCAACCTGCGCCCTCGCGGATATAGCCTATCCAAAGGATCTGAAGCTGCTGAACCAAACCAGGGAAAAAAGCGAGGCGATCATCGACGTCCTTCATGAAGCCCGCGGCAAGGCACATAAGAAACCCCGGACGTATCGGATCAAAGCTCGCAAGAAGTTTTTGTCCGCTGCCAAATCAATGAAACTGGGTGGCAAGAAACGGCGCAAGGCGATCAAGGCTCAGTTGGGGGTTGTGCGGCGCGATCTGGGACATATCGAAGCGCTTTCTCATGAAGTGGGACTGGAGATCCTTGCCCCCAGGCAATACAAGGACCTCCAGGTGATATCGGAAGTATACCGGCAGCAGCAGTGGATGTATGACAACAAGACCAAACGAGTGGACGACCGCATCGTAAGCCTAAGCCAGCCCCATGTGCGGCCTATCAGATGGGGCTCGGCTGGCAAGGACACGGAGTTTGGGGCCAAACTGTCCTTAAGTCTGTTGGAAGGGTTTGGCTTCGTAGACCGGAGCAGTTGGAACAACTACAATGAAAGCGCGGACTTGATCCCTCAGATCAAAGACTACAAGAAGCGTTTTGGGGTGTACTCGGAATCCGTGTATGTGGACGCCACTTATCGGAGGACAAAAACTGTAACCGCGCCTTGCCCTTGTAGAATTCTAATTTGTTCAGGAAGCCCTAAATATTTAGCACTATGCCAAATTTGTGGACAGCGAAGGACGTAAACTCTACCCTTCATTTTTTGGGGAAACTATACTTATTGATATTGCAATCGGGGCAAATACAGGTGTAAATTTCGGTGTGCCCCGTAAAGCTACAGTAGTAGGACTAAAAGGCAAAATTGTTAAATAGTGGCAATAATTTGATTTTATAGGAGAGTGCAAAACTGAAAATTCTATGTGTAAACAAATTCCTATATCGTAAAGGCGGAGATGCCATCAGTACCCTCACAACAGGGGAAATTCTTCAGCACAAAGGTCATGAAGTGATTTTTTGGGGTATGGAGCATCCAGATAATCCAGATTACCGATATTCCAACCTATTTGTATCTCTTGTGGATTATAACGGGACCGGTAGTCTGGTGTCCAAAGCCAAGGCCGCCATGGACATACTGTATTCCTTTGAAGCCAGAAAGAAAATGTCAGCCATTCTCAATGAAATTAAACCTGACTTGGTCCATTTGAATAATTTTGCCCACCAGATTGGTCCTTCTGTGCTTGACGAAATTAAAAAGAGGGATATTCCAACGGTCATGACTATGCGAGATTATAAAATGGTGTGTCCTGCATACACCATGATAGCAAACGGTGAAGCGTGCGAAAGGTGTACCGGGGGGAGGTATTACCATTGTGGGATTCACAAGTGCACCAAAGGCAGCCTGTTCAAGAGTTTGGTGAATGTAGCAGAAATGTATCTGCATCACCGGGTTCTGCATATTTATGATAAGATTGATCTTTATATATCACCCAGCCGATTTTTGAAAAACAAGGTTGAGGAGATGGGACTCAAGGGTGAGGTGGCTTATCTGCCCAATTGCGTGGATGTGAATGGGTTCGAACCTGCCTATAAATGGCAAGAGAGAAGCATTGTATACGTGGGCAGAATCTCCCATGAAAAGGGGATAGAAACCCTCATCCATGCGGTAAAGGGTATTGCTGGTTTGAAGCTCAAGATCATCGGCGACGGCCCCCTCAAGGAAGCGTTAGAAAATATGGTGCGTATAGAAAACATTGGCAATGTGGCATTTCTCGGCTACAGGACAGGCCAGGACCTCCATGATGAAATTCGCAAATCCATGTTCCTGGTTATTCCCTCGGAATGGTATGAAAACAATCCTCGCACTGTAATAGAAGCCTTCGCTTTGGGCAAGCCAGTAGTGGGGGCTAGGATCGGTGGCATTCCGGAACTGGTAAAGGATTTGGAAACCGGGCTGACATACACATCTGGCGATGTGGAAGATTTAAAAGAAAAAATCGAACTGATGCTTGACGCTATAGACAGAATTCCTGAAATGGGCAAGTTGGCCCGTGCACATGTGGAGCAGGAACTGAACTCTGAGGTTCACTACCATAGGCTTATGGAACTATACCATCGAGCCGCCGAAAAGGCAGCAATGCATATAAATAGCTAATACGATTTGTAATGGGGTTATAAACCAATGGAATGTGCAGTAATTGTAACGTATCGATGTAATGCCCGTTGTCAAATGTGCAATACCTGGGAGCATCCTAGCGATAAAACGAGAGAAATTTCTCCCCAAATTATGGATAAAATCCCAAGCGGCCAACATAGAATAAATTTGACAGGTGGAGAACCCGCGTTAAGAGACGATCTTTTGGATATTGTTGATGTTCTTTGCACTAAAACTAATCGATTAGAAATCAGCACTAATGGGTATTTTACAAAGAAATTGGTCGAAATCGGCAAAAAACATCCGGAGGTCACGTTTCGAATCAGCCTTGAAGGGCTGCCTCAATTAAATGACAAAGTCAGAGGCATAAAAAATGGTTTTGATCATGCATTAAAAACCGTCCTCTCCTTGCTTGACGTGGGAGTTAAGGATGTAGGTTTTGGAATGGTCGTGACCGATAATAATGCTCAGGAATTGTTGCCTTTGTATCACCTTTGCAGCCGGTTAGGCGTTGAGTTCGCAACATCCACAGTTCACAATTCGTTCTATTTTCACAAATTTGATAATAAGATTAACGATCTTGCCTTTGTCGAGGGAAAGATGGAGGAATTCATCGCCGCATTACTTCAGTCCCAGCGGGCTAATTACAAATTAAGAATCAAGGATTACGGGAGAGCATTTATCAATTTAGGCATATTAAGGCATATGCAGGGGCATACCAGACGTTTGCCTTGCGGCGCTGCAACGGATTTATTTTTTTTAGATCCTTTTGGAAAGATTTTGGCTTGTAACGGTTCTCCTGATCCTTGGGTTTTAGGGGATCTGACAATAGAACCATTTAGTAAAATATGGGAATCGCCGCAAGCACAAGAAATTCGAAAAAAAGTTAAGGTATGTAATCAAGGATGCTGGATGGTTGGAACTGCTGTCCCTGCCATGCGAAAAACTCCTTGGGTTCCCCTTGCGTGGATTCTTAAGAATAAAAGCAGGCTAACAAGAGGAAAACAATTAGACCTGAAATAGGTAGAGAACATCGAACATAATATGAAATTAAAGATTGCAGCACTTGGAGCCAAGGGATTGCCCCACCCTGGCGGCATTGAACAGGTTATGGAGGAGATCGGTTCCCGTCTTGTAAAGAGGGGACATTCTGTTGATGTATTTGTCCGCGATCATTATATGGCTGATAAGCCATTTTTTAGTTTTAAGGGAATGGGGTTGCCCAGAAGTCCGGGCATCCAAAATAAGTATCTGGATGCCATTACACATAGCTCAAGCGCCCTATTAAAAATTCTGTTAAGCAATTACGATATAGTTTATGTGAACTCAGTGCCATTATCTGTCCTTGCTTGGCTCCCCCGAGTTTTTGGAAAAAAGGTGGTTGTTCATACCCATGGTTTGGACTGGAAACGAGAAAAATGGGCAGGATTTGCCTCTAAGCTAATTAGGCTTTCCGCTTGGAGTTCCGTGGCTTTCCCACACGCAACTTTTTGTGTATGTTTGGAAGATAAACGATTTCTTGAAAAATCATATAATAGGCCATGCACATATATTCCTAACGGAGTTCCCATCTCCAATCTTTCCCCACCAGAAATCATTGTAGAATGGGGGTTGGAGCCATTAAGCTACATCCTTTTTATGGCTCGCCTTGTACAAGAGAAAGGATGTCATTTCCTGCTTGAGGCTTGGAAGCATGTTCCTGAATCAGTAAAAAATGGAAGAAAACTTGTAATCGCCGGCGATACTAATCACGTTGACGATTATTACAATAGTCTGTCCGAGTATCGTTCGTTGAAGGACGTTATCTTCACAGGTTTCGTTACAGGAACGAAAAAGGAAGAATTGTTGAGCAACGCCTTATGCTTTGCACAGCCTTCAACAATTGAGGGGATGCCTCTTTCTCTGCTTGAAGCCATGGGATATGGAAGAATGATCCTGGCAAGCGACATACAAGAAAATCAGGACTTGTTACAGGGTCGAGGCATGACCTTTGAATCAAGGAATATTGAAGACCTTGAACAAAAACTCATCCATATATTGCAATGCGACAATGAAGAACTGATAAAGCAAGGGCAAGAGCTATACAGATATGGAATTGATCATTTCAACTGGGATCGAATTGTTGATGACGTCGAGTCTGCTCTACTAAATCTCTTTCTAAGTAATTAAAAAATAAAATATTATGCTTTCAGAATCCCCACTATTCACACGCTTATTTATTCCAATATTCGACTTGGTGACTATTTTTGTTTCTTTTGTCACAACCGGATACCTACGCAATAGGCTGAATGTTAAGTATGACTTCGGGGCTACTGTGGATTGGTTCCAATATCCAACAATACTGTTTATGTTTGTAATGATCTGGTTGCTGTTAATGACATATCAGTCTGCATACTCAGAAAAACAGGTCATTTCCTTTAGGACTAATGCCATAATTGTTTTTCGTACGGTCTTACTTGGCGGGATTGTCGTATTAGCTCTTGCCTTCATGATAAGGTCTCCTTTTCCTCGTAGTTTTGTTCTTCTTTTTAGTTTGGTCTGCACAGTTTTTCTTTTGTTAAATCGAGGTCTAATATTTTTCCTAATCAAATACTTAAAATTGACGGGTAGGATTGAAAAGGTAGCTATGGTGATCGGAGTTGGAGATATTGCCAAAGCCTTCCTGAAATCGAACGTAATGCACAATGATTGGGGCTTTAAAATTGTCGGATTAATAAGTCCTGAGCCGGATAATAATGAGGTTGATGCTTTAGGGTATAAAATTATTGGTAATGTTCAGGATTTAAGGCAGTTATTACATGATAACCCTATTGATGAATTGATCATAGCCGTTTCTTCACAATATTTTCATTTGATAGAGAACGCGGTTAGAATATGTGACGAAGAGGGCGTCACAGTAAGGGTCGTATCATTGCTTTTCAAAAATTTAATATCTAAAGCGCGGGCAGAGTATTTTCATGGGGTGCCAATGGTTTCCTATAGTTCTGTTGAAAGAAGCGACTTTGAAATTATT
>NZ_FQZU01000030.1:0-51808 GCF_900142135.1 Desulfatibacillum alkenivorans DSM 16219 | reverse complement strand
TGAAATATCGTCCATTATATCAAATCATTAGGATGCATATAGGCCATTAACTCTGAAAGTCCTGTCAAAAATTTAATATCTAAAGCGCGGGCAGAGTATTTTCATGGGGTGCCAATGGTTTCCTATAGTTCTGTTGAAAGAAGCGACTTTGAAATTATTGCAAAACGGTTGATGGATTTGACGGTGTCTTCCATTTGTTTAATGCTTTTAGCCCCTGTTTTTTTAGCTATAGCCATTTGGATTAGGTTAGATTCAAAAGGGTCTATTATTTATCACTGGAAAATTCTTGGATACAACAAAAAACCAGTAGTCAGTTACAAGTTCCGAACAATGGTGGAAAACGCAGACGCACTAAAAGCTGAATTGATGGCTCAAAATGAAATGAAAGGCGCTGCGTTTAAAATGAGCAATGATCCTAGAATTACAAAAGCCGGCCATATTCTTAGAAAATACAGTTTGGACGAATTGCCTCAGTTGTGGAGCGTCTTTAAAGGAGACTTGTCTTTAGTGGGACCACGACCTCCACTGCGAAGTGAAATAGAGGCATTCGACGGATGGCACAGGAGAAAGTTGTCCGTCAAGCCGGGAATTACGTGTCTATGGCAGGTCTCAGGCCGCAATGACATCAATGATTTCGATGAGTGGATGAGCTTAGACATGAAGTATATTGATGAATGGAGCCTATGGCTGGATATAAAAATTCTGTTCAAGACATTTTGGGTCGTGTTTGCAGGAACAGGAAAGTAGTAGTTTCTCTGTGAATAACGGAAGGTGAAAGGACTGCAATCATGATAATTGTAAGAACGCCCTTGAGAATAAGTTTTGTAGGAGGAGGATCTGACCTTAAGGCGTTTTATGAAAAGTATCCAGGGGGCGTAATTAGTACGGCCATAGATAAGTATGTATTTGTTATAGTGAAAGAGAGATTTGATGATGAAATATATATCAACTATTCAAAGAAAGAGTGTGTTTCTCAAGTTTCCGATATTCAGCATGACCTTGTTAGAGAGGCAATGAAAAAAACCGGGATTGAAAATGGAGTGGAGATAACCACACTGGCAGACATTCCTTCTTCGGGTTCAGGGCTTGGAAGTTCAAGCTCAATTACGGTTGCTTTATTACATGCGTTTTATAACAGACAAAATATTTTGGTTACAGCCGAACAACTGGCTCAAGAAGCATGTGAAATTGAAATTGATATTTTGGGTAAACCAATAGGTAAACAGGATCAATATGCAGCTGCATATGGCAACCTAAATATGTTTACATTTCAGTCAGATGGTGCGGTTAATAGACATCCTGTTGAAACACAGAATTCTTTTTTTAGAAAGTTCTCCTCTGAATTATTATTATATTTTACTGGAATTACACGTAGTGCAGATGCAATCCTCAGTGAACAAACCAAAAATACTTTCAAAACCCAGAAAGCAGAAATTATGCAACAAATGGTTGGGTTAGTTGAACCATTTAAAACAGCCGTCGAAGAAGGAGACTCGGAAGAGGCTGGTCGATTACTTGATCAAAATTGGCAACTTAAACAGACAATGGCATCTGGCATTTCGAATATTCAGATTGAGGCAATGTATCAAAAAGCTAAAGCCGCAGGCGCATTAGGCGGCAAAGTATGCGGGGCAGGAGGAGGAGGCTTCCTTTTGCTCATGGTGCCAAGAGAAAAACAAAGTTCTGTTTTTGAAGCCATGGCGGAATACAGAGAGTTGCCTTTTATGCTAGAACGCGGCGGTAGCAAGGTTACTTTCGATGATAGAAGATATTCCAGTAAGTAAGTCACTGTGATCATTATTCGAGGTGTATTTTTTGGCATCTTTTCTAATAGTTGGCGGAGCAGGTTATATAGGATCACACATGGTGAAGGCCCTATTAGATGAGGGCCATTCCGTGGCTACGTTGGATAATCTCTCCAAGGGGCATCATAAAGCCGTGCTCGGAGGCGAATTTATTCAGGGCGACCTGGGCGATCCCAGCCTTCTCAAACAGATATTCTCCACCCGGAAAATTGATTGTGTAATGCACTTCGCTGCATTTATTGAGGTCGGAGAATCCGTCCAAGATCCTTTAAAATACTACGTTAATAATTCAGGAAAGACCCTTGAACTGCTGAGTTCCATGAAGAAGCATGGGGTTGACAAGTTCATCCTGTCTTCAACTGCGGCTGTTTACGGAGAGCCGGAGAAAACGCCTATAGAGGAATGCCAGCCCCAGATCCCCGTCAATCCTTATGGGAGGTCGAAACAATTCTTGGAGGCCGTTCTGCAAGACTGCCGGGAGGCGTATGGAATTCGGAGCACATGTCTAAGATATTTTAATGCGGCGGGAGCTGATGCTTCCGGCTTAATCGGAGAAGATCATAATCCTGAGAGCCACTTGATACCTATTGTTCTCCAAGTAGCTTTGGAACAGCGGAAGAAAATCAGCATATTTGGGACAGATTATCCTACGCCGGATGGAACCTGTCTCCGGGATTACGTACATGTGACCGATTTAGTTCAGGCTCATCTCCTGGCGGCTGAGCAACTCATGGACGGCGATCAGGGCGGAATCTATAATCTTGGATGCCAACAGGGGTTTTCTGTTCGTCAAATAATTGAAATGGCGAGAAAGGTAACCGGGAAATCAATTCCGGAAATAGAATCTCCGCGCAGGCCAGGGGACGCGGCGGTTTTGGTTGCTTCCTCCCAAATGGCCAGAAGCGAACTATGTTGGTCTCCAAAGTATGAAGATCCAGAGGAGATTGTCGCCACGGCGTGGAAATGGCACCAGGCTCACCCGAATGGATACGACGATAAAGTTTGACGGCATCTCCAATCATCCCTTTGCTTATTTCACATGCGATCGGAGATGTAGCAATATCGTCCAAGCGTTTAGCTGTTTTAAAAAGGGATGCTAAAGTAGGTAGGCAACTAGCTGGGATCGCTATTCATTGCGGGTTCCACGCAGTCGCTTCTTATATTATGCTCCAATTGTTCGGATGCGCAGCATTGCTTGGTGCTGCTTTGGTATTTGGGCAACATTTTATTATTGATTTTGTCCGTTGTCGCATCGAGAGGCTTGTTTGGGGGCCAGGAAAACCTTTTCAGACTATTAGTGGTTTGGTTTCAAAACAAGATCGCGCCATCAAACGAGATAAAAAAGGCTTTCTGATTTGGGGCGGCATATTAGGAACAGATCAGTTAGCTCACCTATTCTGCCTTTTGGGGATTTCTACATTGCTGTGATTTTTACCTTGCGATTTTATCTGAAGGCTTAGCAAGGAAAATCACGAAACTCATATACCGAGAATATTGATTGTTGAATTGGACAACGCCTACGCAGGCACTCAAAAAAAGACAACTCTCCAAACTTGGCTATGCCTTTAAAATAGTGCATTCTGGCATAGACGGCGTGAAAGCTATGGGAAGCAAGGGAAATGGCTTTATTTCTCTTAGGTTAGCGATCCTGCTAAAAGCTATGTCTTCCGGCTAACAAACAAAAATTATTCATACTAAAAAGATGCCCACCATTTGCAGCCTTTAAATCTGCAAGCGATGGGCATTTGTGTTTTAGGCGCCAGAAAACTGCTTCTCAAGTGAATCAACCACCTGCTGAGCGAATTCATCAGATGGGGTAGATATGAGTTGCCTGTCTATTGGCACTTTTCTGAAGACATCCACGGGATAGCCAGAAGCGTTTCCCTGCAGCACAACCAACTTTCTTCCCATCTCAATCAAAAAATGAATATATTCAGCCAGCAAAAGCGCAGTAGATGGATCTATCGCATGAAGCCAAGTTTTTCCCTGCTCATCCTCAAAAGACAACAAAAGGACCCGCTCATCAGTTTCTGCGTCCATTCGCCATTCGATTGTCACCTGGACAATGTCGCTATCCTGGGATGTAAGGGAATCTAAATATACATAATATTGAGAATGTTGTTCCCAAGGTTCGGTCATTACCAAATTTATGGCATCCTCAAGGTCTTGCATATCCGAAAGAGAGGCTTTCAGGCAATGAACATTCCCATTCGCCTCTCCGGTGGTTGGATCATGCTCTATGCAATGAATATGAGCGAAATTGTTTGGACTAAACCACTCATCCGTGAGTGATATTCCCATTTCTGAATACAGACTATCGAACCATGTTTCTATTAAAGATTGTGAGTCATTGGAATCTTTTGACATAAAAAATTCTCCTTTAAATTATTGTTCTTTTAAATACGATAAAATGATTTCTCGGGCGATTTCAGCCGCCGATGTGACCTTATCCGGATGATCCAAATTTTTTTTCGCCGCCATGGTGCGGAGTTCTGATCTAATCTCTTCTGGGACGCTGAGCGTCAATGGAACTAACTTGGGTTGCTTCATGGACAAATTCCTCCTATGCTATTTATATATTTGTCCTCATGGAAACACGACATCGTTAGGCCATGAGAATAGGAGGGTAGGAGTTGACGAGTAAGGTGTTCGAAGGGCAGTTGTTTTTATCCCCAGCTGTCAGCAATATAAATATCTACGGGAAACTTCACACCTTGCACCATGCCATCGAAAGCATTTTCCATAATAGCCTGTACTAATCTCTCAACCTGGGGTGCCGATTCGGCTTCTGCCTCCACGATCAGCCCATCCCGCATGGTATGTGCAATGCGGGCATTTGTGCCATCTAACTCCGAATCAAGCATTGTGAGGGCGTGTTTGAAGCCGTCTGCGGCAGTTCCTTGAACTACATAGTTGGAAATTTTTGCGGTCTTTATGCTTTCGTCAATATATTGCCTGCGTCCATTTGCAGTTTTGACAATCCCATCTTTTTTGGCCTGCCTCACAGCCTCATCGCGCCATGCAAATAACTTACTGAATTCCTGTCTATATTTCCCCACAGCAGATATAATGTCACATTCTTGTATGACATAACCTTTGTCCTTTAAAATTTGGTGCACTTTCTCTGCACTTGCCCAATAATTTATAGCGTTGACCACTTGTTTCATGTGCTTCCTATCAAATGCTACGCCGGTCTCTGCCTCGAACATTTCGCCAACATACTCATAGAAGTCAGTTCCCGATTCAAAAACAGCAAGCATATGTTCATCGCCAGATAATCCAGCCAATATCCTGGATTCCTGTTGCTTATAATCCGCAATGATGAATTTATTTCCCGGCGCAGGAATGAAACATGATCTCAGGGCCTCATCCCTCGGAATGCCATCTAGTTTAGAGACCATTCTCGCGCTTACTTCTCCTAATTGATCGATTTCATCATAAAACCTGCCATCGGGTTGAATGCGGTTTAGCGCCTTGTCCACAAATTGCGGATGATCCTTTTCAAGAGATTCCAGGTGCGCTTTATCCACTAAAATTCCGTTTCGTTCCATTTTAGCCGCAATCCGCATCATTTCCGTTTCCACCCCCAACACCCACCCTAACTCCTGTTTTTCAATGCTCTGTAGCTGACTTACCGCAATTTGCTGTAATCCACTCCAGCTACGAACCATATCTGACTGAAGTTCATATCGTTGAAACAGCCCGCCTTCCGTTATATGACGAGACGATGCCCTTCCATTTTTTAATATCCGTTCGCTCAGGAAAACGTCATGAATGGAAGCAGAAACATTTTGATCCAGCATTTCTTTGGCAAGGCGTTTACCGTCGTTCGTAACCACCTTTGGCGCATCCTGATCAGAACCGCCAGAAGACGGCAAGTTGCCAATCTTTTTGACGCAATCCTTTAGGCTCATTGTCTTAGTTCGGTCTTTTTCCCACACTGTGACAGAATCATAAGATGTTCGGTTGAGTTCAACTACAATAACGCCATCTGGTAAAGGTTCACCGCTCGGTTGTTCGTTAAATTCAATACTGTTCAGATTGGTGTTAGGGAATAGATCTGATGCATTGAGTGCGCCGTAAAACTCACGCACTTGATCTCGAAGGCCGATCCCTTTTATGTCGTGACCTTTTCCATAACCAGATTTTACTTTGAAATCCTGCAACTCAGGATTCCACGCTTTTATTTTTTGCATAACTTTTTTGAACTGCTTTTCGGAGACGTATACGGTTTCATTATCCATCAATTTAGCGACATGATATAGTGATATTTTTAAGGTTTCATGACAAAAGTTCTCTGTAAGATTATACTGGCTAATATCATAATCTATCTGTAGCTTAGCTATATTATATAATAATAGCTTAGTTGCAGATAACTTCGCTGAATTACCAAATTGCTGATTACCGAGGCAGGATATACAGGTCCGGTTATTTTTGGCATATCTAAGCTGTTCGTGCAGGTTCGAAGCAGTTAGCCAGTCGTCCATTTTATAGAAATCACTCTTAAATTGCTCAAAAAGATTTTCATGGCGTTTTTGGAGTACGCCAGCTAAAAATGCTGCATCCCTATTCACAAATCCGAACGCCTGCACTATTGGTTTTAGTATGTTGAACGCCTTGTCCACTTTATTAGTATCTCTTGATTCATCGATGACTTTGGTTGGCGAAGGCAGCCAGTTTGGCCAAGGATCGCCTGCGAAGACGAATTCCGTCTGTTCCTGATATATAGGGCGAATTCGATGGAAACATTGCGTCAGTTCCCAGTTGGTATTAAGTTCCACCCAGGAATTGCGGATCGCCTCGTCGGCCTCTTCAGGAAACAATATGAGCGCTTCCTGCCATTTCATGGAAATGTTTGGTATGGGCAGGCCTAACACGATTACCGCTTCATAATCTGCATAATCATTGATGCCTCTGGGACCGTAAAAATGATGGAAAGCGAATTCCTTTTCCGGTGATAGGGAGTTAGCCATGCCTAATATTTTACTTTTGAAAGAAGCCCCTTTGATTCTTTGGTGGCTGAGAATTAAAATTTTTTCGGCTGATATATTTTCTATGGCCTTGCGCAGGATGTTTTTCAGATCAGAATCGCTTTTCTTCGCGAGATTAGATTTGGAGAGTTTCTGCTTTATGTGAATTCCTCTGCCTTCCCATCTAACGTCTGCTCTATGCACTGTATGTGACTTTCCGGTCAGAGCTTTAGCCAGTTTTGGATCGCCGGTAGCATCCAGTATAACCACAGGAGCTAATCCGAAACCCAATTTGACTATTTCTTTTGTCCTAAACCGAACTTCACCTGCAGGAGTAGCTTGAATATAGGAAAATTGATGAGGTTCTTGCCGTGTTAGACCACGAATCCATTTGGCCGCCTTATAATTCAAACTTTCATCATGAAGTGCTTTTTCATCCCTGTCTGCAAAAACCGTCCATGAAAGATCGATGGCTTCATCTATTTGGTCCGGCGTCCATTCGTATTTTCTGCCAAAATAGTCTAAAAATGTGTCTTCGGAACTGTAGTATTCCGACAAGCGATGACTGTTGATAATGGCCATTTGACCACTGCTTGAAGCGGCTGTTTGGGTGGCGAAATGTGATCCTATGGCGATAATGTTTTCGACAAACACTTTTTCTTGACCGTGGAACACCTTCATCAGAGTTCGCATGTCGGCTTCAGTGGCGAATTCATCGGTAACAAAACCCTGGAGCAAATTTTCGTCCAGAACGATGAGATCGGGTCCGGGAATGTATTCTTCCAAATACCGGAGCATTGCATGGGTTACAAAATGGATACCCGGGCCGATATTCTGTCTTTGTAGTTGATATGGGCAGGTCGATTTGTGGGAGCAGTTTGCACACATGATTTTTCCCGGTGAATAACCCAGTTCAACAACCCTTTTGTGTTCATCCTTCATGCTGCATAGTGCGTCCCTGGCCTCCAAATTGTGGATTTTGGATTTATCGGAGGCGAAATCTAAGCACTTTTGGTAGGCTTCATTTTTGAGGGCTTTGTTCAGGCAACTGTATATGATTGTTTTGCCGGTGCAATGGGAAGCCAGATACTCCAATGCTCCATGCGACTTGCCAACGCCGGGAGTTACCAATAGCAAGGCGCTTTCTCCTGTTTCTAAGGCAGTACTCAAAGTTTGGGGAACTATGGCTCTGGCTTGGTCGCAATTCATATAGCTTTCCGGCGGTGCAAAGTAGCAGGTCTGTGAAATGGAATCCTGCCGGTCCTGGTACTCGTTAACCAGTCCCGCCCAGGTGATAAGAGGAACCCCTTCTCCCTCGTATGATGCTTCACACCTGGCATTAAAACACTTGAGGCGATAGAATGGAGGATATGCCCAGGCTCTTGTGTCTGTTCTACCGCACATGGGACATGGAAGTTTGTCAAAAGAAATGGCAAGACTTTCGCCCCGCTTTTCAACTTTGGATCGGATTCCTTTGGATGTCAGATGGGTTTGTACAGCATCCAGGGACAATGCCTTGGGCGGTTTTTTTATTTGTTGTGGATTGAACGGAAGTATCGTATCACCATCCAGCAGCACTTTATACTTACTTAGTTCCTGGGCAAATTTGCTATCCGACTCGTCTGGGTTAAGGGCTTGAAAACAGGTTAGCCATGCCACAAAAGCGATGTATGATTCCGGATCGGGGTTGCCTTGGATCAAAGCTGTGAATTCCGCCATTGATAGATCCCTCCAGCATCCGTCCATGATTTCCGAGTGAAAAGACAATAGACCTCCAAGGGAAGATGGATCGTTATGGAATCCATTGGTAAGCAGCGGTTCTGGTGAATCTGTTGGTTCAATGAACTCTAAACCATACTCTATGGGCAGTTCCTTCAATACGAAGTGTGCAAATGCTCCCTGAAATTCAATGGGTATAGCCAAACGGGACGCCAACCGTATTGCCCCATTTTCCTTTGCAATGACTTTGAAGTATCCATCGACCTCCAGGTTCTTCAAGATGTCCAAGGTGCGTGACGCGCAATACATGGCGCGTTGGAATTCGTTTGACTCGTCCCCGTACACAGGTTCAAGTTCCACAGAGATCTCAAAAATGGGAAAAAAGAAGTCTTCATCTTCTACACGGAATTTTGGGGCTATAAAAATTTCCATTTCACCAGAAAATATTCTGTCTTGATTGTTTTGGAGTTCAGTTAAATAATCGTTTACGGGAGAGGTTTTGGGTATATCTTCTTTTGAGGCAGCATAAGTTATTTCTGTTTTATTCAAAATGTTATTCCTTAATTAAATGATGTGGGTTCTATTGACGGGCTAAAATCAGGTTGCTTTTGCCCTGTGAAAATGTTCCATGGCTCATCATCCCCATGGCCCATTTAATATTTGTCCTTGACAAAATGAGACATGGAGACGCTGCCAGCACTTCCGCAAACGCGAAGAGGGAACCATTCGAACCATGGTTCCCTCTCATTTTTGGAGTTGATATTTTTGGCACAAATGATTCCCCGTTTAATTTAGGAGTAGTCTTTGACTACCCAGCATTCTCAGGGAGCGGACTTTCTCATCACTGTGCCGAAATAATTATGTTTTTTGTCGTAAATGCCAAAATTGATTGTTTTAAAGCCAAGAGGAGCAAATTGTTCGAACGCTTCATAATCAAAGTACCCCTCGATCCAATCCCACAGAGTGCCAGGGGCATCTTTAGGCCGAATACAATAAAGAGCACGCATTGTAATTCGTTTATCAATGCGTTTTCTGGTGACTTCTTTTTTAATGATGGTCTTCCCATCTCCTTGAATATGGATCCAGTAGTGATCAAAACCAAGGAAGAGCATCCCGTACATCACCTCATATTCAAAATTTAAATAGGCTTGACTCAATAATGATGCATCGATACTTGACATGTTATTCTCCTTTTTTGAGCAACTAATGCCCAACTACGGAATGGAACGCCCTCTCCGCGTATTGTTTTAGCGAAGGGGGCGTTCTAAACAAGACTCATTTCTTGTTTTTAGACATTGGAAGCCAGCTTCTGTTCCAGTTCGGCTACCTTGGCCTTGAGAACATCCACTGTCTCTTGTGTGACTGTCTCCAAGGCATCTTCACTACTCAGAATTCCATCTATCCTCTTAATAACGCCTTCCATCTTGTTGGGTGCGCTCTCGTTAGGTGGAATTTTTCCATCGTTAGCTTTGTACTCCTCTAGGCGGATTTTTAACGCTTCTTCATCGCCGCTGAATTGCTCAAGGTCTTTTAAATAGCTGCGTTTGAGCTCGCCGCACTCTTTGGTAAACTCATTTAATAGATCCTCTGTGATTTCAATATGTTCGTGTTCTACACGTCGGGTGTTAATAAGCAGGTCTGTTTCAAACTTGAATATTTCAAGGCTTTGATCGCTGTCGCTGTTAGGGATTATGACTCCGCCCTTTTCTAGATAATCCTTTAATGGCGTGTCTCCCTGCCACGCTCGTGCTTTTCGGGCGCCTTTTCCAGCATCCTTCTCAATAACGGCAATGAGAGAGACGGCTCTGTTCTTGCCTATTGGAATGAAGTCGAAGATATCCTTGTATTTCAGCAAACGTTCATAGTCCTTGAGGGAGCGCAGGCCGATTTGCGGCATGGTTTGAACAACCTTCAAATTGAAATCAAATTCAGCCTCTCTGCAGATCTCTTTCAGTTTTTCCAATGCTTTAGACTGTTCGAGTCTTAGATAAAACAAGCAGCCTTCCGCGAAGTTTCCTACACGCGCAATTTTTGTATGAAAGATTGCAAATTCCGACTTTGCATAATCTAAAGCGCCTTGCTCGCCTCTATCTTGAACAAGTTCTTTTGCGTCTAGCTCATTGAACTCGGTCATTTCATCTCTAAGCTCTTGAATATCAAACTGTTCTACGCTTGATGATACTATGTGCGCAGAAATTTCCAAGAAACCCGTGCTATCTGAGCATAGAAGGTAGTGTTGGTTGTCTTGACCAAGAGGCATGGCGTATGCAGCGCGCTGCATTTGGGGTACTGCCAGGCCTTGGGGCTCCTCCGTTTCGGGAGGGGGGGCCGGAGAGGTGGAATCGACAAGATTTTCTTCCGTATCTCCTTTTTCCAGATCGCCTTCCGTTTCGTCTTCCGTTCCTGATTCGGTATCAGAGGCAGTTGAAAGGGAAGATTCCTGATTTTGTTCCTCGGCCAGGGTTGTTTCCGGGTTGTGTTCAACTTGATTTTCGTCCATAATGGGCGCGTTTTTTTTACTATTTTTTGTCATTTTTAATGACCTTTCTATTAGTTTGGGCGAATGGTTGGGAAAGGCTGCGCCGGTAACGGGTGCACGCAGAGTATAAAGCTACGGATGCAGACCGAATCTTGGCGTCCCCTTTCCGGGTGATTTTGTCAGGTTGAAGGGAACAGTAATCTTGGGGAGGCCCCCTGGTAAATTTCATGGAAAATCCTCCTAAAAAATGGGAACAAAAAAAGGGCCGTCCGAACGGGTCGGAAGCCCTTGGTGAAAAAAAGAAAGGGACCCTAAAAAGGCCCCTTTCGCCATATGCAGAATATGCAATTGTATAGCCAAGTTTGTACATCGAGGACTTTTTTGTCCTCAACAGTAGTCATGATTTCAGTAAGTTACTGAATTGCCTCAGGGCCGGGGGAATCCGGCCTTCGGCGCCATAATAAAAACAAGGGATTACGAGATTGCTCGCAGCCCCTTTTTTTATGGGAAACCAATTGCTTCTTATGTTAATCTCATCCAGTTTATTAAAGTGACCAAGTCCATAAACAAGCCTTCGGTGAACTTTTGGTTGGTTCATGTGGTGGGACATTTTCTTTTTGACGCGATTTTTTGGGATGCCAAACCCGTGAGCGCCTGGTTTCCATCTGCAACTGCTGCGAGTGCTGCTGCATATTCAGAGCTTACCCAAAGATGTACGGACCCATCGACAACACCCTCAAAAAGTTGGAGGGCGTTTCGGTGCGCATTGGCGAGGATTGTGTGGGATGCGGGGCCTGTGAGAAGGCCTGCTTTGTGAACGCCATTCGAATAAATGACGGTATGGCCGAAATATCCGAGGCGTGCCGGGGATGCGGAAGATGCGTCAACGTCTGTCCAAACCATGCCGTAAGTCTGGAGATTTCAGGGCATGGCGTTCCGGATCGGCCTCTGGAACGTTTGGCCTGAGTTGGTATAAATTTTGAGAGACTTGACTTCAAGAAACTCGTATGTAATGGCCGCCAAAAAAAATAACCGCACCCTCCCCAAAAGGCTCTAGGATGAAGCCCCTGAAACAAGGGCGTTTTGGCTCAGGTTATAGAAGTTCCAGCGCCCGGAGGGGTCTTGCTATGGCCTCAGGCAAACAAGGCGCGGGCTTTATCCATGATTTCGGCGATGAACTCGCCCTTGGCGCGGGTGTATGCAATGCGGTCGTTGGGATGGGCGCGGGCCAGATTTTGCTTTAAGGCGGCGTACTCCCGGGCGGCCTTCGGAAATTGAATCAGATAATCCCTGAAAAGCAAACGCTCCCACAACCTGGAATCCGCCTCCACCATGTGGATATGGCGGGTGCGCTTCCCGGCCTCATTCCTTTTAATGAACCAGTGATACATGGGCGGCTTGTCAAACTCCGGCCTCCAGAAATAATCGTAGCCCAAAGATTTCAGGACTGGAACGATCTCCCGGGCTGCGTCCTTTTCGCTGGAGATTTCAACCAGCATGTCGATGATGGGCTTGGCGGTCAACTCCGGTACGGCCGTGCTGCCGAAGTGCTCCACACGGCGAATCAGGGGGGCTGGAAAGCGATTTTGGAGAAACTCCGCTTCTCGCCGGAACATTTCAGGCCACTCCGGATTATAGGGGACCATGTCGATTTTTTCCGCCACGGCCTCTTTGATGCGCTGTTCCAGGCTTTTTTCCGTCATTATTTCTCTTTCAAGAATACATTTCTGTATTAAATTAAAGATTTATTTACAAAAAAGACGTTTTTGCATTTCGACGCTTTAATTAATCGGCGCCGGTCCAGGCCCCTTGCAGGCTAACCAGAAAGTTATACAATACAACCATGTCTTTCAAGGCCTGGACGAAAAAAAAATGCCGGACGGGTCCGGCGATGCGCGGGGGCAAGGGAAGTGAATCATCAGGTTATGAGGGCATAGAAGGATCAGATGGAGGTCAGGGAGTCGAGAATTCCTTCCAGCAGGTCTGTGGGCTGGGCTTCCAATTCCTGTAAGGTGCGGTTATTGATCAAGGATATGTATCCGTGCAACAGCATCCAGCCGCGGATAACCCGTTCCCAGATGTCGGCGTCCGCAGCGTTGGGCGTTTCGCTCAAAACCTCGCGCACCGCCGTCTCCACATTCACCAGCACTTGCAGGGCCGCCATCTTTTCCGCCAGGGCGGCGGGCTCCATGGGCGTGTCTTTGTAATCCGCGTATTTAGGGCCCTGGCGGTTGAACATGACCTCGTAGTAGGCGGAGTTTTCCAGGCCGAAGGAAACGTAGACCACGGCCATCCTGCGGATTTTTTCCCTGGGGGAGATATTCTGGGCGGAGACCTGGGAGAACAGGCCCCCTAAAAGCTCAAATCCACGTTTTTGTATTTCCAGGTATATTTCATCTTTATTATTGAACTGGGCGTAGATTTCCTCTTCCGTCATATCCAGGGCCACAGCCAGTTTATTGATGCCAAGCCCGTGGAAAGCCCCTTTAAACATGATCTGAACCGCTTCGCCCAGTATGCGCCCTTTGATTATCTCCGCTTCGTCTTCGTTGATAAATGCTTCGTTCATAGCTGCGTCCTTTTTAAGTCTCTCACCCTGCATAAGTTAAGAATCCCCGCCCTTGCATGTCAAGGCGGGCTTGCATTTTCAGCCCGACAGGGCTAAGGTCTTGATCAAAAATCGAACAAACGCTCTTTTTCTCGCGGCGGGGATCATTCCATCGCCGCCTCTTTCTTTTGCAAAGGATGTACCATGAATGACCTGTTCTTACCGATTCGCCCCTTGCGGGGATCGTATATACAAACGCTGATGGCAAGCAGCCGGTACAGGGCTTTGGGGAAAAACCCCATGGTTTCCGCCTCCCGGGAGGTGATCCTTCATTGCGAAGACCGGGTGAGGCTCCAGGGCTTTTATTCACCCCAGGCGGAGAGGGATTCCAAGGGCCTGGTGATTATGCTGCACGGCTGGGAAGGAAGCGTGAACTCGTCCTATATCCTCAGTTCGGGGCGGCGTCTGTACAATCTGGGCTATGATGTTTTCCGGCTGAATTTCCGGGATCACGGAGAGTCCCATTATCTTAACAGAGGCATTTTTTTGTCCATCCTGCTGGACGAGGTTTTCCAGGGAGTGCATCAGGCCGCAAGATTGAGCGGCGGCAAGCCGGTTTTCCTGGCGGGATTTTCCCTGGGCGGCAACTTCGCCCTGCGCATCGCCGCCAAAGAGCCGGGCCATCGCATCCCCAACCTCAAGCAGGTTGCGGCGATAAGCCCTGTGATCTCGCCCAATCGGGCCTGCGACGCCATTGACGCCGATCCTCTAATCCAATGGTATTTCATGCGCAAATGGAAAAGGTCCCTCGCCGTCAAAAACAAGCTCTTCCCCAGCCTGGGCCTGGAAAAGGTCCTGGCCGAAGCCAATCTTCGGGATATGACCCAGGCTTTGCTGGACATCTATGAGGCGGGCTATGAAAAGGCCCATGATTACTTTGACGCTTACGCGGTGAACAACGGCTGGCTCAAGGACGTTCTCGTCCCCACTCTGATTGTAACGGCCGCAGACGACCCGGTGATCCCCGTGCAGGACTTTTTCGGCCTGGAAACCAGCGCGGCCTGCCGGATGATCATCCATCAATACGGCGGCCACAACGCCTTCATCGAATCATTCACCCGCACATCCTGGGTGGATCATAAGCTGCAGGAGATCTTTGCATCCCATCTAAACTAAACGAGGCGTGCAAGTAAGGACGGGCTTGACTCCCCCATAAGGCGGCCAACGGCGTAATAGAAATGCATTATATATGAGGCCTGCGGGCTCGCATGGGCGGACTGGCTGGATCACGCTCTCCGAAAACATAAAAGGCCCACTCGCAAAATCCAAATAAAAGCCAATCAATAACCACAGTATACCGCAAATCATGGAAACAAACCATAAAGAATAAAACACAACCTATGTGTCCCAAAAACTCCTATTGTGGCCAAATTTCACCTGCAATTGTTAGAAAATGATAAAAGGTGATGATAACCAATACTATCTAAACAGCAATTCTTTATTGTTGATTTTACAGTCTATTTTCAAAAAGTGTGAAATATATTACATTTAACTGGTATTATTTAGGATTTTCACGAACGTTTGATATTGACAGATTGCGCCCGGCTTGCTACGAATGCGGAACGTTCAAATGATTTCTCAAATAGAGGTTTTTTACTGTGAATGCGTCCCTCCATGTTGACAAGAAACAGTGGTATGCCCTTTATACCAAGAGCCGCCACGAGGCGAGTGTAAACAACTATCTGGCTGCGAGATCCATAGAGTCATTTTATCCGCAAATGCGGATGCTTAGCCGCCGTAAAGATCGCAGAAAGATGATAGATGTCCCTATGTTTCCGGGTTATCTATTCGTCAGAGCCGCTTTAAGGTCCCAGGAGCATTTCAGCATTCTCAAAGCCCCTGGCGCCGTCACCCTCATTGGGAACACCGGCGGCGCCATCGCCATTCCCGAGGACACCATCAGTTCTCTGAGAATCGTCTCTCAGAAGGAGGCGCTGGAAACCGGCCCCTGCTATCACGCCGGAGATCTGGTTTTAATTGTTTCCGGTCCTTTCGCCGGGGTGACGGGCGTTTTCATGCGGAACAAGGGCGGGGGCAAAATCCTGGTAAACATAGACGCCTTGGGGCAGTCCGTGGCGGTGGAGATGGGCGGCGCCGACGTTCAGTTGATGGAGTCGTACCGCAAAGCCGGATAGCCGGCTTTTCAGGCATAAAAAAACAAAAGCCGGAAGAGACCTTATCACGTCTTTTCCGGCTTTTTCATTTTTTGAATCAGGCCTTGTTAAGGGGCGCCGTCCGCCAGCTTTTGATAGGTCGGGTTATTGGGCTCCAATTGCAGGGATTTTTGAAAATATTCCCTGGCCAAATCGTGCAAGCCCAGCTTTTCGGCCGATTTGCCGGCCTGGGCGTAAAAGGAGGCCCTGTCCGGCTTCAATTCAATGGCCCTCTGCCAGTCTTCCAGCGCGCCTCTGTAGTCTTCAAGCCTCCATAGCACATAGGCCCTGTGATTATGCAGCCACGGGGACGGCTTTTCCGCCGTGGAAATCGCCAGCGAAGCCTGCTTTTCCGACCTTTCGTACTTCTTCAGCCTGCTGAGAACCTGCGAGAACAGGAGGTGGTACCGGCTGTTATCCGGCTCCAGGACCGTGGCTTTTTGGATGCTAAGCTCCATGGCGGGCCAATCCTTGTTTTTATCGGCGATCCTCGCCAGCCAGTAGAAAGCCTCGGCGTTTTCTTCCTTATGAGCCAATTCCCCAAAAATCACCTGGGCGTCTTCAAGATCTTCCTGTTCAAAATAGGCTCTGCCGATGAGGATTTTCAGGCGCGAGGAGACAAAAAAATCCTCCACGACCTGTTTGTAAAACGGGGCGAAAAACGCCAACTGCTTTTCCCGCCGATAGATGTGGAAAATTCTCTCCACGTCCTTTTCCAGGTATTCAGAGTAGGAAAGACCGTAAAGGAACTCCTCCGAGGCTTTTTCCGGCTGATTGTTTTTAAGCATCAGGCTTCCCAAATGGATATAATTCCAGCCAGTGTTTTCAAAACTCAAATAGTTGAGGGACTGCTTATAATAGTCAATGGCCCGGGCGTAATCCCCTTCCCGCTCCAAAAGGGAAGCCATGGCCTGATGGGCCTGTCTGGGCAGGATGCTTTGGTTGATGGCTTCGGCCAGGCCCGCCTTAAGCTGAGGCTCCAGCTCGGGGGTCCAGTAGTTCTCCTTGGTCAAGTGATAAACGGAAGGAGGATAGATTCGGGCGATATGTTTGACCACCTGCCTCAACTCCTGATCCTGCCGGCAGTAGGCCAGGCATCTGGCCAAATGCATATTGTATGTTATGCCATTGGGCCGCAAAGACACGGTTTGCCGGAACGAATCCAAATAGGAGCAGTTCCTGCCCTTTTCAGGATGCAACTCCTCCATCAGGGCCTGAGCTCTCCCCAGACCGAACCAGCATGCCGCGTCCAGAGGGTTTTCCTCCACGGCGGTTTCAAAGACGCTAAGCGCCAAGGCCGCGCGCTCCTGTTTGGGTTTGATGGATATTGTGGCGAAAGAGGCGTCCAGGCAGGCGTTGCCGTAGGCTGCCAGAATCTTTAGGTTGTGGGGGTCATGATGATAAGCCTTTTCGATAGCCTGAACGGCCAGGCCGTAATGGCCGGCCTTTGTTTGATTTTTCGCTTTTT
The DNA here is from genome assembly GCF_900142135.1 of Desulfatibacillum alkenivorans DSM 16219. Classification (GTDB taxonomy): domain Bacteria; phylum Desulfobacterota; class Desulfobacteria; order Desulfobacterales; family Desulfatibacillaceae; genus Desulfatibacillum; species Desulfatibacillum alkenivorans. The sequence continues at coordinate 34,606 of NZ_FQZU01000030.1, read as the reverse complement.
CAAAATAAATCTGCGCCGTCAGTTTATGCCCGAGGACATAAGTTCCTGCAAAAAAGACCACAAGCACCGCGACGGCTGCAAGAAGTCTGGCCGAAAAAAAAGCCCCAGGAGGGGCTTTTGAAGAATCGTGATTATGGGGCCTGGCCACTGGAATCCTTTCCCGGCGCCTGCTTGGTTCGAACGGCGTCAGGTTCCGTAATAGCTGGAGTAATACTTTTCGTAATATTTATAATAACCCTCGCGATGCACGTCAACCTGATTGAGCACTGCGCCCACCACATTGGCCCTGGCGTTCTTAAGCTGATCCACCGCCTTCCTGACCAGGTCCCTGTTCACGCCTCCGGCCTTCACCACAAAAACCACTCCGTCCACATGGGGCGCCAGGGTGAGGGCGTCGCTGGCCGGCAGGATAGGGGGGGAGTCCAGAATAACCACGTCAAAAAGCTCCTTAAAACGGGAAAGCAAAAACAGCATCCGTTTGGAGCCCAGCAATTCCGATGGATTAGGCGGCAGCGCGCCTGAAGGAAGCAGGAATAAACCGGGCTGAGGCGTTTTGAGCATGGCGGCTTTTATGCCTGCATTGATAAAAGGCAGCGGCTCTTCATCGGCGGCTGCACGCTCATAAATCTCCGTCAGGTTAATGGCGAAAACAGTTTTGGGTTCCGCCTTCATATCCATGGCCGGCTTGAATTCGTACTTTCCATCGTTCATGCCGAGAGCCAGGCGAAGGTTTTGGGCAAGCTGATTTTTTAACGGTCCGCGCACTTGCTTTTTTTTCAAAAGGCCGGCGTTTACCAGGACCATGGGCAACTTCTGCCCCGTGTCCCTGGCGCGTTTAAGCGCTTGTTGGGCCTGCTGGGAAGTAATCAGGGCAAGCTGCACCAAGTGGCTGGCCAGGCTGCGCTCCTCCGGGCAGTTGACCCACGTGCAGTCCGCCAAGTCTCCGGCCAGAAAATCCAAATTAATTAACTTGTTTTCGGTTTGCGAGGACAGTTGCAGGCGGCCGGTCCTCCGTTGCTGTTGAAGCAGACGAATGAGATCCCCCACGCTCATCTTGCCCAAGTCCCCCTCGGTGACGGGGGTTCCCATGACCCGGGACAGCAGGCCGGTCAGGCCTATGACCTCATTATTCACAAGGAGCTTGCTTAAAGAGGGCTTTCTAAGGTCGGCGTCGACCATCAAAACGCTGCGCCCGGCCTCGGCCAGGTTAAAGGCGTAATTGGCCACGGTCAGGGTTTTGCCTTCCGCCTCGCCGGCGCTGGTGATCAGCAGGCATTTCAACTCGGACTCAAGAAAAGAAAGGTCTATGTTCGTGCGAAGCGTCCGATAGGACTCGGCAAAACGGCTTTTGCCTTTGTAATTGGCAAGAAACAGGGAGATCAAATCCCTGGTGCGTTTCTTGGTGCTCAGTTTTTTTGGTTTCATGCAAGTTCCTTTTATAGACTGACTGTCAAGCCGAGGCCTTTACTGTTTCGACTTTTTCGGATCTCCAACAGGCACCACGGTGAGCACGGGGACCTCTAGATAGCGTAAAACTTCATCTTCCGTCCTGAAGGTCTGGTCCAGGTATTCCTGCAAGAAGGAAAGGCCCAGACCGGCCATGAGGCCCAGCACCAGGCTCAACATCATGTTCAGGCGTTTTTTGGGACGGATGGGATTAACCGCGCTAAAAGCCGGTTCGGCGATGCGGATGTTTGAGGTGTCCACGTCCTCCACCACGTCGGCTTCCTTCAGTTTTTCCAAAAGGGTGTCATAGAGTTTCTGGTTGGTGTCCACATTGCGTTGGAGAATGCCGTATTCCAGTTCTTTTTTGCTGGTTTCCAGGGCGTCCTTTTCAAAGTCGGAGATGTTCTTCTGCAGGGCGTTTTCCTTGGCGATCAAAACGGAGCGTTCAGCCTCCATGCTTGTAAGCTCCTTTTTGATTTCCTCCCGGAATTTGAGCCTCGTCTCTTCCAGGGCGGATTTGGCCTGGACGATCTTGGGGTGCTTGGACTTGTATGTCTGGGACAAGGTGGATAACTCGGTGTCCAAACTAAGCAGCTTGGAGTACAGGGTGCTGATGATGGGGCTGTCTATCAGAGAGCGGACTTCCACGCCGCTATTTCCCGACTGAAGCATTTCCCTCAGCTTGCTTAGTTTGGCGTCCAACTCCTGTCTTTTATTTCTCGTCTCCAGATAGGCGGAGTTGAACTCTTCAATCTTTTGCGTGATGAGGTCAATCTTTCCTTCCACGGAAAAAAGCAGGTGGTTTTGCTTATACTCCACAAAATCCTGCTCCGCCGCCTCAAGATTTTGCTTCATGGCGTAGGATTGATCGGCGATCCAGGCCAGGGTGTTGCGGGACGCGGCCAGGCGATTGGCTGTATTGAACTCGATGTAGGATTCGGCCAGGGTGTTGGCGATGTCGCGAGCCTGCTTGGGGTCCCGGTCTTCCACGCTGATTTTCAACAGACGCGTGTCCCGAACCTGCTCAATGGAGATTTTCATTTTAAGCGCTTCGGTAAGCTCCAGGAGGACCTCGTCGGGCGTTTTGGGGGGCTCTTCCTGGGAGAGCAGCAGCTTGATATTGTTTTTCACCTGGGCCAGAATCTGGCGAATGGGGCTGATCTCCATATCCTTGGAGTACTCGGGCCTGTCCAGCTTTAACCTTCTGATGACCTTTTCCAGGACGGGGCGCGATTTAATCAGTTTAAAGTGGGTGTTAAAGGTCAGGGTTTGGGAAGCGAAACTCTCGAAATCCATTCTTTCTCCGGTGAGAGGAGACGCCGTTTGCTCCTGTTCAATAACCAGGGTCGCCGTGGATTGATACACAGGCTCCGTATAAATGGTGAACAGCGCTGTAAGAATGACGACCGCAATCAGAACAAAGAATGTGGTCCATTTATGCTTCAGGATAACGTGATAATAATCAGCAAGGTGGGGTGCAATTTCCTGTTGCTGGGGCGCTTCCATATTTTGCTCCGGTCTTATGAATCAAAAATAATCAAAGAGGTTAGAACCAGGTTTCAGGCACATGGATCCGATCGCCCGGCTCCAGTTCCGGATCGATGAGTTTTCCCTCGCGCACAGCCACCAGGTTGATCTTGATAACGCGCTGCTCTCCGTTTTCAACGCGGATAATGGACGCCCTGTGGGGCGCGGCAAACTTGTCGAATCCGCCCGCCATCACACAAGCGTTCAAAGCCGTCAGCCCGGGTTGGTAATCGTACACCCCGGGAGAAGCCACCTGGCCGTCCACGTAGATTTTACTGGAAGCCAGGCTGAGGGATTTCTGGAAGGGGATGTAAACCACGTCCCCCGCCTCCAGGACCACGTCGTTGTTCAGGTCCCCCTGGTCGAGAAGGCGCCTTAAGTCGATCTTGTCGGGATCCTTGGCGCTGACCAGCGTATTCATGTCCGTACTTGCTTCCACTTCCGTGGCGGCGCTTCGCAAAAGGTAGGCGACGTTGCCTCTTTCGGGAAGAGCGCCTCCCGCCTTGGCGATAAGCTCCATCAGGCTGAGGCGGGAGGTGGACTCATAGCTGCCGGGGTTTTTAACGGCGCCGGAAATGTAGTAGTGAATGCTGTGATATTCCGTAATGACAATATGCACCTGGGGATCCACAAAATAATCTTTTTCCAGAGGAATTCGAATGGACTCCTCAAGTTGGGGCACCGTCCGATCCAAAGCCATGACCTGTCCGACCATGGGCACGGAAATCGTTCCCTGAACCGATACGGTCAACTCCATGTCTATCTGCTGCTCGCCGCCAGCATAAACCTTCAAACTAAGAACGTCCGTAGCGCCGATGCGGTACTCGTCCCGTTGCGCGAAACACGCTGCAGGGAGCGCAAGGCGCAATAATACGCACACCGCCAAGCAAATTGCTACGGTCATACTGCTCAACTTGCATTGTTTATTCATTTTTAATCCGAATTCACCCGGAAGGCGAAGCCCGCCGGGTGTATTAGGTTGGAATTTAAATGTTTTTAAAATCAATGACTAATTGGCGCGGCGTCCGAATTCCAGGGCCGTGTCTATTCTGCCCATCACGTAGGTGTTGTCATAGCTGTAAGCCGCGACATTGGAATCCCGGTTCTTATATCCCCCCTCGATGGATATAATGACGGGTTCAATGATCTTGTAGCCCAAACGGGCGCCCATCTCATAGGTGTCGTCTTCGCGCAGCACCAAAACACTGGATGAATTCAGGCCGTACGTGGTTTCGTAATCGCTTTTTCTATAGGACGTCCACACATCCAGGTAGATCTTTTCCAGGAACCGATGCCCTCCGGCAAGAGAAAGCTCAGGGCCTTTGTAGTACTCGTTTCCGGACCCGGCGTCGTTGAAGTTGCTGGAAAAAGCCGCCCTGACGTAGCTGCGGGGATCGCCGTCATCCGGAGGATTCTGTCCTTCCAGGGCGACCCTGTAGGTAAAGGTTTCAATATCCTTAATTCCCACGGCGTCAAACTCGCGGCTTTGGTAGCCGGCGCCGGCCTCCAACTGGAAGTAATGGAACTGCTGCCGGTAGATCAGCTTGCCCTGGTGCGAGGTGTAGTCCGAGGTTAGCATGTCATAGTCCCGGGCCCACAACTGGTATTCCAGGTCCAGCGACGACTTGGAGTTCAGGTTGTATATGACATCGAAGATGCCCCTGTTCTCCTGGTTGTCTTCGCTGGCATCATCATCGTAATCGGTAATGGTGTTTCTGTAGGTCGCCTGGCCTGAAAAGCGATCGGTGAAACGGTACAGCGCACGGGGGGAGAGGGTGTTGATGTAGTACTTATCCTTGCCCGTCTCGTTGCTGTACTGGTCCAGCTTGTCAGGGTCCCTGGTCAGGCTGTAGGTCTCGCTCAGGGCAAGTTCCAGGCGTTCACTAGGCTGGGTCATGGCGTTCAACGCCAAATCGTGGCCCACGTAATCGGCCTTGCTGGCCTTGATCTGGCCGGGCTGCAGGTCGTCCGCATCATCGTAAAACGTCGGGCTGGCCGTATAGTCGAAACTGATCATGCTTTTGGCCGTGGAAAACTGCACGCCGATCCCGGGCTCCACCAGATAGGTATGGACTCCGGCGGAATTGGCAGGTGAGGTATAATAGTTGCTGTCGTAGCGATACCCCAGCCCCAGCTTAGGAGTAATCAGCAAAGCCGGCCCAGCCCAGACAAACGCAGCCAAAACAAACGTAATCAAAATTGTAAGGCCAGTTATTGCACGAATTTTTCCCATGAGGAAGAACTCCTTATAATTCAAACCTGGATTTCAAAAGCATTATCGCCGTTTTTGTCCCGCTTAAATCGGGGAAGCGGGATTCGTATCGTTAATTCCGGTTCCGCCGCCGCCTCCACCGCCTCCGCCGCCGGCAACCGTTCCAGGGGCTAAGGACGCGGGACCTGCTGCAGCAGCCGCGGCCGGCGTCGAGGGCGCAGAAGGAGGCTGATAAGCCAGGGCTTGGTCCTGGGCAGCCGACAAATCCGCCCCCGCAGTAATCAAGGCATCCATGGGCGTGGAGAGGCTGGTTTGCGCCGCTGCAGCCCGGCTTTTTATGCTCTCTGCACCAATAGCGTCGGCTGCGCTGGCAATATCAGCCACGACGTTTTGCATCACGACATAGGCGTTTAAAAGGGCCTGTAATTCGTCAGGGGCGGCCCCCTCTACAGCGTCTGCAAGAGCGTTCAAGGCATTCTCCGCCTCAGTCATGGCGTTCTCAAGATCAATGGGATCCCCTGACTCCTGCGCTGCTTTTACCGAATTGAAACTGCCGGCCACAAGTGCATCAACATTACCCGCCGCATAGGCGTTTGTGCAAACCAGAAAGGCCGCAACAGCCATCAGAAGAGCCATTGCCGGTCCGGTTTTAGCAAGGCGGAGCTTAATAACACCTTTCATATCACACCTCCTGTACACCACGGAATTACAAGCGCGGCTTGTCCTTCCTCAAAAAGTATACTGAGAAATAACAGACTATTAATGCATATCGACCTGTCTATGCATAGTTCTCAGCGGAAATATATATCACAGTGGATACCAAAAAAAAAGCAATTAATTAATACCCTGACGTCTTTAATTTTACCCGGCGCCAATGATTTTCAGGGGAGTAGTGTTTAGTATGTGATGCACTTCACTTTCTTCCATCATCTCCCCAAGTATTTTATAGGCCTTGGACAATCCCGGCCTGCGGTTTGTCAAATCATGAGCGTCCGAGGCCGCCAAATGAATCAGCCCCAGGCTGCAAAGGTCCTGGCAACACTTTCTGGCCCGGCGGCCCAGGCTTCCCTCCAGGCTTTGCGCAGTGACCTGGCATAAAGCGCCGGCGTTGACTATGTCCTGCATGATCGAGGGCTTTTGCTGGACAAGAGGCAGTCTTTCTCCATGGGCGATGACGGGCGTCAAACCCATGACGTTCAGGCGGTTAATAAAGGCGATCACGCCCTGGAGAAGAAAAGGATGCGGCAATTCCAATAAAAGATACCGGCCTTTGTCGGCGAAGGACAAGATGTCTCCGGATTGAATCTCCTTTAACAATTCGCTGCAAAGATGCGCCTCGCACCCTGGAAGCACCTTTAAGGGAATGTTTTCCTTGGCCAAGGCTTCGCTGAAAACCCGATGGGCTTCCAGGATTCGCGCACGCGGGTTGTGGTACGATCCGTTCAGCGTGTGGGGGGTGGCGGCCATGACCGTAACGCCGTCATCCACGGCCGCCCGGGCCATCTCCAGAGCCATCTTTAATGAGGACGGACCGTCGTCCAATCCGGGGAGAATATGCGAATGTAAATCAATCATCAAAAAGGTGGGCTTCTACATACATGGACCAGACTTCGGCGCTGACTCTCGGGGGGCGAAAAACCAAAAAATGCTCGGACACGGCATGGCCCATTTCATGGGCGAGAACGCCCACGCGGACGTCTTTACTGTTAACATAAATGGTGGAGCCTATGTGCAGGTACCAGGAGCGTATGTGGCACGGGGCCTTAAAAAGTCTATGATATTCTGCGGCAAGATGTTTTTTGTCGTGCAGCAGGAGGATCCGGACTTTGCCCATCTTGGGGTGCATGTCCAGGATTTCCTGCACCCGCTCGAACAGGGCGTCCACTTTGTTGCTTAAACCCTCTTCCAGGCTGGGGGATGGTTTGGCCTGAAGGACTCTTTTGGCGCCCCAATGCCCGGGCCCGTAGTCTATGGAGGCGTTGAACCTGCGCAAATCCTCCCGGGAAAGATACTGAATCCGGGTGTACTGGGTTTCCAGCGTGTTCCAATCGCCGCTTTGGGCGGCCAGCCCGGGGCGGGCAAGCCCAAAAACCTGGACCAGGGCCCAGACAAAGCATGCGATTTTCGGGCAGGATATCTTCCACCCCATAAGCGTTTATTCCCGACATTACAACTGAAAATGAGCATCTATCCTCTTCTTGACATCCTCTATATTCTCAGCCCATTTCCCGGTTGCATCTTCATGTTCCATTCGCCGGGCCATCTGGTCCAGCGAGTCGCGAATGTCGGAAACTTTAGTATGCAATTGTCCTGCCATTGAGTTGATGCTTTGCGCCAAAGCCTCCACCTGGTCTTTGTTGCGCAGGGTGACCACGGTTTTAAGATTTCCGCCGCCGATTTTTTCCAGCTCCTTTTCCAGGCGGAACAAAGGCCCGGCGATTTTGTGGGAAATCACCAAGGTAAGCACCAGGACAGCCAGGGCTACCATCCCCAGGGTAATCAAATTGGTCATGATCACGGCGGGAAGTATGGCCCGGGAAGTGCTTTGTATCACCAGCCTGGAATTGGAAAAATCGGAGGTAAGAGTATCTCCGCTAAAATAAAAAATAAGCAAGGTTGAAGCAACGGCGCCCAGCAAGACCAGCAGGCAGAACTTTAGAATAAACGCGCCCTGAAAATCCCGTTTGACAAAATATTGCCTGCGGCGGGGCATGATGGCCTTTTCCGGCATTTTCCCCTCCTCAATTTCAGGTTTCGAATCCATCGTAAGCATAAAGCCGCCATAACGCAATTGAACGCGACGGATCAGGCCCCGCTTTGGCCGAACAGGGATTTCTCCGAAATCTCCACACGGCTGCCGGCTTCCAGGCCCTTGATCCATTCGGAAAGAAGGCGGGTCTTTTTTTCTTCCATCACCCTGTCAAAAAGTTCCTCCCGCATGTCTTCAAAGGCGGGCAGGTACGGATCACTCTGCTTTTGCTTCCGGTATAGATCCAGCACTTCCTCCTGGGTCACCAGGGTGTTTGCTTCAATCTCCCGGGCCTTCATGTCCATCAAATCCCGAATCAGGGTGGATTCCCAAAAGCGCTGCACCGAAAGCACAAAATCGGGCCTTGAGTCCAACTCAAGGCGCTTGGCTTCCTGGATCAGCACCTGGCGGGCGACCAGATCCTCCAAAAACTGCTTCTGGGCGTCCAAAGTGAGTTTGTAGTGTTCATCCAGCCGCATTTCCTGGGCCAGCAAATCCCGGAACTCCTTTTGGCATAAACAGTAATCATTAACGCGAAGCACAACCGGACCCTGGTCAGGCTGTTCTTCGGACGTGCAGGAAACGGCATAGATGCACACTGCTGCAATGATGAGGCACAGTAGAACTTTTTTCATGAAATCCCGCTCCTTCGCCTAAAGCATTCGCCTTGGCCTCCCGATAGTCAAACAGGAGGAGCAAGCATTGTTGGGATTTGTGACAAAAATGTTCAGTTTTACTGCATACAAAAAATTGACTGTCTTAGGGACTTTCATCGGGGTCTTGATTTTTTACGGCGCAGCCGCCGCCGCCCCCCAGGGGGATTGGAGAACCCTGGAAACGAAATACATGGTGGTCTATTATCAAAATCCCGACGATTTGAGATTATTGGGCTCTCGCGTCAAGTACGATGCAGGAGGATGGACTCTGTTCAACAGAAGCATCTCCTGGGGCTCTTCCGGCGACATTTCCAAAAAGGTGGACAGTCTGTTCGACCGGGTCCAAATCCTGTTGGACATGAAAAAAAGAACCCCCAAAATCGTCCTGTATCTTTTTCCCGACGACGTTCAGTTCCGAGTCGCTTATGAAAACGCATTGAACGAACGCCCCTCGGGAGGCGTCAGCGCCCGGTACATCCCCCAGGACAAAGCCGTGTACGCCGTGCCGTCAGAGATTGACGAAGCCTCCCTGGCCCGGGAAATGGCCCACGCCGTGGCCAACCACTACCTGATCATTAAACCGTCCCGCAAGGCGACGGACATCCTGGCGAAATACGTGGGCAAACATCTTATGGATCCGAACGCCCCCCAGACCTACTAAAGGTCCGGCGCCCGCCTTGCAATCACTCGATAAAAAACTTGTACAAGAAGTAGCCCAAAGCGATCCAGATGGGAATGCAAATGGCCAGGCCCCAGGCAAGGCCCCGGAAAATGCTGAATTGCTTTTCCAGGTCTTTCCGGCCGAAGGCCCGGCGAATGATCGCCTCAAGTTCAGCCAGTTTAAAGGGCTTGGGAATAAAATCAAAGGCCCCGAGCTTGATGGCCTGGACCGCGGTTTCTATGGTGCCGTATCCGGTGACCATCAGGATGGTGGCCTTGGAGTCCTGGGCCAGAATGCCTTCCAGCACATCCATGCCGTCCAAACCGGGCATGGAGAGGTCCGTGATCACCAGGGCGTACTCGCCCTTGGAATAGGCTTCTATGCCTTGGGCGCCGTCATACACGGCCTGGGCGGAGTATCCCAGGTCGTCAAGCTGCTCCACAAGGGTATCGGCGAACTCCTTGTTGTCGTCGATAACAAGTATTCTTTCAGCAATTTCAGGCTGCCCCAATGTTCCCGCCCTCCAAGTTTAAAACATGCCGAAAGAATACCATTGTTTTCCGGTTCATGGCAACAAGGGTCTTGATCTGAAAACCGTCCCTTCGGCGGCAAACTTCAAGCCGCGAAAAAATGCGCCGCCCAGCGCGGGCGCTTTCCGGCTTAGACCGTCAAGTATGCCAAAACCATGCCAATTCCAACCCAGGCGGGCGTGGACAAAACCAGCCCCAGGGCCGCCTTTTTGCACCGCCGGGTTTTTTGGGCCAAGGCCCTTTCCGTCAAGGCCCTTTCCAGGGTGACTTCCAGCCTGGATTTTTCGCACTGCCGCGGCAGGTAGTCGTAGGCGCCCTTGGAAAGGCATTTCAGGGCCTCGTCCCGGCATTCCTGGTCGCAGGTCACCAGCATGGCGGGCTTGCGGCGGCTGAAGCGCAGGCCGGCCATGCCTTTGGGGCCTCCCCAGTCGGGCATCTCCGAACAGGCGATGACCACGGCGTACTCGCTTCTTTCCAGGGCGGCCCGGGCCTCGTCGCAGGAGCCGGCTATGTCGGCCTTGTAGCCGAGCTGGCCCAGCCTGCCGGCCAGGAGATGGGAGCATTCGCCGTCTTTTTCCATTACCAAAATTTTTTCGGCGTCTTGATTAGCCATAATTTCGTCCTCATGGGGCTGTTCGGCAGCCTATTTGAAATGCTTAGATTTCAGGTGTGTACTCAGGCGCCATCTCCTTAAGCAGCTGCTTGATGGTCAGGCCGTCCCCGGCCATGGCAGCCTCCACCAAGGCGTTCAGGCCCTCGATTGCCTTGTGATGGTCTGTGTTGGGCGCCACGATGTCCTTGTGTTGGGTCTGCATCACGTCTTCCCCAGCGGTGATAAGCTCTTTGTATAATTTTTCCCCCGGACGCAGGCCGATGTTCTTGATCTCAATGTCCACGCCCGGTTTATGGGCGGAAAAAAGCCGGTTCATCAACTCCCGGTTTTGAACGGCGCAAAGAAGCTCATCCGTTTCCAGATGCGGGTACATTTCCCTGATTTGCAGGTTGATGTCATGCAGGCCCGATTCATTTCTATCCGCCATGAGCAGTTTTTTCGGCCCGTATCCTTCAATCTGCTTGCACAACTCTGATCCGATGGAGCTACTCAATAAGACCAAATGGGAGTTGGCGATCTATTGCGTCTGTCGTCAAAACTTGCTCTTAGGTATGCGGTAAGAAACGAGCGGAGGGGGAAATGAAAGGCGTCTGTATAATTCAGACGGGAAAGGCGTGTTTGACAGGATTGAACGGACGATATTGCCGGAAGGGCTGCGCGAATCGCTTATAGCAAACGCCCGTTTTGTTTGTGAGGGGAATATTAGATTGATATTCAATTATCTAACAGAAGCGCTGCGATGGGTTTTGCCGGTTTTGTCTTGCGGACATGGCTCCGCCCTCTCGATTACATCTTCCGTACAGATCAGAGGACAAATCGGTATGATATTCCCGATCGGGGAACCCATTAGAACCTATGGTAATGGTTGGAGGATATAGCTTGGAGGCCCTTTATTGTCAAGGCATAATGCGAAAGCGGCTATGATATTCCACACATCAAAAAATCCATTTTTTCCTGCGTGAAATCCGCTTAAAATTTTCCGGCGCCAGGATTGAGCCATCCGGAAAATGCGGGGTTTATTTATTTTTAATACAAAATTATTCAGAATAAAATGTATCTTTGGAGTATTTCACTATTGTGAACACTGTTAAATAAAAGTTTCTCTGCTGCATTTATAAACACATCTTTAAATCAGTTTTTATAATATTAGTATGTAAATGCAGTGGCCCGAATTCTCTCTGATGCATCAGCAAATGATTTAAAAAAAGTTTAAACAGGTGACCAGTCAGCCTTTGGGCGGCGGCATGCAGCCATTTTTTTAAAGAAGAACAGGTTATATTTGACGTCATATGGGCTGCATGGGGTCAAAACCAATGAAAAAAGGGGTTACGATTTTCACGTAACCCCTTGATTTCTTTGGAGCCGACAAGCGGACTCGAACCGCTGACCTGCTGATTACGAATCAGCTGCTCTACCAGCTGAGCTACGTCGGCGTGATGTTGGAAAAGGCATGTATCACGGGGCTTTGTCAGGCGTCAAGCCGAAAGTGTTAAGAAGGCGTAAAATTCAAAGGAAGCCGCACACTGCAGAAGGAAAATCGGGGGGCAAGCAAGGCTCGCCGAACGCTGGTTTTGACGGATTACGACGCCCGTTCCCGGCCGCCCTTGTTGGCCTGCGGTCCATGGCATTGCATGCCAGGGCTGGCAGGAAGCGCTGAAGGCCTCAGGCGTTGCCTGCGCCTGCGGGGGGGGGGCGTTCGTCCCATTCGCCCGGCCTCTCTGGCTTCACACAATAAAAATTTGCCAGGACAGGGCGGGGCGGGCTAAAATCCCCTGAAATAGCACAGCATTTTCGGAGCATCCGTTAGTCCGTTTACACGCCCGTCAAGGAGGAAACCATGCAGAGATTTTTGTCCTACGCCCTGATATTGCTCTTCCTTATCACCGGTCTGGCTCAGGCGGAGTCCATAGACGCCCTGTGGGACAAGGTTACGCCGCCTCCCGCGCCTGAATTGAAGCAGGTCGCTCCCGATCCGGCGGGTACAGCCCTGTTGGTCCTGGACATCGAAGAGCTTACCTGCAACGCCGACCGCCGCCCTCGTTGCCTGGAGACCGTTCCCCGCATCGCCGCCCTGATCGGCAAGGCTCGCGCAGCCGGAATGCCTGTGGTGTACAGCCTGACGCCCCGGGGGACTCCCGAGACCATCCTGCCGCCGGTCAAGCCCCTTCCGGGCGAGCCCATCGTCAGTTCCAGCGTGGACAAGTTCTGGAACACGGACCTGGAAAAAATTCTGAAGGAAAAAGGCGTGGATACGGTCATCGTCACAGGGACCGCGGCTCACGGCGCGGTTTTGCACACGGCTACGGCGGCCGGGTTTCGCAAGTTAAAGGTGATCCTTCCGGTGGATTGCCTGTCTTCCGCAGACCTGTATATCGAGCAGGCTTCGGTGCACCTTTTGTTGACCGGGCCGGGAACCCGCAGGGTGATTACCCTGACCCGGAGCGACATGATTGGTTTTCCTGAAAAATAGTAGGCAAACGAAATAGCTGAGGGAACCTTGCAAAGAAAGAAACCATAGGGACCGCGCAAATACAAACGAGGAGACCTCGAAACTACCCTGGCGAGGAGGCCTCGCAACCACGAAAAAACGTTTTCAGCTATGCCCGCCTGCCGCCGGACATGTCACATTTTGACAAGCGTTCCGGGTCGCCCCTTTTGTTCTGGCGAACCCAGGCAGTAAACAGCGCTGCCCGGGCCGCCCGCAAGCAGGGCATGGCCTGCACCCCACGGGAAAACCATGGCGAAAAGACCTCGCGACTACAAAAGAGGTAGCGAACAAGGTCCGCCGGACGTTAAACAGGAACAACTTCGATCTTCTTTCCGGGTCGCCTTTATTGGCATGCGGCCCCCAGCATTGCATGTTACGGCTGGCCGATAGGAAAGAAAATTTTCAGCCGGATGCTTTGTATTTGTAAGTATTTAATATCAAATATAAAAATTATATCCCTGACAGGTGTGAAAATGAGCGGGAATTTTTACTTCCAAAAAATTCCCGCTTGACAGGCTTGTTTTTCCGGTGCTACCACCACCCAAAATTCGGAGCGGACGCAAGGTGATCCTCTCAGGGGGATTGAAAAGGGAAGCCGGCGAGATTCCGGCGCGGTCCCGCCGCTGTGAACGGGGACGAAACCCGCATTATGTCACTGGGCTGAAGTTTTAGCGGCCCGGGAAGGCGCGGGGATTAGGAGGATCCGTGAGCCAGAAGACCTGCCCGGCGTCCATGAAACGAACTTGGAGTTATGGCAACGCCCCAAGCTGATGATCTTTGTCGGCTGGGGCTTTTTTATTTTCCTTGGCTTCGCCGACATCCTGCTTGTCAGGGAAAGGATGTATGACAATGGAAAAAACCCAGGTTCAATGGGCTGTCGAGGGGCGGGTAACCCCTGTGATGGAAGAAATCGCGGCCAAGGAGGGCGTTGCCGCCTCGGAAATCCGCGAGCATTTCGCCCAGGGGCGGATCGTCTGCCCTCAAAACGCCAACAGGCCGTGCCGGAACGTGGGCATCGGCGCGGGGCTCTGCACCAAGATCAACGCCTCCATCGGCACCTCTACCGACATCAGCAACATTGACTTTGAAGTGGCCAAGGCCAAGGCGGCTCAGGAAGCCGGCGCCGACACCCTCATGGAGCTTTCCGTGGGCGGGGACCTGGACAAGGTGCGCCGGGAAGTGCTGGCGGCCGTGGACCTGCCCGTGGGCAACGTGCCTTTGTATCAGGCTTTTTGCGAGGCGACGGAAAAATACGGCGATCCCAACAAGCTGGACTCCGGCATGCTTTTCGACATCATCGAGAAGCAGTGCGCGGACGGCATATCTTTTATGGCGGTCCATTGCGGAATCAATCTGTACACCATCGAGCGCCTGGAAAAGCAGGGCTACCGTTACGGCGGCCTTGTGAGCAAGGGCGGCGCTTCCATGGTAGCCTGGATGAAGACCAACAAGCGTGAGAATCCCCTGTACGAAGAGTTCGACCGGGTTGTGGAGATTCTCCGGAAATACGACGTGGTGCTTTCCCTGGGCAACGGGCTTCGGGCGGGCGCCGTGGCCGATTCCTTTGACCGGGCTATGGTTCAGGAGCTTCTGACAAATTGCGAGCTGGCGGAATTGGGCCGTAAAATGGGATGCCAGATGATGGTGGAAGGCCCCGGCCACGTGCCCATGGACGAAATCGAAGCCAACATCATCCTGCAAAAGCGCATGAGCAACAATGCTCCGTACTACATGCTCGGCCCCCTGCCCACGGACGTGGGCGCGGGATACGATCACCTGGCGGCGGCCATTGGCGCTTCCCAGTCGGCCCGTTACGGCGCGGACCTGATTTGCTACATCACCCCGGCCGAGCATCTGGCCCTGCCCAACGTGGACGATGTGGTGGAAGGCGTAAAGGTCGCCCGTTTGGCGGCCCATATCGGCGACATGGGCAAGCTGCCCGAGAAAACCCGCATGCGGGATATGGACATGAGCCGCGCACGCCGGGACATGGATTGGGAAGGCCAGTTCGCCAATGCATTGTTTCCCGAGGACGCCCGGAAAATCCGTGACGACCGTTCTCCCTCCTGCGACGACAAGGTGTGCACCATGTGCGGCGAGTTCTGCGCCAACCGGGCTTCGGGCAAGTTGTTTAACGAGGCTTTGAGTGCAGGAGTCAAGGCCTGATATCGGGAAAATCACGCCATTCATTGCTATGGTTTGCGGCAAGTATTTACAAGAAAGATGAGGCTTGACAATAACTCATTGATCGAATAACACGATTGACAGTTGAGGCGCCCAATAGGGCCTAACAGGGAATCCCGTTAAATTCGGGAGCGGTCCCGCCGCTGTAATCGGGGACCAAACCTGCACATTGCCACTGTTCGCTAAAAGGCGGATGGGAAGGCGCAGGTTTTGGGATGATCCGAGAGCCAGAAGACCTGCCTTAACCGTATAATCCGGACATGCGCGATGGAACGCGTGCGCTGGTTTTTAAATTACAGGGCCAAGAAACTGGGTGCAGCCCTTCAAGCAGTTTTGCTTGAAGGGCTGTTTTTGTTTTGGGGCCGGGAAAAAGCGGGACCGCCTCCCTGGAATATGGGCGGCGGGAGCGGGTTCAAGGACTCGTTTCCGCCGGAAATTTAAAAGGCGCGGTGAAAAATGAAGAGGAACATGGGTTTGGCCGCGTGATTTAACATCCAGGAGCAAGAGGAGGAAGTTGCATGAAAAAGATTTTGTCGGCAGCGTTGGTTTTGGCTTTGGTTTTTTGCGCGTTCAATGCTTACGCCGGACACGGAGAAGCCAAGGAAGTGAAGAAAGGCATTTTGCTGGCGGCGTTCGGCACCAGCGAGGAGTCCGCCAAGGTGTCGTTTACGAACATTGGAGAAGAAGTCGCCAAGGCCTTTCCGGGCGTGGACGTGCGTTGGGCCTATACTTCTCACATCATCCGCCGCAAGCTGGCCAAGCAGGGAGAAGTCATCCCGTCTCCGGCGGAGGCATTGGCCAAGATGATGGATGAAGGCTACACCCACGTGGCGGTCCAGTCGCTGCATACCATTCCCGGCGAAGAGTACCATGCCCTGGTGCAGACCGTGAACGGCTTCCGGGCCATGCCGGAAGGCTTCGAAAGGCTGACCTTGGGCTATCCCATGCTGGGCGCTCAGGATTCCGTCGCCAAGGCTGTGGACGCCGTCATCGCAACCATCCCCAAAGCCCGCAAAGCCAACGAAGCCGTGGTGCTCATGGGCCATGGCACTCATCATCCGGGCAACATCTATTATTCGGCCATGAACTGGCAGCTTCAGCAGCAGGATCCCAACATCATCATGGGAACCGTGGAAGGCTATCCGGAACTGAACGACGTGATTGATTACTTGAAGGCCAACAAGATCAGGAAAGTCTGGATCATGCCTTTTATGTCGGTCGCCGGCGATCACGCCAAGAACGACATGGCCGGTCCCGAGGACGACTCATGGAAAACCCAGCTTACCAAGGCGGGTTTCAAATGCGAGACCGTGCTCAAAGGCGCCGCAGAGTACGATGAATTCGTGGACATCTGGGTCGGCCAGCTTACCAAGGCCTTCGCCCATCTATAGAGGCTGATTGACGTATAAAGGAAATATAGCTCATGCCGGTTAAAATGGACAAAGCAAAATCCCCCGCACTCATCATCGCCGTTTTGGCGGCGATTTTGGGATGCGTGGTTGTTGGGTCCGCCGGCATGGGCTTTTTGTCCGTGCCTTACAGGCAGGTATTGGCTGTGATCTGGGAGCGGGTTGCCGGCGGCGCCGGGGTCGATCCGTTGATTTCCGCCGTGGTCTGGGACGTGCGTCTTCCCAGGATTTTTACCGCGGCCATCGTGGGCGCCGGGCTGTCCCTTTCCGGCGTGGTTTTTCAGGGAATTTTGAAAAACCCCCTGGCCGATCCCTACACTCTGGGCATTTCCGCGGGCGCCGCTTTTGGGGCCTGCATCGCTTTTTTGTTCAACATGATCCATTTCCAGGGCCTTAGCGTGGGAATGTGCGCCTTTGCCGGCGCGCTGATAACTTTGGCGGTGGTTTTGTACTTGTCGAACTCGGTGGGAGGATATTCCTCCAACAACCTGATTCTTTCAGGGATTATCGTGGCCGCCATTTTATCCGCTGGAATCAGCTTTTTAAAATACGTGGCGGACGAAAGGGTGTCGGTCATCATTTTTTGGCTCATGGGCAGTTTTGCTTCCAAAACCTGGGCCGATGCAGGATTGGTGCTGGCCTTTGTGAGTGCGGGCGCCTTCATTTGCCTGTGCTTTGGACGGGATTTGAACTTGATGGCCTTGGGAGACCGGGCCGCCGCCTCCCTGGGCGTGGACGTAAAAAAATCGCGTTTGATTTTGCTGGCGGCCGCCTCGCTGATAGCTGCGGTGTGCGTTTCGGTTTCCGGCATCATCGGTTTTGTGGGGCTTTTGGTGCCCCACATGATGCGTGGGATATTGGGTGCGGACAATCAGAGGCTCATGCCCGCTTCGTTACTGGCGGGGGCCGTATTATTGCTGTGCGCCGACACATTCACCCGGGCCGTGCTTCCTTCGGAACTGCCCATCGGCGTATTGACCGCGCTCATAGGCGGGCCTTTTTTCTGTTACGTGTTTAAACGGGGATTTTCCCAAAAGACCGGGTTTTAGGCGCATGGGGCATGAGTTGCAGGACATATGGTTTTCCTATGGCGACCGGAGCGTGTTGTCGGGCGTCAGCCTGGAGTTGGAGTCCGGTTTGTTTCATGGCGTGCTTGGGCCCAACGGCAGCGGAAAAACAACCTTGCTGGATTTAATCTCCGGGCACTTGAAGCCCAACAAAGGCCGGGTTTTTCTGGAAGGCCGGGCCGTGGACAAAGCAGCCCGCAGGGAGCTTGCCCGGAAATGCGCTTTGGTTCCCCAGGATTTTCGGGTGAATTTTCCCTTTACCGCGGCCCAGGTGGTGATGATGGGCAGGTATCCCCACATAGGCCGGTTCGGCGCGCCTTCCCAGGAGGATTGGGACATGGTGGAAGAGGCCATGGAGTCCACGGGGACCAGGGATTTCGCCCAGCGTAACGTCACGGAGCTTTCGGGCGGGGAAAGGCAGCGGGTGGTTTTCGCCCGGGCTTTGGCCCAGAACGCCGAAACCCTGATTCTGGACGAGGCCACCTCCAATCTGGACGTCCGCCACACCCTGGCTCTCATGAGGCTGGCGGCGGACAAGGTGCGGGAGGCGGGCCTGACCGTCATCAGCGTGATGCAGGACATCAACCTGGCGGCCCGGTTTTGCCAGTCCCTATTGTTTTTGAAAAACGGCAAGGCCGCCGCCCACGGGCCGGTGGATGACATTCTGACCGAGCCGGTGATTCAAGCGGTGTTTGAGGTGAAATCCAAAGTATATTTTGACGAAACCATTCAGCGCAAGCAGGTGGTGTTTTTGTAATGATTCGATTTTTTGTTAATACAGCGATTTTGATTGTCTGCCTTGTTTTTTCGGCGGGTTTTGTTCAGGCTGCAGAGAATGACGATATTCTTGTGCTGCAGGATCACACCGGCGCTTCGCTCCAGGTTAAGGCTCCGTTCACAAGGATCATCTCTTTATACGGCGCTCACACCGATAACCTGAGGAATCTCGGCCTGGACGAGGAAATAATCGGCGTCAGCCCAAGCGACCACTGGCAAGGCAAAGCCGTGTTTTCCTACCACGACGGTCTGGAAAAATTCCTGGCGTACAAGCCGGATTTGGTCTTTACGCGTCCTATGATCAACCATGGATATCCCAGGCTTATTGAGGGCCTGGAAAAGGCCGGGATCGCGGTGGCTTCGTTTCAGCCGTCCACGGTGGAGGAAATGTTCGAGTATTGGGTTTCCTTGGGAATGCTTACGGGGAAGACCGCCGAGGCCCGGGAAATGGTCAGCCGTTTCAAGGAAGAGATCGCCCGGATCAGAAAAATCTCCGACGCCCTGCCTAATAAGAAGCGGGTTTATTTCGAGGCCATACACGACCGCATGAGGACCTTCACGCCGGGCTCCATGGCCGTTTACGCCCTGGAAGCCGCAGGAGGCGTAAACGCGGCGGCGGACGCAACCTCCGTGCGAGGCACCAACATCGCCTATTACGGCAAGGAGCGGATTTTATCCAAAGCCAGTGAAATCGATGTCTTTCTCTCCCAGGACGGCGCCATGAACCAGCCCACCCTTTCCATGATCATCAACGAGCCGGGTTTTGAAATCATCAAAGCCGTGCGCGAGGGCCAGGTTTATATCGTGGAGGAAAGGCTGGTTTCCCGGCCAACGGCGGCGCTGTTGGACGGCGTGCGGATTATCGGGGAAATCCTGTATCCCGAAGCCTTTGGCAAAGGAGGCGTGCAATGAAGGGAATCGTCATCGCGGGCGTGCATAGCGGGTGCGGCAAGACCACTATTACTCTGGGCCTCATGGCCGCCTTGCGCCGGCGCGGTTTGAACGTGGCGCCATTCAAGGTGGGGCCGGATTTCATCGACCCCGGCCACCATACCGCGATTACAGGCGTGCAAAGCCGCAACCTGGACGGCTGGATGCTGCCCCGGGAATGCAGCCTGGATATCTTGCTAAGAAACGCCGCTAATGCAGACATCGCCGTGGTGGAAGGCGTCATGGGCCTGTTTGACGGATACGACGGCAGAACCGAAGCCGGGTCCACGGCCCAGATGGCCAAGTGGCTGGGCCTGCCCGTGCTTTTGGTTGTGGACGCAAGGAGCATGGCCCGAAGCGCAGCGGCCGTGGTTCAGGGCTTTGAAAATTTTGATCCCGACCTGCAATTCGCCGGCGTTTTGTTCAATAAAGCCGGGAGCCCCACCCATTACCGCTATTTGCAGGAAGCCCTGGAAGGCAAAGTCGCCATGCCCTGCCTGGGCGGCGTTATCCGGAACGAGGACATATCCATCCCCTCCAGGCATTTGGGGCTTGTCACCAGCGAAGACCACGGCCTTGACCCGGGCATCCAAAACGCCCTGGCCGACCTGGTGGAGAACAACCTGGACCTGGACCATCTTCTTGCGTCCCTGCCGGATATTGCTTTGGAACCCGCTCCTCAGATGGAAAAAGCAGCGCCTCGCGTACGCATGGCCGCGGCCCGGGATCAGGCCTTTTGCTTTTATTATTCCGAGAATTTGGAGTTGCTGGAATCCTGGGGCGCAGAGATTGTGGAATTTTCCCCTTTGAAAGACTCTGGCCTGCCCGAAGATGTGGACGGCCTGTATTTGGGCGGAGGATATCCGGAGCTTCACGCCGAGGCGTTGGCAAGAAATACGGCGTTGAAAGAGGAAATTTTACAGGCGTGCCAGGAGGGCATGCCCATCTACGGCGAGTGCGGCGGCTTTATGGTTTTGTGCAAAACCCTGGAAGACCTGGACGGCCGGGAGCACCCCATGATCGGGTGCTTTGACCTGACCTGCCGCATGTCCTCCCGGTTACGGGCCTTAGGATACCGGGAAGTCACCTTTAATCAAAAAACCGTCCTGGGCGAGGCCGGCCTGTGCGTCAGGGGGCATGAGTTTCACTACTCCCAACTGGACGAACACGGCCGGAAGTCGGTTTACGACGCCGTTGACCGGTCCGGCGGCGCCCGAAGCGTGGACGGGTTTCAGGTGAACCGCTGCCTGGGCAGCTACCTGCACTTGCATTTTATGAGCCAGCCCAAGGCGCCCCAGGCCTTTGTGCAGGCTTGTCTTGAGTATCAAAAAGAAAGGAAAAACCGCTGATGCTGCCCCATGAAATCGAAGAGAAGAGCTTTGAAATTATTGACGAAGAGGCCGGAAATCATGGATTCGGCCTGGACGAATGGAAGATTGTCCGCAGGATGATCCACACCTCGGCGGATTTTGAATACATCGACATGGTGAGAATCCATCCCAAAGCCATTGAGGAGGGCGTCAGGGCCATTCAAAGCGGCTGCGCCATCGTCACCGACACCAACATGGCCAGGGTGGGCATCCGCAAGGACAACCTGGCGCCTTTTGGCTGCACGGTTTCCTGCCTCATGACTGACCCGGAAGTCGGCAAGGAAGCCAAGGAAAAAGGCCTGACCCGCGCCCACGTGGCCGCGGAAAAAGGCGCCGCCCTGGTGGAAAACGGCATTTACGCGGTGGGCAATGCGCCCACTGCCTTGCTGCATCTTCTGGACCTGATCGAAAGCGGCGCCGCCAAGCCCGCCTTGGTGGTGGGCCTGCCCGTGGGATTTGTCAATGCGGCGGAGTCCAAGGAGGCTCTTATTAAAACCGACATTCCCTACATCTCCAACCTGAGCCGTAAAGGCGGCTCCAACGTGGCTGTCAGCGTGATCAACGCCCTGGCATTGATCGCGCGCGAAAGGACTTAGTATGAATCCAGGAACCCTATATGGAATAGGCGTTGGGCCGGGAGACCCGAACCTCATAACCCTCAAAGCGGCCCGCATTCTGGGCGAAGTGGACGTGGTGTTCGCTGCATCCTCCACAAAGAACTCCCATAGCCAGGCCGTGGAGATCGCAAAGCCCCATCTTAAGGAGTCCGTCCCGGTCGAGATGATCCCTTTTCCCATGACCAAGAACATGGAAACCATGGAAAAGGCCTGGGAGAAAAACGCCCTGGACATCATCGCCGTTCTGGAAGAGGGCAGGAACGCCGCTTTTATCACCCTTGGGGATTGCATGACCTATTCCACATTCGGGTATGTGCTGAAGAACATCCAGCGGCTGGCGCCGCACATTGCCGTGGTCTCCGTGCCCGGCATCACGTCGTATCAGGCGGCGGCCTCCCGTCTTAACACGCCTTTGGTGGAAGGGGAGGAATCCCTGACCCTGCTTTCCGGCGTGAACGGGGGAGGGCGGTTTCGGGAGGTAGCGGATCACGCCGACAACGTGGTCTTTCTCAAAGCCTACAAGAACGCCGGAGACATCGCCCAGTCTTTGGGCGAGGCGGGCATGGACGGAAACAGCGTAGGCGTGGTTAAATGCGGCTTGGAAGACGAGCAGATCATCACCGACATCAACGTTTTTCGCGAAAAAGCCCCCAATTACTGGACCCTGATTATCTCCAAGAAGAGCAAGAATTTTGTCGCGCAGAAAAAAGAACAATAACCCCAGAGCCCTGGCCATTGGACTGCTAATAACCTTTGCAGCGCTCGGCGTGGGGCTCATGGCCGTCGATGGCCTGGAAGCCGCCAAACTTCCCTCCAAATTGCTGCTGCCCCTTGCCCGGCTTTTGTTGTTCGTCAGCATTGGATTGGTTGCGGCTCAGGCCATTGACTCCACAAACTGGACGGAGAAGCTGGGGTTTTTGGCAGCGCCCATGTTTCGCTTCGCCAATCTGGGCGCCCACTGCAGCGCGGCGTTTACAGCGGCTTTTTTCTCCGGGGTGTCGGCCAACGCCATGCTTTTGGATTTTTACAAGGAAGAGCGGATCACAAAACGGCAGTTGTTCCTGACCAATTTCATCAATCAGTTTCCGGCTTATTTTCTGCATCTGCCCGTGAGTTTTTTCATCGTGGTTCCGCTGACCAAAACGGCCGGATTGCTGTATTTTTTACTGACTTTTTTGGCGACCTGCTTAAGGACCGCGCTGTTTGCGTCCTACGGGCATTTTTTCATGAAGCCGGAAAACAAGGGCGAGCAGAATTTCGATGAGCAGGTAAAAAAGCCCGCCTCCCGCAAAAAGAAAAAACCCTTTTGGGAAGGGCTTAAGGCAAAGGTTCCAAGCCGGTTTGTACGGGTTGTCGCCTTTGTGGTCCCGACTTATACGGTGGTTTACGTCTTGACCGTTGCGGGCGCCTTTGACGCGTTGGAAACCCTTATGACCCGGTTTGCGGTTCAGGCTTTCATCCCGGTGGAATCGTTAAGCGTGGTGGTTTTGAGCTTCGCCTCGGAGTTTACGGCCGGTTTCGCCGCCGCCGGCGCCTTGATGGACGCGGGAAGCATCACGGTCAAGCAAACCGTCATCGCCTTGCTTTTGGGGAACATCATCGCTTTTCCCATTCGGGCGATCAGGCATCAACTGCCCCGTTACATGGGCATTTTTTCCCCCGGTATGGGCCTGCAAATGCTGTTGATGGGCCAGGGGTTTCGGGTGGCTAGCATTATTTTGGCAGGAGCGGTTTACTGGTTTGCAGGCTAAGGAAAAAAAGAAACTGAGACAGGGTTTCACCACGGGAACCGCCGCCGCTGCAGCTTCCAAGGCGGCCTTGCTGCATCTGCTGACCCGGGAGGCGCCCGGATTTGTGGAGGTGGATTTGCTGAACGGCCAATCCATGCAAATTCCTGTGGATTCCGTGTTTGTTGAAAACGGCCAGGCCGAGGCGGTCATCATCAAGGACGCGGGAGACGACCCGGACATCACCCACAAAGCCCGGATCGGCGCCAAAGTTTGTCTGATCAAGGAGCCTGGCGAGGTGAAGATAACCGGCGGCCAGGGCGTGGGCGTGGTCACCAAGCCGGGGTTGGAAATCCCGCCCGGAGAGCCGGCCATCAACCTGGGGCCGCGGCAAATGATCCGGCAGTCCGCTGAACAGGCCCTGGCTTTTTGCGAAAACGCCTTGGGCGTCAGCGTGGAGATTTTTGTGGAAAACGGCCGGGAGCTGGCAAAAAAAACCCTGAACCATCGCCTGGGCATTGAGGGCGGCCTATCCATATTGGGCACCACGGGGCTGGTCAAGCCTTTGTCTCATGAGGCCTACATCGCCGCCATCGAGTCGGCCCTGTCCGTGGCCAAAGCCTGCGGTTCGGACCACGTGGTTTTGACCACCGGGCGCCGGACCGAAAAGCACGCCCAGGCCTTTTTTAAGGAATTGCCCGAAGAGGCGTTCATCCAGATTGGGGATTTTTTTCAAATGTCCATGCAGGGCGTGTTAAAAAATCAGTTGGCCCAAACCACCTTGGCGGTTTTTTTCGGCAAAGCCCTGAAAATGGCCCAGGGCATACCCCACACCCATGCATCCAAGTCCAGCCTGACCATGGATTGGCTGGCCGGGCATGTGCGGGAGCTTACAGAGGATGATGCCCTGGCCGGGGAAGTCGCCCGGGCCAACACGGCCCGCCATGCTTTCGGCATGGTTTATCCTGACCATCCCAAGGTTTTGGAACGGGTGGGGGAGCATATGATCAAATCCGCGTCCGGCTTTTGCGATGGAAAGTCTCGAATCCGGGCGATCATATTCGACTTTGAGGGTAATATGGCCTTTGATTCCATGGAAGGGAGTCAAACTCATGAGTAACCGGGTTCAAGTAGTCGGCATGGGATTGTCGCCCAGGGATCTCACCCAGACGCACCTGGAAATCATCCAACAGGCCCAGGTGCTGGTTGGCGGCAAAAGGCATTTGGAGTCTTTTGAAGGCGTGGATGCTATCAAACGGGAGATTGCCGGCCCTATATCCGAACTGGTTGATTTCATTAAGGAAAGCATGGCGGATAAAAGGGTGGTTGTGCTGGCCTCGGGCGATCCGCTGTTTTTCGGCATCGGCAAGACGCTCATCAACCGCCTGGGCGCTGAAAACGTGGTCATCCACCCCAACGTCACCAGCATGGCCGCTGCCTTCGCCCGGCTGAACCTGCCCTGGCAGGAGGCTTATTGGGTCAGCCTGCACGGTAAAAAGGGCTTGTCTCCCTTGAAAAAAGCCATGGATGAGCACGACTTGTTGTGCGTGCTCACCGACCCGGCCAACAGCCCGGAAGTCATCGCAGAGGTTGTTAGAAAGCACGGCTATTCCTGGAACATGCGGGTGCTGGAAAAACTGGGCGATGACGAGGAAAAGGTATCGCAAATCGATCCATGCGCCTTTGATTTCGCTGCATTCGCCCAGCCCAACGTGGTTGTGCTTCAAAAAGGGGACCTATCCGATCCTCCCGGCCCCTTGCGGCTTGGAACCCCGGATCACTGGTTCATTCACGAAAAAGGGTTGATTACCAAGGCGCCGGTTAGAACCCTCAGCTTGTCCATGCTGCAACTGGAGCCTGCCCATATCCTTTGGGACCTTGGCGCGGGCAGCGGCTCCGTGGGTCTGGAAGCCGCGTTGTTTTTGCCCCGGGGCTTTGTATACGCCGTGGAGAAAAACCCAGCGCGGGTAGGGCAAATCCAGGCCAATGCAGAGCGATTCAATGTGAAAAATCTATCCGTTCTCCAGGCGGATGCGCCGGAAGGCCTGGACGGTTTACCCCGGCCCGATCGGGTGTTCATCGGCGGCGGAGGGAAAGGCCTCTCTGATGTATTGGGCGCAGCCATGCAGGCTTTGAATCATGAGGGAAACATCGTGATCAACACGGTTTTGCTGGAAACCCTGAATCAGGCCGTCTCCTTACTGGAGGAAAAGGGTTTTGCGGTCAGCCTGACCCAGGCCCAGATCAGTCAATCCAAAAACATGCCATGGGGCAGGCGCATGGAGGCGTTGAACCCCGTGTGGATTATAATGGGAGAAAAAGGAAAATAATATGGAAAAACATCCCGTCATATTTACGGGTGCAGGCCCGGGAGCGCCGGACCTCATCACGGTCAGGGGCATGAAAGCCCTGGAAAACGCGGATTACATCCTTTACGCCGGGTCGCTGGTTCCGGAAGCTGTGCTCCAATGGGCGAAGAGCGGCTCGGCAGTGGAAAGCAGCGCGGGCATGCACCTGGACGAAATGGTGGAGAAGATGGCCCAGGCCTGGAGCGAAGGAAAAAAAATTGTCCGGCTGCATACCGGCGATCCGTCCTTGTACGGCGCCGTGCGTGAGCAAATGGCCAAACTGGACGAACGAGAAATCCCTTATGAAGTCATCCCCGGGGTGACGGCGGCGTTTGCCGCAGCCGCCGAGCTGAAGGCGGAATACACCGTGCCCAACATCTCCCAGACGCTCATTTTCACAAGAATTTCCGGCCGCACCCCGGTGCCGGAGAAGGAATCCCTTCTTTCATTGGCCGAGCACAAGGCTTCCCTGGCCATCTACTTGAGCGCGAGCATGGCAGACGAGGTGGCGGACATCCTCTCCAAGACCTACGGCGAGCAGGCTTCCTGCGCCATCGCTTACAAGGTCAGTCATCCGGAGCAAAACATCATCCTCACAACCGTGGACAAAATGGCCGGGATCATGGAAGATAACAAGATCAACCGTCTGGCTTTGATCATTGTGGGCCCGTTTCTGGACGCCAAGGGAAACGCCCAGTCCCTGCTGTATAACAAGAGCTTTTCCCATGGGTACCGGGAGGAAGCATGACCGATTGGTCCGAAAAAAAACTGGCGGTCTGGGCCATGACGCCCAACGCCGCAGAATTGGCCCAAAAGGTTAAGGCTGCATGGCCAAGCGTGGAGTTGTATTTCTCCTCCAAGCTGAAAATGGACGGGGCCGACGGTGAGTTCACGTTGCTCTCCCGAACTCTGGGCCAGGTCTGGAGCCAATACGACGGCCATTATTTTATCATGGCTACGGGCATTGTGGTCCGGGTGATCGCCAATCTGATGGAGGACAAAACCAAGGACCCGGCGGTCATCTGCGGCGACGAGGCCGGGCATTTTGTCATCAGCCTGGTTTCCGGTCATATCGGCGGCGCCAACGAATTAGCCAGGGAGCTTGCCTCCATCCTGGACGCCCAGCCGGTCATCACCACGTCCACGGACGTCAACCAGGCGCCCAGCATTGACGTCATCGCCAGGGAGCAGGGGCTGTATATTGAAAACAAGCGGGCCATCAAGCACGTGAGCATGGCGTACATCAAGGGCCAGGCCTTGCCCATGCACGACCCCTACAATCTGATCAAACCCCACATCCCTCACGAATTGATCGAGGAGCCGGCCATGTTCACCCCAACCCGGTCCGGGGTGTTTGTGGATTACCAGGCGCGGGACCTGCCCGGATTGGTGCTGGTTTTACGGCCCAAGTGTTTAGTGGCGGGCATCGGCTGCCGGAGGGGCGTTTCCAAACACGAGCTGGAAGCGCACGTTCGAGAAGTTTTTAAGGCGCAGGGCTTGTCCATGCACAGCCTGGCCCGGATCGTCTCCGTGGACCTCAAGGCGGATGAGCCCGGCCTGCTTCAACTGGCCGAAGATCTGGACGTTCCCATTCATTTTTATTCAACCGACGAACTGGATCAGGTGAAGATGGTTCCCAATCCCTCTCCCCTGGTGGACAAGCACATAGGAGTAAAAAGCGTATGCGAAGCAGCAGCCATTCTGGCGACGGGCCGGAGAAACCTGATAACGCCCAAACAGGCCGGCAAAACGGCGACCGTAGCCATAGCGGCAATGCCCTTTACATAGTGGGGACCGGCCCGGGCGCCGAATTCCATATGTCCGGCAGGGCCAAAGAAGTGCTCGGGTTTGTGGACATTGTGGTGGGTTACAAGACCTACCTGGAGATCATCGAACCGGTCATCCAGGGCAAGAAAACTTTGGCCACGGGCATGACTAAAGAGGTGGACCGGGTGGAGGCCGCCATTGACGCAGCATTGAAAGGCCAATCCTGCGCCTTGGTTTCGGGCGGAGATCCCGGCGTGTACGCCATGGCCGGTCTGGTTTTGGAAATTTTGGCGACCCGTAATATCGCCTGCAATTCGTGTGACGCCGGCGCTGAGGGAAGCCTGAACGTGGAGGTGGTCCCCGGCATTCCGGCTTTATGCGCGGGCGCGGCCTTGCTGGGCGCGCCTTTGACCCACGATTTTGCAGCCATCAGCCTGAGCGATTTGCTCACGCCCTGGGAATTGATCGAAAAGCGCATTGCCGCGGCCGCCTCGGCGGATTTCGTCATCGCCATATACAACCCCAAAAGCAAAAAGCGCGACTGGCAGTTGAACCGGGCCAGGGAGATCATCCTGGAGCATCGGGCGGGCGCCACGCCTGTGGGCGTCGTCACTGGCGCCATGCGGGAGAATCAGCGCATTCAGTTATCTTCGCTGCAGGATTTGGATAAGGCGGACGTGGGCATGCAAAGCATCGTGTTTATAGGGAACTCCTCAACCTTCATCCATGGGGATTTGATGATCACCCCCCGGGGATACAGCAAGAAGTACGATATATGAAGCAGGAAAATAAAAAAGCCAAATGCCTGGCCGCCTTCGGCACAGGCTCGGACGTGGGAAAAAGCGTGATCGCCACGGCCTTATGCCGGATTTTTTCCGACAAAGGCTATGCAGTCAGCCCGTACAAGGCCCAGAACATGTCCAACAACTCGGGCGTCACCCCCGAAGGGTTGGAAATGGGCCGGGCCCAGATCGTCCAGGCGGAGGCGGCCCGGGTTCCCCCCCATGTGGATATGAACCCGGTGCTCTTAAAGCCCGTAACCCAGATCGGCTCCCAGGTGGTTTTGCTGGGCAAGGTCTTGCAGGATTTTTCCGCCGTGCAATACCACAAGGAAAAAGCCCGGCTGTTTGACGCGGCCTGCCAGGCCCTGGACCGCCTCCGCGCGGAAAACGACGTGGTGGTTATGGAAGGCGCGGGCTCCTGCGCCGAGGTCAACCTCATGGCACGGGACATCGTAAACCTGAAAATGGCCGCCTATGCGGACGCGCCGGTCATCCTCACCGCGGACATCGACCGGGGCGGGGTTTTCGCTCAGATTGTGGGCACTTTGGCCTGCCTGGAAAAGGAGCAGCAGGACCAGATAGCCGGATTCATCATCAACCGTTTTCGGGGGGATATAACCCTGTTCAAGGACGGCGTGGATTGGATCCAAAAGAAAACCGGCAAACGGGTTTTCGGGGTGCTGCCCTGGTTCGATCATTTTCATATTCAGTCCGAGGATTCGGTGGTGATCGAGCACCCCGAGGCCAAAACCGATCCCTCCAAAACCCCCACGGTTTTGGTGGTCCGCATTCCGCATATTTCCAATTTTACGGATTTCGACCCTTTGTTTCAGGTGAAAGGCCTGGGCGTTGATTTTGTGGAACGCGTGCGGGACCTGACGCCGTACAAGGCAGTCATCCTGCCCGGCTCCAAAAGCACCCGGAACGACCTGGACTGGCTGGAGCAGACGGGCTGGACCGCCAAAATTAGGGAGTATGTGCAAAGCGGCGGGCGCGTTTTGGGCGTTTGCGGCGGCTACCAGATGCTGGGCAAAGAAGTGCAGGACCCAGGCGGCCTGGAAGGAAAGCCCGGCGCTACCGAAGGCCTGGGCCTTCTGCCTCATGTCACGGTTCTCAAGGCGCCCAAAACCACCACTTTGTCCAACTTTGAATGGGACGGCGTTTCCGGCGCTGGATACGAAATCCACATGGGCCAGACCGCCTTGCCCGAGGATTTGAATTCCGGAAAGGAGCGGTCCCAAGGTTTGTTCAAGGTTTTGGATCGCAACCAGCAAGCCTGTCAGGACTACGACGGCGCCATGTCGGACAACGGCCGGGTGATGGGGACGTATATGCACGGCCTCTTTGATTCTCCGGCGGTCCTGAAGAAGTGGCTGAAAAGCCTGGGCCTGGAAGGTCTGGAAATCACGGAAGAGTCCGGCATGCAGGCCAGGGACCGGCAATACGACATGCTGGCCCGGCATTTTGAAAAGCACGTGGATGTTGACGCCCTCATCAAGGAGGCCATGGAATAATGAAGCCGGTTTTGGTGATTGGCGGATGCCGGTCCGGAAAAAGCTCCATTGCTTTGGACTTGGCTAACGCTCAGGATGTTTCGGAAAAAGTTTTCATCGCTACATGCCAGCCCTTGGACGATGAAATGGAGGATCGGGTGGCCCGGCATCAGGCGGATCGGGGCGACGACTGGCAAACCGTGGAAGAACCCGTGGAACTTGCCAAAGCCGTTGCGGACAACGCCCGTCCGGGCCGGGTGATTCTGGTGGACTGCCTGACCCTATGGATTTCCAACCTGGTTTTGGCGGACAAGACTCAGGATCAAATCGCGGATAAGGCGAAGGAATTGGCTGAGGCCATTCAAAAGGCGCCGTGCCCGGTCATTTTGGTTTCCAACGAAGTGGGCGCCGGAATCGTGCCGGAAAACGCCTTGTCGCGCCTTTTTCGGGACGCGGCGGGCAAGGTCAACCAGATCATGGCAAAAGCCTGCGATCAGGTGCAGTGGGTGGTTGCGGGCATTCCCGTAACCATCAAAGGATAGTTGGTTTTAGAATGGATTTAAAAAAGCGGCTTACAAATTCTCGTTTCATGGAGCGCCTGTGCGGACTGCGGGGCGCCACGCAGTTTCTCACCACCCTGCCTGCGGGCGAGGTTGAATATTTTGACGCCTCGGTCATGGTCGCCTGGTTTCCCGTGGCGGGGTTGATCCTGGGCTTTATCACGGCTTGCTTTGATTTTTTGGCGCTTAACGTCTGGCCGCCTTCCACGGTTGCGGTTTTGGACGTGGTTTTGCTGGCGGCCCTATCCGGCGCCTTGCATCTGGACGGACTCTCCGATGCGGCCGACGGCCTGTTTTCCCACCGTCCCCGGGAGCGCGCCCTGGAAATCATGAAGGACAGCCGCATAGGCGTCATGGGGCTGGTCGCCGCGGCCGCCTGCTTGGGGATCAAGTGGGGCGGCCTGTCAGGCCTGGAGCATCACCGGTTTTTAGCGATTACGGCGGCGCCTGCCCTGGCCAGGGGAAGCATGCTTTTCGGCATGAGATTTTTGCCCTACGGCAGGCCAAGCGGCACGGGCGGATCGTTTTTTGAAAAGCCCCTGCCCATGAAAGCCTTTTTCCCTTTGGCGATCCCCGTATGCTTGATCCTGGGAATGGGCGCGGCCGGGGTGATGACCATTGCGGCCTTCGGCGTTTCCACCTTTGCTCTCCTGGCCTTTTACAAGGCCAAGATGGGCTGCATCACCGGCGACATGTTGGGCGCCATGAACGAAGTGAACGAGGCTCTGGCCTTGCTCATGCTGTCAGGAGCCTGGACATGATTGCAGGACACGGCGGAAACATCGCCGAAGCAGCGGCGAAAATGGGTCTGACGCCCTCCGGCATTATGGACATGAGCTCCAACACCAACCCACTGGGGCCCATGCCGGGCATGCTGGAGCATCTTAAAAACTCCATGGACTGCGCCGTAAATCTTCCCGAAGCGGACGCGGGCTCCACAACCCGGGCCTTTGCGGATTTGCACGGCATGGACCCGGCAAAGGTGCTGGCCGCGGGCGGAACCACCCAGTTCATATACTCCTTGCCAAGGATTCTTTCCTCCGGCAAAGCTTTGGTTTTGGGGCCGACCTATGCGGATTATGCCGACGCCTGCGCCATGAATAAGATGCCTTTCGCCCGAGGCTTTACGGAACCAGGCGACAGCTTCAAGCACGATCTTCCGGACATGGTCAAAGCCGCCAAGGACAGCCAGCTGGTCTTTTTGTGCAATCCCAACAACCCCACGGGCGATCTGTACTCCCGAGACAAAATCCAATGGACGGCGGGGAAATGCCCCGGGACGGTTTTTGTGGTGGACGAGTCGTACCTTCCCTTTGTCCGGGACTATGCGGACTATTCTTTGGCGAAAGCCGGGATGGATAACGTGATTGTCCTGAGTTCCTTTTCGAAAATTTTCAAGGTTCCCGGCCTGCGGATCGGCTTTGCTATCTCTCCCCCAAGACTGAAAGAAAAGCTGGAGGCCTTTCAACTCCCCTGGAGCGTGGGCAGCCTGGCCCAAAAGGCGGTGCAATTCGCTCTGGACAACCGGGAAGACGCCCTGGCTTATATTGCAAAAACAGCCGAATACACGGCCCGGGAGCGAAAGGCCATGGAGGACAGGGCGGCCCGGGCCGATGGTCTGACAGCCTTTCCCGGTGCAACGCCTTTTGTGCTTTTTAGACTCCCTGAAGGCCTCGACTCTCAGATCGTCTGGCAAAAGATGCTGGAAAAACGTCTATTGATACGGAATTGCTCCAACTTCCAGGGATTGGGTCCGGCCTACGTTCGCATTTCCCTGAAAGATCCCCAATCCAACGCCAGGGCCGCGGACCTGTTGGCCTCGCTGGCGAACGATTTTATGGAAAAGGAAAGTGCATGACCCCCGATTTGCCCCTGCCTCTGTGGCAGGCCCTTATCATCGCATTCGTCCTGGACATGATCCTGGGCGACCCCCAGGGCATGCCCCATCCCATCCGTCTTATGGGGCGGTTGATTGAAGGCTGGGAGCAGCCTTTTCGGCGCCTTTCAGTCCCTACGGTCTGGGCCGGGGCTTTGTTCACGTTATGCCTTGTTGCCCTGGTTTGGTTCTCAGGCTGGCTGGTTTTGGCTTTAGGGGCCGCAATTCATCCCTGGTTGGGCGCCGTTCTGGAAATAGTCATCCTGTATTTCAG
Organism: Desulfatibacillum alkenivorans DSM 16219; assembly: GCF_900142135.1. Lineage (GTDB taxonomy): Bacteria > Desulfobacterota > Desulfobacteria > Desulfobacterales > Desulfatibacillaceae > Desulfatibacillum > Desulfatibacillum alkenivorans. The sequence goes on along the minus strand of NZ_FQZU01000030.1, from coordinate 2,543 downwards.
CATCGCCCCCCGGTGCCTGGACAAGGCGGCTTACGCCGTGGAGAAGCCCCTTCGCCAGGGAGAAACGGAAAAAGCCAGGGCCGAGCTTTCCATGATTGTTGGGCGGGAAACAAGGGATTTAACGCCTACTCAGATGTGCAAGGCGGCCGTAGAAACCGTGGCGGAAAATTTTGTGGACGGGGTTCTGTCGCCTTTGTTCTGGATCGCCGTGGGAGGCGCTCCGGCGGCCATGGCGTTCAAGATGACCAGCACCCTGGATTCCATGGTGGGCTACAAAAACGAGCAATACATCCTTTTCGGCAAGGCCTCGGCCCGGTTGGACGACGCCGCCAATTTCATCCCGGCGCGCCTTTCCATCCCCATTATCGCCCTGGCGGCCCGCATGATGGGGCTTGCGCACCAAAAGGCGTTTAAGACGGCCGTGTTGGAGGGGAAAAACCACAAAAGCCCCAATGCCGGATACCCTGAAGCCGCCTTTGCAGGCGCTTTGGAAATCAGGCTGAACGGCCCGGCCGTGTATCACGGCGAGCTGGTGGACAAGCCCTTTTTGGGAGAACAATTCGGCGATCCCGGAGCGGAGCACATCACAAAGGCGCGGCGCCTCATGCTGGCCGCGTCTTTTTTGGGATTGCTTTTCGCCGTCTTGGCAGCGGCGGCATCTTAAAATAATCAAAGGAGTTTAGCAGTGGAGACAAAGATCAAAAACCTTCAGGACGTCCTGGACAGCATCCAGCCCATTGATGAATCCATGGTGGAGCAAGCCAAAGAGCACACGGCCAAGCTGGCCGTGCCGCCCAGGGCTTTGGGCCGGTTGCATGATATTGGAGAAAAGTTGTGCGGAATTATGGGCGTCCAGGATCCGGACGTCTCCTCCAAGGCCGTGATCGTCATGGCCGGAGATCACGGCATTGTTGACGAGGGCGTGAGCGCCTTTCCCCAGGAGGTTACCGGGGAGATGGTCAAGAATTTCCTGGCGGGCGGCGCAGGCATTAATTGCCTGTGCCGGCATGTGGGCGCCAAGGTCATCGTGGTGGACATGGGCATGAAGGTGGACCCGACGAGCCTGGGGCTGGAAACCGGCGACATTTTCTTTTCCCACAAAATCGCTCCGGGTACGGAGAATTTCGCCAAAGGCCCGGCCATGACCAAAGAGCAGGCGGAAAAGGCCATCCTGTGCGGGTTTGAAAGGGCGTCCGCTCTGATAAACGAAGGCGTTCAGGTGCTTGGAACCGGCGACATGGGCATTGGCAACACAACCCCTTCCGCAGCCATCGGCGCGGTTTTGACCGGCGCCGGGCTGGACGACATGACCGGCCGGGGCACGGGCGTGGATGACCAAGGCCTCAAGCGTAAAAAGGCCGCCATCCAAAAAGGAATCGACGTGAACCAGCCCAATCCCAAGGACGGCCTGGACGTTTTGGCCAAGGTGGGCGGCTACGAAATCGCGGGCATTGCCGGCATCGTTCTGGCTGCCGCTTATCATAAGAAGCCAGTGGTTATCGACGGGTTCATCTCCACGGCGGGCGCTTTGATCGCCCAGGCTTTATGCCCTCTGGCCGGGCAATACATGTTCGCCGGGCATTGCTCGGAAGAGCCGGGACACAAGCTCATGCTGGACCATTTGGGCCTTAAGCCCATCCTGGATTTAGGCCTTAGGCTGGGCGAAGGCACCGGAGGCGCCTTGGCCATGAATATTCTGGAAGCGTCGGTCAAGGTGTTCAAGGAGGTTTTGACCTTTGAGCAGGCGGGCGTGACCAACAAGGAATAGATGCCTCCGGGAATGACGCCAGGTTGCCGGCAAACAAGATGCGGCATTCCAACTTAAAAGGTATTTGTTGGGTTTCGTCCATATGCTTCCGGCTTTGAGCATTGCTCCCGGCGCAAAGAAAACAGCCTCAGAGGAAAGGTCTCCAAAACTCTACCCAACCTACTATTTTTACATATAAAATGTAGGTTGGGTAGAGCGTGGGGACGGCATATTGAAGTCCCATGACCTATATGTTTTGAGGGATCTCTTTCAGGTGGTTCTCTCTCCCTGCGAAACCCAACAAAATGATCCCTTGCACATCTATTTCAAGCAATACACCCCGAGATCGGTTTCATGTCGGGTTTGAAGTCCATCAGCGCTTTCGCCCGTGTGAAGTGCAAAGCCGGACTTCTTATACCAAGTTGCGTTCAAAAAGGTAAGAATATTTCAGGAAAAAATCAAAAAGACGCTGGGTCCCGGCTTGCGGACGATCCTAAAAAGCAGGATCGCCCTTGCCGGGATGACGATTATTTGCGGTAAGCGAAAGAGCAAAGGGCGCTTGAAGCCCTTTTATGAGGATGCCGGGGGCGGCCTCTCCCCCTCTTTGTCCGGCATGGCCGCCGCTCTCCGTCATCCCCGTGGAGGGAGGGCGGCGGGATGATTGCGGTTGTTTTGCAATCATCGTGACGCAATCCCGGAAACGGGGACCCATCGTCTTTCCCGAATAGCGCCGGGGTGTGGATCCAAAGCCCGGAAAACGAATGAGCAAATTACTCAAATGACAGCAACTTGGTAT
>NZ_FQZU01000085.1 GCF_900142135.1 Desulfatibacillum alkenivorans DSM 16219 | reverse complement strand
TGGCGGACGAAAGCCCTGACCGAAAAAGCCATTTGTTGTTTTTCCAGAAGTACCGAGCAAGAAAGAAAGTTATTGAGTTTTTGAGAGACGTCCCCTGAAATGGGTTAATCAAACCGAACCAGGGTCTTTACGGCCCCCTGCCGGGCTTTATTCAAGTTCACCTCAATCATCTCCATATAATCTTCCAGCCTGAATGTGTGGGTCACAAGGGGGGCTGTCAGGATTTTCCCTTCATTCATGAACTCCATAGCCAGATCAAATACATGGCGGGTTTCGCCCTGGTAAGTCACCCGGCCGTAACCGTAGACCCCCTTGATGTTCTGGAGCTTGAGCCATAAAGGGGTCAGATCCAGTTTAACGTCGCTGCCGATGCCCACAAGGCTCAGTGTTCCAAAGGGTCCAAGGATTCTCAGGCCCATGTTCAGGGTGGCTGAATTCCCAACGGTATCGTAAATCCGGTCAAATCCTCCCATGAAAACCGGCTGGCCCAGCTGGGGCTGGTACATGGCGGCGCCGGTGAGTTCGGCTGCAGTCCGGTATGCTTCCTTGAAAGGAATAATATCAGCCTGTCCCAAATCCTGGGCCAGAGCTGCGGCATGGGCCGCAGGCTCTATCAGGGCGATGCCGGCGTCAGGACAAAGCGTGCGGACCACCTGGATCACCAGGTTGCCGATGACCCCTCCGCCGATCACAAGAATTTTGTCAGAAGGTTCGGGCATATTGTCAAACACGGTCTGCAGCGCCACGGCAAGGGGTTCGGTCATGGCCGCAGCCTCCATGCCAAGAGAGTCCGGGACCTTGAAAAGCTGACTTTCATGGGCGCAGATAAAAGGGGCAAATCCCCCGGTAACCCCTGAATTAAGCCCTGTGAACATGCCGGGCGGCAAATCGCCTTCGGCGGAGTTTTCGCAATTTAGGGAACGGCCTGCCGCACAGACGGCGCATTGGGGAGACAGGTTCCGAACCGTGCATCCAAGGCCCGGGTTTACCGTAACCACATCCCCTAATTTAAATTGGGTCGCCTCCGGGCCTTTTTCAACGATCCTGCCAACCACCTCATGTCCGATAATGCAGGGAAAAGAGGAAAAGGGCGACGCAGTAGGGGAGTCATGGAGCATCATGAGATTCAGATCGCTGCCGCAAAAACCGCAGAAGATGGTTTTCAGCTTGACCCACTGTCCGGAGGGAACGGCTGGTTCGGGAATCTCCACAAGCCGGACGGTTTTAAACGGCCCCTTAAGATAAACTTTGTTTCCGAAAATGAGGCTGATTGCCTTGGCTGCAATAAATCCGGGGGGAGTTACATTGAACTGCAATGCTTTCATGGCGATCTCCACGCGCTGTTTTGTATATCCTGCTCTGCCATGGCAGAAACAGAGTTAAGCCTGGTCCGCGACCCGGCCTCTTTACACTTGCGTAATTATATGAACTATAGTTCATATTTTGTAAAGAGAAATTTTCTTTTTTAATAGCTATTTAGAATTTTTTATGAATAAAGGTTCGCATTATGCCTTGGCCTTGAAAAACCCACCGGAAATCTGTACAAAACAATCGGATAGTGAACCATAAAACTCGAACAGCGAAAGGGTTGATCATGCCAGTCAAACCTATAAACAGCATCCGCTTCAATACACGTTGCACCGGCGAAGGACCGGCTTTCATCTGGGGGCATGGACTCATGGGCAGCATGAAAAGCGAGGATCTTATTGATCTGTTCCAATGGGAGGAATTCCCTGAGACAAACCGGTTGATCCGGTATGATGCCAGGGGACACGGGGAAACCCAGCCCACGTTTTTTCCTGAAGACTATCACTGGAAGCAACTGGCAAAAGACATGCTGGCCGTGGCCGAAAGCTATGGGGAAACCAGCGTCATTGCCGGCGGCCAGTCCATGGGCTGCGCCACGGCGATTTATTCCGCCTGCATTGCACCGGAAAAAATAAAAGGCCTGATTCTGGTCAATCCGCCTACTGCCTGGGAAACCCGGGCGGAACAAGGTAAACTATACAATAAAATGGCAACCATGGGTTGGCTGTTCGGCGGAAGGATGTTGGCCCGGATGATGCGTAACAAACTGTCCAGGCTGCTTCCCCAATGGCTGATCGACGCCGAAGAGGGCAAGGTTGAAGGCGCACTCGATGGCATGAAATCCTTGAAAAGAAAAACCCTTTACAACTTGTTCAAGGGCGCGGCCCTGACCGATTTTCCTTCCCGGGAGACGATTGAAAATATCCAGGCCCCCTGCTTGGTCCTTGGATGGATTGGAGACCCCACACATCCGGTGGAAACAGCAGAAGAACTTCACCGGCTGCTGCCTGATTCAGAACTCGTGATTGCCAATGGATACTCCGATTTTAAAAAATGGCCTGAACTGATGCACAATTTTGTAAAAAACAATGGTAAATAAAACAGGACTAAGAAGTTGGGGGCGTCCGTTGTAATACGTTCCGGCGGCCAACTGCCGAAAAGCGAAAAGACTGAAAAGCGGAAAAGCGCGCCTCCGGCGGCGAACTGCCCAAAAGCATGCCTCCGGCGGGTCGCTTTTGAATAAGCGGGGCAAAACTTTTTAAAATGGCGCTCCGCGCAGGGAGATAACCTAGTTGCGAGGTCCCAGCGTTCTGTAGGGGCGCCGCTTCATCAACCTTGTAGGGACAGGCCCCCGTGCCTGTCTGCGTTGTTTCGTTTCTCGTAGGGCCAGGGTTTCCCCATTCTTGGGGACATCCTATAATGTCTCCTGTCAAGGGTGATTTTGACTTTTTGTAATTCCCATAAAATCAAGCAGATATCAATTTGCCATTTTTTAGGCCG
>NZ_FQZU01000029.1 GCF_900142135.1 Desulfatibacillum alkenivorans DSM 16219 | reverse complement strand
GTCTTCGGTCACGTCCAGCACGATGTCCGAGGTGCCGGGACGCTCGCCGGGCTTGAACGTGGCCTTCACGTTGAGGCCCGGAATGTCCGTCAGAAGCAAAAGGCCCCGCTCCACGTCCGCCGTGCGCACCGCGCCTTCCCCCCGGATCACCTTCAGGGTGTTCCGGAGAAGCTCCCGGCTGTATCGCTTGTTGCCCCGGATGATGATCTCGCCCAACCGGCCCTCGCGAACCTTGATCAGAACCTCCCCTTCCTTGATGCACTGGGGAGGCACATAGGCGCGGGAGAGGAAGTACCCGTGCTCTTTGTAGAACCGGGTCACCTCGTCCGTCACTTCCTTGAGGGCGCTCACCTCCATGGTCTGGCCCACGTACGGCGCCACAACCTCCTGGAGATCCTGGTCCGCGAAAACCCGCTGACCCTCAAAACGGATCTTGGATAAACGGAACGTCACACCTTCCCCGCCCTTGAACACCGCGCTCTGTTCGTCCTGAACGCTGATCTCGGGCAGCCGGGAATGAGCGGGAATCTCCCGCTCGTTGAGCGATCTCTCCACTGCACCGGGCATGCCGCTATCCGGCACAACGGATTCTTCGGGCTCTTGTCCAGCCCAGGTTACCGCGGCCATTGCCAGCCACAATATAACCTGCCCCAAAATGATCACCTGCTTTAGCGTGTTCCTCACCGTAGCCTCCTATTATTCCAGTTTATAAAAACACTTATGTTTCTACACAGCGTCAAATTAACTACAAACAGGTTTACGCACTTCACGAGCGACAGCCAACAAAGCCTGCTCTGTCGGCCCAAAATTGTAAGACTCAGGATATCGATGGTGTAATACTTGTTAATCCGCTTTGCTTTTCAGCCATTACTGAAAATCAAAACTTTGCCTACATAACAAATACTTTTGGGATATTTTGGAATATTGAGGAAAAAGGCAGAAGTGAGATTGTAAAGGCGTGCTGTTTTGGAAAAAACAGGAGCGCCCAAGACGAACATTAATACTCCGGCTGCAAAACGGGTTTTTGCATAGATCGCCGGAACGCTTAACGCCTCAGGCTGTTTCCAATCTCGAAAACTGATTCACTTTTTACCATCAATATCCCGTGACCATACTTATCAACTTCCTCGGCATGGAGTCAAATAAAAAAAACTATTGACTTCCAACTTTTTTCCGGCAAGACCGAAAAAGCATATTTGACAAGCTGATCGTCCAACAGCATAGCCAAAAGAATGCGTCATGGCTATGATCTATTTCACATTTTTCAATAAAATTATGAAGAACGCATCAAAAATACATGCATTCAATACAAATACCGCCGGCCGACATGCGCAACCGTTGCAGCAAACGGGCGTTTACCGCGATTCATACAACATGTTGAGTGAGCCGGTTGTCTGCATGGGCTATTTTGTAGGAGCGCCCATAATCGCCTCGCCTGCCATATTTCCGGAAGGCCCCGAATCTTTTCGAGCCCCTCTTTTTCGCCGCTCCCGCGCCTGGCCTCTGGGTCGGCGCCGCCTTTGTCAGGGCTTGGCCGTCGTAAGGCATGGCGCCCATCTCAGGCTAAAATTGCTCGTTATAGGCCCAGAGCGGCATAATTTTCGTCCAGCTCCGCCCGCTTTGCCTTGCCTTTGGGCGGATTGCGCCAATTTTCCGCCGGACAGCCAGGTTATTGACGCAACAGGCTGCGTTGATATCTTTGGAAAAGTATTGAAAAGCCCCTGACCAGCCGGGGCCTGAGCGTCTCCGCCCCCCTTTTCCCGCCGTATCCAATGTTTTTAACAGCTTTAGCCATGGAGTTTAAGCAAGTTTTATTCCAAATTTGCATGACTGGGGCGCTTTACAACATAAAACAAATTGAGCTTTGACCATATTCGTTGGAAACCCTTTGTCAAAGGCCATCCTCCCGGGTGCAAAGGTTCGCTTGCGGATGATTCTTTCCTTGACCCATTTTCGTTAGACGAATATTAATGACCTCATCTTAAAACATTAATTTTAAAGAAAGTGAAAGGCCCCCCCGCCTTTCCTGCACAGAGGACCTGTTGGACTATGGAGATGAGCCAGGCGTTTTTTCGGGCTGTGGCGGAATGCGGCGCTAACATTATTATCGCCCATACCAAGGAGCATGAGATCATCTACGCCAGCTCCACCGTCCGGTCCGTCGGCTATGCCCCCGAGGACCTGATAGGCAATACAGTTCAGCCCTTTATACACCGGGAAGACTGGCGCAGGGTGGATGCCGTTATCGCCGAATGCATGGAGACGCCTAACACTCCCGCGTCAGTGGGGGACATACGGGCCAGAAGCAAGGGGGGGGATTGGTTTTGGCTCCACGGGCAGTACATTTTTTTTGTCGGGTTGGAGGGAGAGGACCTCCTTGTTTTCGTAGGCGCCAATGTAACGGACAGGAAAAAGGCGGAAATCAAGGCCATGGAATTGCAGGCGGCCGTGGAGCAGTCTATGGAAGGCATTGCCGTGGCCGACATGGACGGAGTCCTTACCTTCGCCAACACGGCCTGGGCCCGTATGCACGGATATGAAGTAAAGGAGCTGCAGGGAAAGAATCTGAGTATATTTCACACGCCGGATCAAATGCGGCTGGACGTCCTGCCTTTTATCAACAAAACCCTGGAGGCGGGATCCTTTCGGGGAGAAGTGGGACACGTCCGCAAGGACGGAACCACCTTTCCCGCCTGGCACTCAGGCGGGATGCTCAAGAACGAGTCAGGCGAGGCCACGGCTATCATGGCGGTAATTTATGACATAACCGCCCGGAAAAATGCGGAAATTGAATTAAAAAAGCGGGAAATCATGTACCGGACCCTGGTGGAGCAATCCCTCCAGGGCGTGGGAATAATAAGAAACGACCCAGTAAAGGTGGTATACTGCAATCCCGCCCTGGAGGAAATGGTGGGGCGAACCGCCAAGGAGTTGCGCGCTCTTTCGACCCAGGAGTTGGTTGAACTGGTTCACCCCAACGATTACCCGGAGCTCGCCGCCCGCTTTTTGGACCGCCTCGCCGGAAAAAAGGTGGATCCTCACCAGATCGTTCGGGTTTTCAAAAAGGACGGAACCCTGATGTGGCTCGAGACGGTGTGCCAACTGATCCCCCATGAGGGCAGCCCCGCCACTTTGGGTCTTTGCCGGGACATCACGGACAGGCGGCGCCTGGAGGAAAACCTGAGGCAGACCCGGAAGATGGAGGCCATCGGGACCCTGGCCGGGGGCATCGCCCATAACCTCAACAACATTTTATATCCCATCATGGGCTACACGGAAATGGCCGTGGATGACATTCCCGAAGACAGCGCGGCCGCCCAGAATCTTCAGGAAGTGCTCATAGCCATTAACCGGGCCAAGGACCTGGTGCACCAGATCCTGGCCTTCGCCCATAAAAGCAAGGAGCAGCAGGCGGCCACGGAGCTTGGGCCTATAGTGCATGAGGTGGTGCGGCTCATGCGGGGGACCTTGCCGGCCACCATAAAGATCACGCAGGACATCTCCAACGAGGCTCCCGCGGTCATGGCCGACCCCTCCCAGGCGCATCAGGCCCTGGTAAACCTGTGCACCAACGCTTTTCACGCCATGCGCGACAAGGGCGGGGAGTTGGAGGTTTCCCTGGAAGAGGCGTTTTTGAGGCCCGAACAGGTCCCTGATTTCGCCCTGCCTCCCGGGAGATACTCAAAGATCAGCGTAAGGGATACGGGCGCGGGCATCGATCCCATGATCATGGACCGCATTTTCGAGCCCTATTTCACCACCCGGGAGGTGGGCGACGGCACGGGCATGGGGCTTTCGGAGGCTCACGCATTTGCAAGAAACTGCGGCGGCGACATAAGGGCCGTAAGCACGCCGGGGAAAGGGTCTCTTTTTGAAATCTATTTGCCCGCCATTGAACAGATGCGGTCCAAGGCCATGGACGCCGCGCCCGCGGCCAAGGACAACGAAACCATATTGCTGGCTGAAAACGATCCGCAAATCCGCAAGATGAACACTCAGGTGCTGACTCGTCTGGGGTATTCGGTCCACGCGGCGGCTAACGGCAAGGAGGCGCTGGACGCCCTGGCGAACACCCCCGGCAAATTCGACCTGATTATCACCGAGCTGCACATGCCCATCATGACGGGCGCTCAATTGGCGAGGGACGCCAAAGCCCTGCAGCCGGACCTGCCTGTGGTCCTGTGCACCGGATTCGCCGAAGCCCTCACGCGGCGGGAGGCGCAAGATATGGGAGTGGACGGCGTGATAAAAAAGCCCATGCGCAAAAAAGACGTGGCCCAGGTGGTCAGGAGCGTCCTGGACGCCCGGTGATCACTCGGCGGGCTTGCCGAAAATTTTTTCCAGAATCACTTTGGTGATCATATAGGTCGGACGCACGCCCTCCTTGCCCATGGCCCCGGCGGCCAGGGTCTGGCCGGACTGCAAGGGATTGTCCGAAGCGTAATAGGCGTAACGGACCCTGGTTCCCGAAGGTATATTGCCCTTGATGATCGCCGCGCTTATGGCCCGCTGGTAATGCCCGCCCTCCATCTCCAGCCCGATGGTTTTCCAGTCGTCCTTGAGTTTAAGGAGCACGTCCCGGTTTTGGAGGGAGGTTCCCAGGACCGTGACCATGGGGCCGACGAACACGCTGTGCTGTTGGGCATTGAAATCTTCGGGGACCATGTCGTTCCGGAAGTTGTAATTATCCGAGGTTCCTTCAAACACATGGGCCGTGGCCAGCATGATGTCTCCCTGCTTGCCGGTCAGGATTCCCGCCTTGCCCATGATGGAGACGGAGCGGATATCAAAGCGGATCTCGCCGTTATCCTTCTTCAGGGGTTTCAGCAGGTTTTCCATCAACTCAAAGGCCTGGGCGCCGAATGCGTAGTCCATGACCAGAATCACGGGAGGGTTGGCGTCCTGAGTGCAGGTTTCAATATCCAGGCCCGGGTGCACCTCCACGCATTTCAGGGGGGCGGTATCAATAATCTGGCAATCGATATGAGAACCGGATTGATCCGGCATGGGATGCACGCCGTTTTTCTCGGCAAAGGCCAGCACATCGTCCCCGTGGGCCTTCAAGGCGTCAAAAAAGGCATAAACGTCATCCAATGCCGCAACGTCGGGGTGAACCTCCTTGACCGCGGCGTATCCGTACAAGGTGTTGACCACGCTGTGGAGGTTGGCGCTGACAATGTGCAGAGGCCGGTCCTTAAGCCCCAGCTCCACCAGCTTTTCCTTGATGTCCGCCCCCCATTGGCGGCCGTATTTCTGGTGGCCGATAATGTTCATGAGCGAGGGAGTCAGATAAATAACCAGCATGTTCTCGCGGGAGGAAGACTCCTCGTCTATCCGCTTGCCCAGCCGGTACACCAGGGAAAACAAGCCGTTATTGGCTTTGTATTCGACCTTGGTCTTTTCCAGGTATTCGTAGGTTGCTTTGGTCTCTCCGTAGGAACGGCCCAGGATGATGCTAAGGTTCCACAAGGCCTGATCCACCTTGTCCCGGGACACGGGCTCCTTGCGGAGAGCGACTTTTTCCAGCTCGGCCCACTCCACGGTGATGTTTCCGGAGTCGTCCCGCATTTTGGAGTGGATCTTGGCCGCCTCCATATTCAGGAAGGTCATGTGGGTCAGGATGTCGTAAATCTCGCTCAGGCCCCGGGAGATGACAAAGCAGATTTCCTTGTCGCTGATCCGGTAGGAGGTTCTGCGGCGCTTGAACGGCTCAATCCGTTCAAAGGGCGAGTCCTTGAAGGGGTCCTCCTCCGTTAAAATCACCCGGGTGCATTCCTCAATGCCGCGGGGCAGGCGGTCGATCACGTACTCCAGCCCTTTCAACTCCACCACCCGGGGATCGTTCAGGGACCCGTATATCTCCGGGCTCAGGCTCCGCAGGCAGTTTTCCAGAGCCTTGCCGAATTTCCCAGAAGGACGATAAAACCCCCGGATCGCCAGGGAGTCGGTGATCACCTTGAACTGATGAATGGCGTATCGCGCCTTGTGCGCTTCGGAGACTTCGTACATGCACATTCCTTTCCGGAAAAAGTATCTGTAAATTTATAGGGCTCTCTTTAAAGAATCGCCTTATATTATATCCTTTTAAGGAATTTGCAAACCTCGGGCCAGATTTTTTTAGCGGAGGCGACGCGCAATCCATCCCCATCCGACGGCGTACAGGCTATGGGGGGGCTTCTTCCCGTAAGGCGGTTTATGCTCTTTGCTTGTTGAATTCATAATAATTGCTTCCATACTATTTAGGACGTTCCGGCAATGGAATGTTTGCAGGCGCCAAACATCCTCATTGCATCATGCTTTCTGCAGCATCCGTTAGATATTCACACCCGGGGCGTCGGAAGGGGCGGGATGGAAGGCGCTGCAAGGGCGCCGTCTTGTTCCGCCGTGCGTATGGCTTCCTTTACCGTTGATCCGCGAAGGCATTTAATCGCCATTACAACAGGAACGCCGTAAAAAAGAAGGGCAAACACTCCGCCTGCTATGCCCATTGATGTAAAACCTTCCGGAACGTCAGGAGCGGAAGAGGTTAAAAAATTCCAGAAAAAAACCCAAACGCCCATAAACCCTATCAGGAAGACAAGGACTATCCAATTCACCACTTCAAGCACTGTTCTCGCCCAGGCTTTGAGTTTGAGGAAGTTGATTGCTGAAACAAGGGCTGCGGCGCCAAGAAATATGTTGGCGACGCACAACAGTGGATAATATTTGACAAAATCCGGTATGGCCGGCTCTTCCGACAGCGCCCCCCACATAGCCAGAAATATAAAAAAAGCCATGCAGGAGGTGAAAATCATAAACCCGCCCAAAGCAATCCACACCCAACCAATAGCTGTCACACTTGTCGGCCTCTTCACAGGATTCATCGCATTCTCCGTCGCAAGAATATAAGCATTAAGATTTCGCTGATAGCCGGGAGATATATTATCTTAGGGGAAACAAGGCAAGAAAATATCGCAGGAATTGCTTTTTTTGATGTATTAAGCAGGTCGAGGAAAGATCGGATTAACGGGAGATTCTTCAGATTTTGGCGGGGATAAAAACGGCCCGGGCGGGGAAGCCCGGGCCGCTATGGTCGGCTGTTATTTCAAAGCCCGGATAAAGCAGTTGTCCGAGCCGGTGTCGGGCGGGGCCTGGGCGTCCTCCATGATCGCCGTTTGCACTCCGGTGAAATGGTACACCTGGATTTCAATGGTAGGCGGCGTGGTTTCAGGATGATTCACCCGGGAGCCGGGAACCATCCAGCCTTCACCGCCCGTCGCAAGATTGCCTGCGCCGTCGCAAGCCAACACCCACATGGCTCCGTCGTAGAGATAGATGAGCGCTTGGGTAATCGCCTTCTCTCCGGTGTAAGGGATGAACACCTTGACCGGAGTTGCAAAGACAGCCGGGGGCTGGAGGTTGAGGGCGGCGCCGGCCCGCTCCGCCCCGTCGACATTCAGGCCGGGAATTTCGTTCGAGGGGCCGAAGTACGGGGCCGGATTTTCGTTGCTGTTGTATACGATTTTAGCGCCCGCCAAGCCGGCTTCGGCCGTCTCCACGCCCGCGTCGTAATCGCCGCCCAATGCAGAGTCGGACGGATCCACGGGCTGGGACTCGGGCTCGGAGTTTGCGGCGTCTTCCTGCTGCTGCCGGGATTCCACCTTAAACTCAAAGGCCGCCTGATCCATATAATCCAGGCGGCGATCCTTTGCATCCACGCTTATTTGAACCGTTGAGCCGTAAGGATAGACCGCATCCAGCACAGGCTCGGAAGCCCGGTTGTACACCGCCCACAGGCTTGTAACGGCCGTGTCCGGGTCGCCGGTGAGTTTGACGATCCGCACCGCGTCCGCGTCTCCCAGGTTTCGTTCGTAAACCGCGTTGACGCCGTCGTCTATGGTGAAAATGACGCTCAAGGGATCGGTGAGGTCAATGCCGTCCTCGTCTTTCAGGAACACGGCGAAGCATGTATTGGTCGCAATGCGCTGGTCGTCCGCGGTGCCTGCCTGATCCTGGGGGATGGTCTGGATGACTACCGGCGGCGTTGCCACAGGCGTGGCCGGATTGAGGGGATCGGCTTCGCCTTCGTCCACTTTTCCGTTTCCGTTCACGTCCTCCTCGCCGTCCATCCAGCCGTCGGCGTCCGAATCCGGGTTGAGCGGGTCGGTGGTGGTGGAAGGATCTTCGTCCGCCTTGAACACGGCAAGATCCGTGTCCGCGTCCACATCGGCGGCGGTCAGGCCCGCCTCCACGCCGTCCCAGACGCCGTCGTTATCGGAGTCCGGGTTGCATGGGGAGGTTTCGCCTGCGTCCACAAAGCCGTTGAGGTTCAGGTCTTCCTCTCCGTCCATGAGGCCGTCGTCGTCCGAATCCCTGTCATTGGGGCTCGTACAATAGGCGGACTCCAGGGCGTCGCCCAGTCCGTCCTGATCCGTGTCCGTATCGATCACGGCCCAGGCCTGATCGTTGGCGGAGTTATATTCCACGGAAATGGTGGAGGACAGGACCGCGGTGTTGGTGATAATCCCCGAGGCCGTCACCGTGGCGGTGATCACCAGGGACCCATAAGCGCCCTCCGCCAAAGACGGCAGGGTCCACAGGCCGGAACCGGAATCGTAGGCCCCCTCCCCTGCGCTGCCGGCATAGCTCAGGCCGGCCGGGAGAAGATCCACGATTTCCAGGCCGGATGCGTCGTCCGGCCCCAGGTTGGTTGCCGTGATGGTGTACACCGCCTGGCCGCCCACGGGGGGCATGGCGTCGTCCACGTTTTTATCCAGAGCGATGTCCGCTTCCGGGACGTTGTTTATATATATGGTGAAAACTTCCTCATAAACGCCGGAGCCGTCGTTGGTTTGAACCCGGATGCTGTATTCGTCCTGGATTTCATAATCGAATATGGAGGCGGTCCTGAGGGTTGTTCCGTCGATGGTGAACTGGCTGGCGCCGGAATCGCCTTCTCCGGAAACCAGGGTGAAGGTGTGGCCCGCAGATTCCGGGTCCGTTGTGGAGAATTGGCCCACGCCGGATCCTGACGGCAAGTTTTCGTCCACGGAATCGTTATCCAGGGAGATGTCCATGGCGTTTGTCGTCACAACCACCCCATTGGATATGGAGACGGGATTCACGCCGTCTTCGGCCAGCACCTGGTAGTAATAGGTCGCGCCGCTGTCCAGTCCGGTGAAGGTAAAGCTGGTTGCGTCGCCCACGTAGTAACGGTAGTAGCCGGGAACGTAGGACGCGCCCTGCATAATAGCGGGATCGCCCATGAGGTTGATGCCCAACTGCAGCCACCGATGCACGCCTGCGTATACAGCCATGGGGGCCAGGTCGGCCTTGTGCAGGGCGAAGGCCTCGCCCGAAGAAATGAAGTCGGGCTCCAGGGCTCTCTTATAATAGGTTTCCGCAAAAAGTTCCGAATTGTTATGAGGCGAATAATTCTCCGCGGGAGCATAGTCGGACACGCCCCACCCATAGCGGCTGCACCCCATATACGTCAGGGCGCCGCCGTCGGGATTGCGGATGAACGCCTCGCTCAGGCAGGGGTCTGCAACGCTGTCAAATCCGTTGCTCATGCAGGCGATGGTGTACACAAAAGCGCTAAGGCCGTCCAAAGCCAGGGCGTCATCGGAAAAATAGCCGGCGTGGTCTTCGGCCGACCAAAGCGTGTAGTTTCCATGGCCGCTGAAATACAAATGGGTCCAGTCCCGATCCATAGCTGCGTTCATGGCGCCGGGGCTCAGATCGTAATCCCCGCCGTCAGCGGCGTCCCAGGTTGTAAGCGTGTCAAAAGCCAGCCCCAAAGTCCCGGGCTGCCAGTTGGGGGCGATGGAGTCCCGATACATTCTGCGCGTCCACATTTCCGAATCGCTGACGCTGGGATGGTGAGGATTCCGGAATTCGGGGTAGCCGTCGCCAATGATGTCCGAGGGGCGGTCGTCGTTCCAGTAGGTGGTTCGCAATTGCGTTCCCATGAGCAGGATTTTTTCCATGCCCCAGGCTTCGGGATTGGTTTCGTAGGCGATCAGCTTGTTGATATAGGCTGAGGCCTGATCCGCGTTGCGGACGGGAATGCGGCCCACAAAGACGTCCGGGGCAAAGTCCAGGCCGTCATCCACCTCGCCGTAAACGCCGTTTCCGTTGGCGTCCCAGTCTCCGTCCAGATCGGAGTAATACAGGTCGGCCGGAGTTTCCTCTTCGTAGTAGGCGTATGCAATATAGCACATGCGGGCCGGAACCACCGTGTCATCGCCGCCCAGGGCCACGAAGGCCGTTCCCTGATTCTCCACGTAATCCCGGATGCAATTGCGGATTTTCTCCTGGGAATCCAGGCCCGGGTAAGCGGCTTCGATGTCCTCCACGGTCTCCACCGCGCAGGCCATGCCGCTGACGCTTGTGCGGTGGACCTCCAGGGTTTCAAACGTGGAAGCCAGGGCTGCGGAAGTAATGATCAAATAATCAACCGTGCTGCCAGCCGTCAGGTTTTTCCGGGAATCGCCTTCCAGGGGATTGACCACCATGGTGTTCACGGCTTCCGTAAACAAGGGCGATGCGGCGGCCGCAGACTTGCGGCCCGCGGACAAGTCCAGGGTCACGTTGATTGCCGAGGCAAGCGAGATTTCTCCGTTCGCGGGAACATAGCGCACGGGGTTCAGACGCAGGGAGACAAAGGTACTGCCTCCCATGGAATGCACGCCTTCAATGGAAGCCAGGGTTTGAGGCCACGCAGAGGCCGAGGCGTAAACCGTTGCGTCGGGGTCCGTCCATTCCGGAGTTGGCAGGCTGGGAGACGAGGCGTACTGGGCCGGATAAACCAGGGCGTCTTCCAGGACAATGCTTTCCGAAGCGGTTGCGGTCAGGTTTTCGGCGGAAGCGCCGGAAGGCAGAAGAATGTTTGCATAAAACGCCGGCATGCCGGGCGTTCCGGGCTCCTGGTCCGGCAGGACTCCACCCTTGAGAAAAACGTGGACGTATCCGTCCTTCCGGGAAAAGCCGAGGTCGTCTTCGTCAAACAGAAACTGCGCTTTGATTTGATCGTCCGCCATGGTCAGGCTTCCGTCCAGGGTTTTGCGCACGGACTCGGTCCCTTTTGCGCTTAAAGGCGTGGGATAGGTCCACAAATCCACATAGTAGCCGGTCGCTCCGTCCACAGGGTCCCAGGTTGCAGTGAACTGGTTGGCGTAGACCTCGGCTCCCTCCTGGGCGACGGGGCCGTCCAGCGCCTTGGTCCGGAACTCGATGTTTTTTCCGTAAGCCGTGCCCGAGGCATTGGTTGCATAGGCCCGGACATGGTACCGGGTGTTGGGTGTGAGGCCGGTAAGCTGGCCGGAAATTACACCCGCCTGACTCTCCGCTTGCAGGACGCCGTCCGCCAGGGTGGGCATGGGGCTTGTGCTGTAGCAAAAGCCCTGGGCGGTAAGACTGCTCCCGCCTTGGGAAAGGATTTCCCCCTCCACGGATGTGGAGACGGAGGTCGTGGCCGTAACCACGTCCGTGGTTACGATGGGCGCGTCAGCTCCCCATGATTGAACGCCGAAGACAACGTCGTAAAGGCCGATGCATTCTTCCATGTAGGCGTAGCCGTCAAAAGCCAGGTAATAGGTGGATGACGGATTAGGGAGGTTGACCAGTGCATAACTGCTGTTGGGAGAGTCGTCCAGGTTCTCCGGCAGGAGCGTCCAATCATCGCCTTCATTGGCTTTATAATAGAGCGAAAGATCTCCGTCGAATATGACGCTGACCGTGGGGGAAACGGCGCCGGAAAAATCTAGGGGCGGAGTTACAAGACGTGTGTTGTCGCCGTCTTCTATTCCGCAAAGCAGGGCTGAATACCCCCAGTAATTCCCCACGGTCCCCATGGAATAAACCCAGGCCCCATTTCCGTCCACTACCTCCTGGGTCCAGTCGTCGGGTTCAAATGCATTATGGTCAAAATCTTCCTGATAAACGGTTTGCCCGGTGGTGAATGTCCGGTCCTCGCCCACGGTTTCGGTGAGGATGTTCCCGGCGACCATCCGGTAGTGGTAGGTGGTCATGGGGTCCATGTCGAACAGCACTGCACGGACATCCGAAGGAGCGCTGTAGTCCTCAACGGCGTAATAGTCTGAGGTTGAGCCGTATTCATCCGTAAGGCCGAATTCAAAATAAAAATAAGCGTCGCAGTCTTCGGCGTTGTTGGGATCCACGGTCCCGTTGAGGACCGCCATTTGAGCGCCTACAGGTCCGGCGGCTTTTGTTTGGGCAAGCGGGGGATTCGGCGCCGAAGGCGTGACGAAAGTCCTGTCCGCGCCATAGGCGGCTCCAATCTCATTGGACGCAACCACCCTGTAATGATATTCGGCGCCCCAGTCCAGATCTTCAATCTGGATGCTGACCTTGGTCTTCAGGGTTCCGGTAAGCGGGCCGGCCGTCTCGCTCACCATGCCGTAAGAGGCGTCCGGTCCGTATTCGAAATAGTACTCGGTTTCCGAGTTGTGGGCGTTGACGGCGGCGTTCAGGACGGCGGAGTTCCATTCCACTTCCGCGTCCAGGGCTTCCACAGTAGGAGTTATGGGATTGCCCGTTGTGGTGAACGACCCGGCGGCGCCCACACTGACGCCTTCCGCATTGCCGGCCCAAATTCTGTAATAATATGTAGTGGCCGGATCCAGACCCGCCAGAGCTTGGGAGACAGCCATGTTGGCGGTTCCTGTGGCGACGAGCTCCTTAGGCGTAGACTGGCCAAAATCCGTTGTATCTCCGTACTCAAAATAGAATTCAGCCTCCAGCCCGTTGGGGTTGACGCTGCCGTTAAGCTGGGCGGTCGTCTCATTGACGCCCGTAGCCGAGCCGGTCTCCACCTTTGGGCCCATGGGCTGGTAAACCAGGTAGCAGGCCGCGCAGGACACGGCGGCTGAGTCGTAACGGATGCGCATGTATCCGTCTTCACCCCAATTCTCGCCCCAGGAGTTGCGGAGAATCCAGCATCCTCCGCCGCCTTCCGGCGGGTTGTCGTCCCAGCCGACCAGGGCGATGGCGTGATTGGTTGTGGCGTAATAGCAGGGATAGCCCCCGGCGTCGCAGCCGTTGTTGTCATCCTCGTACACGCCGCTGTCGTAGGCCTGAAAAGCGCTGGTGACGTAAACGGCCGCATCCACCACCCCGTAAGTCATGATGGCGGCCTTGATCGAGTCGATATCCTGGCAGCCGATGCGATGCCAGGACTGGAAGCCGATCATGGGCGGATAAGGGGAAAAGGGGCATGTCTGAGAATCGTCATCCGAGTATGGATACAGGGTTTCCGTGATAACGCCCTGGTCCACAATGGCCTGGAGTTCCATGTATTCGTAATCGGCCCCTTCGCAACCGTAAAAATGCCAGTAGTAGTCATTGCCCTGGCAGAAGGCCAAAAAGGCTTCGGAAAAATCCGCGGCATTGGCGCCGTAACTGTTGGTGGCCCGGTTGTAGGTTCCTTCCGCCGCCGCTATCGCCCCGAATGCGTAGCAGGATCCGCAGCCTGCCTGGTTCCTGACCGGTCCGATGTAGGCTTTGCCGCCCACATCCCGCGAGTCAAAAGCGGAAGGCAGGGACAGGTCAAGATGTTCGGCCAAAGGGCCCGGGTCGGGCAGGGCTTTCCGTTCCATGCCGGGAGCGGTCCGCCGCCGGGAAAAGAGCCGGTTCTTTTCATCCTGAGGCAGGGAGAATACGGCGTTGTCGGAAACAGAAAAGCTGTACCCGTTCAATTCGATTTTTTCCCGGATTTCCGCCAGGGAGTCATCCGCTTGAAAAGACAGGGAATCGACCGCCAGGGCCGGGCTGACAAGTCCAATGGCAAATAACGCGATTAATAAAACAATCCAACCGGAGAGTATGAATGCGGGTCTTAATTTCAAGGGATTGCTCCTTTGGCATGTGGTTATTCTTAGATGAATCTCTTGGTATTTGTTGAGGGGGCGAAGCCCAAGCAAGATGAGAAGCAACATACGTACCGTTTTTAGGGCCGCTATCATGAATAGTAGCGCCGGATCTTCCTGGAGCCACGGGATTCTCAAAATTTTGCATGTTTTTACGCGGAGCACAACAATTATTCCGTATCTGCCGAGAAACCAGGGGTATTATGTCTCATTCAGCTGACCATTTTTGGTTTGGATGCTGTAACCTAGTGCGGCGCTGCGTTTATGAAGGCGTCTTAAAAATTTCAATGGCGCCTTTGCAGCAGTGTTGATAATATCCTGTATTTTTAGCAAAAACCATTGCGTTTTATAATTATTGGGTTATAATAAATTCGAGAATAAAAGACCTGGGTCGCCGTACGATTTTTATTGCGGCTTTGGTTTTTAACGGGGGGGAGTCTTTCATATCCATGTCAACACAGCCTAAAAGCCCCTTGCCTTGCGCAAAGGGAGGAGCACGCCTGCCTTGCGCCCGGGACCTGAGCCGGCTTGGCGATTCTTCGGACATATTTTCAGCCATCATAAATAACGCCAATGAAGCGGTGTTGATCACCCAGGACGGCGTGATTCAAGCGGCCAACAAAAAGGCCTCGGAGATATCCGGCAGAACCTTGGAGGAGCTCCGTTCCCAACCTTTTTTGGAATTCCTCCACCCGGAAGACCGGCAATTGGCCCTGGAGCGCTACTTAACCCGATTGGACGGCCGGGAGCCGGAGGAAAGGCTCTGGGTGGTGCGGCTAATGGATAAAAGCGGGGGCGTCCGATATCTGGAGTCCACCGGCGCAAGCATCACCTACGAAGGCAAGCCGGCGGCCCTGCATTTTTTTACGGACGTTACGCGCAGGCTCCAGGCGGAGGCGCAGATTCGCGCGTCAGAGACCCAATACCGGTATCTGGTGGAAAACGCTTCGGACGCCATATGCATTATTCAGGACCGGGAGCTTTGTTTTTTCAACAAGGCCGCGGCAGCCATGCTGGGATACACGCACGAAGAAGTGCTGGAGATTGATTTGCTGGACTTGGTGCATCCTGATTTCCGGGAGCGCGTCGTCAATGCGCATTTAAAGCGTTTGAAAGGGGAAAAGGTTCCCAATCCCTATAACTTCGACGCCGTCGCCAAGTCGGGAAAACGCATCAACGCCCAGTTGACCGCCGCCGTGATCGAATGGGAGGGAAAGCCCGCCCTGTTGGTCCTGGTGCGGGACGTCACGGAATCCCGGAAGAGGGAGGAGCAGATCCAGCAGGCCCGGCGCATGGAGGCTTTGGGCGCCCTGGCGGGCGGGATCGCCCACGATTTCAACAACCTGCTGATGGCCATACAAGGCCACGCCTCGCTCATGCTGCTATCCTCGGACCTGGACCGGAAAAAAACGAAAAGCCTCCGCTGCATCGAACAGTGCGTGCGCAGCGGGGCGGAATTGACCAGCCAACTGCTGGGCTACGCCAAGGGCGGCAAGTACCAGGTCAGGCCCCACAATCTCAATACGATCATTGAAAACACGGCGGCCATGTTCGGCAGGGCCAGAAAGGAAATCCGCATTCATCTGGACCTGTCCCCGGAGCTTTGGGCCTCGGAGGTGGACCGCGCCCAGATCGAGCAGGTTTTGCTGAATATTTACGTCAATGCATGGCACGCCATGGACCGGGGGGGCGACCTGTTCATACGCTCCTGCAATTGCACCGTGGACGAGATTCAGGCCCGGGGCATGGAAGTCGCACCCGGGAAATTCGCCAAAATTTCCATTACGGATACGGGCGTGGGAATGGACGAGGATACCAGAAAGCGCATTTTCGAGCCCTTTTTCACCACCCGGGAGATGGGCCGGGGCACGGGCCTGGGAATGGCTTCCGCGTACGGCATCGTCAAGAATCACGGCGGGTTCATCCATGTTTACAGCGAAAAAGGCCGGGGCGCCACCTTTTCCGTTTTTCTGGCCGCCTCCGAAACTTGCATCCGGGAGGCTGCGCCGAAAAATCAGACGGCGGCCTTGCACCGGGGCCGGGGTTTGGTCCTGCTGGCGGACGACGAGGCCATGATCCGGGACGTAGGGGGCCGGATGCTCCATGAATTGGGATACGAAGTGATTACCGCTGCGGACGCATCGGAAGCGGTGCAGCTTTTTCGCCAAAACGCCCGGGACATCAAACTGGTCATCCTGGACGTGATCATGCCTGGATCCGACGTGGACGAGGCTCTCCGGATTATCCGAAAATCCTCGCCCGAGGCCCGGATTCTTTTGTCCAGCGGCTATAGTGTGGAGGGGCAGGCCCGGAGCCTGATGGAGATGGGGTGCCACGGGTTTATCCAGAAACCCTTTGACATAGAAGAACTGGCGGGCAAAATCCAGGCAATCCAAACCCATTGAGTCAGAACTTTGGCGGGACAGTCAACATAATGACGATGCCAAGGATCCTTGCGCATCCTCCGGCGCCTTCCATCCTCAGCATACGGGCGGCCTCCCGGCCTTGCCGGCGGGGGAGCGCCAGGGCGGATTCCTTCCCTGATCCGGCTTCCAGGAGTTATCCACGGACGAGGCGATCTGGGAGCGCCTCCATTCCAGCAACTGTTCCACGTCGGACTCCCATCTTCCTTCCAGCTTGGCTATGGGCGCGCCCATATCGATCCAGGCCCTGACGGTTTTCCAGGAGCGTCCCAAAAATTTTTGAATTTGGTCTCTGCCTGACAAAATGGTATTGGCGGACATGACAATATCCTTTCTCAAATAGCCTTTTTAGTTGCACAGAGAATGGGTTTTTGGTATGCTTCTTAACAGCCTCAGTAGTATTTTGGAGAAATACTAACACTAAAAGTATTAAAAGTCAATATTAAAATCAGTCAAAAAGTCATCATGGTTGAGAAATACCCCAAAAGTGTAGCCCTGATCCTATGGAAAAGCGTGTGGAAACAGGCCCGGCAGCGGGGATGGATCATGGCCGAACTGGCCCGCAGGACCGGCATTTCCGCCCAGCATCTGAACGCCATCAAAAAGGGGGAAAAGGGCATGGGAGAAAAGACCCTGAACCGTTTTCTGAAAGCCCTGGACATGGATGTGGAGGAGTTGCTGGCCCAAGGGGCCGCGCCCCGGCCCGGGGGATGGGAAGGCCCTTCCGGAGAAGGGAGGCCGGAGTTCGCCCTGGTTCCCAAATACAAGGCCCGCCTGTCCGGGGGGCCGGGAAGCCTGAGCTCCTCGGATGAAGTGGAGGCCAATTTCGCCTTTCGGGCGGATTGGATCGCCTCCAAGGGGGGCGGGGAGAGCCTGGCCTTGTTTGAGGTGACGGGCGACTCCATGTACCCGGTCATCTGCCACGGAGACGTGGTCCTGGTGGATCAAAGCCTGTCCGGCCCGGAAGACGTCATCAGCGGCAGGCCCTACGCCCTGGTGGAGGGCGCCCACACCAAGGTGAAAAACCTCCAATGGCAGGGCGCCGAGTTATGGGTCCACTCCGGCAAGGAGTCGGGCGAACCGCCCTACTGCCTGGATCAAAGCGCCTATTTTCGGATTATTGGCAGGGTTATCTGGGTGGGCCATGAGATATCCTGAAGGGCGATCAGCTTAAAAAACATTGACATAATACCAAAAGTATTATATAATGACCTCCGTAATCCCGTGAATGAAAGCCATACGGAGCCCTGCAATGATTCCGGAAACCACCGCCCGCCTGAAAAACGGAAACACCTACCGCTTCATCGGCCCGGAATGGTCTCCAGGAAAAGCCCTCTTGATCCACACCCATCCGGAGTATGAAGGGCCGGAGTGGAGGGCTCATGAAATCCTGGTGCAGGACATGCGCTATGAGGAGGAGCCCGTCTGGAGAACCCTGCTCCAGGAGGAGCGCGATCAGCTTGTGGAAAGGCACTGGCGGGAGGTTTTGGAGCACTTCAAGAGAAGGACTTTTCTTGACCTGGCGAGTTCGTGATGGGCATACTGCGGCCAACCTGCATAAGGCCTTGTTTTGTACCCGGCGTAAGCCGAATTTTTCAAAGACTGTGGAGGAAGTAGATGAAAAAAGTTTTTACGATCGTTTTGGTTTGTTTGATGCTTTTCTGCCTGGCCGGCCCCGCCGCCGCCCAGGAGTCAGCCACCCCCCAGGAAGTGTATGACATGGTGCTTAAGGCGGCCTATCTGCTGGAGCAGTTGGGCGAGGACGGCCTGCCTGCGTTCAACGACCCCCAGGGCGAGTTCGCCTGGAAAGACTCCTACGTTTTCGTCACCGACTGTTCCCAAGGAATTGTTGCGGCCCACCCCAACCCCCAAGCCATCGGCCTGACCACCGATATAACCCGATGCAAGAAAACCGGCGCTCTGATCCTGCAGGACGCGTGCGAACTGGCCGCCGCCAACAAGGTCAAGACCCACGGCGTCTGGCGGGAGTACTGGTGGGACAGGGCCGGTTTTGACGAACCTCAAAGAAAGCTGTCCTTTTTTATTCCGGTCCCCAACTCCACCTACCAGGTGGGCTCCGGGATTTACAACGACAAAACGACTCTGGAAGAGCTCAACTCCATGACGCGATAAGATTATAAGCCCTCTGCTTCCGCTTTTCGTTTTCAGCCCGCGAAAAGCGGAAGCGGAGCTTTTCTCCCGCTATTCATCCACCCGCCCTGCATATCCTTTTGGTACGAGTTTTGCTTCTTCATCCTCCGGACATGATGCACGCCCCGGGTCCTTTCCCGGGATTGTTTTCAACCAACAATGGAGGTTTTTTTGATGAAGAAGTTGACCGTTGCCTTGCTGGCATCCCTTATGATTTTTTCTTTTGGTTTTTCGGCATGGGCCCAAGAGTCGGCCACGCCCCAGGAAGTATACGACATGGTGGCCAAGGCCGCTTATCTGATGGGAGAACTGGGAGAAGAGGGCCTGGCGGCCTTTAATGAGCCCAATGGAGAGTTCGCCTGGAAGGACACCTACGTCATTGTGACGGACTGCGCCCAGAAAAAAGTGGCGGGGCATCCCGTCCCCCAGGTGCGCCAGATGGACGCCAGCGTGATCAAGTGCAAAAAAACCGGCCGCCCCATCCTCACAATGAGTTGTGAGGAAACGGAAAAAGACGACGTCAAGACCAACGGCTACTGGGGCGAGTACTGGTGGAACAAGCCCGGCACGGAGGAAGTGGCCAGAAAGGTCTCCTTCACCCTGCCCGTCGCCGGAACCCCCTGGATCGTCAGTGCGGGAATCTGGAACGAAGATATTTCCCTGGACGAATTGAACGCGGCAACCAAATAGGCGCTAATCCTGTTCCGGATCAAACTCCGGGCCGAAGGGCTTGAACAAAAGCACCAGGGCCGGCAACAGAAAAAAATCCGCCAGCAGGGCCGTTAACACGGTGGCGGCCACCAGGATGCCGAAGGCGGCCAGGCTGGCCATTTCGGAAAAAGCCATAACCATAAAGCCGCACACCAGCACCACGGTGGTAATGAACAAGGCCCTGCCCACCTCCCGCATGGAGGGGAGCAGGGCTTTTTCGTAGCATCCATGGGTGAAAAACTCGTGACGGTACCGGGTGATGAGATGCACGGTGTCGTCCACGGCGATCCCTATGGCCACGCAGGCGATAAGCAGCTTGACGTAATCCAGATGAATTCCCGCCCAGCCCATGTATCCCAGGGTGACCAGAACCGGCGTCAGGTTGGGAATCATGGCAAGCAACCCCGTGCGCACGGACCCGAAAACCAGGCACATCATAACGGCGATCATGGTGAAGGCCAGGGCGAATCCCTGAATCTGGCTCTGGACGATGTAATCCAGCAGCTTCACCCACAGGGAGCCCATGCCCGTGTATACCGGGGGCGGAACCGGGGAGCCGGTGCGCGCCAGGGAATATTCCTCCAGGTCGTTCACCAAAGCCTGATACCTGCTGGTTTCCACCATTTTGCAGCGCAGCTCCACATTGGCGCGCTGGTAGTCCGAGGAAATGTAATCGTGGGACTCGTCCCCGCCGGAGCTTTCGTACAAGAGCATGTACTGGGAGCCCAGTTCCATGGAGTCCGGCAAAATATAATACTCCTCCCGGTTTTCATGGAAGGCCCGGTTCAAATCCTTTAAAATGTCCGCAATGGAGTTGCTTTTAATCACCACGTCGTGGGACTCGGCCTTCCTTTGGAAAGCCTCTATTTCCGCCAGGGCTTCCGGCTCCAGGATGCCGTTGTAGTCTTCCGACTCGAATATATAGGAAAAGCTGGCGCTCCCCCCCATGACGTTATCCGCAAATTCGGTCACCCGCCGGATTTTTACATTCTTGCCGAACTCGTTCAAAAAGCTGGAGTCCACCGTAAGCCGGGCCGCTCCCATGGCGGAAATGGCCAAAATGATGACGGAAGCCGCTACGACAAGGTATTTCCAACGAATGTTGAAACTGCTGACGGCGTCCAATCCCGCCCTGAAGACGGCCCCGCCTTTGGCGGACGCCTTTTGGGCCCGGGTCAATTCCTTGACCGGACGCCTTTTGCCGAAAGAGAGCAAAACCACAAACAGGGTGACGCTCAGCAAAAAGGCGCTTCCCACGCCCACGGCGCTGTACAAGGCGAAATGCCGGATGGCCTTGATGGGCGATATGCTCATGGAGGCGAAGCCCACTACGGTGGTCAGGGACGTGAACAGGCAGGGCGTCCCCACAAGATACAGGGTGCGGACCACGGCTTGCCGCCGGTCGTTGTACTCGGCGAAAAAGGTGCGGAACTCGGCGAACACGTGGACCGCGTCGGCCACGCCCACGGCCGTGAGAATGGCGGGCAGCATGATGAACATGAGGTCCTGGCGCCACCCCATGACTCCCATGAATCCCTGGACCAGGACGACGGACAAAGCCACAATGGACAGAGGGCCGATCACCCCCATGAACCTTCGAAAAAACAGGCCCAGAACCAGGGCTATCATGCCAAAGGAGAGCAGGCCCAGATTGAGGCTCTCTTTGATGGTGGTCTTGTTGTAGAAGGCGTTAAGGGGCACGTCGCCGGTGTGGTGGAACGTAATTGCGGAGTATTCCGGCCGGGCCAGAATCTCCTCAATTTTGTTGTTTGCGGCCTGGGGATAGAGGTTGTCCAGGTCGCTGGAGCTTTTCCCGGGGTCGAGGATAATCTCGTCCAGGGGGTCCACGCTGGATTTCTCCATATCAATGATGATGGCGGCGTACTTCCTGTCCTCGCTGACCAGGGCGTCCACAAAAAAAGGCTTGGACATCACCCGGTCGCTGAAGGCGAGCAAATCCTCCTGGGTTTCCGGAAAATCCTCTAACGCGTCGTAAACCAGAAGCTCATCCTCGTCCCCCTCAATAAACTCGGCGTTGGCCAGGGACGTGACTTTATCCACAAACGGAACCTGGTCCTCCAGCGCTTCGGTCAGGTCGCGAATTTTCTTCATCACCTCCAGGTTCCAGACGCCGTGCTCAATCCCGGGGGCTTCGTATAGAATATAGGATATTTCATCGGAGCCGAAATCCTCCCGGAACTGGAGAAAGGCGCCGTAGGCGGGATCGCTCCGGTCGAAATAAGCCTCGAAGCTGTTGTCCTGCCGGACCTGCGCGGCGAAAAAAAGGCTCCCTCCCAAAACGGCGAGGCACAGGAAAAGCACAATCAGCCTATGGTCGTAGGACCAGCCGGCGATTCGTTCAAACAGGGCGCTTAACCAGTCTACCAGGCCGTTCCTCCGGGTCTGGGCTTTCATACAAAGTCCTTTCCATTTGAATTGAGGCGAAATGCGGCAAGAGGGGGTGATGATCCAAGGCGCTTCGGAAGGGAATCATAGAGAGATTGCCGGGAAAAAGCAAGGATTCCGGGCAAGGGAAAGGGTTATATGAAACTTACAGCGGCGGGGATTTATCGCACCCGAACCTCTTTGACGCAGGAAGAGGCCTGGGCGGCGAAGGCTTCCACGTCTTCGCGGGTGTAAACCATTTCCGCCTTTTCCAAAAAGTCGGGCTCCAGCATTCTCGCGCCCCGGCATTCCTGAAAGACCCATAGGTCCGCCCCGGACAACTGGTCCGCCAGACCGGCCAGTATGTCCGCGTTGATCATGGGATGGGCGCAGGTGGTCCGGAACTCGTGGGGCGTTCCGGAATCCAGAATGGTTTGAATGCTCGTCCGGATTTTTTCCGGGGCCACAGGCGATGCCACCATTTCAGCGTACAAAGCAGGATCGGTCTTCAGGTCCATGGCCACGTAGTCGGCCAGGCCGTTCTCCAGGATTTCCCCCAGTACGCCCGGCCTGCTTCCGTTGGTGTCCAGCTTGACTTCAAAGCCCATGTCTTTGACGGCGGCCATGAAATCCATGAGGTCCTTATGAAGCGTGGGCTCTCCGCCCGTTATGACCACGCCGTCCAGGAAGCCTGCGCGCTCCTCCAGGAAGTTCATGACCCAGTTTTTCCTGATAACCTGAGCCGTGGAAAAGGAAAGCAGTTCCGGGTTGTGGCAGTAAGGGCATTTGAAGTTGCAGCCCGCCGTAAAAAGGACGCACCCCACCCTGCCCGGAAAGTCTATGAGCGAAGTTTTTTGAATGCCGCCGAAAACCATTTTACAACACCTTCTTATATCAACTTGGTCCCATGCTTTGCGCGGGAGTGCATCAACTCATTCCCATGGTGTGCGTGGGAATGCATACCGGCCTATCAAGCCATGGAGACGCTGCCCAACTCAAATGGATCGCCCCGCCTTCTCGTTCCTGTGCCACGCCTGAAAATGCACGCCGGCCTATCAAGCCATGGAGACGCTGCCCAACTCAACCGGATCGCCTCCGTCTTCTCGTTCCCATGCTTCGCGTGGGAATGCATACGGGACTTACCTCTGCTGACAAATTTCAATCATTCCTTGCCGCCCCATGTAGTCCCGTGCACTGGAGTACCTCCAGTGCTCCGGCTCATCCACATAGCCGCGCTTCACCGGATTCTGGTGTATGTACTCCACCTTATCCCGCATCATATTAAGATTGTGAATCAGCTCAGGATGGACGCCTTCCTGCCAGAACTGATAGGTCCGGTCCTGCTTGTGGGCCTCTTTATAGAACCTCAACTGATCCAGTATTGTCTTTGCTTTAAAATCCTTTAGCAAGGCGATCAGCTGCTTTGCCGTATGGGCCTTGAAGCGCCCCATGTCTCTGCCTATATCATCGCTTTGGGCGATTAAGTGCATGTGGTTTTCCAGGATGACGTAGGCGTATACCTTCATTCCATCCTTTATCAGGAAGTCCAGGGAATCGATAACTATACCCACCGGTTCGGGGCGGGTGAATACAGGAAGCCAATTAAGGACGGTGCAGGTTACAAAATAAGGCGCATTCCGCTGCCTGAACTTGTAACGGCTTCTGCCCACGAGTTGCTCCTGTATGCATTCCCACGCAAAGCATGGGAACGAGAAGTTTCATCGTTTCCGCTATATTTCTTCCCCAAAAACCTCCAACTCGTATATTCCTATCCAATCCTGGAACCTGCTTTCCTTTTCGTTAAGACTGGCAGCAAAAAGCCAAAGAAATCGACATTTTGCGCTTGCTTCGATAGTAGTTGATGCAGATCCAGGAAAATGCCCTTTATCAATAATTAACCAACGCTCAGGATCCAGAAAGTATTCCCCCGATTTGGAGGGAACCGAAGGCTCGTCAAAACACATAACCTTCCAATGTGTTATATATCTGGAATCGGTTCCATATTTTCCCCAAAAAATTCTTATTCTTTCGATATCATAATTTTTCCCAAGATCAACAATATAGCTATAGCTGTATGAGGCAGGAAAAGCCTGCGTTGACAGATCTCCATCAGTTAAATTATTGGGCGTCTTTCCTGAACGAATACAATAGGCTAAGTAATTTTCCTTTTGCTCAATTTTTTCGCCCTGAACATATAATGAGTTCTCCCAATAGCTGACAGGTCTATATAGAGCAATATTCTTCTCTCCGTTTTCCGTTGCGTATGTCAACATGTCATTTTCTGCCGACACTTGATCCCTCTCTAAAGGGGATGACGGTGGAAGAGGCTTCACATTGGTTCCAATAGTACCGTTATTCCAATCGATACCTAGAGAGTATTCATTTTTTGTCGGGCAAAAATGTATCATTCCCACTACAAGAATTAAAATGATTCCAAAAACGAATCCAAGGTGCGGGGTTGAATTAGTGACTTTGTCAGGATGCTTTATACCCGACATGATGTTTTCTCCATGCTGTTTGCTGGAAGAATGCATAACCTGAACAAGTTGTTTATTTCTCGTTCCCATGGTGTGCGTGGGAATGCTTATTGGCCTTTCAGGTTGAGGAGGCCTTGATTCAGCCGGACGCTGCATGTTCGGGCTTACACGGCTCGGCGGCGGTCCTCAATCCGGGCGCTTGAGCGCCCGGATTGAGGGAGTGGAAAGAAGCGCCGGGGGGAGCAAAGGTGGAGATGGGGTGCAAAGCCGCGTCAGAGCCTGTCAACTGTTGGAGTCGTGCACGAATTCCTTAGGAGATCAACATGCGCGGCTCCCCCCGGGCCGTCCTCCTCTCTTCCCTCTTATAAACATCGAAACTCCCGGCCGGGCCGGGCGCTCCGATCAGGAAGCAACGCTAAAGGTTTTTCTCAACGAAAACTCCGCCTGTTTGCCGTCGTTCCACTGACGGACGGGACGGAGGTAACCCACCACCCGGGAGTACACCTCCGTGGGCGACTGGCAGCGGGGGCATTCGTGCAATTCGCCGGCCAGGTATCCGTGGGAGGGGCACACGGAAAAGGTGGGGGTGAGGGTCATGTAGGGCAGTTTATAGCCCGACGTGATTTTCCGCAAAACGTTCTTGACCGAATCGCAGTCGGTCACCTGTTCTCCCAGGAAGATGTGCAGCACGGTTCCGCCGGTGTACCTGGCCTGAAGGTCGTCCTGCAGCTTGAGGGTCTGGAACAGGTCGTCCGTGTAATCCACGGGCAGCTGGGTGGAGTTGGTATAGAACGGAGAGGCCCCGGACTGCACCTGGGGTTCATTGGCGCAAATGATTTCCGGATACATCTTCTTGTCGGCCATGGCCAGGCGATAAGAGGTGCCCTCGCCCGGAGTGGCTTCCAGGTTGAACATCTCGCCGGTTTCCTCCTGGATGGCGGAAAGGACGCCGCGGATATGGTCCATAACCCTGCCTGAGAATTCCTGGCCTTCGGGCGTACCGATGTCTTTACCCAGGAGGTTCAGGCAGGCTTCGTTCATGCCGATGACGCCCACGGTGGAAAAATGATTGGTCCAGAATTTTTCCGTGCCTTCCTTGACCTTGCGCAGATAGAACTGGGAATAGGGATACAGATCCCTTTCCGTAAACTTTTCCAGCACCTTGCGCTTGATTTCCAGGCTTTGGCGGGCCAGCTCGATGCGGCCGTCCAAGAGCTCCATAAAATCCTTTTCGTCCGCAGCCAGAAAGCCCAGTCTGGGCAGGTTGATGGTCACCACGCCAATGGAGCCGGTGAGCGGATTAGCGCCGAAAAGGCCGCCGCCCCGCTTTTGCAGCTCGCGGTTGTCCAGGCGCAAGCGGCAGCACATGGAGCGGGCGTCTTCGGGAGACATGTCGGAGTTCACGAAGTTGGAAAAATAAGGAATGCCGTATTTTCCGGTCATCTTCCACACGGGCTCCAGATTGGGGTTGTCCCAGTCGAAATCCGGCGTAATGTTGTACGTCGGGATGGGGAACGTAAAAACCCGGCCCTTGGCGTCGCCTTCCATCATGACCTCGGCGAAGGCCTTGTTGATCATGTCCATTTCATGCTGGAACTCGCCGTAGGTTTCGTCCAGGTACTCTCCGCCCACGATCACCCGGTCGTTCTTCAGGGTTGCGGCGGGTTGGAGATCCATGGTGATATTGGTGAATGGCGTCTGGAATCCCACGCGGGTGGGGATGTTGATGTTGAATACAAATTCCTGAAGGGCCTGTTTGACCTCTTTTTGATCCAGTTCGTCAAAACGGACGAAGGGCGCCAGCAAGGTGTCGAAATTGGACAGGGCCTGGGCGCCGGCGGCCTCGCCTTGCAGGGTGTAGAAAAAGTTGACGATCTGGCCCAGAGCGGAGCGCAAGTGGCGCGGGGGGCCGCTTTCCACCTTGCCGGCCACGCCCTTGAATCCCTCCAAAAGCAAGTCCTGCAAGTCCCATCCCACGCAGTATACGGACAACAGGCTGAGGTCGTGCACGTGAATGTCGCCGGACTTATGGGCGCGGCGGATTTCAGGCGGATATATTTTTCCCAGCCAGTACTCTGAGGTGATGTCCGAGGAGATGTAATTGTTCAACCCCTGGAGGGAATAGCACATATTGCTGTTTTCCTTCACCTTCCAGTCCAGGCGGTTGATGTAATGGTCCACCAGGTCGATCCGGTCCTCCCGGGTGATCCGGCGAATCTGGGCGTGCTGCTCCCGATACAGAATGTAGGCCTTGGCGCTCATAAAATAGGGAGAATCCAGCAGAACATGCTCTACGATGTCCTGCACTTCCTCCACTTCGGGAATGGCCCCGAGCCGCATATCATGAGCCAGGGTGACCACCCGCAGGGTGAGCTTTCTCGCCTCCCGCTCCGTAAACTCGTCGGTTGCCTTGCCGGCCTGGGCTATGGCGTTGGTAATCTTGGCGGCATCAAACGGAACAATCCGGCCGTCGCGCTTTTTTATCTGTTCAAACATGGGCACCTCGCTCGCTACAGGGCAGTATTTTGGATTCTCTCAGCAGTTAAGCCATTTGAAGTCATTGATCAGGCGCCAGCTCCGCCCTCGTTTTTTCCTTGAGATTTGTGTCACGTCCTACCCGATAAAAGAAAAAAATCCGGAATTCCCACGGAACTGGAATAGTGTTGAAGGTTTGTAATTACTGCGATTTTTTCCCGCTGTGTGGGAACATGATTACCACTACATATTGTGCCTGTCAAGATTATTTTTCAGACATATTGGGGTCCAAGGCGGGATCGCGGGTTTTTAGCGCCCTTTGTTTGCGTCATGAAGAACGGGGGAAATTTTGCTGATGAAGGCCGTTTTAAAGGGGGCTGGTTTGATGACGCAGAGCGTTAAAATCAGGCTTGGATAATAGTGGAATCGGGGAAAAAAAATTTTAAAAAGGTAAAGGGGCGGCAAAAGAAAAGGGCGTTGAAGCTTGTGGCGGCCTCCAACGCCCTCTACAATATCTTGTGGATTCCGCCTTCTATTCCAGTTGCTTTCTCAGCTCGCGTTTGAGGATTTTGCCGGCGCCGCTGACGGGGATTTCGCTGACGAAAATCACGCCGCGGATTTTTTTATAGGCCGCCACCCTGGAATTGACGAACTCCATGACGTCCTCTTCCGTAGCGTCCATGCCGGACCTGAGCTGCACAAAGGCGATGGGCTTTTCGCCCGCGTCCGGATCCTTTTTTCCCACCACTGCCGCGTTTTCCACGGCGGGGTGGTCGTACAGGACTTCCTCCAGCTGGCGGGGATAGACGTTATATCCTTTATATAGAATGAGGTCTTTGATGCGGTCCGTGATGAACAGGAATCCGTCGTCGTCCATGCGGCCGATGTCGCCGGTGCGGAGCCAGCCGTCTTTAAGCACTTCGGCTGTGGCTTCCGGGCGGCCCCAATACCCTTGCATGACCTGGGGGCCTTTGATGCAAATCTCGCCTTCCTCGCCGATGGGAAGTTCATCGCCGGAGGCGGGATCTGTGATGATGATTTCCGTGTCGAAAATGGGCAGCCCCACGGAGCCGGCCCGGGTCTGGCCTTTGATGGGCGGGTTGCAGGTGGCGCCCATGGAGACCTCGGTGAGTCCGTAGGCTTCCAGGACGATGCCGGTGAAGGACTCCTCCAGTTGCTTGAGCACGGATACCGGAAGGGGCGCTGCGCCGGACCCGGCCATTTTAATGCTTGAGAGGTCGTAATCCTTGAAATTGGGCAGGTTGACCAGAGGCACGAAAAGCTGGGGCGCGCCGCCCAGGGTGGTTGCGCCGTATTTCCCGATGGCGGTGATGTACTCCACGGGATCGAACCTGGGAAAGACCACCATGGTGGAGCCTGCGTAAACCGGGTTATTGAGGTAGGCGATGGTTCCCATAGCGTGGAACCAGGGCACGACCACCAGGGCGGTTTCCTCGTCCGTAACGGCCATGCGGTCCACGTGGGGATCCACATCCGGGGGATAGTCAGGGCCAAAGGTTCCGTCCTCCCGGAGTTCGAGTTGGGCGCCTGCAAACCAGCAGGAGTACTGCAGCACGTTGCAAATCACGTTCTTGTGCGTCAGCATGACTCCTTTGGAAACCCCGGTGGTGCCGCCGGTGTACGCCAAATGCGCCAGGTCCTTTTCCACGTCGATTTCCACGTCCAGGGGATCCGGCTGATGTTCGGCCAGAAGCTGGGCCATGTCCAGGGTTCCTTCCACGGGAAACTTGCCCAATGGCTTGAGGGGCTGGATGACCGCGCTGAAGCAGTCTGCGATGCTGGTTGTGATGACCTTGGAAACCGTGGTCCTGGCCACGGCCTCGGCCGCCCCGGGATACAAGAGGTCTAAAGACACAAGCGCCTTTGACTGGGAGTCGTTAAGTTGATGCTCGATCTCCTTAGGAGACAGTAATGGAGAAACCGGCGTAAACGCGGCGCCGGTCCTTAATGCGCCATAATAGGCAATGGCGAACTGGGGGCAGTTGGGCAGGTGAATGGCCACTTTATCGCCTTTGCCCACGCCTAATGATTTCAATGCGTTCGCAAAGCGCTCCGTCAGATTTTTCAACTCGGAAAAGGTCAGTTCCATGCCGCCGAAAATCATGGCGAGCCTGTTGGGGGATCTTTCCGCCGTCTGGTCCAAAAGTTTAAAAACAGGGACATTGGGATAATTGAGGGACTGGGGCCAACCATCCGGCCAATACTTGAAATTTTTTGCCATGGGGCTACTCCTTTTCAATAAATTGGTGTGGCTAGTTATGGTAGATCGGTTTGAAAATGAAATTAAGGCTGAAGTGCAGAGTGCGAGATTTGAACGTTCGGACAATTTAACTTAGAATACCCGGATTTTTTTTATTTTGCAAGCGCGAAGATTTGCCTTTTAATAGAAATTGTGCACAAGTGTTTCTCCATGAAAACGGATTCTGCAATAGGAAAATGGTTTGTATTCGGCATTGTAGGCGTTGGGATTTTCATGTCCACCCTGGACGGCAGCATCGTGAACATCGCCCTGCCCTCCATTCTCAAAAGCTACGGCGTAAACCTGTCAACCATTCGCTGGGTGCCTCTTATTTACCTTTTAACCATATCGTGCATGCTTCTATCCTTCGGCCGATTTTCGGACATGATTGGCAGAAGGCGCGTGTACACCCGGGGGCTGTTCGTGTTTTCCCTGGGGTCCCTTTTTTGCGGCCTGGCGGGGTCGGCGGGCGTATTGATTGCGGCCCGTTCTCTCCAGGGCATGGGGGCTGCCATGATCATGTCGTGCACTCCGGCTTTGATTGCGGACAACTTTCCGCCGGAAGAACGGGGCATGGCCATGGGCATGATCGGGGCCGTGGTGGCCTCTGGCCTGACCGTAGGTCCTGCTCTGGGCGGGCTGATTCTGGAGCATTTTTCGTGGCACTGGATCTTTTTCATCAACCTCCCGGTGGGATTGGGCGCCATAATCGCCGCCAACCGCGTTTTAAAGGAAAGCCAGGCTTCAGGACCCAGGGAAAGTTTCGACTGGACGGGCGCGTTGCTTTTGGCCCTGGTGTTCGGATCGTTCACCCTGGCCATATCCATGGGCAAGGAAATGGGCTGGACGTCCGTTCCCATAATCAGCCTGATAGCGGTCTTTGCCGGAGGCGCGGCCTTGTTTATTTTTGTGGAGGTGAAAGCGTCCCACCCATTGGTGGATCTGGAGCTTTTTAGAATCAGGCTGTTTGCTTGCGCGCTCTGCGCTGCAGTCACCCTGTTTATCAGCCTGTTTTGCCTGATTTTTCTCATGCCCTTTTATCTCAAATATCCCGGAGGCTTTTCCGACGCCGGGGCCGGCGGAATGCTGGTGGTTCCCTTTTTATTCATGCTGGTTGGCGCGCCCATTTTCGGCGCCATGTCCGACCGGCTGGGATCCAGGCTTTTATGCACATTAGGCATGCTCATGCTTTCGGCTTCGTTTTTCTCGTTCATGTTTATGGAGCCCACCACAAAGGTTTTTCCCATCTTCTGGAGGCTGGCCCTGGCGGGCTTGGGAACGTCTTTGTTCACATCCCCCAATAACGCCGCCGCCATAACCGCCGTGCCGGTCAATCGCAGAGGCATTGCTTCCGCCCTTATTGCAACGGCGAGAAACATGGGCATGGTCATGGGCATCGCCATGGCCAGTACGGTTTTTACAGCCGTGTACGTCTCCATATATCCGGGGGCGACTCTGGACGCGTACAGCGCGGAACATGTGGAAGGATTTATGGCGGCGTTCCATCAAGCCATGATGTGCGGCGGAATTGCAGCTTTGGCGGGCGCCGTGCTTGCAGCGCTCCGGGGCAAAGGAGCGGTTTCCGGGGAATAGGATTCCGGATGCTCTTTTTCATATTGCCTGCGCAGCTCCGGCCGGAACGCCCGGTCATGGGCCGCGGCGGGCTCTTTAAAGAGCAAAGAATCCCCTGCGATTAAAAGCGCAACAGCCAAAGCCGTCGCCGCCGCCTTTTTCCAATCCCGTTGGCCAACCCAATCCTGCATATAAGCCATGACGGACCCGGCGAACAGGCATAAAGCAGGAAGGGCCGGGGCCCTGTATCTGGAGCCCGCCAAAAAGATTGTGCAGGAAAACAAAAAAGTGAAAACCAGGCAATACAAGGGGAAAAGCCGCCGCCAATGCTTTTGGTTCAAAATCATGCCGACCAAAGCCAGGGCCGAAATCAGAATATAGGGGATGAACGGCTTGTTCCGGGTCCATTGCCATTTAAAATAAGCGCCGTCGATCAGGTGATTTTCGTATCCGTGAAAAAAAAGCGCCGTCTTTTGGCTCCAGAGCGCCGCCGCCCTTTTGGGGTCTGCTTTCAAATCCCGCAAACCCGTCAGAAACCAGAATCGGGCGCTTTCCGACGGCTTTAAATCCCGCCCGGCCATGGCGGAAGCCCTTTCCCGGAAAAACACGTGGCTGTGATCCGGGTCCGTCTCTCCGTCCGGAACTTTGTCCTGGCCTTCCAGGTTTTGCGGGAAGAACGCCGTGGCCGCGCCCCCGTTTCCGTTATAGAAAAGCCTGCCGTACGAGTCCGACACTGCGATAAAATCGTCGAACTTAATGTAATTCCGAACCGATATGGGCAGAACGATCAGGCCGGCCAGAACGCAAAAGACGGCTGCCAGGGCTGTGCGCCTTTTTAAGCTGAGGCTTGGGTCGAAAGCCGCAAAAAGCCAGAACGCCGTCCCCAGGCAGAACAGCCCAAAGTTGGGCTTGGTTATCAAGGCCAATCCGGCGAAAAGGCCGGCCGTACCGAGGAATCCCAGGCGCTTTGAAAAATTTTCCGTTTCGTCCTGCGCCCTGACCAAATAAAGAATGCATAAAAGGCTTAGGAAAAGAAGCAGGACCAGGGGTTCGAAGGTGGATTCCAAGGCCATGATATTGCCGTGAAGGGCGTACAGCAAGGCGCCGGAGAACCCTGCAAGGGGTCCCATGAGGCGCCGGCCTGCGGCGAATATCAGCAGGACGTTCAGGGCGCCCAGAATAAGCTGCACGGCCTCCAGGGCGTGGATGGAAAGGCCCAGGCGGCCCATGCAAAAAGCCATGGAGTAAAGGTACAGGGGGCTCAGGTCCAGGAGGCGCTCTCCCAGGTCGCGGCCCAGAAGCAATTGTTGGGCGAAATAGGGGTATTTTCCAAAGACTTCGGCCGTCCCGTGATTGTAAAAAAAAATAAGCCGGCAGCCCAGAGCGGCCAGGAGCAGGATGGGGTAACAGGCTGGGTGGACGGGTTTGGTCATGGATTGTTGTTGGGTTTACCGCCCGGTTTTGCGGCCGGGCGGATGGATTCAGGACTGGTTTTCAGGCGGACTGGAGGCGGCGGGCTTTTTTTTCTTGCGGCGCCTTCTCCTGCGTTTCTTTTTCGGAGCTTCTCCATCGGCCTGGGCGGCGCTTTTTTCCGGGCTTGGGTCTCCGCCTTCCTTGCGGGGCTTCCGCCGCCGGGGTCCTCCCCCTGGCTTTCCCCCGCGCTTACCTCCCCGGCCTTTGCCCCTGCCTCGGCCTTGATCCGCCTTGGGGCCGCGTTTTCTGGCCGGCATGGGTCCGGCTTTGTCTTCCTGAAAGTACTCTTCCTCCGGCCATTCCACGGGCAGGGAGAAGCCGATCAATTCCTCCATGGGCTCCAGGTGAAACACGTAATGCTCGCATGCCAGGGAGATTGCCTTTCCCGTCTTGCCCGCCCTGGCCGTACGGCCTATTCTGTGGACGTAGTTTTCCGGGTCCTGGGGCAGGTCGTAATTAATGACATGGCTGACGTCCTCCACGTGGATGCCCCGGGACGCCACGTCCGTGGCCACCAGAATGGAAAGCTCTCCGTTTTTGAAGCGCTCCATCAATTGCAATCGTTTGCGCTGGGGGAGGTCTCCGGTAATGCCGCCGGCCGGGAACCCGTTTCCCCTCAATTTATGGGCCACAAACTCCACGCCGGATTTGGTGTTCACAAAAACCAGGGCCCGGGTCCAATCCTCGTTTTTAAAAACGCCAAGAAGCAAGGGGAGCTTCTGATCCTGGCCCACATGGTATAAAACCTGGTCGATCCCCTTGACCGTCACTTCTTCCGGCGTGACCGATATGAACTCAGGAAGGTTCATGTAGTCGTAGGTGAGCTCCAAAACCCTGTAGGACAGGGTGGCGGAAAAAAGCATGGACTGGCGTTTTTCGTAATGGGGCATTTTGCGCAGGATGTAGCGCATGTCCTTGGCAAAGCCCAAATCCAAAAGCCTGTCCGCCTCGTCGATCACCACGGATTTAATGGCGTGGGTCTTGAAAATGCCTTGTTTGTAATAGTCGATAATGCGGCCCGGCGTGCCAATGAGAACGTCGGCGCCCTGCTTGAGGATGTCCATTTGCTTGCGGTAATCCATGCCGCCGATGGCCTGGGCGATGGTGAAATCCGTGTGCCCGCCTAAAACAACGGCCTCTTCATATATCTGCAGGGCCAACTCCCGGGTTGGGGCCACAATCAGGGCGGAGGGCAGGGTTTTACTCCGTTTTTCCAGCCTTAACAGTTTGGAAAACATGGGCACGAGAAAAGCGGCCGTCTTTCCTGTGCCGGTCTGCGCCTGTCCGGCGATGTCTTTGCCGGTGAGAGCCACAGGCAGGACCTGGGCCTGGATAGGCGTACAACGCTCAAAGCCGGCGTCCTTCAGGCCTTCCAGCAATGTTTCCGGAAGGTCAAAGTCCGCAAATTTGGTGTTTGTGAGGAAGCGCGGTCCCGCCGCCCTTTCTTCAGTCTGATCGATTTCAGAATCCTGGGTCATTCTATCCTTTCCCGCCCGGCTGCTCCGGGACTTTCGTATATTCGGCCAGCCGGAAGCAGGTGTACGCCCTAATCAGGGCGGCCCGGCGGCTGGCTTCCAACCAATATCTCATCAATAAGCGCCGGACGGGCGGCTGGCTTCCAACCAATATCTCATCAATAAGCGCCGGACGGGCGGCTTTTACGCCAAGCATAGGGTTTAGGCAGGCCTCCGAGCCCGGTTGATTGATATTTCATAACCCGTTTACTATAGCATGTTTGAATCAATTGGCAAGAAAGGTCTTTAATATTCTGGAATTAAATGACAAAGCCCCGCCGTTTTCCGCCTGCAGGATATGCCTGCCGATTGGGAAGCGAAGGGGCTTGCAATGCATTTTTGCGAGGGGTTGGCTCCCGTTGCATTTTGATAAAAGAGCCGAGTTCGGCGCTAAGACGCGCGGTCATACTCCTGTTTTTCGTAGGCGTTGTCCAAAACGGTGCTGATTACGCGGGCCAGCTTCTGCATGGCGAACGGCTTGGTGAGTACGGCGGAAACGGATTTCTTCTTAATTTGCTCCTGCAACTCATCGTTTGTATAGCCTGTACATAAAATCACCGGCGTCTCCGGGCTGACGCCTTTCACTTTTTCCAGCAAATCCATGCCCGACATGCCTGGCATAACCTGATCGCAAATAACCAGGCTGTACCCGTCAGGGCGTTGGGTGAAATCATCGTATGCCTTGGCGCCGTCCGCATGGCTGGTCACCTCATAACCCAGGCCTTCCAGCATCATGTTCATTATGGATGTTACGTTTTCCTCGTCATCGACAAATAATATGCGGTTGTTGCGGGTAAAGCCTTTTTCTGTGTTGCATCCCATTTCGAAGTCCCTTTCTTATGGCAAAAACGTTCTTTTAAGCCTTTATCGGAAGCAAAGGGAAATTTCTTGAACATGACTTTACAGGGTTCATCGGCCTGATGGATGGAAGCCGGCGGACTCGCAGAGGAGAGAATGGGGAATCCGATGACAAAAAAAAGCGGCCGCCTTTTTTAAAAAAGCGTACCGCCCAAATTTTTAGTGTGTTATTAGTATCTGTATTAGCGGCAGTTCTCAATGAAGGGTTTCACAATAAAAATGTGATGTCATTCACACCTTAATTCGCCATAAAAATACACCCTTACATGTTGTTTTTTAATCCAAAATTTTGTAAATATTCGCAAATTGGGAAAGGAATTCATATTATTGAACTTTTCCAAAAAGATAGGCATTGTGGACCCGCCGGAGTACATAAGCATGGAAAAAGATAAAAATCAAGGGGAGCCATTAGCCGGTCAGGTGGAGGCGGCGGCCCGCGCCCTTTTCGCCCAGGCGCGCACCAGTCACGATTGGGACCACACCCAGCGAGTCATTGCTTTGGCGCGCCGAATCGGAGAAGCGGAAGGCGCTGACCAGGAGGTGGTTGTCATGGCCGCCTGTCTGCACGACATAGGCAGGGCCAGGCAGGACGCTTCCAACGGATCCATCTGCCACGCGCAAAAAGGGGCGGAGATGGCTGCGCCTTTGCTTCAGGAACTGGGATTGCCGGCCAACAAGGCGGAAAACGTTCTCCATTGCATCCGCGCCCACCGATTTCGCATAGGAGAGGCGCCCGAAACCCTGGAAGCCAAGGTTTTGTTCGACGCCGATAAGCTGGATTCCATCGGCGCAATCGGAGTGGCCAGGGCCTTCGCCTTTGCCGGAGAAGTTGGAGCAAGGCTGCACAGTCCGGGCAAGGATCCTTTTAAGTCCAAGCCTTATACGGAGGACGACACGGGTTTTCGGGAATTTGAGGTGAAGTTGAAAAAGGTGAAGGATCGCATGCAAACCCGGGAAGGGAAGCGCATCGCCGGCAGGCGCCATGCCTTTATGACGGCTTTTTTCGCCCGCTTTTTAGCGGAATACGAAGGGTTGAAGTAAAACGGGCCTTTTCCTTATCTCAAAGGAACTCCCGTGGAAATCCGGGATCAATCCTTCCGCGGCGAAGATTTTTTCCTCGCCAGTCCGCACTGATCATCCTGTAAAAACCGTTCTAATGAATTTTTGGCGGCCCTTTTTCATGGGAATCTTTTTGACGGCCCATTCGACAATCATGGTTTGCATGTAAACGGTTACAACCGCCAAGGCGTAAACCAAAAAGTATCTGGTTATGATGCTTGAATACAGCTTGATGTACTGAAATATCAAAATAAACATCCAATGCCATAAATAAATCCAAAGCGTTGACCGGCCTATGAAGCGGAACAGGCGAAAATTCATGATTTTTGGATTTCGGAAACGCACTATGTAATAAAGAATAATCGTCATGAGCATTGCGTAGGAAAAATAATATATCTGGGGAGGATTTTTAAACAGTTGCGTTTGAACGAATTTGCCTGCGTATTGATAGATCAGCCAAGTATATATAATGTAAATGGATAGGGCGATTACCATATGAACTAGCAAGGATATTTTCCCGAAAAACCGAGCCCGCAGCCCGTACAGAAAAATGCTGCCGTAAGCCATTGCCGGGGCCATTACGCTAAAAATCAGGGTTATGTTGATTTTCTCCCGGTTCAGAAAGCAAACTCTGATTAAAATCTCGTAGGAGAAGTATATCAGAAAGATTACGATATAAAAGACGATATCCTTCTTGGAGATCTTATTGAAATAATTCAAAAGCGGCGCAATGAGCGCGACAATCGCCAGGGTCCTGATTATCCAAATACCGACTTTGGTCCCGCCAATGAGGGTGATTTGCGATATTATAATATTTAAGTCCGGCGCTTTGTCGTAAAGCAAGTAATAGACGAAATTATGCAGCGCCAGGAATATCCAGGTGGGAAGGATGATTCTATTGAAGCGGGATAAGGCGTATTTAAAATACGAAGTATAGCGTGCGGATGAAAACTCAGAAAAGGATATGCCCGCCAGAAAAACCATCAAGGGGACGTCAAAATTTCTAAGCTGGAAAAAGAGCGGAGGAAGATTGACGTGCGCTCCAATGATGGCGGAAATTCCGATAAACCTTAAAAAGTCGTAGCCTGCGTTCCGTTCCCGGGTCAAAGCATTGCCGTTCATAAGACTCTTTTGTAAAATGATATCTGGATGAGACGC
Source organism: Desulfatibacillum alkenivorans DSM 16219 (assembly GCF_900142135.1). Lineage (GTDB taxonomy): Bacteria > Desulfobacterota > Desulfobacteria > Desulfobacterales > Desulfatibacillaceae > Desulfatibacillum > Desulfatibacillum alkenivorans. The sequence continues at coordinate 45,332 of NZ_FQZU01000029.1, read as the reverse complement.
CCGCGGGCGATTTTAAAAAGAAAGGCGAGCCCCTGCCTTGTCCGGCGCCTGCAACGCGAACTCCGCCTTAACGCTCAGAGGCGTTGGGGGCGCCATAGTGGTTTTCAGGGGGTTCCAAGGCCGTTTGGCATGAAAAAATCTCACGCCGATTCGTATATGATTACCATTAAACTGGAAAACTTGCAATTTTGTTTTGGGGCAGGCGAATAATTCCTGCTGTTTACGCGCGACCTAACGCGGCGCCCAGGTTAGACGCCGTTCTTGCTATGCCTAAGATTACTCGCCCTTGCAACGGGATTCGTACCGATCCAGGTCTGCTTGCTCGACATAATAGGCATTGGTGACGATGAGCGACCTGTCGTCATAGAGATTGATGAAATGGGTGATTTTTCTTCCTTGGGCGTCCAAATGATAAAACTCAGGCGGATTGGCGAGAAACATCATGGACCCGTCCTTTAAAAAACGATGGTTTCCCGTTATCCTGCGGTGGATATTATACTGTTCCCCGTCAACAATCGTTTCCCGGCCGCCGTCAAAGCCCACATATTCTATGAGGGTGGCGTCAAAATGGGTGCGGTTGTTGAATACGGATATGCCGTCGGCGTGCCATCTTGGAGAGTGTTGACGGTCAAAGCGCTCCATCCACAAAATCTTGGCGGTGCGGGGATCCACCACCATGACGGCGTCCAGATGCCTGAAGCTGAGCAGCAGGGCGTCTTTGGGAAACCTGGAACAGACGCCTTTATTCAGCATCACCGAATTCTGATGATACGGGTCATCGCATCGGTAGGCCTTTGTCTTGTTTTCCAAATCCGGATCCTTCTCGTCATAAGCCGTATTTTCCCTATAGTCATCGGAATAACGGAAGGCGTCATTCAAGGGAACCCTTAAAAGGCTAATGTCCGGATTGTTCAGGATAAGATCGCTCATTTTCAAAACGGTTTTCACGCTTTGATCATGCAGATCCACGGCCGCCACAGCGTCACCCCTCCAGAGGTACACCTTGCCTTCGTACTCGTCCATTTCGTGGTGGAAGCCGCTGGGCGGGATTTCCCATTTCAAATCGCCGCACCAGGAATAGCACCTGAGGGCGTCCGAATTGTTCGTGATTAGGTCGCCCTCTGCGGTTATGAGCATGCGCCTTACGTGCTTGCTTTGCTCCAGGAAGGGGATTTTCCATGATCGTTTGACGGTGCGGCCATCCACGCCCATCAGCAGGGCGTAAGGGGAAATGTCGCCCGAGGCGTCGTGAAAAACGCCGTAAACAAGATAGGCCCCGTCTTCTTTCGCCGTGAGCAAAATCGGCAGATTCTTCTGGCCGGCATAAAAGAAATCGGGCGCAAGCGATTGATCCGCCCCTATGACGTTATATTTCCCCCCCTCAAACTGGATGGTGCTCTGGGAAAACACCCCTTGAAGTCTTTTTAAAAACGGGGTGTCGTCAAAAGGATCCCCTTTTACAAAGTCTTCAAGCTGGACAAGATAATCCCCCGCCAGATTCCATGGGAAGCACTCATACCTTGCGAAGAGCACGCCCCAGATAAAAAACAGAACTGCCACAATATAAATCAACGCGAATCTGGATTTCATTAAGCGACCTTCCTCGTTGGCGATTCCCAAATCGGATCCGGAAATGGCGTGCGTCTTTGGGGAAAATGAATGTACCTCACACGGAGGTCATACCAGAATTAACCAACAGACGTCACGGCAAAAAGGGAGCGAAGGGATCGCCCTGCCAAGCAGGGCCGTCGGCGCATGCGGCGTCCTTCTAAAAAAGGCGGCGCCCGTAATGGCCTTTCCGGATGGCTATATCTTTTGGGAGGACAGGCAATCGGAGTCTTGCGGCGGGTTGGGCGCCGGGGGGCGGGATCATGGGAGTCAAGCATCCCCGGCAATAGTCAAAAGAGGTGCATCCAGAGGATGTGAGATAGTCGGGGACGCCGGCCGGCAGGCTTCCGGCCGGCGCCCCACCCCCCTACACCATGCGGCTTTTTAGTTTCGCCCTCTTTCGATTCAGCTTGGCCATTTGGTTGTTTGTTTCCAAAAACCAAGCCACCATGGCCGCATCCCCTGCTAAGAGTAAGTTTCCGTCTATGATTGCATTTTTAAGAACCTTTGGCTTGCCCATGGCCATGTCGGCCATGATTTTGCATCCGGCCGGAATGGTTTTCCAGATCAGGGAGAAATCCGGGTCCGGGCCCTTTTGGGCCATGGTCCTGATTTTTCCGCCGGAAAAGCAAAACCACCTTTGGGAGGCCCCCTCCTTGTCCTTCATAAGCAGGGTGAACTCCTTTTCCGCCAGACGCTCCTTAAAGGAATCGTGGCGGAAGGCCGTCATCCTGAACAGCCAGGTGTAACTGTACATGAGATTGGCAAAGCCCATTTGCAGGCCCAGGCTTTCGGCCTTTTTATAAGCGGAGCCGGCCACCGGCGTTTTTAACAGGCCTTTTCTCAAACGCCCTGCGCGGGCGGTCTGCTTTTTTGTAAAATCTTCGAACATGGTCCCTCAAACGCAAAGTTCTACATGGTTACTTCAACTCGTTCCTGGAGAGTTTCAGGATGTTCCGGGCCACGATCAGGTGCTGGATCTGGCCGGTGCCCTCGAAGATGTCCAGGATCTTGCTGTCGCGCATCCATTTTTCGGCCAGGTGCTCGCGGGTGAAGCCCATGGAGCCCAGGAGCTCGCACACCTTTTGGGTGATGAGGGTTCCTGCGCGGCCGGCCTTGGCTTTGGACATGGAGGCTTCCACGTTGTTGAAAATCTTTTCGTCAGCCATCCAGGAGGCCTTGTAGGTCAGGAGGCGCATGGCTTCCAGGTTGGCTTCCATCATGTAATATTCTTTTTGCATGGCGCTGACGTTGTTGGTGTTTTCGTTATAGTCCAGGGCTATGCCTGCTTCTTCCATTTTTTGCTTGAGGAACTCCAGGGAGGCGCCGGCCACGCCGTTGGACATGGAGGCCACCATGGGGCGGGTGTTGTCAAAAGTCTTCATGACGCCCTTGAAGCCCTCGGTGGATTTCTTGACTTCGGCGCTGCCCAGGATGTTGTCCTTGGGAATGCGGCAGTCTTTGAGGAAGAAGGTGCCGGTGTCGGAAGCCCGGATGCCCAGTTTGTGCTCCAGCTTTTCCAGGGTGAAGCCGGGGGTCCCTTTTTCCACGATAAAGGACTTGATGCCCGCCTTGCCGGCGCTGGGGTCCACGTTGGCCCAGACAACCACGGCGTCGCAGCGGTCCGCGCAGGTGACGAAGATCTTTTCGCCGTTCAGCACCCATTCGTCCCCGTCCAGAACGGCCGTTGTCTGGATGGAGCCGGCGTCGGAGCCGGAGCCGGGTTCGGTGATGGCCATGGCGGCCCATTTGGAGCCGAAGCGCTCCATTTGCTCGTCCGTGGCCACGGCGACGATGGCTGCATTGCCAAGGCCGGCGCCGGGGATGCTGAGCATGAGGCCCACGTCGCCCCAGCATATGGATTCCACGGTGACGGCCTGGCTCATATTGGAGCCGTTTTTTCTTTCCGCACCCTTTTTGGGTTTCTCCTCCCCTGCTTTTTTCTTGGGGCGGCTCATGACGGGCATGCCCTTGAGCACGTCCAGCTCCACGGGGTAGGTGTGCTCCGCTTCGTCGTATTTCCGGGCGATGGGGCGCAAAAGCCCTTCGGCGAAACCCTTCATCTGGGTTTTCAGGTTATCCAGGTAATCAGGCAGTTCCAGATTTATCATCACATCCTCCTGTTCATCTTAGGGATGATTCATTGCATATTTGAAACGCGGCGGCGGATTTAGTAAACACGCCTCCGCTTGCAGCGACGGCTTAACGGCGCTTAGGCCATGGACAAGGCTTCCACGCAGGCGATGCTCCGGGCGTTCCGGTACAGGCGCTCCACGTTCATTTCCCGGATGTACCCGTGTCCGCCGAGAATCTGGACGCCGTAGTCGCAAATTTTCATGGCCATTTCACCGGCGTACAGCTTGGCCAGGTAGGCTTCCCGCTTGGCGCTCTTGCCGGCTTCCAGGCGGGAGGCGGCCTGCCAGGCCATGAGCCGGATGGCGTCGGTCTCGTAGGCCATTTCCGCGATCATAAAGGCGATGGACTGCCTGTGGGCGATGGGCTCGCCGAACTGCTCCCTTTCCACGGCGTATTGCTTGACGATGTCCAACGAGCAACGGCACATGCCGGCGGCCATGGAGGCCATGGCGACCCGGGAGCGGGCCAGGACGCGGTCGTAATCCACGCCTTTGTCGCCGCCGATGCGGGCGTCTGCGGGAACCTCGCAGTTTTCCAGAGTGACGGTATTGGTTTCCAGGCTGTAAAGGCCCAGGTTTTTTTCCTTTTCGCTTATGGTCAGACCTGCGGCGCCCTTTTCCACCACAAAGAGGTTGTTCTCGCCGTCCAGGCTGGCGGAGACCAGCATCTTTTCCGCCTGAGAAGCGCAAGGCGCAAAGCATTTGACGCCGTTCAAAATATAGGAGCCGTTTTTCTTTTCGGCCGTGGTCTTGAGGCTCACCGCGTCCGCTCCGAAATGGGGCTCGCACATGGCCATGGTGTAGACGTGGTAGTCGTCGGTGCAGGCATTGGGCAAAAGAGCTTTTTTCTGATCTTCCGTTCCCATGTCGTTGATGGGCGTGATGAACAGGGAGGGCGCAGTCACGGCCACCGCATAGGCCATGTCTCCGTAGGCCAGCTCCTCCAAAACCAGGGCGGATAAAATGGGGGAATCCTCCATGCCGTACCCCCCGAACTCCTCGGGCACTCCGGACACGGAGCATCCCAACTCCCAGGCCTTTTGGACGGCGCTCACGGGAATCTCCCCGGCTTCGTCCATTTCGTGTGCGTTGTCGGCGATGAGATCCTTCACCAATTTGGAAAAGGAGTCCTTCACCATTTTTTGTTCTTTGGACAACGACAAATCAAACATAGTACCCTCCATCTGTGTTCGTTTTGCTATCGATTGGGAAAATACCGGGCTGGCGCATCGTGCGTCCTTAAGGGGGCCGGTTTGGAAGAGCGATCCGGCCTGTTTTTGGGACGGCCCGGTCTGAGCAGGCGCTTTATTTAGACTGACGTGTCAGTCTTTCGGCCATCATAAAGATTTTTTTCGCTTAGTCAATCTTTTTTTGAACATATGGTCACTTTTTTTGCAAGTAAAACTAAAAGGAAAACTAGTGCTTTTTTTGATTTAACAAAAAATCAAGGAGCTAATTAGTTTTGGATATATAATTGAATAAACGCGATATTATTTAGTAATAATTGACTGAACTAGTAAAATTGAAGTTCCAATACTGAACGGATGTTTTCCATGGGCGCCCATGGATGACGCCAGGGGCGCCTGCCGCCGAACGATTTGAGGGGCTTTGGCTGCCGCCTCCATTAGAGACGTCCGGCTTCGGGCTGCGCTCGCCGTCCCCAACATCTTTTAATCATTTGTTATTTTTTTCGCTGTAATAATGGTGAGCGAATTGGCATTAATGGTTAAGACGGCGTTAAACTCCGGACACGCGAAATAGTGATTTTTACCCTTGCGGTCTATTGCAGCAATGGGCGTTGCCAAAATTATCCTTCGTAAAAGTGTTTCCGTTTCCATATCGGTAAAATGCGTTATCCCAAGATTTTTCCTGATCCTCATAAACCCCAATTGGGTGTTCTTGAATTGCTCCGCTATGGTTGTTCTCAGACCTTCGTCCATTCCCTTTGCCCTTCCTCCGCCTGACTAAAAGGACGAACGGAGCACTTCCCGCCATTTGAAAATTACCTCCTCATTATATGCTCGCTCCTGCTTTTCGCCGATGTTTTTTTCTTCCGGCCCAAAATCGCTTGGTTCTTCAAGCCGCCCGACAACAAGATTCGCCCCTGTGTGCATTCGAACGTCCAGGTAGGGAAAGGTCCTCAGCCCAATCACCAGTCCCTGGGCTTTTTGTTTCGCGATGGAACGGTCAAGGATAAAATGCTCTCCGCCGTTTAGGAGATCCCGGCCGACAAAACCGGCAGGGCGGACAAGCTCCTTGACCCAAAACATGGAGAACCGGGCCTGGACCATGGCCTCCAGCAGGCGTCTTTCGTCACTCCCCTGGGAATGGCGGTTGCGATTCAGCATTTGCCGGACAAGGCTTATTCCCCGGGGGCGGTGCATGTAAATCAGATAATCATGATAAACATCGCTTTCCAACTCATGTTCAAAAACCACGACCTTTTTGCCGTCCTGCCTGGCTAACATTCCCAGGCGTTTGGCGCAGGCCAAAAATGCGTCCTTTTTCGCCAGCCCAATAATTTCCATTTGCAGTTGGGTCAATATGGGCCAGACCCTTTTGTATTCTTTTACGGTCTTTTCCAAGTCATTGGGAATCATGGTGCGTTTTCTCTCCTTGGATGAAATTATTTGTAAAATAGCATACAATCAAAAAAGAGCATAGGAGTTGACATTGAGAAGTCCGGATTTTTAAGAAGGAGCCGAGGCCATGGAAAAAATCCCCCGCATTGGGGTGGCGGTAATTGTCTATAAAGAGGGCGAGATTTTGCTGGGCTTAAGGAAAAACGCCCACGGAGAGGGAACCTGGGCCTTGCCCGGCGGCCACCTGGAGTTTGGGGAAAGCCCGGAGCAGTGCGCCGTCCGCGAAGTCATGGAGGAAACCGGCATGGCCGTGAAAAACGCGCGGCCCGGCCCCTACACCAACGACCTGTTTGAAAACGAGGGCAAGCATTACATCACCCTGTTCATGGTCTGCGAGTATGCTTCCGGGGACTTGACCCTGCGGGAGCCCCACAAGTGCTCCCAATGGAAATGGTTCTCCCCGGACGCTTTGCCAGAACCTCGTTTTTTGTCCCTGCAAAATCTCATAAAGGCGGGCTTTCCCTTGCCGGGTCTGTAGCCGTAAGCGCATTGCGGCTCACTTCTAGAATGGGAATGTATTTGACCGGCCTTGGATCATTTATTCCCGCCATGCAGGAAAATTGACGTTTTTTCAAATTGTTACCCAGGATTTTTGACGCTGAAAATATGTGAACTGATTTTTCATTTTCCGTCCAGGCCTTGAAATCCGCAAAAATACATCATTTAAAAGCCTTAATAAAAGGTATTTTATTCGTACAAAGTTAGTAAATCCCGCATTTAAAGGGAGTTATGGATTACTATGGCATACTAATTGCTTCCATTCAATGCATGGTATGCTGTTTATCAGTGTCTACATACAAAACATCGGGCGGGGCTCATGGCCCGCCCCTTTTCCGGCCCGGCCGGATAACCCGGACACAGGACATGAAAGCCATGAAATCCCGTATTCTTGTTGTTGACGATGAATCCATGATTCGCGACATGCTGCGCCAGGTTCTTGAATCGGACGGGTATGAGGTCTATGAGGCCTCGGATGGAATGGCGGCCCAAAGCATTTACAGAGAAGAGCCCATGGACATGATCATCACGGATCTTTCCATGCCGGAGCGAAACGGCCTGGAAGTGATCGATGAAGTGACCAGGAGCTTTCCCAACGTCAAAATCATCGCCATGTCAGCCAATGCCTCCGGGGGCTGCGGGGTGGATCTGGCCTCGGCCCGGAACAAGGGGGCGCACAGGACCTTTCCCAAGCCTTTTGGAATGGGGGACCTGAAAAGCGCGGTCAAGGCCTTGCTGGCCTAGCCCCGGGATTCCGGGGCTTCCCCCATGGGCGATTATGGCGCCGGAACCCGCGGAGGGCGGGGCTGTAGGGCCTTTACGCTTCTCCACCGGACTTTTTCTTTCCAATTTTTTTCCATTATGGACTTTATTAAATCTTCCCGTGTGTTTATATTAGTATAATAGAATTTATTCGCGCTCTTTAACTATTTACCAAGGCTTCCAAATTATATGCCAAATTCAGCGCCCGTCAGGACCAATCATTTGGATTCGCAACCTACCTATCAGTCTCTGATCATCGCCCACCGCGGCGTCCCTGAAGCGGCCAGGGAAAACACCCTGGCGTCCTTTGAGGAAGCGTGGAGCCAGAATGCGGACGGGATAGAAACCGACGTGCACCTTACCCGCGACGGCCGGATCGTCTGCCACCACGACCCGGTGATATCCCGCACTTTGTTCGGCGATCTTGAAATCGCCAAGGCGTCCTACAAAAAGGCCAAACGCGCCTTTGGCAAGGGAATCCGGGAAGGGGAGCACCTGCCTTTGCTCTCTGAGGTTTTGGAGACTTTGCCTGAAGGAAAGCGTTTGTTCATAGAAGTCAAATGCGGCCCTGAAATCGTTCCGGTTTTGAAACAGACTCTGGAAGAGTCTCCCGCGCCCCTGGAGGACGTCGCCGTCATCTGCTTTAACCCGGAGGTCGTCCGCGATTGGAAGGAGGCCGTCCCGGAGGTGAAGGGCTTTTGGATTTCCAGCTATTTAAGGGAAACCTACCTGCCCTACCAGGCCAACACGCCTTCCGGCCTATTGAAAAAGGCCCGGGCGGCCAACGCGGACGGCATCAGCATCGAGCAGCAGGAGTCCCTGGACAAAACCCTGGTGCAGTATTTGAACAACCAGGGCCTGGAGGTTCATGTGTGGACCGTGGACGCTCCCCAGCAGGCGTGGTGGTACCGGGGCATGGGGCTGCATTCCATCACGACCAACCATCCTGAAAAGGTCCGGGAGTATTTCAGCCGCAATGCATAAGGACGGCGGCGGCGCATAATGGGGAGAGCGGCGCCATTTCCAGGACTTAAGCCCGCGCCCCAAGGTTTAGTCAAACCATAGTGCAATTTGACTCCCGGTCGAAGCGCAGTTCCAGGGGGGAACGGGTTTTATCCAGCAACTCTCCCTTCTTACGGGCCTGAACGCCGCTCACACAAGAAAAGTGTTTTCGAGTGAAATTTTCAGCCAATTTTTTTGTGGTCATAAAACCTTTGGATGTGATACCTTTGACTCAACCTTACCGGAAATCATCCTGTCGGCCGGCGGGATGTTCCCCGGCTTTATCCAAGCAGTTCAGCCGTAATCTCCAAGTTGCCTCTGGCTAGTAAATATCCTTTTTCGACGTTTTATTTCGTCTCTTTTAAAATCAAGCCCCCGCCTGTAGTGGGTTTCGTGTTTGGAAGCTGTTCGCTGTTTGTAACAGGAAACGTTTCAGCAAAGGAGAAGCAAGTATGTCAAACGACCTTTTCACCGTCCCTGAAGATTGGCGAAAGAACGCATGGTGCGACGACGCGCGCTACCAAAAAATGTATGAAGAGTCCGTCAACGATCCCGATGCATTCTGGACTCGGGAAGCGCAGCGCATTGACTGGTTCGAGCCCTTTAGCAAAGTCAAGAATTCCAGTTTTAACGGGGACGTAGACATCAAATGGTTTTTGGACGGCAAACTGAACGTGGCCTACAATTGTTTGGACAGGCATCTGGAGAATCGGGGGGATCAGACAGCTATTATTTTTGAGGGCAACGAGCCCGGGGTGGAGGAGAAAATCACCTATCGCCAGCTTTACGAGAGGGTGTGCCGTTTCTCCAACGTCTTGAAATCCTGCGGGGTCAAAAAGGGGGACCGGGTTTCCATCTACCTTCCCATGATTCCCCAGCTGGCGGTCGCCATGCTGGCCTGCGCCCGCATCGGCGCCATCCACTCCATCGTGTTTGCGGGATTTTCGCCCGACGCTTTGGCGAACCGAATCACGGACGCGGAGTGCACCATTCTCATTACCGCGGATGAGGGCCTGCGCGGCCCCAAGGCGATTGGCCTGAAAGAAGCCGCGGACGAGGCCATGGACAAAGCCGGCATGGTCAAAAAATGCATTGTGGTCAAGCACACCGGCGCGGACGTTCCCATGAAGGCGGGGCGGGACGTCTGGTGGCATGATTTGACTGCCAAGGAAAGCACGGAGTGCCCGCCTGAGCATATGGATTCGGAGGACCCTTTGTTCATCCTGTACACTTCCGGGTCCACGGGCACGCCTAAGGGGGTGCTGCACACCACCGGCGGTTATATTGTGTATACATCCCTCACCCACCAGTACGTTTTCGATTATCACGACGGCGACATATACTGGTGCACGGCCGATATCGGCTGGGTGACGGGCCATAGCTACATCATATACGGCCCCCTGGCCAACGGGGCCGTCACCATCATGTTTGAAGGCATTCCCAATTATCCGGATTTTTCCAGGTTCTGGCAAATCTGCGACAAGCATCAGGTGAACATTTTCTACACCGCGCCTACGGTGGTCCGGGCGCTCATGCAGCAGGGGGACGAGCCGGTCAAGGCGACTTCCCGCAAATCCGTGAGGCTGCTGGGCACGGTGGGCGAGCCCATCAACCCGGAAGCCTGGCTGTGGTATTACAGGGTGGTGGGCGAAGAGCGCTGCCCCATTGTGGACACCTGGTGGCAAACCGAGACGGGCGGCATTATGATTACCCCTTTACCCGGCGCAACGGACTTAAAGCCAGGTTCGGCCACACGGCCTTTTTTCGGGATTCAACCGGCCCTGATAGATAAGGAGGGCAATCAACTGGATGGACCGGGGGAAGGATATCTGGTCATGCTGGACTCGTGGCCGGCCCTGGCCAGAACCGTATACGGCGACCATCGGCGGTTCAAGTCCACCTATTTCATCCAGTGTCCCGGAACCTATTTCAGCGGCGACGGCGCACGCAGGGACGAGGACGGGTATTACTGGATCACCGGGCGCATCGACGACGTCATCAACGTGTCAGGCCACCGTTTGGGGACTGCGGAGATCGAAAGCTCCCTGGTGGCGCACCCGGCGGTGTCTGAAGCGGCCGTGGTGGGCTTTCCCCACGACATCAAGGGCCAGGCCATATACGCCTACGTAACCCTGTCCTCCGGTTTTGAGCCGTCGGAAGAACTCAGAAAGGAGCTTTCCCTGTTCGTCCGGAAAGACATCGGCCCCATCGCCACGCCCGAGGTGCTGCAGTTCACCGACAGTCTGCCCAAAACCCGGTCGGGCAAGATCATGCGGCGCATCTTGCGTAAGGTGGCGTGCAACGAACTGGACAATCTGGGCGACACCTCCACCCTGGCGGACCCGGCGGTGGTGGAGGCCCTGATTAAAAACAGGATTGACGCCTGCGGGTGATAATTTGTAAGATCCGCCATTATGGATCTAAAACTCAATAACAACTGATACCAAAGCGCGGCCGTTCCCAATTACGGCCGCGCTTTGCTTTTTTGCGAGGATTGCTTGATGGCCCAGCTTCAATGGATGGAACAAATGCTGATGAAGGCGGAGTTATCGCAGGCGGCCGCCGAATTCCTGGCCAGGATCATCGTTGTCCTGGCGACGGTCATTCTCAGCGCCGCCGCCCTTTACGCGGCCCGCCGGGTGGCCGACACCGTCATCCCCAAATTGAAGGCGGCCACCAAAACCACCTTGGACGACCTTCTGGTTGAGCATAAGGTGTTCAGCCGGCTTTCCCTATTGGCGCCCGCCCTGGTGGTGCATTTCGCCCTGCCCCTGCTGGCCGCGGGATACCCCCAGGCCCGGCTGGCCCTGCAAGGCGGGCTCAGGCTGTATTTCATCATTGCGGGCATGCTGGTGATCACGGCGCTGGTCAACGCTTTGCACGCCATGTATCAAAACCTGGCCGTTTCCAGGGAAATCCCCCTGACCAGCATCGTCCAGGTCGTCAAGATTGCGGTTTACTTCATCGCCCTTATTTTGGGCATTTCCGTGGTCTTCAACAAAACCCCGGTATACTTCATCAGCGGTCTTGGCGCCATGACCGCGGTTCTCCTCTTGGTGTTTAAAGATCCCCTTTTGGGCTTTGTGGCGGGCATTCAGTTGATCTACAACAAAATGCTCAAGCACGGAGACTGGATTGAAATGCCCAAATACGGGGCCGACGGAGACGTGGAGGAAATCACCCTGACCACGGTCAAGGTGCGCAATTTCGACAAGACCATCAGCACGGTGCCCACTTACGCGCTCATCAGCGATTCCTTCAAGAACTGGCGAGGCATGCAGGAGTCCGGCGGCAGACGGATCAAACGGGCCATACACATTGACATGAACACCATCAAATTCTGCACGGACGAAATGCTGCAGCGGTTCTCCCGCATCCGCTACATCGCCAAGTACATGGAAGACAAAGGCGTTGAACTGGCCGAACACAACGCCGCCCTGGGATCGGACGGAGAAAACAAGATCAATTGCCGCCGGTTGACCAACATCGGCACCTTCCGGGCCTACGTCATCGCTTACCTGAAAAACCACCCCCTGGTTCATCCGGACATGACTTTTCTCGTTCGGCAGCTTCCGCCCGGAGAAAACGGCCTGCCGCTTGAAATCTACGTGTTTTGCAAAGACAAGGCTTGGGCCAATTACGAAGCCGCCCAATCCGATATATTCGACCATCTGCTGGCGATTCTGCCGGAATTCGACCTGGGAGTCTTTCAAAACCCCACGGGCAGGGATTTGCGCAACTGGGGCGCATTCCAAAGCAGGGAAGGATAAACGGCCCCTGTTGTATTCTCGTTACTCCATTTTGGCGGACAGCTTGTTATTTTGGGTTGTGTATAGGGCTCCGGTGCATTAAGTAAGCCCACAGAATTATCATGCTCCGTTTCCCACTCTCTCTGATAACAGCTTTGCCGGAATTGGACGTTTTACTGGGATGAAAAAACACTACCCTCTGATCGAAATCAGCGGCCTTGCCGTAATCGGCTGCATTCTTTATATTTTTGGACGCCTTCACTTCTCAGCCGCGTTTTTTGGAAAAATAGCCCCCCATCCCCTCTGGACGGCGCGCGGCCCGATGTGCGATCTTTTTTTCTCGGTCTGGGGGACGATTTTCATCGCATTGGCCTTGTCGGCTTTTTTTTCTCATAGGAGAAAATCAGGAACCCTGGCGGCAAAAATTACGGATTGGAGCAGGCTGCTTTTTTCGGAAGCCGTGGACTTGCTGAAATGGACGGACAGCCGGACCCAATTCCGGCGGGAATGGGCCTGGATCGGCGCTTTTATGCTGATCGGCGCGGGCATCAGGGTGTATTTTGCTTTTCAGCCCATGCGATTTGACGAGGCCCACACATTCCTCCAATTTGTCAATAACGGCGCTCTATATCTGTTCTCCTATCCCGCGCCGAACAATCATGTTCTTCATACTTTGTTCGTCAAACTATCCGTGACGCTGTTTGGAACCGGTCCTTTCGCCATCCGGCTGCCGTCCATCGCCGCCGGAGTATTGTGCATTCCAGCCGTTTTTCTGCTGACGCGGCTAATCCTCAAATCCAAAGAATCCGGCTTTTTTGCTGCGGCCTTGACGGCCGTCCTTCCGTATTTCATATTGTACAGTTCCATGGCCCGGGGATACACCATCCTTTGCCTGCTAAGCATTTGCCTTGCTATTGCAGGGCTCAGGCTGGCGGAAAAGCCCAACCTCCCCTCATGCTTTCTATATTCTCTGATTATCAGCCTGGGCATGTTCGACGTCCCCACATTTCTTTTTCCGGCCGCGGGAATAACCCTCTGGACGGCGGCCTGCATGCAAATTAACGGGGTCCGTCTGAAAGACATCGCAGCCGGTTTTGTTGCGCCCTGCGCCGCCTTTAGTCTTGCAGGCGCCCTGTTCTTATACACTCCCGTGATCATCGCAAGCGACGGGGTGAGCCACATAATCAGCAACAAGTTCGTCAAGGCCAAACCCTGGGGATTCTTTCTGGAAAAACTGCCGGAGCATTTCGCCCAAACGGGAAATCAGATGGCCCTGGGGCTGCCGCCGGTCGTCCTGATTCTGCTTTTTATTATACTGGCTTTGGGCCTGCTTCATTTATCCCGCCTAAAAAACCAACAGGGATTCTGGCTGGCGCCCATCATTTTTGTATGCAGCTTTATTATTCTGTTGGCCAAACGGTCCATACCTTTCCCTAGAACATGGATATACCTGCCGCTCTTCGCCCTTGTTGCCATGGACGCGGGCTATTGCCTGTTGGCTGCCAAATTCAAAGAAAAAGGGAAAGGCGTTTTGCTGGCCCTTTCCCTGGCGGCCGCCTTTGTGACCGCCGTCCAGGATCCCGTAACCATTAATCCGGCGACGGGGTATTTCCCGGATGCGCAGAAAGTCGTGAACTACCTGTCGACCCACATGAAAAAGGGAGACATGATGGTCCCTCACGGCCACAATTCGGATGCAACCACCGAATACTATATGTATAGGGCGGGGCTCCCCAACGTCGAAAATGAGCACGATCTAAAAAAAGGGGCGACTATTTTTTACGTAACCAAAAAGGGTTTTTTTCCCGAAAACAAGCTAGGTCCAAACCCGACACCCTCGTTTGAGACGGAAGATGCAGAGGTGTTCGCTGTCGTGTACGGAGAAGACGCCCCCGGCGCAGCCGCCGACTGAAAACGCCCCTTTCCTGACGGATTAGACCGCCGCGGGGCCGCGCACAAAACTCGGCAATGGACGGCGTGGACTAACCGGCTTGGGATATTTTTCCACATACCCCGCCCGCAGCACAAACTGCAGATGCATGGGCCGGCCGTGGCTGGCGGCGATAACATCCTGGCCGGTCGCCTCTTCCAGAACCTGGGTCATGGGATGAATTCCAATGCCGAGAGCCCTGGCCTCCAGGGCCATGCGCTCGAAGCGCCGTCCCGTTTCTATGAGGTCGCTGACCGAATCCCCGCGGCTTGTGACGACGATCCAGCCTCCGCCTTCGGCGGCCGTTTTGGCCGCGAGGTCCGCGCCCTGCTCCCTGAAAGAGTGCTTTAAAAAATCCTCCGGCTTTCCGAAGTTCCGTAAATACCAGCCCGGCGCGCCGCTGATTTCCATGCCTGCGACGGTTAATCCATCCCTGTGTTCTATTACGGAGCGGTTGGACAAACGCAGCCACCTGACCAACTCCTTTTGAGCGTCGTCCCGAAAGGATTGGGTGCGAAACGCCTCCGCAGTCGCATCCCGAATGCAGGAGGCGTGCCGGGAACCGCGGGGAAAATAATGGGCGAACCCTTCCATATGCCGAAAAAGGGCCTTTAAGTCCTTAGAAGAGATTTCCCTGGACGCCTGCCCCTTTTTGACGGTGCGGCGCAGGCGCATCAACTCCACCGGAAAGGGCCGGCGCCTGTCTGGGAATAGGGAAATCCGCACAATATCCCCGTCCCCCCGGCCTTCCGCCATGGTTTCCGCTTCCGCCCGGAAGCCCAAAGAGCCGGCCGCCAGGGATAAATTCTCCACAAAAGCGCCCAAAGACAAAAGCAGTTCCCGGTTTTCGGGATCCACCGCAGGCAGCCGGCGGGCGGAATCAGCCTCCACCATCCAACGCCCCGGGCCTGCAACCCGCACTTTCCATGGCTGGCTGTTATGGCCGCTGGGCGCCAGGCTGGCCAGATGAAGCATTTCCTGTTCAGGGCCCTCGAGAAAAGACAGGGAATTGTCCGGAAGCGCCTCCCGGCGTAAGGCCTGGGGATGGGAGGCGCAGGCGGCAAGCAAAGGCCCGGCGGCGAAAGCCAGGCCAGCGGCCATGGCGCCTTTCATGAAGTTTCGTCGACTGTTCATCGTTCTCTCCTTTTGTCACTATTTGGTGACATTATAGATAAAAAAAACGCGCGCTCCCTAGCCCGGATTTTACAAGCTCCTGACTAGTCCCGCGCCTGCATCAGCCTTGCAACCCCCTCCACCACAAGATCGATCCCGTTTTCCAAGCGCTTCCAGCCTTCCTGGTTTTCCAGATCAATCCCGTTATACCAGCGAATCCTGCGGCTCCGGCAGATCAGATAGCTTAGACCGGCGCCCATCAGCCCCACCACCGCCATGACGTCCACGGTCTCCTCGCCCACTTGGAGAAACAGCTCGGCGAAGCGCAGCATCCGGGTTTCCCGGATGATCTCCAGCTCTTCCGTGAGGTTGTTGCGCTCCACCATCTCCCAGGCCATGATCTCCTGGGTCAAAGGCCGCTTGCGGATGCCCTTCAGATAGTTCCGGCCCATGATTTTGAGCTTTTCCTCCAACGGAAGAACCCGGTAGGCGTCTATGTTCCCCCCGGCCAGCTCCTCCATGGACGGCCAGAAGTCCCCCTCCTGCCCAAAGGCTTTGATGAGCCCGGGCATCCCGCCGAAATAGCGGTAAATCAACACCTTATCCACGCCTGCCTGCCTGGCGACGGCGTTGACGCCCAAATGGGTGAAGCCTTTTTCCGCCAGCACCTGGCCCACGGCGTTGATGAGCTTGAGCCTGGTGGCTTCTCTATTTCGGGTGGGGTTTTTCATGGTGATCCTTTTTCTTTCGCATCCGCCATCAAGTCACTAAACGGTGACTTAATGCATGCAGCCCCATGCCGTCAAGTTTTTTTTCTTACCCCTCCCCAAAAAAAACAAACGAACGGATGCCAAACTGAGATGCGCGCAGGATCAGGAAGGCCGGGGATCTTTACCGCCTGAAACTCGTGCCCCCTGAAGCTTCGAGGCGGAGGACGGCTTTTTGAATTTTGAGGCGGACGCCGTTTTTTCCCCGTCCAGGATCTTGCGGACGTCCTTTATGAATTCGTCAAAGGCGAAAGGCTTCATGATCATTTTGCGAATGCCGGCGTTTTCAAAGGACCGTTCGTCTCCGGCGTCGCTGCTGTACCCGGTGCATAAGATTACGGGCAGGCCGGGGCGCACCTTCATGATCTTGGTTGCCAGCTCCAGGCCGGTCAATTCCGGCATGGTCTGATCGGTGACCACCAGGTCAAATTGTTCCGGGCCGCTCATAAACCGGGCAAAGGCCTGGGCGCTGCTTTGATGGGCCGAGACATGGTACCCGTAATGGCGAAACAAGGCCGTGTAAGACTCCAGGAGATCGGATTCGTCGTCCACCAGCAAGATGGTTTCGTCGCCGGCCACATCTCCTGCCGCGGACTCCTGAATTTCCTCTTTTTCCAGGGTTTCGGGCAGATAGACTCTGAAGCACGCCCCTTTTCCCGCTTCGCTTTCCACGGTGACGGCGCCCTGCCCTGCCTCCACAATGCCGTGGACTACAGCCAGCCCCAGGCCGGTGCCCTCTCCTTTTTCCTTGGTGGTGTAGTAAGGGTCGAAAATGCGTTTTATGACGTCAGGAGACATGCCCTGGCCCGTGTCGGCCACGGAGAGCCGGATATATCTCCCGGGCGACAGGTTCATATGGGGCGCGGCCTCCCCCGGCGGCAGATAAACCGTATCCAGCGAAATATCCAGAACGCCGCCGTTTTTCCGCATGGCGTGCTCCGCATTGCCGCAAAGGTTCATGAGCACCTGATGAATCTGGGTGGGGTCCGCCATGACGCGGCCCATGTTCTCTTCGGCGCGGTATTGAATCTTGATGGTGGAAGGGAGGGAGGCGCGAAGCAGCTTAAGGGCTTCCCGGGTGATAAAAGGCAGGGAGACGGGCGTTTTTTTGTGCTCCGTATTGCGGGAGAAGGTCAGAATCTGGCGAATCAGCTCCCGGGCCCGCAGGCTGGCCTTTTTTACGTTTTCCAGGCGGGTCACGTTTTTTGTCCGGTCGTCGGGCTCCATGAGCATGGCCTCGGTGTAGGCCATGATGGCTGACAGGATATTGTTGAAATCGTGGGCGATGCCGCCGGCCAGCGTGCCCACGGCCTCCATTTTCTGGGATTGGCGCAATTGGGATTCCAGGAGCTTTTTCTCCCGGGCCACGGCCATGGATTCGGTGATGTCCCGGCCCAGGCCTTTGAAGCCGATAGGGTTGCCCTCCTTGTCCCGCATAAGATACGCGGAGATTTGGGCGATTTTTTCGGCTCCGCCCTTGGCCAGGACGGGAAAATCCTCCAGCAGCGCCGCCTGGCCGGAAGCGTAAATGGTGGAAAATGCCCCGAACATGCGGTCCCCATCCATGGTCAGGTTGTACCATCCTTTTTCCAGGTCCAGCAATTCCTCCCTGGAATATCCGGTAAAGCGCATGACCGCGTCATTCACGAAGGTGAAGCGCCCGAACAAGTCCAGCTCAAAATAAAGCTCTTCCATGCTGGCCAGAATGGCCCGATACCGGGCCTCGCTGTGAGCCAAAGCCTGCTCGGCCATTTTTCTGGCGTTAATGTCCTTGAAGGTGACCACGTAACCGGTCAGGTCTTCGCCCTCATGGCGGATGGGGGACAGGCTTATGAGAATCTGAATCCGGGTTCCATCCCTGCGCACCAGGGCGGTTTCCATTCCCGAAGGCCTGCTGACGGCCGACGAATTGGCGAAAGCCCGGGTCAGCATGGCCTTATCCTCAGGCGCCCAGTATGCATGGGGGGGAGACATGTCCAGGATTTCCTCCCGGGAAAACCCGGTCATATGACAAAAGGCCGGATTCACTTCCAAATGCCTTCCCTCGGGGCTGAATACGGCCAATCCGTCCTGAAGGGACTTGATGAGGCTTTCGGCGAAATCCCTGGACTCCTTCAATTTCTCCATGATGCGGAGATTCTGCTCGATCTTCAGGCTTAAATCCTGATTGGCGCGGGTGATTTCCCGGGTGCGCCGGGCCACTTCCTGCTCCAACTCCTGATTGGCCCGGTTAACCTTTTCGTGCTCCGTAAGCAGTTGATGATTCAGCCAGAAGCTCTTGCGCTCAAAATATTCCATGGAATAGCAGGTGAGCATGCCCACCACGCTGGCGCAGATCAAAAGAAAATTGTTGCCGATTAGAATCGCAGCAGGCGTGTAAATCACCCACACGGTCACTACTTCGTAAAGGATGACAAGCCCCCATCCGGCCAGGGAGGCCCAGATGAAACGGATTTTCGTGAAGGTATAGGCATGGATGAAAACAAGGATCAGCCCCACATAATAGGCGAAGTTAAGAGGCGGCGGAGCGATGATCAAAACCATGACAATGCCCGCCCCGGTGATGAACATGACGGCGGCCAGCACCGGCTGCATCACCACCTTAAAAAACCTTGCATAGGTGAGGAAAAGAGCCAGGGTGATGATAGGGCCGACGATCAGAAAACGGATGGTGAATACGGCATTGACCGTTGAATCGGCCAGAAGCCGGGAATCCAGCAAGCCGAAAAAGAGGTAATAAAATAAAATCAGGTAGAGCGATCCCCGGGCCTGGCTCAGGGACTTTTCAAAATACTCGTCCAGGAAAAGCGACTCCAGTGCTTTATCCTTGCCTGTAAAGCGCAAGGTAACGGGGTTGAAGTCCATTGTCCGGGATGACGCCCCGGCTGTTTCCTGGCCCGTCCTTAGCATGCCGCCCTCTGGAATTAAATACCAAATATTCTATTGATTGGCTAGTATAATAGGCTGTGAAATAGATTAAATCAAGGTTTTTAACACAGTTCACAAAAAACCATAAAAAACCACTTAACCCAACAGCTTTTAAGGGTATAAAGATGACAAAACATCCAAGAACCGGAAAGACTCCCGGACGCGGGGCGGGCTGCTTAAGGAGTGGGGGTCCGATAGGCCTCCAGGTGAGCCTGGACCTCATCCAACAGCTCCTGGGAGAACATGACGCCGGTCATTTCCTTCCACACGGGCAGGGCTTGCCGCCGCATGCTTTCCAGATTCCCGGGAGTCGCCCGGACTTCCTTAAGGCCGTATTGCAGCATGGCTTGGATGCTTTTTTCATTGTCCTCCCGCACGCCTTGACAGAATTTATCCTGCAATTCCATCTGACGGCTTAAAAGGCGATTTTGGTACTTTTGGGGCAAGGCGTTCCAGGCCTCCATGGAAGCGGCGATGGGGGCGGGAGAGTAACGGATTTTAATGGGGTTGACGTAGCGGAGGATGGAGTAAAGTTGGGTTCCGGCCACCCATATGGCGGGAGCGATGCCTGCGTCGGCCTCGCCTTGCCGCAAAACGGATGCAGCCCGCGAGACCTCCACGCTGACGGCTTTGGCGCCGAGCCGGTGCAAAAGAATCTCTTCCATGGGGCCGTACCAGGCTATGAAGGAGGCCTTTCTCGTATCTTCGAGAGAAGCAATGGGATGCCGGGTGGAGTATATCTGATCAAAATCCTGATCGTTCCATAAAAACAGCTTCAGCCCGTTGCGGGCCGCAGCCTCATCCAGGACGGGCTGCATTTTTTCCTTGATGAAATCCACCTCGGCGTAGTCGTTAAACAAAAACGGCAGTTCAAACAGGCCGAACTCCTTGCACAGCAGGGTTGCGCCCTGACCGGCGAAGCCTCCCCCGGACAATCGCCCGCTCTTGATCATGGCGACCACGTCCGCGTCCTCCCCCAGCACCCCGCCCCAGTATACTTTGACGAACAGTTCGCCTTCGCATTCCTTCAGGATAACGGGAAAAAGGATCTCCTCCACTTGGCGCGCCCATCCTACGCCTCTGGGGGCGAGGGTGGCGAATTTCCATTTATAGGAGGCGTCAGCGCCGTTAGGCATGCTGGCCGCCTGCGATGCGGCCGGGAAAATCCAGGTTATGGACAGAAGAAAGACGACTAAAACAGACTTGATTTGTTGCATAGGTTCCTCAAACAGCCGGCATGCGGGGCGCGCCTCCTGATAACTCTTTCATGGAAAGCGCTACAGCAATTTTGTATCTTCATGGGAGTAAGGCGGCGAGCATATGCAAAGAATGCGCATGTCCCCGTCTCCCGTATTTTCCACTTGATGAGGGGTTCCGGGCGGAATGAGCGCCGTGCTTCCCCTGCGAACTTCCAGCTTTTCGGCGCCCAGGGTCATGACTCCGCTTCCCTGGGTGACATGATATATCTCTTCCACCGCCTCATGCAGGTGGAGCTCGCTTACCAGCCCCGGCGCCAGAACGGCCTCAGCCAGACTGGTCCTTCCCCCCCCGTGAACGGCCGGATGCAGCAGTTCGCGGATCAAAGTTTGGTCCTTTGTGACATAAGGCGCTATGTGATCGTATTCGGTTTTTATCATGGCTGTAATGTACCTTATCGGCGTCCTTAGTACAAGCATTACACCGGAGATGGAACGATCTTCATTATTCTTTAACGCTTTTAAGCGGCTCCATCCATGGTCTGTCCGAAGGCGCGCTTACAGGCCCGTGCAAGGCGGCGCCGCCAGTTTCCTCTTGAGAGCCCCTGCGCCGCCGATTTGTTGACAAAAGCCCTAACGGCGCCGTAGTCTGATTACAAGCGTGGACATGTAATGAAACAGCGCTTCCGCATGTATTCGAAAATCGGCTTCGGCAATTTTTTTGATCCGCCCTGTCAAGCCACTCTCTTCGGAAAGGATGTACGATGACCATAGATATCAAGGTGCTGGTTGTCGACGATGATGAACCAGTAAGAAACAGCCTTGTCAATTTTTTGGAGGACGAGGGTTTTGAGCCGGTTTCCGCCGAAAGCGGGGAGCAGGCGTTGGACCTTGCCGCCAAAGAACATTTTGACGTGGCCATCGTGGATATGCGTTTGCCCGGGATAGACGGGGACACGGTGGTGCTGGAGGCGAAGAAAATTCAAAGCCATTTGAAGTTTATCATTTACACGGGCTCCGACGATTATTACCCCCAAAACATCCTGATCGACATAGGCATGAAGCCGGAGCATGTTTTTTACAAGCCCTTGCGCAACCTGGATGTCCTGTCCCAAGCCATAAGAAGCCTTATGGCCGAATAACCGCGTCACCTACAATTTACGATCCACCAAAGGGACTATCTGCGAACCCTCAATGCCCAGGTTTTTTCTCACCACCTTGCGAAAAGCCTCGAGCCTTTCCTCCTCCTGCTCCTTGGGCACGGAAATGCGGCCCGCGCCTGCTCTTTCGTGCCCGCCGCCGCTGCAACCGAAAGCGCCTGCAATCTTTTTGGCCAGAGTTCCCGCATTGCGGTTTTTTTTGCACCTGATGGAAAAAAACAGGCCGTCCTCGTAAAACGCGCAGCTAACGGTATACTCCGATTCCTCCAGGCTGTGAAACAGGTCCGCCATTTCCGCCACGTGGTCCGGGGTGTTTACCCTGCCCAGATAGACCAGGCCCACTTTGGCGCTTTCGGAAAAAGACGCAGAAGCCCGGTAAAGCGTTTTGAAGAAGTCGATGTTCCTGGGAGGATGCTCGATCTGGGCCAATAAGCGGTGCTCTATGAGTTCAAAGAGCCTGCGGTAGGCCACCAGGTCTTCGGGCAGGACGTCCATGGCCATGTCCTGGGTGTCGGTTTTAATGCCGTAAAACAGGGCGGTGGCCAATTTAAGGGAAAGGGGGCATTTGGCGGCGAAGAGATAGTGGGCGATCAGGGTGGAGGTGGCGCCTATCCGGGTGTGCACTTCCTTGAAGCAGGATTCGGGCAAAAAATCCGCCTCGCCGTGGTGGTCGAACACGGCGTGGACCTTGACGTCCTCCGGAAGCGACATGTTTCCCCCGCCCGGAAGGGAGTCCACCATAATGATCTTGTCAAAGCCTTGCAGGTCGATCAGGGCGAAGGGGGTGGTCTTGATGTCCAGCAGCTGCATCATCATCCGGTTTTCGGCCCTGCCTACAAAGCCGCCATGGGTGATTTCCCATCGGTCAACCCCCCAATAAGTCAGGAGATTTCCCAGGCCGAACCCGGAGGCCAGACAATCCGGATCAGGATAGTCATGCACCGCAATAAGAACAGACCTGGCAGGCAGAATATGCTGCTTAAAGGCCTCAACCCTGGCTGTAAAATCCTGCAACCCGTCCATTTTTTCTTCCTTTTTCCTTGATTTTTCGCCGATTGGGGGGTTAGATCATAGAATCCTAAAAACTGCAAGGTATGGAGGGGGTATAGCTCGTAAGTTTTTCATTAAACGCTGAAGGATCGCCGGCGAAAACCCCGCCTTGGGGGAGCCGCGCCAGCGCCCGCCTTCAACCATCCCTTGTTTTTTTCGGGTTTGAACAGACAATTCTTTACCCCCCACAACGTAATTTCCATTGCGCCGGGCCAGGTTCGCCCGGGTGCATGGGGCCGGCGCCGCCGGTCCGGGATTAAAGAAAAAGGAAGAGGTGCGCTGTGGACATCAATGGGAAAAAAATCATTTTGACCGGGGCTTCCTCGGGCATTGGCCTGGATCTTCTTCAACGTCTCACCCGCTTTGACTGCAAAATCATAGCCGTGGCGAGAACCATCGAAAACGTGGATTTCGACCACCCCAACGTCGTAAAATTTCCGTGCGATATTTCCGATCCGAAAAAAATGGACGAGCTGTTTGACTTCGCCCTCGCGCAATGGGGCGACATTGACATTTACATAGCCAATGCCGGCTTCGCCTATTATGAACGGATCAACAACCCCGACTGGAAGCACATAGAAAAAATATACCAGACCAATGTGTTTTCCAGCTTTTACGCGGCGGAAAAGATGAAGGAAATCAACAAGAACCGCCCATTCAGGGTGGTGGTGACGGCCAGCGCCATGAGCTTTTTGTCGCTGCCCGGCTATTCCTTGTACTCCTCCACCAAGGCCGCTATCCGGGGCTTTGCAACGGCCTACCGGTTTGAGCTTGCAAAGGATCAAAAGCTCCAGCTGGTATTCCCCATTGCCACCAGGACCAGCTTTTTCAAGGAGGCGGGGTCGGGCACGCCCGTGCCCTGGCCGAGCCAGGAGCCGGAAAAGGTTTCAGCAGCCATCATCCGGGGCATTCAAAAAGACAAGGACTCGATTTTTCCATCGACCTTGTTCAACAGCATACGGATAGCCAACGGATACCTGCCCTTTTTGTATCCGTTCATTGCCTGGTTCGAGGCCCAAAAACTGTACAAGTGGGAGTCGAGCCAAAAATAGCGGCCGTTCCGGTTAATAATGCACCATGGCCTCGTAGCCTTCCCGGGCCAGTTCCGGGCTGATGAACGGTGATTCGGCCTTGGACAAAACCTTGCCCGCAAAGTGGGAGGCGTAAATGGTTCCGCCCTCCATGGCCGGGTCGGGCCAGCATTTGTGGGCGTTGCGCATAATATTGGTCAGCCTGTCCACGTGGACGCGGGTCAACTCCGGGCCGCGATAAATCAGGAAGGTGACGGCCTTTTCCCGGACCATGCGTTCGTCGTCGGACAGGGCGGTGATGATGGGGTCCAGGGCGCAAGGGCTGTCAATGCCGCCCAGAGCGTCAATGGCCGCCAGCCGCACGTCCCGATCGCGCATGGTGCTCATTTCGGTCAGGTGCTGTATGGCCATATCGCCCAATGTTGACATGGACCGGATCGCCGCCAGGGTCTTTTGCTTCTTGGCATCGGCTGCGCCGGCGGACGCAGCCGCCTTTTTCGTGGGCTGGACCGCCTGCTTTTGGGCTTGCTCAGCCGGCTTGGGCGCCGGCGCCTGGACCTGCTCCTGGGGCTCTTCAAGCCGGGCCCCGGCGTTGGATTCCGTTTGCTGGACCGTTGCGCAGCCCCACAAGGCCGCCAGAACCGCTGACATAAGGCATAAGCTGACAAACCGGACTATTTCTTTCACGGACTCCTCCTGCATGCAGTTGGGTGATTTTTTTCAAACTATACATCATGCATTTTTGTGTACAAGAAAAAATTTTATTCCCGGCGGTCAATTGAGCTTAAACTTGTTGGCGAATCGATTCCCGTGCTATCATGGACCTGATAAATCACGCCTACAAAACGAAAGGAGCAGCCATGCACTCCCGTTTGTTCTCCGGATTAAAAATAGGAAGCCTGGAGCTGGACAACCGCGTTGTCATGCCCCCCATGTACGTGGGATACGCCAAGGAAACCGGCGAGGTTTCCCAGATGGTCCTGGACCACTACTCCCTCATGGCCCAAAGCGGGGCCGCTATGATCGTGGTGGAAAGCACCTCCATAGACCACCCCATGGCCGGAGGAGGCGCCAGAACCCTCCGGGCCGATGACGACTGCTTTCTGGACGGCCTGGAAAAGCTGGCCGAGGCCATCAAATCCCAAGGCGCCGTCGCCGCCATCCAGCTTAATCATGCGGGCCGGTTTGCAGCGGCGACCAATCCCTTGTCGCCCACCAATATAGACACCTTCGGCCTGGGCCGCATTTACAAGGAAATGGACAAGGACGACATCGCCCGCGTGGGCGACAAGTTCGCCGAAGCGGCCCTCAGGGCGAAAAAAGCGGGATTCGACGTGGTAGAGCTTCACGGCGCCACGGGCTATCTGCTTTCTCAGTTCATATCCCCCTGGGTCAACCGGAGAACCGACGAATACGGCGGCTCCCTGGATAACCGCATGCGCTTCGGCCTGGAGGTTCTGAAAAAGGTCAAGGACGCCGTGGACGACATGCCCGTGGGCTTTCGCTTTATGGCGCACGAATGGCTGCCCGAAGGCCTGGAGCTGGTGGACTCCCTGCCCTACGCCCGGGCTTTGGAAAAGGCGGGCGCAGCTTATCTGTCGGTTTCGGGAGGCTCCTGGGAATCCTTCATGGTTCCCGATGTGCTGATCAAATCCATCCAGCCCTGCTTTATGGTGGATCTGGCCGCAGCCGTGAAAAAGGAAGTGGAGATCCCGGTGATCGCGGCGGGCCGCATCCAGGAAGGCGCAGCCGCGGAACGCATTTTGCTGGAAGGCAAGGCCGACCTCATAGGCCTTGCCAGGCCCTTGTGGGCGGATCCCGACTGGCTGAAAAAGGTCCGGGAAGACAGGGAGGACGAAATCATCCCATGCAGCCCCTCCTGCGGAGACACCTGCATGCAGCTTGTCATGAGCTTCAAGCCGGCCTATTGCACCCAATGGTCCAAGGAAAAACGCGCAGAGTGGAAGGCTAAGTTTGAATAAAATTTGAAAAAATTGGAATGACATTCCATTCCGTGGGTTCCGTGGTTAAAAGAAATTGAGACGCTGGATTCCCGGCAGAGACATTCGGGAATGACGGGCGCATTTCAGGGGACGATTTCAGGGGACGGACGATTTTAGGGGACGTCTCTGATTTCAGGGGACATCTCTCATTAACTCAATAACTCATTATCTACCTGAAATAGCGTAAAATTTAATCATTACCCAAAGCTGTTATTGGGCGATTTTCTGCAAAAAATTTCTTTATTGGGCATCAAGCGCTATTTGTTTATGAACTGCAGGACGACCCAGACATCCCATAACCACCCCCCGAATAAACAGCTAACAACGCTGCCTGGGACGCCTAAAAAAGCAGGGCAAGCCCTGGAGCTACATTGTTTATTATTCATGGACGGCTAAATTTGATCCATAGGGATGAAAGACATCAAATCACGGAAAGCACGGAAGGCGCGGAAATATTCCATTCCCTGTTTTCCGTGTTTTTGGGGACATCTCTCATTAACTCAATAACTCATTATCTACCTGAAATAGCGTAAAATTTAATCAGTACCCAAAGCTGTTATTGGGCGATTTTCTGCAAAAAATTTCTTTATTGGGCATCAAGCGCTATTTGTTTATGAACTGCAGGACGACCCAGACATCCCATAACCACCCCCCGAATAAACAGCTAACAACGCTGCCTGGGACGCCTAAAAAAGCAGGGCAAGCCCTGGAGCTACATTGTTTATTATTCATGGACGGCTAAATTTGATCCATAGGGATGAAAGACATCAAATCACGGAAAGCACGGAAGGCGCGGAAATATTCCATTCCCTGTTTTCCGTGTTTTTGGGGACGTCTCTCATTAACTCAATAACTCATTATCTACCTGAAATAGCGTAAAATTTAATCAGTACCTAAAGCTGTTATTGGGCGATTTTCTGCAAAAAATTTCTTTATTGGGCATCAAGCGCCATTTGTTTATGAACTGCAGGACGACCCAGACATCCCATAACCACCCCCGAATAAACAGCTAACAACGCTGCCTGGGACGCCTAAAAAAGCAGGGCAAGCCCTGGAGCTACATTGCTCATTATTCATTGACGGCTATATTTGATCCGCAGGGCTGGAAGTCATCAAAGCATGGAAAGCACGGATATTGCGGAAATATTCCATCCGTGTTTTCCGTGTGTTCCGTGGTTAAAAAAAGAAAAAATTACGATGCTGGATTCCTGATAGAAATGTTCAGGAGTGACGGGCGGGAGGCTCCAGGTTTTCCGACAGAAACGCTGGGAAATGCCGGACATGGCGCCGGCCTATAAAGACAAAAAGCCCGTTTCGCTTTTTCTTGCGAAACGGGCTTTTTGTATTCTAGTCCGCCGGACCTTAATGGACCCGGCCTCGAAACTCGTCCATGGAGCTGGTGACTCCCAGATGAACCGCCAGAAAATCGATCACGGCGGTGGGGAGAACGCGCAAAAGAGGAATGGTATGGGTGAAAGGAGGCATTTTAAGCATGGTCTTGCCTTTTTTCACGGCTGTTACGACCCGTTGGGCCACCTCGTCCTCCTTGAGGATGGGCAGCAGGAAGCTGTACCGGGTTTTTACGCCGTCAAACATGCCGGTATCCGTGAAAAAGGGGCATACGCAGGTGGTTCCCACGCCCTTGACGCCGTTTTTACGCAATTCCAGGCGAATGGCCTCGTCAAAGCCCACGTTGGCGAACTTGGAGGCGCTGTAATCCACCAGGGAGTTCACGCCGATCCAGCCCGCCGAGGAGGACATGGTGACGATGTGTCCGTGGTCGGCTTCTATCATGTCGGGCAGAAAGGCTTTGACGGTCCAGAAATGCCCCAGGACATTCACGGACAAGGTTCTTTCCAACTGCTCGTCTTCGCAATCCAGGAAGGGCTTGCCCGAGACGACCCCCGCGTTATTCACCAGGACGTCCACTTTTCCCATTTCCTTTTTCACGGTTTCCGCCAATTCGTAAACCTGATCCCGATCCGCCACGTCCACGGTGTAGGCCTTGGCCTCGGCGCCCATCTCCCTGGCCTCGGCCGCGGTTCTTTCTATCCCCTCCCTGGTGGTGGCCAACAGGGCCAGGCGGCTGCCCTCCCTGGCGAAACTGTGGGCCATTTTCCGGCCGATTCCTCTTCCCGCTCCGGTGATCAGTACCAACTGTCCCTTCAGATTTTTCACTGCCTACCTCCTGGCGCCAATCAGCCTTAGAGCCGAATGACCTGAAAAACGGTGGAAATAATGTTTTGGCCGCCATGCTTCCCGATTTTTTCCCTGCGATTTATCAGGCGTTCACCGGCGGCTCATGATCTTCCATTTAGTTTTTCAGGATTTTATCCAAAAGAAAAGGGAAAAACAAGTAGCAAGATTGCTTTTCCCTTCAAAAAGGCGGAGATATGGCGGAAATGTTGAGACAAATTGTCCCAGAGGCTGCTGCGGGTCCTTTTGGTTCCGCCCGGCCCCTTAGGGGAGCCGGGCGTCAAAAGGAGGCGTAAGGAGCTGAAAAAACGAGGAAGTTCTATTCCTCCGAAATTCCGAAATGCTTGAGGTATTCTCCGTACCCCTCTTTTTTCAGGTCCGTGACGGGGATGAAGCGCAAAGCCGCCGAGTTGATGCAATAACGCAGTCCGGTGGGCGGAGGGCCGTCATCGAACACGTGGCCCAAATGGGAGTCCCCGTGTTTGGACCGCACCTCCGTGCGGGTCATGAACAGGCTTTTGTCTTCCACCTCCACAATATTATCCGGCTCCAGGGGCTTGTAATAGCTGGGCCAGCCCGTTCCCGAATCGTATTTTTCCGCGGAGCTGAACAAAGGCTCGCCGGATACTATGTCCACGTAAATTCCCGGCTTTTTGTTGTCCCAGTATTCATTTTTAAAGGGCGGCTCGGTGCCTTCCTTTTGGGTGACCTTGTATTGCAGGGGAGTCAGGCGCTTTTTCAAAACGCCGTCTCCGGGTTTGGAATACTTGCCGGAGGTTTTGTTTTCAGGGGGAGCTGCATCCTTATCCCAAACCTTTTCCAGGTACTTGTCCCGGCCTGAGTTGGAACGGTAAATCTTGTAGCGAAAGGGGTTCTTTTTAAAATAGTCCTGATGGTAATCCTCGGCCGGGTAAAACACGCCCGCCTCCCGGATTGGGGTGATCACAGGCTTGTCGTAGCGGCCGGACTCATCCAGGGCTTTCCTGGATCTTTCCGCGGCAAGGCGCTGTTCTTCCGAATGGTAGAATATAGCCGTGCCGTATTGTTGGCCCCGATCCACAAACTGGCCCCCTCCGTCCGTAGGGTTGACCTGCCGCCAGAACACCTCCAGCAACTGCTCGTAGCTCACCTTGTCCGGGTCGAAAAGGATCTCCACGGACTCCAGATGCCCGGTGACTCCGGATGACACCTGTTCATACGTGGGGTTTGTCACGTCTCCGCCGGTGTAGCCGGAGATGACGGCTTCCACGCCCTCTATTTGCTCGAAAGGCTTCTCCATGCACCAAAAGCATCCCCCGGCGAAAGCGGCCTTTTGGAGGCGCCCCTTAGCCGCTGTAGGGCCGGGGCCGAACGCCAGGAGCATCGCCCCTGCTAATATGATGGTCATTAAAGTATTCATGGGCCGCTCCTTTTTTTTGTTTGGCTGCCTGAGTTTTCTTATATGTTGCTCCGTCGTACAAGGTAAAAATAATCATTATCATTTATTTGTCACGAATAAAGAGCGGCGGCGGAAAAGAGCTTGGGGGAACCAGCGCGTTTTTAAGTTTTGTAGAAATAAACCTTGCAAGCCTGGAGAATGAAAAAGGGCTTTCCCGGTTTGGGGGAAAGCCCTTGGCGAAATCATGAAGGTTGGAAAGGGGTTATGGGATAAAAATCCGTCAGGAGGAAAAGCGGTCTCCGAAGGCGTTCATCATTTTGATGAAATGCTCGGGAGTCTGGGGCCCCTGATAGGGCATGGCGCTGGAGCCTGACGGGTTAAGAAAAAAAACGGCGGGGATGTAGCGCACCTTATACTCGCCGGGGCTTTCCTTGTCCTTGTCCACGTTAACGGAAATATTGACGAGCCTTTTGGATGCCTCGCCCACGCTTTTGTCCGCGAACACGTTTTTTTTCAACTCCTGGCATGCGCCGCACCAATCCGCCTCGAACACAAGCATGATGGGCTTGCCCTGTTCCTTGGCCATGGCCATCCCTTGTTTATAATTGTGAACAAAGTCAATCGCCAAGGGCGCCGGGGGGGCCTGCTCGGCGGACTTCTGATCGGAACAGGCGGCCAGGCCCGCCAATGCGGCGAGAACCAGAATAATGATGTAACGTTTCATTCCAACACACTCCTGTTAATATTAAGGATCAATCCCAGGAAGATACCTTTCCCCGGAACTGCTTTTTGCGGGACCTCTTCTTTTTCGAGTCCAGCCGGCGCTGCCTGGAGGCCAGGGTCGGCCTGGTTTTCTTCCGGACCTTGGGTTTGCGGCAGGCCAGATCAATGAGCCGGACCAGCCTTTCCAGGGCTTCTTCCTTGTTTTTCAGCTGGCTCCTGGTTCCCCGGGAGTCAATCAACAAGACGCCTGACGCCGAAATCCTGTTATATGCAATCTTTTCCAACCTGGCCCTGACGTCCTCGGGAAGGGACGGGCTGTTGGCGACGTCAAACCGCAACTGGACGGCGGTGCTGACCTTGTTCACGTTTTGTCCGCCGGGGCCTGAAGACCTGACGAACTCGTAGTCAATCTCCTCTTCGTTAAGGCTTACTCGGTCGTTTACTATTATCATGCTTAGTTCGGCTTAACAGCCTGAAAACTCCTTATATTTATGAGAAACGAAGGCATTGAACCGATTTTGCAAAAGATCGAAGCCTTCCGGAACCCGGCTAATCTTCAAGAATTATATCCATATTGTCTTTTTGCGCTTGCTGGTGCTCTCCAAAACTTTTTGAAATGGAGTTCGCCTTGTTCATGGCGCCTGTTTTCATGTCCTGTGCTGCTTTCACCTCTTTCGCCGGGGCGGGAGGAGGCGTTTTTTCATCATCGTTCCCGGAACAGCCGGCCGCCGCGCCAATCAGCAACAAAGCCGCAAGAACCCGTATACAATTCATAATGGATCTCCCTCCTGATTTTAGATTAATTTCCCTATTAGAATACCATCACCAGACGGAACAAAGCCACCCTTTTCGGTCGGCGGCGAAATTTTGAACAAAATCAATATGAAAGTCAAACACTGGCCCGCACGATGTCCGCAGCTTCAACGGGACCGATCAACCCGCGCTCCCCCAGCTTCGCCTGATCCCTTTCCAGGCCTTTGCGGACCGTTTCCGCAGCCTCGGCGGGGTCGATGTCATAATCCGTTAGTCGGGTGGGCATGCCCATTTCGTTGAAAAAGCATTCGGTTTCTGCAATAGCCCGGTTTACGGCCAATTCCTCGTCCTTATCCTCTATCATCCATATTCTCCGGGCGTATTGGAGGAGCTTTTCCTGCTTGTTCTGCCTTTGATGCCGCAAAAGCCAGCACAAGACCACCGCAATGGCCTCTCCATGGGCCAGGCCGTAATGCACGGTCAACTCGTGCCCGATCCGATGCGTGGCGAAATCCGTGGGCACGCCGCACTTCAAGAGCCCGTTCAACGCTTGGTTGGCGCACCACATAAAACCGGCGCGGGCGTTGTAATCCTGCTTTTGGGCCAGGGTTTTGGGGCCTACTTCCAGAAGAGTCAGGAGCACGGCCTCGGCCTGCCTGTCCTGGAGCGGGGCCTGGACCGGATAGGTGAGGTATTGCTCCAAAACGTGGATGAAAGCGTCCACCACGCCGTTGCGCACCTGCTTGTCCGGCAGGGAAAAAGTGACCTCCGGGTCCATGACCGCAAATTTGGGAAAGAGCTTGTCCGCGTGAAACACGATCTTTTTTTCTTCGGTCTTGCGGGAAACCACGCCGATATTATTGGTTTCGGAGCCGGTGGCGGGCAGGGTCACGACCACGCCCAGCGGCAGTGCGTCCGTCACCTTGGCCAGCTTGGAGCAAATCTCCCAGGGATCGCCGGCGGTGTATTTGCTGGCCGCGGCGATGAACTTGGTTCCGTCCATGATGGAGCCTCCGCCCACTGCCAGCAAAAAGGAAGGCTCTTCCTTTTTAACCATGTCCACGGCTTGCATCAGGACGTCGTACTCCGGATTGGGGGAGATTCCCGAAAATTCCACCACCTCGCGTTTTTTCAACGCGTCCATCACCTGATCGTGCACCCCGTTTTTGCGGATGGATTCTCCGCCGGTGACCAGCATGATCTTTCCCCGGGGCGGAACCAGGTTTTTCAAGCGGCTGATGGTTCCTTTGCCGAAAACCACTTTGGTGGGATTGTGATAGTCGAAATTTCTCATGGTCGGACTCCGTGTTTGCTATGTGTGGACATAAGGCTTAAATTGTGACAAGAATTCTCAATTGCAGATCAGCTCCGGCTTGTCAATTGCACCCCTAAAATTATTTGATGCTAACGGGTTACAGTGATATGATTTTTGCATAATTTGTGCATCAATGCAAAATAAGGAGAAATTTCATGCCAGCTCTGAAAAAATCGGTGATCTACTTCCTGCTCCTTTGCCTTAGTTTGGCCTTGGCCGCCTGCTCCACGGTTCCCATTACGGGCAGGTCCCAGCTTTCCCTTGTGTCGCCGGCTCAAATGCAGTCCATGAGCTATTCCCAGTACGATGCGTTTTTGAAAGAACACAAAGTCAGCACGGACAGGCAAAAAACCGAAATGGTCCAAAGGGTCGGCTATCGGATCCAAAGGGCCGTGGAAAGATATTTTGCGGCGGCGAACATGAGCAGCCAGCTGAACGGGTTCCAGTGGGAATTCAATCTCATCGCCGATGATCAGGTGAACGCCTGGGCCATGCCCGGCGGCAAGGTGGTGGTTTATGAGGGCATCCTGGATGTGGCGCAGAATGAAACCGGGCTGGCCGTGGTCATGGGGCATGAAATCGCCCATGTTGTGGCGAATCACGGCGCCGAGCGCATGAGCCAGTCCCTCATGGCCCAGATGGGCGGCATGGCCCTGGACCTTGCCCTGCATGACAGACCCGCTCAAACCCGGGCTTTGTGGCTGCAGGCCTACGGCTTGGGATCCCAGGTGGGCGTGATCCTGCCCTACTCCCGGCTGCACGAGTCCGAAGCGGACCGCCTTGGCTTGATTTTCATGGCCATGGCCGGATACGATCCCGCGCAGGCCGTGGGCTTTTGGCAGCGCATGTCCGCTTCCAGCAAAAACAGCAACAACCTGGAGTTTTTAAGCACGCACCCTTCGGACGCCACGCGTATCGCCAAGATAAAACAGATCTTGCCCGAGGCCCGAAGGTATTACAAAAAATAGGCGAATTTCCGGCCATTGGAGTTTAATGCCCGGCTAATCCGCTTAAGACAGGATGACCCAAATCACTTATGAAAGAGTTTTTTCAGGTAATTTCCATCCGGAAGGTCCTGGACATGGCGGGGAGTTTCCCCCCGGCCGGGACGGAAGAGGTGGAAGTCTTTCAAGCCTGCGGCAGAATTCTGGCCGAAGACATTGTCAGCAAGGATAACGTCCCGGCTTTCGCCCGTTCCACCATGGACGGATACGCGGTGGCCGCCTCCTCCACATTCGGGGCTTC
This sequence comes from Desulfatibacillum alkenivorans DSM 16219, assembly GCF_900142135.1. Classification (GTDB taxonomy): domain Bacteria; phylum Desulfobacterota; class Desulfobacteria; order Desulfobacterales; family Desulfatibacillaceae; genus Desulfatibacillum; species Desulfatibacillum alkenivorans. The sequence goes on along the minus strand of NZ_FQZU01000029.1, from coordinate 12,148 downwards.
GGAAGGCATTCCCGCCATGCTGGAAGTGGCGGGCCGGGTGGAAATGGGAACGACCCCGGAATTTTCCGTGGGCCCGGGCCAGGCGGCTCTCATGCCCACGGGAGGGATGCTCCCTGCAGGGACGGACTCCGTGGTTATGGTGGAGCACACGGAAATTCTGGATGACAAAACCATCGAGGTATACAAAAGCGTGGCCCCCCTGGGCAATGTGCTGGACGTGGGCGACGATGTGAAAAAGGACGAAGTCGTCCTGAAAAAAGGCGTTCGTTTGAGACCCCAGGACCTGGCTGTTGCGGCCTCCGTCGGGGAGCCGATCCTGTCCGTATACAAAAAGCCTGTGGTGGGAATCGTCTCCACGGGAGACGAGGTGGTTTCCGCGGATCAAGAGCCCGGGCCGGGGCAAATTCGCGACATGAACACTTACGCCCTGGGGGGCTTGTGCCATCAGGCCGGGGCCGAATACCGGTCTTACGGCATTGTGGGGGACGACCCCCAGGCCTTGCGTCAGGCCTGCGAAAAGGCCCTGAACGAGTGCGATATGCTGCTGGTTTCGGGCGGCAGCAGCGTGGGCGCCAGGGATCATACCATCGAAGTGATCGAAGGTTTTGAAAAGTCGGATATTCTGGTGCACGGGGTGTCCATCAGCCCGGGCAAACCCACTATTCTGGCGAAAGTCGGAGACAAACAGGTTTGGGGCCTGCCGGGGCACGTGACCTCGGCCATGGTGGTTTTTCACGCCATGGTGCGTCCTTTCATTCATCATATCGCCGGATATGAAGGCGAGGACGGAGTTAGGTCCGTTCTGGCCAAACTCGCCCGGAACGTGCCGTCCGTGCAAGGCAGGACCGATTATGTGCGGGTTCGCCTGGTTGAGAAGGACGGCGAACTGACCGCCGAGCCCATCTTCGGAAAATCCGGAGTCATCCGCACTATGGTGGAGGCCGACGGATTCATCCAGGTGGATTTGAACGAAGAAGGGCTGGACCCGGGATCCATGGTTCGCGTGGACCTGTTCGACAAATAAGATTAAGGCTTTTTAATCACTATCATTTTTTTGGCCCCAAAGGCCGGAGGCGCTCATGAACAAACGCCATGTTTACCTGAACATGAAAACCCGTGAAGAAGCTCGCAACATCTGGTTAAGCCATTTTGCAGAAAAAGTCGAACTGGCGCATGAGACGATCTCCTCCGTAGACGCCGTGGGGAGAGTTTTGGCGGAGCCGGCCTTCGCCCGCATTTCCACGCCCAACGCGCATTTGGCGGCCATGGACGGCATAGCGGTTCTGGCCCAGGACACATTCGGCGCCAGCGAGACCAATCCCATGGATCTCAAGGTCGGGGAGCAGGCCTTTTACGTGAACACGGGCCATCAGCTTCCGCCCCAGACCAATGCGGTCATCATGATCGAGCAGGTCCAGGTTATCGACGATGACACGGTGCGCATCGAAGCGGCGGCCGTTCCCTGGAATTACGTCCGCAAGGTGGGTGAGGATATTGTAGCCACGGAAATGCTTTTTCCCACCAATCATCTGGTGACGCCCACCTGTCTGGGCGCTTTGCTCACGGGCGGGGTGTTTGAAGTCAAGGTCAAAAAGCAGCCCAAGGTGCTGGTTATTCCCACGGGCACGGAGTTGGTTGACTGGCGCAAAATCTATCCCGAAGAGTTGCAGCCCGGCCGGGTTCTGGAAACCAACTCCTGGGTGATCGGCAAGCTGATCGAGCAGGCCGGAGGAAAGTGGGTTAGAAACACCAGCCTGGACGACGACTTTTTCGTCATTCGACAGGCCGTGGAGCGGGGCGCCACCGAGGATTACGACATGGTCCTGGTGCTGGCGGGTTCCTCGGCCGGGTCCGAAGACCATACGGCCAATATTGTGGACAACCTGGGCGACGTGCTGGTTCACGGCGTGACCATCATGCCGGGCAAGCCCGTGGTTCTGGGCGACGTCAACAACGTGCCCGTGGTCGGAGTGCCTGGGTATCCGGTTTCCGCCATTGTGGTGTTCGACGAGTTCATCCGCCCCATGCTGTGCCATATGCTCGGCCAGCCTGAACCTTTACGCAAAAAAATCATGGTGGAGCCCACCCGGAAGATTCCGTCCAAGCTGGGCCTGGAGGAAATGGTTCGGGTGAAGCTGGGCCGCGTGGGCGACAGAGTGGCCGCCACCCCCCTGCCCCGGGGCGCCGGGTCCATCACCAGCTTTACCGAGGCGGACGGCATCATCCGCATCCCCAACGAAAACGAGGGCCTGCATCCCGGACAGCCGGTGGAGGCCGAACTTCTCCGGTTCAACCGGACCATAGACAACACCCTGGTGGCCGTGGGCAGCCATGACAACACCCTGGATCTCCTGGCCGACGCCCTGCGCAGCCGGGGCGGGTATTTGTCCCTGTCCTCCAGCCATGTGGGAAGCATGGGCGGCCTCATGGCCATGAAAAAAGGCATGTGCCACATAGCAGGCTCCCACCTGTTGGACACGGAAACCGGGGAATACAACATCAGCTACATTAAAACCTATCTGGCGGGCATTCCGGTCAAGCTGGTGCACCTGGTCATGCGGGAGCAAGGCCTGATGGTGGCCAAAGGCAATCCCAAGAACATCCAATCCGTGGAAGACCTCGGCCGGGACGGGGTGCGGTTTATCAACCGGCAAGCCGGTTCCGGCACAAGGGTGCTTCTGGACCACTACTTGAGCAAATTAGGCGTCCAACCCTCCAGCATTAACGGCTACGGAGACGACGAGTTCACCCACATGGCCGTGGCCGCCGCCGTTCAGAACCAAGTGGCCGACGCCGGCATGGGCATTTACGCCGCCGCCAAAGCCCTGGAGCTGGATTTTGTGCCGGTTATCACCGAGCAGTACGATTTGATCATTCCCGAAGGCATTTTTGAATCTGAAAAAATCACCATTCTTCTGGAAACCATTCGCTCCGATGCGTTTAAAAAGCGGGTGGACGCCCTGGGAGGCTACCACACCGAGCGCACCGGAGAAGTGCTGATGTAGCCATGTTCGGTTTTCACGGAAAAATTCTGTTTATCGATCTGAAAAGCCGATCTTTCCGGATTGAAAAGCCCGATCCTGACGTCCTGGCCGCCTGCCTGGGCGGCAAGGGCCTGGGCTCTTACCTCTTATACGAGCATAACCCGCCTCATTGCGACCCGCTTGGGCCGGAAAACAACCTGATTTTCACATGCGGACCCGCGACCGGCTCCCTGATCTGGGGAGGATGCCGGTACGGAGTCTTCACCAAAAGCCCCCAGACCGGATTTTACAGCGAATCCTATGCCGGCGGCCGCGCTCCCGAGGCCATGGACGCCGCCGGATACGACGCCGTCATTCTGCAAGGCCAGTGCGCGGCGCCCACGGTTTTGGAAATCGAGCCGGGCGGCGTACATTTTCACGATGCTTCGAACCTCTGGGGCCTGGACGCCATCTCAACGGAGGAAAAAGCCCTTGAAATCGCCGCGGGCAAGGCCGGAAAAAAAGGCGCTCTCGCCATCGGCCCGGCCGGAGAAAACCTGGTTTCGTTTGCGGTCATTGAAAACGACAAGTGGCGCAGCGCTGGCCGGACAGGCCCCGGAGCGGTCATGGGGTCCAAGAAAGTCAAGGCCATGGTCTTTTGGGGCGGCGCCAAGAGGCCCATGGCGGACCCGGCCCGGCTTCGGGATTTCTCCAGGGATTACGCGGCGGAATCCAAGGAAAACCCCTCGGTCCAGGCCTATAAATCCAAAGGCACGCCCATGATGGTGCAGGTCTTGAACAAGGCCGGCGCCTTTCCCACCCGATACTGGAAGCAAGGTTATTTTGAAAACTGGGAGAAAATTTCCGCCGAAGCCTTGCACGAAAAATGCCGGGTGACTCCCGCGGCCTGCGCCAAATGCTTCATGGCCTGCGGCCGGCGCGGAACCTTGCTGGACGGCCCCCATAAAGGTCTGACCGTAGAAGGCCCGGAATACGAAACCATTTACGCCTTCGGCGGCTTGTGCGCCATCGACTCCATTGAGGAAATCGCATTTTTGAACCATTTGTGCGACTCCCTTGGCATGGACACCATCACCAGCGGCAACCTGTGCGCCTTCACCATGGAAGCCGTGGAGCAAGGCCGCGCCAAACTGCCCGTCCGCTACGGCGACGCCCAGGGCGCGGCCGACCTTCTGCGGAAAATTGCACGGCGTGAGGGAGCGGGCGACTTCCTGGCCAAGGGAATCGTTCACGCCGCCAAGGAATGGGGCATGGAGGACCAGGCCGTCCACGTCAAAGGCCTGGAGCCCGCCGGGTACGATCCCCGCGTGCTCAAAGGCATGGGGTTGGCTTACGCCACTTCGCCAAGAGGCGCTTGCCATTTGCGGTCCACCTTTTACAAGGCCGAGCTCTCCGGCATGTCCCGACCGGATGAATTGGAGGGCAAGGTAGAGTTGTACGTCGACTTTGAAGACAGGCTCACCCTGTTTGACGCCCTGATCCTGTGCCGGTTCTACCGGGATCTTTACCCCTGGGACGCCCTGGGCGACATCGTCTCCATGACCTGCGGCCTGAGTCCGGAAAAAACCAACCTGCAGCAAATCGCCCAAAACATCGCAAACATCGTCCGCCGCTTCAACCTCCGGGAAGGCATGGACCCCGCGATTCACGAAACCCTGCCCAAGGCCTTTTTCTCCCGGGCTCTTGAATCCGGCCAGGTCCTCTCCCGGGACTTTTTCCGGGAGATGCTCACGGAGTATTACCGCCTGCGCGGCTGGACCGATTTGGGATTGTTACGGGATTCCCCCTTCTGACGGATTCCCCCTTGCAAAAATGAATATTTTATATTAATATTCAAATTAGCTCCCCCTCTTCACGGCCTTTATCCAATCAACAAGGAGGAATTCCATGGGTTTGATCTACGAAAAAAGAAACAATATCGCGTACCTGACTTTTAACCGGCCCGAGGCCCGAAACGCCATGGACCCGGAAACCATCCTGCAATTGATCGACGCATGGAAGGATTACGCCGAAGACAAGGAAATGCGCTGCGCCATTCTGACCGGGACCGGGGACAAGGTGTTTTGCTCGGGCGCGGACCTGGGCAAGCTGATCCCCTTGTTCACGGGCGCCAAGCCGGCCGAAACGGACGCGGAAAAAGCCTGCCAGAGCGATCCCATGATCGTGAACAAAGCCATCCTGCGGGAATATCCCTTGTACAAGCCGGTCATCGCCGCCATCAACGGCCACGCCATCGCAGGCGGCATGGAGGCCCTGTACGCCACGGACATCCGCATCGCCGCTGAAGGGGTCAAGTTCGGGCTGCAGGAAGTCAAATGGGCCATTTTTCCGGCCGGAGGGTCGAGCATCCGCCTGCCCAGGCAGCTGCCTTACGCCCGGGCCATGGAAATCCTGCTGACCGGAGAGTTGATGGAGGCGGAGGAAGCCTTGCGTCTTGGCTTTATCAACAAGATCGTTCCCCGGGAAAAAGTGATGGAGGAGGCGGAACGGTACGCCGGTATCATCTGCAAGAACGGCCCCCTGGCCGTGGAAGCCATCAAGAAATCCGTCATAGAAAACCGCGGCAAGCCGTTGTCCGAAGGCCTGCAGAGGGAATTGGAGCTGGCCCTGCCCGTGTTCATGAGCAAGGACGCCCAGGAAGGCCCCAAGGCTTTTAAGGAAAAGCGCGAGCCCAAGTTTGAGGGGAAATAAAGGTCCTGTAAGCGGATAGGCAAAAAGGATCGTGGGTCTCCGCTTGCGGACGATCCTGAAAAATGGATCGCCCTTGCGGGATGTCGACCTACGCCTCCGGCGACGATAATGGATGGCCCAGGCAGAGCAGTATCCTGCCTGGGCGCGCCAGCGCAGCAGGAGCGGCCTTTGGGGGTGATAGAAACCATCGCTCCCTGCGGACGAAAGCCCTACCCACAACCAGACAAAAGCACGGATTCAACCAAATCCATTCGTCCGCCGACCATACCCTCTTTCTGCATTCTTTCCCGGGCGCACCTTTTGTTCCTCGAACCCAGGCAAAAAAAGCCTTGCCTGGGCCACCCTATACAGGCCGCCGGCGTTCTCCGTCATCCCCGTTGCGACGCGTATGCAACCAGTATGATGCATGGCCGCCGGCCGCTACTGCAGCCAGGGCAGGTTTTTGGGATTTTTTCGGCCGAAGGGGCAGGCCTTGATGCAGAATCCGCAAATCCTGGCGCCAATGTTGTCCATGCGGGCGAACTCGGCGGTTTTATCCACGCATTTTTGAAAATCCAGGGCTTGATTCCGGTCTGCATACCGGTCCTTAATTTGCACCCCTTTGATGGCGCCCGCAGGGCAGGCGTCCTTACAGTTGGTGCATTTTCCGCATCGGTTTGCAACAGGGCCGTCCGGTTCCAGGGGGGCGTTGGTCAGCACGGTTACCAATCTGACTCTGGGGCCGAATTTGGGAGTCACCAAAAGCAGGCTCTTTCCCTGCCACCCCAAGCCCGCCATGCGCGCAATCGCCTTATGGCTCAGGGCGCCGCGATAATCCTTCACGTCAATAATCTGGGAAGCGGGAATGGGCAGGCTCCGGTATCCGTCCTGTTCCAGGGAGCCCGCCGCCTTTAGGGCGATCTGATCCAACATCATGTTGGCCGTCTTGTACACGTGATTGTACAAGTCGCTGGGCTTTTTGTGGATAGTTTCGAAAACCATGGACGGTATCTGGACGGCCATGGAAAGGGCGCGGGTAAAAGGCGCCAGCAATGAGGCCGGATAGGTCTTTTCGTCCTTGAATGGGGCGAGATCGGCGATTCCGGCCAGATCGGCGCCCAGTTGCGCGGCCTTGGCTTTGATTTGGAGAGTGTAGTCGTCAGGCATGCCCGGCTCCTTGGATGAAGTTGTGGAGATACACGCATTTAAGGATAGAGGAAGCGGTCAGTCAGGTCAATCTGTGAAAATAATGATTGGATACCAACCAATATTGCATGAGTTTCATGTTATCTGATACAATTACTATCAAACAAAAAACACTTTCAGATATGAAATGTGTTCACATGCTAATGGTCCACAATCCAAGGAGGCAGAGTATGAACAACAAAATTCGTTGCCTTGCTATAGGAATAGCCTTATCGGGTTCTCTTATAGGATGCCTCAATATGCCAACCCCGCCTTCACAAATTACCGGTTCCTATACATCTGGACTTAATTACAAAGATTTTTCGTGTGAAGAACTGGCTGCAGAAGAGGCCTCTTTAGCCAGACGAGAAAATCAATTGGTTACGGCTCAGGAACAACGGATTAAAAGTAGCAAAGTTCAAGCATTTTGGTGGGGGGTTGGAGAGGGAGATGGGGTTGAGGCCTCTGAACTAGCAAACGTCAGAGGGGAAAAGGAAGCCGTTCGCAAGGCTATAGAAGCAAAAGGCTGTAAAAATTCGAATTCTCCTATTGCAGAATAGGCATTTGATTTCTGGGAATTTTTTCAGCTTGCTTTTTGGGCTCTTGGCTTGATCATGCGTTCCAGGACCGGCAGGAGGATGATCATCATGAAATCCTTGACCCACTGTCTGTATTCCTGATCCTCCATGTTCTGGCCCATGATCTGGGTGGGGAAATGGGAGACGCCCAGGCAATTGTATAAAATCAGATACACGCCAAAGGAGAACATCTGGATTTCCTTGTCCGTGGCCCGGCGGATGCCGGTGGATTCACGAAAAGCCTCCTGGGTGGCCAAGTTGAGTTGGGCGAAGCGTTCAAAGCCGGGAATCTCCTCCAACTGATCCAGCTGGGCGATATTCTGCATGAGGCCGTGGAGGGCTGCGGGATTCCGGAAGCAATAATCCATGGCACGGTCAGCGAAGATGGACAGCCCGTCCTCCACCTTCAGGGGGGCAAGGTCTTCCATCCACACATAGGCCTGGGGCAGCAGGTCCTCCATGGTCTGGGCGGCCAGGGCTTCGAACAGCTCGGCCTTGGACGGAAAATAATGGTGAATCAGGGTGAAGTCAAAGCCGCCTTCCTTGCCGATCATGCGGATGCTCGCCGTATTGTAGGGATGGGCGGTGAACACCTTGCGGGCGGCCTCCAGGATTTTTATCCGGGTCTGCTCTCCCTTTTTCAGGCTTTCAATCGGCTGGGCGTGCAACGAGCCGTATGCCCGGCTGCCTTGACGGGGCGGGTTAAGCGGCCAGGTCATGGGCTGCTCGTCCCCGGGCTGGGAAAAAACCAGCTTTTTCAGGGAGGGGTAAAAAAGGAACATCAAAGCGTCTTTGACCCATTGCCTGTATTCGGGGCTTTTGGGCGACATGCCCAGGACCTTGGCATGATAATGAGGCGCTCCCACGCAGTTGAAAATCACCATATGAAAACCCAAAATCCACATGGCGATGTCCCGCCGGCAGGCGTAGGGCGACAACCCGTTGCGGAAAACCTCCTGAATGCCCGCCCAGAACTCCGGGAAAAAATCCAGGCCGGGAAGGTCCGCGACCTTCAGGCCGTGGGCCATGTTCTGCATGACCGTGCGCAAAGCGTCCGGGTGGTCGAACACGTCCTCCACAATCCGCTCCACGGAGGTCCGGAGGCTCTCGTCCATGCCCATGTCCCAGACGCCTTCCATCCAGGTGGAGCTAAGCTCCATGTATTCATCATAAAGCTCCTTGGAGACCGTCATGAACAGGTCCGCCTTGGAAGGGAAGTAATGATGAATCAGCGGATGGTTGAATCCCCCCTCTTTGGCAATGGCCCGGATGCTGGCGGAGGTGTAGGGCCGGCTTGCGAACACCCTTCTTGCCGCGGCGATAATCTTGCTCCGGGTCGCCTTGCCTTTGGTGTAAGAGGCGACTTTTTTCTTTTGAACCTTTTTTGCCATACGTCCCTTTAATATGGACTATACCCTTCTGTCAACGACTAGTGAAATTGTTCACGATCATTGTTTCACGTCCGCGCAACCCGTTGAAAACGGCGGCAAGATTGTAAGAAGGCGGAAGCCCTGAAAGGGCGCGGCTTCCCGGAGTATTCAGAAAATAAAATTCCATTCAAAAAAATGAATTCCTCTAGGGTTCGGCTTTTGGATAAAAGAACGTGCGATCGTTTTTTTTGTTCGAAATTTGGCTTCAAAAATTTGACACAATCCGTTTCGGCGCCATTATTTAATAATAGACCGTCCACACTTAATCTTGCATTTAAAGGAGGCCCACCATGAAATTTGACGCATGGATCATACCCCTGGCCGGGATGCTCATGCTGGCCGGTCCCGGCGGAGCGTCGGCCGGAGACCCTGATATCAATCCGTGCCCTAATTCGCCCAATTGCGTTTCCACCAAAGCGGCGCCTGACGACGCCAAGCATTATATGGACCCTCTTGATTTTTCGGGCGATGGCGCCCAGGCCATCGAAAAGCTGGCGGCGATTATAAGCGCCATGCCCAGGACGGAAATCGTCGCCCAAACGGACAAATACATCCACGCCGTGTTTTCCTCCAAAATTTTCAAGTTCAAGGACGACGTGGAAATCCTGGTGGATGAAGAAGCCAGGCAGATTCACTTCCGCTCCGCCTCCAGAACGGGGTACTCGGATTTTGGGGTGAACAAAAAACGCATGGAAGAGATTTGCGCAAAGTTCAAGCAATGAATTACTCAGACGGCGGCTGATAAAAAAAATCGGCCGCCGCATTAAAAAAAAGCCCCGCTCCCCCAATTGGGGGATGCCCGCACCTCCCCTCCTGATCTAAAAAACGGCGCAGTATGCAACTTTCACCCCAACCAAGGAGAAAGCGCCATGGATTACGCCTTTATGACAGCCCCCTGCGGACTGGATTGCTTTAACTGCATCTACTTCCTCGCCCACGAAGACGACGCGGCCATGGAGGAAGTGAAGAAAATTTCCGAACAATACAACATGACCATAGATGACCTGCTTTGTATGGGATGCCGGGCCCACGACGGAAAGATCCCCGTGCACCGGAAAGCGTTCGGAGAGGGCCACCGATGCGCGTCCTACGAATGCGTCAAAGAGAAAGGGCTTGAATTCTGCGGGGACTGCGACGATTTTCCGTGCGACTATCTCCATCCCTACGCGGATATGTCCACGGAGCTGCCCCACAATTTCAAGGTTTTCAACCTGTGCCTGATCAAACGCCTGGGCGTGGACAAATGGGCCGAAACCAAATCCGCCCAGGTCCGGCATGATTATTTCAATTTGCCCTGGACCCTGGCGAAGAGGGATGAACAATAATGCGGATTAGTCTGGCATGCCGCCGGTTTTATATTAATCCGGCGGCATGCTTGTTTTAAAATGGAGAAACTTCCCCGGATTTTATTTTCCCCTCCTTGATAAGCGGGCTCCTGATGTTGGGTTTTGCGAAAAGAAAATCAATTTTGACCGACTTCTTTGACACCTCCCGCGCGCATACTTTTGGAAGCGCTTTCCAACGCTCTACCCAACCTACACCTCTACTTATAAAACATTGAATATATGCTAAAGTTATTGGGATTGAAGCAATAACGATACGTAGGTTGGGTAGAGCATAGAACAGAGTGAGTTTCGCCTGTATTATTGTACGGATGAAAGCGCCGGTTATGGGCAATCCCTCCCTGCGAAACCCAACAAAACCAAACCCGGTTGACACTCATTCAAGAATATCTTCTTCAAAGGCATAGTCTTTCGGATGCCTTCCCCAAGACTCTGGGTATATCCCTTGACGCACAAAACGATGAAAACTTGAATACTTCCATTCCGCCGGTCGCTCCGCATGCCCGTGCTTTACCGGATTGAAATGAATGTATTCAACGTGCTTCCTATAATCATGGGCGTCTCGAATGGTGTGCTCCCAAAATCTTCGCTGCCAGACGGTTTGCTCCTGCTTCCGAGCCCTGGCGGCGTTGGATTGCGACAAGACCTTTTGTTTTTTACATTCCCTTGTAAATTGGGATTTGATCATCCTCCAGCGCATGGAATAGTTCCGGTCTCCGCCCGGAAGAGTCCAAATACAGTGCAGATGATCCGGAAGAAGGACAAAAGCGTCTATGGAAAAAGGATGCTTTTCCATCACCTGCCGGAACGCCTCGCGTAATAGGCCGCAGTTTTCTAACGAGGAGAAGAGCGGAGCGCGCTGGTATGTGACAAGCGTAAAAAAATAGGTCCCGCCATCCATTTTCACGCGGCGATAGCGCATGACATTTCCTCGAGATTCCTGATCATAAATCAATGAAATATCATATGTTTTTAACATAGTAATGGTCGGGCCATGCAATGTCAATAAAGAGATATTGGGTTGAACTATTCCACCCAAAATGCCGTGAACGAATTGTGCATTAGGACAAAAGCTATGATTGTGAACAAGGCCTTCACCATATACCCCCCTGGATAGACAATGATTTTCATTTTAAAATACATAATTTTATGATAAACAAAACATAATTCATAGCTATTTTTAACCTCATTGAGTCAGGAGTCAATTGTGCCCGCCTGGAAAAAAGGTGTGTTCGATCAGATAAAGGTTTGGCCAGCCTGGATAAAAGGTCTACTCGTCCGGATAAAGGTCCATTTCGACTCGCCAACTTTTGTTCGATGGATGGACATTGTTCTGCTGGCTCTCATCGGTACAGCAATAAGCATATGTTTCAGCAGCTTGCTGTTTAAATTGGGAGGATGGGTATATCCTATTCTTGGTGAAGGATTTATCAGCCAATGGCCTATGGTGTTTTGGGGATTTATTTTAAGTCTTCCTTTACTTTTAATGGTAGCGCCATTCGGTGGAGAGCAACGTTTTGAAATCACCTATGCGTCCTTCAAATACCCTCCGTTAAGGCTGGCAGGAGTGATAGGGTCGGGCCTGTATCTGCTCTTTTTTATGTATGCAGGAACCATTTTTTTCCTGAGCTGGCAGCGCTTTCAGCAACGTAACCGTCTAAACAACCGCATCTTCACGGGTTAATCGGGATGTGGCATAAGAATTTCCATCTTTTGAAAGGAGATTCCATGTCACAAGAAGCCATTTATCCGACGAAGAGCCGAGAAGATCGTTTTTCCGCACCAAGCCAAGACCTGTCCGATCCCAAAGACAAACGCCGGTTTTGGGAGCATCACCTCGCCCAATGCCGCCAGAGCGGTCTCACACAAAAAGCCTATTGCCAAAATCACGGTCTCAAACTCCACCAATTTTACTACTGGAAGAAGCGATTGAGGCAGGACTATGGCAAAGTCTCGTT
>NZ_FQZU01000011.1:60333-144806 GCF_900142135.1 Desulfatibacillum alkenivorans DSM 16219 | reverse complement strand
CATCCGCCATCCATGTCAACTTGATCAAAAAAATAGTAAGTGATTTCAATGATATTCAAAGTTAGTAAAATAATCAAAGACGTCCCCAAAAACGTCTGTTGGGGAAGACCCACTGATATCCTGCTCCCGCCTGGATCGCTTTGGCATCCCTCAGGATCTCAATAGCAGCCCTGCTTATGGGGAGTGTCGTATCCTGACCGCCCTTGGTGTCTTTCAAGGTGATCGTTCCCGTGGCAAAGCTAACGTCATTCCATCGAAGAGAGAAGACTTCCCCGCGCCTGCATCCTGTGTACAAGGCGAATTTTATGACCAGAGCCACCATTTTATTATTCCAGGCGTCCAGCGTATTCAGCAGGCTCTTAATCTCGTCTTTGGTCAGACACTCGGTGACATGGTTCTCGCACTTGGGAGGCGTCGTCCGTTTGGCGGGATTATCCCCGGAGTACAGGTCCATGAGGATCGCCCAGTTATACACCCGCTTGATAAGATTGAGCACATGCTTGATGGTCTGCGGGGCGTATCCGCTTTTCTTCATTGTGGAGATTACCTTGTCCACGTCCAGGGGCGCGACTGAATCCATGGTCTTGCCGTGGACAAACCGGAGGACATGCTTTTCCCATCGCTGTTTATCGTCCATCCAGCTTTTCTTGTTTTCTTCAGCCCACAGGATGTACTTGTCCCAAGCCTCATCTATTCCGATTCTGCTTCTGATTCCCAGCAGCTTCTTTTCCATGGATTGGGTCTTGAGTTTAGCTTCGAGGTTTTTCGCCATGTTGAGGGTGTCTACCAGCTTAGTGACGCGCCTGCCGTCGCTTCCTTTGACGACCACCCGGTATCTCTTTCCTTGGGTGAAGGCCGATCCACATTTAGGGCAGATTTTTGTTTGCAGCGATAGGCTGCTTTTGCAGGTTTTACAGTACAGATTAATTCCCATGTTCGTCTCCAGGGTGTGCATATAGTGTGCACGCAGCGGTTGAAAGGGACGAAAATAGGGCGTCTTCACGGTTCGCCAGAAATGGGCGACATGGGATTCTTGAGGGATGTCATTTTGAGATGCGGGATTAAACTGAAGGTGTTCAGATTGAGGAAATCGAAGAAAACGGGAGAATTTGGGCGAAATAAAAAGGGATACCAAGAAAATCCTTGATATCCCTTCATAATCGGTGTGGCGGGGACGACGAGACTTGAACTCGCGACCTCTGGCTTGACAGGCCAGCGTTCTAACCAAAGCTGAACTACGCCCCCGTGGTAGGCGGAACAGGGCTTGAACCTGTGACCCCCGGCTTGTAAGGCCGGTGCTCTCCCAACTGAGCTACCCGCCCGAGCGTTGAAAGCTCCTAAAACCGGGTTTCCTTGTGTTGCTTTGTTTCAGGTGAAACCCTTCCTAAAGGCGCTCGTTAAGTATCAATTCCGCCTTTGGATGTCAAGCAATTAAACAACCCGGTTACACTTTTTTTTAACTTTTGTTAGAGCCAGCGTTTGCGCGGGTTTATGCGCAAACGCCGGCCCGGAAATTTCACTAGTTTATCTGCATTTCAGGCGGATTTTCCACCCCGTTGGGGACCACGCAGCCCATGGGCAGGTCGGCGTCCTCATTGAACAGGGCTTCGCCTTCCTTGAGCACCAGGGCGTGCTCCAAAACCTGATCCATATGGCCTACGGGCGTGACCTTGACGGCCTTTAAAACGCGGGCCGGGATGTCGGCCAGATCCTTTTCGTTTTCCTCGGGAATGAGGATGGCCTTGATGCCGGCCCGGTGGGCGGCCAGGATTTTCTCCTTAAGCCCGCCGATGGGCAGGATCCTGCCCCGGAGGGTGATTTCCCCGGTCATGGCCAGGTCGCGGCGGACCTTTCTGCCTGTCAGCACGCTCACGATGGAGGTGCACATGGTGATTCCGGCGCTGGGGCCGTCCTTGGGGATGGCGCCTTCCGGGATGTGGATATGGATATCCAGCTTTTTATGGAACTCGGGATCGATGCACAGCCTGGGAGTGCGGGAGCGCACATAGCTGACCGCCGCCCGGGCGGATTCCTTCATGACGTCGCCCAGTTTTCCGGTGACGATGAGTTCGCCCTTGCCGGGCATGGTGACGGTTTCCACGGCCAGGATTTCGCCGCCCACCTGGGTCCAGGCCAGGCCCGTGACCAGGCCGATGCGGTCTTCCAGTTCGATCTGACCGTGGCGGAAGCGTTCGGGCCCCAGGTGCTTGCCGACGCTCTGGGTCGTGACCCGCACCGGGCCTTCGGGCTGATCCTTGACGATGATGCGCGCCACCTTGCGGCAAATCGAGGCGATTTCCCGCTCCAGGTTGCGGACCCCGGCCTCCCGGGTGTATCCGCGAATGATGGTGTACACGGCGTTATCGGAGATCTGCACCATTTCGTCGTTGAGGCCGTTCACCTTCAACTGCTTGGGGATAAGGTAGCCCCGGGCGATATGGAATTTTTCCAGCTCCGTATACCCTGGAATGCGGATGATCTCCATCCTGTCCTGGAGGGGCAGGGGGATGTCCGGCAGGGTGTTGGCCGTGGTGATGAACAGGATGTCGGACAGGTCGTAGTCCACGTCCATGTAATGGTCGTTAAAGGACGAGTTCTGCTCCGGATCCAGGACTTCCAGGAGGGCCGCCGAGGGATCTCCCCGGAAGTCCATGCTCATTTTGTCCACTTCGTCCAGGCAGAACACGGGGTTGTTCACCCCCACCTTTTTAAGGGACTGGATGACCTTGCCGGGCAGGGCGCCGATATAGGTGCGCCTGTGTCCCCGGATTTCCGCTTCGTCCCGCACGCCGCCCAAAGAGAGGCGCACGAACTTCCTGTTGGTGGCCCGGGCCACGGACTTGGCGAGGGAGGTCTTGCCCACGCCGGGGGGGCCCACAAGGCACAGGATGGGGCCGCGGATTTTTTTCACCAGAGCCTGGACGGCCAAATATTCCAGGATGCGCTCCTTGGGTTTTTCCAGGCCGTAGTGGTCCTGATCCAGGATGTTTTCGGCCTCGGTCACGTCGGTGCGGACCTTGGAGCGTTCGTACCAGGGCAGGGCCAGGAACCAGTCGATGTAGTTTCTGACCACGGTGGCTTCGGCGGACATGGGGCTCATGAGTTTGAGCTTTTTGAACTCTTGACGCACCCGGTTGGCGGCTTCCTTGGGCATGCGCTTTTTCTTGATGCGCCTTTCCAATTCGTCCATTTCGCCGGCCTGTTCGTCGTCGGAGCCCATTTCCTTGCGGATGGCCCGCATCTGCTCGTTGAGGTAGTACTGCCTCTGGGTTTTTTCCATCTGGGTTTTGACCCGGCCCTTGATCCGGAACTCCATCTCGTTGATGGCGATTTCGGTCTTCATGAACTGGAGCAGGAGGGTCAGGCGCTCGATGGGCGACACGGCTTCCAGGAGGCTTTGCTTGTCCTCGATTTTAAACTGGAAGTGGGAAGCCACGGTGTCGGCCAGTTGGGACGGATCCGTGATGGCCTTGAGGCTGTTCATCAGGTCTTTGGGAATGTTCTTATTGACCTTGGTGTACGACTTGAACGTTTCCAGGATGGTGCGGACCATGGCTTCCGCCTCGGTCTGCTGCACATCGGGTTCGGCCAAGGGCTCCAGCTCCACCCGGAAGTGGCTTTCGGAGCGGATGAATTCGGTGATTTTCGCCCGGGACTTGCCTTCCACCAGGGCTTTGACCGTGCCGTCGGGCAGGCGCAGCAATTGGAGGACGGTTCCCACGGCGCCCACTCTGTGCAGGTCCTTTTCCTCCGGGTTGTCCACGGAGGCGTTTTTCTGGGTGACCAGGAAAACGCTTTTATCCTTGGCCATGGCTTCGGAAAGGGCGTTTATGGACTGGTCCCGGCCCACGAACAAGGGCACCACCATATGGGGGAACACGACTATGTCCCTCAGGGGCAACAGGGGAAGATTCATGCGGGGAACTCCTTCATCTTCCTGGCTCTTTTTGAGCTTGGATATGCTGAACATAAAGTTTTATTTCCGTCAGTGATATCAGGCTTTCTTTTTACTGGGTTCAAAAAGGAGGATGGGGTCTTCGCCGTGCATGACCACCTCTTCTCCTATGACGCATTCCTTGACGTTTTCCATGGAAGGAATCTCGTACTGGATATCCAGCATGGCCTTTTCCACGATAGCCCGCAGGCCCCTGGCGCCTGATTTACGATCCAGGGCGCCTTTGGCGATGGCGGAAAGGGCGCTGTCCGTGAAGCGAAGTTTGACGCCTTCCATTTCAAAGAGTTTCTGGAACTGCTTGACCAGGGCGTTTTTGGGCTCCGTCAAAATTCTGACCAGGCTCTCTTCGCCCAGTTCGCCCAAGGTGGCGATGACCGGCAAGCGGCCCACGAATTCGGGGATGAGCCCGAACTTCAACAAGTCTTCCGGCCGGGTCTGGATCAGCAAATCGCCGATCTTCATTTCGGTTTTGGTTTGCACCTTGGCGCCGAAGCCCATGACTTTTTCGCCCTGCCTGCGTTGAATCAGCTCGGCCAGGCCGTTGAAGGCGCCGCCGCAGATGAACAGGATGTTGGAGGTGTCCACCTTGACGAAATCCTGCTGCGGGTGCTTGCGTCCGCCCTTGGGAGGAACGCTTGCCGTGGTGCCTTCCACGATTTTCAGCAGGGCCTGCTGGACCCCTTCGCCGGAGACGTCCCGGGTGATGGAGGGGTTGTCGGACTTGCGGGCGATTTTGTCGATTTCGTCGATGTACACAATGCCGCGTTTGGCCCGTTCCACGTCGTAATCGGCGTTTTGGAGCAGGGAGAGGATAATGTTTTCCACATCCTCGCCCACGTAGCCGGCTTCCGTCAAAGCCGTGGCGTCGGCGATGGTGAAGGGCACGTCCAGGAACCTGGCCAGAGTCTGGGCCAGAAGGGTTTTGCCGCTGCCCGTGGGGCCTATGAGCAGGACGTTGCTTTTTTGAATGTCCACGTCCTTGGAGTCAAAGGCGGTGTCAAGGCGTTTGTAATGATTGTAAACCGCAACGGACAACACTTTTTTAGCGTGGTCCTGCTCGATGACGTATTCGTCGAGCATGGCCTTGATTTCTTTGGGGGTGGGGATGTCCTGGAATTCGGAGTCCACGGCCCCTTTTTCGGTTTCCTCGGCAATGATCTCGTTGCACAATTCAATGCATTCATCGCAGATGTATACGGCGGGTCCGGCAATGAGCTTTTTCACCTCATCCTGGTTTTTGCCGCAGAAAGAGCACCGCAGATGATCCGAGGAGTCGCCTTTTTTGCTCATATTTCTCTAATCTCCATAAAGAATTTGCGTAATTTCCAGCCAATTAAAACCGGAAAAGTCTGGTTTTAAGTATAGCCATGCTTTGAGTTCTTGGCAAGCTGGCCGGGAACTATTTTTACAAATTATCATGCAATCCCGGCGCCAATCCCCCCTTTAACGGGGGATTGGCCGGGTTCAATCCTGGAAATAATTATTCTTCGAGGGAATCAAGGTCTTCGCGGTTCAGGATCACGTGGTCGATGAGGCCGTATTCCTTGGCTTCCGCGGGGCTCATGAAATAGTCCCGGTCCGTGTCCTGCTGAACCTGCTCCAAGGGTTTGCCCGTGTGGGAGGCCAGGATTTCGTTCAGGGCCTCTTTCATGCGCAGGATTTCCTGAGCCTGAATGGCGATGTCCGACGCCTGGCCCTGGAACCCGCCCATGGGCTGATGGATCAGAATGCGGGAGTTGGGCAGGGAATAGCGCTTGCCGTGATTGCCCGCCGCCAGAAGCACGGCGCCCATGCTGGCCGCCTGGCCGATGCATACGGTGGTGATTTCCGGCTTGATGTAGGCCATGGTGTCGTAAATGGCCATGCCGGCGGTGACGCTGCCGCCGGGGGAGTTGATGTAAAAATTGATGTCCTTTTCCGGGTCGTCGGACTCCAGAAAAAGGAGCTGGGCGATGATGGAGTTGGCGACCACGTCGTTGACCTCCGTGCCCAGGAAAATGATTCTATCTTTGAGCAGGCGGGAGTATATATCGTAAGTCCTCTCCCCCCGGCTGGTTTGCTCAACAACATAAGGTATATAACTCATGCATCCTCCTTTTAATTAGGCGAACAGGAAAAAAGATAATTTCGATTGAGAAGATAGAAACGAAAAGCGGTTTCGTCAAGCAGGATGGCGGGTCCGGATTCAAGGCCGTGAAGGTCCGGACCCGCCGAATAGGGATGGAGCGGAATTGAATTATTCTTCCGTTTCCTGAAGTTCGAGCTCAACCTCTTTGATTTCATTGAGGTTTTTCACGTACTTCAGGGCTTCCTTCTGCAAGAGGGTCTGCCTGAGCATGTTCATCTGCTCGGCGTCGGAAGCATAATATTTTTTTACGATTTCAAGCGGTTGACGCAGGGATTCCGCCATGCCCTTGAATGCGTTTTCCAATTCCTCTTCGGGAAGCTCGACATTTTCCTGCTCCACGATTTTATCCAGAAGCAAGTACCGGCGCACCTGCTGCTCGGCGGGCTCGCGGTAGCGCTCTTCCATATCTTCCTTGGTGGCTCCGGTGTCTTCAAAGGTCATGTCGCGGTAGGAGAGGGCTCTTTCCGCTTCGGAGACCATGCTGGCCGTTTCGTGCTTGATCAGGGTTTCGGGAACCTCGAATTCCACCCGGCCCAAAAGGGCCTGGAAGACCTGCTCGTCCAGCTCCTGTTCGGAGCGGCGGTCGTAGCCTTGCTGCAGGTGGTCCCGGATGGAGTCCTTCAACTGGTCCAGGGTTTCGTATTCGCCGAGATCCTTGGCGAATTCGTCGTCCAGTTCGGGGAGAATCTGCTTGCGGATTTCCTTGAGCCTGACGTGGAACTTGACCTGTTTGGAGGCCAGTTCCTTATTAAAATAGTCTTCCGGGAAGGAAATCTCGAAATCCTTTTCCTCGTCCCGCTTCATGCCGATGATCTGGGCGTCGAAATCCTTGAGGATGCGGCCGGTTCCCAGCTCCATGGTGAAGTTTTCGGTGAACCGGAGTTCGTCGGGCTGTCCGTCCGGGCAGACGCCTTCATAATCGATGAGCACGAAGTCTTCTTCCTTGGCGGGACGGTCCTCCTCTTCGGTTTCCAGGCTGGACATGTTCTTGCGGATCATGGCGATCTGGTTTTCAATTTCCTGGTCCGTGGCCTTGTACATGTTTTTGCTGAGTTCGATGCCCTTGAGGTCCAGGTCCGTCAGTTCCGGGAAGATTTCCACGGTGGCGTCAAATTTGTAGGGCTCGTCCGGAACGATGGCCGGGGGCTCGATTTCCGGGGGGCCTACGATTTTCAGCTTTGTTTCCATGATGGCTTCGCGGAAGGCGTCGCTGATGATTTCGCCGGCGACGTCGGACTCCACATCGGATTTGTACAGGCGCTCCAGCACGGAGCGGGGGGCTTTACCGGGCCTGAAGCCCTTGACTTTGGCCTGTTTTTTCAGCTCGGCGTAAGCGGAGTCCAGGGCTTTTTTCACGTCTTCAGCAGGCGCCTCTATATGGAGGACCTTTTTGACTGAACTCAGGTCTTCGACTGTTACTTGCATAATGATCCTTTCCTTGGGCCGATTTCCATCCATCGGCCGCGGCCTTTAAACCAAAAAAATAAATTGCCGCCCAGGGGGCCGGCAAGATCCTGATTGCAAACATGGTGCGAGAAGGGAGACTCGAACTCCCACTCTGTTTCCAGAACTGGATCCTAAGTCCAGCGCGTCTACCAGTTCCGCCACTCTCGCACGGGCCGCCGGGCAAAGCTTGACTTGGACCGGCTGTCGCGTTTAGTTATAGCTGCCTGTCCGCCCGGACCCGTGCGCGGGTTCTTTAGGGCGCGGCGTAATCAGAAAATGTTAATATCATTCGGGACAGGGTGTCAAGTCCAAACAGGCAGGAGACAAACCTCCCGTCCCGCCTAAACGCCCGCCCACTACGGGCGGCGGGCTTCAGGAGATTTTGCTCCGTGAAAAGTTTCGCCTGTTTTTCCGCGCCGAACCAGCGGCCGGAGCCTTTCTCAACCGGAAAGAGCCCCTCCCGGGCCGCCAATTTTATGGCAACGGGCTGTTTTTTTGTCAAAAAAATGCGCCTTGGGTCAACCCTTTTTTTTGTTTCGGCGCTTTTTCTGCTTTTCGGGGCGTTTTCCGCCCATGCAGAGCGTCTTCCCGTGGCGGTTCTGGACCCGGGCCACGGAGGCCTGAACCCCGGCGCCCATCTGGGCGACGGCGTCAATGAGGGACAGGCCGCTCTATCCTTGGCGAAAAAAATCAAGGGGATTCTGGATTCCCGGGGAGAGGTGCAAACCGTCCTCACCAGGGACGGGGACTACAACCTGCCCCTCCACGAGCGGGCCGGAGCCGCCGCCCACAATCAGGCCCGGGTTTTTATCAGCCTCCATGCGGGCCAGGACTGGAGCCGGGGCGGCGAGCCCAGAATTCTGGTCGCCTATTATCAGGCCCGATCTCCGGAATTCGCCGGAACGGAGGGAGATGCGGCGGTCCAAGCCTCCCTGGAGGCTCGGCCTTGGGAGTCCGCGGCGCAATCCCAAAACGCCGGCAGCCGCAGGTTGTCCGATGTTTTGAAAAATAATCTGCAAAACAACACGCCCCCCGACCGGGTGCGCGCGGGCGGCTATCCTCTGGCCGTCCTGGCCGGGGCGGACGCTCCGGCCGTGTTGGTGGAATTGACCAATATGGGCGTCAATTCCCGCGTTCGGGAGGAAATCCTGAACAACGCGGCCCAGGACATAGCCCGGGCGATTCAACAGTTTTTACAGTAGGTTAAAGTGAGTTTTTCTTTTTCGCCCTGGTATTATGTCTCTCCGCTACACCGGCCGGATACGACTCTGTCCTGAAAACCCGTTATTGAGTTTTTGAGAGACGTCCCCAAAAAGTTCGTTGAGTTTTTGAGAGACGTCCCCAAAAAGTTCGTCCCCAAAAAGTTGAGAGACGTCCCCAAAAAGTTCGTCCCCAAAAAGTTGAGACGTCCCCCAAAACTTACTCACGCATTCTCATAGACGCGGACCCATTGTATTCCAGCACCCGCGCCTATGCCTTTCGTCCCTCTTACTCTTTCACAAACACCAGGGTCAGGTATTGGGTGAAGGCGTCGGGCGGCGTGAAGTAGGGGTTGACCTTTTTGGCCTGGGGCGTGATGGTTCCGTGAAAATATTCGTACATGCCGCCTTCATTGGAATTGACCACGTTGACGTTGGTCTGATTGTTCAGGAGCGAACGCCGGGCGGAGATGAGCTTCATGCCCGCGGCGATTCCGGCGTCGTTGTAGTCGTAAGGGGTCAGGTGGCTGCGGGCGAAATAGATGCAGGTTTCCGCGGCCTGGGCTTCGCCCGGCCTTACCTCTTTATAATACCGGATCAAATCCTCCCGGGTCAGGCGGCAGTGGAGCCAGGGGGCGTCCATGGGAAGCTGCATGGAGCCGCCGCACACCTCGTGCCAATAATCCACAATGACGAAAAACACGCCGTCCGGGTTCAAGAGGGATTGAACCTTTTTTAACAAGGGGCGTTCGTCAAAATATTCGATGCACATGATGCCGGTGATGAGGTCGAATTTCTCGCCGCCCGGAGGGTCCCAGGTCATGAAGTCGTCCACCACGTATTTGTCCAGGCCGTGGGGCCGGGACGGATCGAAAATCGTGGAAAGCATGGGCAGGGGATACCAGTTGCCCAGCTGTCCGTTTAAAAAGTCCATGATATTGGCCAGTTCCTGCTGCTTGCCTTTGTCCCGGGATTGGTAGGTGCGGTTCATTTCCTCCAGGTATTCGAAGGTGTTTTCGTCGGTGAACTCCGTGTCGCGATGCAGGATGTCAATGCCCCAGGCCTCATCGCACATGCCGGCGGCCTTTAAAAGCCTGGGCTGGATGCCCGGGCCCGTGCCGATATCCAGGGCCATGGGGAATTTGTCCCGGCCCAAAAAGCATTCGTTCAGGATTTCCCGGAAATAGTTGAACACAACGACCTTGTTGACAAAAAAGCCGTAGCCCTTGGGATAGGCGTCCGGGGTGCCGTCAAAACATTTGTCGGCGAATTCCTGGAGGCTTTGGATGCCGTAAGGCCAGGATTTTTTGCGTTCGTACCAGCCGGGGATGAGATCGATCCTTGTTCCGTCCGAGGTGATGAAATGGTCCTTTTGCATAGCGGTTCTCCTTGTTTAATCCGCAGGTTATGGATGTTGTTGCACAGAGGCGCATCCCATGCGGATTGTTGCTGCGATTAAGTATAGAACTGGCTGGAATGCTATGCAATTTCCGCGCCGGGGCGGGCTCTGGATTTTTCCACTATTGGCTTGCCCAAATCAAAAAACCATGGTAATCAGACGCTTCAATTCAGAACGGGGCGTGGCGCAATCTGGTAGCGCGCCTGCTTTGGGAGCAGGAAGTTGGAGGTTCAAATCCTCTCGCCCCGACCAGATTTTTCTTCAGTTCCATTAAGCGTTTTTTTTGTTGCAAAAGAGGCAATCATGCAATTTTGTAAACAGAGATCGCTCACATTCCTTTTGCACATTTTTTTGTTGGAAGCATTGTTAATTACAGGCGTTTGCGCCAACGCCGTTCCGGCGGAGCAAGTCCCTTTTTCCTCCGCCCAAAGCTCCGGCGGCGTTTGGAGCATGGAGGATCCTGAGGACAAACCGTCCGCCATCACCTCCACGACCACGACGACCACTTCCTCAACAACAACGACCACCCGGCCGACCACCACCACCACGACGACAACCACGACGACCACCTGGGCCACTACGACGACCACCACAACGACAAGTACAACCACCACCAGTTCCACCACCTCAACAACCCTGCCTCCCTGTTACACCCAGGAGGATATTGATCAGGCTGTGAGCGATGCCCTTCAACAATGGGATGTGGGCGGGGACGGCAAAAAGGGCTTGGCGGAGGCGATTGATGCGCTTCAAACCCTTGTGAATCCATAATTTTTGACGGGGGGGATGGCTTTTTGTCGCTCGAAAAAAATCCTATTTGGGATACATCTGCATGACGGTGAGCAGGTAGTCGCTGATTTCCTTGGAATAAGTCAGGTGGGTGAGGGCCAAAAGGCAGGCCAGGGCGATTAGCGTCAGGGCCAGGGCTTTGGTCTGTTTTTCCACGAAGAATGCGGCTGTGTAATGAAACACCGCGCCCGCAAACAGGCACAGATACGGGACGGCCGGGGCCCGATACCGGGAGTTGACCACAAAGATCAGCCCGGAAACCAGATACACGCCCACAACTCCGTATAATAGGGCGAACCGCCGTTTTTCCCGCAGGCACAGGGCCATGCCCAAGAGCCCCAGGGAGGCGATAAGCCCGTATCGCAAAAAAGGATAGCGCAAGGATTCCATATACCGGTAATGGTTGGCCTGGATGTGGTGAATCTCAAAGTTGTGGAAAAACAGGGCCAGCTTGCGGCCTTCCAACTTGACGTGCTTCCGCGGATGCTCTTTGAAATCCCTGAGGGTGATTTTAGTCCAGAACCTGGCGGCCTGGGACGGCGACAGGTCCCGCCCCGCAAGCTGCGAGGCTTTTTTGCGAAAGGCCACGTGGGCGTAATCCACGGGCAGATCGCCGGGGGCGGGCTTGTCCTGGCCCGGCAGATATTGGGGGATGAAAACCGTGGTGGCGCCGGCGTTGCCGTGGAAGAACACCTTGCCGTAATCCGCCGTGACCAGCACGAAGTCGTTGAACTTGACATAATTGCGGACGGTCACGGGCGCGATGATGATTAAGGCCGCCGCCAGGAAAACAAGGGGGTACAGATTGGCCTGCTTGAATTGTCTGACCTTTCGCAAGGCGAAATGAATCCACACGCAGGCAAACACGACGAATAACAAAAAGTTGGGCTTGGCCAGCACGGACAGCCCGGACAAAATCCCGGCCGCAGCAATGAATCGGATCGAGGCCTGTTCCCATTCCATGGACCGGACCAGACAATACACGGCCAGCCCGTTCAGCAGGGCCACGAATACGTACGGCTCCAGGGTGGACTCCAAAATCATGCCGCCGCCGTACATGGCGTATATGAGTCCGGCGGCGAATCCCACCTGCCGGGTGAACAGGCGCAGGCCCAGGCCGTAAATTATTATGGGGATGAAGGCGCCCAGGATGAGCTGGATCAGGGGCATGTACTTCAAGGCTCCGGGCGCGGCTTTACAGACGCCCCAGAGCAGGGTCAGGTATAGGGGGCTAACGTCGAGAAGGCGCTCGCCAAGGTCGGCCCCGCGGGCCGCCTCCCACGCCAGGACCGTATATTTGGCGAAAGCTTCGGCGTCGCACAGGGCGGTGTAAAAGGTGATGCGCAGGCACAGGGCGATGAGAAAGAGCAGCAGGCCCCATCTTAAATTTCCAGGGAGGGCTTCTTCGGCCGCCGCCGCTTGGCCTCCGGCGTCCAGGACCAGCTTCATGTTTTTGGGGTGTTTGTTGTTCAGGCCGGGCATATGACTCCGCTTTACGCTGGCTTCTTGTTAAATTTCAATCATCAAATCGGACGCCAAAATAAAAATGTATGCCTTACCGGCGCTTCATCGGTTGGATAACATCGGCGCCATTCATGGAATGCCGTTGCTCCATGAGGGGCGGTTGATAATCCGTTTTTGCATGGAAGACGCTCCCGGGCCGGGTTTGCCTGCGGGCGATTTTTGCATTTCAAG
This sequence comes from Desulfatibacillum alkenivorans DSM 16219, assembly GCF_900142135.1. Lineage (GTDB taxonomy): Bacteria > Desulfobacterota > Desulfobacteria > Desulfobacterales > Desulfatibacillaceae > Desulfatibacillum > Desulfatibacillum alkenivorans. Next base: position 132,195 of record NZ_FQZU01000011.1, on the reverse strand, counting down.
GTTGCCAATGGCGCGACTAATTATGTACTAACCGCTTAGGGCCGAAAACGCAAGCCCCCGTACGCATGCATCGCGGGCGGGGCTGAAAACCGGAAGGCGGATTATGGAATTTTGGATATTGGGAGCAGGCAAGTTCGGGCGGATCGCCCTGGAAAGGCTTCGGAAAAAGCATCCTGACGCCTTAATAAAGGTCGTGGACAGCGACGCAAAGGCTTTGGCCGGCCTGGGCCTCGGCGCGGAAACCCTGGTCGCGCCCGGGGCGGATTTTTTGTTGCAGGAGTTGAGTCCGGACAATCAGCCGGACTGGATCGTCCCGGCCATTCCCGTGCACATGGCCTTTGACTGGCTTTTGGCCCGTCTGCAAACGAAAAAACCGGCCCGCCAGGCGCCGGTTCCCCGGGAGATTGCGGACAAAGCCCCCAATCCCATGTGGGGCGAGAACGGAACCCTGTATGTGAGCCAGGCGGACTTTCTGTGCCCGGACAATTGCCCGGAGCCCAAGGATCGCTGCTTCAAAACCGGCCTGCCCAGAGACAACCTGTTCGACATGCTGGCGCGCATGGACGTCCCCGGAAGCATACAGGTAGTCATTCGGAGTCATCAATTGACTCCGGGCGTGGGCGGAATTAAGCCAGACGACCTTTTTAATGCGGAAAAACAGGCTTTTGCATCCGATCTTCCCGTGCATTTTTCCACGGCCTGCCGGTGCCACGGGGTGATAAACCGCCTGGAATTTGCATAAATCAAAGATTGTTTTTTTGCAAAATCCGGGATTGAATGCTTGATTTATCGCCTTTGGCATATTAATAATCAAATATTGACTAGTGCATCAAGGGGGGAGGGGGCCAAATTGACTAGGATTCGTCCACGCCCCTAATTTCCTCTGTTTTTCAGAAAGCAAAACCATTTTCCGGCAAGGATCTGCAGCCCATGATTCAAAAAAAGCGCTCTGTTCTCATAACAGGGGTATGCACCCCCTGGGGCGGGAAACTTGCGCGTCTGTTGGAAAACGACCCTGATTTCAACATCATTCTGGGGCTTGATTACAAAAAACCGGAATTCCCCTTGCGGAAGACCGAGTTTTTCCAGGTGGATCTGCACAATCCCCTGATCGCGGAGTTGATCAAAACCTCGGAAGTGGATACGGTCTGCCACTTGCAGTTCATGGACGCCTATTCCCATTCCGAGGAGATTTTCGACCTGAACGTCATGGGCGCCCAAAGCCTGCTGGCGGCCTGCGCGGCCGGAGAGGTTCCCCGGGTGTTGTTCATGAGCGACACCAAGGTGTACGGCGGGTCCTCCCGCAATCCCTGCTTTTTGGAGGAAACCGCCGACTTTAAGGGCCAGTACCGTCATCCTTACGTGCGGGACCGGTGGGAGGTGGAAAAGCTCCTGGCCAAGTTTTCCCGGGAATATCCTGAAATCAAGACCACCATCCTGCGTTTCGCCAATATTCTGGGGCCGGACGTGGACACGCCCATGCGGCGGTATTTGGAGGCGCCGGCCGTGCCCATGGTTTTCGGGTTTGACCCCATGTTCCAGTTCACCCACGAGGAGGACGTGGTCTCGGCTTTGTATCACGCCCTGAAAAGCGACGCCCACGGCGCGTTTAACGTGGCCGGCCAGGGCGCCATGCCCATCGGCCAGGTTTTGCGGGTGGGCAGGCGGGTTCCGGTTCCTTTTGGGGCGCCTTTTTTGCGTTTGTCCAATTTTTTCGTACAAAAGACTCCGGTTGCGGATTATATCCCCATTGAGACGGATTTTTTGAAATACACCTTTGTGGGCGATACTACGCGCATGAAGGAGGTGTTGGGATTCAAGCCTAAATACACATCCAAGCAAACGGTTATTGACTTTTTCGAGCATCTTAGGATACTCGGTTACGTTCCCAAGAGGGGGGAAATTGAGACGGCCCCGGAAGCTCACGAGCAACTGCAGGAATACATCAATTCCATGCGGCGCATTAACGAAGCCATCCAAGGATTGCAATGAGTCCTCAAGATCCGCCAAATAATCCGTCCTCCCAGGACGGCCAATGCTGGTCCCTGACCGCCAAGGGTGAGCGGTGCAAGAACCCGGCTCTGCCGGGGCAACGCTATTGCCAGGCCCATTTTCCCAAAGCCGGGGCCGAGTCCGGCGGCGCCCAGGGGGCCGAGCCGGATAAAATGGATCGCCTGGCCTTTTTGATGGAGCAGATTCTGGCGGAAATGATCGCGGCCCGCCAGGGCATGGACAAGGCCGCGCAAAGCGCTTCCGGCGCCGGGGACACGGAGCTTCTCACCAAGATTCTGGCCGAACTGGTGCAGATGCGCTTGAAAGACGAGCAGGAGCGCCAAAAAGAGCCGGCCGTCGACTTTCCGGCGCTTTTTGAAAAGCTGACCCATTTTCTGGAAGAAAAAATGACCGTCATCGCCCGGAGGATCGACGGGGATTACGAAGTGGACAAATGGGGCCGCGACCTGGAACTGGTCGAAGAAATGAGGCCTTTTTTTCAGTTTATGTACGAAAAATACTGGCGGGTGACCACCACCGGCCTGGAAAACGTTCCGGCCGAGGGCAAGGCCCTTTTGGTGGCCAATCATTCCGGGGTTCTGCCCTGGGACGGCGCCATGGTCATCACCGCCGTGGCGACCGAGCATCCCCACCCCCGGCTGGTGCGGGCTTTGCACCTTACCCGGGCCACGGAAATCCCGGTCGTCGGGCTGGGCCTTTCCCGCCTGGGACAGGTTCAGGCGCTGCCTGAAAACGCCGAGCGCCTGTTAAAGGAAGACGAGTTGGCGCTGGTCTTCCCCGAGGGCGTCAAAGGCGTGGGCAAGCCCTTCAGCGAACGCTACCGGCTGGCGCGATTCGGCCGCGGCGGCTTTGTGCGCGTGGCTATCCGGGCCGGGGCGCCCATCATCCCCGTGTCCATCGTGGGGGCCGAGGAAATATACCCCAATCTGGCCAACATGAAGATGGTCGCCTCCGCGTTTAATCTGCCGTATTTTCCAGCCACGCCCACTTTTCCGTGGCTGGGCCCTTTGGGCGTCATCCCCCTGCCTACCAAGTGGACCATCCGGTTTCACAAACCCATCCAGGTGACGGACATGAATCACCGTCCGGCCGAAGAGCCTTTGCTGGTGTCCAAGATCACCAACCAGGTGCGCGACACCATTCAAAAGGGCATTTACGATATTCTAAAAAAGCGCAAGGCCGTTTTCTGGTAGGCCTTAAATTGCGTGGCGTTCATTCAGGCGGCCCAGGCAAGATACTGCTTTTGCCTGGGCCGCCCATTAAGACTTTCATATGTATTCCCACGCAAAGCATGGAAACGAGTTAACAAACTGTCACGTTCGCCCTCCATCAATTCTTTTTCGGCAGGGGTTCTGAAAGGTCAGGCGACTGCTTTTCATCAGGCTCGGGTTCGTTCCCTCCCGAGGCATGGTACCGGCCGTAATCTCCCCCAAACACCCATTTGAAAAAACGCTGGATGTCATCCAGAATCACGTACCCGCTGGGCACCAGAAGCAAGGTGATTCCCGTGGCGAACAGCACGCCGAAGCCCAGGCTTACGGCCATGGGGATCAAAAACTGGGCCTGGATGGACTTTTCCAGCAGCATGGGCGTCACCCCCGCAAAGGTGGTGATGGAAGTCAGCATGATGGGCCGGAACCTTCGCGCCCCTGCGGCGACCACTGCTTCATGGGCTGCGGCGCCTTCGTCCCGCAACCGGTTGGCCATGTGGATAAGCACCAGGGAGTCATTCACCACCACGCCCGTCAATCCTACCATGCCGAACCGGCTCATGATGGTGAGGTCAATGCCCATGATCATATGCCCGAACACCCCGCCTATAATGCCGAAGGGGATGGCGCACATGACCACCAACGGCTGGGTGAAAGAGCGGAACGGTATGGCCAATAGAGCGTAAATACCGAGAAGGGCGATTGCAAAGCCCCGGTAAATGTCCTTGAAAGCCTCGCTGCGGTGTCGGCCCCTGCCCTCGACGGTAAAGTTCAGGCCGGGATACTTGGCTTGAAGCTCGGGCATGAACTCTTTTGTAACCGTGTCCCGCACCCGGTTGGGGTTGTTTTGCTCCATATCCACGTCGGCCATAACCTGGATCACCCGCTTACGCTGGGCTCGCGTAATGTAGGAGTAGCCTTCCTCCAGCTTCAATTCCGCAATTCGGGAAAACGGAATCAATTCACCCTGGGGCGTGATGATGCGCATATCCTCCAGGTTGCTCAGGTCGCGCCTTTCATCTTCGGGATACCGGACCATGACTTTGACCTCGTCCTGGCCCCGAAGCAGGCGCAGGGCCTCGGCCCCGTAAAAGGCGTGGCGCACCTGCCTTGCCAGATCGTACAGGGTGATTCCCAGGCTTCTGGCTTCTGGCTTCAATTTGATCTGCATTTCCTTTTTGCCGGGCAGAAAGCTGTCTTCTATGCCGTACACGCCGGGGTAGGTTTCCAGCTCCTTCATCAAATCTTCGGCGGCGGCCGAAAGCTGCTCGTTATCGCTGGAGGAAAGGTGAAACTCCACGGCCTTGCCCGAAGAATGCAGGGCGCTGGAATAGGTGATGGACTCCGCGTCCGGGACGATGCCCACGGCCTCGGACCAAAGATTGGTCAAATCCGCCGTGGATATGCCGTCCTCCCGTTCTTCCGCAGAGATGATGGTGATCCAAAGCTGGCCCATGTGCCCGCCGGTGTCGGGCTTGCCGTCTCCCAGATGGGCGCCCAGCAGGCCGATGGTATGCTCCAGCAAAGGCTTGGCGCCTTCCGGCCGGGTTTTATCCTTTTCGGCGATAACCTGACGGGCTTTTTCCTCCATCAAAGCCATGACCTCCAGGGTGCGCTCCTTGGGCGTGCCGCTGGGCATGGTGATCATGCAGGACATGGTGTCGCCTTCCACATCCGGGCTGAATGTTTCGCGCACGTATTCCGCCTTGATCACGCCGAAGGTCAGAAAAATGACGAAGATTCCCAACGCCACGTTTGCGTAACGCCAGGTTACGCAAAAATCCACCAGCCAGGAGTATGGCTTGTTGATGATCCATGACAAGACGTCCCGCCAAATCGTCAAAGGCCGGAACGCCGTTCTAAAAAACCTTTTGACGGGGCTTTGCTTTTTCCCTGACGGATTGGCGGGGTCCACGCTTTTGATTTTGCTTTTGCCCATGGCCAAATGGGAGGGCAGGATCAGCAGGGATTCAATCAGCGAGGCGGCCAGCACCAGGCACACCACGATGGGCAGGTTGCGCAGCAGCCGCCCCATGCGCCCGGAGCCCGTCAACAAAGGCAGAAACGCCACGATGGTGGTGAGCACGGAAAACACCACGGGCCGCCCCACTTCCAGGGCGCCCTCAATGGCGGCCTTGAGCCTGGGCATGCCCTGCTCCTGCTTGTGATAAATGCTTTCCCCGACAACAATGGCGTCGTCCACTACGATTCCCAAAACCATGATGAATCCGAACAGGGAAATCATGTTGATGGACACGTCAAAGTAGGGCAAAAATATAAAGGCTGCAGCAAAGGAGATGGGGATGCCCAAGGTCACCCAAAAAGCCAGCCTGACGTTCAGGAATATTCCCAGCAGCACAATGACCAACACCAGGCCGATGGCCATGTTTCGCACCAACAGGGAGATGCGGCTTTTCAAAATGGTGGAGGAGTCATTGTAAACCCGCAGCTTCACCCCGGCGGGAAGGTTTTGTGACGCGCTTTCCACGTACTCCCGCACCTGGCTGGCTACGGTCAGGGCGTTCTGGTCCGCCACCCGGTACACCTTAACCAGGGCAGCAGGCTCGCCCTCGAAAAAGGCCCGGTAATCCACGTCCTCGAAACCGTCTTTTAAATCCGCAATCTGCCCCAGGGTGACTTTGGTTCCGTCCGGGTTGGTGAGAACCGCGATGTCCGCATAGTCTTCCGCGTAGTAGCGCCGGCCCTTGGTGCGGATGAGAATCTCGCCGCCTTTGGCTTTGACCGAACCCGCCGGAAGATCCAGGCTGGCGTTGTTGATCAGGGTCGCCACCTGCCCCAGGGTGAGGCGGTGTCTGCGCAGTGCGTCCTCGGAGATTTCCACATGGATCTGGGTTTCCCGCACGCCGGAAAGCTCGGTCAAGGTTACGTCGGGCAGGGCCGTGATAGCATCCTTGGTGCGTTCGGCAATCTGCTTGAGGGTGGCTTCCGGAACGTCCCCGTACACAGCCACATTGACCACTTCCCGCGATCGGGTCATCTCCGCCACAATGGGCTGGTCCGCTTCATCCGGCAAGGTGGTGATGCGGTCCACGGCGGACTTGATCTCGTCCGTCAGCTTGCCCACGTCCCAGCCTTTCATGACCTCCACGGTCACCCGGCCGCTGCCTTCCCGGGCCGAGGAGTCGATGCGCTCAATGCCGGCAAGGCCTGCAATGGCCTCTTCGATTCGGGTGATGATGGCCTCTTCCACCTCCTCGGGCGAGGCGCCGGAGTAGGAGCATGAAATGCGAATGCGGTCCAGGGAGGTTTCGGGAAAGACCTCCATTTTGATATTGAGGGCCGTAAACACCCCTGCAAGAATGAAAAAAATCATCAGCAGGTTGGGCGCCACATGATTTTCGGCAAACCACTTGACCATGCCTTTCATGACTGGCCGCCCTCCGTCTGATTGCTTGGTATGGGAATGACCGCGCCGCCCTTGTTCTGCCCTTCATGCAGCCGGATTTTCATGCCGTCCGTTGGCGCTTTCATGGGGGAGGTTACCACCAGATCGCCGCTGTTCAAGCCTTGAGTCACCCAGACGCCCTGCTCGGAAATCCTGCTGACTTCCACCTGTTGAAAATGCATGGCGCCTTCCGGGGTTGCTATCCAGACGGTATCGCCCTCCCGCAGGGCTGAGCGGGGAATATTGACGGCATCCGGCAAGATATTGCCCTGGATGTCCACATGCACGAACAGGCCGGGAACCAATGGCGGGGTCGTGGCGTAGGGATCGTCAACCCTCACAACCACCCGCACGGTCCGGGTGGTTTCGTCCATCTCGCCTTCGGACCGGTCCACCCGCCCCTGCCAGACCATGTCGCGGCCGGCCACCCGGGCTTGAATCTCGGCCAAAGAGCCTTCGCCGCCCTTTTGGGTGAAGCCGGGGACGTTAAACCAGCGCAGCTCCTCGTCCGCCAGAGGCACGGAAATCTGCACCGCCTCGATGGAATGGAGCACCGCCAGCACCTGTCCGGGGGAGACGTATTGGCCTGCATCCACGGACTTCTGGCTGACCCTGCCGTCAAAGGGCACGGAGATTTCGGTTCTTTTCAATTGAAGCAGGGCCTTTTTCAAATCCGCCTTGTCCGCCTCCAGGCTGGCCCGGGCTGCCGCCAACTGGGGCTCCTTGACCACCAAAGGCGGCGGCGAGGCGCCTTTATCCCCGTCATTAGCGTGGAGAAGCTCCCATTCCCGGCGGGCCGCCAGGGCTTCCTGCTCCAAAAGCTGCAAGGCGCTTTCCGAGTTTTTTATCTGAGCTTCCGCCAGGGTGACGGCCAGGCGATAATCCTCTTGATCCAAACGGACGAGGGTCTGGCCCTTTTGAAAAGCCCCGCCGTCCACCAGGGAGGGGGAGATCCAGACCACCTTGCCGCCAACCTGGGGAACCAGTTGAATTTCCCGCCAGGGCTTGACCGTGCCCTGCCCCTGCACGTGGATGACGGCGTCTTCCTTCTCGGCCCTGATTACTCGCACCATGGGGATTGGCAGGGCGGGCTTGATCCGCTTTTGCTCAGGCTTGCTGTTGACTATCCAGTGGTAGCCGCGCCAGCCTCCGAATAATAAAAGGCCGACAAGCAGCACTTGCACCGCTAATCTTAGATAATTAGTCTTTGGGGTTGTACTCATTCCTGTTTGGACTCGCTTCCCTTTGGATTCTTTTCGGACGCAGGCCAACCTCCGCCCAAAGCCCGGTATAGGGTTACACGATTAAGATAAATGGCGAGCTCGGAGTTCACCAGGGTTTGCTGGGCCGAATACAAGGCCTGCTGGGCGTCCAACACGTCCAGATAGGTGGACAAACCCTGCTCGTACCGGCTTTGCGCCGTTTCCCTGGTTGCGGCGGATTCTTCCACCAGTTTCAATAGAAGCTCGCGATATTCCCGTTGCTCCGTCTGGGCCGCCAAGGCGCTTTCCACTTCGGCGAATGCGTTCAGCACGGTTTTGGCGTAAGCGGCCTCCTGCTGGGCGAATCGCGCCCGCGCCGCCTCTTCGGCGGCTTTCAATTCTCCGGCGTCGTAAATGGGCGCCAGCAAGCCGGCGGCCAGATTCCAAAATCGGTTTTCCGGGCTGAACAAATCCTCCAGATCCGGGCTGGAAGTTCCCAAGGCGCCCGTCAGGCTGATGCTTGGAAACCTGGCCGCTCTCGCAACGCCTATGCGGGCGCTGGCGGCCTGAAGCCCGGCCTCGGCCTGGCGCAAGTCCGGCCTGCGCAAAAGCAGGTCCGAAGGAATGCCCGGCGGAACCGGAGGCAGGGCCTTGTAATAGTCTTCCGGGATTTCCCGGGTGAACTCCAGGTTGGGGTATTTTCCCGCCAGGACGGCCAAGGCCGCGGCCCTGGCCTTCATGTCCGTCCGCAAGGGAGGCAACAGCGATTCCGCCTGCGCCAGCAGCCGGCGAGCCTGCCTCAGGTCCAAAACCGAGGCGATGCCGCCTTCGTACCTTCTTCGGATAAAGGAAAGGTTGCGTTTGAAATCCTCGATGCTCTGCTGGGTGACGGCAATAAGGCGGCGCAGGTTTTCGATTTCCAGATAAGCGCTCACCGTTTCCGCGGCTATGGTCTGAGCCACAGTCCGGGCGTTTTCCTCCACGGCCAGAAGATCCGCCCGGGCCGCCTCATTGGACCGGGCTATCCTGCCCCACAGGTCCAACTCATAGCTGGCCGCCGCCGTCAGATCCAGGCTGGTGGAGTGTACGTCCCTCTGACGCGTTACATAGGAAATGCCCTGAGAAGTGAGGACCGGCGTGGACGTGGTGGAAGTCCCCTCCGACCAGGAACCCTCGCCGGACAGGCTAAGCGAAGGAAAAAGCCCGGCCCGGGCCTGGGCCAAAACGGCCCGGTACTCCAAAACCCTGGCAGCCGCGGCCCGGATGTCCGGATTGTTCGCCAGGGCCTCCTCCACCAGGGCGTCCAATTCGGGGTTGTTGAAACCGGTCCACCAGGAATCGGGATGAGAGGCTTTTTCCGATTTTTCGAGACTTAATGACTCTTGGTTGACATATGAGCCGGGCGCGGCGGCAGCGCCAGATCCTGATTGATAATCCGGCCCTGCTTTTATGCATCCGCAAAAACAGATGAAAACCAAGGCGAAACACAGGGGCCATGGCAGGCGCATTGAAAGCGTAACGCCTTCAGGCGATCTTTTCAGGAACTGCACAGGTGCAGGCATATTTTTTGGTCCGGGTTTTGCATGTTTTGAGGGTCGTCCCGATACGGGATATTCGTCACGTTCATCTAAAAAAGACCTATAACCGGTATGTCAACAGAAATCCATATTTTGTCTACACGCTCATGTAGAAAACCATAATTGCGCGACCAATGCAATGCGGTTTTAGCGGGCGGCGGGTTGAAAATATGCTGGAAGAGAATGAACTCATCATGCTGGTTCTTGGCCTGGCTATCCTTATCCGGCTTTTGACGACCTATGAGAGGCTCCGCAAGATCCCGCATAACACATCATTATTATTAAGTTTTGTTGCATTCTTTGCGGCGACTGTAGCCACAATATGCGAAGGATACCTGCTTCCCGACCTCTTTAATTTGATGGAGCATCTGCTTTATATGACCAGCGCCGTACTCCTGACATTCTGGTTGTGGAGCTTTTTTAAACATTTCGAGGGAGGCGCAGGATCGCAATGATTGCAATAATTGACGCCTTCTCTCTGGGATTTTGCTGCCTTGCCATGGCCATTCTCATCGGCAAAAGCAAAAACAGCCCTCTCATGCGGGATCAAAAGCTGCTTTTAGGCGGGCTGATCCTGTTCATGGGCGTCTACTATTTTTGCATCTTCGTGAAATGGGCGGGAATAACAGGACGCCTGGAGGCCTTCGAAAACTTTGAAGGCGCTCTCATTCCCATGTGGTGGGCTTTTGTGTTTTACGCCCTTATGAACATGATCGCCACAAATGAGATCAAGGAAAGCGAGAGCAAATACCGGCTGATTGTGGAAAACCAGAGCGAGTTGATTCTTAAAATGGACCCGGACCTGAAAATCCGGTTCGCCAGCCCCTCGTTCTGCCGGATGATTGGAAAGCCCGAAGCGGATGTTTTAGGGCGCCCCTTGCTTTCCATTCTGGACCAAAAAGGGGAGTCTTTTCTTCCCTACGAGGTTTTTAACAAGACCGTCGATCCTTCCCAACCTGCCTATTTTGAAAAAATCGTCAAGACCTCGCAAGGAGAAAGGCTGCTGGCCTGGCATCTCAGCGCCCTCACCCGGGAAGGGGACGGCAAGGACGTTTTCATCGCCGTGGGCCGGGACATCACGGAAAAGAGCCGCACGGAAAAAAAGCTGGCAAGCATGGATCACCGGTACCGCACTCTTATGGAGAACCTGCCCGTGGGAATTTTCCGGGCGTCCATCGAAGGCCAGGGCAGGCTGCTCATGGTCAACAAAGCCGCCGCCGCCATGCTGGGATACGACTCGGAATTGGAATTACTGAAAATTCCTGTTTCGGACATTTTTTCAGACAACGGGCAAAGACGCGAACTCATCAAACGGATTAAAGCCGAAGGCGTTATTGTGGGAGTGGAAGCCGCGCTTAGGAAAAAGGACGGCGCAATTATTTTCGGCTCCGTAACCATGAACATGATCGAAGACGAAAACAACATATACGTAGACGGCATTATCGAGAACGTCACGAACGTCCGGCAGGCTTTAAACGCCCTGAACAGCAGCGAAAGGCTGCATCGCCAGGCCCAGCTGATCGCCAAGGTCGGCCACTGGGAGCAGGACATCACCACCATGACCTATGAATACTCCGAAGGCCTGGCCGATATTCTGAAGATTCCCAAAAACCTGACGCTTGACTTTGATGATGTGAAACGTCTGATCCACCCGGAAGACCTGCAGACCGTTCTCAATGAATTCGGCAAGTCCGTCAAATCCCGCACCGAGTACGACATGACCCACCGCTACGTGCTTTCCGACGGAGAAGTCAAATACGTGCACTCAAAATGCGTCCACGAGTTTGACGCCGATGGAAATCATACAAAATCCATCGGCACGGTCCAGGACGTCACGGAAATCAAAGTCCTGGAGTCTGATAAGCACAACACGGAAAGGCAGCTAAGACAGGCGCAAAAACTGGAAGCCATCGGAACCCTGGCCGGAGGCATCGCCCACGATTTCAACAACATCCTGACGCCCATTCTGGGCTTTTCCCAGATGCTTGCAGAAAACCTGCCCGATGACACGCGAAACCGGGAGAGCGCCCAGGCCATATACGAAGCCGCCCTAAGGGCCTCGGACCTGGTGGGCCATATTCTGACCTTCAGCAGGCAGGCCGACGCCGAGCGAATGCCCGTCCATGTGGCCGCTATTCTAAAGGAAGCCGTCAAATTCGTGCGAGCCTCCATCCCCTCCACGATCAATATTAAGCAGGACATCCAGACCAATTGCCTGCCGGTGTTGGCGGACCCCACCCAGATTCACCAGATCATCATGAACTTGTCCACCAACGCCTATTACGCCATGCAGGAAAAAGGCGGCGAACTGACCATCAGCCTGAAGCAGAAAAGACGCACGGATCTTTTTCCCGACCTGGAGGAATCAGACGCAAACGGCATGTATTATCTCCATTTGAAAGTGCAGGATACGGGACAAGGCATGGACAAGGAAACCATGGACAGGATTTTCGATCCCTACTTCACCACAAAAAAAAGGGGGGAAGGGACCGGCCTGGGCCTGTCAACCGTCATAGGCATCCTCAACCAACTGGGAGGCCGAATTTCCGTGGAAAGCAAAATCGATGCGGGTACGGTTTTCAACGTCTATCTGCCCTGCATGGAAAAGCTGCCGAGCGCTGCAGCAGCTTCGTCCAGCCAGCCCGCAAAAGGAAACGGGCAGGAAGTTCTGGTGGTGGACGATGAGGGCACGGTCGCCAACATGCTGAGCCAAATGCTCAAAAACCTGGATTACGTTCCCACTGCCGTGAGCGACAGCCTCACCGCCCTGGAATTGATTCAAGCCGCCCCCCAAAAATTCGCCCTGGTGATTTCCGACCTCACCATGCCCAACCTGACTGGCGTGGAACTTGCCAAGAAGGCGGCGGAACTCAACCCGGACCTGCCGTTCATCCTAAGTTCCGGCCTGGGAGACGGAATTTCAGGAAAAGCCTCTGAGTCTCCCAACATCAAGGATATCCTCCATAAGCCCATAACCCGCAGCGCCCTGGGCCGGGTGGTCAACGCCGTCCTGAATCCCGAAAACTAGGAAACGCAAAGCCGTCTTTCATGCTGGATTTGACGGGCGGGAGAAGTTGTTTCATCTCCCTTGAAAATATTCGGTTTCCGTCAAGGAAGAAAAAAGATCTTGACACTCAGCCGCCAATTCCTTTATTAAGCCCAAAGACGGACAATTACGTCCTGAAAGGAAAAATACTTTGAAGAACGCAATCTACAATTCCTTTACTTTGAACAACTGCTGGTGGTGGCAGGTCTGGATGAGGTGCGCCCGCGTACTTGGCCGGAGCTGACGACAGCTGACATAAAAAGCCAAAAGGATCGTGGGAGCACAGCCCACGGTCCTTTTTTTATTTTGTACTTCCGAAAAAGGCCGTGGGAATCATCCTGCGGCCTTTTTTCGTTGCACTATTTTCTCCGCCAAAGGGCGGAAACAAAAAACACAACATTCGGGAGACAAAAACATGCTGCTGGTCATGAAACAAAACGCAACCCAGGACCAAATTGACGATGTAATCGAACGCATTGAGGCCGCCGGATTTACCGCCAGGCCCATCCCCGGCGGACACAGGACGGCCATCGGCATTCTTCATAACAAAGGCGCCGTGGATCCCGCCAGATTTCAGGGCCTGCCGGGCGTGAAAGAGCTTATACCGGTAACCCGCCCGTACAAGCTGGTGAGCCGGGAAACCAAGCCGGAAAACACGGTGGTCCGCATGGGCGGCGTGGCCATCGGCGAGGGAAGGCCCGTGCTCATGGCCGGCCCCTGCGCCGTGGAAAGCCTGGAGCAGTGCATGGCCATCGGCAAAAGCGTCAAGGAGTCCGGCGCGGAAATGTTCCGGGGCGGCGCCTTCAAACCCCGCACCTCTCCCTATTCCTTCCAGGGCCTTGGCGAGGAAGGCCTCAAGATTCTGGCAGCGGTCCGCGAGGAAACCGGCCTGAAGATCGTCACTGAGGTCATGGATAACGAAACCTTCGACCTGGTGGAGGAATACTCCGACATGGTCCAGATCGGCACCCGGAACATGCAGAACTTCGCCCTGCTTCGCCGGGCCGGTTTGGCGAAAAAACCGGTTATGCTCAAGCGCGGCATGTCCGCCACCATCGAGGAATGGTTGATGGCTGCGGAATACATCATGGAGCGGGGCAACGATCAGATCGTCCTGTGCGAACGCGGCATCAGGACCTTCGCCATGCACAGCCGCAACACCCTGGACCTTTCCGCCATCACCGTCGTCCGCAAGGAAAGCCACCTGCCGGTGATCACGGACCCCAGCCATGCAGGCGGCCACCGTTGCCAGGTGGGGCCTTTGGCCAGGGCTTCGGCGGCCATGGGCGTGGACGGCATGATGATCGAAGTGCACAACGATCCGGCGGCGGCCCTGAGCGACGGCGGCCAGTCTTTGTATCCCCACCAGTTCAGCAAGCTGGCTCAGCAGATTTTTGACATTCACGACCTTGTCCGCACCCAGGGCGAAATATAGTTCTTCACAGGAGAAAAAGAGGCCAACGCCATGAAACTTAGATGCTATCCGAAAAAAGATGAATTCCTGCAACTGGCGCAAAAGGGCAACGTCATTCCCGTGTGCATGGAAATCCTGGCTGACACCGAAACCCCGGTTTCCGTCTTGCTGAAAAAAGCGGACGCCAACCCGGCCTTTTTGCTGGAGAGCGTGGAAGGCGGCGAGCGTTGGGGCCGGTACAGCTTTTTGGGAACTTCGGCCCACGCCCATGTAAAGGTTTTCGCCCAGGATGTGGAGGTGAGCGGCCACAAGTCCTCCCAGCGCATTCCCCATCAGGGAGATCCGTTGTCCGTGCTGCGGGACATCATGAAGGTTTTCAACCCGGTCAACCTGCCCGACCTGCCCAGGTTCTGGGGCGGCATGGTGGGATACCTGGCTTACGAGATGGTCTCGTTTTTCGAGCGCATCCCGCACGACACGCCTGCGGACAAGCCTTTGGCCCATTTTATGATCACGGACGAATTGTACGTGTTTGACAACGTGAAGCACACCCTGACCATGGTGGCCCACGTGTTCCTGGAAAACGGCGAAGACCCGGCCGAGGAGTTCGACAAGGCCATGGCCCGGCTGGAAAGCATGGTCGATTCCTTGTCTGCGCCCACGCCCGTCCAGCCCGAGACCGTAGACGGCGGCAGCCTGGAGGGCAGGTACGACCCTGCCGATTACATGAACGCAGTGGTCAAGACCAAGGAATACATCAAGGCCGGCGACATCATCCAGGCGGTCATTTCCCAGCCCTATGTGTGCTCCGCGCCGGTGGACGCGGCCAGCCTGTACCGGGCGCAGCGTTACATCAATCCGTCTCCTTATATGTTTTTCTTCAACCTGGACAAGGTTTCCCTCATCGGTTCCTCTCCCGAGACCATGGTGAGGCTGGAAAACGGCGTGGCCACGCTTCGGCCCATCGCCGGAACCCGTCCCAGGGGCAAGAGCCAGCAGGAAGACCGGCAGCTTGCCGACGACCTGTTAAAGGACGAGAAGGAGCGCGCCGAGCATTTGATGCTGGTGGATTTGGGCCGGAACGACCTTGGCCGTGTGGCCCAGGTGGGCACGGTCCAGGTGACGGATTTGATGGTGGTGGAGCGGTATTCCCATGTCATGCACCTGGTTTCCAACATCACCTGCGATCTGCTGCCCGAATGCGACGGGTTTGACCTTTTGAAGGCCAGCTTTCCGGCGGGAACCTTGTCCGGCGCTCCCAAGGTAAGGGCCATGGAGATTATTGCAGAGCTGGAAAAAGAGCCCCGGGGGCCTTACGGCGGGGCCGTGGGATACATTTCCTTCTCCGGCAACATGGACCTTGCCATTACCATCCGCACGGCCATGGTGGAGGACGGACTCCTGACCGTGCGCGCAGGTGCGGGCATTGTGGCGGATTCGGACCCCGCGACCGAGCACCAGGAAACCCTGAACAAATCCAAAGCCCTGGAAAGGGCCATCAGCCTGATCCGCAAACCGGCGGGCGAAGGCATTGAATAGCCCTGAGGAGGCCAACCATGATAATCATGATAGATAACTATGATTCCTTTACATACAACCTGGTCCAATATTTGAAAATGATGGGGGCCGAGGTGGAAGTATACCGGAACGACGCTGCGGAGGTGGACGGGCTGATGGAAAAGAGCCCCAAGGGCGTGGTCATCTCCCCAGGGCCCGGCAGGCCGGAGAGCGCCGGGGTATCCCTGGATCTTATCAAGGCGTGCGCAGGCAAAATTCCTTTGCTGGGCGTTTGCCTGGGGCATCAGTCCATCGGTCACGCCTTCGGCGCCACTGTGGGGCCTGCCAAGCGCCTGATGCACGGCAAAACTTCCCAGGTGACGGCCGACGGCAAGGGCGTGTTTGAGGGCATCAAATCGGCCTTTGCGGCCATGCGGTATCATTCTTTGGCGATTATGGAGGACACCCTTCCGGATTGCCTGGAAATCACGGCCCGTTCCGACGACGAGGAAATCATGGGCGTGCGGCATAAGGAATTCGACCTGGAAGGCATTCAGTTCCATCCCGAGTCCATCATGACCCCTATGGGCAAGAAGATGCTCAGGAACTTTTTGGTCAAAACCGGTGAGATTACAAACTAAATTGAATATATAGGAGGAGGGAGTACATGTTTACGGAATTGTTGAAGAAAATAGTCAGCGGACAGGATCTTGCGGAAGACGAAATGACCAGTATGATGGACTCCATCATGAGCGGGGAAGTGGAAGTTCCCGCCATTGCAGCCTTTATGGCGGCTTTGGCGACCAAGGGGGAGACCTTCACCGAACTGGCCGGCGCGGCCCGGTCCATGCGCAGGAAGGCCACGCGCATTCAGGTTTCCTCCAACACGGTGGTGGACACCTGCGGAACCGGCGGCGACGGCGCCAGCACATTCAACATCTCCACCACCAGCGCCTTTGTCGTGGCCGGGTGCGGCGTAACCGTGGCCAAGCACGGCAACCGGTCGGTTTCCAGCAAGTGCGGCAGCGCGGACGTTTTGGAAGCCCTGGGCGTTAAGCTGGACACCCATCCGGAGGTTGTGGAGCAGGCCATCGAGGAAATCGGCATCGGCTTTTTGTTTGCGCCCATGTATCACAGCGCCATGCGCTTTGCCATGCCCGCCCGCCAGGCTGTGGGCATCCGCTCCATATTCAACATGCTCGGCCCCTTGACCAACCCGGCCGGCGCCAACTGCCAGCTTTTGGGCGTGTATGATCCCAAGCTGACCGAAATGTTCGCCGAAGCCCTCAAGCTCCTGGGCGCGCGCAAGGCTTATGTGGTGCACGGCCATGACGGCCTGGACGAAATTTCCATTTGCGCCCCCACCCGGGTGTCGGAGCTTGCCGACGGCATGGTGCGCACCTTTGACATCCTGCCCGAACAACTGAACATAGAGACCTGCGACATCTCCGAACTGGCCGGCGGCGACGCCCAGGAAAACGCCGGCATTACCAAATCCATCCTGGAAGGAACACCCGGACCCAAACAGGACGTGGCGGCCGTGAACGCGGGCGCGGCTTTGGTCGCTGCGGGCGTGGCTGATGATTTTAAAGACGGCATGGCCAAGGCCAGGGAGGCCATCAAGTCGGGCGCGGCTCTGGGCAAGCTGGAAGCGCTGGTGAAGTTCACCCAGGAAAACGGTTAGGAGTGGGATAATGGGAGACAAACCTGATATCCTGAAAGTCATCCTGGAGCATAAAAAGCGGGAGGTGGAGGCCTGCCGGGCCAGGATTTCGGAAGAGGATCTGGCGGAAATGGCCAAGGCGGACCGGCAACGGCGGAATTTCATGCAAAGCCTGTCCCAGCCCGGCCCTTTTGGCGCCAACATCATCGCGGAAGTCAAAAGAGCCTCGCCCTCCAAGGGAATCATCCGGGAGGGGCTGGATCCGGCGCTTCAGGCCGCAGCCTACGAAAAAGGCGGCGCGGCGGCCATGTCGGTCCTGACTGATGAAAAATTTTTCCAGGGATCGCCCGACGACCTCAAGGCGGCCCGGGCCGCGTGCTCTTTGCCCGTCATCCGCAAGGACTTCATTGTGTCCATGTACCAGATTTACGAGGCGGCGGTCATGGGCGCGGACGCCATTCTGCTCATCACCCGGACCTTGACGGTGGATTTCATGCAACGGGCTTTGGCCTTGTGTACAGAATTGGGTCTGGACGCTCTCGTGGAGGTTCATTCGGAGGAGGAGCTGGATCAGGCCGGAGCAGCGGGCGCCAAGCTGGTGGGCGTGAATAACCGGGACCTCAAGACTTTTGTGACGGACATACAAACCACCATCCGGCTGCGCAAACGCATGACGGCGGATCAGGTCGCCGTGTGCGAAAGCGGGATCAAGGATCGGGCCGACATTCAAAGAGTGACGGATGCAGGGGTCTTCAATTTTCTGATCGGCGAAACCCTGGTGCGCAGCGACGATCCGGCGGCGACCATCAGAGAGCTTACGGGGGCGGCGTGAACGTGCAAATAAAAATATGCGGGCTTACCGATCCGGACCATGCGGCGGAGTGCTTTGAACTTGGCGCCGACGCTATCGGCCTGGTCTTTTATCCCCCCAGCCCCCGGTTCGTGATTGACGACCTGGCTTTGGAAATCTGCCAGGCTTTGCCGAAAAAAGCGCCCAAGGTGGGGGTGTTCGTCAACGATACCTACGAGTTCATCATGAACAAGGCCGAAAAATGCGGCATCACCATGGCTCAGTTGCACGGGCATGAGTCCCAGGAACTGGCTGATCGGCTGGAAAAGGCCGGAATCGGGGTGATTAAGGCCTTTTTCGCCAACAGATCGCCTGATTTCAAGGCCATGACCGAATATTCCGCCAAGGCCTGCCTGGTGGAATGCGCCGGGGAAAAGCTCCCCGGAGGAAACGCCAAAGCCTGGGCGTGGCGCACGGCCAGGGGAATCAGCGAGCGCATGCCCCTGGCCCTGGCCGGCGGCCTGGATCCGGAGAACGTTTCCCAGGCCATATTGGACGCCATGCCCGACGCATTGGACGTGAGTTCCGGCGTGGAAGCCTCGCCGGGCGTCAAGGACATGGACAAGGTAAAACGATTTATACAAAACGCGACCCAAACCGGGATCGATTATCAACCGAGAAAGGTATTCTCATGAATATTTTGAATACGCCCGACGAAAGAGGCCACTTTGGCGCGTTCGGCGGCAGGTACATCGCCGAAACCCTTATGCCCGCCATCCTGGAGCTTACCGAGGCTTACGCCAAGGCCCAACAGAACCAGGAGTTCCAGGACGATCTGCAAGCCCTTTTTACCAATTACGTGGGCAGGCCCACGCCTTTGTTTTTCGCCCGGGGACTGACCGCCAAGATAGGCGGCGCCAAGATTTACTTGAAGCGGGAAGACCTGGCCCACACGGGTGCCCATAAAATCAACAACACCATGGGGCAGGCGCTTTTGGCCCACCACATGAGCAAAACCAAGGTCATCGCCGAAACCGGGGCAGGCCAGCACGGGGTCGCCACGGCCACGGCGGCGGCTTATTTCGGTATGGAATGCAAGGTGTTCATGGGCGTGGAGGACATCTCCCGCCAGGAGCCCAACGTCAAACGCATGGAGCTTTTGGGCGCGGAAGTGGTTCCGGTTTCTTCGGGCGCCGGCACTCTAAAGGACGCCATGAACGAAGCCATGCGCTATTGGGTCGGCGCCGTGGAAGACACCTTTTACGTCATCGGCTCCGTGGCCGGGCCTCATCCGTATCCGGCCATGGTGCGGGACTTCCAGCGGGTAATCGGCGACGAAGCCAAGCGCCAGATCATGGAAGCCGAAGGCAGGCTGCCCGACACGCTGGTTGCGTGCGTGGGCGGCGGCAGCAACGCCATGGGCCTGTTCTACTCCTTCGTAGGGGACAAGGACGTGGAAATGGTGGGCGTGGAAGCGGCCGGGATCGGCATTGAGTCGGGCAAGCATTCGGCCTCCCTGGGCGCGGGAGAGATCGGCGTGCTGCACGGCTCCAAATCTTACGTCCTCCAGACCCGGGACGGCCAGATTCAGGAAGCGCACTCGGTTTCCGCGGGGCTGGACTATCCCGGCGTCGGCCCTGAGCATGCGTTGCTGAAGGAAGAGGGCAGGGCGCGCTATGTCTCCATCAAGGACGACGAAGCCCTGAACGCCTTCCACACCCTGTCCCGGGCCGAGGGCATTTTGCCTGCGTTGGAAAGCTCCCACGCCGTGGCCTGGGCCATGAAAGAGGCCGCACGCAGGCCAAAAGACGACGTGATTTTGGTCAATCTTTCGGGCAGGGGCGACAAGGATCTGGAAACCGTACTCAAACACATGGAAAGAAAAGGGGCTTAATCATGAGCTGCATCAAGGATAGCTTTGAAGCGTTAAAGGCAAAGAACGAAAAGGCTTTGGTGGGCTTTGTGACGGCCGGGGATCCGGATTTCGGCAAGTCCGTGGAAATCGTCAAAGCCATGTGCGAAGGCGGCATGGACGTGCTGGAGCTCGGCATCCCCTTTTCCGACCCCACGGCGGACGGGCCTGTGATCCAACGCTCCTCGCAAAGGGCCTTATCCTCGGGCATGAGCCTGCCCAAGGTTTTGGAAATGGTGAAGATCGTCCGGGGATTTACGCAGATACCCATTGTCCTGTTCGGATATTACAACCCGATTTTTGCTTACGGCGGCAAGCGCTTTTACGAAGACGCCCTGGCAGTTGGCGCGGACGGCGTGCTGATTGTGGATCTGCCGCCGGAGGAGTCCGCGGAGCTGACTTCTTTATGGGACGGAGACGATTTTGACTTCATAAGGCTGGTTGCGCCCACCACCGGGCAGGACCGCATGAAGCAGATTGCGGACGAGGCGTCCGGGTTCATCTATCTGGTTTCCATGACCGGCGTTACGGGCAGCCAGGGGCTGAACAGTTCCAAGGTTGCGGACGTGATTGCGCCCTTGAAGGCGGTGACGGATTTGCCGGTTTGCGTGGGCTTCGGCATTTCCACGCCGGATCACGTGAAGGCGGTGGCCGCGGTGTCCGACGGCGTGGTTGTGGGTTCGGCCTTTGAAAGGTTGATTGAGGAGAACCTGGAAAACCGGGGCCTGCATTCGATGGTTAAGGAATACACCGAATCGCTCAAAGCGGCGACCAAGGGATAGGGACGCTGTTTATTTCATGGAAGAAGATAAAATGGTCAGAGAACTGAAAATATCAGGCAAGACCGGAAACTCGCGCATCATGGTGGGGGAGGCCCTGAAAAACCTGGGCCTCCACCTGCCCAAGGGCAGGACCGTCATCATTACGGACTCCACGGTCAACGATCTTTACGGAAACCTGTTTCCCGCCTGCCCGGTTTTGGAAATCGGAGAAGGGGAGGGGAACAAGACCCTGGACGCCGTGGCGCAGCTCATGGGCGAGCTGATGGACCTGGGCCTGGACCGGTCCTGCTTTATCGCGGGAATCGGCGGCGGCATTGTGTGCGACGTCGCGGGATTCGTAGCCTCCACCTATTTGCGCGGTGTGGACTTCGGGTTTTGCCCCACCACGCTCCTGGCCCAGGTGGACGCCAGCGTGGGCGGCAAAAACGGGGTAAACTATAAAGGATATAAAAACATGGTGGGCGTGTTCAACCAGCCATCTTTTGTGCTGTGCGATCCCCAGGTTTTAAAAAGCCTGCCCCAGGACGAGTTGACCAACGGGTTCGCGGAAATCGTCAAGCACGGCGCCATCCGGGACGAGTCCCACTTTACCTTTTTGGAGGATAACAAGGCCAAGGCCCTTTCTTTGGACCCGGAGTTCATGGCACACCTGATTTACGACTCCATCGCCATCAAGGCGGACGTGGTCAATCAGGACGAAAAGGAAACCGGGATTCGGAAAATATTGAACTTCGGCCATACCTTCGGCCACGCCCTGGAAAAAACCGCGGGCGTTTCCCACGGCAAGGCCGTAAGCGCGGGCATGGTCATGGCCTGCACCTTGTCCATGGATCGGGGACTGCTCAAGGCATCGGACAGCGAACGCATTAAAAAGCTGCTCAAAGACCTTGGCCTTCCCCTGCAAATCGACGTGGATCCCGCCAAAGCCCTGGACGCTTTGGCCAAAGACAAGAAAAAGCTGGGCGACGCCATCCAGTTTGTGTTGCTGAAGGCTCTGGGCGAGGCCGTGGTGGAAACGATTTCCATCCAGGATCTTGAGAAAAATTTGGGGTGAGCTTGCGAAACCCAACAATGAGCGCCTTGGGCGTTGTTTTATGGAGCGGGCTTCAAGGGGCGAACAGGATAATTTTTGTTTTGCATTATTGTAAGAGGCTTAATTTCAGGCTGTTATAGTATGCATTCCCACGCAAAGCATGGGAACGAGTTGCAGCTTGCATGGATCGACGCAGGTTGGGTAGAGCTTGCGAAATCAAACAAATTCTGGCTGATATCCTTTCTTGTTGTATAACAAAAGCGCCGTGCAGGCTTTGGAACTGCACGGCGCTTTTGTTATAACGAGGGAATGGGACTCTGCTTTCTAAAAATCCTTGATAACCTAACTATTTCACCTGCTCCTCAACCACCTTTTCGTGCCGTCTTTCGTATATCTTGTGGCGGTGGATTTCCCCTTCAATCAGGTAGATCACCTCTTCCGCAATATTGGTGGAATGGTCGGCGATCCTCTCCAGATGCCGGGAAGCCAGGAGAATATTGATCAATACTCCGGCGTTTTCCGGATGGGTTTTGATGGCCTGCTTGATGATGTCGTAGATGTTACGCTTGATTTCGTCCACTTCATCATCGGCCATGCACACCTTGTAGGCCAGGTCCACGTCGAAGGCCACCAGGGCGTCCAGGCTGTTTTTCAGCATGGCCTGGGTCTTGTGGGACATGGGGCCGAACTCGAAGCCCAGGTCCAGGGGCGGGGCCTTCATGATGGTGATCACCCGTTGGGCGATGTTGACGGCCTGGTCTCCGATGCGCTCCAGATCGTTATTGATTTTGAGCACGCAGGCCAGAAAGCGCAGGTCCACGGCCACGGGTTGGTGGAGAGCGATGATCTTGAGGCACTCCTCCTCCACCTCCACCTCGGCCTCATCGATTTCGATGTCGGACTCGATGACCTTTTTAGCCAGTTCCAGGTCCCGGTTGGTCAAGGCTTTGGTAGCCTGGCGGACCCGTTCCTCCACCATGGCTCCCAGGCTTAAAATGAGCTTTTTGATGTTGTCCAATTCCGTATGAATAGGTCTGCCCATGAAGGGAATCTCCTTTTCAATCAGCCGAAACGGCCGGTAATGTAGTCCGAAGTCTGCTGCTTGCGCGGCTTGGTGAACAGGGTTTCGGTCGCATCGGCCTCAATGAGCTTGCCCATGAAGAAAAAGGCCGTAACGTCGGAAACCCGGGCCGCCTGCTGCATGTTATGGGTTACGATGATGATAGTATAGGTGGTCTTAAGCTGCAAGATCAGTTCTTCGATCTTCTGGGTGGCCACGGGGTCCAGGGCGGAGGCGGGTTCGTCCATGAGCAGGACTTCCGGCTCCACGGCCAGGGCGCGGGCGATGCACAAGCGTTGCTGCTGGCCGCCGGAAAGTCCCAGGGCGGAGTCGTGCAGCCTGTCCTTGACCTCATCCAAGAGGGCGGCGGATTCCAGGCTTTTTTCCACTTGAGAGGCGATGTAAGCCTTGTTTTTAATGCCTTTGACGCGGAGGCCGTAAGCCACGTTTTCGAAGATGGTCTTGGGGAAGGGGTTGGGCTTTTGAAAAACCATGCCCACCCGGCTTCTCAAGTCCACCACGTCCACTTCCGGGCTGTATATGTCCACGTCGTCAATGCGCAGGTTCCCTTGCACGCGGGCGATGGGAATGAGGTCGTTCATCCTGTTGATGCAGCGCAGAAAGGTGCTTTTTCCGCATCCCGAGGGTCCGATGAGGGCCGTCACCTTGTTTTGCTCAAAGTCCAGGTTCACATCGTAAAGCGCCTGGGAGGGTCCGTAAAAGAAGTCCAGGTTTTTTGATGAAACTTTCATGGGTTCGGTCATTTTCAATTCTCTCACGAAAGACGATTTCTAAGACGCGCCCGGTAAATAATGGCGGCAAGGTTCATTCCAAGAACAAGCGCGATCAACACCAGGGCGGAGCCGTACTGCAGGGGCCTGGTGGCTTCGATTTCCGTTCCCGCCGTGGCCAGCACATAGATGTGGTACGGAAGGGTCATGACTTCGCTGAAAGGGGACGAAGGCAGATGGGGCGCAAAGAACACGGCGGCCGTGAACATGACGGGCGCCAGTTCCCCTGCGGCGCGGCTCAGGCCCAGGATGCCGCCCGTCAGGATGCCCGGAAGGGCGGCGGGCAGCACAACCCGGTAGATGGTCTGCCACTTGGTGGCGCCAAGGCCCAGGGAGGCCTCCCGGTAGGTGTCGGGCACGGATTTCAGGGCTTCTTCCGAAGCGCCGATGATGACCGGCAAGGACATGGCGGCCAGGGTCAGGGCGCCTGCCAGCAGGCTGACTCCCATCTCCAGGTAGATGACGAAAAAAGCCAGGCCGAAGAGTCCGAAGACAACGGAAGGCACGCCGGCCAGGTTGTTGATGCCCAGGCGGATAACCCTGAGAACCTTGCCGGGGCGGGCGTACTCGTTCAGGTAAATGGCGGAAGCCACGCCAATGGGAAAAGCCACGATCATGGCGCCTATGCCCAGGCACAGGGTCCCCACGATGCAAGGCAGGATTCCGCCTTTGGTCATGGAATCGTAAGGCGCTGTGGTTAAAAACTCCCAGTTGATGGCGCGCCATCCTCTGGCGAGCATAAACCATAGGATGATGGCCAGAGCGGCGCCGTTGATCAGCGCAGCCGCCCTCAAAAAGTTAAAGACGATGCTTTGATACAACCGCCGCCGGCTTTTAGGCGTTCCCTGAGGCGCGCCATTTTTTCCGAATTGGCCGTTCTGTTGCTTCAGGCTTATGGATTCTGTTTGCAAATTCAACATCATTCCCTTTTCTGACGCCTCCTTACAGCGTAGCGTCGCCGGTTTGCTTATATTTGTGGGCGATCATGTCTGCTATAATGTTGAAGAAAAACGTAAAGATGAAAAGCACCACGCCGGTCGCGAACAGAGCGTGGTAATGATCTCCCCGAAAGGGAGCTTCGGCCATTTCCGCCGCAATGCTCGCGGGCAAGGGCCTGACGGGATCGAACAAGGACTGGGGCAATGCCGCGGCGCCGCCGGCGACCATCAAGACCACCATGGTTTCGCCGATAGCGCGGGACATGCCCAGGATCACGGCCGTGCTGACGCCGGAAATGGAAGCCGGCAAAATCACCCTGACAATGGTTTCCAGCTTGGTGGCGCCCAAACCCAGGGAGGCCTCGCGCAGGGCGTTGGGCACGCTGTAAATGGCGTCTTCCGAGATGCTGCATATGGTGGGGATGGACATAAAAGCCAGCATCAGGGCGGCGTTGAACATGTTTAGCCCCGTGGGGATGTCGAACACTTCCTGTAAAAATGGCGCCACGATGACCATGCCGAAAAAGCCGATGACGACCGACGGCAGGGAGGCGATCAGCTCGACAATGGGTTTTACTATTTCACGCATTTTTGGCTTTGCGATTTCTGCAAGATACAAGGCGCTCATGACTCCCAGGGGGATGGAGATGGTCGCCGACAGGATGGTGACGAAAACAGAGCCTACAATGAGGGGGAAAATTCCAAAATCCGGAGGATCGGACGTGGGATACCAATACATGCCGAAGACAAAATCCTTGACCGACACCAGATCAAATATCGGGACGCCTTCCATGAACAGGAACAACGTAATCAGCCCCAACGTGATGATGCAGGCCAGGGCTATGCCGAAAAACATGTTCTTAATTATTTTTTCTCGTGTGCGGCTGTTTAAAAATGCCATGTTCATCTGAGCCTTTTTTTAAACAAGTCCGGCCCGCGCCAATGTTCGTGCTAAAATGGGGGGCTGCAGCGACGCAATGGGTGGCGCGGGCCAGACTGATTTTCAGTAGTGGTGACTATGTGTGTCCTGACTACATGGCTCCCTTAGTACAGGGGCACATACCCGGCTTCTTCGACCAGCTTCTGGCCCTTTTCCGGGTGCAGCACGAAGTTCAGGAAGTTCACGGTGTCGCCTTCAGGCCAACCCTGGGTGAACATGAACAGGGGACGGCTGATGGGGAAGGAGCCGTTCAGAGTGGTTTCCTTGGAGCCCACAACGCCGTTGGCGGAGACCGCCTTGACTTCGCTGTTCAGGTAGCCAAGTCCAATGTAGCCGATGGCGTACTTGTTGCCGGCCACGGCCTGGGCCACGGCGCCGTTGGAAGCCTGGATCAGAGCGGAGGGCGCCACGCGCTCTTTGTTCATGACTTTGCTTTCCCACACTTCATAGGTGCCGGAGGAGGTGTCGCGGGAGACGACCACGATTTTCAGGTCAGGTCCGCCAACTTCCTTCCAGTTTTTGATATCGCCCTTGTAGATGCCTTTGAGCTGGTCCAGGGAGAGATCCTTCACCGTGTTGCTGGGATGCACGATGGGCACGATGCAGTCGTAAGCCACGCGGAAAGGCACGGGGTAGGAGCCTTTTTCAATGGCCAGCTTGACTTCTTTATCCTTGATGAAGCGGGAAGCGTCGGCAATGTCGGTGGTGCCGTCGATGATGGCCTTGATGCCGTTGCCGGAACCGCCGCCGGAGATGGACAACTCGACATCCGGGTTTTGTTTCATGAAAGCTTCGCCCACTTTCTGAGCGATGGGCAGCACAGTGGTGGAGCCCTTAATTACGAGTTTGCCCGCGAGGGCGGACATGGGTGCAACGCACAGCAGCGCGGCGACCAGAATTGCGACCAGCTTAAACCTTTTCATCTGTGTTCCTCCGTTTGGGTGTTTTTGATGGATGAGTTTACAAGCCAAATAAAGTTTTGGCGTGTCACCGTTCCAAAGCAAGCGAAATATACGGGCCGTTTGTTAAGGTTGTGTTAGGGTTGTATTAGCATTGCATTAATTAAAAAAATGGATATTTATATATAATTTCAATAAGTTGAACTGTATTTTCCTTTGGCGCCTCCGGGCCTTTGTTAGCGGGAAAAAAGTCGGGAGGAAAAACTGGCGCCGCCTGAACCAAACAACCCCGGCGAGGCCGGGGTTTTCCATTCAGCAAACCAAGCTGGGTATGTCGTAAGGTGCAATCAGGGGTTGAGGTGCAGGGTGAAGGCGGCGCCTTGTCCTTTTTCGCTTTTCACGGAAACATGGCCGCCGTGGGCCGCCATGATGTGTTTGACAATGGCCAGGCCCAGTCCTGTTCCTCCCAGATTGCGGCTGCGGGCCTTGTCCACCCGGTAGAACCTTTCAAAAAGGCGGGGGAGGTGTTCTTCCGAAATGCCGGGGCCTTCGTCTTCCACCCAGATGAGGACTTCGCCTCCTTCGGCTTTGGCGCCCACCCGGACCACGCCGTGCTCCTCGCTGAACTTGACGGCGTTATCCAGGAGGTTGACCACGGCCTGTTCGATCATGGTGGGGTCGAAGCTTGCTGTCAGGTCGTCGGGGCATTCCATTTCCACGGTGATGTTTTCGGAAATGGCCCGGGCCTCGCAGACTTGCACGGCGGTTTCCAGGGCTTCCTTGACGCTGGCTTTTTCCAGGGGGAGTTCTCGGCCTCCCGCCTGTTCGATGCGGGAAAGCTCCAGCAGATCCTCCACGATGGCTTTAAGCCTGTCCGTATGGCGCGAAATGATTTCCAGGAAGCGTTTGGCATTTTCCTTATCATCCAGTGCGCCGTCCAGGAGGGTTTCCACGAATCCCTTGATGGCCGTAATGGGGGTTTTGATCTCGTGGGACACGTTAGCCACAAAATCCCGGCGCATGTTTTCCAGTTTGGTCACCTGGGTCATGTCGTTAAGAACCACCAGGGCGCCCATGCGTTGGGCCTGGGCGTCCCTCAGGGTCATGCCCCTGACCTTGAAATACCGCTCATGCTTTCCGGAAAGCACCAGTTCCTCTTCCACGGGGCTTTCGCTTTTGAAGGCCATGAGCACAAAATCATGGAAATCGGTGTTGCGGACCGTTTCCTGGATGGTTTTTCCTGCGGCCGTTTTAGGGTCGCAGGCGAGCATGCGTCCGGCGGCCTGATTCATGCTGATGATGCGCTGCCCGGTGTCCAGGGCGATCACGCCTTCCACCATGCTGGCCAGGACGGCCTCCATTTGATTTTTTTGCCGGGTTATGAAGTCAATGCGGCCTTTTAGGTCTTTGGCCATTTGGTTCATGGCCTTGGAAAGGGATTCGATTTCTTCGGATTTCGCCTCGGGCGGGCTGAAATTGAAATCGCCCCGGGAGATGGATTCGGACCATTTTTTCATCTGTTCAATGGGGCGGGTAATGCGGCGGGCGGCGAGCAAGGCGATGATCGCGGCGAAAAAGGCGATGATAAGCCCGCCTGCTGCGATTTTTCCCCGGATGTCAGACACCGCTTCGTCCAGGGAGTTGACCGAGACGGCCGTCCGGATGATTGCGATTGTATTGCGTCCTTTTTTGGTGGGAACAGCCATGTACATCATTTTTTCATCCAGGGTGCGGCTGAATCGGATGGAGGACGTAGCCTTGCCTGCTGACGCCCCGAGCACTTCCGGGCGGTCCACATGATTGTCCATGTTTTTGGGGTCTTCGTTAGAGTCGCCCACCACTTGGCCCGTTGGCAGTATGACGGTGATCCGGGTTTGGGTGCGCCTGCCCACGCTTTTGCACAGGTTATCAAGGGCTGCAAGATCCAAAGGGTCCAATAGTTGGACTATTTGGGGTTCGACGAACTGAGCTCTGGCCATCAGATCCTGCTCCATGTTGCTCAGGTAGAATTTGCTCATGGCGCTGGAAGCGTACCAGGCCACGGCCACAATGGAGATGAGGATGACAAGCAGATACGTGGGGAATAATTGCAGGAACAGCCGGCGTTTTTTTTCCATGTTGTTATTCTTTCAGGCGGTAGCCTACACCGCGCACGGTTTCGATGAATTTTCCGGAGGCTCCCAGCTTTTTCCGCAAGCCGACGATCTGCACGTCCACGGACCGGTCGGTGACGGCGAAGCCTTCGCCGCGAACGGCGGAAACGATCTGGGAGCGGGTGAAAACCCAGCCGGGCCTTTGCGCCAGGTAATGGAGGATGTCGAATTCAGACATGGTCAGCTTGATTTGCTTTCCATTGACCGCCACCTCTCTGCGTCCGGGATGGATGCTGATTCCGTGCACTTCCCGGGCCTGTATTCCATCGTCAGGCTCCGCGGCGTTTCTGCGCATGACGGCCCGGACCCTGGCAGTGATGACTCTGGGGGAAAAAGGTTTGGTGACATAGTCGTCGGCGCCAAGTTCCAACCCCCTGACCACGTCGGACTCATCTCCCTTGGCGGTGAGCATGATGATAGGGATCGCCGATGTGTTGGGCTTGGATTTCAGAACTCTGGCGACTTCCAGGCCGTCGATTCCCGGCAGCATAAGGTCCAGGAGGACCAGGTCCGGGGAAAAGTTTTTGACGGCTTCCAAGGCCTTTTCGCCGGAATCGGCGCAGAAAATTTTGAAACCTTCCCGTTCCAGGTTGAACTTGAGGAGTTCCAAAATGTCTTCTTCGTCGTCTACAATCAGTATACTTGTTTTTGGCATAGCGTCTCACCTTGAAGTGGTTATAAAAACAGCCTCCGATTTATGTAACGCGAAAGTTAGGCCTTTGTTAGGATTTGATAAAGGTTTGGTTGGGTTTTCCATTGGACCGAAAATAGCAGTTTTCTTGATGGAGATCAAATAATGTGGTAGTCTGTACGGCAAATCATTTATGATATCGATGTGCAGGTTTAGCAAGGCGGGCTCTGAGGGTGGGCCTTTCTTTGAGTTGTTTTTACCTTGGATGCTTTTTAAAATGCGCATGATTGTGCTGCAACAAGGTTTTGTTTAATGTCTCCTTTGTCCATGCCTATTGCGATTGCAGCAGCCCTGACCATGGGCTCGGCCATTTTTCACGCCCTGGTGTACGTCAGGCAAAGTGTGCGAAAGGAATACCTGTACTTCGCCGTTGTGTGCCTTCTGATGGTCCTGTACGACATCATTTCCATCAATGTGTATAATGCGAGCTATCCCGAGCAGGCGACATACTGGCTCAAGCTGCGAATGCTCATTCTCGCCCCCAGCGGTTTGGCCCTGGTCTGGTATCTTCATGCATACACGGGCCACCCGGACAAACGCCCGGTCTATTTTTTCACGGCCTATTTTTCCATTGCTTTTATCATCGGGGTTTTCGCCCCCGGAGGGTTGTTCTGGCTGGAGCAGGCCCCGGTCCTGCAGAAAGTTCATATGCCATGGTTTGGGCCCGTAACCTTTTACGAGTTCTCCTTGAGTTCTTTTGGCGCTTTCCGCTATTTGATTCGGGTGCTTTTTATCGCTTATTTCTGTTGGGTGACCTTGTGGTATACGCGGCATCGCAGCCTGCGCAAGGGGCTGGCCATGGTCGCTTCGTTCATGGTGTTTTTTATAGGCATCGCCAACGATTCCGCGGTCCGGCTCGGCTTGTACGATTTTATTTACATCATCGAGTTTTCGTTTATGGGCGTGGTCATGTTCATGACCTGGCAGCTTGGAAATCAGGTTGCGGAAGCCCTTGTGGTTCGGGATCAGTTGGAGGAAAGCGAAAGGCGCTACAGGCTGTTGGCGGAGAACATCTCGGACAATGTCTGGGTGCTGGATATGGATATGAGGTTCGTGTACTCCAGCCCGTCGGTGAAAGGGCTTTTGGGGTTTGAACCGGCCGAAGTGATAGGGACGTCCGCGTATGGAATCATGACGGAGGAAGGCCTTGGCCTGGTGCAGCAAGAGTTATTGAGCGGCTTTGAGGAGAACCGGCAGTTTCCCGACATCGATGTGAGGCGTAATGTCATCATCCAGTTGATTCGCAAGGACGGTACGCCTATTCATACGGAAATCAAGGCGGGTTTCTTGTATGACGATGATAGGAATCCCGTGGGACTGGTGGGCATTTCCAGGGATGTGGAGGCTCAGATCGTTGCGGAAAAGGCCTTAAGGGAGAGTGAGGAGAAATACAGGAGGGTGTATGAAAACATCCAGGACGTGTATTTCGAGGCCGACCTGGACGGCATCATCCGCGAGGTCAGCCCTTCCATTCGCTATGTAACCCAGTACACCCGGGAGGAGTTGATCGGCAGAAACATCCGCTCCCTGACCGTCAGTCCGGATGAAAGAAACGACCGGCTCGAAGCCATGGTCAGCCATGGAAGGATCAATGATTACGAAGCCGAGTTTATTGACAAGGACGGATCTATTGTGCGGGCTTCCATTACCGCCGCCTTTTTGTTTGACGAAGAGGGGAAGCCCACGGGCACTGCGGGGACGATTCGCAACATTGAAGACAGGAAAAAGGCGGAGGAAGCTCTGCGCGACAGCGAAATCCGGTTTCGCCTGCTGGCGGAGAATTCCACGGACATTATATGGACCATGACTCTGGGCGGAGCTTTTACCTATATAAGCCCCTCAGTGGAAAGGATGAGCGGCTTCACCGTGGACGAGGTCATGAAAATGACCCTGGACCAATACCTCACCCCGGAATCCTGGGCCAAGGTTCAGCGCTCCATTGCGCGAGAGCTGGCTTCCGACCGGGCTTTCAACGGGCACCCGGCGACCCTTGAATTGCAGCAATACACCAAAAGCGGGGACATTATCGATGTGGAGGTCACCTCCAACTGGATATTGAATGACGAGGGGCAGCCTGTTGGAGTTCGAGGCGCCACGCGGGACATCCGGGCGCGAAAAAAAGCGGAAAGGGAAAAAAGCGAACTGGAAGCCCAGTTGCTGCAGGCCAGAAAGATGGAAGCCATCGGCACCCTGGCCGGCGGCATCGCCCATGATTTCAACAATATTTTGCACCCCATCATAGGCTACACCCAGATGCTCATGGAAGAGCATAAAGGCCGGGAGTCCACCACGGAGGTTCTGGACGAAATCCTGCGAGCGGCCGTCAGGGCCAAAGAACTGGTTTCCCAAATCCTCACCTTTGGCAGAAGGTCGTCCGAGGCACCTTCGTTAGTGGATCTGAGCGCCGTGGTAAAGGAGTCGCTCAGCCTGTTAAAAGGCTCCATCCCCTCCACCATTGAGGTTAAAGCGACGCTTCCCGACGCCGGCAGCGGGGTTTTCGGCAATTCCTCCCAGCTTCATCAGATGGTGATGAACCTGTGCACCAACGCCTATCAGGCCATGAAGAACATGGGCGGCGTCATGACCATCAGCCTGGAAAAGGTGAGCTTAAACGGAGACGGCGGCGCTCTCGCTTCCAATCTGCCTGAAGGGCATTATCAAAAGTTGTCCGTCTCCGACACCGGGCCGGGGATGTCCAAGGCGGTGATGGAAAGGATCTTCGAGCCTTATTTCACCACAAAGGACGTGGGGGAGGGGACCGGAATGGGGCTGGCCATGGTGCACAGCATTGTGAAAAGCCACAAAGGGGAGATTTGCGTGCGGAGCCAACGGAACCAGGGCGCCCTGTTTGAGGTGTATCTGCCCGCTGCTCCGGGCGCCAGTGATGAAAAGGCGAAGCCTGAGGCAAAGGAGGCTCCCAAAGGGGAAGAAGAGCGGATTTTAGTCGTGGATGACGAGCCCCAGACTCTCAGGATGACCAAGCGCTCGTTGGAGAAACTCGGGTATTTGGTTCATGCGGAGGAATCCAGCCAGGCCGCATTGGATCTTTTCGCCAACAATCCGGATTCCTTTGATTTAGTCATAACCGACATGATCATGCCCGGCCTTAACGGCGATCTCCTGGCGCAAAAGATCCTGGCCGTCCGGCCTGAAATCCCCGTCATTTTATGCACCGGATGCGCGGATTCAGGCGTTTTTCAGAAGGAAACAGGGCTTGAGGCGGTCAAACTTCTTCAAAAACCCGTGGATCGGCAGGTTCTTGCGCAGACCATTCAAGAGGCGCTTGCGGCGGGACCGGCGTGAGCGAATTTGGAGAGGGTGCTTTTGAAATTCAAGGCAGCTCGCTGTTATCCCAGGTTAAAATCGCCCGGCAGCCGTCAAATCCTTTGATGATTCTTCGTTCCTCAGAATTGGGGTCGTCCATAATCTTAACGTAAATCCAGGCTTCGTGGGATTTTCCAAGACGGCTTCTATCCACCTTCACGCAGGAAGTCTCGATGTTTTGCTCCAGCACTTCGTCAATGTAGTCGGCGGTTTCTTCGTCGATGCCGTCCATGCAGGCGCCGAACCATTTGGACCCGGTAAAATGCTCCCAAAGGAGTTCGTCCTGGTTAAGCAGGCCTTCTCCAATGGGCACAAAAACGCCTTCCTGCTTGGAAAGAAAGCATGCCAGCCCGCCTGTCTGGTTCGAGTAGACCACCCCTGACTTCCAAACGATGATCAATCCGATGCGTTCTCCGATGTCACAAAGCCGCAAGGTGGGCATTGGCGCCTTCTTGGTCATGAATCGCCTCCAATCTATTGATTATTTTATCTAAAATCGCAAATCTTATTCCCGGCGCCCATGATTTGCCGGCGCCAGAAACAGGAGCTGAAAGCCGGGTCCACATGGGGGAGGAATTTTTCAAGGGCGGGGAATGACAAACGGAACATCTTCGGGCTCATACGGGCGTCTTTTGCGGGATACAGGGCTCCGCCCGCCTGCGCGGCGACCTGATCCAATTTATTAAACAATGCCAGGGTTTTAGGGCCCTGGTTGGGAAAATCCAATGCCAGAGTTACGCCCGGCCTGGGAAAGGACAGAAGCCCAGGAGACGTAATGTTTCCGAATCTCTTTAAAACCGCCAGAAAAGATCCTATCCCGGCGGCGGCGATCCTGTCCAGAATTTCCCGCACGCCTTCCCGGCTGCTTTCGGGGGGGATCACGCATTGATATTGGTAAAAGCCTTTTTTGCCGTAGAGCCGGTTCCAGTGTTCAATGGCGTCCAAAGGATAGAAAAAGGTCCGGCATGGGACAATGCGGGATTTTTTTGGGGCCGCCTGCCTGTTGTAGTACAGGCTGTTGAAGGCCCTGAGGCTGAGCTTGTTCACCAGGGAGAAGGGCGGGTCAAACGGCATTTGGATGGTGCGCGGTCCCGCGCTTTTGCCGGGCGTGGCCGGGGAATAGTTTCCCCGGATGAAATGGCCCCTGCCCAGGGATTTGCCCCGGGCCAGGCAATCCACCCAGGCGACGGTGAACTCATGGTTTGCGTCAGACTCCTCGGACAGGTCGAAAAAACCGTCCAGGCCGGAAAATTTGAGGGTTTCCTGATGGATGACCGGGTTTTGGCAGGGGGAAAGCTGGATTTCCGCCCAGGAAATCAGCCCGGTCAGGCCCAGGCCGCCTATGGTCGCCCGGAAAAGGTCCGGGTTTTCCTCTGGAGAGCACAGCAACGTTTCGCCGTTGGAGCGCTTTAGCTCAAAGCAAAGCGCATGGCGCCCGAATGTCCCGGCCTGGTGGTGATTCTTGCCGTGCACGTCGTTGGCGATGCATCCGCCTATGGTGACGAACCGGGTTCCGGGGGTGACGGGCAAAATCCATCCTTTGGGCAGGGCGTGGTCCAGGATTTGGGAAAGCAACACGCCGGCCTGGCATTTGATGACGCCGGTTTTCTCGTCAAAGTCCAGGATTTTGCTCAGGCCCCGGCAATCCAGAAGCGCGCCCTGGGTGTTGAGGCAGGAATCTCCGTAGGAGCGTCCGTTTCCGTACGGCAAATAGGGCGGCGAAGACGCCAGGGCGTCCAGGGAGAAGTTCTCTGCAGGAATGCGCTCCCCGTGTTGCGGGCCGAAGTCCAGGCGGCCCCATGACGGATATTGGCAGGCCGTCATATCCACCCCGCAGCAATGAAAACCGCGCCCACGGCGCAAAGCAGGGCCAGGGAGGCCTTGTTTTTTAAGGCGAAGACAATGGGATCGTCGGACAAGGCGCCTTTTCGGGCCTTGCTCCAAAGCAATCCCAGCCACAGGAGAAGCAGGGCGCATCCGGCCCATAATAAGGAGGGCGAACGGTATAATTCCGCCGCCTTTCGGCTTCCTGCGTAAAAGCACAAAACCGCAATGGAGGCTATGCCGAAGGCGGCGCCCAGGGCGCCCAGGATTTTTTCGTCCCCGACCCCGTAACCCCGGCCCTTGGCCCTGGACCGGTTTCTCCCGGGCAGGGCGGCCGCTTCCACGTAGCGTTTGGCCATGGCCAGGCTGGTGAAGAACAGGACGGAAAAAATCAGCAGCCACAGGGAGATGGGGATACCGGCCGCGGCGCCTCCCGCAACAATCCTCAAGGTATACATGACCGCCAGGACCAGGACGTCCAGAAAGGCGATTTTTTTAATCCACAAGGAGTAATTGAGGCCCAGAACCAAATAAACGATCAAGGTTCCAGCCAAATAGACGGGCATCCACAATGCGCAGCCCATGGCCGCCAATGCCAGCAGGGGGGCGGCGGCCAGCCCGAATTGGGGAGGCAGGGCGCCCGAGGCGAAGGGCCTGTTCTTTTTATGGGGGTGGATTTTGTCGGCTTCCAGGTCCAGGACGTCGTTGATCAGGTACAGGGCCGATGCGCACAGGCTCAGGCAGAGAAATGCCGCCAGCCCGGACGACAGGTGGAGCAGGGAGACCTGATGTCCCGTGAAAACAGGTACAAAGACCAAAAAATTCTTCACCCACTGATGGGGGCGCATGGCCCGAAGCATGTCCATGGCCGGGTTGCGCGCTTCCGTGAACAAGGGCTCCTCCCCCCCGGCGCCCGGACGGAGATGGGAAACCTGAATAGAGGTCGTTTTTTCCGGTTGCATTATTATTAAGAATCTGTTCCAGTGGGTGGTTATTCTTGTCAGATGGCTTGGGGCATGGTAAATGATTTTACTTTTCATTGCAATGCCTGATAGACAATCAAACCAAAGGGACACAATCATGAAGACGTTGGAAAAAGCGTCCTGTCAGGGCTTTTCCGCGGCCGGAACGGCGTGCGGACTCAAGAAAAACGGGAAACCCGACCTGGGTATGATTTTTTGTTCGGTCCCGGCCTCCGTGGCCGGGGTGTTCACCAGGAACAAGGTCCAGGCCGCCCCTGTATTATTGGATAAAAAGAACATCAGCTCCGGCGTGTGCCGCGCTGTAGTTGCAAATAGCGGGTGCGCCAATTGCTGCACCGGCAAACGAGGCGTGGACGACGCCGTGGAAACCACGCGTCTGGCAAGCGGAAATCTGGGCGTGGACGCCGAAGACGTGCTTGTGGCTTCCACGGGCGTGATCGGCAAGATCCTGGACGTGGAAAAAATCCGGAACGCCTTTCCCCGGCTTGTGGACAGCTTGTCCCCGGAGGGCTTCGAGTCTTTCGCCGAGGCAATCATGACCACGGACAACGTTCCCAAGGTTTCGGCGGTGGAGGCGGATTTTGAAGGCCAGACCTTCAACGTGGTGGGCGTGGCCAAAGGCGCGGGCATGATCCGGCCGGACATGGCCACCATGCTGTGCTTTATCTGCACGGACATCCAGGCCAATCCCAACACCCTCAAGCGGGTGCTTCGGCCGGCGGTGGACGCCTCGTTCAACCGCATCACCATCGACGGAGACACCAGCACCAACGACACGGTGCTGCTCATGGCCAGCGGGCTGTCCCAGGTGGCGGCCAACCGGTGCATGGACCTGTTTCAGCAGGCCGTGGACAAGGTCTGCCTGGATCTGGCGCACATGCTGGTCAAGGACGGCGAAGGCGTGAACAAGGTGGTGACCATCGACATCCAGGGCGCGGATTCCGACCAGGACGCCCGGCGGATTGCGGACGTCATCGCCCATTCTCCCTTGGTCAAGACCGCCTTTTTCGGCGAGGACGCCAACTGGGGCAGGCTTTTGGCCGCCGCGGGCCGGGCCGGGGTTCCCTTGGATCCTTACGTGGTGGACATCTTTTTTGACGGCGTGCAGATGGTCAAGGACGGCATGGGCCTGGACATGGAGGCGGAGGCCATGGCCACCGAGGTCATGAAACTGCCCGAGTTCACCGTAAAGATCGACTTGAAAATAGGCAAGGGCCAGGCCAGCGTGCTTACCTGCGACCTGTCTTACGATTACATAAAAATCAACGCGGACTACCGTTCCTGATCCATGGCTTTGGAAAGGCTTCAAAAATATCTGGCCCACGCCGGGGTCTGCTCCCGGCGGCATGCCGAGGAGTTGATCTCCCAGGGCAAGGTGGCCGTCAACGGCGAAATCGTCACCCAGATGGGCGTGAAAATCGACCCGGACCAGGACGAGATTGCGGTCAACGGCAAAAAGGTGGAGCCCAAGGAAAGCCGGACCTATATCATGCTCAACAAACCGGCCGGGTATTTGACGACGTGCAAACAGCCCGGCCGGAAAATCGTCCTGGATCTCATCGACCTGCCCCAGCGCCTGTTCCCCATAGGCCGTTTGGACAACAACTCCACGGGGCTGCTTTTACTCACCGACGACGGCCGGATTCACCACCGCCTTTCCCATCCTTCGTTCGACCACGAAAAAGAATACGAGGTGGAAACCGTCAAGGACGTGCCGGACCAGGCCCTGGACGCCATGCGGCGGGGCATGATGCTGGAA
Organism: Desulfatibacillum alkenivorans DSM 16219; assembly: GCF_900142135.1. Lineage (GTDB taxonomy): Bacteria > Desulfobacterota > Desulfobacteria > Desulfobacterales > Desulfatibacillaceae > Desulfatibacillum > Desulfatibacillum alkenivorans. Next base: position 95,287 of record NZ_FQZU01000011.1, on the reverse strand, counting down.
GGCAAAAAAACCCGGCCCGCCAAGGTTAAACGCACGGGCCCCAAGTCCTTCACCATTGTCTTGAAGGAAGGGCGCAACCGGCAGATTCGCAAAATGGTGGAGCTGACCAAGAACAAGGTCAGACGGCTTCACCGGGTGCGCATGTCCACCATCCGTCTGGGCGGCCTGCCCTCGGGCAAATGGCGCCGCCTGAACGCGAAGGAAATCCAGGCCCTGACCAAGGGGTTGGATTGAGGGGCTATCCGTTAAATCTGTTTAAAATCCCGTTTGTCCAGATCGTATTTTTGCATTTTGTTGTAAAGGGAGCGGGTGGTGATGCCGGCGATGTCCGCGGCCGGGCCGATCTTCCCGGCGGTTTCCTCCAAAACCGATTCCAGATACAGCTTTTCCACCCGGCTTAGGGCCTGGTCCGTCACTTCCTTAAGGGTTTTTCCCTTCCAGGACTCGGGGGCTGCATCCTGAACCGCGTGTTCGGTTCTCACATTGCTTTGAAAAATGTGGGGCAGGTCGCGGAGGGTGATTTCCTGGTCCGGACACAGGATGATGGCCCGTTCCAGAACGTTGAACAACTCCCGCACGTTGCCGGGCCAGTCGTAGCGCGTCAGGGCCTCCATGGCCTCCCGGGAGATGCTTTCCACGTCCTTGCCGTGCCGGGCGTGCTGGTTGGTGATGAAATCCCTGGCGAGATGGGCGATATCCTCCCTGCGCTCCTTCAAGGCGGGAATGGTGATGGTGATGACGCTCAGGCGGTAAAAAAGATCCCCGCGGAAAGCCTTGGTCCGCACATCCTCCTCCAGGTCCCGGTTGGTGGCGGCGATCACCCGCACGTCCACCCACATGGCCTTTTCTCCCCCCAGGGGCTTGACCTCGAAATCCTGCAGCACCCTTAAGAGCTTGGCCTGGAGATGGATGGGCATTTCGCCGATTTCGTCCAGGAATATGGTTCCCCGGTGGGCCATTTCAAAGGCGCCCCTGCGGGAGCGCACCGCGCCGGTGAAGGCCCCCTGGATATGGCCGAACAACTCGCTTTCCAGCAATTGCTCGGGCAGGGCGGCCATGTTCACGGTCACAAAAGGCCCCGAGGCCCGGGGGCTTTCAAAGTGGATGGCCCGGGCCAGGCGCTCCTTGCCCACGCCCGTCTCGCCCGTGATGAGCAGCTGGGCGTTGCTGGAAATAACCTGCCTCACCTCCTGGAGCATGGCCTGCATGGACTGGCTGTTGGAGCGGAAATCCTCCAGCCTGGGCCGGTAGTCGGGCCGGGTGGGCGGGGCGGTCCGCACAATGTATTGCAGGCGGGACTCCATGACGCCCTCGATGGCCTGAACAATGCTGCGGGGCGGCAGGCCTGCATGGAGCGCAGCGTCCGCGCCTGCGGCCACCAGCCCGGCCTGGTCTTCGGAGGACTCGTGCATGTGCAGGATGATGGTCGCCGGGTTTTCGGGCAGGTCGTTCAGGGCGGCGATGCTGGTTTCAATAGGGCGGGGCAGCAGGCTTTCGTTGATGACCACTATGTCGGCGCAGCTTCTGATGACCTTTTGCCAGGTGAACCGGCCCGGGCCGTAGGCTTCCAGGTTGATGTCCAGGCTTTCCAGGGATTTTTTCAGCTTGGCCAACAGGCCGGGGTTGTCGATGCACAAGGCGACTTTTAAGAGCATGGCGTTTCCAAATATCCGGGGCCGATGCCGGCCCTTACGCGGTGTAGGGGCGCCCGCTGCGGGCGTCCAAAATAGACGCGAACAAGGGGCGGGGAAAGACGATTTCAAGGGGACGCGATGTCTAAACGGCCTTATATCGGAAATAGTTTTCCGAAGTCAACCAAATTATGGGCGAAACCCAAAGAATTGCCGCGCTATTTCAAGAATAGGAAAGTTGTTTCTTATAACTGCTTAAAAACAAGCAATTCAATTCCTTTTTTAGGGCTTTTTCCCTGGAAATGCTTTGAGCTCCAATTATCCTTTGAGGCGTCTTTTGCATTTCAACCAAAAAACCGACCGGAGATCCTTTTTTATAATCTTTTGATTTTATGATGTTTTAATTTTAAATCGCCTTTGCGGCCGGGTTGGGGTCGGTAATTTAGGAAATCAATTTCTTAAAATGGGAAGGATTGCAAGATTTTTTTCGTCTCTGGCACGCCCCTTGCTCATGGGGCAGGCATTGGGGAACAACGTTGTTTCCACCTTATTCTTAATTTGAGGACACTCACATGATGACGAAAAAGAAAAAGCGCTCCAACGGGGGCAAGGGCCTTGGCGCCCGCGAAGTTTTTCCTGCAGCGGAAATGGATTTCGACGACGAAAGAATGAGCCGCAACCGGCGCTCCTTGAAGTTCTCCAAGGGGCTGCACAAAACAAGGGCGGCGGATGAGGATGCGGATTATGCGGACGATTACACGGAGTATGAAGAGGGCGGATACGCCGACGCTCCGTCCGGGCCTTTTGTGGTGAACTCCCTGATGGAAGGCGAGGCCGTGAAGGAGCAGGTGGAAAACAATGCCTGCTGGGGCCTGGCTTCTGCCGTGGACCTCTATGGTTGCGATCCGGACCTGATCCGGGACGCGGACGCCATCAAGCGCTTTGTGGTGGAGTTGTGCGATCTCATCGAGATGAAGCGTTTCGGCGAGACCCAGGTGGTGCATTTCGGCGAGGACGAAAAGGTGGCCGGTTTCTCCATGGTGCAATTGATCGAAACCTCTTTGATTTCAGCTCATTTCGCCAACGCCAGCAACGCGGTGTATTTGGACGTGTTCAGCTGCAAGGCGTACAACCCGTATTTGGTCCGGCAGTTCGCCGTGAATTATTTCAAAGGCGAGGACAGCAGCCTCCAGGTTTCCATGAGGAGATAGGGAATGACCAAAATATCCCTGATAAACGATCAGGAGGAGATCGCCCGAATGTGGGCGGCCCTCATGCCCGCCCCTGTGAACGTGTTTGACCTGTGGGAGACCCGGATGCATTTTCACAGGGCCTTTCGGCGGCCTGTGATCGGCGTGAAGGCTGAAGGGGCTTTGGGCGAGGCCGAGGGTTTTCTGCCCCTCAGCTGGGTGGAGGAAGCCCGGACCTGGACCGTTTTCCCCGGAGAAACCTGGAAGGGCAAGACCTGGCTGGAAGGCAACGTTTTTCCCGCCAGGGATCGGGGGACTCTGGAGGCCATGCTGGAAGCCGTGCCGGGCGCCGCGCATTTGCGGTATCTGGATCCCATGAAGCAGTCTTTCGGGTATCCGGGGGCGGAGGAGGATGAGGTCGGGTATTTGTTTTTCCCCGGAAGGCATTCCTATAATTTTCAGGAATACCTGAACAGCTTTCCCCGCAAGACCTTGAAGAAGCTCATGGCCGAGACGTCGCGGCTGGAAAGCCGGGGCGTGGAATATCGTTTTGATTGCATGGACGACGCCCAGTTTTTGTTTCGCATGAATATAGAGGCTTTCGGCCCGGAGTCCTATTTTTATGATCCCCGCTTTTTAAAGGGATTTGAGGACCTTCTGGCCTGGCTTCGGGACAAGGGCATGCTGCGGATTACGGCCGCATTGATTGAAGGCAGGACGGCCGCCGTGGACGTGGGCGCGGTGTACAAGGGCTATTACTCGGTTTTGGCGGGCGGCGTGGACCGGGATTTTCCCGGAGTGGCCAAACTCATCAATTTTCATCATTTGGAAAGGGCTTGCGCGGAAAAGCTGGATTGTGTCGACTTCTTGTGCGGGAATTTTAACTGGAAAGAGCGCATGCGCCTCATACCCCGGCCCCTTATGGAGATCCGCCTGCAAGAGCAGCCTGGCGTGGTCTACCCGGCAGTCCGGGAAGCGGAGCTTGCACTCCGTGTCTGATAATGCACGGGTGCTGGTTGTTGGGACGACCCCGGATTATGTGGACAGAATTCGGCGGATCAGGCCCGGCAAGGGCTTGTTTTTAACGGATCCTCAGGTTCGCAAAAATGCGGCCGAACCTCCCCCCATGTCGGACGAGGAGGTTCTTTGCCCTTTGAACCTGGAAGAAGCCCGGAAGGCTCTGGAAAAGCATCTCAAGGCCAGCCGCATGGAGCTTGCGGGAATCGTCTGCTACGACTGCGAATCCCTGGTCTTGGCGGCGGAACTGGCGGAAGAGCTGGACCTGGACTTTCCATCTTCCCGGGCCGTGGCCAATTGCCGGAATAAATTCCAGGCAAAAAGCCTGTGGGCGGCCGCCGGCCTTCCCACGCCGGGCTTCTGCCTGGCGGAAAGTCCGGATCAGGCCCTGGCCTTCATGGCGGAGCATAATCCTCCCTGGGTGGTAAAGCCCGTGGATGGCTCAGGCAGCTCTTTGGTGTTCAAGATGGACTCCAGGGCGGACTGGGCCAAGACCGCGGCCGCGGCGGAGTCGTTTTTCGCCCGGCAAGGCAAGGACCCGCAAGGGGCCTGGCCCATGCTTATGGAGGAAATCGCCCTGGGCCGGGAGTTTAGCGCGGATTTTCTGGTTGTCGGGGGACAGGCCCGGATTCTTCGGCTTACCGCCAAGCATGGGCTGAATTCCGGACATTTCGGAATCACCCAGGCTTATGAGTTGAAAGACGGCCTGTTTTCCCCCAAGGAGACGGCGGCCCTGGAAGGCCTGTTCGCCGAGGCGGCGCGGGCTGCAGGGGTGAAAGCCTGCATCTGCATGGTGGACTTTATACTGAACGAAAACGGTCCATGGCTCCTGGAAATGGCGCCCAGGCCCGGAGGGGACTGCCTGCCCTTGCTGTTGCGAAACGCAGGCGGGCCGGACACCATGGCCCTTGCCATGGATTTTGCGGCCAAAGTTCCTATTCATTGGAAGCAGAAGCCCCTCAAGCCCCACGTGGGAATGCGCATTTTCGCCCCCCATGACGGCGAGTTGGAGCGCCTCGAACCGGGAGGCCTGTTAACGGATAAGCGGGTGCTGTGCTTCGAGCCCCTCAGGCGGGTCGGGGATTCCATCAAACTGCCGCCCCGGGATTACGACTCCTGGATTTTGGCGAATGTCATTTACAGACCGGATGCGGGCAGGGACGTCGCTCTTCAAAACAGGGTTCTGACGAGCTTGGCCGAAATAAGGATAAAACGCCCATGACCTTTGATTTTACGCCATCTCAGGCGGCTTTCCGGGACGCATTATCCCGGGTGGAGGCCATGCTTCGGCATAAGGACGGACGTCTGCCCGGAGCCATGGTCAAGGCCTATGTGGAGCGTTTTTTCAACAAGAAGGAGGTGTTCCTGGATTTGGCTGAGGTCCATCAGGAGCCCCTTTATGTGTTGGATCACGCCAATCTGAAAAAACATGCAGCCATGTTCAAAAACGCGTTTGCGGCGTGTTTTCCGGATTTCGCCTGCTATTACGCCATGAAAAGCAACAATCACCCCGAGGTTTCCCGGATTTTGGTCAATCAGGGATTCGGGCTGGACGTCTCCAGCGGGGTGGAAGTGGAAAGAGCCCTGGCCTTGGGGGCGGAGGACGTCATCTTCAGCGGTCCGGGCAAGACGGACAAGGAGCTTTTCCTTGCCGTGGAGAATTCCGGCAGGGTGAAAGTCCTCATGGACAGCCTGGGCGAGATGGAGCGCCTGAACCGGTTGGCGTTGCAGGCCGGAAAAAAGGTGCGGGTTGGCCTTCGCATTACGCCGCCTTCCAGCCCGTGGAAAAAATTCGGCGTAGCCCTGGCTAATCTGGGAGCAGCCTGGAAAAAGGCTCAGGAATGCCCGGGTTTGGAAATCCAGGGGCTTCAGTTCCATACAAGCTGGAACCTGGATCCGTCCCAGCAGGTCAGGACCATTGCGGCCATCGGCAGGGAAGTCGGGCAATGGTCCCCGGAAATGCTGGGGGCTTTGAAATTTTTGGACATCGGCGGCGGATACTGGCCCCAGGCCGGGGAATGGCAGGTCTATCCGGTCACCCAGGCCGGGCAGGTGATGAAACTGGCGGGCCTGGACGTGGACCGGCCTTTGGAGCATTATTACGCGCCGGCCCAAAGCCTGGAGGTTTTTGCACAATCCCTCTATCAGGCGGTGGAGACCCACATTTTCTCCACGGTTCCCTGCCGCGTATGCATGGAGCCGGGCAGGTGGCTGTGCAACGGCGCCATGCATTTGTTGCTGAATGTGGTGGACAAAAAGGACGGCGGCCTGGTCATCACCGACGCCGGAACCAACGCCGTCGGCTGGGAGCGCTACGAAATGGATTACGCTCCGGTGCTGAACCTGAGCCGGCCGGCTTTGGAGGAAAAGGCCTGCGAGATCATGGGCTCCTTGTGCACGCCCCACGATTTGTGGGGCCTGTCTTACTGGGGGCAAGACATTCAGCCGGGGGACGTGTTGTTGATTCCGGATCAGGGCGCTTACACTTACAGCCTGAAGCAGGATTTTATCAAGGCGCCGCCCCGGGTGATTTCCATGCCTGAAAAGTAAAAATTGCTTACCCTTGCCTTTGGCGCCGGTTAAATCTATCGATCCCGGCGCCGGGCAAGCGACCCTTTTCCTCGTAGAATTTCATGCCGCAGTTTCCTTCTTTGTAGAAATCGTGTATAATAACCGGCGACTATAAACCAATTGGGGGGAGTTTAGGCCTATGGCGCAAAAAAAGCGTTGGGTTCGGTTGCTGGTCGTCGTCATTCTACTTATTTCCGCATACATCGCTGTCAACACGACTCTATTCAAGCCTTCCCTGGGCAGCCGTCTGGCGCGCCTTTCCGTGGTTTATTATCTGGCGCCCCGGTTTACGCCGGACACCCCGGTGGACGTCACCCGGGACGCCGTGGAAAATCTGAGCAAGATGGCGACGCTTCCGTGGGGGACCAGGGTGGAGGAAGCCAGTGTGGCCGGGCTGAAGGCCGAATGGGTCCGGGCGCGGAAAACGCCGGAGAATTCCACAAACGCGCTGCTGTACTTTCACGGCGGGGGATTTTTTTGCGGCTCCGCTTCCACGCATCGTAATCTTGCGGCCGCGCTGTCCAAGGCTTCGGGCATGCCCGTGCTGGTCCCGGAATACCGCTTGGCGCCGGAGTTCAAATATCCCACCGCCAATGTGGATTGCCTGGATTCCTACCTATGGCTTCTGGATCAGGGGTATAAGCCGGAAAACATCGCCCTGGGCGGGGATTCCGCCGGCGGATGCCTTGTCCTCATGACTTTGCTCAGCATCAAGGAAAAAAATCTGCCCATGCCAAAGGCTGCGATTATGATTTCCCCCATGACGGACGCCGTAAATTTTGACGGGGAGTCTTTAAAATCCCGCAGTGAGGCCGATCCTTTGTTTGACGGCGAGGACATAGGCAAGCATATGACGTGGTATTTGGGCCCCAAGGACCAGCGGCCGGAATTGGCCAGTCCCTTGAACATGGATTTAAGCGGCCTGCCGCCTTTGTTCATCCAGGCGGGAGACGACGAGGTCTTGTTGAGCGACTCCACCCGGTTGGCGGATCGAGCGAAAAAGGCCGGGGTCAAGGTAAAGCTGGAAGTGTGGAAAAACATGTGGCACGTGTTTCAATCCTTTGGCGTGATCTGCCCGGAATCAAGGCAGGCGGTAAATCATTTGGGTTTGTTTTTAAAGGACGAGTTAAAGTAGTCACAGATATGGGTTTTGTATGGACATTTTGAATTACACGGCCGAGCACAAGGCCTTTCGGCAAAGGCTGCGGGAGTTCTGCAAAGAAGAAGTCGTCCCCCATGTGGATCAATGGGAAAAGGACGGCGTCACCCCCCGGGAAATCTGGAAAAAGATGGGGGCCGAAGGCTTTTTATGCACCTGGGCGGATAAGAAATACGGCGGCCTGGGAGGGGATTTTCTCTATTCCGTCATCGCCCTGGAAGAACTGGTGCGCACCAATCAATACGGCCTGGACGCCTTTTTGCACAGCGACATTGTAACGCCGTACATCGCCTCTTTCGGCAATGACGCCCAAAGGCAAAAATACCTGCCCGGGTGCGTGTCCGGGGAGTGCATTACGGCCGTGGCCATGTCCGAGCCGGACGCGGGCAGCGATTTGGCCTCCATGACCATGACCGCAGTGGACGACGGGGATCACGTGGTTCTGAACGGAACCAAGACCTTTATCTCCAATGGGCTTTTGTGCGACGTGGCCGTGGTCGCGGCGATCGACCCGGACGAATCCAACCGGCATAGGGCGGTTTCCCTGTTTCTGGTGGACGAAGGAACGCCCGGGTTTGAAAAAGGCCAGGCCATGAAGAAGATGGGCGCCAGCAGCCAGGATACGGCCGAGCTGTTTTTCCGGGATTGCCGCATTCCCCTGTCCAACCGTTTGGGGGAGAAAGGCTCGGGATTTCCCAAGCTCATGGTCAAGCTCCAGCAGGAGCGTTTGCTGGTGGCCCTGAACGCCGTGACCAGGGCGGAATTCGTTCTGGAATGGACCACAAACTACTGCAAGGAAAACAAGTCCGAAGGCAAGCCCCGCTCCAAATTCCAGGCCGTGCAGTTCGCCCTGGTGGAAATGGCGACCGAAGCCAGGCTGGGCCGCATCTTTTTGGATAAGCTCATTGCCGGTCATATGGCCGGAGAGGACGTGAACGCGGAAACCTGCATGGCCAAATATTGGGCCACGGACATGGCCAAACGCACGGCGGACCGGTGCCTGGATCTGGTGGGATTGGATGCCACCGCCGAATCCTGCCCCCTTGCCAGAATGTTCCGGGACATCCGGGTGTTTCCCATCTTCGCAGGAACCAACGAGGTTATGAAAATTGTGGTGAGCCGCAGTTTGGGGTTGTAGTGCGGAAGGCATTTGACGCCAAGCTGCGTTCAAACAGGTAATTATACTCCAAGGCAAGTTCCTAATGACGCTGGATCCCGGCTCGCGGGCCGGTCTTCAAAAGAAGATCGCCCCTTGCCGGGATGACGGGCATTGCCGCCGCAGATGATGGGTAACCCAGGCAAAGCAGTATCTTGCCTGGGCGCGTCAGCGCAGAAGGGGCGGCCCTGTGTAGAAAGTTAAGACCATTCGAGGCGGGCGGCCGAAAAAAGTCTGTCGAGGACTTTTATTTATCGTCGCCAACCATGGGGTTGAATACGTTCACTACAGGAACTCATCCCTTAGCATCTGGCGGATTTCCTCGCCGATTTCCAGGCCGGCGTCCACGAACTCGGGTCCGTATTGCTGGCCGGTGTCGGTCCGGAAGGTCTCCTTGATTTTAATGATGCCCTTGATGCCTTCCTCGTAGCGGTCCAAAAACATGGATACCGAAGACTTGAAAAAGGACACCATATACCACACCGTATCCGTGAAGTTGTCCGGCCCCCAGCGGAATTTGTCGGCGTCGTAAAGGCAGTCCGAGATGGCCTGGCCCATGTCGCTGGCGCACGGGTCCGGCGGATGAAAGGCCTCGTGGTTTCGGATGGCCAGGGAGATGGCGTCGATCTCGTTCTGGGAGAACGGAAAATCCTCCAGGATTTCCGCCGCGGCCAGGGCGCCTGCGTGGGCGTGGCGCTTTTCCTTGCGGGAGATATCGTGCAAAAGCCCGGCCGCCTGCACCAGCAGCAGGCCGCGCTCCCTTTCCATTTCCCGCATGTTTTCTTGGTCCGCGTAAATCAGGAACAAAATGCCAGCGTCGATGGTCACCTTGACGCAATGATCCAGGCCGTGGCCCAGATCGTCGTCCACCACGCTGGCCACGAAATTATGCAATTTGGTCAGGATTGGGCTGTCTTCAAGGGATTTCCGGGAAAGAGTCATTAAATCCGCGTGATCCGAATAAAAAGTCTGTTCCGGATATTTGCTTCCGATTTCCCGGGCGCGCTGCCTTATTCTTGCGTACAGATCGTCCATATCTCTCCGAAGGGGGATGGGTCGCGAGTTTGTGAAAAATAGTACCACTTTCCCGGAAATTGGCAAGCGTTTTCGGATAAGCCCCGCCGATTCCGGGCCGAAAGGGCGAATGGAGCGGGCCTATGGAGTCAGGCCTGAGGCCTTGATTATGGTTTCGGCCGCTTGGGCCGGAAACTGAATATGGACGTTGTGGGAGGCGCCGGGGAACGGGGCCGGGTTTAGTCTTGGAATTATTTCAATGGCTTTTTGCGCCTCCTGGGAGTACCTGGCGTCCTTTTCACCGTAGATATAGGTTATGGGAACGTCAAGTTTCGCCAGGTCCGGCCCGAACCACGGGTGATTTCCCACGCCCAGGACTTTAAGGGCCCGGGCAAGATCCGTCACGTTATTTTTTTGTTTGGAGGCCGTGAGGCCGGGCAGAAGCGGAGAGTCCCATAGGGTGCAAAAAAGGGGCAGGCGATGCCATTTGTCCAGGAATCTGCGGAAATCCCCGGCGGTCTTTATGTTGGCCAGCAGGGCGTCGTCCTTTTGCTTGCGGACTTTTCGTTCTTCAAGGCCGGGAATTCCCAGGCCTGCGGATTCCAGAATCAAACGGCGGACGCGATCGGGCGCCAAAAGGCAGACTTGCTGGGCGATCCGGCCGCCCATGGAATAGCCGTAGAGGAAAAAGGATTTTATCTCTATTTCATCAAGGGATTTTAGGACCAGCCTGCCCGCGTCTTCAAATCTTTTCGGCCAAAGGGACTGGGGCGTTTGGGAAAATAAGGAACGGCCGTGGCCGGGCAGGTCCAGGGTTGTCAGGAAGAAGTGCGGCTTCAGCAAGGGGATCAGGGGCGCAAAGGATTGGCCCCGGCCCATGAATCCGTGAAGCATGACCAGGGGCGGATTTTGCGGGTCGCCGTATGTTTGGGCGTGGAGTTTCATGGTTTTTTCGCCGTGTCCGCCGCGATTTTTTGCAGGGCCTTGCGGTCCCGTTTGACCCCTTTTCGCCCCATGCCGGGGGCCAGGGGCAGGATTTTTTTGGGAATTTTGTAGGACGGCAGGATTTTTTTCAAAGCCGCCTTGATTTGCTCCTGATCCAATTCCTTTTCGGTCATGGCGAAGGCCCAGGGAACCTGGCCGAAAACATCGTCATCCACGGGAACCGCCACGGCTTCCAGAACCAGGCCGGTTTCCGTCAGGGCCTTTTCGATTTCAGCCGGGTTGATGTTCTCGCCGCCCGAGATGAAAACAAGATCCCGCCTGCCTGTGATTTTCAGGTTGCCGTCCGGGTCCCATTCCCCCAAATCCGCAGTGCGGAATTCGCCGTCCATCAGAACATGCTCCGGCTTGCCGTCCACGATGTAATGCTTGAACAGGGTCTCGCCGCCGATGGCAATGGTTCCGTCATCAGCAAGAGAAACTTTTCGGTATGGCAAAACCTTGCCGGCCGTAAAATGCACATGCCGCTGGGATCCGGGCCTCACCGCCGTGACCATGGCGCAGGCCTCGGTGGAGCCGTAGGTGGGCAGGACGGGGATATCGGCGTCCAAGGCCTTTTCAATAAGCGGAGCGGGGCACGGCGCGCCTCCCAGCAAAACGGCCTTGCAGGCTGCCAGGGCCTTTATGGTTTTTGGATCGTCCATGAGCCGTTGCAATTGGGCGGGCACCACGGAAAGGATCGTGGGCCTGCTTTGTAAAACCGCCGGGGCCAGATCTCCCGGATTGTCGTGCATCAGGGCGATTCCGCCGCAGAGCATGGTGCGGATGAAAATCAGCATGCCGCCCACGTGAAATAAAGGCAGGCTCACCAGCCAGGAGTCGTTGTGATCCAGGCCGAAAAATTCCACGGAACCCAGGGCACTGTAATAAAAATTCCCGGCGGTGTGAACCACGCCCTTGGGGGCGCCTGTGCTGCCCGAGGTGAAAATGACGGAGCATTCCCGGTCCAGGGGGATGGCGCTTAAAGGAGGGGGCGCTGCGGGCGCCGGAGCGTGCAGTTCATGGGGCGAAATCACGGGGCATGGCCAAGGCGCGGCATCGCCTGGCGATACCACCACATCCGGTTTGAGGCCCGCCGGAATTTTTCCCAAAGGCCCTTTGGGATCCAGGGCCGCGTAGGTAAAGCCCATGACCCAGGAAGCCAGAAACAGGTAAATATGATCCAGGGAGTTGGGCGCGTGGATGCACAGCAATTGCCCCTGCTTGACGCCCAGGTTTTCGAGGTTGAAGATAACCCGTTGCAGGCCGGCTTTAACCAAATTAAAGCTGAGGGCTTGGGACTTTGAAATCAAGGCGGGGGCGCCGCCATAGGCGTCAAACAAGGCCTTAAGGTTCAGCCGGTTGTGATGGTCGATAAAGGGCAGGGGCATATTCGTTCCTTGATAAAGCCAAGTCAAAATGGGCGGCAATCGCAGCTCCCGCCGCCCCCTTAAGACGCTGGGTCCCCGCTTGCGAGCGATCTCAAAACGCGGATCGCTCTTGCGGGGATGACGATCTTTTGGGGTTAAACAAAGAGCAAAGGGCGCTTGTCGCTCGGTTGCCAGGTTGCGAGAAAGCATCCAAGCTCCTTTGGCTGATGACACCCCAGTCATCCGTCATCCCCATGCAGCCCTGGGGCATGGAGATTGCGGCGGTTTTGTAATCATCATGATTCCAGTGCGGAAACGGGGCCCCAGTGTTTTTCCAGGTCGTTTACAGGAGCGGCCCATGGCATTCCTTTTGTTTAAACAGGGATTTGCATACGGCCATCCACTATATGCATCCTGTGAAAAAACATCTGTTTTGAAAAATACTTCAAGGTATCCAGGCCGTGGGCGGTTTCCGGCGCGTAATGATGCGCCAGCAGCCCCAGCATGGACATCCCCGTTGCGCCATTGAACGAGGAGCTTAGCACGGTTTTGATCCCTTGCTTGTTGAACCGCTCCATGGCCTGGGCCATGCCGTGCACCCCCTGGAACGATCCCGGCTTGAGGATGACCGCGCCCAGGGATTCAGGAAATGGATCATCCGGAATTGCATAAGATTCCAGGGACTCGTCCAAAGCCAGGGGCCAGGGGATTTGGGCGGCCTCAAAAAAGCCGAACTCCGGCCGTAGCGGCTCTTCCACGTACTCAACATTCAGATGCTTTAGGGCCTTGTAATAAGCCTGATATTGGGCCGGATCCAAAGTTCGGTTGGCGTCCAGCCGCAGGGTCAATTTATGGTCGAAAAGGGAGTTCAATTCCAGGATTCGGCGGATTTCCTCCCTGGGATCCATGCGGCCGATTTTTATTTTTACCGTGGAAAATCCCGAGGCCTTGAGTTGTTTTGCCTGAGCCGGAAGCCTGCCGGGATCGGGCGAAGGGACGAACAAGCCGTTGACGGCTATTTTTAACTCATCAGCGGCTGTAATACTCCATAGCCCGGAGCATAAGCCGAGCCAGGCCAGGGCGCTTTCCAGGCCAAAGGCGGAAATAGCGCTAAGTCCCATGATTCCAGGCAAAAGGCCCAACATGGGAGCGGTCAAGGAAAAGGAATTCCAATTCAAGGTCTGGCCTGCAAGGGCTTTCCTGATCGGGCGCAATTCCCCCTGGCACTGGTCCAGGGAAATGGAATCCAGGCCGGGCAGGGGGGCCGCCTCGCCCCAGCCTGTACGGCCTTGGTCGTCGGAAATTGCAACTTGCAGTCCTTCCCGCTTGTCCAATGTCCGCCCTCCCACGCGTATGGGGGCGGCGAACGGAATAGAATAATGAAAAAGCTGCATGTCGCGAAGATTCAAACGGCGACTCCTATGGCGAAAAGCAAAGAGTATACAAAGGCGTATTGGCCTGTGGCGGCCAAAACCAAGTTCATTTTTTTGTCCAAAGGCGCATTGGAAATAGCCCGCCAGTGGTCTTTAAAAAGCTGAGCGGACAAAGGCGCCGCAATCACGATGAGTTTTGCCGGATGCTCTCCCAGGTAGATCAAAGGCATGAGCCACGAAAAAAGAAGCAGGCTCAGGGAGAAAATCCGGGCGCGGCGCTCTCCCAGCATGACGGCCACGGTGCGTTTGCCCGTGCGGGTGTCCGAGGCTATGTCCCGCAGATTGTTCACCGACATGAGCATGGCGGCCAAAAAGCCCGGCCCCATGCCGGCGACGATGACGGTCTTGGAAATCTCCAAGGTTTGAAGATAATAGGTTCCGCCCACGGCAACGGGTCCGAAAAATAGAAAGGCCAGGGCCTCGCCAAGGCCCAGGTAGGACAAAGGCTTGGGGCCGCCGGTATATAAATAGGCGAAGGCAATGGAGGCCAGGCCGATGATGACGATGGGCAATCCTCCGCGCACGGCCAGGGCGACTCCCAGCAGAAAGGCGGCGGCGAAACACGCGATGAACGCGGCCTTGACCTGTCCGGGCGGAATCAGTCCCTGCTGGGTCACCCGGTCCGGTCCCAGGCGGTCTTTGTCATCCACGCCGTGGGCGTAGTCGAAGTAGTCGTTCACCAGGTTTGCGCCGATCTGCATGAAAATGCAGCAGGCCAAGGCGGCCGCGGCGGCCCACCAGCACAGGCCTTGCTCCCAGGCCAGGCCCAGGCCGAGAATGACCGGCGCCGCCCCGGCCGGAAGGGTCCGGGGCCTGATTGCCATGATCCAGTGTTTTGTTTGATCGTTCATAACAAAATTTTTTCTATAATCGTTAATGCAGAGTTGCAGTTTCTTAGATGATTTCAGCGTTGATTTTGCGGGGACGCGATACTTATCTCACGCGCCTGTTTGGCGGTCTTATCTTTTTTGCAGAGATAAGTTCATGTCCCCCAAAATCATTACAATCATGACCGTTAATAATGCCAGGGGAACTTGGAAAAATCCTTGGGCCGTTTTTCCACAAAGGCGTCCCGGCCTTCGGCGGCTTCGTCCGTGCCGTAGGCCAGACGAGTAGCCTCCCCGGCGAACAACTGCTGGCCCACCAGGCCGTCGTCCGGCAGGTTGAACCCGAACTTGAGCATGCGCATGGCCGTGGGCGACTTGGCGTTCATGATTTTCGCCCATTCCAGGGCTACGTCCTCCAGTTCCGCGTGAGGAACCACCTTGTTGACCGCGCCCATTTCAAAGGCTTCCTGTGCAGAGTAGTCCAGGCCCAGGAAAAAGATCTCCCTGGCGCGCTTCTGGCCCACCTGCCTGGCGAGATAAGCCGAGCCGTAGCCCGAGTCAAAGCTGGCCACGTCAGGATCTGTCTGCTTGAACACGGCGTGCTCCTTGGACGCGATGGTCAAATCGCACACCACGTGCAAGCTGTGTCCGCCGCCCGCGGCCCAGCCCGGAACCACGGCCACCACGATCTTGGGCATGAAGCGGATGAGCCTTTGGCATTCCAGGATGTGCAAACGGCCCAAACGGCCGGGGTCGATGCCTTCGGCGCCTTCGTATTTATAGCCGTCCTTGCCGCGAATCCGCTGGTCTCCGCCCGAGCAAAAGGCCCAGCCTCCGTCCTTGGGCGAGGGGCCGTTCCCGGTCAATAGCACCACGCCCACGTCCGTGGTCATGCGGGCGTGATCCAGGGCCGAGAATAACTCGTCCACGGTGCCGGGGCGGAACGCGTTTCTCACCTCGGGGCGGTTGAAGGCAATGCGCACCGTACCCTGATCCTTGGCGCGATGATAGGTAATGTCCTTGAAGCCGAAACCAGGAACCTCGTCCCATAAGTCGGGGTTGAATATTTCGGAAACCACGTTGTCCTCCCTTGTTTTGCTCCCATGCCTTTCGTGGAAGCGTATCTTTTATATTTTTTGGAACTGCGTTATTAAAGGTCATTCATACGGTGTATCAAACGTTCGTATGCGTTCCCACGGGGACCGTGGGAACGCGTTGTTTGCATCAAATCGGGCCGCCGCATCCATTTCTTGAAAGTTTGGAAGCGATCGGCCAACCATAATATTTTGTTGGGTTTCGCAAGCTCAACCCAACCTACGTCGCGTTAAGAAAAGTCGTAGGTTGGGTAGAGTTTGTAAAGCCTTTCCAAGGGCGGTGCGGAACTCATTGTTTAAGCGAGTCCTGAACCCAATTATTTATGCACGAAACCCAACGATTGCGCTATTCTGCCTAATAGAGTCAATTATAAGGCGAATCAAGCGCCCGCAGGCATTCCCACGGGGAACCCAAAAACGGCTTTGCACAGGCTCAAACGTCAAACGTAGATTTGACCCCATGCCCTTTACCTAATGCTCTTCCTGGCGGTGAATACTTCCAGGTCTTTTTCCGGGTCGAGCATGACTTCGATAACCCGGCTGCCGCCCTCACTGAGGGCCTCCTTGTAGGCCTTTTTCAGTTTGTCCGGCGTTTCGGCCTTGGCGTAAGGCAGCGAAAACATGGCCGCGGCGCGGGAAAAATCAAAGCCATGGGGCGTGGTCATCATGGGATCAGCGATCTCTGGGAAATCCCGGATGGGCAGACGCTCGAAAATCCGGCCGCCCCGGTTGTTGACGATGATGAGGATCACGCTTGCCTGGCTTTGACTTACCATGGCCAGGGAGTTGAGGTCGTGCAGCATGGATACGTCGCCGATTACGGCCGTAACCCGTTTACCCGAGCCTTCGGCGAATCCCAGGCTGGTCGCCAAGTTTCCCTCAATCCCGCTCACGCCCCGGTTGGTCACAACCTGCACGCCCTGAGCAGACGCCGGCCAGGCCATGTCAAAAGCCCGGATGGCGTTGGAGTTGCCGGGAAAAAGAGCCTCGTCCCCCGGGATGTTTTGATTGATAATGCCGGCGATCAAGGGAAAGCTGAGCGCGTCCCGGGGCGTTGCGGCTGTCAGATCCGTTCGTACCTGCTCCGCAGCCTGCACCAGGGACTCGGCCGCCTCCGCATCCTGCAAAAGGTTTGTTATGTCGTCCAGGGAATTGAAAAAATCTCCCACGCCCGCCTTGATTTTGATGTTGACCTTAAAGGACGGGTCTCGATGCTCACGCCGGGGGCAAACCTGGATGATGTATTTTGCGCCGCCTTTTAGAATCGCCGCGTAATAATGCTTGGAAACCAGGCCTGAGCCCAATTGCAGAATGACGTCCGGTGCGTAATCGTTCACCAAAGCCAGGGCCTTGGGGTGGTCCAGGGAAAAAATTTCACGATCCCCCACCGCGCCCTTTAAGGAGGAGGCGATGTCGCAAAAGACAGGCCAACCCAGCATGGGCGCCAAGGCCGCGGCGCCTTGCCGGTCATCGTTGTTTTCCAAACGCCCAATGACCAGCAGGCCGCGTTGGGCCTTTTTCAGGATGCTTTCCACGGCGGACAAATCCGGGCAGGAGGCCTGCACCAAGGGATAAAACGCGGCCGGGGCGCCATTTTTAAAATATTGTTCGGCCGCGTCCAGCACGGCTTGGGGAACCGGGCCGGACGGCGCTTCCATGGGAATCAGGGGGTCTCGAAACCGGATGTTGATATGCACCGGCCCGTTTTTTTTCTGGGCGATGTGGCAGATCTTGGCGGCCAAGGCGTCCAGGGGATAGTCCGGATCGGGGCAGGGTAGGTTCAGGCTTTCCAGGCAAAAGGCGCCGTACAGGTTTTCCTGGTAGATGGTCTGGTTTGCGTCGCTGCCGGTGAGTTCCGGCGGGCGGTCCGCGCTTATAACCATCAGGGGCAGCTCGTCGCGAAAGGCCTCGATGACAGCCGGGTGGTAATTGGCCAGAGCCGTGCCCGAGGTGCACGTCAGCACGCCGGGCTTGCCGGTGGCCTTGGCGTATCCCAAAGCGCGGTAGGCGGCGCCCCGTTCGTCCATGCAGGAAAATTTTCGAACCGAGTCATTATAAGCCAGGGCGGAAACCAGGGGGGCGTTTCGATTGCCGGGAGAGACGAAAAAGGCGTCCAGCCCGTTGCGGCGCAGCTCCTCCACCAGCACGGACGACCACAACACGTTCATGTTCCGGCGTAATAGCGCCATTCAGCACTCTCCCTTTTGGGGCGAAAGGCCGGAGGCCCGGGTGATGGTCTGCATTTTGTTTTCGGTCTCCAACCATTCGGAATCCGGGTCCGATTCCTCCACAATGCCCGCCCCGGCGAAAACGTGCAACCGGTTTCCCTCGGCCAGGGCGGATCGGATGCCCACGGCGAACTCGGCGCCTTCTCCGGTCATCCAGCCGATGGGGCCTGCGTACCAGCCGCGGCGGTGGGGCTCCCATTCCAGGATCAGGCTGCGCGCCTCCCGGGCCGGATGGCCCCCCACGGCCGGCGTGGGATGAAAGCAGGCCAGGGTGTCCAAAACATTGTGCCCGTTGCGCAACTCGCCGCAATGCTGGGTGAAAATATGCTGGAGGGCGCCCAATTTAAGGATGGATTCCCGGGGCTCGGTTTGCAGGCCCCTGGCGATTTTGTCCATCTGCTCCTCTACGTACCGGGAGACGATCCTGTGCTCCTCCATCTCCTTGGGGGAGTCCAGCAATTCCTTTTCAAATTCCAGGTCCTCGCCCGCGTCGCGCCCTCGGGGCCGGGTGCCTGCAATGGCGTCCACGCTGATGGACCGGCCTTCCAGCTTGAGCAAACGCTCCGGGGTGCGGCCGAAAAAGGCCTTGTCCGCGGCGATTTTGTAGAAAAAGACGAATGAGTCGTCCTTGACTTCCGCCAAGCGGGCAAGGATGGGCGCGGCGTCCCAGGATTCCCGGGCGGTGAGGATCATTTTACGGGATAAAACCACCTTATTGATGACGCCGCTTTTGATCTTATCCAGGGCGTTCAGGATCATGGCATTCCAGCCCTTGCGGGAGGGAATTTGCTCCCGGGAGCACCACGTTTCTTCTGAGTGCTCCGACTTAGTTCTGGTTGCTTCCAGATCCCGGATTTTATCCTGCAATGCGGCCTTGGCTTCCGCCCCGGTCAAATTCTGATCGCTGAAATGGTTGAAAGCCAGTTCCATGGTTGAGCCGTTTCGGCGCAACTCCACCACGGGGATGGTGAACCGGAGCGGGCCGAAATCCGTCCATTCCAGAGACAGTTTTTGGTCCGGCTCAAAGGCGGTCCCCCCAAAGGCCATGGCCTGGGGATGCCTCGCCCACAGGCTGGAAAGCGCGGCCGCAGCTTTTTCCTGGGAATCGCCGGATATGACCATGGCCTGGCCCAGGCCGGCCGCTTCATAGCCTCCGCTCTTGCCGGAAAAATAGAATTGTTCGGCGGTTTTGAAGCCGGTAAGCCATTGCAGCACGGGCACGGGCTCCGACGCCTGCCAGGAGTATGTCCAACGCGTCAGGCCGGGACCGTTTTCGTCCAGAGCCATGCTCGGCTCCACGGCGCTTTTATCCAACAATGTCATCAAATCGTATGACAGCATGTTACGGCAACCAATATTTTTTCTTCTTCATCCCAAAGGATGAATGATTTCAATGATTCCGCCCCGCCGATCGGCAAAGGCGCAAAAGGCCCCTGCGCCCGCTTTTTCAGACGCCAAGGGCCTTGCATAACCAAACTATAATAATGCTTTTTGCCCTCTTGCGCAAGTGCGGGAAAATCAGGCGCGGCTGGCTTGGGGGTTGCATTGTGAGGTTCGTAGGATTTGCGCCTTGACAAGGGTGTCTTACCTTGTTATTGATGTACCAAGGTAACATAAGGAGGAGGACATATGGCGGAGCCCTTAAAAGTGGAACGCGTGCAAACCGGCATGCGCATAGAAAAGCGCATGCTGAAGGTGTTGAAGGCCCTGGCCGAGTATCTGGACATGTCGCTGGGCGATTTGATCGAGGGAATTGTGCTCCACGCCTTTGAAGGCAAGGCCCCGTTCAGCGAGCAGATGCTGGAGAAAATCGAACAAATGAAACAGGTCTATGATCTGGATTTGACCGCCGCCCACAGCCATAAACTTGTGGAAGAAAACAAATAAGCCTAATTGAGTTAGTCAGGACGGACATTGTGAATAGAAATCTGAGCTTGCTTTTGTTTGGACAGCTGGCCTCCCAGATAGGGGACAAGTTTCACATGCTGGCCGTCGCTTTTTTGGTGCTGCAAACCACCGGTTCTGCGGCGCAGATGGGGCTTGTTCTTTTTTGTTCGATTTTTCCCGGCATGGCCCTGGGCGTCGTCTCCGGAGCATTTGTGGATCGCTTTAACAGGAAGGCGCTTATCATCGGCGCGGACCTTGCCCGGGGCCTTATCGTTGCTGTGCTCTGCGCGGCTTTTTATTTGGAAATTCTATCCTTTCCGTTTCTTTTGGCGGCTCAATGCGCCATATCCGTTTGTACGGCGTTCTTCGATCCTGCCGTTCCGGCGATCATCCCGCAAATCGTCCCGCCCGAAAAGCTCAGCCAGGCCAATTCCCGAACCCAACTGGTCAGCGGGATATCCATGATTGCAGGCCCCGCGCTTGGGGGATTGGCGGTGGCCTGGAACGGATACCTGTTTGTGTTTGTGGTCAATGCTTGCTCCTATCTTTTTTCGGCGGGGATGGAGGCGTTCATCACGCTGCCGCCCCACGACAGGAAAGGGTTAAGCACGGCAGGCGTGTTGGGGGATATTCACGGAGGTTGCAAGTATCTGTTCGGAAAAAGAAGCCTTGTACTGATACTCGGCATGGTGGGGCTGATTCACTTTCTGGTTGGCTCCATTGAGGTCATCATCCCGATTCTTGCGGTTCAAATCGATGGCGCCGGGCCTGAAAACATGGGGCGCCTCCAGGCCGCCTTTGGGGCGGGGACCATTTGCGCGGGGTTGGTTTTGGGGCTGAAGTCCATTGCCGGAAGGGAATCTTCCTTTTTATTCGGCGGGGCGTCCGTGATCGGGCTGCTTCTGATTGGCGTCAGCCTCGCCTTGCATCTGGGCGTCTTGTCCGCCGCCCCTTATTTGTTTTTGTTTGCAGGGGTGGGGTGCTGCGTAATTTGCGCGGCCACGGGGTTTCGCAGCCTGATTCAGCAGAAAACGGAAACCGCCATGATGGGGCGGGTTTTCGGCTTTGCGTCTTCCGTGGGAAACGTTTCCATTCCCCTTGCGGCCCTGGTTTACGGCGTTCTTTTGGAGCGCTACGCGCTTGGCCTGGTTGCGGCGGTTACTGGCGTTGTTTTAACGCCCATATGCATTTTGGGCGGTTTTTTATTTTATCGGGCGCCCTCCAACGTAAATCTTTATAAGACATCTCAATAAAAACGGGGGAAAGCCCTTGTGGACTTTCCCCCGGACCAAGAAGGAAGGGTGTTTCGAGTTATGGCTATTTTACGTTCAGGTGCTCGTACTTGGGAAGCATGCGGTACGCTTTCTTAAGGGCGTCCCGGCGGAAAGGCTCGGCCAGAACTTCTTCGCCGCCCTGGATGACGCCTTCGATGACGCAGGGCTTTTCGGAAGCCACGGCGTCTTTGACCACGTCGCCCACTTCGTCGTAATTTTCCACCCGGTATCCCTTGCCGCCCATGTCTTCGGCCAGTTGGGCGTAGTTGGGGTTGGTCCTCAGGTTGGCGCCGATGAAGCGGTTATCGTAGTAGTCGATCTGGTTTTTCTTTTCAGCGCCCCATTCGTAGTTGTTGGCCACGATGGCGATGATGGGAATATTCTCGCGCACGGCGGTCATGACTTCGGCGATGCCGCTGATGCCGTAGGCGCCGTCGCCCTGGAAGGCGAAGACGGCTTTGTCCGGGCAGCCCAGTTTGGCGCCCATGGCCGCGCCGTAGGCGAAGCCGCAGTTGCCCCAGGACAGCGCGGAGATGTGCTGGCGCGCGCCGTTGAACTTGAAGTAGGAGTTGCACATGGACGAGTTGTTTCCGATGTCCGTGGCCACAATGGATCCCTCGGGCACGGCCCTGGAGAGCTCCCACAGGAAGCGGCGGGGATGCATGAGCTTGTTGGTGGAGCTGGACCATTTTTCCAGTTCGTCGTCCCAGATTTTCTTTTCCTTGGCCACGTCTTCCAGGCGGGCCTTGTCTTCTTCCAGGCCGGGCTTGGCGGCCTTGACCAGGGTGAACACTTCCTTGGCGAATTCGCGGCAGTCAGCCAGGACGGCCAGTTCCACTCTCTTGGAAAGACCCAGCACGGCGGGATTCACGTCCACCTGGATGATCTTGGCGTTTTCCGGCCAGTAGGTCATGTCGTACTGGGGCAGGGTGCCGAAGGGCCCGAGACGGGAGCCCAGGGCCAGGACCACGTCCGCCTTGGCGATGGTGCGCATGGCCGCCTTGGAGCCGCAGTAGCCGATGGGGCCCACGGACAGCTTGTGGGCGGACGGGAAGGTGTCGTTATGCAGATAGGAATTGACGACAGGCGCGGTCAGGTATTCGGCCAGCGCCTTGAGTTCTGCAATGGCGTCCGCCTGGGACACGCCGCCGCCGGCCAGGATCACGGGGTATTTGGCTTCGGCCAGGAGCTTGGCGGCTTCTTCCAGGGACTGCCTGGGGCCGGAGCCGTAAGTGATGTCCGGGGTGGTGTAAATTTCGTCTTCGCACACGCCGTAGAACAGGTCCCGGGGGATGTTCAACTGGGTTGGGCCGTTGTAAGTCTTGGCCATGTAGAAGGCCCGGCGGGAGAGTTCCGCCATGCGCTGGGCGGCGTTTACGCGGACCTGGTACACAGTCTGCTCATGGAACATGGGCATCTGGTCCAGTTCCTGGAATCCTCCGGTTCCGATGCCTAAGGTGCCGGCTTCGGGGGTGATGGCGACCACGGGGGAGTGAGCCCAATAAGCGGCGGTCATGGCGGACACGAAGTTGGCGGCGCCGGGGCCGTTCTGGGCGATGCAGGCCTGGGGCTTGCCGGTCACGCGGGCAAGGCCGTCTGCAGCATGGCAGGCGGCTTGTTCGTGAGCCACGGAGATGAAGCGGATGCCTGCCGTGGGAAAGAGGTCCAGGGCGTCCATGTAAGCGGAGCCCACGATGCCGAAGATGTTTTCCACGCCTTCAGCCACAAGGGTTTCCACTAAAGCCTCGCTGGGGGTCATTTTTACTTTGGCCATTTGTCAATTCCTCCTGTTTTTTTTAAGACTAAACTTGAAGTAAGTTGTTGAACTCTTATTGCATCAAGCGTTTTTTCAGCCGTGTCGGGTCGCTCTGCGGAAATTCTTTCTTTGTCCGCCGCAATATGGGTTGCGTTATCATTCCGGACAACTTTATCGCCGCTTTTGCTTCGCGCGACCCGACCTGCATGTCGGCAGGAACGCTTGTTGAAAAACCGTTGCCTTATGCTGCGTCCGTATGCATTCCCACGCCAAGCATGGGAACGAGTTGTTTGCATCTAATCGGGCCGCTGCATCCATTTTTTGAAAGTTTGGAAGCGATCGGCCAACCATCTTATTTTGTTGGGTTTCGCAAGCTCAACCCAACCTACGTCGCGTTAAGAAAAGTCGTAGGTTGGGTAGAGTTTGTAAAGCCTTTCCAAGGCCCGTTTGGAACTCATTGTGTAAGCGAGTCCGGATTCCATCTCTCTACAAACGAGACCCAACAATTGCGCTGTTCTGCCTAATAGAGTCATTTACAAGGCGAATCATACGCTCGTATGCATTCCCAGGCGAAGTATGGGAACGAGCGGCAAGGAGCGTCTTGCAGCTCTGATGTTGGGTTCGAAGTCCGCAAGCGTTATCGCAAGGATGCTGCGTTTCCGCCGGACTTCTTAACCCAACCTGCGTTTCGTTGGCTGCGCCGCAGGGCTGCCCAACTATAATGTCTTGCCGCCGATTATTTATAAGCGATTCACGGCGGCGGAGCAAAAGCATCAATCATGCTCCAGTTCGTGCTTGACCGAATTGGTCATGATGCGCTCGAACAGGGGCGGGTGCAGCCTGTGGATGATCCACGACAACTTGCCCACCATGGAGAGGACGGCCAGGGGCTTTTGTTTCGCCGTGGCGAAAAAGACTTCCTGGGCGGTTTCCTGGGGCGTGGCGATTTTCCCAACCGTGGATTGGGGGTTCTTCGTCGGCTTGCCGTCAAAATCCAGGGCTGCCTTGTCAATATTCGTTTTGGTGAATCCCGGGCAGACGATGGTCACGTCCACGCCTTTGTCGCTCATCTCGGATCTGAGGGACCCAAACAGGCCGTGCAGCGCGTGCTTGCTGGCCGAGTATCCCGTGCGCCCCAGCAGGGGGGAAACCCCGGCCACGGAGCTGATGACCGTGATGGCGCCTTTATTCTTTATCAGTTGGTCGATGGCCGCCTTGGTGCAGTACAGGGACCCGAAAAAGTTCACGTCCATGACTTTGCGGTACACGGCCGTCCGGGTTTCCTGAAATGCGCTGCGGTGGGTTATGCCCGCGTTGTTGACCAGAACGTCTATGCGGCCCATGTCTTTGACGACGGATTCCATGACCTTCCAGCAGGCGTCTTCGTCCGTGACGTCCAGGACGTATCCTTTGCAGGGGACTCCCGCGTCTTTGAGTTCCTTTTCCAGAAGCTCCACCTGGTCCGGGATCATGTCCGTCGCCGCTATTTGGGCGCCGGCCTTGGCGAATCTCCGGCAAATGGCTTTACCCAGGCCGCCGGCCGCGCCCGTCACCACCACTACTTTGTTTTTGAAGTCTCTCATAGCAACCTTCTTATGCGGTCAGCCTTTCTTGATTTCGGCTTACACGGTGCATGTATCGGCGTCTTCTTCCCCGGGCGGAAGCTTTTGCCGTGCAAAAAACTGGGAGACCACCAACCCGGCTATGATATGCCAGATGCCCCACCACGCCACCACGATGGCCATGCCGCCCAGGCCGCCGAAGAAGTTGAAAACCAGAAGCAGGCCCAGGGCCGAATTCTGGATTCCCACCTCAATGGCGACCGCCCGTTTATCGCGCACCGGCAGCTTGGCCAGGTGTCCGCTTGTGTAACCCAGGGTCAGGGCCAGGGCGTTATGGATAAACACAGCCAGGGCCACCAGGCCCACAACGTTGATGAAGTTCTGCCAGTTGGCCAGCAGGGCGCCCAGGACGATGAGCATGAAGACGCACAAGGAGAAGATCTTGAACGGCTTCCTCACCTTGTTGGCCAGGTTGGGAAACACCTTGGACAAGGTGATGCCGATGGCCATGGGAATGCCCAGGATGACGAAGATTGTCACGAACACATCCGAGGGGCTCAGGTGCACCTCCTGCAAAATCGGCGCGGTATGCGGGTTCAGGGAGCCCCAGATGGAAAGGTTCAGGGGCGTCATGAAGATGGCCGCACAACTGGAAATGGCGGTCATGCTGATGGACACCGCGCAATTGCCCTTTGCCAGGTACGTAATGATGTTGGACAGATTGCCGCCCGGGCATGACGCCACCAGGATCATGCCCATTGCCATGGACGGTATGAGCATGGACTTGGGCAGGATCATGGTGAGGCCGAAGGTGAAGGCCGGAAGCAGTATGAACTGGGCGAACAACCCGATAGCCGGCGCCTTGGGCGAAACCAGAATGCGTTTGAAGTCTTCCAGTTTCAGGTCCAGGGACACGCCCAGCATCATAAGAGCAATGGCCGCGTTGATGCCTAACAGGCTCTTCTGGTTGAAATTCAGATGTATTTGGTCAATAATCGCTGGGTCCATACGCTTCCCCCCTTCTTTCTATTGGGTTTAAGACTCTGTAATAACACTTTATACGGAATACGCCCCCAGGTTCGCCAAAGCGGTGCTGCCTGGGCTGATGGTCGTGGGATCGGTCATGACGTTGATGCAGCAGGTCTTGCCGGTCTTGAAGGCCTCTTCCAGGGCCGGGCGGATGTCTTCGGGCTTTTCAACCAGAAAGCCCACGCCGCCCAGGGGTTCGATCATCTTGTGGTAGTCCACGCGGCCGATCCAGGTGCCGTCTTCAATGGCGTGGCCCAGACGCAGTTCCTGGCTGTGGCGGATCATGCCCCAGCCCAGGTCGTTGGAGATGACCACGACGATGGGCAGGCCCTTGCGGATGGAGGTTTCGAATTCCATGAAGTTAAAGCCCGTGGAGCCGTCGCCGGTGATCAGGCAAACGCGGCTGTCGGGATTGTGGAACTTGGCGGCATTGGCGTAAGGAATGCCCACGCCCAGGCATCCGTACAGGCCGGAGTCCAGGTAGGTTCCGCCCTTGCGCACGGTGCGGGTCATGCCCATCCACACGGAGGTGTCGCCGCCGTCGGCGCATACGATGTCGGATTCCAGGTTCATGAAGTTGTCCACTTCGCGAGCCAGGCGCATGGGATGGATGGGGGCTTCCGGGCTTTCCCACTGGGCGTTGGCTTCCACGCGGCCGTCGATCTGGGCTTGTTCGAGGGTCTTGACCCATCCGGCGTATTTTTCCTGCATGGCGGCGCCATTGCCTTTTTCCTCCACCAGACGGATCATTTCAGCCAGCAGGGGCTTGATGTCGCTGGTTACGGGCAGGTCCACGGTCTTATTGTGGCCCAGTTCCTGGGGCTCGATGTCCACCTGGACGATCTTGCAGGTGGGCGGGAAAACGTCGCCGAAGATGTAATACAGGCTGAAGCGGCTGCCCAGCATGATGAGCAGGTCGGTGCTGAAGCTGGCCATCATGGCGGCGCCCGGGCGGATGGCCAGGGAGCCTTCAAAGCACAGGGGGTGCTCGTCGGAGATGACGCCGCGGCCCTGGGTGGCGGTGAAGACGGGGATGTTGGTCATTTCCACGAATTTTTGCAGCTCTTCGCCGGCGTCGGAATACCATGCGCCGGAGCCTGCAATGATCATGGGGGTGTTGGCCTGCTCGATCATTTCCAGGATGGCCGGGGCCTTGGACAAATCCGCGGGACGGCATTCCACCTGGGTGGCCAGGCGTTTTACCTTGGCGGCTTCGGGCTTGCAGTTCAGCATGTCCACAGGGAGTTCCAGGTACACGGGGCCGGGCCTGCCGGTGGAGGCGATGCGCATGGCCATGTCGATGTACTCGTACACCCTTTCAGGATGATGGCAGACCAGGGCTTTTTTCACCATGGGCTCGATGACCGGCGCCTGGCGCATGTCCTGGAGGTCCAGCTTGTCCACGGACTCGATGCCCACCACGCCGGAGATGAGAACCAGGGGCGTGTTGGAAAGGCGCGCATTGGCGATGGGGGTCAGGGCGTTGGTGAAGCCGGGGCCCGCCGTCACCATGGCCACGCCGGGTTTGCGGGTCATGCGGCCGTAGGCTTCGGCCATGAAGACCGCGGCCTGCTCATGACGGGTGTCCATGAGCTTGATGTCGGTGTTTTCCAGAAACTGGTAGATGGGGGTGATATGACCGCCGCTCAGGGTGAAGATGACTTCCACGCCCAGGTCGACCAGGGCTTCGGCTGCCAGTTGTGCGCCCATTTTGCATTCTGCTTGGCATTCCATGATATTTTACTCCTTTGTAAAAGTTGCTTAATGGAAAAAGGTCAGGGCTTTGTTTAAGCCCGAATGATTATTTACAGTTCCATCAACTGGCCGCCCGTGACGTTGATGGCCTGGCCGGTCAGGTAGGAAGATTCCTTGGAAACCAGATAAACCGCCAGGGAGGCCACTTCCTCAGGCTCGGCGATGTATCCCAGGGGGATGGTCTTGCACATTTCGGCCTTCCGGTCTTCAAAGGTGGTCTGGAACACCTGGGCTTCCAGGTTGAGGCGCCACCTTTGCAGGTCGGTCATGATCTGGCCGGGGCAGATGGCGTTTACGCGCACGCCTTCGCCGCCCAGCTCCTTGGCCATGACCTTGGAAAGCATGATCACCCCCGCCTTGGCCACGGAATAGGCGCCGTTGAAGAGGGCGGGGAACTTGCCGGCCCGGGAGGCCACGTTGACGATGCGGCCCTTGTTTTCACGCAGCAGGGGGGCCAGGGCCTTGGACACCCGGTACACGCCGTGGAGGTTCACGTCGATGGTCCTGAGCCACGCGCCTTCGTCGTAGTCGTGGATCGTGCTGGGCACGCCGAAGGAGGCGCCTGCGTTGTTGAACAAGGCGTCCATCCTGCCGAATTCCGTTTTGACCACTTCCGCCATTTTGTTCACGGATTCGGTGTCGGTGACGTCCATTTCCACGGCGATCACCTTGACGCCGTATTTGGCGGCCAGGCCGGCGGCCGTCTCGTTCATCTCGTCGGTGGTGGGGGGCGCCTGCTCGGATTCGCGGGGGCCGGGGCCGCCCAGATCCGTAATCACCACATCAGCGCCGCAAGCGGCCATTTTTTCCGCAATGGCGTAGCCGATTCCCGTGGTTTTGCCCGCGCCGGTTATCAGGGCGACTTGTCCTTTTAAATCATCGTACATGGTTTCACCTCGTCTAATTGTCGTTCAGGGGCGCCGCCGGTTTGAGCATGGACTCGATCATCCCGACCAGTTGATCCAGGATGGCCTCCCGGTCCAACTCCTCCATGTCCCCTTCTATTTCCAGATATTCCAGCAAACGAATTTGAAAATGCCGCGACACAAAAGAAAGCAGGAGCACGATGTACATGCTGTTGATGAAGAACGCCGTCATGCTGGCGTTGATGTCCGGCCTGACGATTCCCGCTTCCATGCCTTTGCGGATAAGATTTCTAAGATGATTGGCCGTGTAGTGCTCCACCTCCCGGGTGAGGGCCTCGGCGAACCGCTCCATGCCCACGGAGGATACATTCAAATAAAGGAGCACGAATTCCGGGCTTTCCACGGCGAAGGCCGAGCCTTTGCGGAAGATATGATCGATCTGCCTGTAGATGTCCCAGGACTTGTCAATGCCGCCGTACACCGCCGTCCGGGACTGCTCCAAAGCCCGTGCGCAAACATGCACATAAATATCATCCTTGGACTCGAAATAGTTGTACATGGACCCCTTGGCCACCCCGGCTTCCCGGGCGATGAGAGCCACGTCGGTCTTGGTGTAGCCTGTTTGCGCAAAAAGTTCCGCGGCCACCCTGAGGATGCGCTCCCTTTTTTCCAACGGCAGATTATTGAAGGTGGATTTCGGCATATGTTATTGCGGACAATAAAGATATTGAATGACGTCCGCGCACCCTCCCTTTGAATTGTTCGTCCAAAGACCCATGACTGACCGGTCAGTCACACCCTAAATGACCCGTGGGTCAGTTGTCAACCAAAAAATGTTTCCGTTTTGTCATTTTGTTGTTTTTATGTTTGTCGTTTGGGGCAGTATAGGGGCGCTGCTTGCTGCACCATAAGAACGCGCAGAGTGCATTTTATACATAGTTGCTATCATTCAAGTAATTTGATCATTCTTTTTCTGGCATTTAGTCTGCGCCCCGCCGCTACTCCGGAAAGACGCTGGGTCCCCGTTTCCGGAATTGCGTCACGATGATTGCAAAAACAACCGCAATCATCCCGCCGCTTCCCTCCACGGGGATGACGGAGAGCGGCGGCTTTATCAGACAAAGTAGGGGAGAGGCCGTCCCCCGGCATCCTTATAAAAGGGCTGCAAGCGCCCTGTGCACTTTCGTTCACCGCAAAAATCGTCATCCCGGCAAGGACGATCCTGCTTTTTAGGATCGGCCGCAAGCCGGGACCCAGCGTTCTTCTTTATATTTTCGAATGGGGGATCAACGTTTTGAAATTCATTGATTTCAAATAGTTTTGTATGCATTCCCACGCTGGAGCATGGGAACGAGCGTCGAAGATGTGATAGGCTTTCCATCCCTTTGGGGCGGCCCAGGCAACGGCGGTTTGTTGCCTGGGTTCGAAGAACACAAGGTGCGGGCCGAGAAGATCGCGGAAATTTGGGGTGGAAGGCGGGCGAAAGGAGTTGGTTGAAAACTTGATTTTGAGTGGTTTTGGATGCGCTATCCATTCGCCCAGACTCCATGGATTCCAAAGCCCTATGGGATGAACTACATACGCTGCCGCGCCCTGGAAGGGTACTGCTCTGCCAGGGCCGCCCACGGTTTTGGACAGGGCGTCCGTCGGTTGGAAGTGCTTGGTTTCTATCAACTCATTAGGTCGCACCTTCTGCGCTAACGCGCCCCGGCAGGATACAGCTTTGCCTGGCGCCTCTCATCGGGTACGGCTTTTCATTAGTCCTGAGCCGCCTGACTATCCGAGGCCAAGCATGCGCATGAAATGGGATCAAATCCGCGTTTGACGATTGAGCCCGTGCAAGGCGGGTTTTATGCGGCGGATTCGGCGATTTTTTGTTGGGTTTCGCGGGAACAAAAAAGCCAGTATAAAGCGATCCTTCAAGACCCAGGTCCTGGGCTTTCAAAGTGCCTCTTTCACGCTCTACCCAACCTACACTTTTGCATAAAGACAGTACGTTGGGTAGAGCTCCTAAGGCTTTGTCGGGCTGCCCTATTGCATCGTCTATGAGGATGCAACAAAAGGCGGTTTTCCCGATGCGAAACCCAACAAACTCAGTTTATTTGTAGTACTTTACTTTTTCCAGGTTTCCACGCCGTTGACGATGGTTGCGAGGACCTGGACGTCCCGGAGGTTTTCCGGATCGATTTTTAGGGGATTGGCGTCCAGGATGACGAAGTCGGCGTATTTGCCGGGCTCGATGCTGCCGATTTTGTCTTCCATGTGAAGCTGCCAGGCGGAATCGATGGTAAGGGCTTTCAGGCCTTCCAGGACCGTGATTTTCTCCTTGGCGCCGATGACCTGGCCGGACTTGGTTTTCCTTGTGACGGCGGTCTGGAGCAGGCTCAGGGGGTCCTCCGGGTACATGGGCGCATCCGCATGGAGGGAGCAGGTCAGGCCTTCGGCCATGGCGCTGTGGACGGGCAGCATTTTTTCCGCGCGGGCCTCGCCCAGGATGTCGTCCCGAAGGGCTTCTCCATAATAATAGATGTGGTTGATGTGAAAGCTGGGGGCCATGTTCATTTGCTTCATTTCGCCCAGGAGTTCCGGGGGAAGGAGCACGCCGTGTTCGATCCGGTGGCGATGGTCCTGCTTGCCGGTTTCGGCCATGGCCTGCTTGAGCATGTCCAGCACTTCCTTTGTGGATTGATCCCCCTGGGAATGGATGCTTAGCTGCCAGCCTTTGTCGTGCCAGGTTTTGAGGGCGTTGTAGAACTCGTCCTTTGGGATGACGGGCTCGCCCCGGTGGTTGCGGGGCAGTCCCAGGCCGTTTTGGGTCAGGTCGGATTCCAGGTAGGGCTCTTTCAGGTACATGGAGCCTGTGTACGGCGAGCCGTCGTACCACAGCTTGACGCCCACCACCTTAAAGAAGTCGTCCCCGTTTTCCACTTGGTCCGGGATCAGAAAGGGCGTGTCGTGCTTGATGTAGACGAAATGCCGGACCGTGGGTGTTTTGTTGGGGAGCAGGCCGACCAGGTCCAGGGCGCGGTGGAGGTATTTGGGGTGATCCGTGGATAAATATTCGTAGAGCATAAAAGGCTTTTTGTCCTTGGCGAACATGCCCATGGCGGTGATGGAGGTGATGCCCCGGCTCATATACTCCTTGTAGACTTCCACCACGTTTTGTTTGATGTTGAAATGTTTGACAGCCGCATTGCCGAAAGGCGCGATAGCCTGGACCTCGGCGATGAATCCGGTGAGTTTTCCGTTTTCGTCCTTTTCATAATAGCTGCCCACGGCGGGCGCGGGCGTGTCCGGGGTGATTCCCACTTCCTGAAACGCCGGGGAGTTGGCCCAGGCGGAGTGAAGGCTTTGGGCCATGATTAAAACGGGATTGTCCGGCGCCATGGCGTCCAGTTCCTGGATGGTCGGAGCTTTCAGACCATGGACCAGCATGGGGTCGAAGCCTTTGCAGAAAAGCCATTCGCCCTTTTCGGCGTTGGCGACTGCGTCGCGGAGCTTGGCCCAGACTTCATCAGGCGTATTGTTGGTGAAGCCGCTCAGGTCCGTGAAGCTGTATAAGTAGGCGGAAAGATCCGGGTGGGTGTGCACGGCTATGAATCCGGGCATGAGGGTGTTTCCCTGCAAGTCCACAAGCTCGGTATTTGGCTCTTTTTGGGCCAGGACTGTTTCTTGAGAGCCCAGGGCTGCGATCTTGCCGTTTTTCACCAGCACGGCTTCTATGGATTCCGGGCCGTTTTCGCTCATGGTGAGGATGTCGCCGCCGAAATACAGGGTCGAGGCGTTTTTGGCGGAGAAGCAGCCTGCAGAGGACAATATCAGGGCCAGGGCCGTCATGAGCAGCAATGCTTTCAAATACGGGGTGCGGCGGTTCTTGCGGGCGATAGGGGACGGCGCGGTTCCATTACTAGTATGATTCATTGTTTGCTCGCTACAAAAAGGTTTGCATTTCGGATGGAGATTACAAGGCCCATGTGGGACTCACTATACAAGGGATCTAAGAAAGGTGTCAATGCGATTGGGAAGCGTCGGGCTTAGGGAATAGGTTGAAAATTTTTGCAGGTAATTATTAGGAAAAAAAGGAGGGGGAAACAACTTGCGGGCGTTTCACCCCTCCTGCTTGCAAAGCCATGCATGGTTTCTCCGGGGCCCTTCGGGCATTGAGGCCCGAAACCCTCTTGGCGGCCCCGGAGGGAAAGGGTTGTGCTATGAATGAGCCATTTACCTGACAGAACCGTCGTACGCCACTCCGATTTCGGAACCCACAAAGATTCCGTTGATGTCGAAAAACTGGATTTTGCCGACGCAGGTGGGGGTCACGTCAATGTCGTAACCAAACCACTTGACGACCGGGCTGCACCAAGTATTGACTTCAAAATCCAGTTCCGTGGTCGGGGAAACGCGGGTGCCGCAGTTTCCGCCCAAGGACCTGTATCCCTCTTCGGGGATGCGGCCGATGATTTCGCCTGTGCCGCTGTAGAAGTCAATGTAGTAGTTGATTTCATTGTCGCTGCGATTCTGGATATAGAACCAGTTGATTCCAAGGTAGATGCCGGCGGCGCCTCCGTCGGGCGGCATGTAGTAATCCCAGCATGCCGGGCAAAGATGGATTTTACCGCTATCCCAGTGGCCCCATCCGCCGCCGCAATTGCCTGCGGTTGCGGCGCCAGCGCCCAGTACCAGAAACATCACGAACAACAATGCAGCAACTTTCTTCATCGTCATAACTCCTCCTCATGTGGAACGTTAAAATCCTGCCTGGTGAAACACCCGCAAGTTGTCTTGATCAAGCCCGGGTAGGATGAG
This sequence comes from Desulfatibacillum alkenivorans DSM 16219, assembly GCF_900142135.1. Lineage (GTDB taxonomy): Bacteria > Desulfobacterota > Desulfobacteria > Desulfobacterales > Desulfatibacillaceae > Desulfatibacillum > Desulfatibacillum alkenivorans. The sequence continues at coordinate 62,681 of NZ_FQZU01000011.1, read as the reverse complement.
GGCATGAATTGGGAAATTGAACAGGTTTGGAAAGGTATAATCATGATACTAAACTCTCAAATGAAGGCTGGATTAATGCATAACCGGCATGCAATGACAGCAGCATACCAAGCAGGAGCCGAAACGGCAACTGTATTTTAGTTTTCTAACAAAAAAGGACCCTCAAATTTGAGTTATTGGGATAATTTTTCTTTGAAAAAAAAGGGAATATTCGCTGTTAATGGTATTGCCTAAGAATTCCTCTTTGCAAGGAAGCTCAGCAACTGCCTAATACCAGGGGAAAACCTGACAGGATCAGGAGAATGCTTGTAATAATTTGAAAGGATTTTTCGCTCACCAAAGTATGCAGGCGATCTCCCAGAAAAAAGGCCCCGGGCAGGGCCAGAAACAAAGGAAGGGTGATTTTAAGAGTGTTCAAGTTTATCCGGCCGTTGAAAAGGAATGCTAGCACCAAAAAGGAATTAAAGCTGAACCATACCGTGCACAGGGTGGCCCTGAACTTCGCCTTGTTCAAATGCTCCCCCATGAAGGCGTAGGTGATGAACGGGCCGCCCGTGGTGTAAAAGGCCTGGGCGATTCCAGCCATGATCAAAAGGAGGAAGGAGGCCGGAGGGGACATGGTGAAATCCCCCTCTTTGCCCCGCACATGCACCCAAAGCTGGCGGGAGGCGAACCCCACGACGATCAGTCCCAGGAGCCATTCGGGCGCGGCGTTTTTGAGGATTTCGTACAACAGCAATCCCGCAATCACGCCCATCCCCATAAAGGGATAGACGCGCTTTATGAGGAGCCTGCGATCAACGTGGGCGCGCTCCTTCCAGGCGATGGCGCCTGTGGCCGCCACGGTCAGGGGGATCAGCACGGGGACCAGCCGGTCCACGCCCATGAAGTGGGCGCCCAGGGTGACGGCGATGAGCGAAGCGCCGAACCCGGTGAGGGCCTGGGCTGTATAGGCCAAGAGTACGATGGGCGCCAAAACGGCTATTTCCATGGCCGGACCGGTCATCCTTGGGAGGCTCCCGCATGCTGTTTGTTATGGGCTTTGCGTTTCATGCCTTGCTTCCTTAGCACAAAATCGGAGGCGGCGCCCGTCTCAACAGGGGAGGGCGGGGCAAATGTAAAAGAAATGTCACATTCAAGGTAAAAAGGGGACATCCGCCGGATGTGTGCTATTTTGCGGGGAAAGGCTGAAAAGCCGCACTTTTGACTGGAAAGGCGATTTCATGCATTACACCATGTTCGACACCCCCATATTGCGCACCATTTTTCGTTGGATTTCCGTGGCCGGCCTGTGGGCCTTGGGATGGAAGACCGAAGGCGATCCCCCGGAATCGCCCAAATACGTGCTCATTGCAGCGCCTCACACCTCCAACTGGGACCTTTTGGCAACCCTGTGCATAGCCTTCAAATACCGCATAAAGATATACTGGATGGGCAAGGACTCCTTGTTCCGTTTTCCCATGGGGCCGGTGCTGAAATGGCTGGGCGGCATCCCCGTGGTGCGCAGCCGGTCCACCAACATGGTGGAGCGGGCGGCCGCGGAATTTTCCAAGCACGACCAGCTGGTCCTGGTGATTCCGCCGGAAGGAACCCGGGGCAAGGTGCGTTGGTGGAAAACCGGTTTTTATTACATTGCCCATACCGCCAAGGTTCCCATTGTCATGGGCTTTGTGGATTTCGGCCGCAAGGTTGGAGGGCTTGGGCCTGAATTCATTCCCACGGGGGACATCGACAAGGACATGGAGGAAATCAAAGGTTTTTACAAGAACATCAAGGGCAAGCGGCAGGCTCTTTTTTCCGACCAAAGCGTTTCCTTGCAGAGATCTCAGAAAGAGGAGATCCACTTTAAAAGCGAAGAGGAAAGCGGCGTGAAAAAAGCGGTATAGCCTTTTCCATCTAAAAAAAATTCGAGCCTGCATTTCCTGTATTGGAGGTGCAGGCTTTTTATTGGGGGAGTCTCATGGGATTTGCGGGCTCTTTATGTTTTTTCGGCCAGCAAATCCTCCAACTCCCGGCGGACCTGGTCCCGCTCTTCCTCCAACGCTTCCAGCTCCATGATCTGGCTGACCCGGACCGAGTGGGCCGGCAGGCTGGCCTCCCGCTCCTTGACCTTGGCTTCCAGGTCTTTCAGCTTTTCTTTGAGATCACGAATTTTTTCTTCCATTTCGTAACTCCTGAAAATGCAGATTTCGGTTTCTACAAGGCCGTGATTCCCGCGCGCTTTTGGGGAGAATCCAGCTTTTTATAGCTTTAGGCAGACACGGGGGTCTGCACTACACGGCGTTGAAGATCGTTTCAACCCGGATGCGGTTGCGAGGTTCTCCTCGCGGTATTTGCGCAGTCTCCGC
>NZ_FQZU01000011.1:0-60053 GCF_900142135.1 Desulfatibacillum alkenivorans DSM 16219 | reverse complement strand
GCGAGGTTCTCCTCGCGGTATTTGCGCAGTCTCCGCGCCATCCGAGACCCCATGGCAGACACGGGGGTCTGCACTACACGGCGTTGAAGATCGTTGCAACCCGGATGCAGTTGCGAGGTCTCCTCGCCGTAGTTGCACCGTAGTTGCGCGGTCTCCGCGCCGATCAGAATCCGAAGATTTGTTCCAGCTCTTCCTTGGTGTACTGGTCGAACTTGAGCCTGAACTGGAAGAACAAGCCCTGGGTGAAGAAATCGCCGTCCGTGAAGTCTTCGTCCCGGAATCCGATCACGTTGTAGCCCGCGCCCACCCAGGCGTTGGTGAAGGGGTTGTAACCCACGCTTGGGCCTGTGCTGTACTGCAACTGGTGGGAATTCCAGGAGTGGCGCACGCAGGCGCGGAGTCCCAGGTCCCACTTTTTGGCGACGTCGTAGCGAAGTTCCAAGCCGTAGAGATCGGTGAAGCCGCTGTAGCTGCCGCCGTCGATGTTGTCCAGGACGTACTTGGCGCCGTGCTTGAAGGAAACCTGGGTGCGGTATCCGGTCTTGTAGTTGGCGTTCAGGTTGTTGACGAACTTCCGGGTTTCGTAAGGCGAATCCGCGTCATTGTCGTCCTCCCAGATCAGGTCCAGGCGGTCCAGCACGATCCAGCGGGAGAACTTGGGCCTCCAGGCCAGGCCGATGCGCAGGTCGCCCGAGGCGTCCTCATTGCCTTCCACGTTGTAATCGTTGCGGGTGACCAAAGCGCCCAGGGAGATTCCCAGGCCGTCGTCCACTTCTCCGTACCAGCCCACGGAGGCGTTCCACTTGTCCACGTCGTCGGCGAAGCGGAATTCCACCTTGGCGGAAGCGCTCCAATCCTTTTCCGTATACTGCACGCCCCAGGAGGTCGCCGTAAAGTCGCTGTCCAGGGCGGTCGATCCGGAGTCATAGCCTGTCTTGTCCAAGGCGCGGGAGTGATCCACCGAAGCGTCGACCTTCCATTTTTCGAACAAGGTCACGTTCTGGCCCACGGTGAAATTGGCCAGGGTGGCCGTGGCCGGATCTTGGTCCTCGGAAATATCCCTGGTCTGTTCCAGGGATGTGTCGAAATTGGCGCCCTTCCACGGAGTGAGCTTGAAGCCGCCCCGGATGCTTTCGGTCTCCTGGTCGCCGCTCCAGCTCATTTCGTCCTGGGCGAAGAGGCTGAGCTGCTCGATGATCCGGTAATCCACGCCCAGGGTGGTGCGGGTGGGATATTCCGTGTTGTCGTTGTCGTTGCTGACGGTCTGCTCGTGATCCGCGCGGAACACCAGTTTTTTGTCCAGGAAGTTGAACGACGCCCCGCCCAATACCTGGGTCACCCGGTTGACGTCGCCTTCGCCGGTTTTCTCCTCGCCGGCCCGGATGCCGGTTTCCAGGGAGTAGCGGTCCTGGGTGTATTCCACCGTGGCCTCGCCCATGTCGTCCCGTGCGCGCGTCCCAAGATCCGTGTTCCGGTATGCCTCGGCGGTTGCGTCCAGCTTCTCCGTCACGTGGTATTCCAGCTCGGCGCCGTATTTTTCCGTGCCCGACTCGCTGGCGTTCTGTTGGCCCACGCCGAATCCCGCGCCCTGCTTCCGGTAGTACACCCTGCCGTCGGCCTTGGCGCCGTTATGGGAAAGCTCGGCCAGGTAGGCTTCGCCTGCGGAGCTTTCGCCCCTTTGTTCGCTGTCCGTGTGGGCGTATTCGGCCTTGAGTTCGGTGTTTTCGGTCACTTCCACGGTCAGGTCCGCGCCCAAAAGGTCGGATTCCGTATTCTCTCCGCCCTCATGCACGTGGGTTCCGCCCAGTTCCACCTTTTCGTCCAGGGCCTTCAAGGCTAACCGGCCGCCGTAGGTGGCGTTCTTGTCGTCCGAGTCCTCGGCCTCGTAATCCACCACGATGTAGACCGGGTTGAATCCGTCGTCCGTGCTCATGACCGGGCTCTTGAAGAAGATGGTTCCCTGGTCGTAGTCGATGGTGTAGTCCACATTGCGTGACAGGGATTCGGACGAGATGATGTCCTGGCTCTTATGGCGGTCCCGGGTTTCGATGGTCACGGTTTCCGAGCTTTCCACAATGTCCCGGCGGGACAGGTAGTACAGGCCCGACGTGCCGTCGCCGCGGATTTCGTCCTTGACGAAGGCCTGGTTGGTTTCGGCAGCAAACAGATCCATGGACACGTGCTTGGAGTCCAGCTTGGTCTTGAAGCCGGTCAAGGTGCGCGAGTAGGCTGAAAGTTCGGTCATGGTCAGGCCGGTGTCGTAATCGCCGTACATGGAGTAGAACTTGCCGCGCTCCACCTTGACGTAAAGTTTTTCCGTGCTGGCGGCCTCGGCGCCGGAGGTGGAGGCGTCTCCGTACAGGGTGTAGTATTCGTCCGGGTCGATGTCCTGGAACAAACGGGCCTCGTCGGAATCGCGCTCCGAGTCGTAGGACAGGGTCAGCAGCCATTCGCCTTTGATCTGGCCCTTGGCGAAGAAGGCGGTCCGGCCGTCCTTGTACCACTTGTCCTCCAGGTCCGCGTCGTCCAGGTTTTCCTGATGCCCGTTGACAATCCGGTATCCCGCCGTGCCCTCGGCCAGGCCCACCAGAATCCAGTCGCGCTTGCCGGGTTTGAGCCAGACGCGCTCTTCGAAATCCTTGCCGTCCAATTTAAAGCGGATAATGGCCTCGCCCGACTGGCTGGTGGGCATGAGTTTCATGACAGCCTGGCCTTTGTCGTTAATTTTGTACCTTCCCTCTTCCTCTTGGCTGGGGGCGAGCGGGTCTGCCTTCACGGCCTTGGATTCCTGATACACGGAGTAGGGCGGGTCCACCGAGAACTCGCCCACGATGCCGGGACGTGCAGGATTGCCCGTGGCATCCAGGAACAGAATGTGCACTTCCGGAAAGGTTTTTCCGTCTGCAATAAGGACGGAGTCGTTTTCCTGGAGTTTGGCGTCCACGGGGAGGGTGGAGTAATGGATCAATTTCGCGGACCGTTGCGTCTCGACCCCTTCGGAGTTGTAGCAGACCGCCTCAAACAGGTTGTCCCCGTCTTTTATGTGAACACTGATCCACTTGGAAACGGCCACGGTCTTGGCGCTGTTCTTTACGCAACCGGAATAGCCGAATGGTGAAATCTCTTCGCCGTTTAAAAGGATCTTGAGTTTTTCAGACGGCGGGTGCTTGACGGCCAGTTTCACAGCCGGGATAGGCGGCAGGAACTCAGGATTGGGATACACCCATTCCAAGCCGGGATTCTGTTCTTCTATCCAGGCTTTGTCAAAAGCATCCAACGGATTGACTCTTTCGTTGCTTTTTTCTTCCATAGGCGCCGTCCCGGGCTGGGCGCCCTTGGTTTCAATAGAGCACCTGCCTTCATCCGGCGACTCCTGTGAGGGGGACCACTGAATCTTGGGCGCTCTCTTATTTTTTTCCGTGGGGGTGCTGAACATGCAGACCGCTTTGTAGTTCCGGCCGTAATCAAGATCCCCCCGGTTCACCTCAACGGTGTATACAGCCGCCTCGTCTCCTTTGAGGTCTCCAATTCGGAAAATCAATGCGCCGCCCGCGTCCGTGGGGTCGGGGCTGGGCTTGCCGTCTTTTTTGCAACTGCCGGAAATGTAGGATGCACCCTTGGGCAGTAAAATCGTGGCGATGACTTTGTTCAAGTTCACGGTTTCGGCATGAACGTTGATACTGACCGTATCGTGTTTTTCCTGAGCCTGGCCGGTCAGTTCAAAAAGAACTTTGCCGGTTTTAGGCCCTTTGGTGGCAACATAAAAATCGGAACGCCACATAGTTCCGCCCTGCAGGTCCACAAACTGGGAGAAGGGCCTGCCTGCATGGCGGGTGTTTTCCTCGCAGAAGGCGGCTTCATACATGTCCGGCAGGGTGAACTCGTCCAACTGCACCACGTGCACGCCGGGCGCGACCCCTTCAAAATGGTACATGCCGTTTTCGTCGGTCACGGCGTATTGGCCGTCTTCCAGGAAGACGCGGACGCCCTTGACCGCATGCTCTTTGATCGGCTCTTCGCCTTCCTTGGGCGGAATGGTGGAGGGGCAATGGTCGGCCACCACCTGACCCATGATGATGGAGCGGTCATTGAAGAAATCGTCCTTTATGAGGACGGCGGCATGGGCTTCGTTGGAAACGACGCCGGTCTGGTAGCCCGCCGGGGCCGAGCCCTTGCGGCTGCTATGGGAGCCCCCGAGGATTTCAAAAGCCTGGGCCGTATTCACGGCGTCTCCCAAAGGCGTTCCCACGGTGATTTCCGCGACGTAATTGATACTGACGCTTTCGCCGGCCTTGATCGCTCCGATTTCAATGGAAAGGGTGCGGCCGTCCTTGGATAGGTCCGGGTTTTTCCTCTTTTTGCCGTCCACCTTTAAGGAGCCGGATTGATACCGGAAGGAAAGCGGCAAGTGGTCGGTCACCAAAACCTTTGTCAGGTTGGCGTCCGAGCTGTTTTCCACCGTGACCGAGTATTGGACGAAGTCGCCGATGGCGGCCGTGTCCTTATTGACTGTCTTGGTAATCCACAAGGGGCCCTTGTCCGGGTCCACAGGAACGTCCAATGCCAAGCCTCCGTCCGCTGCGATGGAGAAATCCTCGCCCCTGGAGCCGGGCGTTCGGATATCAAAGGGCGCGTTGGGCAAAGCCTGGAGCACGGCCGTGGATACGGTGGAGGGCGCGGAATAGCCCCCGGGCGGCTTGAGTTCCAGCCTGTAATCCCCGGCAAGCACATAGGGGAAGCGGAAACCGCCGGTTGTAAAATTGTAGGTCGTTCCCCCGTTGTCTGTCACGGATCCGCCGGACTCGATGGAGGACGGGAAGATGCTTGTTCCGTCATCGCCGTATACCACGGCCGGGTTTCCGGTGGACAGGTCGATCAAGGTGACGGTCACGCCGTCCACCGCCTCGCCCGTGGAGGAATTGAACACCACGCCCGACGGATCCACCATGGCCGCTGCGGCAGTCTTGTCGGTTCCGTCCGTGGGATCGGTGTATTCGGCCAAAATTTCGGCGCCGTCCACCACGTCCAGGTATCCGTCGTATTGCACGCCGCTGGCCGATACGTTGGATTGGATGTATCCGGCGAACACGCCCGTATTAGGCCCGGTCTCCCTTACGATCACCAGTTCCACGTCGCCGGTGGCCTCTACGGTCAGGGTCACCAGAATGGTTTCCGCAACCGTGGGGTCTGCGTTCTGGTCTTCATCCGTGACCATCAGAAAGACAGGCTCGCCGCCGTGGTATACCTCGGCTTCCAAAAGCGGAACCGGGTCGTCCAGGTCGATGGCCGCAGACCTTCCAAACGGGACGGGCGGATCAAGCGGTTCAAAGGGATCGCCTGTTGCGCCGCTGCTTCGGCCCTGGGTGGCGTCCACATCCACCAAGATCGCGTCCAGGGCCGTGGGGGCGTACTGCATGAGTTGGATGACGGACGATGTATTAACGGCGGACACCACCGTGATTTCATCTTTATTGGATTCAATGGGTATCCCGGTGATGGTTCCAGCGTCATAGCTGCCATACGCAATATTAATTATGACGTCTCCCGGTTCGGCGGCGTAGGCTGCGGCGCCGGCCACCAGGCACAATAAAACGACAAAGGGCAGGGGCGCACCCCGGCGCAAGATTGCACCGAACGTGCGCCGCCTGAGCCCTTGTTTAAGGTTGTCAGGCAGTGCAAGGCATGCAGCCAATAGGCGCACCAGAGCGCGAACTCCGGCCGGTAGACCGGAGCCGCGCCCGTTGCGCTTATGGAAGAAAGACCGAAACACTGCTGATTGGTTCTCCTGTGTACTGATTTGGTTCTTGGCCCGTATTAACTGACCGGATTCCCTGCTAGTCGATCAGCACTGCAAAATCCACATACACGCTTTCACCAGGCTTGAGTTCCCCAGCTTCATATTCATTGGGAGCTGAACCTTCGGCAGCGAGAATGGCCGCCAGGTCAACGGTGAGCGTGCTGCCGGATAATGTGTAGTTCGTGGTGTAGTAAACGCCGCTGGGACTGCTTGCGTCGGCTTCCACGTTGGCGCGATTGCTGTTCATGGTGAACACGCGCACCGGGCCATTAGCGGTGGCTCCGGCGCCGTCATAGAAATTGCTGGCCATGGTTACGTACGCGGTGGGCAAGACGTCCGTTATGTTGCCCAAGTTTGCGGAAACGGCCGCTCCGGCATCGTTGGTCACCACCACCCTGTATATTACGCAGGCGCCGGGGATTCTTTTGGGCTCCTCGCCGGAGGAGACCACATTGACGCCGTCGTAAACAACGAAGCTGCTCTTGGTGATGGAGATCGAGGCGGATTGAACTTCGAACTGGGCCATGTCGCTGTGGGCGGCGTTGCGGGCGATATCGCCGGAAGCGTCGCCGGCTTCGTCGCCGAAGACGATGTCCACGGATCCGGCGGTGTCGGGGGTGCTAAGGCCGGTGGCGACCAGAACGGCTCCAAGAGCCCCTGCGCCTGTTGCGCCCGTAACCGTGTTATGGCCTGCGCGGGCTGTGGCCAGCAGGATGATGTCCTGTTCGTCGCCGTTTACGACGCTTGAGGGGACCTGGCTGTAGGTGGCGCGAATTTCCACCGAGTCGCCGGGCGCCAATTCGTCAATATAGTCGTTGGTTCCGTCATTAGCCACCGAGTACCCGGCAGTCGGCGTGGACAAGGTCAGGTTGCTCAATATGCTGCTGTCCTCGTCGTAGATGTCGTTTTCCGCGGTTCCCCGGGACAGGGTAAGGACAAAGTCCTGATAGTCGTTGCCCTGGTTGGTCACGGTGAACGAAAGGTAAGGGGTGGTTTCACCCGGGGTCACATACTCGGGATTGGAGTTCGAAACGACGAGAACGTCCACCAACTGGTCAATGACAAAGGTGGCGGGGGTGTCGGTGGTAACATCATCTTGATCAACGCCATCTACGGCGTAGGAAATGGTTGCATTGTTCGTCACTGTAGTCCCGGACTCAGTGGCCAAGGCGTTCTGCGCGCCGAATAGCGCTGCGCAGGCAACCACAAGAGCCAAGGCTAAAAGCCTTTTTGTGCTTTTCATGGTCTTTCCTCCAAGGTTTTACAATAAGTTATAAACAGCATGGTTCATGGTCTTTCAGGTCCGCGGGCCTTTCGGCCCGCGGATTTTTTGGTTACTTGATCTTAACCTTAAATGAGACCGACCCCTTGCCGCCGGGCGGCAGGTCGGAGCCCAGGGTCCACCGGATTCCGGTGTAATCGCCGGGCCCGGCCATGCGCTCGGCGCCTTCAGGGGTTTTCACTTTAAGGTTGCCGGGGAAGTCAAAGGTGGCGCCATTATCCACGGAGAACTGAATCACCGCCCCTACACCGGCGGCGCTGCCGTCCAGGTACATGGTGCTTTCCGGGATTGGGTTGTTGATCGCCACCTTTTCAGCGACTTCCTCTCCCTGGTTCTCGTAGAATATGGTGTACACAATGGTGTCGCCGGGAAGAACCTTTTCAGGCTGTTCCAGAACCACCTCTTTTGTCCCGTCCTCTTTGGTCACGATGGTTTCTTTTTGCGCCGTGTTCGTGAGCTTGATTCCGTTGGCTGCAAACGCGCTGCCGCATATAAGCGCGATAACAAGTGTTGCAGCAATGATGAGAGTGGCCTTTTTCATAATATTCCCCTTTCCGGGTTACTAGGGAGTAACGCCGGTATCGATGATGGTCACCTGGAAGGTGAAGGTATGGGTGCCGTCAGCCGTGTTGTAGGTGTCCAGATCGGTGATGTCGTTCAGGGTGAAGGTCACCACGCCGGAGTCATAATCAGCGCCGTCGCTGTCGCTGGCGTCGGTGAAGTCGGTTCCGGCGGGAGCGCCGCCGTCCAGCTGCAGGCTGCCGGTCACGTATTCGGTTCCGGCGGGAATGGAGTCTTCAAGCACCACGTTGGTGGCGTCGCCGGAGCCCGTGGCGGTCACGGCCAGGGAGTAGGTGATGACGGCGCCGGGAATGGCGGCGGATCCGCCGTATCCATCGTCAACGGAAGAGGCTTTGACGACAGCGATCTGCACGGCCACGACTTCGTAGAACCATTCGTCGTTGTCCCTGCCAGCGGTGACGCCGGCCACTGCGTCGGCAGCGCCGTTGGAGCCCTGTCCAGCATAGTGGTCGCCGGCGCTTGCCACGGCGCCGGTGGTGTCGGAGTAGGCGGTCAGGCGGACTTTACCCAGGTCGCCGTCGCTGAGGCCGGTGCTGGGAATGTCGTTCAGCAGGTACACGGTCATGACTTCATCAGCATCCAATTCCACCTGGGCGGGGCCGGTGTACTGAGTATCCGTCGCCTGATAGCCGGCGCTGCCGTTGGTTTCCAGGTAGATGAAGCGGTGGGAGGGATTGAAGTCATCGTCCCCGTCCGTGATGGCGCTCAGGGCGGTCAGATTAAACTGCTCTGTGCCGTTGCCGATGTTGGTGACCGTGTAGGTGGTCACGGCCAGGGTGTCGCCCATTTCAACCGGGATGTTGTTGGCGTCGGTTTGGACGACGTCCACATTGATGAGTTCGTCCACGGTGATGGTGTCGGTGTTACTGTTTCCGGTGAAAGAACCGGGGCCCACGTCCCAGGATACGGATGCGGTGTTAGAGATGGTTGCGCCGGCTCCGGTTCCCACGGCCCAGGCGCCGGTGGTCAGGGTGATGACTGCGAAGATTGCCATTGCTGCGATTGCCAAACGTTTCATGTGTACTCCTCCTCTATGTTTAGTGGTGCAAGTTGGGTTTAGGGTTAAAGGGTTCGGGTTGTTGGGTTTACATTTTTCCTTGTTGTTTCCTTTCAAAATTCTAAATCCTCCCTAAGTTTAAAAAGTGGTTGTTAAAGGTTGTCCAAAAAAAACAAAGTCCAAAATCCAAAACTGTTTTCAAAGGGTTTGCACGAAAGGACGTCGTTTGTTTTCCCTCGCAGCTCCAAGTTGCATTCCCGTGCGGAGCACAGGAACGAGGGAAATACGCCGTTTTTCATCTCCACTTCCCCCATGCGTCCTCCGTGTGCATTCCCACGCAAAGCATGGGAACGAGAGGCCTGCAGAGCGCGGGCGCGATAACCCCGTTCGGCATGGGAGCGGGAAGATGGGAAAAATCCGTGCATTTCATCCTTTGCTGCGGGCCTGAGGCCCAAAATCGTTAAAAAAGGTTCAACTCAAAACTGTCACAAGGCCGTTTATCTAAATATCAGTCACCGGAAGCCTGCTTGGGGACGCCCCGGGAATCTTGCAAGGGGATTTTGTCCATCTCGATTTCCAGCAAATTCAAATTGTTGGAAACTGCAGGCGGCGCCAGGGAATTTTTTTAAAAAATTTCCTAAAGTTTTAGGGAACACCTGTCGATATTCCTTTCGAGTGTTCCGGGGCATGGCCCTGGCCCTCCGGTTAAAGGGGTTCGGAACGGGACTACCGGCGGATCGGTGCGCCCAGCGCACGGAAACCGGTCGGGAACCCTGTTCATTTGTCGCGAAAAGTCTGAGTTCGCCAAGCTGCCGGGGAAAAGTTTATGCTTTTTCAAGCGGCAGGAACGTAGAACGGCGGAAGAGGGAGACATCCCTATCCGCGTGGCTTGACATGAAATCCCGGATGCAGGCTAACAGCTGAATAGCGGCAGCAACAGCCTGATCGGGGTGAAGAATGTCAGGCAGGACTTAGCGTCCACGTCATTTTTCGCAATTTGATTTTGCGGAGAAAGGACTAAGAGCCCCGCCCGTTGGGCGGAAGGCCGGCTCCGGGCCAGATCGATCCGCAGGGCGCAATAAACCTGTGCGTTCCACGCGCATGGTAACGCATAGGAGCGCCCTGTATCGATTGGTGCGGTTCGGACTTAAAAAAACTCTTCGGTTTCGCCCCGGAATTCCGGACAAATGGGCCCGGATCAGGGCAGGCGGAAACGGAGGGGTTCGTTCGCTCTCAGTTCCTTCCTGTCGCACAACCACAGATTGTTGATAGGCACTTCCAATAATCGTGCCAGCGAAAAAAAGCAAGTATTGATTTTGATAATCAATCGCTTTTTCTCTTCGCCAAGTCTTCTATAACAAGCGTTGAAATCCACAAAGGCCCATCCTGGCGATGGGGCTGGGTCTTGCGTCACAAATGGTTTCACAAACAGGCAAAAAAAATGCCATAATTTTGGCGGTATGTTTTTAACGCCGTTAACCTACTAAGATCAGAGATAAAATGAACATCATTCTTTTTTTGGGGCGGCCAAGGTCTCCTGCATTGGGCCAATTTCGCCTACAATTTTGTAAGAAGCCGACATTTTTGTAGTTCAAGACAAGGTGGGCGAAAGTCCGAAAAAAAAATAAAAAATTAATATTATTAAAAACGAACAATTTCAGGAAAATAACAATAATCCCAGTGATTTCTTTCCACCTGCAATCCACTGAAGCGGGACTTTTCACCGCATGCTTGGGGATTTTCACCGCTAGGCCCCTTGGAGTTCTTCCGGCAAAGGTTATGAAAATGTGAAGTAGTTCACAATTCGCCGCCGGTCCCCGATTTTCTTCTTACAAAAATGTCGGCCGCCGCCTTCGGAGCCGAACCCACATTCAAGGCGGCCTGGAGCGTTCTTCAACCCTTGCCCCCATAGTCCCTTTATGGCCTGAAAACCGGGTAAAAAAACCCCAAAAAGGACGCTCCGGAAAAATACCCTGGAAAAACCGCCCCGTGGAAGGGTGAATTTGCCCCTATGAAAAAAGCGAGTCTCCGGAAATCCAAGTTGTTCGGCCTCCAATTCCGCACAAGCTGAACTACGTGTGCTTGTTGCGCACCCCGGCAGGGTACTGCTGCCGGGGCTGCCTTGTTTTTTCATTAAGGAAATCGGGGTTTCTGCCGATATTCAAAGAGAACAGGCCAGGATACTTATCCGGGGACCATCCCCGGCTGCCAGGAACAGGGAAGTCAGCAGGTTTTTAAATAGTTCTCACCGGAAAGGCGGGCAGGGAGGCCGAGCCAAACCGGGTTTGCCGCGCAGGCTGTGAAAGCTGCCGGAGGCGCCCATGCGTTTGCAGGATTTTTCCCGATATTTGATCATCGCCGTATTCTCCGCAATCGGACTGTTTATATCCTTCTCCGCATTGGCCGCAGACGACGCTTCCTCTGTTCAGGAGGCCGAACTTCAGGAAATCCGCGAAAGCATCACCCAAAACAATTACGACTTTCAGGTCGGCCCCAATCCCGTTTTCAACAAAGATCCCGAGGAACTGGAGCAGCTTTTAGGACGCCGCGCGCCCCGCCTGACGAGGCTTATGGCCATCGGCCAGGAGGTTTGGTTCGAGTACGGGGGAGACTGGGACGCCATCCCTTCCAGCTTTGATTTGCGGGACGTGGACGGCAAGTCTTTCATCGGCCCCATCAAGGACCAGGGCGATTGCGGCTCGTGCTACGCCTTTGCGGCCGCCGGCGCCGCCGAGGGCGTCTACAACACGGCGTCCCAGCGGAGCGGCTCGGACGTTGCGGATTTTTCCGAGTCTTACATCGCCTGGCATCTGGGCGGCATCGAGCCTTACTCCTCTCACTTTGGAGGATGCGATGATGCGGACTACACCTACTCGGAGGTGGAGGCCCTGACTCAGGAAGGCATTGTCCAGGAAAGCGATTTTCCTTACGTGATGGAAGATCCCGGGATTTACCAGCACGCGGGCGACGCGCCGGTGGTGTTTGAGTCGTGGGGCAGGGTTCCCAGCGGGGACGTGGAGGCCATCAAGGCGGCTATTCTGACTTACGGAGCGGTGGTTGCGGCGGTATACGCCGGCCCGGCCTTTCTGGCCTATCAATCCGGGATTTACGAAGACGGCAACACTCAATGCGATGCATCGCCCGAGTATTATGCTCCGACCAATCACGCCGTGGTGCTGGTGGGCTGGAACGATAACGGGGATGCGGAAAACAACGGGTATTGGATTTTGCGCAACAGTTGGGGAACCTCCTGGGGCGAAAACGGATATATGCGCATCAAATACCATTCCGCCCGGGTCGCCTGCGCGGTCGCTTTTCTGGCGCCTGCGGACTGGCCGGTGGTTAACACGGGCTACGCTCCGGTGATCGGACAGGATTCCGCAGTGATCAGCGGCACGGTGGACACCGAGGGCAAGGACACGGAAGTGTGGGTGGAATACGGCGTGGATGCGGATTACGATCACGCCACTGCCTCGGTGCACCTTGCGGCTTCGGAAGGCAAGAAGAGCATCGCCATAGAAATTAACGGCCTGGACTCCCAGACCACCTATCACTACCGGGTGGCGGCTTTCAACGGCGAGGAAATCAACTACGGCGCGGACCGGGTTTTCGCCACCGGCGGCAATCCCCTGGCGCCCACGGCGGAGACGCTGGCGCCGGCCAATATCCTGGCCCACTCCGCCATGTTCAAGGGCGAGGTGACCGCTCACGGCGTGGAAACCCAATACCGGTTTGAGTTCGGCTCCACCACCTATTACGGCAGAAGCACCGAATGGGTGGACGCGGGCTCGGGCACCGGCGCCGTCGCCGCCTCCATTCTGGCCAACAATCTGGAGCCCTTGACCACCTATCATTTCCGCATTGCGGCCAGGAATGATTTCGGCACTTCCTACGGCCAGGACAGGAGCTTTACCACGGACGACTCCATCAAGGTGTGGTCCCAGCCTCCGGACGTAACCAGCACGTTGCTGCACACGTCGCAGAAGGACGCGGCCTATCCCTTCAACGCCATGAGCGCGGATGACTTTATGTTCGAGTCCCCCGTGGGCAATATCAACCGGATCCATTGGTGGAGCCGGCAACTGCGCGCCGATCCGGTCACGCCCGACTCCTGGAACATATATATATACGACGATTCAGGCGCGGGCGAGCCCGGCGATCTTGCCGCCTCCTGGAACATACCAGGGGACGAGAGCGGCGAAAATTTATATTACCGGGACAAGGATATCTACGAATATCAAACGGCGCTTTACCCCGAATTTTCGCCCGAGCCCGGGAAGAAATACTGGCTTGTGATTCAGGCGGAACTGACATGGACGCCCCAGGCGTATTGGGTGGTTTCCAGAAACGACGTCCGCCTGGAAACGGGAACGAGCATTTTTCCCGAGGTGAATATCCCGGAATGGACTCCCCATGCCCCCGCCGCGGACCACGCCTTTGAATTATGGGTGGACGCCTCCTCCACGGGCAGCGCCACAACCGGCGCGGCTTATGAAGTCGGTGAAACCTTCGCCTACCTGGCAGGGACGGTTCGTCCTCCCGGAGAGGGATCGGTGGTCTTTGAATACGGCCTGTCCGAGGATTACGGCGAGGAAATTACAGCGGACCAATACGTTATCGGCAAGGACGACGGCCGGGGCTCCCGGCAACAGGGCGTGGGCGCCAAGCTGGAGGGCTTGGAATCGGCGACCACCTATCATTTCCGAGTGAAGGTGACCAGCGGCGGCGCGGTGTATTACGGCGGGGACTCCACATTCACCACCCTGGACCCGGCGGTTCCCCAAAACAAGGCGGAAGTTGGAGGAGACGCGGTCTCCAGCGACTCGGGCGGCGATTCCGGCTCGTCCGGCGGCGGGGGCGGGGGCGGCTGCTTTATCTCCAGCATGGACCGGTTGAAGGTCAAAATTCCCTGGGCCGAAAGGGTGGGGCGCTGGCGCCAGGCTCTGGTGCAATGGGGCAAGGGCCTGCTTAGGAAATCAGACCCAGCGCCTGGTCTTCATCTCCCTGTAATGGAGGAAGATTTCTTCCAGACTGCGTCTTGGTGAGAAGTTAAAGGCCTTGGCGAAACGGCTTCCATCCACAATCACGGGATACTTGAAATAATTCACCAGATAGCTGGGAAAGGCTTCCCATCCGGCCATGCGTGCGATCCACATGGGCAAGGCGTCCGGGATGGAAACCATGGGCACGCCGATGATGTCGCACCGCCTGAGCACTTCCTTGTAGGGCGCCCAATCGTTTGGCGCCACGTTAAAAATCCCGTAGGTGTTGGGCTTTCCGCAGGCCTTGACGATGGCGTCGGCCATATCCGAAACATGGAGAAACTGCATGACCGGGTTGAATCCCCACAGTACGGGGACCACTTTGCGGGAAAGCAGCCTGCCTATGTTGTTCCGCACTCCGGGCCCGGCGATGTTGCACGGCCTGAGAATTTTCATGCGAACCCGGCGGTACTTGTACATATAGATCTGGGAGAGGTTGTCCAACTCCACGGTGTCAATGAGGTTCAGGGAAAGGTCCGAGGCCTTGAGGGGGGTGTCTTCATCCAGGAGGGCCGGGTTGTATGCGCTGGCGCCGTAGACGAAAAACGAGGACAGGACGATCACCTGCCCCACCTCGTATTTCACGCACAGGTCAAACAGCTTTTGGGTTCCGCGCACGTTGGCGTTGTGGCGAAAATGGCTTCCGCCTATGTCCGTGCCCACGCGGCCGAGATGAATGACCGCGTCGAATTTATGCTGCCGGAAGATGTCTTCAAAGCCCCGTTTGAGAAAATCCACCTTGTAACTGGGAATGTCGTCCCCGATTTGCACCGCGCGCCGGAAATCAATGGCCACCACGCCGTATTTTTTTTGCGACAGGCGGTTGATGGTTTCCTGGGCCAGCACTCCGGCAGCGCCGGTGACAAGCACCTGGGGCCTTTTTTTCTCCTGGATGGTTTCAACGCTCTGGCAGTCAACGGTTTCGGTTTTTTTGGCTTTCGGCATCAGAACTCCCTCTTATGCTGGCCCCCCAGCTCTGTAACGCTCGAACAAAACAGCGGTGAATTGATAGCAGCGGCGAATTGATTCAACAACAAGCGGCGTGACTTAAGATTAGTGGAACCAGCCTTGCTTCTGCGAAAGTCCCTCGTCGATCAGGCCCCTGATGGCGTCCTTGACCGCCTCCACGTTTTCTATGACCTGCTTTTCCGTCTTCACGACACCGGAAAAATCCAGGGGCTTTCCGAAACGCAGGTAAACCTTGGACGGCAAGGGAACGGGAATGGTCACCGGGACGTAAGGCAGGCCCAGCATCTTGGCGAGAGGTTTGACATTGGCCAGGGACGGCATGGTTTCCTCGCACCCGACAACTCCCACGGGCACGATGGGCGTGTCGGTTTCCATGGCGATGTGCATGAACCCGAATCCGAACCGCTGGAGCTTGTAGCGCTTTTTGAACAGCTTGCCGCTGCCGCGGATTCCCTCGGGAAAAACCACAACGCATTCATCCCGCCTTAGCATGCGAATGCAGTTGACCGGATCGCCGATCACGGCGCCGCCCATGTTCAGCAGATTGCCCACAAAGGGAACCGTTGGGAAAAATCGTTCGATCATGATTCGGGGCGCCCGCGGCCCATGGGGATTGGTGGCTACGGCAATGGCGATAAGCGCGCCGTCCAGCGGAAGCTGCCCGCTGTGATTGGCGATAATCAGCACCCGGCCTTTGGCGGGAATGTTTTCAAGCCCCTCGGCCTCCACCCGAAAATAGTGGTCGTAGAGCTTTTTAAAAACGCCCAGGCCTATCTCGGCCCCGTCCTTGGAATAGCCCCAGGCGTCGTACCCGAAGCTGCCCACTTCTTTGGTGATGCGGTTGTGGGCCTCTTTCACGTCTTTCGAGACAAAGGCTTTTTTTAATACGGTGCTTGCTAAACTCATGATGCAGTCCCCTCCAAAGTAAGGATCCGTGGAACCAACGGTCCTTGCTTCACCCCCCCCGGGCGTCAAATCAGATTAGATTATTGCAGGTCAGCGCATGATTTTTGTACGGCGCCGAATTGGCTGAAACGGATACTACCAAACACCCGGCGGCTATGGCAAGCCTTGAATCAATTTTTACCTGTTCTTAACCCCTTGACTGGATAACGAATGTATAAAAGCTACTGAATCCCGGCCATAATGCCTCCTGCTGAGACCGGGATTTCCATTGAAAAAATTGGGTGGTTGATAAGGTATTGATAGATACTATCGATTAGACATATTGCCATATACCATAATATACACAAACGGCGTTTTCCGGCTTCCGCTTGCGTTTTTTCTTTTTGGAAAAAATTGCAGAGCGCCGGTGCATCCTGGAAATTACACAAGCAATAACCCCCAGCATAAAAAGGAAGCTGTTTTGATTCAGAAGTTGTTGACCGGGTTTGACAACATGCCGGAGCAAAGTCTGGCGAGTTTGGAAGAGGCCCGGGAAGAAGGCCGCAAGGTTGTAGGCATTTATTGCATATTCGCCCCCGTGGAAATGATTCGGGCCGCGGGCGCCCTGCCCGTTGGGCTGTGCGGTAAGAAGCAGGAGCCCATCGCCGCGGCGGAAGCGGAGCTCCCGGCCAATTTATGTCCGTTGATTAAATCCAGCTACGGATTCGCCGTCACGGACACGTGCCCGTTTTTTGCGGCGTCCGACGTGATCGTGGGCGAGACCACCTGCGACGGTAAAAAGAAGATGTACGAGATCATGCAGCGGCTTAAGCCCGTGCATCTCATGCATTTGCCTTACGACCCCGCATTGCCGCATTCCCTGGCTTTTTGGCGGGAGGAGGTGAACCGGTTCGGCGCGTTTTTGGAAGAGTTGACCGGCCTTCCTCTGACTGTTGATGAGCTGAACAGGCGTATACGCATCCAAAACCGGGTGCGCAAGGCCCTGCGGAATTTGCATGAGGCGAATCTGGCCGGGGGGGAAATCCGGGTTACGGGCCGGGAATTATTGAACGTCCTGGAAGCCAAGAATTTCTGGGCTGACCAGGAAGAGTACGCCGAACGCCTGGAAGCTCTGGTCGAGGTGCTGCGCGACGCCCCGGCTATTGAGCAGGCGAAGGGCCCGCGCATTTTGCTCACCGGCACGCCCATCGGCAAAGGATCGGACAAAGTGTTGAGGCTGATCGAACAGTCCGGCGCTACGGTCATCGCCATGGAAAACTGCACCAGCCTGAAAGCCGCCTGGACCGGCGTGGAGGAGGATTCCTCCGATCCTTTGGACGCCATTGCGCGCCGGTATCTTAATCTGCCTTGCGCCTGCCTGACTCCCAACGACGGGAGGGCCGCCCTGATCCGGGAGTTGGCCGAGTTGTTCCGGGCTGACGCCGTGGTGGATCTCACCTGGCACGCCTGCCACACCTACATGGTGGAAGCTCAACCCTTGGGCCGGATGATCAATAATGATCCCGGCCTGCCTGTGCTCCATTTATGCACGGATTACGGGGAAAGCGACCTGGAGTCCTTACGCACCCGCATCGAAGCGTTTCTGGAAATAATTTAATCCTGCCCTGATAACCCTTAGAAGGAGTATAGAAATGAGGAAGTTGACGCGACGTAATTTTATGAAAGGCGCCGGCGCCTTAACCCTGGGAGCAGCCATCAGCCCTTTGGCGCCCCGCATGGCATGGTCTTCCACGCCCACCATCAAAATGGCTTACATCCTTTCCGATCATCACGCGCCTTTGATGCTGGCGGCAAGCCACGGCGAGATGTTCGAGGAAAAATACAAGACCTGGCTTAAGCCTTTGAATCCGGCCAAGCTGTACGAGCTTTACGACAACGGCTCTCCCATCGCCCGGGTTCAGTTGATTCCCACGAAAAAAGGCCCGGATGTCGAAAAGCTGGTCGCCCAGGGCAGCGTGGACATCGCCATCAGCGGCACCCAGGCGATTCTGATGTCCGTGGATAAAGGCGTGGACACCAAGATCATCTCCCCCTTGCAGACGGCCGGGAACGTGTTTGTGCTGAACAAGGACGTTCCCGCCCAGGATTGGAAAGCCTTTGTGTCTCACGTAAAAGGGCAGGGCAAGCAGTTCAAGATCGGCATGCCCGGGCCTCACACGGTGGCCGCGATCATCTTCCGGTCCGCTCTGGAGTACGAAGGGGTGAGCTATACCGAAGACTCCACGGACAGAAAGGCCGACGTGCTGTTCATCAACATGAAGGGCCACGGCAATTTGGTCGCCGCTTTGAACAACAGGATTTCCGAAGGCATCATCGGCGCCCAGCCTTTTCCGTCGGTCACCATCGACCAGGGCGTGGGCCGTTTGATCCTCAACCTCCAGGACGTTCCCCCGGCCCAGCGCTGGGCCGGACACGCCTGCTGCTCCCTGGAAGCCGCCAGCACGTTCCTGACCCAGGATCCTGCCCTGGCCGCCAAGGCGCTTTCGCTCATGGCCTTGGGCGTGGACCTGGCCAACACCCGCAAGGACCTGACCGCCAAGACCTGCTCCGGGTGGCTGGGCGTTTCCGAGTCCGTGGAAACCGTTGCCATGCAGAGCATGACCTACACCACCACGGCGACTCCCCGCTGGATTACCAGCGTGGACGAATACGCCAAGACCATGGACGGCATGGGCATGTTCACGGGCAAGCTCAAGGGCGCCCAGGGCGAGGCCTTGGCTTCCGCGGCCTTTGACTTTTCCATGATGAACGGCGTGACCGAGCAGCTTAAGGCAAAGGGATTGATCGCCTGATGCTTGTTTTAAAACGCATAGGACGCCAGGCCGGGAGGTTTGTCTTGCCCCTGGCCCTGGCAGTCCTCTGGCAGGCCGCGGCCATATGGCTGGACAAGCAGACCGTTTTGCCGAGGCTGGACGCCGTGGCTGCGGTATTGCTGCATCCCACGGAAAAAATTCTGATCACGGGCAGCCTGTTGGAGAACATGGCCATCAGCCTGCTTCGGGTGATTTTGGGTTTTTTGCTGGCCGTTTTGACCGCCGTGCCCCTTGGCCTTGCCATGGGGTATTTTAAGCAGGTCAACCGGATGGTGGACTCCACCGTGGAAATGCTGCGGCCCATCCCGCCTTTAGCTTGGGTGCCGTTGATCCTGGCCTGGCTGGGCATTCGGGGCGTTCCGGACGTATTTCCCTTTCTGGCGACTAGCCCCGTATGGTCGGGCATTCAGTTTTCCACCCTGATCATAATATTCATAGGCGCGTTTTTTCCCATTTTGCTGAACACCATCCAGGGCGTACGCAGCATACCCCGGGAGTACATCGAGTCAGCCCGCACCTTGGGCGCCAAAGGCTTGCCTTTGCTGGTGAAGATTCTCATACCCGCCAGCCTGCCCCTGATCGTCACGGGGCTGCGCATCGGCCTGGGCATCGGCTGGATGTGCCTGGTGGCCGCCGAGATGATGCCGGGCAGCAGCTCGGGGCTGGGATATTTAATCTGGTACGCGTATGAACTCTTGCGGGCGGACATCATCGTGGCCGGCATGGCAGCCATCGGCGTGATCGGGTTTATTATGGACCGGGGCTTCCGGTGGCTGGAAGGCAAGTTGTTCTGGGGAGGCATGGGATAGATTATGCTGGAACTGACGAATGTGGCCAAGATGTATTCCAACATCAACGGCGAGAAGATAGAAGCCGTTGGAGGCCTTTCCCTGAACATAGAAGAAAACGAAATGGTCTGCCTGGTGGGCAGGTCCGGGTGCGGAAAAACCACCACCCTGCGCCTGATTGCGGGCTTGGAATCTCCGAGCCAGGGAAGGATATCCCTGAGAGGGAAAAAGGTGGAAGGTCCGGCCGCCGAGCGGTGCGTGGTGTTCCAGCGCTACACCCTGTTCCCCTGGCGGAGCGTGTTGGCCAACGTGGCTTTCGGCCTGGAAATGCAGGGCGTTTCCAAAAAGGAGCGGGAGGCGGCGGCGCTAAAATATTTGGGCCTGGTGGGTCTGGAGGACCAGGCGAAAGCCTATCCTCCGGAGCTTTCCGGCGGCATGCAGCAGCGGGTGGCCGTGGCCCGTGCTCTTGCGGCCGACCCCGAGGTTCTGCTGATGGACGAGCCTTTCGGCGCCTTGGACGCCCAGACCCGAAACGTGCTGCAACAGGAGCTGATGCGTATCTGGAGGGCGGACCAAAAAACCATTGTGTTTGTCACCCACGACATCCAGGAAGCGGTGCTTCTGGCGGATCGGGTGGTGGTCATGCAAGGGCCTCCCGGGCGCATTCGGGAAATCATGGATTGCAACCTGCCCAGGCCCCGGGACAGGAACTCGGCGGAATTCATAGGCATGTGCGATCGCATTCACGCCTTGCTGGAAGGAGCGGACTAAATGGAATTGCTGATGGTTGGCTTTGCGGTGGTTCTTGCCAGCCTCTTGATGGGCCTGGCCGGGTTCGGCTTCGCCATTGCGGCAATTTCCCTCATGTCCTTTGTCTGGCCCGTGCGCCAGATCGTGCCGTTTTTGTTCGTGTTCAATCTGTGCATCAACGTGGTCCTTCTCACCCAATTGCGCAGCTATATCAAGCCTTCCAGGGTATGGCCCCAGACCGCCGGGTTTATTCCGGGCGGCCTGCTTGGGCTGATGGTCCTGAAGCACTCGCCGGACAGCACGCTCAAGTTGATGATCGGCGTCACCCTGGTTATCTTTGCGGTATGGTCCCTTTGGGGACGCGGAAAGACCGTCCCCCAGATTTCCAAAAAATGGGGATTTACCGCCGGGGTGCTGGGGGGCATCCTGGGCGGCTCGGTATATATGCCGGGGCCCCCGGTCATCCTGCTGAACAGCCTGACCCACACGGACAGGTTCGCGTTCAAGGCGGACTTGCAGACCTATTTTTTGTTTTCCAACCTGTTCCTGGTTTTCGCCTATGCCGACATGGGCTTGTTTTCGCTGGACCTGCTTAAGGTCAATCTGATGATGGCGCCGTTGATGCTTGGAGGCCTCGCCGCCGGGTCCATCATCTGCCGCCATGTGTCGGATCAGCGGTTCAAACGCATCGCCCACGGCCTGATTTTGATCATGGGCTGCCTGCTTGTGCTGCGGGCTTTGGGCGTGGCGGGCTGATTCTTTTCGGAGTGATTTTAAATGGAGAAAAACAATTCTTCTTTGCCTGGAACTGCGTGCGCGCCCTCCCACAAGTTTGCGGGAGTGCAGGCCTTTCCCATCAATGCCTTGCCCGCCGTGCAACTGGTTTCGGAGGATATCGCGGAGTTGAGCCATAGCTTTGAAGCCAAATGGAAGGCCGTTTCCCGGTATTACGAGAGGGTGAACTCCGATCTGCTGTTTTTCTTCAGCGATATCGCCATCCAGGCTGAGGCCATGGGCGCCCGGGCGCTTTTCGCTTCGGACAATATGCCTGCCATCAAGGCGGCGGCGCCGGCCATTCTCACGCCCAGAGCGGCCGACGTCCCGCGCATGCAAATCAACGCCCAGGTAGTGCGGGCCATGGCCCAAGGATTTCCGGGACGCAGCATCGCCGGGCTGGTTTACGGTCCGTTCACCGCCCTGGGGCAGGCCATGGGCGAGCAGGAAGTCTTGAGGAGCGTGCGGGATCGCCGGGAGGAATTGCATCCCCTGCTGGAAAAAGCCTTTTTGGTTGCGGAAAGCTACGCGGCGCTGCTCATGGACGCAGGCGCGGACGTGCTTTGGATTTCCGATCCCCTGGCGGCCCTGCTGCCTCCCGACGCCTTCGAGGAATGCGCCGGGGGATATCTGCATGACATCTTCGCCATGGCGGTTACGGGTAAAACCATGCTCCACATTTGCGGCGACGTGAGCGAGTTGATTAAGCCCATGGTTGAAACGGGCGTCTCGGGCATCAGCTTTGACCAGTGCATGGATTTGCTTGCGGTGGAGGATCAGGTTCCCCGGGATGTCGCCATTATCGGCAATCTGGAGCCCGTGGAGGTGGTGGGCATGGCCTCAGCCGAATACACGGCCGAGGCGTCGCGGGATCTGGTTTCGGTCATGGGAATTCTGCCCAATTTCATCCTCAGCACCGGTTGCGCGGTCCCGCCCGGCGCTCCCCTGGAAAACGTGGAGGCTTTCGTCAACGCAGGCAAGCAGGCCATGGACGAGGTGCAGAATAAGGCCAATATTCTCAGGACGATCTCTCAGAAGGCTTCCGGGGGGGACGGGCCGGAAACCGTGGAGCTTGTCCGGGAAGCGCTGTATATGAACGTGGATCCTTTGCTGGTGGCTCATAGCGGGTTGATCCGGTCGGTGCGCAAATCCAGCGCGTTGTACGAAACCCGGCAATGCTATCTGCCGGAAATCCTGCTGACCGTAGACGCTTTTTACCAGGGAATGGAGTTGCTGCGGCCCATGATCGCAGGGCAGGGCGGCGATTCCGTGGACGTGGTGATTGGCACGGTCAAGGGGGACTTGCATTCCATCGGCAAGGATCTGGTGCGCATCATGCTGGAGGCCAACGGATTCGGCGTGCTGGATCTGGGCGTGGATGTGTCGGCCGGGCAATTCGCCCAGGCGGTCCGGGAGCATAGCCCGTTGATCGTGGGGTTGTCCGCGTTCATCACCTCGGCCAGACGCCTGCTGCCTGGCATGATCGGCGAAATACGGGCGGCGGGGTCATCCGGCATGAAAGTGCTTGTGGGCGGCGCGGCGGTCAACGGCGCCGTGGCCTCCGAGGTCGGCGCCGATGGGTTTTCCCCCGAGGCCGTCTCCGCAGCACGTCTGGTGAGGGGGATTGTGAAGGCTGTTAGACGATCATGATTGATAACATCCCGCTTTTCGGTAAATAAAGCCTAAAAAAGTTAGACTGCAGAAGGCGCGGAAGTCTCGGAAATGGCAAGCTCCGTGTCTTTCAGAATCAAAAATATTTCGGCCATATGGCGGCTTGCAGTAAAGTGATTCTAACGCAGTTTGGCCCAAAAAAGGCGGGCGGCGCCGGGGCCCGGGTTGTACCAACGGGTGGGGGTTTGGTCCTGAAGATAGATCAGGTCGCCTGACTTGGCTTGGTGGATTTCATCGCCGAAGCTGATTTCCAGAGCGCCGCGGGCCAAATAGCCCATTTCCTGGCCGCGGTGGGTGAAAAAGTGTCCGGAAACGGTTTGTTCGGGCTCGATTTCAATCATAAAGGGTTCGGCGTTTCCTTCAAAATCCAGGGGGGTGAGCATTTTGACCGATCCTTCGTACTCGCTGAGGTTGGCCAATGTCACGGCCGAGGCCTGGCCGGACGGAAACACAATCTGGGACCGCTTTTCAAAATCGCTGGAGAACAGGTAGCCGGGGGAGACGTTGAGGATTTCCGCCATTTTAAGGAGGCCTGGAATGGACGGATAAATGGAGTTGTTTTCCACCTGGGAGATGGTGCTGGCGGTGACGCCCACCATTTTGGCCATCTGCACCTGGGACAGGCCTTTTTTCATCCGAAGCTGCTTGATGCGGGTTCCCAGATCCCGGAATCCTGCGCCGCCCTTGTCGCCCGAAAAGACGAGGTCCGCGCCTTTCATCTGGTAATGATGGGGCTGCTGGATGCGTTCCGGGGTTCTTCCTTCCGCCTTGATGACGGACAGGGAAGAGGTGCCTCTTTTGATGGAAAGCTCCAGGGCCACCTGAGCGATCTGGTTGATCTGGGCGCGAAGCCTTTGGGAATGGGCGCCTTTTTCCATGATCCAGTACGCCACGGTGGACAGGTCGTACAAACGGGGGCAGGAATGGGAATAGAAGCTGCCCACCTGCTCTTCCCCGCCCCAGACTTCCTGCATGCCGGTGAGGCTTTCAAATACCAGGTGCACGTCGCCGTGGAGTTTTTCGTGCACGGAATACAAGGCTTCGTCAAAGGCTTTGATGTCGCCGGGCGTCTCCACGCTGACCACCCTGCTTTTTACCTTTTCAGGCGCGTTTTCCAGGAATTTCAAAAAGGCCGAGGCGCCTTTGCCCTTTCCATAGGTGAAGCAATCCAAAACGGTGAGCAAGGGGCTTTTTCCCATGGCGCCCAGGCGTTCGAACAGGTTTTTGGGGGACCTGTCAAAGCTGATGAAAATGACGGGGATCTTTTGCTCCAAAGAGGAACGTACAAAGCGGAGCCAAAAAGCGCTGGCCAGATTGCCGGACTCATCGTACCAGACCACGTTGTCGCCCAAAAGCAGGCTTCCCAATATCTGGTCAAGGCCTTTTACTCCCGTTGAAACCTCTGTCCGTTTACTTATCATCACGTGCGGCCTCCTCAGATCAGCGCCCTTTTTTCGGGAAAGACTCCCTCATCAGATCCATTTTCAAAAATTCGATGATTTCCTGCCATTAATTTATACTAACACGGTTATCAAAGTCGGAAGACGGTGGCAAGTTGAAAACATTCCGGCGCATTTCAAAGGACGTCTTTTTTTAGAAGGGGTTTTGGGGCTAATGGGATTGGGGAAGGAAAGGGCGGCGCATTGAAATGGAGCGTGTATCTTTCATGAATAATTAATATAACGCGAAAAACAAGCAACCCATCGTGCGCATGCAGGGAGTTCATAAAAAAAAGGGGACGCCCGAAGGCATCCCCTTTTTAAAATCCGATGGATTAAGATTAATCCACGGTCAAGGTCTGGTTGGCGGTCATGGTGTAGGTTTTGTCGCCCTGGCCATGCTTGGTGGTGATGGACCAGTCGTTCTGGCCGGTGCCGCCGTCGACGGTAACGGTGACGTTGGAGGTCTGCCTGAAGCCTGCTTTTGCGGTCTTGGCAACGTCGAGGGTCATGACGACGCCTTCTTTGCCTTCTTCAGTGTAGTAGGCCAGAATGGATTGGTTCAGGTTGTGCAAATCGGTCATGGCGGCTTTGTCGTAAGCCTTTTTGCGGTAGGCGATAAAGTTCGGGATGGCAATAGCGGCCAGGATGCCGATAATTGCGATAACGATCATGAGCTCGATCAGGGTGAAACCAGATTCTTTTTTCGTCAGTTTTTGCATCATTTGTCTTTCCTCCTGTTTTTGGATGTTGTGTGTGTGATGCTTTAAAAAAGCATGTTGCTAAGTTAATAAAATGTGTTTCAGCTCGCCAATTTTCCTGTAAACTTCCTCCCGGAAGAGAGGCTCGCTGAAATTTCCAGCGTCGTCGTTCGGTCTTATGTATAAGCAGTTAGTGTGCCAAAGTTTATAAATATTTTATTAAAGTTGAAATTGCTGTGAAAACAGATAATTAAAAGATGGGAGGCACGGGAGGGGCGAGAAACGCGGGGATTTTTCCCCGAGGAGTGCGGTGAAAATCACCCGGTCCTGGGGATTTTCACCGCTTCGAGGCGGGAAAATTCCCCTGCGCCCATGAAGCGCAAACGCATTCTTTCTTTTTGGTGTGATATATTTCATAAGGATGGTGCGAAATATGACATAGCAAAAATCAATTTTTACACAAAAAATCATTTTTTGATGATAGTATTTTAATAAAATAGTAAATATTTAATAAAATCAGCTAGTTGTTATTCCGGATCTGCTCCAGCTTGTCTATGGCCTCCTGATATTGGGGCGCGGTTTTAATCAGCGTTTTCAACAAAGCCTGGGCCGCTTGCTCGTTTCCCATGAGATCATAGAGACAAGCCAGGTTGTAGGGGGCGTCCAAAAAGCCGGGGGCCTGCCGCATGGATTCCCTAAAATGCGCCTCGGCGGGGGCCGCCAATCCTTTTTTTATATAAAGGAGGCCCACCAGGTTATGGACTTGGGGCAGGTCGGGGTGCAGGTTCAGGGCTTCAAGGTAGTTGGCCAGGGCGGCGTCCGTTTCTCCCTGCTTTAAGGCGATGGCCCCCAGAAAGGTATAGGCTTCATACATGAATGGGTTTGCCTTGATGTTTTTTTGAAACCAGGTTTTTGCGTTTTTGTAGTCCATTTGGTCAAAGAACATGGTTGCGATATTATAAAGGACGATCGCCTCCTTCGGATCGGCCTGAACGACTTCGTCGCGTATCTTCCGCCCGTCTTCGTAAAAGCCCGCCTTAAAATAATAGGTTCCCAGGTAGCTTTTCGCTTTTATGGAATCGGGTTCGATTTCCAGGGCCTTTTTGATGCATGTTATGGCTTCTTCGGTTTTTCCCTGTCTGTTCAGGGCGATGCTCAGGCCTTCCAGGGCGTCCTTTCGCTTTTCCTTCAGGGTCAGGGATTCCCTCAGGTATTTTTCGGCGGCGGGGTAATCCTGCTTGCGAAGGGCGGCCACCCCTATAAGATAGGAAGCAAAGGGATTTTCGCCGGTGATCTGCATGGATCGCTTCATCAAGGCTATCCCGTCCTCCCAGGCGCGGGCCTGGTTGTACCCAAGGAGGGTGAGGGCGAGGACAAGCCCAATTCCTGCGCCGGCGGCGACGGCCTTCTTTGAAGGCGCCCGCCTGAAAAGCTCCGGGCCTCCCCAAGCCGCCATGATATAAAGGCCTATTGCCGGAATATACATGAACCGGGCGGCCATGGCCTGGGGGCCGGACTGGCTGACGCCGATAACCGGGAACATGACCCCCAAAAAGAAGAGCCACCCTACTATGAGGCATCTGTCGGTCTTCCATCGAAAAGCGGCCAGGAAGGTTACGGCGGCCAGGATCAGCAAGGCGCCGATCCACATCCAGTGGGGAAGGGGATTTTCCGGTATGGGGTAATAGACCGCGATGTCAACGGGCCACAAGGTGTGATAGGCGTATTTAAAATAGGAGATGAAGGCGTTGGGGATTCTGAAGGACAGGGGCGCCCCTTCCAGCGAGGCCACGGCGCCGACATGGCGCTGCAAAATAAAGGTCGCCAGGGAAAACACCAGGGAAACGGCGAAGAGGGGGGTTTTTTCCCTGACCAACGCCCATATTCTTTTAGGGGCTTGGGTAATTTCCTCCGGGGAGATGCGTTTCAGGGGCCAATAATCCAGCAAAAGCAAGGCAAAGGGCAGGGTGACCATCATGGGCTTGGCCATGAGGCCCAGAATAAACAAAAGGAGAATGAGCGCGTAGTTTTTCCATCCGGGGTTTTTGACAAATTTTAAATACGCCCCCATGGAGAGCAGCCAAAACAGCCCGAAAAGCACGTCCTTGCGTTCCGTTATCCATGCCACGGACTCCACATGCATGGGATGCACCGCGAACAGAGCGGCGGCGAAAGCGCTTTTAAAGGGGGCGCCCGTCATTTTGTTCAGGACCGCAAAGAGCAGAAGGGTGTTAAGGGCGTGAAGGAGAATGTTGGTCAGGTGGAAGCCGCCCGGGTTAAGG
Organism: Desulfatibacillum alkenivorans DSM 16219; assembly: GCF_900142135.1. Lineage (GTDB taxonomy): Bacteria > Desulfobacterota > Desulfobacteria > Desulfobacterales > Desulfatibacillaceae > Desulfatibacillum > Desulfatibacillum alkenivorans. The sequence continues at coordinate 33,260 of NZ_FQZU01000011.1, read as the reverse complement.
CCGAAAATCTGAGCGTCCGTCAAAAGGGACAGCCAGGTTACCGGGATCCAGAATCCGCCCCTGGTGGTGGTGAAAGCCCATTTGACGCCCTCCCAGGAAAGCCCCAGGCTCATGGCCGGGTTTTCGTAGACGTACAAGGAGTCGTCATAAAGGAAAAAACCGGTATGGGGAATGGTGTGGTAAACCGTTGCGACAAGAGCGACTAAGCCCATGCATAGCAATAGGTCGATGCGCGCTGTTTTCATTACAGGTTCCAGGTTAACTGCCGCCCGCTAAGAGGACGGATTATACTTGTCGTAGCGGTATCTGAAAGAATCTATACTGATTCCAAGAAGTTTGGCTGCTTTATGCTTCACTCCCCCCGCCGTTTCCAAGGCTTTGTCCAGGCAGACTTTCTCCACTTCCGACAGCACGTCGTCGATGTTAAGGCCGGAGGACGGCACGGAAATCATCTGGTCCCAGGAAGGCTTTTCATCCGCGTTTCTGGACATTTTATGAGAGGAGAGAGCCAGGCTGTCAGGCAGGATGATGTTTGTGTTGGAAAGGGCCACGCTTCGTTCGATCATGTTTTCCAACTCCCGGACGTTGCCGGGAAAAGGGTAGCGCTGGAGCAGATTGACAGCGTAGGAAGACATTTTGGAGATTGCTTTGCCCATTTCCCGGGAGTATTTTTCCAGGAAATGCTGGGCCAAAAGGCGCAGGTCGTCCTTCCTTTCCCTTAAAGGGGGAACGCGGATTTCGATAACGTTCAAACGGTAAAACAAATCCTCGCGAAAACGCCCTTCAATCACTTCCTTTTCCAGTTGGCGGTTGGTGGCTGAAAGAATGCGGATGTCCACTTCCACGTCCTGGGTGGCGCCCACCGGGCGGCAGACCCTTTCCTGGATGACGCGCAGCAGCTTGACCTGAATGGCCAGGGAAAGTTCTCCGATTTCGTCCAGGAACACGGTTCCTCCGTTGGCGGCGGTGAACAGCCCCTGCTTTTCGTGGATAGCCCCGGTGAAAGCGCCTTTTACGTGCCCGAAAAGTTCGCTTTCCATGAGGGTTTCGGGAATGCCCCCGCAGTGGATGGGCACAAAAGGGGCCTTGGCCCGCCGGCTCTCCCCATGTATGGCCCGGGCGATCAATTCCTTGCCTGTTCCGGATTCCCCGGTAATAAGAATGTTCGTGCGGGTGGGCGCCGCCTGGCGAATCAGGTCGTACACCCTGGTCATGGCCGGGCTGTTGCCCACAATGCCGCCGAAATGGGAGGTGGCCGCCAGCTCTTCTTCCAGGATTTGCTTTTCCCTTTCCAGGGTTTTGCGCTCCAGGGCGTTGGCGATGGTGTCTCGCAGTTCATCATTGTCAAAGGGTTTGGGGATGTAGTCAAAAGCGCCTTCGTTCATGGCCTTGACGGCCGATTCCGTGCTGGAAAAGGCGGATATCATGATTACGACCGGCTTGGGGTTAAGCCCCATGGCCATCCTGAGCACTTCCAGGCCGGAGATGTCTCCCAAACGGATATCGCATAAAAGCAAATCATAGGAATGCTTTTTTAAAAGGCCAAGGGCTTCTCTGCCGCCTCCGGCGGTGGAGACCTCGTAACCGTCTCTTTCAAGCATCAGGCCCAGGAATTCACGCATGCCCAGTTCATCATCAACAATCAGAATTTTATGGGGAGATTTAGCAATCATGGCATATTGTATCCGTAGGGGGTTAGGCGCTGCATTTATATTGAATCTTTCCGTCAACCACGGTCATGGCTGCCGCGCCGGTCAGTTTCATGCCGTCAAAGGGCGTGTTTCTGCTTTTGGATGCAAAACGATCCGGGTTCACCTCATAAACCTTGTTCAAATCAATAAAGGTGATGTCCGCGGTCGCGCCCTTGCAAAGGCCGGAAGGCGCCAGCCCCAGGATCCTGGAGGGGTTGACGGACATTTTCATGACCATGTCCGCCAGGCTGATGACCCCGTCATGCACCAGGGACAGGGACAGGGGCAGGGCCGTCTCCAGGCCGATGATGCCGTTGGGCGCATTTTCAAACGGCGCGCTTTTTTCCTTCGCCGAATGGGGCGCATGGTCCGTGGCGATGGCGTCGATGGTTCCTTCGGCCAGAGCCCGGCGAATGGCCTGGCGGTCGTTTTCCGACCTGAGGGGCGGATTCATTTTGGCGTTGGCGCCTTTTTCGGCCACTGCGTCATCCGTGAGCATAAAATAATGGGGCGCGGTTTCCGCGGTCACGGGCAGCCCTTCGTCTTTGGCCTTTTCCAGGGCCAGGACCGATTCCCGCGTGCTCACATGGCAGATGTGCACGGCGGCGCCGGTCTCGCGGCACAGTTCGATATCCCGCTCCACCATCACGCTTTCCGCGGTGTTTGGAATGCCTTTTCGGCCCAGTTTTTCGGCTGCGGGCCCCAGGTTCATAACTCCGCCGCCTACAAGCGGCATTTCTTCGCAATGGCTTAATATGGGACGGCCAAGGGCGGAGGCCCGTTTAAGGGCCTGGCGCATTGCGTCCGGGTTCTTGACGGGCATGCCGTCGTCGGTGAAGGCGACGGCGCCTTCTTGGGCCAGGGTTTCAAAGTCCACCAGGGTTTGTCCGCTCAGGCCGCGGGTGACGGCGCATGCGGGATAGACCTTGCAACGCCCTTGGTTTTTGGCGGTGCTTAAAATTTGCCGGAGTATTTCCGGCGAGTCGTTGGCCGGAGAGGTGTTGGGCATGCAGCAGACTGCGGTGAAGCCCCCGGAGACTGCGGCCAGGGTTCCCGTCTCGATGGTTTCCTTGTGCTCCTGCCCGGGCTCCCGCAGGTGCACGTGCATGTCCACCAGGCCGGGGACGGCCGTCAGCCCCGTGCAGTCAATGACTTCACAGGGCTGCGGCCATGTATTTTCGGATCCGGGGTACACCAGGCTGTGAATGCAATCGCCCTCCACAATGACGTCCATTGCGGCGTCGATCCGGTTGATGGGGTCCACGATATGGGCGCCCCGGAAGATCAGATAGGGTTTGGCATCCAACGCCCCGGTCTCCTTTCGGTTTTTAAAGCGACAAACAACTAATGGAGTATTTTTGCTATTCTGTTCCAACGGACGTCGAAAATGCTTTTATCCTTGGAATAGTATATCATAAAGGCTCGGCCTCTCAGGTTTTCGTAAGGTACAAAACCCCAATACCGGCTGTCGCTGCTGTTATCCCGGTTGTCCCCCATGGCGAACAAGCAGTTTTCCGGCACGGTAATAGGCCCGAAATCACGGAATTGTGGCATGCCCGGGTTTTCCGGGCCTTTTAATATGCCCCACTGCTTTTCGTACCGTTTCTTATTAATGTAAACGATTCCCTGATGCACCTGCACCTCGTCCCCGGGCAGGCCGATGACCCGTTTGACATAGTCCAGCTTGCGGTTCAGCGGGAAGATGAAGACGATGATGTCTCCGTGATCGGGCTCGCCCGTGGGAATCAGGACTTTGTTGGAAAATGGAAGCCTGACTCCATAGGAAAACTTGCTCACGAAGATCTGGTCTCCGATCAGGAGCGTGTCTTCCATGGAGCCCGAGGGAATTTTAAACGGGGCCACCAAAAAGGCGCGGATGAACAGGGCCAGCAGCAAGGCGATTAAGAGAGCTTCCAGATTTTCTCTGATAATTCCCCTGGGCTTTTCGAATTGTTCGTCCGGTTCAGGAGCGGCTTTGGGTTTTTCCGTTTTCTGTTCTTTTTTCGGTTTCAAAATTCCTCGGGCGTCGCAAGTGGAAGAGTTTTACATTAATATCCCGAAAGCATGGACTCAGGGCAGCATTCCCTGAGGTTCGGTGATCAAAAAATCGCCCTCTGTAATCTGGGTTTTTAAGATGTCGCAGATTTCACGGGCCAGGACAATGCTGGACAGGGGCGATGTGGGCACGTCTTTCCCTTGGAAGCGGATTGATCCGCTCATGAGCTCCGCATAGCTGACTTGCTGGAGGCTCTTGGCGTTGCCCGCGGGGTAGTCGTTTCCGTAATCAAAGATCTGGGTGAACAGATCGTCGTTGCCCACGCCTGTGTAAGCGGCCATCTCCTCGTTCAATATGGGAATGGGGATTCCCACGCCCATGGACAGGGAGGGGCCGTAGCCCAGGATGCTTACCCCCACCACGAATTTGGGGTTCATGGTTTTCATGTCCCCCGTGAGCATCAGGGTGCGGGCCGGGCGGACCGGCGCTCCCATGGGCGTGGATTCCACGTTGGGGTTGTATTGGGTTCCCTGGAAGGAGACCCAGCCGACGCCGCCCCCCATGAAGATCTTTGTGCCGATTCCGATTGTTTTGCACAATGGATCGTTGAACAAGGGGGATAGCTGGCCCGACGTGGAGTAGTTGGCGTTGGAGGCCCTGGGTTTGAGCACGCCCATATAGGTGTAAACGGTTTTGGTGCTCATGTTTATGGCGCAGGCGTAGTTTTGGTAGGCGTTTCTTGGGTTGCACAAAACCGCGTAGGGCAAATCCTTGAGGGTGACCATTTTTTCGATCCGGCGGTTGGGGTAGCACTGGGTGCCGTAAGCCGTTGCCAGGAGGTGCACCTCTTCGCCTGCGATGAGGTCGTGAATCACATGGCCGCCGCCGTAATTGAACTCCCCGGGGTGCACCCTGTTGAGGGGGTCTTCCTCGCAGGGTTCGGTGGCGCCGATGTAGCAGTCCACCGCCGCGATTCCGGCGTAGGCGGGCACGTTGTTCAGCCAGGTCTTGGAGGCCTTGATGCCGGGTTTGGAGTGGCCGAAGTTGATGAATGCGCCGGAGGAGCACATGGGGGCGAAGGTGCCTGTGGTGACCACGTCCACTTCCCTGGCCGCTTCAATCGGCCCGTTTTCCTTGACGATGTCCACCATTTCCTCTGCGGTGACCACCACCACTTTGCCTGATTTGATTTTTTCGTTAATCTCGGCGTAGGTCTTGTTTACTTTAAACTCGCTCATAACTTATTCTCCAAAACAGGGAAAACCCCATTTTTTTCTTTTTTGTATACCGTTTCCGGCGGCGTCCGGCGCGCGCTCCTGCCTGAGGGGCGGACTTACTGGAGGGCCTTTGTAACAGCGTTGATCTTGGAGGTCACGTTGTTTTTTATCCAGGATGCGTCCCACCATTCAATGGGGTTCACAAAGGTGTCGCCCACAAGCATGCCAAAGTGCAAATGGTCTCCAATGGCAAGCCCCGTATTGCCGGTCAGGCCGATAATCTGATTTTTTTCTACCTTTTGCCCCTCATTCACGTCAATGCGGGACAAATGGGAGTACTGGGAAATGAGGCCGAAACCATGGTCTATGTACACGGTCTGGCCGTATATTCCCTGTGGGGCCGCAAAAATCACCATACCGCTGTTGGCCGCAGGCACGGGGGATTGGGCGACGGAGGCCAAATCAATACCCAGGTGCACCTGACGGTCCACGTTTTCTCCTTTATAGCGGTATTCCCGCCTGTCTGCGAACCTGGCCCGGTTGGCCGAATTGGGCAGGCGCGAAAAAACGCCGTCCCAATAGATCACAGGTTTGGAGTGTTCGCACATGGCGCCGGCGATGGCGTAGTCGCTTTGCCTTTGCTCCCTGTTGATTTTCAGGTAGCGATCGATGAGCGGAACGTTGGGATCGACCCTTTTGCCCGCTTCGAACTGAGGCAGGACCATTTCCATAAACCGGTCTGAAATATTTATGACGTCCTTGCGAAAATTGCCCGGATTGATCAGGTAGGAAAAAGAGGCGGCGCCGATGTTGCCGGCCTTATCCGCGGCCTGTATCATTATTTTTGTGTCCGTGGGCTGTTCATTGTCCACGGCGAAAAAGGCCATGTATACGTCCGGGTCGCTGAATGCGCCGGAATAGCCGGGGAAAAAATTGTCCCCCACCTGGACGCCGTTTTTCACGCCTTTTTCGGAAAGACGGTAAATGGCCAGCCCCGAGCCTCCCTGGCGCAGGTAATGCCTTGTGGTCAGAACGGAGATGGCCGGCGGCATGGTGTCAATGGTCAGAGGGTATTCCTGATAAAACAGGTTGCCGTTGGCCCAGCTCCTTAAAGACCGGTCCCTGGCGCTCACCCGGAGCACCGCCTCGCCGTCGCTGATGTTCAGCTTGTCAGGCTCTATGGTGAACGAGATGGCGTCTTTCTTGACCTGTCCCGGCCCCAGAAATCCTTTGGCGGGATATTCCTTGGAAAAAACTTCCACTTCCTTGTCCCCGGGGCGGGTCAGGACGATCCGGACGCCTGACAAGCCGTTTTCGGGGTCTGCAAGCACGCCTTCAAAGGTGGTGGATAAGCCCGCATGGGTGATGGGCGCCTTCCATTGAATGGTTGGCGCATTTCCCTCCATACGTTGAAACAAGTACCAGCCTCCGGGGACTAAAACCACCGCGAGCGTTATCCCAACCAACAAGCCTAAAAAACGAAATCCCTTCTTTTTCAATATATTATCCTATATGTCTGAGGGTCAATTGTGCCGTAAAACATATCAGCTTGCAGGGCTCGAATCAAGCCCTGTTTTTACCGCCTTGACAATACCCGGGTAGCAGGATAAACCCAAGTCAAAGGTTTTTCAAGCCTTGCGTTTATTGACTTTACGCCAATTGGCAGGCTCATTGATCAAGGATGCCGTGGATTATGACGAACACATTTTCAATCGGAAACAACATGAACGTGGGCATGGGGGCGCCTTTGCTCCTTATCGCCGGGCCTTGCGTGATCGAGAATGAGGAAAAAACCCTTGAGATCGCGGAGCGCATACAGGGAATCGTCCGGGACATGGACGTCAACTTTGTTTTCAAGGCTTCTTTTGACAAGGCCAATCGCACGTCCATAGACTCTTTTCGCGGCCCCGGCCTGGAGCAAGGCCTGGCTATCCTGGGCAAGGTCAAGTCCCGGCTTGGGGCGCCGGTGATTTCCGACGTGCATTCCCCGGATCAGGTGGGGCCGGCGTCCGAGGTTCTTGACATCCTGCAGATTCCCGCGTTTTTGTGCCGGCAGACCGATTTGCTGGTCGCCGCGGGCGACAGCGGCAAGCCCGTTAACGTGAAAAAAGGCCAGTTTGCAGGCCCCTGGGATATGAAGCACGTGACGGGCAAGGTCATGTCTACCGGCAACGAGCGCATCATGCTCACGGAGCGGGGCAGCAGCTTTGGATATAACAATCTGGTGGTGGATTTCAGGAATTTCAGCATCATGAGCGACTTGGGCTTTCCCGTGGTGTTTGACGCCACCCACAGCGTGCAAATGCCCGGAGGGCTTGGAAGCTGCTCCGGCGGGGACCGGTCCTACGTTCCCTTGCTGGCGCGGGCGGCTGTCGCCGCGGGGGTGGACGGGGTCTTTTTTGAAGTGCATACGGACCCGGACAAAGCCCTGTGCGACGGCCCCAACTCATTGACTCTGGAAATGCTGGAAAGCATTTTGCCCCAATTATTGGCTATCAGGAAAGCAGCCTTCTGAATTCCGTCCGGGAGCGATCCCGGAGAAGGGACGAACCATGCCGGATAACGCGGCCGAAAACTGGAAGGTCCTCGAACAGGTGGATGTCTTGCTCCTGGACGTGGACGGCGTGCTGACGGACGGGTCCATCACTTACGGGGACGACGGCGGGGAAATCAAGACGTTCAGCGTGAAGGACGGCCTGGGAATCCGCATGCTTCAACTGGCTGGAATCGTCACCGGCATAGTGACGGGGCGCAGTTCCAAAGCGCTTGCCAAAAGGTGTGAAAACCTGGGCGTCACGCATCTTTGGGACGGCGTGAAAAACAAGTCCCTGCTCATAGAGCAAATCAGCCGGGATATGAAGGTTCCGCCTGAACGCATGGCCTTTGTGGGCGACGACATACCGGACATGGGCATCATGTCCAAGGTGGGCGTAAGCGTGGCCGTGGCGGACGCCCATCCGGAGGTGATAAAAGCCGCCAGGCTGGTCACTACCAAACCCGGCGGCCGCGGGGCAGTACGGGAAGTTTGCGAAGGGATCCTGAAAGCCAAGGGATTATGGGATGAAACGCAGAAACAGGTTGCAGTCTAGCATAATCTATTTGATGGCGGGCTTCTTGATCGCTTTGATAATCGGGCCCATGGTGGGGCGCCTCTACATGAAAGACGACGGGGGCCGGACCACTGTGGAGAAAACCGATATTTCAAAGGACGGCGGCATGGTGCTGACCAAACTCCACCACGAGGCGGTCAGGGACGGAAAACTGGAATGGGTGCTGGATGCGGCCTCCGCTGAATTGGCGGAAATAGGAAAAAGGGGCCGATTCTACAATCTCGGCATCGTGTTATACGGCGCAGACAAGTCCGAAACCAAGGCGACGGCCAAATACGGCGAGGTCAGTTTTTTCACACATGACTTCATGCTCAAGCACGCTGTGGAGGCGACGAACAAGCCGTACTCCCTGATCAGCGACAAATTGGAATACTCCAATGAAAAACAGTCGCTTTCTTCGCCGGGGCGGGTGAAAATCAAAGGCCCGTCCGTTTATTTGACGGCGGATTCCATGCAATATGACCTTAAAAACAAACAGGCGGAATTTAGCGGAAACGTAGTCGCTATCCTTGGAGGCTCCTGATATGTCGAACATGAATCACAAACGCTTGTCCGCAGGCATTATTAAGATCTTTCTGCTTACCGTTTTTGCCTGTGTTTGGTCTTTGGGGCCTTTGTGGGCCGACAATACCGTCCAATCTCCGGATCAGGCGGCTTTGGCCGGGTTCGACCTGTCCAAAGGGCCGATCACAATAAAGGCGCAGAAACTGGTGACCAACCAGGAAGAGAATATGGCCTGGTTTTCCACGGATGTGGTCGCGACGCAAGGCAAGACCACCATCAAAGCCAATGAACTGACAATTTGGTACGTGGGGGAGAATGAGCAAAAGGACCTCCAAAGCGGCCTTCCCGCCTCCCAATCCTTGAAAAAAATCCAGGCCCTGGGGAATGTGGAGATTGTCAACGAGGCTTTCACCTCCCGTTCGGACGAGGCCTTGTATTTGCAGAAGACGGGCGATTTGGTGCTGACCGGCGGTCCCGCCAGGGTGGTTTCGGGAAAAAACACCGTAAGCGGCGAAACCATCACCCGAAGCAAGGACGGCCTGTTGACCTTTGAAGGCGGGGTGCAGGCGGAGTTTTTCCCGGAAGAATCCGAGGAGAATAAGGATAAGCCGGCCAAGGAAGGCGAATAGCGCATGGCGACCTTGCTTTTGGAAGACCTGGTAAAGGTCTACAATAACAAGATGACCGTGGATCATGTGACCATGGAGGTGGCCAGCGGCGCCGTAACCGGGCTGCTGGGCCCCAACGGCGCCGGCAAGACCACCACGTTTTATATGGCCGTGGGCATGATTCAGGCGGACGGAGGCAAGGTTCTTCTGGACGGGCGGGATCTGACGGACGATCCCATGTACGTGCGGGCCCGAAAGGGCTTGGGCTACCTTCCCCAGGAAAGCTCTGTGTTCGGCAAGCTGAGCGTGCGGGACAACATCATGGCCATCCTGGAGGTGGGCAAGTTATCCCGGTCCGGCCGGGAGAAGAAGGCCGCCGGGCTCATGGACGAGCTGGGAATCACCCGTCTTGCGGATCGGAAGGCCTATCTGTTGTCCGGCGGTGAAAGAAGGCGGCTGGAAATCGCCCGGGCCTTGGCCACGGAGCCGTTGTTCATGCTTTTGGATGAGCCTTTCGCCGGCATAGACCCCTTGGCGGTCATTGACATATCGAATATCATAAAGCATTTGACGGAGCGTGGAATCGGGGTTTTAATTTCGGATCACAGCGTCCGAGAGACTTTAAAAGTTTGCGATACTGCTTATATTTTAAATCATGGCGCCGTGATTGAATCGGGTTCGCCGGAAAAAATCGCCTGTAGCGAGGTGGCCAAGCGTTTTTATCTTGGCGAGGGATTTACTCTGTGATAGACTTTTGGCATAGAACATGCACGGGATGAAGCTCGTCACATCCCCTGAGAAAAAAATTTTAGCATAATAATCAGGCAGTCAGGATAATAATGGCACTGGAACTACGACAGCAACTGCGTCTGGCCCAACAACTCATCATGACGCCCCAGCTGCAGATGGCGATCAAGCTGCTGCAACTGTCCCATTTGGAGTTATTGGACGTTATCCAGCAGGAGATGGAGCAGAACGCCGCCATTGAAGAGGGGGACGAGTCCGGGGGGGCTGACGAAGATATGGGGGACAACCGAAGAGACGACCCCATGGATTTGGCCGCCAAAGAGGCGGCTCCGCCCGAAGAAAAGGAAGTAGTCATAGAGGAACGCACGCCGGATGACGTGGATTGGTCCAACTACATGGACGAATACAGCGCTCCCGGGCCTGCGGTGTTTGAGAGCGAAGAAAGGGAGGCCCCCAAATACGAGAGCTTCATAGCCCGCAAAGAATCCCTGTCCGAGCATCTTTTGTGGCAGCTCATGTTGAAATTCTCCGATTCCAAAGACCAGGAAATCGGAGAAATGATCATCGGCAACCTGAACAAGGACGGATACCTGGACGCCACGGTTGAGGAAATCGCCCTGACCATGGGAGAAGAGCCCGAACTGGTGGAAAAGGTCCTGGAGCAAATGCAGACCCTGGACCCGGTGGGCGTATGCGCCCGCAATCTGAGCGAATGCCTCATGATCCAGATTCGCCATCTTCAGCTCAAGGATCCGGTGCTGGAGCAGATTGTCTGCAATTATCTCAATCACCTGCAAAATAAAAACTACAAGGCCATTGCTTCGGCCTTGCGCATCACCATGGACGACGTGCTTGCCGCCGTCCGGGTCATCATGAGCCTGGAGCCCAAGCCGGGCCGCCAGTTTTCCGACGAAGAGCCCCATTACATCGTACCCGATATTTTCGTATACAAGGTCGGGGACAATTTTGAAATCGTCCTGAACGACGACGGCCTGCCCAAGCTGCATGTGAGCAACTTTTACAAGCAGGCTCTGCAAAAAGAAGCCAACCTGCCCGAAGAGACGAAAAATTACGTCCAGGGCAAGCTGCGGTCCGCGGCCTGGCTTATCCGAAGCATCCACCAAAGGCAGCGCACCATATATAAGGTCATGGAAAGCATCGTGAAATTCCAAAGGCCGTTTTTGGAAAAGGGCATCGCCCACTTAAAGCCCATGGTGCTGCGGGACGTGGCCGAGGACATCGACATGCACGAGTCCACCATCAGCCGGGTCACCACGAATAAGTACGCCCACACGCCCCAGGGGATTTTCGAGCTGAAGTACTTTTTCAACAGCTCCATCAATAGAGTGAACGGCGGCGCCATTGCTTCGGCCAGCGTGAAAGAGCGGATTTTGCAGATCATCAAGAGCGAAAATCCCAAAAAGCCGTATTCCGACGACAAGATAGCCTCCATGCTGGAGGATAACAATATTCAGATCGCCCGCCGTACAGTAGCCAAGTACCGCGAGATGCTGGGGATTCTTCCTTCCAGCAAGCGCAAGAAGCTGGCCTGACGGCGCATTTGTTAACCTAGTCGTCCCTTTGAAAAGGAGTCTAAGGAAATCTAATTCAACCATTTAACAGGCATCGGCCAAATGCCCCAAATCCTTGCTTAAAAGGGTTTACTTTGAAGCCGGTCAGGAACAGGGCCGGCTGGTACAACAAGCGGGCTTAGCCCGCGCAACCGAAATAAGGGAGGTTGTTCCTATGCACACATCGGTTACTTTTAAAAACCTGGATCCCTCCGACGCTTTGAGAGATTATGCTAGCGAAAAATTGGACAGGTTTGACAAGTACCTGGACAATCCGGCCGAGGCAAACGTGGTATTGACTGTGGAGAAGCATCGCCACATTGCGGAAATCAATGTGGCGGGCGACCGGCTCACGATCAATGGAAAGGAAGAGACCGGCGACATGTATACCTCCATAGACAAGGTATTGGATAAGCTGGAAAAACAAATTAAAAAGGGAAAGCAAAAAGTCCGAAAGCGCCGGGACGCGTCCCGGGGCAAGGCCCGCCTGAGAGAGGAGGACGCCATCAGCGCTTTGGAGTCGGACGACGAACCTCTAGAGACAACCATCCGTGTGGAAACCATTGATTACAAACCCATGGATGTGGAAGAAGCCGTACTGCAAATGGAGTTGGTGGACAATCAGTTTATGGTGTTCACTAACGCAAAAACAGGCCAGGTAAACGTGCTTTACCGGAGAAGAGGAAACAACCTGGGCCTCATCGAGCCCATGATGTAGAATAGGTTGCGAAGCGATTTAATTTATGAAAATTCTTGATAACATCACTCCCGAGTGCATGCAGTGCGATCTGCAGGCCCGGGATAAGAAGGGGATTATAGAGGAACTGGCAGCCCCGGTGGCCCAAGCCGCCGGGGTCAAGGTTGAGGATATGGTCCGGGTGCTGCTGGACAGAGAGCGCCTGGGAAGCACCGGCGTGGGGAACGGAATCGGCATTCCCCACGGTAAAATGAGGGAGTTGAGCAAACTCCATCTGGGTTTCGGCATCAGCCGGCAGGGGGTGGATTTTGAATCCATCGACGGAAAACCCACCCACATTTTCTTCCTTTTGGCGGTCCCGGCGGACTCCGCCGGGCTGCATCTCACCATGCTGGCTCAGATTTCGCGGCTTTTACGTAACGAAGAGTTCCGCAAACGCTTGATGGGTTGCGACTCCCCCCGGGAGGTCACTCAAGCCATCGGAGAAGTGGATCAGGAGTTCTAATCGTGGAACGCCTTAAAATCGTCATCCTCACGGGTCTGTCCGGGTCCGGCAAAAGCACGGCCCTGGCGGCCCTTGAGGATGCGGGATTCTTTTGCGTGGACAACCTGCCCGTAGCCTTGCTGCCCAAGTTTCTGGAATTGCAGAACCAAACCGTGTCCGAGGTGACGCGGTTCGCCTTTGTTATGGATCTGCGGGAAAAAGGCTTTGTCTCCCGTTTTGAAAACGTTTTCAAGGACCTGGAAGAACAGGGCTACGCCTTTGAAATCATTTTTCTGGAATCGGACGAAGACACCCTGATCCGGCGCTACTCGGAAACCCGGCGCCAGCATCCCTTGTCCAAGGACAAAGGGCTTTTGGAGGGCATTCGCCTGGAAAAGCAGGTTTTGGAGCCGGTGCGCAACATCGCCCACCGGGTGGTGGACTCGTCCAATTTGAACGTCCACCAGCTTAAAGCCATGATTCAGGAGATGGGCGCCCATAAGAACGAAAGGAAGTCCATCCAGATCAGCGTGCTTTCGTTCGGGTTTAAATACGGCATTCCGCGGGGCGCCGACCTCGTCATGGACGTCAGGTTTTTGCCCAATCCATACTTTGTTCCTGAATTAAAGAATTTGACCGGACTGCAAGCCCCTGTGCAGGAGTTTGTGCTGGAAAAGCCCGTGACCCAGGAGTTCTTGAAGAAGTTTATGGACCTGCTGGATTTTTTGGCGCCCCAGTATCAAAAAGAGGGGAAAGCCTACCTGACCGTGGCCGTTGGGTGCACGGGCGGAAAGCATCGCTCGGTGTCCGTGGCCGGCAAGGTTTTTGAGCATTTAAAGGGTCTTTTCCAGAATGTATCCCTTTCGCACCGGGATATTGAACGGTAAAGTCCTTGCTTTTTAGTCCGATACGTGAAAATGTTCTGGCCCGTCCGGGCCTGTTTATTTTTTAGGCCCCGCCGGAATTGGGTCTTGCAAAGCCTTTGCTTGGCGCCGTATAGTTATCTTTTTCCGGCTTAAACCTTAATCAAACCGCGAGTAATCGCGGGGCATCCTGCGTCCTTGCGGCGCAAACCGGAGCGGCCTGACGCCGCGCCGGCGCCGAAAAACAGTTAGGAAACCTTAGTAATCATGATCGGTATTGTTGTTGTAACCCACTCCCAACTTGGCGACGCCCTGCTCTCCGCCGGAGAGTTCGTTCTAGGGGCGCCCATCGAGTCCGCCCAGGCGGTTTCCATCAATTTGAAGGAATCCGCAACCAAGCTGCGGGATGATATCGCCAAGGCCATCAAAAACGTCAACCAAAACGAGGGAGTCCTTATCCTGACGGACATGTTCGGGGGCACTCCTTCTAACCTGAGTTATTCCTTCCTGGAGGAAGGGCGTGTGGAAGTCATGTCCGGAGTCAATCTTCCCGTTCTTTTGAGGGCCGTCAAAACCCGGCAAAAAGAGGGCAAACACATCCGGGAGCTGGCCCAGGAAGTTGAGGCGTACGGCAAAAAGAGCATTTGCCTGGCAAGCGGTATCTTAAAGGGCAACAAAACCGGCTAATATGAATTGTTCCATAACCCTGGAGGCGATGGACCCGGCGGATCTGGATGAGATATGCCGGGTTGACGGGGAATGCTTCCTGTTCCCCTGGCCCCGCCCCTATTTTGAGAGTGAGTTGAAGCTCCCCGGCGCCCGTTGCGTGGCGGCCAAACTCCAGGGCGACAATGCGGACGGCGATATTGTTGCGTATTGCTGCATCCGCATCTTAATGGATGAAATGCACCTGATGCGCATTGCGGTGGCTCCGGAGTTCCGGGGCAGGGGAGTAGGCTTGTGGATTCTGGAGGCGGTTTGCGCAATGGCTTCGGGCCTGGGCGCGGAAACGGCCCTCCTGGAGGTGAGAGAATCCAACGCCGCCGCCGCGGCTTTATATGAAAAGGCGGGATTCGCCTGCTGCGGCAAACGGCCTAACTATTATCCGGAAACCAGGGAGGCTGCCCTGGTTATGCAAAAAAAAATCCCAAGGAGGCATTATGACCACGAAAATTGCAATCAACGGCTTTGGGCGGATAGGACGTCTTCTTTTTCGGGCTGCATTGGCCCATCCTTCCCTGGAAGTGGCGGCGATCAATGACTTGATGGATACCAAAACCCTGGCCCACCTGTTGAAATACGACTCCACCCACGGCAAACTGGACTGTGAAGTGAAAGCGGGAGAGGCCAGCATTGAAGTGGACGGAAAAACCATTCCCGTATCCACGGTCAAGGATCCGGCGCTTCTGCCTTGGGAACACTACGGCGTGGACATCGCCTGCGAATGCACCGGGCTTTTCCGGGACCGCGAAAATGCAGCCAAACACCTGAAAGCGGGCGCCAAGAAGGTCATCATTTCCGCTCCGGCCAAAGAACCGGACGTGACCATCGTCCTGGGCGTGAACCAGAACGAATACGACCCGGCCAAGCACGATATTATCTCCAATGCTTCCTGCACCACCAACTGCCTGGCCCCCGTGGCCAAGGTGCTCATGGAGAATTTCGGCATCAAAAAGGGCCTCATGACCACCACCCATGCCTACACCTCGGATCAGAGGCTGCTGGATGCTCCCCACAAGGATCTCCGCAGGGCCCGCTCCGCCGCCCTGTCCATGATCCCCACCACGACGGGCGCGGCCAAGGCCGTGGCTCTGGTCATCCCCGAACTGGAAGGCAAGCTGAACGGCTTCGCCATTCGCGTCCCCACCCCGGACGTCTCCATTGTGGACCTGGTGGTGAACGTGGAAAAGGCCCCCGGCTCCGTGGAAGCAGTCAACGAAGCCATGAAAAAGGCCGCGGAAGGCGAACTCAAGGGCATTCTGGATTACTCCGATCTGCCCCTGGTCTCCACGGACCTCACCACCTGCCCGGCTTCCTCTACGTTCGACTCCGGCCTGACCTACGTCATCGACGACATGGTAAAGGTGTGCTCCTGGTACGATAACGAATGGGGATACGCCAACCGCGTGGCCGACCTGGCTGAAATGGTCGGTAAATCATTGAAGGAGGCCTGCTAGTGGACGCCAGAACGCCGCTTATCGCCGGAAACTGGAAAATGTTCAAGACTCCCCAGGAGGCCGCCCGCGACGCGGCCGCCCTGGCGGAACTGGTCAAGGGCGTGGAAGGCGTGGACGTGATGATCGCCCCCACCTTCGCCTGCCTGGTTCCCGTAGCCCAGGCCCTGGAGGGAAGCGCCGTGGCCCTGGGCGCCCAAAATATGCACTGGGAGACCGAAGGCGCCTATACGGGCGAACTCTCCGGCCCCATGCTCAAGGCTGCGGGGTGCTCCCACGTGATCATCGGCCACTCGGAACGGCGCCAGTATTTCGGCGAGACCGACGAAACCGTGAACAAGAAGGTCAAGGCCGCTCTGGAGGCGGGGTTGAAGGCTGTTTTGTGCATCGGCGAGACGGAAGAGGAAAGAGATCAGGAAAAAACGCTGAATGTGCTTGACAAACAGCTTAAAGACGGTCTAAAAGACATTTTTCCCGGCTCGGGGGAGGACGCCTTGGTGGTCGCCTACGAGCCTGTCTGGGCCATCGGCACCGGAAAAACCGCCACCGATGATCAAGCCCAGGAAGCCCATGCATTTATCCGTAAGGTTTTGGCGGAATTGTTAGGAAAAGATCTTGCCAAATCCACACGCATATTGTATGGGGGGAGCGTCAAACCGGCCAACATCGCCCAACTGATGAGCAAGCCGGATATTGACGGAGGACTGGTGGGCGGCGCCAGCTTGGATCCTGAGACTTTTTCGCAAATAGTCAAGTTCCAATAAAACGGCCGCAAAACCAAAGGAAGGCCGCCAATCCGTATAAATGGCGGAAAAGGAAATCATGACGATACTCGTTACCGTGATCCACATTGTTGTTTGTATTGCGCTCATCCTGATTGTTCTTCTGCAAACAGGCAAAGGAGCCGACATGGGCGCCGCCTTCGGCGGAGGAAGCAGCCAGACCGTGTTCGGCAGCTCAGGCCCCGCAGGCTTCCTGAGCAAAGGCACCACGGCGGCTGCGGTTTTGTTCATGTGCACTTCCTTGTTCCTGGCGATTCCGTCCGACAGCGCCATGGAAAGAAGAGCGGTTGCGCCCGAGCCCATCACCCAGGAGGAGATGGATCAGGCCATGCCGGCGGACGTTACGGTGGATAACCTGAAGGCGGAAGCCGACGCCGCAGCCCAGGCAGCTGAAGAAGCCGCTCCCGCTGCGGAAGCTGCGGCCACAACCGCTGAGGAAGCGCCCGCCGCACCCGCAGCGGAAGCAACACCGGCTCCTGCAGCCGAATAAAAGACAACCTTGCCGAAGTGGTGGAATTGGTAGACACGCTATCTTGAGGGGGTAGTGGGCCACGCCCGTGCCGGTTCAAGTCCGGCCTTCGGCACCAAATACTCAGATTAAAGGCGATTTCGGATAGTTATCCGGGTCGCCTTTTTTCATGTGCAGAAATGTGCATTTTCCGTCCAAGCTCATTGGGGGCTAACCGCTCCTTTTCACCCCATGATTACCCTTTTCCCGCCCGGTTTTTTCGGAGGGCATCAACGCTTCATCCAATTGCCGTCTTCCCTCTCCAGGTATCCAGTGTCCGTAGACGTCCACGGTAATCTGGAAGGAACTGTGACCCATCTGCCGCTGCACATAGGCCGGGCTCTGATGCGCCATGAGCATGATTGTTGCATAGGTATGCCTCAAGTCATGCGGGTTGCGCATCTTAAGTTTAGCCTTGCGGCAAACCTTCTTCATCAGCCCCTGGATTTTTTTCTGGCTGTACGGGCATTCCAACAAGGTAGCAGGGTCCGGGAACAAGAGGCTAATATCCCCGCCCTTGCCCCGTTCCAAACTCTCCCGACGGAGCATGACGACGTGACGTCTCAGGTCTTCAACCAAAAAGTCCGGCAAGTCCACTATGCGACGGGACTTCTTAGTCTTTGGCTTGGAAAAGCTGCCACGCTTGAAGGTTTCCGTGACGTGATAGGAACCCCTTTCAAGATCCAGCCCTTCCTCCTTCATGGCAAGGGTTTCTCCCAACCTCAGCCCAGCATGGACCATCATTTTCAGGATCATGACCTCTGAACGATTGCACATTTTCTCTGCTGTTTCC
The DNA here is from genome assembly GCF_900142135.1 of Desulfatibacillum alkenivorans DSM 16219. GTDB lineage: Bacteria > Desulfobacterota > Desulfobacteria > Desulfobacterales > Desulfatibacillaceae > Desulfatibacillum > Desulfatibacillum alkenivorans. Next base: position 15,515 of record NZ_FQZU01000011.1, on the reverse strand, counting down.
AGGAAGCGGTCCCTTTCTTTCTTTTTAAACGGGTCCGCCTCTTTTTGGTCACGCTCATTTTTTGACTTAAGAATGTGTCTCAACAGCCTCCCTGCCGGATTTGAATTTACATGGCCATCATCCATTGCTTGGTATAGAATGCTGTGAATTACGGAGTGAGCGGCCTCCACCGTGGCTGGAGATCGCGTTTTACCCAACTCTGTGAGCATGGACTTGATTTCTTGCCGTTGGATTTTATCCATGGCTCTATCCTTAAATACCGGACTTGGCAAAATGTGAATGCGGAGAAGCTGTTCGTACCGCTCCCACGTGTATTCCTTCCATCTGATCTTTCCACCCTCAAGCCAGTCCTTAGCGTAGCTTGTGAAATCCGGACAATGGTTGGGTGGGGGCAGGGCGGATTGGGCCGGAATCCCACTCAGTTTCTCCGCGATGGCCTCAGCGGCCTTAATAGCGCTTGTCAAGCCCTCGCGTCCCGCGCCCATGGTTCTATTCTTTCTTTGGTCGCCCCTGTTAACATAAACACGCCAGATTTTGTCTTTGTCGCACCTGACATTTACACCTACGCCAATTTTGTAACAACGACCGTGTGTTCCCTGAGTCCAGGGATATTTACGCCAAGGCATATTAGCCTCCTTTCTACCCTTGGCTGCACAATTGCATTGGGCAAAAATAGCAGATCCAAGGGGGGGGAACAAGATTTTATCTGTATGAGCCGCACACATCGTTCACTAGAGAGTCCAAGTTGCGCTCCGCCTCCTTTTTGGTTTCAACGCTATGCTTGAATTGAGAGAGCCATTCCTCAAATTCTTCGGGATTAACACGAATGGTTCTCCCTATCTTGTAATTGGGCATGCCTTTTCTCTTAGCGTAATACCTTAGCGTGCGAACCTCTATAGACGTTCGTTTTGCTAATTCTTTGAGCTTGATCAGTTCCATATATTCCTCCTGGAACGCAAAAAGGCGATATGCATTGCTGCACATCGCCCTGTTTAAGAAATTGGGATTATCGTTCACCTTTTTAGTTTACCATGCAAATTTTTCTCTGAAGAGGCACAACCGGATTTCAGCGTTTTTTTATAGAATATCATGCATGATCAGGGGAAAGATCACCTTGATCAGGCCTCGCATTCTTTCATTTATGCTTTCTTCGTAACGCCTTTGCCAAGTTTTTATGCCTTCTTGCGGAATGCTTAGGACTATCAAATGCCATCATTTCTTCTTTGACTATTTTTTCGTACAGCCAATAGTAATCGCTGTTTGCTTCTCCTTGCTTAAGTGAGGCATCCAGTAATTCTGCAAGATTTCGCATTTTCATTCCCTCTTGAGGAGCCTCACCCGGAATAAAGCCCATTTCCCAGAGAACGGATATTACCTGGACAGGCACTTGGGCAAATCGTTTATATTTGGCGCGCTGCCTTTTTGAGATGCTTTTCAGTTGGGCCACCTGACTATCTTCCAACCGATCGAACTCGAAAATACCCTCGCCCCTAAATGAGATACTGCTTAAAACTCCATCTGACAATATAGGCACACACACCTCCCTTTAAATTATATTGGGTTCCAGTCAGTTTCATAGACCTCATGCCCAGCATCGTTTCGCAAAATGTCTTGGGGTAGCCTATCGCAAGTGCTGTGCCAAGGTGGACTAATAATTTTATTTATAATTATTTCAATATGTTGCTTATAAAATACGTGGTGTATAATAGTGTGTAAAATCATGGGGATTGTGTGTAATCCGTGTAACTTTACACACTCATTACACACAAGTGAGGGGCGTCAAAGGAAAGAAGAAATATTCGTCTCAGCGATTAATTATGAGAACAAAACGTGGAAGATCTCTGCAGTAAAGGCGGATTTTTATTCATCCATAGATAACCAGTTGTACAAAGTTTTTCGGCTTATGCCAAGTAACTTGGCAGCTTCCGTTTTATTGCTTCCTGCTTTCTCAATAGCATCCAGTGCCTTCTGGCGGTTGGATTTGGGTATGGGTATATTTTCGATAGGCGCACGCCGTGCATTTATTAGGCCCGCCTCATTTTCAGGTCGATAATTTTCAAGGTCTGACGGGACAAGTTCGGAGGGTTGTTTTTCTAACACCTTTTCATGGACAATCCGTTCAATAAGGGATTTGAGCTCTCTGACATTGCCTGGCCACTCTAAAGATTGAAGGCGTCGAATGAATGCGTTCTGAACGGAAATGGCATCCGCCGGCATTTTCATCTCTTTCAATGCCTCAAGAACAAACGCATCTGTCAGGAAGGGAATGTCTTCAGGTCTATTTTTTAGGGGAGGGATATGAAAAGTAATTTTGTTTATCCGATAAAACAGGTCAGTTCGAAATTTTTTTGATTCTATCATTTCTTCAATGTTCGCATTGGTGGCGCAAACAATATTTCCGTTAAAAATGAGCTCCTCAGATTCATAACCTGCTCCAACCATGCGGTATTTTTTTGTTTCAAGAACGCGAAGTAGAGCTTTTTGCTGATCTATTGGCATTTCGCCGATTTCGTCCAAGAACAAAGTGCCCCCATTGGCAGCCCCAAAAACCCCTACGCGACTTTCCGCAGCTCCTGAAAAGGCGCCTTTTACATGCCCAAAGAGCTCGCTCTCTAATAATGTAGGTTGAATAGAGCCACAGTTGATAGCTTTGAAAGGTCCATCTGGTCTTAGCATTTGATGAGCCGCTTTCGCAAAAAGCTCTTTGCCAGTTCCAGATTCTCCAGTAAAGAGAATCTGGAATTGATTAGCAGGGCTGTTTACGAACTGGGCTATCCTAATTTTGATTGAGTCAATTTGTTCATTGACTGAGACAATATTTTTGCAAGCGGTGTATTTGTTATCAATTTTTTCTATCTCTTTTTTTGGATAGATTTTTTCAACTTCATTATTTTGTATACTGGAACCGTTTTTTTCATGAGAGATTTCATCGCTCAATTTAACAAGATTGCCGACTACTAAAGCGACAATGGATTTAGTAGAATGGGTGTTTTTGCGTGATTCTTCAATGAATGCCAGGAGAACACTGTTTGAGTATTCTGAAACTAACCGACGAACTTTTTCAGTGGCCAAATTTTCCGAGCAGTAATGAATAGTGTTAAATATTGTCCTGATATTTGTCTCTCCCAAAGACTCAATTTCCCCGCTAAAAAGATAGGCGTACTCAGTTTGGAACTCTAAACAATGAGAGATGATGTCTTCACAAGTATTTAAAAAAGTTACACAATTTACGATTTTTGATTTGGATTCAATATAGCTTGATTTTTCAGGTTCCTCCCCAGGATTCAAAATATAACCGGCCTTATGCGCAAATTTGAATAGATGATCTCTTACAAAATCCATGAAATAGTGTCTAGGAAAAACGATCAGACCAGTACTATTTTCTATGCCTTGGAGATTTTGAATTTCATCTTCCTGGAACGAAAACACTTTAACATTTTTATTGCAATCGATAACATTGACAATATCACAATAACAGTACCCCTCAATATCAAGACCGTCCACTAAACTTTCAGAATTAAAGTTAATATTATTCAGTTCGAATGATGGATTTGAGCTATTGAGAAATTTTATGTCATGTGTAGAAAACCATCCTATAGGAAAATCGCTTAAACTATATTTAAAAAGCACTCTCTTTAAAACCTGGAGTAAAAACAGAATTTCAGGAGAGCATGATATGACGTTCCATGATATGCGAAATATTTGTTTTATACGATTTTTAAGTCCGACAATTATTTTGCTAAAGCCATTCCCAAAATTTTTTAAAACGTTGTTTTTATTTGAACCTTCATTTGATTTGTTATTAGTATTGTGTGTATTAATAATCAAAAGTTTTTGAGATAATCCAGGCACAGCCGCTCTTCCCACTAATATGTTTTCGGTGTATTTGAAAAAATCATGGAATTTAAAACTTAATAAAGTCAAATATGGGGCGGACTTTGCTGATTCTATAAATTCAAAAATTTGATACCTCAATATTTTTTTTGTATCATTTGCTATATTACTATAATCGACATTGAAAGTAATATAATCTAATCTTGATAATTCCCATCTATAAAATAATTGATTTTTGGGAAATATATTATCTGGTACTAATTCATATTGCTGATCAAATGAAGAGATATCATCTTCAGAATAACCATACTTAACCAAATTCAAGGACTTTCCCAATTTTCTTTTGATTTTTGAATACTTTCCCTTGGAACAAGTATAAAATGTTGTTCTATTACAATGTGTACATGTTATTCCTATACGAGGCTTGAACCTACTACGTTTTATATCAAGAAATGCAATTCCATGCCTGTACGCAGCGATTAGGAGCTGATTAATAGTGTAATCCTTTTTACAATCATCAAACTGGCAAGTGAAAATAATGTCTTTCGGCTTTCTCATTCCCCCTCCTTGTTAAGATGCAATCAATTTATAATTATTTCATCATACTGTCTGCGGAGTAATTTTTCAAGTAGTCTCGAAAGTTTATAGCCCCCACCCACCTTCCGGCAGGCAGGGGCTAATCTCATAATGCAGCGTACTGCATTTTCTATTTCACCATCCCCAAAATAGCGCCTCCCACACGACCAAGCCGGTGACTGGCTTCTGCATTCAGGCCAGGGGCCTGACTGGCTTTGGTGTATGTGTTAACCACGTTGAACATGGTGGCGGGATTCTCCATTTCCTGCGGATAGGCCCAGTCCACTGCTTGTATCTCGGGATCGGCAAGCTGGAATTGCCGATTAAAGGAGTGAATAGTGTTGGACGGATTTTCAACCTGGCTCTCCATGGACAGCCGGAACCGCGTTTGTTGAACGTCCAGTTCTCCGGCTACCTGTTGAAAGGTTTCCGGGAACACTTCCATTACCTTTGCACTGATATGCCTATAAGAGGCAGATACAGCCGTTTTGGCAATCAGGCCATTGGTGCAGACCAGACGCAGAACGAAAGCTGCGATGGATAAGGCGGCTCTACCGACCTCTGAATTGCACACGGTGATGCCGGGAGTCAGCTTGTCGTCATTTCCCACGACAAAGGTCTTCTCGTGGTCGGGAATGGAAAGGGAGAAGAACTCGGCGTCCAGAGCCAACTGAATTTTCATGTCAGGTCCGAATCCCATCTGTTCCAGCCGTTCCATCACCCTGATGTTATCGACCGGCTGGTAACGGGGCGTGAATAAAGCTCTGACTTCGGTTCCGTCGAATCGAACAAAGAATTCATCGTTCTTCTCCCTGGCCAGCCAGTAGCCCAGATTCTCGGTCTGAAGATCAGCATCGCATTTGGACAGGTACGAATAAGGTACGCCCAGTCGAGTGGCGATCTGCCTCTGAGCAGTAGTGCGAACCGGGTGGCGCTCTTCCCCGATAAACATATTGTCGATGCCTTCAAACCGGATGTCTTTCACAGGGACCAGATCGTCGAAGCAGTTTTGGGACAGTTCAGATACACGGTTCCAGGCATTTTCCATGGTGGTCATAGTTTGCATAACAGGTTCTCCTTTATATTATAAGGTATGAGTATAATCAGGAATCAGGCGGCTTATGAGGCCAGGGCGATCAGTTCAGCATTGCAGCCGGTGAAGCTGATTTCCCACGGCGCAAGGGACTTGTCAGAAGCGAAGCCCACGTTCATCCAGGCTCCTCCAGGCATAACTCTCGGGTGGTGAATTCGGTCGAAGTCGATGAAGCGCCTGGAAACAAACAACCAGAATTCTTCTCCTACAATGGGATAGCCGTTAATCTTGTCGATGTTGTCCCAAGCAGGAAAGAGCAGCTCGTACAGAGCGGATATAACTTCTGATTGGCTTTCACAGGAATCGAAGATTGCCTGGATGTAGGCCTGCACATCTTCAGGGCTATTCAGGCCAAGGTGTTTCCAATGAGCCTGACATTCAGACTCAAGGCGTTCGGACGTAGCGGTGTTTTCGTTCATAACAAGGATTCTCCATATAGAAACCGGGACAGGATTTGCCCCGGACAGGTGGTTGTTATCTCTTGCAGGATTCTCACTCAGGGAGGGTTAGGAGGGTTGGAGGGTTTTTACCTACCTTTCTTGCTATGGGAAAAATTTAATTCTCTAAATATAGAAAGTTCGGTGTAGAACTGTCCTACCCTCCCCAACCCTCCAGCTTTGTCTGTGAAGGAAGCTATTTTTGTCAGAGTAAAGCGATTATCCTGCATGGTGATCCTGACCGAGTAATGCAGGCAGTTCAAGCTGCCTTCCTGGTCATTGCGTTTTGCATTGTACGCATTGCCATCTTGACCCGAAACCTCCTGGCGACGATGTCGTTGATGCGAGGATCGGTCTTGTCTTTTCGGATATGGCGTTTCAGGTCGCGGTCGTAATCCTGGCAAAGGTAACCCAGGAACTGAATCACCTTATCGGTGGAGTGGCTGTGCATGATCATGGTCAGATCCACCAGCTTAAGTTCGCTGTGGCCCTGGTCGATGGTCAGCCAGTTCTGAGCAGTTGAGACGATTTTATCATCCATGGTCGTATCCCTCCTGCATCCAATCCTGGCAGGCTTGCTTGTAGCCGCATCCAGAGCATTTCCAAGAGCCGAGGTTAGGCAACCACACTTCCGCCTGAATTCCAGCCCATACTTGTTTGATAAGCCGGGCGACTTGAAAGATTTCAAGTTCAGATCGAGTGGTATACACCTGCTCGAATTTGGGCTCTTTCGTTTTGATCAGGCAATCGAAGCGAAGGAGAAGATCATTGAACCGGAATCCGTTGATCTTTGCAGCGAGAGCATAGATAGATGCTTGAAGGCTCTCGTTAGCGTCCCTGGAGGGCATAGCCTTGGCTCGGGTTTTGTGATCCACGATGGTGACGATCCCGGATGAATCTTCCAGAACCAGGTCGAATACGCCAATGATTGGTATGTCCAAGCCATCAACAGAAAAGCTGAACGCTTCTTCCACGCCAATGATAGCTGTGTCTACGACTTCCAGCTTTTTTGCAAAGGCTTCCAGAAGGCTTTTGCCGGACAATAAGCCTGTTTCAAAGCTGTTGCCTCTTTTCCAGTGGATTTCATTCCGGTTTTCTGCATGTTCCTTCCAGGTGAGTTCCCAAAGATCGACCAATGCATCCACGGGAGTGACAACGCCGATCATGAGCGAGTTGTAAAACCTTTCAAGCACAGCATGGATCGCCTTTCCGAAAACCAGGGCGTCTGCCACGGATTTTGACCTGATCTTGTCCATGTACCTGAACTTGTATGCAAGTGAGCAATCCATGTACAGGCTGATGCTTGAGCAAGACAGGTGGGGTTGAGAACGTAGCTCATCCAAATTCATTCATTCACCTCCATGTTTGGGAAATGAAGATTCTTCAAAAACAGGGGCTATATCAGGACACAAAAATACGGTCCCGGGTATGCCCCTGGTTAAGTTGTGATCTCAGAATGTGCTGGTGGTTAGGCGGCGGCTTTGTTGTTCTGGAGGTGGGAGATGACGGAGGATGCTTCGTGGACGTTCAGGTGATCGAAGTTTCGGTTGAACAGTTCGACGGTAAGGGCATTAATGTCTTCTTCGTTCATGCCCTGGCGTTTGGATATGGCGAAAATAGCCCGTTTCTGTGAATCGGACATGGCTGGCTTAGTGCTCTGAGAAGGGGTGGCGGTTTTGGGAGTAGTGGTCTGAGACTTGGGCGCGGCTTTGGGAGCCTGTTTTCTGGTTCTGGTCTGGGCTGCGTTGTTCCCCCGATCTTTTGCACTGAAATCTCCATCCAGTTCTTCCAGGCACGTCATTCCAATATTGGTAAAAGTACGAAGTGCACGGGCGATGCTGCGAGTGCTGGCCATTCTGAGCAGATGCTTGGATACCCTGGAAGACGTATTCTGAGGGTTAGCATCACCGATGTCGGTGAAGGTTTCTCCATTCTTGGAGGTGACCACAGCTTTGCACACGGCGAAGTACCCGTTCTGATCATTGGGCAGTTGCAGCGGCTCCACCTCGATGGATTCCAGACCCTTTTGATGCCCAAGATCAAGCAGGCCAGGGTATGTGACGAAATCCCGCCCTTCGATCTTCACGATCCACCTGGGGTCCAGGTTCACTGCTTCGTTCTGGGCTGAGTCAGGGTTTGTGGTTTTTGTGGTTGTCTTCGGCATGAGCTTTTTTCCTTTCTTGTTTGTTGGTTGACGTAAAGGTTTCGACGCCCTGGAGAATTACTTTGATCACTTCCAGGGCGATAATTATGCCCTTTTCGATTGTCTCTTTATGAATGGCCATAAGCACCCTCTTTAAGTGTTAGGTTGATTCATGGGATACTATTTTAATAAGTTGTGAACGGGATGTGGTTAAAAATTAATATATATACTCCCAGCGATAGAACTTACGCCTCTACTGTATACGCTCTTTCGATTTTAAATAGGAGCCATTGACAATTTGTCACTTTTCCTATAGATAATCTGGCTTCTAAGGAGATATCTTGCATCATTACTATTTGTTATAGAATTTGCTAAGAGGGTGTAAAAATTGAAGGTATTGCTTATTTCGTCAATTTTTGATGGAGATCAATTTCGCATAGGTGAAAATATTGGGTTAAAGATAATTGATTCCATACTTAAAATTGAGGGTTTTCAAACACAAGTTATAGATCCATCTATTTTATCTCTTTCATGGAAGGATATGGCAAAAAATGTAGTGGAAGAAAAAATTGACGTTGTCGGTTTATCCATTCAATTTAATGCAGCTTTAGAGCCAGCAATAAAGTTTATAAAGTATGTTAAAAAGCGAAGTCCCGAAGTTAAAATAATAGTAGGCGGACATGTTCCGAGCCTATACTATGACTATGTTCTTAAAGTGTGTCCGGAAATTGATGCAGTCGTTTTATTCGATGCTGAGAATGTGATTGTAGACCTACTGAAATATCTAAATAGTGATATTTCATCAATAAATAACATTGCATATATAAAGGATGGTAAGATAAAGACTTCCATGATCACTGATAAATCCCTGGATTTGGATGAAGTTCCCTTCCAGTCCAGAGATAGTTCATCCAATTTTTTGGGAGATCCTCACTTCTTTATGATTTCTAGTCGGGGGTGTCCGCACAGGTGCTCATTTTGTTCAGTTCCTGTCTATAATGAAAAAGCCGGATATAATAAATGGCGATATAGATCAGCATCGAATGTATTTGCTGAAATTTTGTACTTATGTGATAATTTTGAGGCAAAATCTATATCTTTTTTAGATGATAATTTTTTGGCTACAAACCACGCTAAGTATAGGGCAGAGGAAATTGCAGATTTAATTTTAGAAAATGATGTTGAAATTTCCTGGTCTTTCGAATGCCGAGCCGATAGCATTGAACAGGAACTTTTCACTCACTTAAGGAGTTCTGGCTTAAAACATGTTTTCGTTGGCGTTGAGTCAGGGGTCCAACATGTTCTTGAAAGATACAACAAAAATATATATATCCATCAAAATTTTCACGCTATAGATATTTTGGAAAGTTTGAATATTGCATATACAATAGGTTTTATAATGTTTGATCCATTTACTACAATCACGGATATTCAAGAAAATATCAAATTTTTACGGAGAATAGGGGTTGTAAATTATCAAATACTCACTAATAAGTTAACAGTATACAAGGATACTCAAATATTCTATGAGTTGCAACAATTAGATTTGCTCCAAATCAACGGTATTTCATGTTCTTATAAGTTTAGTAGTAAAGTTGTAGAACGATTATTTAATGCTTTTCAATCCTTACTGTCTCCATATCGTGCTATTGACTTTGAAATGAAAAAAATTGAGTTTCGATTATCACAATCACGTATGCCAGATAAACTTGATCAATGGTTAGGATTTCGTAAATGGTATTGTGATGTTGTACTTAATGTAGCGGAAAATGTCATTACTTGCATCATTAATGATGGTCTTAATTTTGATTTAATAGCGAGAGACATTAGGGACTCTGTAGACCAATTAAAAACGAAGCTATCGCAGTTCCCTTAATCTTAAATGAGTGAAAATTTGATCGGGAAATTTATATTCTCTTATAACCTTTCTACTTCGTCGAAAAGATTGCTCGTTACTTTCTTGATTTCATACAAAATGTAAACAAGTATAGGCAATAGCAAACAGAGTTAATATTTTCCTGGAGTCAATCATTTGCTTGCATTTTCTAAATGATTCCCTTATATGATGTTAACCATGGAACGATAGAATGATAGACTACTTAAGAATGTTTCACCGATAAACTTTGCAGGCTATATTTTTTGAAAGGAGCTAAATCGTATGTGGGCTGATGGAAATGGCGGCGGCGGCGGCGGTGGTGGTGGTTAACTATTTAATTAAATCAATTTGGGCACTTTATTTATAAGGAATAAAAGTGCCCAAGTTGTTTGTTATTAATCAACCTTTCTTCTCTGGCACATTTCTTTAGGTAAGTAGGTAGAGTTCGTTATGAGTTACAAAAACAAGGAAAAAATTACAGCAAATTTTAGGAGGTATAAAGTTGTTAGTGTTCTTTTTGTAGCAATACTTTTTGGCATTATACTAAATTATGTTGCAATTACCAATGTCACTAGTGCTACAGCAAAAAATATTTTATCAGCGATGGGGTATAATTCAATAGCAGTTGGTCTTATTGGCTTTACTTTTGAGTGGTTAATTAGATCAGAGAACCGATCTGAAATTGAAAACTTGATCCTTTTTAATCCTACAACTATTGCTCAAGTAATAAGGAAGGATAAGGTAGGAGTATTGGTCTCTACCCTGTGCAAAGCTAAATTTCCAGACTCTGAAATAAAGGAACGTGTGCTTCACAATATTCTTGATCCAATTTTTCTCCAAAACAAGTATGATACCACTTCTGGTCCTTGGTCTGACTATAAAGTTAAAATAGAGCTAAAACCTGTTGATGTTGATGGTGATGGTGATGAGTTTGATGTTACAATTCGGATACGATACTACAACGAAACTTTGAGAAATAATTATTTAAAGTTTTCACGCGTAGAGACCTCGGATGAATTAGATAAGCGGCTAGGTTTTGAATATGAGTGGGTTTATTTTAATGGTAGAAAAGATAATACTAAAAATTTAAAAGACTTGTATGATGTTACATATGCCAGCGTTGATGGCATTGAATTGGAGAAGGATTCACATATTGTAAGTGGAAGCGATGCCATAGATATTAGGTGCTTGCCCAAAAAGGATGGTGATTTGGGCAATATCAAAGGGAATAATAGGCTTATAGAGCATGAGCAAAAAATCCATGCCATATATTCAGAGCCATATTTCTTTTACAAATTTCCGACTTTAATAAAGAATTTTGAAATTGATTTTACCATAGAGGGTAATTATAATCTGTATTTGAGAATGAATAATATTGTATTGTCTGGAGGGGTCGATGTTTCTCAATTACATAGGAACCACATAAATTTAGTAGTGCGCGATTACTGTCCGATTCAAGGGAAATTAATGTTTATTTGGAAAAAACTATCTGAAAAAGACGATTCAAAGGGATCATTTACAGAAGTTAAAAATGATATACATGCCTCTAATAATAATAATATGTAGTTCTATGATTCGCACACGTTTTAACAATGTTTTTTTCAATTTACATATACACGAGCATCCTTTTATGATGTATTTTCTATAACTAACTTTCCCTTTACTCCCCCACCACTTTCAATTACACTATCTATATTAATTCCAAACTTCACCCTAACCCCCGATATAAAGGAGAACACGCCATGTCCAAATCACTTTATGAATTAGCCGCTGAAATGGTTACTGCCCAGGCATCTCACGTCGCCATGACGCCCGATGAAATGGCGGAAGCGATCACAAAGGCATATCAAACGCTGGCTTCCATCAAAGCAATGGAAGAAACAGGAGATGCACCTGAAGTTGAAACGGAACCGGCTGATGAAGTCCCAGAGAAACTCTTAAAACTTAGGGAAGCTCCTTTACGGTCCATTCGTCAGAAGTCAGTGGTCTGCCTTGAGTGCGGCGCTGAGTTCAAGATGCTGACCAATAAGCACCTGGAACAGCATGGAATGACGGCAAACGAATACCGGGCCAAATATGGCATGAAGAAAAGGCAACCTCTGTCGTGCAAGTCGCTCAGTGCGGACCGGGCCAAAGTAGCGAAAGAAAAAGGCTTGGCTGATAAGCTGGTAGCCGCCAGGAACGCAAAAAAGGCAGATGCGAAGAAAGCCAAGGCACCTAAGAAAAAGGCTGCTCCCAAGGCGGATGCACCGGCTGAGTAGTGTTTCTGATCTGAGTTCTCCCCTGGCCTCTTGGAAGAGGGGCTGGGGGAAAATTTTTTAATCTAAGAGGGACTTAATGCGGTAGGGCTGAAATAAACGGGAGGTACCCTTTTATGGAATCTATATGGGGAATCTTTCAGTCCAATAGTTTTGTTTTTGATACTTTCCCGTCGGCTTTCCTAATTCCATCAAAACTGAGCCTGTTGAATCGCAGAAAGACTGGACAATTTTACGAGTAGCCATTATACTGGACGTCATTAGGTATAAGTTATACAGAGTATCAATATGGATATCTAAAAAGGGGGAATAATGGAGAGAAAGGTCGATAATCTAGTATCTTTGCCAGAGGATTTCAATGCTGAAAGGGACTTGTTATCTTTATCAGATCCTAAATTTGTTGACTTAAAGGACAGACTATACGACGAATATAAAGGCAGTGTTTCAGATGCAGATAATTCTGATGAATACTTTTCTTGGATTTCTTGTTGGATAGCATTATACTCAGTTCAAACAAATAATCTTGGTATAGGGGCATTACTCGTTGACCAGGACAATAAGATTGTCTCTTATTCGCATAATCAAGTTTTTTCCCCCAAATTTAGAAGCGATGCCCATGCCGAGATGTTAACTATTAATGATTTTGAATCGAGGCAGCCCTCCAAATGTAATTTATCAGGATATACAATTTATTCATCATTAGAGCCATGTCCAATGTGTTTGACAAGGTTAATAATTGCAGGTGTAGGAAGAGTTGTTTATGTTGCAGACGATGAATATGGTGGAATGGTTCACTTGATAGATCTCCTACCGAAGATATGGCAGGATTTGAGAAAAACGGGAGTCTACACGTCTTTAGAGTGCTGTCAGAATATCAAAAATCTCTCATCTGACATTTTCGCATACAATAGAGAACGACTCGATAGCACTCTTTTCGATGGAGGCCAAATTGGAGTCTAAATCGTATTATGAAAGCATACTTTCTTCTGATAGAAGGCGTAGCAGTACCGTTCCTGATAGATGTCTTGAGGCTGAACTGTCTAGCGATAGATCTAGGATAGTCTATTCCAATGCGTTTCGTAGAATGCAACAAAAAGCACAGGTTTTTTCTCTTGAAGATAACCCCGGTGTAAGAAGTCGTCTAACACATACGATGGAAGTCGCTGATTGTGGATGTCTAATAGCGTCTCAAATTGCTGACTCCTTAATAAAAATAAATAAATTAAAAACTGAGCAAAAACAACCATTTATCCGTGCTGTCGAGAATGCATGCTTACTTCACGATATAGGCAATCCTCCATTTGGTCATTTCGGTGAGATTGCAATCCAAAAATGGTTTGAAAAATATGGTCAGGATGCATTAAAAGCATCGATAAAGAAAAGAAAATCGGGGACTCCTAAATCTTCAGAAATTGATAGTTATATTCAGTCCAAGTTTCGTGATTTTACATTGTTTGACGGCAATCCCCAAGGTCTTAGAACCGTAACTAGATTAATAAGCTCTGAAGATCAGTATGGACTTAATTTAACATACACAACAATACTTTCCATCGTAAAATATATTTCTTCCCCTGAAAAAGTAAATAATGAACCACTTTCAAAAAAGCCCGGATACTTTTCAACGGAAGAAGACATAGTTAAGGAATGTCGAAGTAAGTTAAACATTGTAGAACAAAGTCGGATGCCATTCACTTACATCATGGAAGCGGCTGATGATATTAGTTACTGCATAAGCGATATCGAAGATGGGATAGAGAAACAAATTATTTGTGCCAATGATTTTTTTATTGGGTTGAAAGAAGAAATGGTAAAATTGGGATTAAAGGATGAACAGTTTCCTGGCGATGCTATAACTAAAATGATTAGACAGAAGGGGCAGAAAGCAGAAACAATGCTGCCTTTTAAAACACCTTTCGCTAGAGCGATGATTAAGTGTGCTGCGGAAACATTTGTTAAAGAACGTAGCAAAATTGTAAACGGGACTCTTAGTGAAATTTTTTCTGAAGAATCGTCTGAAGGACTATCACTGAAAGCAATTAAAAATGTTGCAAGGAAACTGCTTTTTTGTAGTTCAGAGGCTGAATATCCTGAAATTGCAGGTTATAATATAATTTTTGGATTATTGAACTGTTTGAAACCCCTTTTGGAGTGTGAAGTTGACGTATTTAAAGAGATGGTTTCATCTCCAGACAACAGCCAGAAAGGTTATGAACTGTGTTCTCGCCTTGTTCGACGACTACCCAACAAGCATAGAAAATCTTACTCAGATCAAGTTGAAAAAATATCAGGAAAAGGTAATAGTGAAAATGTTTTAAATGAGTGGCATTTTAGAGCGCATATGATAGTTGACTTCATTGCAGGCATGACTGACAACTTTGCCTTAGATACCTACCAGAGGTTACAAGGCATACGAATAGCATAGGTTTAACTAATGATGGACTCAATCATTTATCCAGAACAAATTTTGGCAACTTTTGCCGAAACCGTTGCTTCATCCGCTCTTTTTGAGTTTAGTAAGTATGTATATTCAAGAAAAGGACAGACTGATTCTAGAGATATTATTGCAATAGCAGCTAAGAATCTGCAAGAATGTAATATTCAAAAGATGCGTAATGAACTATATAGTAATCAAGAACTTGCTTTTCATTCAAAAGTTATTATTGAGAACACAATATATCATCTTCCAATGATTGATTTTATTACAAAAGATAGATCCCAATTGCCGATAACTCACTTAGAGGATTTTGCTTCTCTCCACTCATGCCAGTTGTTTATTTGCGAAAGTGGATCATCATTCCACGGTTATTTTACTACACTGCTTGATGTTAATTCGTGGTACAGTTTCTTAGGAGAACTACTGTTACTAAATATAACTCCTGGGAAAGATACAGTTGACACGAGATGGGTAGGACATAGTTTAATACAGGGATTTAGTTCACTTAGGCTTAGTAACAATACTAAAAAGCTACTACCTAAAATTATATATGTGAGTGATTGACATTCTCATCGCTACCACAATTCTTGAGCCCGTAATTTTACCCTGCCCCTCCATGGCAATAGCCTTCACTCAATATGGAATCACTCCTGAGACGATTGCCTCCACCAAACTTAATTGGAAACTCACCAACCTTTATCTTAGTTCGTAACCGTCTAAACAACCGCATCTTCACGGGTTAATCGGGATGTGGCATAAGAATTTCCATCTTTTGAAAGGAGATTCCATGTCGCAAGAAGCCATTTATCCGACGAAGAGCCGAGAAGATCGTTTTTCCGCACCAAGCCAAGACCTGTCCGATCC
>NZ_FQZU01000043.1 GCF_900142135.1 Desulfatibacillum alkenivorans DSM 16219 | reverse complement strand
TTTGTATGGATTGGCGGGCAAGGTCGTCAGGCACGCACGGGAGGTTATTCTGAAGGTGCGGCGCGGCGGCTATGGAGTGATGCGTGAGATACGACATCGAAGCTATGAGTTTTGTTATGGGTGACAAAAGCTGCGTTCAATGGTTTGCGGAAAAAAGACTTGGCAAAGGTCTGAGGGAGGGGTGCGGCCTTTTCCTTAGAAAACAGGCTGAGGATTCTTCCCTGGCCATCCTGGAGGGGGCGATGAGTCCGCCGGACTCCTAAAAAAAGGGCTGAAACGCCCTGAAATGTTCAAACCACCCCTCCGGCAAATCCAATCGCGGATTTTGGGTAAGTATTCCAATTGAAGACAATATATTGTATGTCTTTATAAAATTATGCATCTTGGCGCTGAGGCAGAATTCTCAGGGATAAGAAAGCAGCCGATGCTTAAGTGGAAAGGAAGCGGGAATGGGCGTGAGAATAGCTATAGTTGATGACGAAGCCACGGTTTGCAAGCGTCTTGCAAGCGTTCTGGAAGCGGAAGGCTTTGAAACCGAGGCCTTTCAGACCGCCAAACCCTTTCTGGACCGCATGGGCAGGCGGGCCTTTGACGTGGTTTTTCTCGACCTGTCCCTCCCGGACATGAACGGCATGCAGGTTTTGTCCCAACTCAAGGCCGGCTGCGAAGACGTGGAAATCATCATCATCACCGGGCAGGGAACCATCGAGTCCGCTGTGGAAGCCATGAAGCTCGGCGCCTTCCATTACGTATCCAAGCCGTTCCGGCTGCATGACGTGCGCTCCCTGGCCAAGGCGGCCGGCGAAAAAATCCAGCTTCGGCGGGAAAATAAAAGCCTGCGGGCCGCTTTGGCAGGCACGGACTTCATCTCCGGATTTATCGGCGCCAGCCCCAGGATGCAGACGGTTTTCGCCACCATCAAAAAGGTTGCGGCCGTGGACTGCAACGTGCTGCTGCAGGCGGAGACCGGAACCGGCAAGGAAATGGCCGCCCGGGCCATTCACAAACTGAGCCCGAGAAAAGACGCTCCTTTTGTATCCTTCAACTGCGGAGGATTTACCGAAGAGCTGATTTCCTCCGAACTTTTCGGGCACGAAAAAGGAGCATTTACCGGCGCAACGGCAACCAAAATCGGTTTATTCGAATCCGCGGACGGCGGCACGGTGTTTCTGGATGAAATAGGCGAAATGCCCATTTCCATGCAAGTGCGTCTTCTGACCGTTTTGCAGGACAAACGCATCCTGAGGGTGGGCGGCGCCCGGCCCATTGAACTGAACGTCCGCATCATCGCCGCCACCAACAAAGACCTGAAGCGCGCCGTGGAAAAAGGGGAATTTAGGGAAGATTTGTTTTACAGGATCAATGTTGTGGAAATCAACCTGCCCAAACTGGAGGAGAGGCTGGACGACATTCCCCTTCTCGTCGCCCATTTCATCGAAAAATTCAATCAGGCTTTTGGCAAGAAAATCAAAAAGATATCCCCTTCCGCCTTGTCCATCCTCATGGGGTACAGCTTTCCCGGAAACGTGCGCGAGCTGGAAAACATCATACAGCGGGCCGTGGCTCTGGCGGAAAAGGACTCCATCCAAATCCAGGACCTGCCGCCGGACTTGCAGGAGCTGGAGTTTTCGGGCATGAAGGGCGAAGGCCTGCTCACCCTGGCTGAAATGGAAAAGCAGCACATCGCCCGGGTTTTGTCCGTGGCTGGCGCCAACATCGGCCTGGCTTGCAATATCCTCGGGCTTCCCCGCACAACCTTGTGGCGGCGGATGCGCAAGTATAATCTGAGTAAGGAGGAATGATTGCTTCCAACCGGGTTTTCATTCTGAAACGAGCTTAACTTTTATAACATATTGAATTTTATAAATAAGCCAACATTTTCCTATTTTTCCGCCGTTCTTGTTTCAAAATGAAACCAAAATCCGTTGCATGAGCTGGAAATTGAGCTCTTTTTCCTGATTTTCCATATTTAAAGCGCCTTGGGAAAAATATTTTTCCGTCCCCGAGGCGCCGCCTTCACAGCTTCAGCATATTCCTTATAACCTGCTAGTATTAAATACAATTGTTCATCTTCATCTTTCCTCAAATATAGGCGTCCTTTTTCAAAAACCAACTCCCAAGCCTCCTTCTTCTAGAGCATGGTGGCGCCCTAATTGCCATTTAGCGGGGAGCAGGTGGAAAACGGGAGAAATGGTCAGCCATGAAAAAGGTATTGGTTGGAATGGATTCTAGGACAGAGAACTTTTGGCCCTTTATTTACGCCGTGAATCTGGCCAAACGCGTGCAGATGAAGCTCTATGTGCTGCTTGTCATGAGTCCCCAGAGATCCCCCTCTGAAAGCGAAAAAGGCCCGCAAGGCGGGTCTTCCTTCCGCAAACGCCTGGAAACCCTGATTTCCGACGGGCGCTCCATGGGAATTTCCATCGAATATTACATAGCCAACGGCTCCTTCAAGGAAGAGCTGATGGGCTTGATTCAGGATCAGGAGATATCGCTGTTGGTGCTCGGGGCTCCTCCGGCCGGGACCAGGGGCGATTTGGAAAAGATGGACAGCCTCTTGGAGGAGATCAAGTTCCGGACATCGTGCCGGATTGAGGTTGTTCATCCCAGGAACCCAGCCCAAGAAAAGATAAGGAACGGATAATGCCACACTTGTACTTGCCAATTGCCGGGAACAGCATCAATGTGCTGGTGATCTTCGCCGTGGGGGGAGGCGTCGGCCTTCTTTCAGGCATTTTTGGAGTCGGCGGGGGTTTTTTAATGACCCCGCTGCTTATCATGCTCGGAATCCCGCCCACAGTCGCGGCGGCTTCCGACTCCAACCAGATCGTAGGAGCCTCCACGTCCGGGACCCTGGCCCATTACCGCTTGGGCAACGTGGATTTTAAAATGGGCATCCTCCTTTTGTTGGGAGGCGTGGCGGGCGGGACGCTGGGCGTTCAGTTGATCAAGATTCTGCGGGCTTCAGGCAACGCCGATTTTCTGATCAACATCACCTATGTGGTCATGCTGGGCTTTGTGGGCGGCTACATGTTTTTCGAAAGCCTTCAGGGGCTGAGAAAAACGGAAGCAGCGGCCGCTCCGCCGGAGCCCAAAGACAACGCCTACGCAAGAATGATGGAAAATCTTCCCTGGCAGACCAATTTCGAGAAGTCCGGGATCCGGGTTTCTTTGATGCTGCCTTTGTTTTTGGGAACCATGGTGGGGGTTCTGGCCGCCATCATGGGCGTGGGCGGCGGATTCATCATGGTGCCGGTCATGGTTTATCTCCTCAGGATGCCCATGCACGTGGTGGTGGGCACCACGCTCTTCCAGATTTTGTTCACGTGCATCAACGTCACCATCATGCAGGCTTCCACCAACCACACCGTGGATTTCGTCCTGGCGGTGATCTTGCTGGCCGGCTCCACCATTGGAGCCCAATTCGGAGCAAAGATCAGCCGAAAAATGGGCGGCGATCAGTTGAAGATCCTGCTGGCCGTCCTGGTGCTGCTGGTCATGTTTAAAATGTTGTTTCACCTTTTATTCCCGCCTGAAATCATGTTAGCGTATATGGGAGGGCACTGATTATGCGTAATAAATTCTTGCCGGCGATCGGCCTGGCCCTCGTAATGCTTCTTGTCTGTGCTGCGTCCGGCGCAGCCCAGACCTCATCATCCATCCATCTGGAGCCGGGTACGGTATCCATCGGCGCCATGTACAACGGCGCGCAAGTCACGCTTACAGGAACGATTCCCGCCTCGGCCCAGGTGCTTGTGGAAGTCAAGGGGGAGCGCGACAAAGTCGTTCTTTCCAAAAAAGGCAAAGCCTTTGGCCTGCTGTGGATGAACACGGGCGAAGTCTCCCTGGAAAACGCCCCCACAGTGTACATGCTCAATCTGCCCGAGGCCTATTCATCGGAAGAAGACGGCGGCAACGCCGCCCTGACGAGCCTGGGCGTGGGTTTTGACAAACTGGCCGGAGAGGTTTCCATTGAGTCTTCCGACTGCGACGCCAATAACAAAGCCCTGTTCGAAGAATTCGTAAAGCTGAAGAAAAAGGAAGGGCTCTACGCCCTCAATAACAATGCCGTTAAGTATACGGGCGAGAAAAATGGCGTCCGTTCGTTCTCCTGCAACATCTCCCTGCCGCCGCGCATGAAGCAGGGGGATTACGTGGTCACGGCGGTGGTTATTAAAGACGGAAAAGCGGCTGAAAGGGATGACAGGCCTCTTGAGATCAAGCGTGTCGGGATTCCCGAGTTTATGGCGAAAGTCGCGTATGAGCACGGCGCCCTTTATGGAATCATCGCCTCGGTCATCGCCATTATGGCGGGGCTCGGCATGGGGCTGATTTTCGGCGGCGATGGCGGAAGCCACTAATCCATAAGTCGATCCGCCTGTCCGGGCTTGTTGAACAGCCGGGCGGACGGATTGGCGCCCTAAGGAAAAGAGCTATGGAAGGTTTTTTTAAAAAAGGACTGTTTTTCAAACGGAGCGGATCCAAGGCCGCCCGCGACGGGCAAAATCCGGCCAAACGTCCTTTTTCAAAAACCTTTGATATCTTTCAAAAAACGCTCAGCCTCAATAATCAAGCCCTGGAGGCCATTGCCATGCTCGGAGACGTCCTGAGCGGGGACTACATCTTTGACCAGCACTTCATTGAAGTGAAAAGCCGTGAACTGGCGGAAACCGTGTATCAGCTTATAGGCAGCCTGAACACCTTGTCCCCCAAGTTTCAGGGCTTGTATGAAGTGTTCCAGCGGATCAATGATGAAATCGAGCAGGAGCTTTCGGGCAGGTTGGTGATCCCTAAATCCGACTATGTCATGCCCTATTCCGCGGCAAGCCGGGATTTTCAGGACGTGGTCGGAGCCAAAAACGCCAATCTGGCTGAGGTGGCCAATGCATTGGGGTTTAAAACGCCTCCGGGCTTTGTGGCGACCACCCGCGCTTTCGGCGCGTTCATGGATCACAACGATCTTTGGGAAAAAACCGAATCGCTGACAAAGGCTTGGAAGACCGGGGAGATTTCCCTGGAAGACGCGTCCGAAAAAATCCAATCCATGATCCTGGACGCAAAGGTTCCCAAAGAGGTTCGGAAGGAAATCCAGCAGGCTGTGGGCAAACTGGAGCGGGAGCAGGGTTATAAAAACCTGTATTTCGCCGTTCGCTCAAGCGCGGGAGGCGAAGACGGGGAGCACAGCTTTGCAGGCCTGCATTTAAGCGTGTTGAATACTCCCCCGGAAGAGTTGCTGGACGCCTATAAGCGGGTGATCGCCAGCCTGTATTCCGGGGCGGTCATGGAATACCGCAAAGACAAAGGCTTTCTGGAAAGCGAGGCGGTCATGGCCGTGGGATGCCTGGTCATGGTGGACGCCCAGGCGAGCGGCGTGGTCTATACCATGGACCCCATGAACCCCGACAGCGGCAAGATGGTGATTTCTTCCGCCAGGGGGCTTGGCGCATCCGTGGTTTCGGGCGACGTATCCGGGGACAGGCATCTGGTCTCCCGCACGGCCCCTTTCGCCATTGAAAAAGTGCAGACGGAGCCCCAGGAAAAACTTCTGTCCCCAAAGCCGAACGGCGGAGTCGACTTCACCCCTGTGGAAGAAAACCTGCTAGGGAAGCAGGCTCTCAGCCGGGAGCAGCTGCAGACATTGGCGGAAGCCGCCCTTCAAATAGAGCGGCATTTTAAAAGGCCGCTGGACATCGAGTACGCTTTTGACAAAGAGGGCGAAATGTACATCCTGCAGGCGCGGCCGTTAAAGCTGCAGACGGAGTGCATCTTGCTGGCAAGGGACCTGCCCGCCCTTTTATCCGATTACAAAATCATCTTCAAGGACCAGGGAACCGTGGCCCAACGCGGAGTAGGCGCGGGAAGGGTGTTCCTGGCGACGCAACGCGATGAAGATTTAGACGACTTTCCCTCCGGCGCAATCCTTGTGGCGAGACACACATCTCCTCGTTTTGCCAAGATAATTCGCAAGGCGGGCGCCATCCTAACTGACGTAGGTTCGCCTACAGGCCACCTGGCTACCATCGCCCGAGAGTTCCGAGTCCCTGCCATTGTGGGAAGCCAGGTGGCCACCAGCCTACTTAAACAGGGCCAGGAAATTACAGTGGATGCGGAAGCAAACATCATCTACGACGGCATAGTCAAGGAGTTGGAGACTTACAACCTGTGCGAGGAGCATATTGAAGAAAGCCATGAATACAGGCTGCTGCGCCGCATCTTGAAAAAGGTCGCCCCTTTGAATCTGGTGGATCCGCATTCCAGGAGCTTTTCGCCCCAGGGCGCCCGGACTTTCCATGACATCACCCGGTTCGTGCACGAAAAGGCGGTGGAGGAGTTGATCAACCTCCAAAACGTCCACCGCCACGATCCGGACACGGTTTCGGGTAAGCTGAAAATTCCCGTTCCTTTGGATCTTGTACTGATAGACATCGGCCATGGGCTTGCGCCTCGGGAGAACAAGCGGGTTATCACCATGGACGACATTCAGTCTTTGCCCATGAAAAGTTTTATCAACGGTCTGACCAAGCCGGGAGCATGGAGCACGGCCCCGGCGAACGTGGATTTCAGCAGCTTTATGTCCAGCCTGACCCGGACCTTCGCTTCCGGGCTTTCCAGCCCGGACATGGTCGGCCAGAACCTGGCCGTCATATCGGACAATTATGCGAATATCAGCCTGAGGCTCGGCTATCATTTCAACATGATCGACTCCTATATCGGCGACAACCAAAACAGCAACTACGCCTACTTTCGGTTTATGGGCGGGGTTACGGACGCGACCAGACGCTCCCGAAGAGCCCGCTTTTTAGCGGAATTGCTGAGCATTGGGGATTTTCGGGTGGAAATCCGGGGGGATCTGGTGGTGGCGCGTCTGAAAAAGCTGCCCAGCGCGGTCATGCAGGGGAAGCTGTATTTCCTGGGAGTCCTGGTGGCATACGCAAGGCAGCTGGACGTGCAGATGACCAGTGACAGCCATGTAAGCATGTACGTTGATATGTTTAGAAATTTGATGCAGTCCAACGCAGCATAGGACAAGGAGCGCCCGCCATGGAACAAAAACCCTTACGCATCCTGATACTGGATGACGAACCCATCGTGTGCAAACGTTTGCAGCCCGCCTTGGAAAAAAACGGTTACGAGGTGGAAATTTTCACTTCCAGCATGGAGGCTGTGCAGCGTTTTCGCAAGGCCCAATTCGACATCGTGGTCACGGACTTGAAAATGAAGGAACTGGACGGCCTGCAGTTTCTTACAGAGGTGAAGGATAGCTCTCCCAACACCGAGGTGATAGTAATTACCGGGTTCGCCACCATGGAAACCGCCAAGGAGTCTTTCCGCAAGGGAGGGTTTGATTTTCTTTCCAAACCTTTCAAAATCGGAGAGATGCTGGAAGTGATCAAAAGAGCGGAGGCGAAAGTCAGGCAGCGCCAGGCCGAATCGCCTTCGCGGGAAGGATAAGAGAGGTGAAGCGTTATGATTAATGCACTCGTAGCAATAGACCTGGACCTGGGATCGAGCCTCGCCATCCGATATGCGGAGAGCATTTCCGACCTGATAGACATGACCGTCCAGAGCGTCCACGTGGTGGTCCCGGATAAAAGCGGCCCTGAGCCAGGCATGGGGTGGGTGCGCAAGACCTGGGAAACCGCCATGAAAAACACGGACCGGGAGGATATTGAGAGATTTCTCGAGTTGGAAAACGCGGTCCGCCCCAGGTTTTTCAAGCCGAAAATTTTACTAGGCGACCGCCAGGAGGAGTTGCTGCACGAGCTTCAGGCGGGAGATTACGATCTGTTCATTGAAGGCGCCCTGCCCACGTTCAACCCGGCCGACTTTAACGCCCTGGTCAACTCACGCCTTTACAAGCTCATGCCCTGCCCCGCGGCCATGATCGTAAAAAATCTTGTGACGCCGCAGAAGGCGGCCTTGCTCCTGGATGATGACATCGATTATTCGCCCCTGGTTTCCTCTTTTCTTTCCGTGCTTAACAAACCGGTGATGGACCTGGACGTCTATTACTGCCGGTTTGGTAAAGGTTCGGATGTGGAAGTGGTGAGCCAGGCGCCCGACTCGCCGTTGTTCGCCAAGGCGGTGGACAAGCTGAAAGAGGCCGGATGGGAGCCCAAGGCATGCCGGGAAATCACCGGGTCTCCGAAAGAAATCTCGGAAGCGCTGAGAGAATACAGCCTGGCCGCGTCGGCTTTAAAGCATTCGTCCAACAAAAAGAACCCCATGGCGGAAACTCTGGGCAGGGTGCTGTCCTCCGTCCTGCTCTGTTGGGGATAGGTTGCAAATAACGCTTTAATATTTTACAAAAATCCGGGAGGCGATCATGAGAATATTAGTGGCCCTGAACGGCAGTCCATCCAGCATACACATGGTTCGCGAAGCAGCCCAGCTGGCCCGGAACACCTGGGCGGACGTCACGCTTCTGGGAATAACGCCCGTGGACTCCTCGCCTCCAAACCATAATGGCGGAGAGCCTCCCAAGGGCTTCCGTCAGGTTATGGAAGGCTTTCTGCACGATTTTCTGGAGATGGTGAACGATTCGGAATCCCCTTATCCCCAGAGCCTGACCGAATACAAATGGAAGGATGCGGATAAGGGCGCCTGGGACCTGGACTGCCAGCAACCCGCTCCGGGGAAAAAGCAATTAACCCTGCGCATGCGGGCCGGAAACGCGGCCAAAATCATCCTGGGTCACGCCCAGGTCCTGGAAAGCGACATCATAGTCATTGGATGCGGCAAAGGGGTGGGCTGCACCTGGGACGGATCCCTGGAAGTCCCCCGCACTATTGTCAACAACGCGTCCTGCTCGGTGTTCGCCGTCAAGGAGGAAAAGCAGCCTCGCATGGTGGTTTGCTGCCTGGACAACGACAACGTGAGCCAGGCCTCCCTGGAATTGGTCAACCAGCTTGTTACCATCTATCACGCCGAGTTGGGCCTGGTGGGGGTTACCGGAGCGGAAGGTCTGAAAGAAGAAGTGGACCGCAAGATGGGCCAGTTGCTGGATTATTACGCCGGGAGCGACATCCGGGCCTGGGTCCAGCTGGTGGAGGCGTCCTCTTTGGAGTCTTTCATCGCCCAGGCCGCCCAAAAGGACCTGGTGGCCTTGTGGATGGGCAAGCAATCTTTTCTGGACAAAATCTTCTTTAGACAACGCCTTGGCAAGCTGATAGAAACGGCTCAGTCGTCAGTGTTGATCCTTAGGTAATGTTGTCAAAATGGCGCCCTAACAGGCCTCTAAACAAAAAAACGCATGGGAACCTATGTCGAACAAGGACGAACAAGCATCCTATGATGCGGTGATTGCACCTTCCAGCCGTTCCGTGGCCGATTCCATCATGGCCATTGAAAAGGCTCTTTCGGAAAGGCCTAAATTGAGCATTCGCTTTCGCATCACCATGGCTTTTACCATTGCGTTCCTGTTTTCGTTCGCAATCGCCATATCCTCCATAGTGTTCATATCACGCCTGAACGTCAACCAGGAGCACCTGGACCGGGTCGGCGCCCTGGTTTTCAACATAGAGCAAGCCCGCCGGCACGAAAAAAACTTTTTCCTCTACGGCGCCAAGACGGACATCTTTGACGCTCTCGCCAGCATCCAACTGGCGACGGAAGCGTTTCACGGCAAGGCTCAGGGAATCAGGCCCCTGGTAAGCGAGGACATCTTCACCCAGGTGGAAGCAGAGTTAAAGGAATACTCGGCGTTGCTGACCGAAATAAGCCATGCGCCCGCAATGTCGACGGCGCAGGAGGACGGCGACAAAGGATTGGAAGCCAGGGTGCGCGTCGCCGGGCATCAGGTTATGACCCACGCCACTAACCTTATGAATCAGGCGCACCTGAAAGTCCGGGCCATGGCGCATATGTTCATGGTCGCCGCCATTTTCATCATCATCCTGAATCTCATCGTGATGATTTGGGTGGCAACGGAAATGGCGCGCCAGATCCTGCAGCCCCTGGGAAGGTTTGTGGGATATGCGGAAAGAATCGGCGCCGGGGATTTTCGTCCGGTCACGCCCCAGCGGAAGTATCGGGACGAATTTTCCAACCTGGCCATCGCCATCAACAGCATGGTGCGGGAGCTTTTGGAAAAGCACGAAGAGCTTCTGCAATCCCGCAAAATGGCCGCCGTAGGCACTCTGACCTCGGGCATCGCCCATGAGTTGAACAATCCCCTGAACAACATAAGCCTGACCACGGAAACCCTGCTGGAAGGGATGGAGGATTATACCCGGGAAGAAGCCCTGGAAATGCTGAGGGACATCTTTGTCCAGGTGGAGCGGGCCAGCGGCACGGTGAAAAACCTCCTGGACTTCACCCGCAAGGATCAGGCGAGATTCGAGCCCGTGGACCTGGGCGAGGTTGTGGAGTCCAGCTTTCAACTGGTGGAAAACGAGTGTTCTCTGAACGAGGTGGAGACGCAAAACCTCATCGACATCGGCCTGCCGAAAGCTCGCGCCAATTTCAGGAATCTTCAGCAAGTCCTGTTGAATATGTTCCTGAACGCCATCCACGCCATGCCCCAAGGGGGCAGGATTGATGTGGAATCCCACCTGGAAGGCGATTGGCTGAAGATGGATATCGCCGATACAGGCAGCGGCATCGAGAAAAAAAACCTGGAACGCATTTTCGATCCTTTCTTTACCACCAAGGAAGTGGGCCGGGGGACCGGCCTGGGCCTCTCCGTCAGCTATGGGATCATCGAGAAAATGGGCGGCAGGATCACTGTCGCCAGCGAAGAGGGGGAAGGCACGACCTTTTCCATTTTTCTGCCCGTCTGGCGGGAAGAAGATTTGGATCACGATGCGCATGAGCAGTAGCCATTCATGCCCGTTTTTTAAACAAGGCCTTTAATGCCGCCGCCTTGCTGGTTTTCTTCTTCTAAGACAGCCAAGCATCCGGGCTGCGGACAAGGGCGTCTTGTTTTTTTGGACGAGGCGGGGCGCAGTCTGTTTTCCCAATCCCGCAAGGCAAAAAAGCCCCAATGACGCGGACTGGCTGCGGAAGTATCTTGCCAAGTTCGGATTGGATTGGAGCAGCGTCAAGGCTGGATAATTGGGGACGCCCGGGAATATTGCCCCGTATTCCGCGGACGCCCCCCTGGGTTTATCCACCGACAGGAGTCAAACCCAATTCGGTGTTTTTATTCTTTCAGAATCCTGCCCATTTCAAACAGAATGTCCTGTTTCCGTATGATGCCCAGAACCTCTCCCTGGTCCGTCACGGCCAGTCTGCCGGTTTCATTTTGGAGCATGGAATACACGGCCTCCATGAGATTGGCGTCGGCGTCTATGGTCAGGGGCGCCGGGCTCATTATATCCTTCAGGCGCGTGTTGGCGTTTTGCGCCAGTTGGGCGCATAGAATGCCTCGCCAGAACATGGGGGAATACTGGATGCTGTCCGCCGTGGACGGCTTGGGCGCCGAAAGATAGGCGGGCACGACCGCGTTGAAGATGTCCTCTATGGCCAGCACGCCCAGCATCTTTCCAGAGGAGGACAAGACCAGCAGGGAATTGTGCCCCGACTCCGTGAGGCTGGAGGTGTTGTCCCGGCCCAGGTAGGATTGCTTGAGCGTGGCCACGGCGTCTTTCAGGGTGGCGTTTTCCGCCAGGGTGCTGTATGCGCTGATGGGAATCATGACGTCCCGCACCAGCTTTTCGGAGTCTCCGTTACCTATGTCATGTCCGCTTTGCCGGTAAGCGTCGGTAATGCGGGAGGCCAGCAGATCCATGGAGCATGGCTTGGACAGGTAGTCGAAGGCGCCCTGATCCTTGGCTTTTTCCGCCGACGGCAGGGCGCCGTGGCCGGTCAGCATGATCACCGGCGTTTCCGGGCTGATTTTTTTGATTTCCTTCAAAACCTCATGGCCGCTGATTCCCGGCATTTTAATGTCCAGGATCACCACATCGGGTTTTTCCTTGATCATCGTCAGGGCCTGCTCTCCGGTGGCGGCCGCCAAGGTTTCAAAGCCTCGTTTATCCAGGATCCTTTTCGTAGTGGCCCGAAATTGATCCTCGTCATCCACCAGCAGGACTTTTATGGACTCGTTCATATGTTTCCTCCCGTGCAGGCCGGAGGGTTGTCCGGGCCTGCACCAAAAAAGGGCGATTTCGCCGCCTTGTCATGATTTCAAAAAGACGCTGGATCCCCGTTTCCGGGAGCGCGTCATGATGATTGCATACTGCCGCAATCATCCCGCCGGCTCCCTGCACGGGGATGACGGGGACTGGAGGCCGTTGCAGCCGCAATAATTTTGGGAACCCTCCCCCTTCCATCAATGGGCTGCATGCGCCCTTGGAACTTTCGTCCGCCCGAAAGGATCGTCATCCCCGCAAGGGACGGCCCGCTTTTTGGGGTCTGTCCCGCAAGCGGGGACCCAGTGTCTTGCATTTTATCCAATGGATCCTCCACTTGTTGGACCCTAATTCGACCGCAAGCCTGCTATGGCAAGCATGAGGGACCAGAAAAAAACGTTGGTCGTCACAAAGGCGGCCAAAGCCGCCAGGATGGATTTCAGCCAGGATATTTTGCACGCCTTGACCGTTCCGAGAATAATCAAAATCCATCTCCAGGGTTCGGTAAACCACACAAACAAAGGAATCCAGGCGGCCAGCATGGTCACGCCGGAAGCGTAGGCGTGTATGGCCATGACAGCCCTGAATTTGACGGTCCGCCCCATGAACATGGTCATGAACAGGAAGCAAGCCGCCGCGGAAACCATGGGCATGAACATGGCGTTTATGAAGTACACGCCCGCCATGATCGCGTAATCATGGGCCAGGCAGGTGAGGCTGGCGCCGGTGAAAAACAGGGCGCTGGCCAGCAGAAATCCCAGGGGTTTGGACAAGGAGGCTTCCTGGTCAAGAGACGCAAAAAACACCCCCGGCCTGCTTAACACCCCGGTCAGGGCTTGAAAGTAACCTATGATTCCCGAGTTGTTGGGTCTTGCTTTTTCCGCCAAATCCATAATTTCCGTCTTCCTTTGCTGATATGGGTTTACAAAACGCCCAGTCTGCCCAGAACTCCCAGGACCAGCATGACGCCTGTCAGGATAAAGAATATAAGCCTCTCCGTATCCCGGTCAAAGTAGGTCCGTCCCTTTTCGTGGACAAACCGTTTGGCGCTGTCGTCTCTGACCTTTCCTTCAAATGGATGCATGCGCATTTCCTCCTTGGCTGAATGTTTTTCCCGGCGGCCTTAGAAGGCCGGCAAGCCGGAAAACCCCCTGAAGCACCAGTAAACCGCGACCAAGAGAATGACCACGATGTTGGCGACGAACCACATGGGGAGTCCCACCCGCAGGTAGTCCTTGGGCTCCAGGTATCCGCCCGCGTAGACGATGGCGTTGGGCGGGGTGCCTATGATCAGGCAGTAGGCGAAGGACGAAGCAATCGCCGTACCCATGGCCATGAAAGGCAGATAGGTGGTGCCGGGATGAACCAGGCCGGCCATATTCAGAGATATGGGGCCGACGGCGGCTGCAGCCGGGCCGTCCGCCATGAGGTTGGTGAGCACCGCGGTGAGGCCGTTGTTCACCAGCATGAGAGGCAGGCCCGAGTCCATGCCCATAGGCGCCAGGGCGTCCAGGATGCTCCTGGCCATCCAGTAAGCGGCGCCCGTGCTGTCCAGAGTGCGGCCGAAGATGATGGCGCCGGCGTACAGCCAGACTACGCCCCAGTCCACCCGCTCCTGGTAGTCGCGCCAGTTGCACACGCCGGTAAGCAGGTAGGCCACGGCGCCGGCCACGGCGATGACGCCGATGCCCAAACGGACGGGGTAGATGCCCATGTCGTAAAAGGCTTTTTCCGTAAACCAGCCGAAGACCATGACCACGAAAATCACAAAGGCCCAGATTTGCTTGGAGTTCCACTTGCCCATCTTGCCTATCTCGCGGGACAACTGATCCATGGCGGGCGCCAGGGAGTGGATTTGGGGCTTAAACCGCCAGTTGACCATGAACCAGGTGATGGGGATCATGATAATGAGAAAGGGGAAGCAATAGGTGACCCATTGGAAATATCCGATATCCATGCCGAACATGTCGTTCAGATAGGTCATCATGATAACGTTCCTTGCGCCGCCCGAAGGGGCGCCGGGGCCGCCGATGTTGCAGGCCATGGCGATGGCGATCATGAGCAGTTTGGCCAGTTCCTTGTCTTCAGGAACCTCTTTGCTCAGGCTGTTTTGATATAAAAGGATGCCGATGGGCAAAAACATGGCGGCCAGGGCGTGGTCGGAAATAAAGGCCGCCAAGGGGGTAATGATGACGAAGAAGATCAGGGTGACCCACTTGACGTTTGGCACGGCCAGCTTCTTGAACATCATGAGGCACACCCTTTTGTCCACCCCGGTTTTTACAAACGCGGCGGCGAACATAAGGCTGCCCATGATAAACCAGCAGGCGTCGCTCCAATAAAGCCCGGCCACGTCGTTGCGGGACACCACGCCGGTAAACACCAGTATGAGGCCGATGCAGAAGGCAACGCCCGGCAACGGAATGCACTCCGTCAGGAAGCAGAACACCACGAAAGCCATCATGGCTATGGCCACCTTGATGTGCCAGGCGCCTTTGTCAGCAGCGGCTTTGTCCTTGCCGGTGAGCTCCTCGTATTTCAGGTCGTGCTTTCGGAGCTTCAGGGCGTCCTGCATCATTTTTCCGAAGGCCTCGCCGGACAGATTGTTCTGGACATAGGCCTGGGCTTTGTCAAAATTGGCCTGCGTGGCCTCAATGTCGTATTTGGAACACCATTTCATGTTGCGTTTCATAAAGCGGTCTTTAGTCAACGCGCCCATGCGCAGGTTCTGTTCCATCATCTTGGCCAGCAAAAGCTGCCATTGCTCGGCATCGGCGCTGGTTTTGCCGAACAGTTCTTGAGTGATAGAGTTAACGACGACTTTGGTCCCCACCTGGTATTCGGCGCCCACGTCTTTCATTCCGTAAGGCGTAGGCAGGATGAGGATGACGAAAAATAAAATCACCGGGATGCTGAACAATTTCCAATCAACGAACTTGTCGTAGCCGGTGGCCTTTCCCTTTTTTGTTTCTGACATGGCGATCTCCTGAACTTTATCGGACGGCCTGGAGGCAGGCGCCTACTCCGCCTTTTGCCTGAGTATTTCCCTGGGAGACTTGACGTATGATCGGGCCTGGGCCATGGAAATCCGCTCCTCAATTCCCATGCGCCTTTTAAAGGCTTGTTCCACCCTGCCCAACAGATCGTTGATGTCGCAGGGCTTCATCACGTAATCAGAGGCCCCGGATTTCATGCCGTCCACCGCATCCTCCACGGTGGCGTGCCCGGTCAGCATGATCACTTCCGTAAGCGGGTACAGGGTTTTAATCTTTTTGAGCGTTTCCAGACCGTCCATGCCGGGCATTTTAACGTCCAGTACAACCACGTGGACGGTGTGCATGCCCAGCAGTTCCAAAGATTCCTCCCCGCTGGAGGCGGTGAGAGCTTCGTACCCCGCCTTGGTGAGGAGTTTTTTCGTGGTTTCCAGGAATCTTTCCTCATCATCCACCAGCATCAGCTTTAATTTTTCCATCCCTTGCTCCTTTCCCGGATGGCCGGTCATTACGACGCGCAATTCGGCCAGCCATTTTTGGTCATCCCGCCGCCGGCAGGGTAATCACGAATTCGGTTCCCACGCCCGGCTCGCTGTTAACGGTTATGTTTCCACCCATTTTTTCAATAATTCCGTAGCAAATGGACAACCCAAGGCCAGTCCCTTTGCCCACGGGCTTGGTTGAGAAAAAGGGCGTAAAAATCTTTTCCATGTTTTCCTGAGAAATGCCGCCGCCGTTATCCTTAACCCGGATGACCGCCTTATCGCCTTCCCGGTTGCAGTCCAGCTTCAACTCTCCGCCGCCGGCGGTTCCGTGCCTGTCCACCATGGCGTAGATCGCGTTGTTAATAAGGTTGAGCAGCACTTGTTGAAGCTGTGCCGGATCGGCGTTAACCCGTATTGGGGGGGGCTCGGTTTGGAGGGATAGGGCAACGCCGTCCAGCTCAGCCTTTCGGGCGATCATGTGCGTCACTTCAGGGAGGGTTTCGCACAGATCAATGGTCTGGGGAGTCAAATCTTTTTGCCGGGCGAATTTTAATATGGCGCTTGTAATGGACGCGCACCGGTCCACCTGCTTTTTGATTTGCTCCAAGGAGTCTTCCATATCCCTGGAGTCCTCGGATTCCTGCAATTCGCCGCGTTTTTTCAGGTCAGGGATTATGGTGTCGATAAGCGCGCTTTCCGCCCTGATAATCTGTAAGGGATTGTTGATCTCGTGGGCGAACCCGGAAGACATCTCGCCGATTTCAGCCAGCCTTCCGGCCACCACCAATTGCTGGTTAAGCTGGCTTTTTTCCTGGTCCGCCTGCTGAATCCGGGCGATAATCCGGTTGCTCATATAAAAGGCCAGGAATGAAATCATGGCGCCGCCGACCAGGGCGATTATCAAGACCCAAAAACCCGCCTGGTTAAGGTCTGCAAAAGTATCGGACGTCTCCTGCCTGGCGACCAGCAGCCAGGGCTGCGAGGGAAGCCAGGTGGCGACGTAAAGATATTCGCTGCCGTTCTTGTCTTGCAGTATGCAGCTTTGGGCGCCATGATGCTGCGTGAGCAGGTTTTCCGCCTCCGGGTCCAGCTCCATCAGGTATCCGCCCGAGCGGCGGCTGGTCTGGAACATGCCTTCCTGATTCAGGATGTAGGCCTCGCCCGTCTTGCCCATGCGGACCTTCTCCACCACTTCCGTAAACAGATAGGGATCGATGGTGGCCCGCAACACCCATGTCCTGTCTTCATCCTTTTGGGCAATGGCGATTACAAAGTGAGGGACTTTTCTGAACCCCTTGAATATATCAGATACGTAACTGCCGTTTTTCCTGACCTGATTGAACCATTGGGAGTCTGAATAGAGTTTGCCGGCAAGCTCGTAGGGGCCGTGATAGGCCACATGCACTCCGGCCTGGTCAAAAACGCCCAGGTCCAAAAACGCGTTGGACTCCTTTTGAAGAATTCTGAAAACCTGGGACAAGGTTTTCTGGTCGCTCAACGATTCATACCCATAGGCTTCAGCCACAAAACCCAGGTCCGCCTTACGCTCTTTCAAAAAGGTGTCCACCAGGCCGGCGTGGTCCTCCACAATCCTCTCCATCCTGGCAACGGCGTCCGCCTTTGTGGATATGGAAAAATGTTCGTACGCCACCGCCGCCGCCAATACAAAAGGGACCAGGGGGGTGATAAGCATGCTGGCCAGAATTTTCCTTTTTAACGAGAAATAGTGATTTTCTTGCATTGCAGCCCCACTAAGCTTGGATTAATTGCGGTACGAAAAACGTTCCGAAAAGCTATATTGGCAGGATTGGCGCCAAGGGGGTTCAGGATGGCCATTTTTGAATAACAAATTAAAATTACGGTGAATTTGAATAACTAAATTATTGAGGCAACCAGAAGATAAACCGCTTTCTTTGTCAGGTATCTTTACGGGCTGTAAAAGCTCTCTAGCGGGATTCCCCAATGAGCCTGGCCTCGCCGGCTGACCGGACATCCAGTGATGGAACGCACATCAAGTTGCTTTTGAACAGGCAGGCATGCTTTGTGTCAGAGGATGCGATTCCTGCCAATACTCTATTTGAGGAAGAAATCTGACTTCCGAAGGGATAAGATCAACCCCCTCCACCTCCAGCCTCAATCCCCCCGTTGTTTTTTTCGTGTAAATGATGGAAAGCGATGGAGGGAAGAGGCTCCGGACAGTTGCGCACCGAAAAATGGGCGTTATGTTCAACTACAAAAGCGTCAGCTTTTTTTACAGTTTGAAAAAATTTCATAAGGACTTGTCGCATTCCTCTGCATGTCATTTTTACAATCTAAAAAAACCTCCTTGCCAGACATACGCACAAGGCTCTATAATTATAACAAATAGTATAGTTGATAGAGCTCCTTCATTTGTTGTAAGATTTTCTGGCGCCTTGGCAAAGGCTTTGCTATGTGTTTCATGGTGTGCAAACCGGCGTTAACGGCTTCCTGCGCGTTGCAGGTTGAAATGCATTCCGCCCTTCAACGCCAATCCCGGCCCGTAGCTCTGTTTTTCCGGTGAGCGACGCGCTAATGACTACAGGAGTTCAGATGCGCGCATATTTGACTCTTCGCTCGAAAATCTTTCTTCTTTTAGCGTGTTTGGCGGGCGTTAACTTTGTGGGCGCCGGCGCCACACTCTGGTACACCTTCTCCACGCAAAAGTTGTATAAAACGGAGCTTTCCAGCGGCATTGAATCGCTCATTGCAGCCCAGGAATTGGAGACGGCCCTGATCATGCAAAAGGGCTACACCACCTATTTCTTCCTGGACGGCGACCTGCAGTGGCTGGAAAGCCTCAAGGCCCATCACCAGGCCTTTGTGAAAGGCATGGATCAGGCCGAAAAAGCGTCCTCCACGGATCACGAACACCGGATTCTGGAGAAAATCGCCGAGGCCTACCTGGAGTTCAGCGTGCAGCGTAAGGTCGTGATCCAGCTATACAAGGACGGCAACGACAAGGCGGGCGCCAGCAAACACTGGGAGATTCGCAAACAATTCCAGGCGATTTATACGCTTTGCGAAGAATATAAGGATCTGCAAAGAAGCCAGATCGAGGCCGCCCATGCAGCCTACCAGCAACGGGGGACTGTGCTTTCCGGCTTTTCCGTGGCCGCCGTTCTGGCAGCCTTGGGATCCGCGCTTTTACTGGGCACGATGATTTACAAGCAGATTCTCGAGCCCCTTAGGCGCCTGGCCACCTTTGGAGAAGATACAGGATCCCGCAGGGCCATGGGCAATGAAGTCCAGGCCCTGGGACGCCGGGTGGACAGTTTGGTGCAGGACGTGGGCCAGGCCCAGATGGAGCTGGAGCAAAGCCGTGAGCATTTGATTCAGGCGGAGAAGCTGGCCATGGTCGGCAAGTTGTCCGCAGGCGTGGCCCACAGCATCCGCAACCCGCTCACCTCGGTCAAGATGCGCCTTTTCTCTTTGGAAAGGTCCCTGGACTTGAACGATATCCAGAGAGAGGATTTTGACGTTATATCGGAGGAAATCGGGCATTTGAATACCATTGTCGGCAATTTCCTGGAGTTTGCAAGGCCGCCCAGGCTGCGCATGCAGAGGACCAGCCTGTCCGAAGTGGTGGACCTGACCCTGCAACTGGCCCAACACCGATTGGAATCCTACGGCGTGGAAGCCATTGTGCAGCGCAAACTCAAGCTGCCTTCTTTGGTTGCGGATCCGGACCAGCTCAAGGAATTCCTCATGAACCTGATCATGAACGCTTGCGAAGCCATGGTGAACGGCGGCAAGATTTTCATCCGGGAAGAGGCCGCGGACGTCCAAGGCCTTGGGGCCTGCGCTTGTCTTCGCATTTGCGACACAGGCCCCGGCATTCCGGAAAACGTTGAGGAAAAAGCCTTTGAGCCGTTCTTCTCCAGCAAGGAGGAAGGCACGGGCCTGGGCTTGAGTATAGCCAAGCGCATTATCATGGAGCACGGCGGCGTGTTCCGTTTGGAGCATGAGGAAGGCATGGGCGCCTGCTTTTTTGCAGCCTTGCCCTTAGAGGAGGAAGAATAGTGGCTACCATCCTGATTGTGGACGATGACCCCCAACTGAGGCAAAGTTTCGAGCGGATTTTACAGGAAGAAGGGCATTTGGTGCATACTGCCTCCTCCGGCGAGACGGGTCTTGTCAAAGTGGAGCAGGTCAAGCCGGACCTGGTAATCATGGACGTTCGCATGCCGGGCATGGACGGATTGACGACGTACAAGGAAATCCGCAAAATCGAACCCCGGCTGCCGGTGATCATCATGACCGCTTTCGGAACCACGGAAACCGCCATTGAAGCCACCAAGATGGGCGCTTTCGACTACATCCTCAAGCCTTTTGACATTCCGGCCATCCTGGACATGATCGACCAAGCCGTCAAGGCCTCCCGCTTTATGCATTCCAAGGTCCAGGTGGGGGTTTATTCGGACGACGAACCCCAGGACGCCCTTGTGGGAGCAAGCCCGGCCATGCAGGAGATCTACAAAGCCATCGGCCGGGTGGCATCCACGGACGCCACGGTTTTGGTCAGAGGGGAATCCGGCACCGGCAAAGAACTGGCGGCCCGCGCCATATACCAGCACAGTGCAAGGGCTCATCGCCCGTTTTTGATCATCAACTGCGTGGCTATCCCTCCCACCCTGCTGGAAAGCGAGTTGTTCGGGTATGAAAAAGGTGCGTTTACCGGCGCCTCCAACAGAAGAGTGGGCAAAATCGAACGCGCCAACCACGGCTCTATTTTTCTGGATGAAATCGGGGACATGCCCCTGGAAATCCAGTCAAAAATCCTGCGCCTTCTCCAGGAAAGAAGCATAGAACGGCTGGGCGGACGCGAGCCCATCCCCGTGGACGTGCGCATTATCGCCGCCACCAACCGAAATCTCGAGGAAGCCGTGCGCCAGGGCCGTTTTCGGGAGGACTTGTACTACCGGCTCAAGGTGGTGACGCTGTCCTTGCCGCCCCTCAGGGAAAGGGCCGGAGACGTCCCCCTGCTGGCGGATTACTTTTTGTCCAGGCACGCAAAATCCATGGGCATGCCCAACCCCGGACTGACCAAGGACGCCGTCCGCGCCCTGGAATCCCATCCCTGGCCGGGCAATGTTCGGGAGCTTTCCAATGCATTGCAGAAATCCCTGATTTTTTCCAAGGGATACCCCCTGGAGTCCAATGACATCAGCCGCGCCGCGGCATGGAACATGCCCGAAGGCATTCAAAATGAAGAAACCGATTCCGAGCACATTGACGCCCTCATCCGCAAGTGGATCCGGGAGCAGATGACCGTCGACCACGATGGGCGCCTGTTCGAGCAAATCATGGATCATTTGGGCAGCCTGGTCATTGCCGAAGCCCTTCGCATGACCGGCGGAAACCGCACCAGGGCGGCCAAAATTTTGGGCCTTTCCCGGCCTACCCTGCTATCCCGCATTGAGAAGTACGATCTTAAGATAAGAACCTCCGTGGATTAGACCCCAGCGCTTTTTTACAAAGTGTAAAAGTTTTTTACATCCCCCTGTCAAAAGCCTTTTTCAGGCCCTTGAGGAACCATGAATTTTTCCATTCTATTTCAAATAGTTACTTATATATAAGACCGTCTTGAATTCTGGTACGCCTGTTGCGAACACCCTTAACAGCTTAGGCTGTTAAAGGAGAATAGGCATGCTTGGACCAGGAATTACAATTTGCGTCGCCGACCCAAACCCCAGGGTGAGGGAATTGCTTCGAAGGGAGTTTTCCTCCCTTGGCTGCAACGTGGAGATGGCAGGCGCCGCCCAGGAGGTGGTGGACAAATGTCTGTCGGACCATCCTCCTGACCTGCTGGTGCTGGACCCGGAGATATCCCGTGCGGATTCCTCTCCGATCCTTTCCCGCATTTCCATGTTCATGCCCGGTTTGCCTGTGGTGCTTCACGCCTTTCCCGGTGAGGCCCTGAATCATCCGGCCGCGCATAAAGCCGCAGCTATTTTGGAAAAGGGGGAGAGCACGCATCGATTACGCGACGTGGTTTCCCGAATTTTGAATGAACGCAGCGCTGCCTCCGGGGCGAATTAATGGAAAAAGAAAGACATTACAGCGGGATTAAAAGGCGTCTGATGTTTCTCATCGTGTTGATTTCATTAGCGCCTTTGGCCCTCATAGCCATCGTGAACGGCTACCAGTTCAAGCATGCGTATGAGTCCAAGGTTTTGGAGCATCTGGAACAGGTCGTTAAAAAGCATAAGCAGAACATAGACACTTTCCTGAACGAAAACCTGGCCGATCTGCGGGTGATCGCCAACACCTATCCCTATGAACAATTTAAGGACGAAGCCTTCCTTTCGGAGCTTTTGCGCAATCTACAGGCGGAGCATGGCGGAATGGTCGTTGATATGGGCCTGGTGGATGACCAAGGGGTTCAGGCGGCGTATTCGGGTCCGTTTAAATTGGGCAAGGCCGTGTATGCCGACGCCACATGGTTCAAGGAAGCCATGGGCAGCCAGAACTACATCAGCGACGTGTTCATGGGCCTGCGAGGATTGCCCCATTTTATCGTTGCCACCAAAATTTCCGCCGATGGCAGGGAGTGGCTTCTGCGATGCACCATTGACTTCATGGGCTTCAACAGGCTGGTGGAAAACATAAGGATCGGCGAAACAGGCCTGGCCTTTATCATAAACAGGCAGGGCGCTTTTCAGACAAAGCCGGGAATCCAGTTGGACGCCCACGTGGAATCCCTTCGAGATCTGGTGTGGGGCAAGCATGCGGCGGCCCCGGAGCTGACGCATAGCCATATGAACAATTGGCTGGGGCCCCAATACAAAGATTTTGCGACCGCCATGCCGGTCCGCGCCATAGTGGCAGACGATCCTCAAAAGCCCGGAGCAACCTCCATCTATGTCATGACTCAGCTTAAGCAGGGGCAATGGGCCCTGATTTACCGGCAAGACACCCACGATGCGTTCAGCGCCTGGTACAAAACCCGGAACGTAGCGGTCATCATATTTTTATTTGGCAGTTTATCGATCTTTTTCATGGCCTTTCTTGTTTCGGCGAAAACGGTCAAGCGTCTGGAAATGGCGGACCGCGAAAAGGAAATGATGAACGAAAAGGTCATTGAGGCGGGCAAGCTCGCCTCCCTGGGAGAGCTGGCCGCCGGCATCGCCCACGAGATCAACAATCCCGTGGCCATCATGGTGGAGGAGTCCGGATGGATTGGGGATCTGCTGGAGGAAGACGAGTTTGGGGACACGGAAAATGTTGCGGAAATCAGCAGATCGGTCGCCCAGATCAAGACCCAGGGAGATCGGTGCAAGGAAATCACGCACAAGCTTCTGAGTTTCGCCAGACGGACGGACCCCCGGCAGCAGGAAGTAAACATGAACGAGCTGATTGGGGAAGTGGTGGATCTGAGCAGCCAAAGGGCCAAGTACGCCAATGTCAAGGTGCATCAGGTTTTGGACGACAATCTGAACCTTATCCAGGCTTCGCCGTCGGAACTGCAGCAGGTTTTGCTTAATTTAATCAATAACGCCATAGACGCCATTGATCACAAACAGGGAGGAGAAGTGACCATCTCAACGGAGAACGGCGAAGGCGTGGTGAATATTCATGTGGCGGATACGGGTCAGGGCATTCCTGACGCGGTCCTTAAAAGAGTTTTTGATCCATTTTTTACCACCAAACCCGTGGGAAAGGGCACGGGACTCGGCCTCTCCATCTGCTACGGCATTATCGAGAAGATGGGGGGCAAAATCTCAGTAAACAGTTCGGTTGGGGTGGGCGCCACCTTTCACATCAGCCTGCCGGCCTCTCAAGGCGAAAAAAACGGCGGGAACGCGGAACCAGTTAGTTAACAGGAGGAAAACATGTCTGATATCAAAGTGATGCTCGTGGACGACGAGCAATCTTTTGTCGAAGCAATGGCCAAAAGGCTGACCAAACGGAACCTGGAAGTCGTCCAGGCTTTTTCCGGGGAGGAAGGCCTTGAAAAGTTGAACGAGGTCTTTGGCGTGGATGTTGTCGTGCTGGATGTAAAAATGCCCGGAATGGACGGCATTCAAACCCTGCAGGAAATCCGCAAACGCTATCCGTTAGTGGAAGTGATCATGCTTACCGGCCATGCCACGGTGCAAAGCGCCATCGATGGAATGAAACAGGGGGCTTTCGACTACCTGATGAAGCCCTGCGACATGGATGACCTTCTGAGCAAGGTGCGGGAGGCCAAAGCAAAGAAGGAAAATCATGAGCACAAAATCGCCCAGGCCAGAGCTATGAACATCGCCAACAGGCGAGGAGACTAGGGATAGAAAGGCCGCGTCATGAATGAAAACAGACCTGAAAAATCTCCGCTCCAGGTGCTGCTTGTGGATGACGAGCAAGGATACCTGCATGTTTTGGAAAAACGGATGGAGCGCAGAGGCATAAAAGTCACCACTGCCGCCACCGGTACAGACGCTGTGGGGATATTGCGGGGGACGGATTTTGACGCGGCTGTGGTGGACTTGAAAATGGAAGACATGGACGGCATAGAAGTCCTGAATATTTTTAAAAAAATGGTCCCTGAGATGCCTGTAATCATCCTCACGGGGCACGGATCTGAAAAGGCCGCCAGACAGGGCATGGCCCAGGGAGCATTCGACTATCTCACCAAGCCCTGCGACCTGGAGGACCTCTTGGAAAAGATTTTTCAGGCTTGCCAGTCTCAGGGAAAGGACTGCGCTCAGAGGGCTGTTTCAGCGCCTGGAAAGGACGAGTCATGATTTTCAAAAATAAGTATTTTCAATTGTGCCTGGCGCTTGGGTTGGGGGTTATCGTCCTCTTATTGCCCAGACCGGAAGGCACGACTTTTAAAGTTGTCGGCGATTTTGACCGCCTGGTGCTTGAGCAGGTGTCGGGCGACTTTGAACTGGTTTCGGAAAACGCCAAAGACCATTCCTACAACATCAAGGTGGTCAACACCGAAAAGGTCGGTCCGGATATTGGCGATTACCTGAGGGACATTGCCGCCAATACAAAGGGGGACGGGCCCATCACCGTGGAATATGTGGATGGGTTGGATCCCAAGGGGAAACGGTTTCTGGCCATATTGGGAGTTTTGATCTTCCTCTTTGTCATGGAACCCATACCCTTGGAAATCACGGCCATCGGCATCGGCGTTTCGCTTGTTCTCCTGGGAGTGGCCGATGTTAAAGACGCCTGGGCGCCGTATATGCACCCCGTGGTCGTCTTCATCATGTGCTGCCTCATATTCGCCATTGCCCTGGATAAGGCGGGGCTCACAAAGAGGCTAGGCTATTTTGTCGTAAAAATGGCTGGAACCAGCGTGGTGAAGTTCACCTTTATCATTTCCATTGGGCTGGGGATAGCCTCGTCCTTTATGCACGACGCGGCGGCCGTGGCCGTGGGCATCGTCACCATGCTGCCTTTGATGAAAGCGGCCGGAATTCAGCCCCATTCCAAAACGGCCAAGTTCATGATGCTTTCCCTGCCCTTTGCCTGCTCCTGCGGCGGCATGGGGTCGCTCATCGGCGGAGGGCGCTGCATGGTCGCCGCAGCGTTCCTGAAGGAATTCACGGGCATAGAAATCAGCTTTCTGGACTGGATTGTATACTGCATGCCCGCGGCCATTATTACGGTTCCCGCGGCTGTAATGGTTGTGTACATGGTGTATCGGCCCGACCCGAAATACCAGCTGCCCCAGTTCGACGAGTCCCTGGGCCCCTGGACCGGCAGGGAAAAAATCACCATGATAATCATTGGCCTTGCATTTATTGCGTGGCTCACCAAGGGGCTTCACGGCCTGGACTACTCCGTTACCGGTATGATAGCCGTGGGAGCATTGGTTTTGATGGACATTTTGCACTGGGACGACATACATGAGCACCTGGAATGGGGAACCGCCTTATTCATCTTCGGCGGTGGAATCTCCCTGGGGCTGGGCATGGGCTACTCAGGCGCGGCAGGCTATTTCGCCAACCTGTTCTTCCCCTATGTGCAGGGAGGGGGCTGGCTGCTTCTGTTCATTGGCGTGGGCGTCTTCGGCGCTCTGGTGACCAACGCCATGGCCAACGTGGCCGCGGCCGCGTTGATCCTGCCCATCGTAATTCCCATGGCCCAACTGGAAGGCGTGGACCCCCGGATCATGGCCCTGTGTCTGGGGACGGCGACCTCCTTCGCCATGCTGCTGGTGATCGGGTGTCCTCCCAACGCCATTGCTTACAGCTACAAATACTTTAAGGCATCGGACCTTACCAAGGTCGGTGCGGTGGCCACACCAATCCTGTTGAGCATCCTGGTGCTGGTGGCTGCAGTCTGGTGGCATATTCTGGGCCTTACGTAAACCCCGATGGCGCCGGACGGCTTAGATTTTGGATGAATTCGGGAAGCAGCATGGCTGGAAAGCCGGAAAGGAGCGTGGAAAATGCATAAGATTATCGTAACTTCCAGCAAACCTGAAAAAGAAGGCAAAGCGATAGCAGCCATGCTGCATGTCCTGTTTCCTGAATGCGAGGTCCGGGTCACGGGCCTCCACAGCGAATCCCGGATAAGATCCGCCGCAACCGCTCAACATGGGGAATTTGATAAATCGTGAGCACCGAAAAGGCCGTTAAAGTATTGTTAGTGGATGACGAGGATGCCTTCCGGCAGGCTTTGGCCAAAAGGCTGGAGCGACGCCGCATAGAGGTTTTCCAGGCTGCCGACGGAAAAAGCGCCCTGGAAGCGCTTAAGGCATTCCCCGTCAACGTGGCGGTCATGGACGTCAAAATGCCCGGCATGGACGGATTGGAAACCATGGCCTGCATCAAGCGCGACTTTCCTGATACGGAGGTTATCCTCCTGACAGGCCATGCTGCGGTGGAGGACGGCATTGCCGGCATTCGGGCCGGGGCGTTTGACTATCTTCAAAAACCGGTGGAAACGGAGAACCTGCTCAATAAAATCCACCAGGCCTACGACAAGAGCAGGCACCAGCACGACCTCGCCAAAGAAGCGGAATTACGGGAAGCCCTGGAAAAACAAATGGCCACGGCGGAAAGGCTGGCTTCTTTGGGAACTCTTGCAGCAGGCGTGGCTCACGAAATCAACAACCCCCTGGCGATAATCTCTGAAGCCGCCGGGTACTTGCAACTGCTCCTGAAAAAGGATGAGTGCAGGGAAATGCCTTTTCATGACCGGTTCGAGAAGGCTATAGAAAAGATAGAAAAAAGCGTGAAAAGGGCCCGGCGCACGACCATGCAGCTTCTGGGTTTCGCCGGGCAGCCGGACGCGGTATACCGGGAAATCGAGCTTGACGATCTTGTGGAGGAAGTCATCCTGCTGGCGGCCGGCCAGGCCTCGGCGGCCGGGGTGACCGTCGCAAAGGAAAAGAACCCCAGCTCAGTAACCTTATGGACGGACCCGCACAGGTTGAGGCAAGTGCTCATCAACCTGGTTTCCAATGGCATCGCCGCCTGCGGCCGGGGCGGCAGGGTGTCCCTGAGTTTTGACTCGTCCAACGATTGGGCGACCATCCAGGTTAAGGACACGGGCCATGGAATCCCCAAAGAAAACCTGGAGCGGATTTTCGAACCCTTTTTCACCACCAAACCTCCCGGAAAGGGCACCGGGCTCGGCCTTTTTGTAAGCCTGGACATTGTCAAACGCCTGGGAGGCGACATGCAAGTGAAAAGCAAAGTGGGCAAGGGAACCATTTTTCAGGTGAGCGTGCCTCGCCTGAGCAAAACCTGCCCCGGAGTTTGCAACGATATCGACTGGCGGGACAAAGCCAGGGAACTTGAAAGGAGAGACAACCATGGTACGGGTGCCCATTAACATACTCGTCGTGGATGACGAAGAGGATTTTGTGGAAATGTTTTCCCTGCGGCTGGAAGAAATGGGGGAAATCGTCAAAGGCGTGAACAGCGGCCAGGAGTGCCTGGATGTCCTTGAATCAACCGACGTGGACGTGGTTATCCTGGATATCA
This sequence comes from Desulfatibacillum alkenivorans DSM 16219, assembly GCF_900142135.1. Classification (GTDB taxonomy): domain Bacteria; phylum Desulfobacterota; class Desulfobacteria; order Desulfobacterales; family Desulfatibacillaceae; genus Desulfatibacillum; species Desulfatibacillum alkenivorans. The sequence goes on along the minus strand of NZ_FQZU01000043.1, from coordinate 18,865 downwards.
AAATGCCCGGCATGGACGGGATCGAAACCCTGCGGGAAATCAAACGCAGGAGGCCCATCACCGAGGTGATTTTGCTGACCGGCCACGGCACGACGGACACCGCCGTGGAAGGCATGAAGCTGGGCGCCTTCGACTACCTGAACAAGCCTGCGGATTTCAAGGACCTCATGGAGAAGCTGGAGGGCGCCAGAAAACGCAAGGCGGAACAGGAGGAAAGAATACGCAAGGCGGAATCCCGCTCGCTCATGCGCAGATCAGGCAATTTATTCTAAATCAAAACAAACCACCTGATTGCGCCCCTTCTGTTTAGCCATATATAGACGCCGGTCAGCCAAGGCAACGAGGCTGCCGGCGTCATTAGGCCCGTCTTCCGCTTCATGAAGTTTTGCCGCGCCTGCACTCACGGTTACAGGGATGCAACGCCCCTTATGGTTTAAGGGTTCCTCGGCGACGGACTCTCGCAGGCGCTCCAGAATATCGCGAGCGTCTTCCAACTCCGTGCCGGGCATGACGGCGAGAATCTCCTCGCCTCCATACCGTATGAGGATGTCTTCCGCGCGCAGACACTCCCGAAAAACCCGGCAGACATGCCTGAGCACCCGGTCTCCCGCCTGATGCCCGAAAGTATCATTGACCGCCTTAAAATGATCCAAATCCAGCATGGCCGCACATAATGGAGAGCCTCGCCTTTGGGAGCGGGAAATTTCTTCGTTCAGACGCGTCTTGCCCACCCTCCGGTTGTACAGGCCCGTCAACTCATCGTAAGCGGCCAGCATGCGCATGCGATGGAACAGGGACAGGTTCTCCGAAGCCGTCATGAAATTCTTCTTCGCCATTGCCATGGCCTCATCGCTTAAAGGACGGCCGTCCGTGGGAATCCAGGTCATGACAAGCACCCCTTTTTCCCCGCCGGAGCGCTGCATATTCACAAACAGCACTTTCTCCCGCTCCAAAATTTTAGCAAGGCCATCCTGGCTTAAAGGCAATAGATTGATTTTAGGCATCATCGTTGCACCGCTCCTGTTCATCAATAATTCTCCCGGCCAAAGACGCGCATCCCCGGCATGGACCAATAGAGCAAACCAGGCGCCAGAATTCACCGACGGAAGACACAGTAGCAAAATCGCAACTTAAAATATATAAACATCCGAATTATTAGTATTATTAATTAACAAGCATTGGCGTTGAATGCATCCGTAATAAGAGCTTTCCCATCGCGCCTCGCTAAAAGCCTTGGCAATGCGAAAAAAAATTCGACACCGGGAAACCGTTGACGAAACCCGCCATAATTCCACATTGACAAGGCGCTGTTTCGGGATTATATATGCACAGATGCATATATTGCACAATTGCATATTTCAAGGACGGCGTAATGACGACTCAAACCAAGTGGAACGGCGATAAAAGCAGGGAGCTCTCCATCATCCTGGAAAGGATGCACGGCCTGGCGGTCACCCGTCTTTTCCACAGCATGGCCCGCACCATGCATGCTTTTGACCTTTCCTACAGCCAGATGAACGCGCTTTTCAGGATATTCGGCTTGGGCCCGCAAAGCATAGCCTCCCTCGCCGAAGGGGTTCATCTCAGCCATGCGGCGGCAAGCCGGATGGTGGACAAGCTGGTGCGCCAGGGCCTGGTGAAAAGAGAACCAAACCCGGACTGCCGGCGTAAGAAGGACGTCATACTCTCCCCCGCCGGGCTGGAAATTGTGGAAAGCGTCCAGGCCATCACAGCCGGCGCTTATGAAGACTTCATGGCCGGCGTTCCCGAAAATCTGCTCCAGGACCTCCTGGACCTTCTTAGGACAATAAAACCCCACTTGCCGGAATTTCTTCCCGGTCTGCGCTTTCCGGAGCGTCAACCTTAATTTTTCAGGATTATTTGATGTTGGTTCGACCCATAAAACCCCAAAGCCTGCTATACACAGGCATGCTCGCAGGGCTGGCTTCACTGCCGCCTTTATCCATTGACATGAATCTCCCGGCCATTCCGGCCATCGAGGCCTCCCTGGGAGTAGCCTCAGGCCAGGGCGCTTTGACCTTCAGTTTGTTTTTGCTGGGATTCGCCATCGCCCCTATCGTGGGGGGGCCTGTGGCGGACCGGTTCGGGCGCAGGCCCACCTTGCTGCTGTCCCTGCTGTTTACTTCCATTGCCGCTTTTTCGTGCATGATCGCCCCCTCTTTCCGGACCTTGCTGATATTTCGGCTGATCCAGGGGATCGCCAGCGGCATATGCATTTTACTGCCCCTGGCCATTGTCAGGGATACGCTGAGCGAATCCGAGGCGCCCAAGCTGCTTTCCCGGATCATGCTTGTTGTGGCTGTCGCTCCGCTCATCGCCCCTATCATCGGCGCCTGGGTGCTTAGCTGGTCGGATTGGAGAACCATTCACGCCGTCCAAGGCGGGCTAAGTACACTTTTACTCTTGCTGACGGCCATGGGTTTTGAGGAAACCCTGGAGGAAGACAGAAGGACCCCTTTGAGCATGAGGCAGATTGGAAGCGCTTACGCGGAAATTGCAACGAGCAAGACCTTCCTGGGCTTTTCCTTTTTAATGGCCTTCACTTTCGGGTGCATGTTTTCCTATATTTCCGGGTCTCCCGGATTGCTTCAGGTGCAGCTTGGCTTATCCGAAAACCTGTACTCTCTGGTTTTCGCATTCACCTCGTTCGGGATCATGTGCGGGTCCTATATCAGCTACAGACTGGGGAAGCGGGACGTTCCCGCGCGCTCCATCATCAACCGGGGCCTGGCGTGCATGGTTGTTGCGGTCGCCGCGGCTCTGGTTCTGGTATTGAACGGATTCGTCCACCTGGAAACCATGGCGCCGGCCTTGTTTCTGATCATGATGTGCGCCGGAACCATCCAGCCCAATTGCATGGCCGAAGCCGTGGCGCCCCTGCCCCACATCGCGGGGACGGCCTCCGGCGCCTTGAACTCGCTGCAGATGTTCATTGGTTCGGCGGCCAGCGCATGTGTAACCTTTTTGACCGGGTATTTTACTCCCGCCTTGGCCATGATGATTTCCATGGCCTGCTCCATAGCGCTGGCTTTCGCCGTCTATCACGGACTCAGGACGGGCAGGGCGCCGGGTAAGCTGGAAATGAACCCGGAAACCGACTAATCGCCGGGCGTTACACGAAAAACTAATTGGACCGACATTGCCGAACGGGATAATTGGTGTTATTGTAGGACAGGTCTTTTGAATTTGATATTTTTATTAAAAATTTCAAATAACAGGGAGCTGGCTTGGCTGAACAAAACAAAAACACCGCCCCTCTTTTGGACAGAACGGACGTCATTCTGGAAAGCATCTCCGACGGCGTGTTCACCGTGGATCACGATTGGAGAATCACCTCCTTTAACCGGGCCGCCGAGGACATCACCGGGGTCAACCGCCAGGAAGCCATCGGCCGTTTGTGCTGGGAGGTTTTTCGCGCCAGCATGTGCGAAACCGCCTGCGCCCTGCGCCATACCATGGACACCGGCGAAAAAATCATCAATAAATCCGCCTATATTCTGAACGCCGACGGCGGCCGGACCCCCATCAGCGTTTCCACGGCTGTTTTGCGGGACGAAGACGGCAATGTGGCCGGAGGGGTGGAGACGTTCCGGGATCTCAGCGTGGTGGAAGGGCTTCGCAAGGAATTGGAGGGGCGCTTTCAGGTGGGGGATATGGTCAGCCGAAGCGATTCCATGCGCCGTATTCTGGACATACTCCCCCAGGTGGCGGCCAGCGACAGCACCCTGCTCATCCAGGGGGAGACGGGCACGGGCAAGGAAATGCTGGCGCACGCCGTGCATAACCTGGGGCCCCGCAAAGACGCCCCGTTCATCGCGGTCAATTGCGGCGCCCTGCCCGACTCCTTGCTGGAGTCGGAATTGTTCGGCTACAAGGCCGGCGCTTTTACAGGCGCGGAAAAGGACAAACCCGGGCGCTTCGCCCTGGCCGAGGACGGCACCCTGTTTTTGGATGAAATCGGAGACATCAGCCCCGCCCTCCAGGTGCGCCTGCTCCGGGTTTTGCAGGAAAAAACCTACGACCCCCTGGGCGGAACCCAATCCCTAAAAACCAGCGCCCGCATTCTGGCCGCCACCAATCAGGACCTGGCCAGCCTCGTAAAAAAGGGGAAATTCCGCCAGGACCTGTACTACCGCATTAACGTGGTGGCCGTGGAACTCCCGCCTCTCAGGGAGCGTAAGGCCGACATCCCCCTTTTAGTGGACCGCTTCGTGGCCAAATTCAACAGGATGCAAAACAAGTACCTTACCGGAATCAGCCCGGAGGTGCTTTCCGCTTTTATGGCCCACGACTTCCCCGGAAACATCCGGGAACTGGAAAATCTCATCGAACACGCCTTCGTCCTCTGCCAAAAAGGGGCCATAGAAATACAGCATCTGCCCGAGCATTTCCGCTCCAGCGCCATTGAGCATCACGGCGATGCAGACCTCTCCGGAACCCTGCGGGCCGTGGAAGCCCAGGCCATTCAGGACGCCCTGAAACGCCACAATTACAACCGTCTGGCGGCAGCCCGGGACCTGGGCATGCACAAGACCACCCTGTTCCGTAAAATCAAGGCTCTGGGCATTCCCCTGCCCGCCCGGGACGGCCGGCGCCGCACTTCCAAATAGCGCCGGCCATACAGTAGCGCTTCTGCAACAAAACTCAAAAATTGAGTAGCATATCAGCTACTAAACGTCATTGAATCTTTCCCGCATATCTAAAAACAACCCACTGTATTTATTATCTATAAACGAGAATAGCGGCCATTGAAACTTTTTTGGCACGAGCCTTGCTCTATAGGGGCGGCAGAGCGAGGTAAACCAATGAGAATTGCCCTTTCAATTTGGAACAACAGGATATCCCCGGTATTTGACGTAGCCCGTCAAGTGCTGGTCCTGGACGTGGAGCAGGGAGAGGTGGTGGAGCGCCGCCTTGAGACGCTGCCGGATATCCCGGGGCAACGATTGGCCGCCTTGCAGAATTTGCAGGTCAGGGGGCTTGTTTGCGGAGCAATATCCGAGCCCCTTGCCGCCCGCGCCTTATCGGTGGGGATCGAAGTGATGCCCTTTGTAGCCGGAGACGTGGATGAGATTGTAAACGCCTGTGTTTCAGGCGCCCTGGATAATCCCTGTTTCGCCATGCCCGGATGCCAGGGGCTGCACAGGTACTATGCCCGGGCCTGCACATGCGGTCCGTGCGAAAGGAGAGGTTCCATGCCCAACCAGGACGGAACCGGGCCACGGGGAAAAGGCCGCGGACAGGGCGGAGGACAAGGACAAGGGCGCCGCAGGAATGTGAACTCTAACACTGGAAAGCAGGACGGAACAGGCCGGGGGAGAGGTAAAGGCTCCGGCCAGGGAAACGCATCCAATAAAGGCCGCGGCAAAGGCGGCGTGTGAAAGGAGGTGAAAGCTATGCCAGGAGGAGACGGAACAGGCCCGTTGGGTAACGGCCCGTTGACTGGACGCGGAGCAGGTTTTTGCGGCCGGGGAGTCAGAAGCGCCGGACGCGGTCTCGGCATGGGCCGGGGCTTAGGCTATGGAATGGGCGCCGGGCGCGGATTCGGGAATCGCGGGTTTGCGCAAGCAGGCCCTGTGAACGCGGATTACGTGGAGTCCGGTAACCAGGAGGAGCTGGAATCCTTAAGGTCGGAAGTACAGGCCCTTAGGGAGGCTGTAAACCAACTAACCAAGAAAGAGACCGAATAAGATGTTGATATGCATTTCAAGTCAAGGACCGGATCTTGACAGCCAGGTGGACCCCAGGTTTGGCCGGGCCGCCCAGTTTATCATTGCGGACACGGAAACCGGAGAAGCCAAGGCCGTCGATAACAAGCAAAACCTGCAGGCGGCTCAAGGCGCCGGAATCCAGGCCGCTATGACGGTGGCCAATGCAGGCGCCAAGGCCCTGCTGACAGGCCATTGCGGCCCCAAAGCCTATGTGACGCTCAACAAGGCGGGCATAGAAGTTTATACGGGATGCAACGGAACCGTGGCCCAGGCCATTGAAGATTACAAAGCCGGCAAACTGCAGAAAGCTGCGGGCGCAGACGTGGAGGGACACTGGTAGTGCGTATTGCAATCGCATCCGGAAAAGGAGGCACCGGTAAGACGACTGCCGCAGTAGCCCTGGCCAGGGTGATGGGGTCGTGCGTTCTGGTGGATTGCGACGTGGAAGCGCCCAATGCGCATCTGTTTCTCAATCCCGAGGTTCAAAATACCCAGGACGCCTACGTCATGATCCCGGAAGTGGACGACGGCAAATGCACGGGCTGCGGAGAATGCTCCCGGGTTTGCCAGTTCAACGCCCTGGCCGTTTTGGGCAAAAGCGTTCTTGTCTTCAACGAGTTGTGCCATGGATGCGGAGGGTGCGTGCTCGCCTGTGAGCCAAAGGCCATTACCGAAGGCGGGCGCCTGATTGGAACCATGCAATGGGGCAAGGCGGGCGATTTGGATTTTTACGACGCCAAGCTCCGCATTGGAGAGCCCATGAGCCCTCCGCTGATAAAAGCGTTGAAGCATCAGGCGGAATTATCCGAGGCGGAAAATACGATTCTGGACTGCCCTCCGGGAACCACCTGCCCCATGGTGGAAGCCGTGGGCGGAGCGGATTATTGCATCCTGGTGACCGAGCCCACGCCGTTCGGCCTGCACGACCTGAACATGGCGTACCAGACCGTCCAGGAGTTGGGCATCCCCGCCGGCGTCATACTCAATCGGGCCGGCATGGGGGACGACTGCATCCAGAATTACTGCAAGGCCAACGGCATTCCCATATTGTTGGAGATTCCCCATAGCCGGGAGATCGCCGAAGGCTACGCGGCCGGCAAGGACATTTTATCGTCCATGCCTTCTTTGGAAGACGGGTTTAAAAAAGTAATCAATACAATTAGTGAAGGATTGAATAATGGCTGAAACCGGCAAGGCCAAGACCATAACCATTATCAGCGGCAAGGGCGGCACGGGCAAAACTTCAGTGACCGCGGCGTTTGCAAGCCTTGCCGCTCCGGTGGTTGTAGCGGATTGCGACGTGGACGCGGCCAACCTGCACCTTTTGCTTTCCCCTGAAGTGGAGAAATCCGTAGATTTTTACGCCATGCCCATCGCCCGGATCAATCAGGATCTATGCGTAGGGTGCGGCCTGTGCAACGATTTGTGCCGGTACGAGGCGATCGTGGTCCAGGATGACAACTATTCCGTGGATCCCCTGGCTTGCGAAGCCTGCCTGGTTTGCAAGGAACACTGTCCGGAGCAGGCCATCGGCACGGTGGAGCGTCAGGCCGGGTACTGGTTTTTGTCCCAGGCGAGGACGGGCCCCATGGTGCACGCCAGTTTGGGCATCGCCCAGGAAAACTCGGGCAAGCTGGTGACCGAAGTGCGGAAAGCCGCCGCCGAAGTTGCGGAAAAGGAAAAGCTGGGCCTGGTTCTGGTGGACGGGCCTCCCGGCATTGGCTGTGCGGTCATGGCGTCTTTGACGGGAGCGGATTTGGTGATCGCCGTCACCGAGGCCACCCAGTCCGGCCTGAAAGATCTGATTCGAGTAAATGACTTATGCAATCACTTTAAGATTCCCATCCACATCATAGTCAATAAATGCGATTTGAATCCCGAAGTGACCCAGGCGGTCAGAAAGTGGGCCCAGGAAGCCGAGGCCCCCATAATCGGCGAAATCCCCTATGACACGGATTTCACCAAGGCCATGATAGAGGCCAAAACCATTGTGGAATATAAGTCCAGCCGGATAGGCGATGAATTGAAAAGCATCTGGAACACGGTTCTGGAAACCATGAAATCCATTGTCTGATCCCAAAATAAACCCAAGGAGGAACGACAGAAATGAAAATTGCCATACCATCGGCCCAGGGAAAACTTTGTATGCATTTTGGGCATTGCGAGGTCTTTGCCTTTGTGGAAGTAGACCCGGAAGCCAAGAAAATTTTGGGCACGGAATTCCTCACTCCGCCCCCGCATGAGCCCGGCGTGCTGCCCCCCTGGGTGGCGGAACAGGGCGCCAAGCTGGTTATCGCCGGCGGCATGGGCGGAAGAGCCATCCAGCTTTTTCAGCAGGCGGGCGTTCAGGTGATCACCGGCGCTCCGGCCGATGAGCCCGAATCCGTGGTCATGAATTATCTTAACGCTGCGCTGATCACCGGCGAAAATGCCTGCGGCCACGGGCCGGATCATGTGTGCGATCACTAAAGGATTGGCATAAAGAGGGAATATTCAACCCAACGGCTTAAGGGAGATTGGAAATAGACCTCCAATGGATTTACCTGCAAGCCGGATGTCCGCAGAGAAAGAGGGAAACATGGAAAAAGTTTTGATCATTGGCTGCCAAAGGGCCATGGACGATGTTTGCATTGCCTGCAGCCGCTGTTTGGTGGGCTTCAACCGTAAGGCCGGAGAGTTTGAAAAGTACAAGGACCAGGACGTGGAATTGATCGGTTTACTGGGCTGCGGCGGCTGCCCGGGCGCCGCCATAGTCACCCGGATGGCCCAATTCAAGCTGTGGAACGCCCCCATGGAGGAAAAACCCACCAAGGTGCATATTGCGCCCTGCATCGTGGACCACTGCCCCCATAAGGATGTCCTGATCAAAAAGATCAAGGCCAAAGCGGGCGTGGAGGTTATTGAAGGAACCCATCCGTACAAACCGGATAACATATACGCCTAACGGCGTCAGCAGAATGCTTTAAGTTTTCGGGGAGCGGCCGGATCGCTTTTAACCACTTGTCTCCCGGCGATCATCCTGTCCAAGGCGAGGCCGCTCCCCGAGATAATTTTTCTTGCAGCTAGGTTGGGGGTTATGATGGAAAAGCAACCCATCCCCGAAACAGACGAAGGCGGCTTCGATCCCGGCATGATGGAAACGGCTGGCTATTCGGCCAAGGCTATAAGATTTTGTAATGAGCAACCCAACCGGGGCGTTCTTTCGGACGCCGACCAGGTATCGGAAGTGGCGGGCCCATGCGGCGACAGCATAACGGTTTACCTTCGCATCCGCGAGGGTAAAGTGGATCGGGCCAAGGCCCTGGTGTCCGGCTGCCCCGGAGCGGTGGCCTCGGCCATGGCGGCGATGGAGCTTGCCAAGGGAAAGACCCTCACAGAAGCGTTGGCCATTGAAGAAAAAGACATTGTAAGAATGCTGGAATACCTGCCGGACGAAAAGCAGGACTGCATCCAGCTAAGCGCCAAGGCATTGCACAAGGCCGTAGAGGAATACGTTGTCGGCGGGCCTTCGTTTAAAAAGCGGGAGTAAGGGAATGAAAACGTCACGCGGGGCTGCAAACGATTTAAGCCCGGAAGAAGATCCCGTTCCTTCACATAAAGAGAAGCTGGATTTTACAAGGGCCCGGGAAATATGCAACCGCATATTCGAGGAGTTCGGCCAGGAAGAGGTTGTGGTGGTGGATGGAGCGTTCCGCATTGTGGACGCCAGCAGCCTCCCTTTGGAAAAGTACGGTCTGACCAGAAGGCAAGCCATTGGCAGAAGATGCCATGAAATCTTTCATCATCAAAAAACCTACAACGAGGACACGCGATACACCTGCCCTCTTGCTGAAGTCAAAAGAACCGGTAAGCCCCATCGTTGCGTGCATATTCATTTGGATAAAGAGGGCCGCAAGCTGATTCATTCCATTTCATCCTATCCTGTTTTCGAGGGGGAAGAAGTGGCCGGAATGGTGCAGTTCCTGCGGGACATCACCTGGGAAACCAATCTGCAAAAGCATTTTGGAGACCAGGAAAAGCTGGCGGCTATAGGCAGATTGGCCGCGGGAGTGGCCCATGAAATCAACAATCCCCTGACGACCATCCTGACCAGCGCCATGCTCATTCAGGAGGATATTCCGGCCCATAATCCCGAGCACGAGGAACTGGCGCTCATTGCCAAGGAGGCGCTGCGGTGCCGCAACATCGTCAGCAACCTCCTGGATTTTGCGCGGCAGTCCGAGCCTTGCAAGTCGGATCAGGACGTGAACGACATTGTGGCCGAGGCGGCGGCCTTGGTCAGGAAGCCTGCGAATTTTAAAGACATCCGCCTGACATGCGATCTTCATGAGCGGGAAATCAAGGCGCACTGCGACAAAGCGCAGATCCTGCAATGCCTGGTCAATCTGGCGCTTAACGCCATTGACGCCACCGAGCCGGGCGGGACCATTACCTTTGAAACCAAACTCCTGCCCGAAGGAAACTGGATGGAAATATCGGTGGCGGACACGGGGCCGGGGCTGCCGGAAAACATCGTTGATAAAATATTTGAACCGTTTTTCACCACCAAGCCCACGGGAACCGGGCTCGGCTTATCAATCACTCATGGGTTCGTTCGCCAGCATCGGGGATTCATCAGCGTGGAAAACCGGGCGGACAGCGGCGCAGCCTTTACAATCCGACTGCCCGTGCGCGGCGCAAAGGCCCCGGTTGTCTCATTGAAAAAAATTTTAAGCGTACCGTAAAATGGCATTCCGACCTTGCTAACGGGGAGGAGCAAAAGCCCGGCCGTTAATCCGGCATGGCTTGTACGCGAGGGGTTCCGGGAGCCCGAAAGGGTTCCCGGGTTTTAAAAAAGAAGCAAGTGCAAAAGGTAAAAAAGTAGAGAGGGAAAGGCCTTGGTTCAGGAGGCCTTTCCCCCATGCCTTTGCTCCAGTGGTCAGAAAAGGACAGGGCTGTAAGCGGCATTTGGAGACGTTGATGCCGCTTAACCGCCCTGTCCTCTCACGCCGCGACAGGGAGGGTCGTTTGGAGCAAGCGCCAACCCAAAACGTGGTTCAGGGCGTTTTGGGTGTGAAGAGGCGGGTTGCAGGGCGTATAAGCCCTGCAACCTTTTTTTATGCATAGTCAGTCGCCTGACAGCCCTCTATACCATAAAGTGGGCTTTGCGCTGCTTGTGGATCATGTTGACCTTTCCTTCAGAGGCCATTTCCATAAGCATCTCGGCGATGTAATCCTTGTCCGCATCCAGATGGACGGCCAGGTCCTTGATGGTCTGTGGTTCGCCCTGAGCTTTGAGAGCTCTGGTAAGACGGGTTTGGGCGAATTCTTCCGCCAGGACTCCTGCAAATTCCTGATCGTATTCCAAAGCATGCCGTTGGGCGCCGCGGTATACGCTTTCCCACGGCCTGCGGAGGGCGGCGGAAAGCAGCAGGCGCACCCTGGAGTTTTTGGTCGTATCGTAGATGGCGTGCAGCTTTTCCAGGTTCTGGGGCGACCTTTCAATGGGCTCCATTCCGGCGATGATTTCCGTGTAACCTTCGACTGTTTTGACAAAGCCTTCGGGATTGTTGAAGTCCGCATGGGCCAGGGCTATGCGTTTTCTGTCGAAGCCGGCGAGGGCAAGCAGCTTTTTCAGCATGTTCACCCTGCTCCAGCCATGGTCCACGCCGTAGGAATGATGGCATTCCTCAGGCACGCAGCCGAAAAGGATGACGCCGTTGGCGCCGTCCAGCAGAGCCTTGGCCATGACCGTTGCATCAATCTGCCCCACGCAGGGCACGTAGATCATGTGCAGGCGGGGATCCATTGCAAGCCCGGATTTGGCCACGTTGTCCGCTGCGGCGTATCCGCCCCAGGTGCAGCCGAAAGCCGCCACTTCGCCGGGGGCCAGTTCCTTGGCCAGAGCGCCGGCCGCCGCTTCACGCTGAATTGTGGAGGCGTTCTGCAGGTACATGGCTTGCTCGGGGCAGGCTGCCGCGCCTGTTCCGCCGCCGGTGCAGATCAAGGGATCGACGGCTCTTCCGAAGGCGCCGCCGATGCCTTCCACCACCTGGATGGCGCCGCACTCGCACAGCTCTTCGCACTGTCCGCAGCCGATGCATTTTTCCAGGTCGATGACGCTGACGATGGCGGGGGAGAACAGCTTGCCGTCCTTGGAAAGGTCAATGGTTTCGGCGACCTTGATAGCCGCCCTTCTGCCCTGTGCCAAAGCCTGGCTCAAGTCGCAGGGATAGGCGGCGGAGCCGGCCAGGATGGCTTCCTTGCGTCCTACGTTTTCCGGCCTGACCTGGGCATGGTAAGCCCGCAGGAACCGGCCTTCCTTATGGTCCAGGTTCAAGAGGGAGGCCACGTCTATGGCGTGTCTGCCGACCACGCGGACGGGGGACAGAATAAGCTGATCCCAGGGGAGCTCCCGTTCCAGACCGTCATCCTTCACCAGATAGGTCAGGTTCCGCGCCTGGACCGTGGGGCAGATTTTGCCGTCGTACGCCACCCATTGGATGCCCAGTTTTCGGGAAATGCGGCGTTCTTCCGCAGACAGAGGCAGGGGCGTGTCCTGGTTATGGAATATGGTGACGTTGCACTTGTCGGAGCGTTCCACCATAGCCCGGCCCAAAGACCAGGCGCCGCGCATGGAGAGATGAGCGAATTCAGGGGTTCCGGCTTCCACGTCGTTGATCCAGAAGACCACATTGCCTTTGTAAGGGCCTACCGTCCAAAGGTGTTCGTCCGCCTCGGACTGGCAGATCACCGAATCGCCGTTATGGCCGAATTCCGGTCCGGGGCTTTCCATCTCGCCGTCCAGACAAGCCATGATCAAACCGGCTTCCACGGCGATGGGCGCTCCGCCTTCAGGATTTTCAAAGCTGACGGAGTAGTTTCCGGTCTTTCCGTTTTTGGCGATGGGATCTCCCACCGTGATTCTTTGGACCAGGGGGCTTTCCTCCACGGCTTTCATGATATTGCGCACCCGGCCGAAATTCTGGCGTTCTCCGGGATACCTTTCATGAAGCAGGCGGATTTCCTCTTCATCATCCAGGGAAAGGGCCATGATGCTTTCCACGCCGTGGCGAGCGAACTGCTGGGCCGCAGCATAGGTGGCGATGCCGTCGCCCATGATCAGCACAGGCTTTTCAATGGAGATCTGGAACCGGAGGCCCGGAACCATGGCGGCCAGGTCGGCCACGGAGCTCCTGATGAGCTTGACGCCTTTTTCGGCCCTTTGGGCGGGCTCCAGGCCGGGATGGACCAGCGCCACGTGATCGCGCAGGTTGACCATGGCGATCTGGCCCACGTCCAGTCCGGAATCCTTCATTTCGTTTTCAAATTTTTTCATCATGAGGCGGCGAGAGCAGCCGGCAATGACGATACGATCCAGGCCTGCATCTGCAATGGCCTTTTTGATGCCGGCTATGCCGGGTTTAAGACACGGATAGGGCATGGTTTTGCAAAAAGCCACATCAGGGGTTTCCACAACCTTTTGAGCCAGAAGCCCCATGTCCACGTTGCCTTTGATCTTGTCTCCGCATTCGCAGAGAAAGACGCCTACTTTGGGTGCAGTACTCATAACATACCTCCTTGCCGGCCATTATGCGGCGTTGGTTTGGTTCTCTTCCATCTTCCCGCGCACCAGATCAATTCGCCTGGCCATAGCGCCGGTGGGGCACACTGACACGCAAGAGCCGCAAGCCACGCATGCTTCGTTCGGTTTCATAAACGGAGAGCCGATTCTTTTGTAGACGCCGCGGCTTTGGGTGGCGATGGCGTGAACCCCCACAACCTCCGCACAAACCCGAGTGCACAGACCGCACATGATGCAGTCCTGTTCAGGGTCCTTTATGGCAAACCGGGTGGATGTGACGCCGTATTTGGCGGCCATGTCCCGGATTTCCTGACTTGCCGGACATTCGGAAAGAAGCATTTCGAAAATCCAGCGGCGCACATTGGTGATCCGCTCGGATTCGGTATACACATTCAGGCCGTCTTTGGCGGGATACACGCAGGAGGCGACTAATTTGGTCCAGTCTCCTTCGCGCAATTCCACCATGCACAGGCGGCACGCGCCGCTGGCCTGCACGGCTTCGTGAAAACACAGGGTGGGAATTTCGATGCCGTACTCTCTGGCGGTTTCCAAAACCGTCCAGCCGGGTTCGGCCTCAACATCTATGTCATTTATTCTGAATTTCAGCATGATATTCGTCTCCTCCCTTAGGACACCAGCACTGCGTTGAACTTGCAGGTTTCCTCGCAGATGCCGCAGCGGATGCAAGCGTCTGTGTCGATGGTATGGGGTTCCTTTTTCTCGCCCGTGATGGCGTTGTTGGGGCATTGCTTGGCGCAGGCGCCGCATCCTGTACAGGCGTCCGGATCAATGGAGTAGGTGATGAGGTCTTTGCAGACTCCGGCCGGGCATTTTTGATCCTTGATGTGAGCCAGGTACTCGTCCTTGAAAAAGTGCAGGGTCGTGAGCACCGGATTGGGAGCGCTGGTTCCCAAGGCGCACAAGGCGCCGTCCTGAATGGATGTGGCCAGGGACATCAGGTCTTCAATGTCCTGCTCGCTGCCGCATCCTTTGGAGAAGTCGTCCAGGATCTCGCGCATGCGGGTAAGGCCCAGCCTGCAGGGGTTGCATTTTCCGCAGGATTCCTCTTCCAGGAATTTGAGGAAGTAGCGGGCCACGTCCACCACGCAGTCGCGCTTATCCATGACGATCATGCCGCCGGAGCCCATCATGGAGCCCAGCTTGGTCAGGCTGTCGTAATCCACGGGCGCATCTTTGTGCTTGTACGGGATGCAGCCGCCGGAAGGACCGCCGGTCTGGACGGCTTTGAATTCGCCGCCGCCGGGGATGCCGCCGCCGATATCCTCGATGATGGTGGACAGGGAGGTTCCCAGGGGAACCTCGACCAGGCCCACGTTGTTTACCTTGCCCACCAGGGAGAAAACCTTGGTGCCGGTGTTGTTGGGGGAGCCTATGCTGGCGTACCACTCCGCGCCTTTGTCGATGATCTTGGGAATGTTCGCCCAGGTTTCCACGTTGTTCAAAACCGTGGGGCAGCCCCAGAGGCCTTCCTCCACGCTGCGGACGTATTTGGGCCTGGGCTCGCCGGCCTTGCCCTCAATGGAGGTGAACAGAGCCGTGGACTCGCCGCAGACGAAGGCGCCTGCGCCCCGGTTGATCTGGGCGTCAAAGCAAAAGCCGGTGTTAAGAATGTTGTCGCCCAGGAGGCCCAGTTCCCTGGCGGCCGCCATGGCCATTTCCAAATGCTGGATAGCCAGAGGATATTCGGCCCGGACGTACATGTAGCCTTTTTCGGATCCCATGGCGTAAGCGCCCAGGATCAGGCCTTCCAGCACGGCATGGGGGTCGCCTTCCATCACGCTGCCGTCCATGAAGGCGCCGGGGTCGCCTTCGTCGCCGTTAACCACCACGTAAAGAGGCTGATTTTTCCGCTCTTTGGCCTGCACCGCGCCGCGCCATTTGCGTCCCGCGGGGAAGCCTGCGCCGCCGCGGCCCCTGATGCCGGATTTTTCCACTTCTTCCAGAACCTGTTCCGGAGTCATGGTGGTGAGAGCCTTGGCCAGGGCCTGATATCCGCCCACGGCGATGTAGTCATAGATGTCAGTGGGGTCGATGGTTCCGATGTTCTTCAGAACGTTGCGAGTCTGGAGATTGTAAAAAGGAATCTCATCCATGGTCTGGAGAGGCTCCCCAGTGTTCACGTCCTTGTACAGCAGGCGTTCCACCGGCTTGCCGTTTTTCACCGTTTGCTCCACGATGTCCTCAACGTCCTTGGGGCTGACCCTTTCATAAAAGATCCCCTGGGGCATAATGGTGACCAAAGGCCCCCGGGAGCAAAACCCCTGGCAGCCGGTCGTCTTAACGCCGGGCATGACTTTGGCTTCAATATCCGTCTCGCCCAGGACCTTTTTAAAAGCCCGGGTTACAGCAGGGCTTCCGCTAACCAGGCACCCAGTCCCGTGGCAAACCACGATCTGGACCTGATTGGGATCCTGCCTCATCTGGATCTCGCGACGGAGCTGCACCAGGTCGTCGGAGGACTCCAGGCGTTTCGCGTCTATTTTCTCAGCTAAATTTGCAATTCCCATATTATTGGCCTCCTGCTACGACCTATTCGTTGTCTGTGATCGTTTTCAGCGTTTTCTGGATCTTCTTGGCGGTCA
Source organism: Desulfatibacillum alkenivorans DSM 16219 (assembly GCF_900142135.1). Taxonomy (GTDB): domain Bacteria; phylum Desulfobacterota; class Desulfobacteria; order Desulfobacterales; family Desulfatibacillaceae; genus Desulfatibacillum; species Desulfatibacillum alkenivorans. Next base: position 2,966 of record NZ_FQZU01000043.1, on the reverse strand, counting down.
CCTTGGGCACGTACTCCTTGTCCACCACAACAACCGGGGCAAGAGCGCAGGCGCCCAAACAGTTCACGGTTTCCAGGGTGTACCGCATGTCCTCCGTGGTTGCTCCGGCATGGACGTTCAGACGCCGTTCCAGTTCATCGACGATTCTCGGTCCGCCTTTTAAATGGCACGCCGTGCCAAGGCATACGTGAATTTCATGTTCGCCGACAGGCTCCAGGCGGAAAGACTTGTAAAAGGTCGCCATGGAGTAGGCGTGCGTCAGAGGCACCCCTACGTGGTCGCAGGCGGCCTGCATGTTTTCCAAAGAAATGTAGCCAAAGGCTTCTTGGATATCTTGGAGAATAAACACCATGGACTCCTGAACTCCCGGGTAGTGATCAATGATCGATTCTATGTCTACGGTTTGTTGCATGTTCCCTCCTTATATGTCGCTTTTTTAAAGCATCTTTGGGGGCGGCCCGCCGGATCCGGCGCCGGTCCCTTTTTCGTCTTGCGACCTACTATAAGGCAAGGACCGGGCCAACTTGAATAACAACTTGTTTTTAAAGGAATAATTTACACAACAGGCGGTTAAGGCGATCCCTGCAACACCCAGGAGGCCGGAAATTGTTTCAGCTTGCGTGTGACTTTCCATTTGATTTTGACTATAACATATTAATATTATGCAATTTATTAAATATGAAACATAATATGAAACAGATTTGAAACACTCCCGGCGATTGAGCCAAAATAAATATTTTATCAATAAAATCAAATAAATATATTGAATACCTCTTTTGAAACACGGGTGAAACATTTTAGGAAAGAAGCCTTTGCAGAAAGGCCGCCTTCTGGTACTATGAAGCATTATAAATCGCCGGTGTTTCAGGCATGGAATCCAGGACGCAGAATCATTCATGAGAAGACAGGAAATCGAAGGACAGCTTGCAATGTACGCCGGGGACGGAGTTGTGGCCCTGGATAAGGAATTAACGGTGATGGGATGCTCCCGCACAGCCCGCCGGCTGTTGGGGAGAGGCATCAGGCCCGGCGTTCCTTTTCCGCTGGAAGGAGTCATGAAAGGGCTCAGCCTGACTCAGGCGAAAGACGCCATGCACACGGCCATCACCCGGGGCGCTCCCAGGACCGGCGTTCGCGGTCAGATGATCGACGGCGAGGGCAAGCGGTTTTCGTGCTTATACTCGGTCCATCCCCTTTTGGGGCACACCGCCAAAGTGATCGGCGTCATCCTGGTTTTCCGGGAAGTGAAATACTTCGCCGATGCCACCGAGGAGGACAATTCCCTTGCGAGTTCCCCCTCTTCGTTGGGGGCGGTGTTCGACAGCCTGCCCGAGGGGGTTTTCACCATAGACACCAACTGGCGCATCACCTCCTTCAACCAGGCGGCGGAGCAAATGACGGGGTTTTCCCGCAAAGAGGCCTTGGGCAAGCAATGCCGGGACATTTTTCGCTCCGACTTGTGTGAACGGGGCTGCCCCATGCGTCAGGCCATTGAGTCCGGATCCGCCAAGATGGATCAGGACGTGCGCATTCTGGACAAGGGAGGCGCCAAGCTGAACCTTTTGGTCAATGTGAGCGTGCTTCGCAACACGGACGGCCAGTTGGTGGGCGCCGTGGAGACCTTTCGCTGTCTGACGGACGAGTATCACCTGCCCAGTTTGGCGGACAAAACCGGGCTGTTCCAGGGCATTGTGGGCCAAAGCAATGTCATGCGCAGGCTTTTTCAGATGCTGCCGGACGTTGCGGCCAGCGAGGCCAGCGTACTGCTTACGGGGGAGTCGGGGACCGGCAAGGAAATTTTCGCCAGGGCCATCCATTCCCTGTCTCCGTCGTCCAAAGGCCCCTTTGTGGCGGTGAACTGTTCAGCCATCGCCGAATCCCTGATAGAAGCGGAATTTTTCGGCCATGAAAAAGGCTCGTTCACCGGCGCCGACCAATCCCGGGCGGGGCGGTTCGAGGTGGCCAAGGGGGGCACGATTTTTTTGGACGAGGTGGCCGAACTCAGGCCCGAGCACCAGGTCAAACTGCTGCGGGTCCTGGAGCAAAAGATGTTTGAGCGGGTCGGCGGAACAAAAACCATTCCCATGGAAGCGCGGGTCATCAGCGCCACCAACCTGGACATCACGGCCATGCTGGAGGAAAGAACCTTCCGGGAGGACCTGTACTACCGTTTGCGCACCGTGCCCATGCACCTGCCCCCCTTGAGGGAGCGGGTGGAGGACATCCCGCTATTGGTGCAACATTTCATTCGGATGTTCAACAAAAAACACCACAAGGAAGTGCGGGCCTTGGACCCCAAGGTGCTTAATTTTTTTATGGAGTACCACTGGCCGGGCAACGTGCGCGAACTGGAACGGGTCATGGAATACGCCTATGTGTTCGTAAAAGGCCCCGTGATCATGATGAAGCATTTACCCACCATCGAGGAATTTGCAGCCAAACGAAAAAGCGGCATTCCCCAGGAAATTGATGACGAGGCTTCGGAGCGCAGGGCCATTTTACGGGCTTTGGAAAAGGCCGGGGGCAAGCGTCAGGAGGCGGCGAATCTGCTGGGCATGAGCCGCACCAGTTTGTGGCGGAGGATGAAAAGCCTTGGCATGTGCTAACTGATTCTGTGTAACTAATGTTAGTCAATTATGCAAAGACGTCCCCAAAAATTGTATGGCGGCGATGAGCTTTGGGTCCAGCATCTGCCGGACGATGGTCAGGCTCAGGGCCGAGCTTTGCACGCAATACTTGTCCAACTCGGGAAAATACACCGCCGCAAGATGGTTGCGGATGCGGACCTTCAGTCCATGCTCCAGCTTTTTGAGCTTGATCTTCAAGGAGGTGAGATCCTGGAGTTCCCGCACTTCCGGGCCAGGATAGTCGTAAAACAGGAATTTGCCCTGGGAAACCAGGTCCGCCACATTGGCTGCGTCCTTGACGTCGTTCTTATCCCACCGGCCGTCCAGAAGCTCCCGGTT
>NZ_FQZU01000007.1 GCF_900142135.1 Desulfatibacillum alkenivorans DSM 16219 | reverse complement strand
TCTTCAAACAACTTTGTCGCGCTTCGCCCTTTTATCCTTCGCATTATCTCACTGGGGGCCATTGTGGGTGGCGCAGACACAAAAATGTGGACATGATCCTTACTCACCACCCCTTTGATAATTCGAATTTCAAACGATTCACACGTTTGACGGACCAGTTCCCGCACTCGCAACGCTACTTCACCGTGCAACGCCTTGTAGCGGTATTTGGTCACCCATACAAAATGGTATTCTATGTTGAATACCGTATGACTCCCATAGCGATAGTCCATATGACCTCCTATGGGCTTTGAACTAACATAAACCAACGGATAAATCTATCCGCCTAAAGGCGGAGGTTTTAACCTTTTTTCAGACTAATAAATTTCAAACACTTCCATATGCATTCCCCCGCGAAGCATGGGAACGAACTTTTAATCGGCGCCGATCGCTCGCCTGCCATTCCCGATTTCAGCAATTCTCCCAGCCGCGCCTTTTGTTCTTACGAACCCAGGCAACAAACTGCCGTTGCCTGGGGCGCTCTCGCCAATGATCAGCCTCGGTTCGCGGCGCCCCATTGGCGTTGGCCCCTTTGACGGTCGCCTTATTGGCCTGACGGCCCCCGGCATTGCATGCCGCGGCTGGCCAGGGGAGATGCATGCCGCTGGCTTCATTGGTCTTCACTTCGTCGGCGGCTAAAAATAAATTTGAAAGGAAAGGTTTAACTCCGTGTTGGAAAAGTCGCGGGAGCGTTGAAACAGGGCCTGGGCGTGAAAACCCGTGTTTTGGGAGGTTGCAATGACCGATTCCATCAATCCCGTGAGGGCGGTGTGGTCGTCTCCCAGCAGGTAACGGGTTCCCTTGCCTTCCAAACGCAGACGAAGCCATGGAGCGGGATCGGCCAGAAGCCCGGTGCGCAGCCCGGGGCCGGCGCCGTATCCCATGTCCCACCCTGGAGTTGCTGCAAAATCAGCCTCGGCCAGCACATAGCCCAGGCCAAGGGGACCGAGGTCCTTGGATATACCCCCGCCCATGTTGAATACATAGGCCGCGCCCCGGCTTCCGTCCGGTTCGATGGTTTGATGAAATCCGGTCGCAACGCGCCATGACAGGGATTTAAACACAGCGTCCCGGGGCGCCAGGGAGAATATGTCCAGCAAATCCACCCTATGGAGATCCACCCGGTCTTTTTCCGGAAAATAATCCAGGGAGGCGTTCATAACTTTGATTTGAGCGCCCTTTTCATATCCCTTGGGGTTGTCGTCAAAGCCGTGGAACAAGGGCCGCCATCCAAGCCGGAAAACGGCTTCGCCGTCGTTGGCACCGCCTCCGGCCCAAACCTTGGAGGAAAGATGCCCGGAGTCCGGTCCGGCCGGTTCGGGGACGGGCGTGATTTCCCGCCTGCCCAGCCCGCTCCTCGCCGCCAGGATATCGCGATATCGCCGGGTGTAATCCTCCTTGGGCAAAACTTTGCGGGTGTAGCGGTAGGATGCGGTTTCCGCGGCCAAATCCAAAACCCGGGCCTGCTTTTCGGTCGTTTTTATCTTTTCCCCGGCCGATTCGGGCGGCGCCTCCCCCTGGGCGATTTCCCGGGCCAGCTTTTTTTCCTCTCCCGACAATCCGTTGCGAAGATGCTCGATGCGCGTCATCTTGGAAGGCCGGTATACGGGCGGTCCGTCCAGGAATCCGCCTTTTAACGCCAGCCGGATAGTGTCCACCGGAACGGCTATGTACGGGCATTGGCCGGCCAGGTTTGCGCCGGGCCTTGCGGCGTCCAGGAGGTAAAGTAGGTTGAAGGCGCAGTTTTCGTCGATGAAAAAATAATCCGAGTAGATGTTGTCCAGTTCGTAAAGATGGAGCAGCATGCGCCGGAGTTCTTCTTGGGTCAGGTTCAGGGGATACTCCCACATGTCCCGGTGGGAGACGTCGCTGTATTCCTGGATTTTGTCGTAATAGGGCAGCATGGAGAAATAGCCCTTGTACCCCCCAAACAAGCCCTTATAGGCGAAGATGGGTCCCCAGGTGCGGCCGGTGACGGCGCTGTAGTTCACGGCGTTGGCCAGCAGCCTGCCCTGCCCCTTGGCTTCCACGGCCAACAGGGTGTGGCCGAACATGGAGGCCGGGCTGTTGATGTGGGCGGAGGGAAAAATCAGCGCGGCCGAGTCCGGCGCCATGGCGGCGTAGATTTTTTCAAACCGGGGGCATTCCCGGACGGGGAAAGCGCTTGCTGAATCGCCTATTTGCGATGCGATCCAAGCGAACCTTGCGGGAAAGCGGCGCACGGCGTGGGGCTTTTCCGCGTCTGCGTCCCTGGGTTGGTAAAAGGCCCGGACGTCGGCCAAAAGCTCGGCCTTGGGGTTGGTTTTTCCGTCCGGCGCCAGGAAAAAACTCGGGTCGTCCACCCGGCTTTTAAAGCCTGATCCTTGTTTTTGATAATGGAGCAATACATGCCAATAAGGATTTTGGTGCAGCTTTTCAGCCTGGATTCGTTCTATTGTTTTTTCCAGGTCCGGAGGGGATTGGGCCATGCAAAGGGCCGGAAGGACAAGCAGGGATATTAGGAAGCAAAAAAAGGAGAAACCCCGCCTGAAAACAAGCGGAGCCTCCCCTTTGATATTTTGCAAACCGGATTTAGCCACTACAATACAGCTTCGATGTTCCTGAGCACGTCGGTGTGGGTCACCTGATCCGAAGGATAGATAACGGAAAAATTGTTTTGGAGTTTGGAGTACAGCACAGGCCTTTGGTCGGCCGGAACTTCCATAAGGGTTGCCAGGGTGTCCAGGTACTCGCCCTGGCCCTTGGCGATGTCCGAGGCCAGGCTGTCCATGTTGTCGGCCACGAAGATGTTGATTTTCTCATTATAGACAATGCTGTCCGGCTTGTCGCAGTTGGATGTGCCGGAGCTCATGCCGAACAACTGGTTGGCGAAGCACCCGTTCAGAGTGGCTGCAAAAGTCTGGGAGACCAGGGACTCGTTGTTGTCGATCACCATGCTGCCCAAGCCGCAGCCGTAGTTGCTTTGATCAGCAAATGCGGCGGGACTGATCGCCAGGAAAATGCAAAGTGCAGCCGCCAATAGACCTTTTTTCATGGTTCCTCCTTGGTTTGTTAGAGTTTAGTATGGAGTTTTTATTGAAGATATGGCATATAATGCTCCAATCATAATAGCAAGTTAAAAACCTGAATAAATCATTTTACTACGGGAGGGCTCTTCATGACAAGGATACGGCCTGTTCTATTCACTTGTTTGGTTGCTGTTTTAATATTCGCCGGGTGTGCAGGGAAGTCCGCGGAAGTCTTTGTCCCATCTGATTTGAACGGCTCCATCAGGACAGGCCATCTGGTGCAGAAAGCCGATCATTTTTTGGTGATTCTCGACTGCTCCGGCTCCATGGCCGAATTGTACGACGGCGAGAAAAAATTCGTCCTTGCCCGGGAGGCGGTGCGCAACATGATCGCCGGAATTCCGGAAACGGAAATGAATTTCGAGGCCGGCCTCAGGGTGTTCGGCCTGACCATGAATCCCTTTGTGGAGAGCACTTCGTCTTTGGTGGACATGGGGCCTTTGGATAAAGCGGCTTATGACAAAGCCCTGGACAAGGTGACATTCGCCACGGGTAAAAGCAATCTGGCTTTGGCCATCGCCCAGTCTTCCGACGACCTGGATAGAACTACAGGAGAAATCTCCCTGATTATCGTGACCGACGGCAAGGAAACCGACGGAGAAGCGGCCCGGGCCTTGGAGGTCGTTAAGAACACCTATCGGGACCGTTTGTGCGTATACACGATTCAGGTAGGCCATGATCCCAACGGTCAAAAACTTTTGGAACGCCTATCCAGAAAGGGCCAGTGCGGATATTCGGAAAATCTGGATAACGTGAACTCCCCCAAAGCCATGGCCTGCTTTATCGCCAGGGGCTTGCTGAAAAAAGGGCCGGACCAGGATGAAGACGGAACGCCCGACCGCATTGACCTGTGCCCGAACACTCCGGCCGGCGCTTCGGTGGACGACACGGGATGCTGGCAGTTGACCGGCCTGGAATTTAAAACCAATAAGGCGGACATCGCCAAAGAATACTATCCGATTATGGACAAGGCGATTTGCGTGCTGAAGAAAACTCCTGGCATCAATGTCCTTATCGGCGGACATACGGACAGCCGCGGGCCCGACAAGTTCAACCAAGAACTGTCCCAGGATCGCGCTCAGGCGGTCATGGATTATATGGTGAAAAAGGGCGTCGCCCCTGAAAGGCTGTCGGTCCAGGGCTTTGGCGCGGCCAAGCCCATTGCGCCCAACGACTCGCAAGAAGGCCGGGCGAAAAACAGGCGCGTCACCCTGACTCCCATTGCAGTGCAGGATGCGGAAAGCGCTGACAGGCAGTAAGGATTGTTTGATGAACAGGCTTTTTAAGATATGGAGAAAAAAGACGGCCCTGGCCATGGCTGCCGCCATGGTCATGGGCTGCCTTTGGGCGCCTCCGGCCCGATCCGGGGAAATGGCCGTGGACTTGAGCGCCCTGATTTATGAAACCCAAAAAGCCTCCCGAGCCATGGAAGACGTGCTTCTGGCGTGGTGGGTTCCCCAGGAATTGTGGCTCATGTTTCTTTCCCAGTCTCAAAGCGTGAGCGAGGAGGAAAAGCAAAAATACCTGGGGATCATGGATCCCTACATGGTTTTTTTGGTGGTGGACGGAACCATTGGCGAAGACGGGCGCCCCCGTTTTCAAGCCAGGGAGGACGTCCTCAACTCCTTGGTCCTGGAGGACGCGGCGGGAAACAAGTATAAAACCCTGCGCGAGATGGAAATCAGCCAGGAGGCCAAGGATTTTCTTTCCCGCGTGTTTCCTTCCTTTGCACGCAGTCTGGGTCCTTTGGGAAACAACCTCTATTACGCCGTGTTTACGTCTAAAAACAGCAAAGGGGATCCCATTGCAAACGTCTTTACGGAAGGGACCTTCGTCCTGCACATGGCAAAGCGCTCCTTTAGATGGAGAACGCCCTTGGGAGCGCTGGTTCCGCCCAAACACTGCCCCATCACTGGGGAAGAATTGAACGGAGGCTGGAAGTACAACCCATGGAACGGCGCAAAGCTGGAATAATCGGGAATTGTCCGATTAGAAAACTTGGGGGAAGCTAAGGTCAGGGGAATTTAAGAAGCTCGTTGATGGCGGTAAGCAGATCGTTTTTCGGGACGGGCTTCTTAAAGGTTTTCAAAGCCCCGCAACGGGCGGCGATGGACAAATATTCCGAAGCCGCCCCGTCGCGTCCCTGTTGGCCGCCCCCTGAAATGGCGATAATCTTGAGCTCGGGAAAATCCCGGCGAATTTCAGTAATGGTGATGATGCCCTCTTTCTTGGGCATGACCATGTCTGCGATGACAAGGTCGGCCGGATTTCTCTTCAAAAGCTCCATGGCGACTTCGCCGTTCTCAGCGGTCTCCACCAAATAGCCTTCGCGTTCCAATGTTTGCGTGAGCATTTCCCTGACCTGACGTTCATCGTCAATCACCAGGATTCTATGGGCGGAATTTCCAAATGTCATTATCCCAATATCCCCCATTTTGGTTCATCATTGATTCACCGACCACGGTCTGAAAAATATCAATCCGTTGCATGAAGCAGAGTTTTTTTTTGTATGCGGCGCAAGCCCTCCCATAGGGTGAAAAACCTGGGGCCGACAACCTGATCGAGGTCTCAATAGCACGGGCGGAGAGACCTGTCCATGGCAATTTGACCACAAATTTCAGGTGGATTGGCCTGGCCGTCTCGTTGACTGTTGGAGGTTTTGACTCTTAGATATATCGACGAATTTGAATCTTTAACTTTGATCTTTGTTAAAGGCTGGAAAACTGGACACCCGGGCGTTTTCATGATACCACTGTACCAATTTGTTCCAGGCATTTCCGGGGCCGTCCTCAAGCGCCCCAAATTTGTTCATCGGAGGAAAACATGGAAATTATCGAGAAAGCCTTGGCCGACGGGCGCAGCACGTTGTCTGAGTCTGAATCCAAGCAGGTTTTAAACCAATATAATATACCCATAACAAAAGAGATATTGGCGACAAACGCGCAGGAGCTGGACCAGGCGGTCCAAGAGATCGGGTTTCCCCTTGTCATGAAGGGATGCGCTGCGGATTTAGCCCATAAAACCGAGTCCGGACTGGTGAAGATAGACATCCGGGACGCACAGGAGGCAAGGGAGGCGTTTGAATCCATGATGTCCAAGATGGATTCGGCGGACAAAGGGGTGCTGGTGCAGGAAATGGTCAAAGGCAAACGGGAGTTGGTTGTGGGCCTGACCCGCGATCCCCAGTTCGGCCCGTGCGTGATGTTCGGCCTGGGCGGCATTTTTACGGAAGTCCTGGAAGACATCGCTTTTCGCGTGGCGCCCATCACCAAGGCGGACGCCCTGGATATGATGGCCGAAATCAAGGGAAAGAAAATTCTGGAAGCAATCCGCGGCATGGAAGCTGCGGACAAAGATATGCTTGCCGACATCTTGGTGGCTGTGGGCAAGTTAGGGGAAGAGAATCAGGCGGTGTCGGAAGTGGACATCAACCCCCTGATTTTAACCGGCGGAAAACCCGTTGCTGTGGATGCGCTGGTGGTTTTAGCCAACTAAATTGTGCTTGCGTGGGGGAACGAGGTTTTTATGGCGCGCATTTTGGTTGTGGATGACGATGTCAACATCACATCCATGTTGAGGAGGCTTTTCCAAAGAAGAGGGTATGACGTAGACGAGGCCGTAAATGGCAAACAAGCCTTGCAGGTTATGGATCAGAACCGGCCGGACTTGGTCATTACGGATATTATCATGCCTGAAATGGAAGGCGCGGAGTTGATCATGGAAATCCGCAAAAGGGCTCCGGACGTGAAGATTATCGCCATTTCCGGAGGCGGACGGATTCAACCCGCGGACTATCTGGATCTCGCGGAAAAGCTGGGAGCGGAGTGTTCTTTCGCCAAACCGGTCAAGCAAAGCGATATGCTTGCAGCTGTGGAACGCCTGCTGGAAGCGGGCTGATCAAAAAGGCAAAAACTACTGAATTTTAAAAAGATATTTATTTAAATCAGAGTGTTTTGAGTGAACCGACCGGCCGGATTTTTTCCGGCCGGTTTTTTTGTGCAATAATTAGGATGCGGGGATGAATCCAACCTGGCGATCCCAAGCATGCAATGCCTGGGACCGTCAGAACAATAAGGCGACCGGAAAAGGTAATTGAAACCAGCCAGGAACAGCGGACGGGAGGCCTTGTTTTGGGCCTGACTGTATTGTTTTTTGGGTGGCGCTGGCACAGTAGTATCGTGCCAGTGTTGCGAAGCAACAAAAAGCGCGGCCGGGAAAGATTATAGAAATTGTGGAAGTCCGGCGGGCGGACGGAGTTGATTGAATTTCTGCTTTTTGGTTTTGGATGCGTTATCCTTTCGTCCATACTCCATGAATTCCACAGCCTGATAAGTCGAACTACATACGCTGGCGCGCCCGGGCAAGGTACTGCTTTGCCTGGGGCGCCCTGGATCGGAGACGGATTTTTATTACTCCTGCGGCTCCATCATATTTTCCTCATAGATTAGCGGCTTCTCAACTGGAACTCAAAACCTGAATGTTCACCGAATCGCTGTTGCCGGCCATGTCCAGAACGGTGAGTTCGTGATTGCCCGTTCGGGTGAACTCATAGGTGATGGACTCCCCTACCCCGGCCGATCCGATGAGGATTCTATCCAGCATCCAAAAAAGCCTGCCCCGGCCGCCCAGGGCGGAAAGATTCAGCACAGGCATGGCCCTGCTGGCGCCTGCGGGCCGAAGCACGGTGTCTGGCTGGACGTCCATGATCTTGATTACGGAAGGCGTCATGGAAACCGCCTTGCCGCAGGCGGGATCCATGGGAGGGACGGCGGCCATAGCCTTCTCCCGCGGGGTGAGCCAGGGCGTTGCGGCCCGGGGCCATAGGGCGATTTTTTCGGCCGCTGCATTGGAAACCGGGCAATCGCCGTCCACACGCAGGCCGGTTTCCGGGTTGACCATGACGGTGATGGGGTTGCAGGTCCACTGGTCGTCCAGGCGATCGGGCAAGGTGGGCGGGATCACGCCGTCCAGAATCCAGGCGGTGCGCTTTTCCGCGCAAAGGGGATCATTATCCCCCTCAGGGGCTACGCCTAAAGGCCAGCCGACTTCCGCCCGGGAGACCGAGGCGGGCATGGGTTGGGGCGCGAGATCCCGGCGGGGCAGGCAGTCAAAGGCCGAAAACATGAGGGGTGCGGCGGTGGCCCTGCCGTAAAAGCCCGGGGACGGCGTGCCGTCCGGCCTGCCCACCCAGACGCCGATGGTGTATCCGCCGTAGGCTCCGATGGACCAGGAGTCGCGAAATCCGTAGCTGGTGCCGGTTTTCCATGCTACGCTCCTGGCCCAGCCGGCCATGGGATTGCCTCCAGGCGCTCCAGGCCTGCGTTGACGGGAGAGAATGTCCCGGATGATAAAGGCGGCGCCCGGCTTCATGAGCCTGCGTTCCCGCACGGGGTCTTCCTTGGTCAGACGGGGCTTGCCCGCCAATCCTCCCCGGTCGAAGGCGGAAAAGGCGCCCACCATGGATTCCAGGTCGGCGCCCACGCCGCCCAAAACCATGGACAGGTTGGGCTTGCCGTGGGGCGGAAAGACCAGGTTCAGGCCTCCCTGGCGCAGGCGGGAGTCGAAAAATTCCGGGCCGATGCGGTCCAAAAGGTCCACGGCAGGAATGTTCAGGGAGCGTTGCAAGGCCTGGGCCGCGCTCACCGGGCCGGAAAACCCGTCGGAAAAATTGCCGGGCCGGTAGCCTGAAAAGGTGAAAGGCGCGTCCACCAGCAGGCTTTGGGAGTGGATCAGCCCTTCCTCCAGGGCGAAGGCGTATAAATAGGGCTTGAGCGTGGAGCCGGGGCTGCGTACGGCCCGGATCATATCCACGTGGCCGAACCGGGATGCGTCCAGGAAGTCGGCGGAGCCCACGTAGGCTTTGACTTCCAAAGAGGCGTTTTCCATGACCAGAATCGCAGCCGAAGTTCCGTCCGGGGTGGTTGCGATAAAACGCTCGGCCATGGATTCCAGGGCTTCCTGCAAGGACGGATCGATAAAGGTCTGCACGGGCGCGTCGGGCCGGGCGTTTTCCTTAAGCCTGCGGGCCAGAAGCGGCGCCATCATGGGCCGGGGGGCGAATCCCGCGTCCACGCCTTCCATCATGGCTTCCTCAGAGATTTGCTTCGGCCACACCCCCTGGGAGACCATGCGCCGCAACACCTTGTCCCGGGCGCGCCTAGCCCTGTCCGGGTGGCGGTCGGGCCGAATCCGGCTGGGGGATTGGGGGAGTACGGCCAGCAAGGCGGCTTCAGCGTGGCTCAATTCCTTGGCTGGCTTGCCAAGGTAGGTGAAGCTGGCCGCCTGCACTCCTTCCACGGGGCCGCCGAACGGGGCGTAATTCAGGTATAAAGTGAGGATTTCCTCCTTGTTGAAATGCCATTCCAGTTGCAGAGCGCGGAACATCTGCTTGCACTTGCCGGGAATACTTTTGGCATGAGGGTCCAAAATGCGGCCCACCTGCATGGTCAGGGTGGAGCCGCCCACTACCACGCCTTTTTGGGTGACCGTGGTCCAGAAAGCGCGAATCAGGGAAAAGGGATTGACTCCCGGATGCTCATAAAAATGCTTATCTTCATAAGTAATGAGCGCTTCCAGGTACAGGGGCGACACCTGATCCAGCCTGACCGGATAACGCCACACCCCTTTTTCGTCCGGAAAAACCCGGAGGGGCGCGCCGTCCGCCGAGGCCACGGCCACGGCGAAGTCCCGGGAATCCCCTCCCGGCAAGGGGAGGGGAAACAGGGCGTCGGCCAGCAAAAAGGCCAGGGTCAGGACAACGGGAGCGGCCAGGGCGCAGGCCAGGAGCAAACCGCTTTTACGCTGCCATTTGTTTTTGATATGACTTGTCTTCATGCCAAGCTGCTTTTATGCAATTAGCGATTTCGAGGCCGCCTGCCCTTTATTTGGAAGGCGGCGGATCAGCTTCCTTCTCGGTCTTGCCGACGTTTTCGATGGTTATGTTCTTGGGCGTTTCACTGACGCCGCGGATTTCGGGCTGATACATGGACTCCACCATCACCGGCGGGAAGGTGAAGGTTCCCGGGCTGACGGCCCGCACCAGGTAATGCAGCCGCATGGCCCGGTGCGCATACAGGTTGACGGCCGCCACGTAGCGATCGTCCAGGAATTGTTCATGCTGGACGACCCCGCCCCTACGCCACTCATAGACGGACTTGTCGTCGATCACGATGTCCTGCACCTTAAGCCCCTGGCTGACGGCCGGGTTTTCCAACTCAAAGCCCGCGGGCAGCATATCCACAACCAGCGCGTCGTAGAGCGGGGTTTCCGAGATCATTTCCAGCTCCGCCAGCATGACCTCGCCCACCTTGAAATCCGACGCGGATATTTCCTTGCCGTGGAGGTCGAACAGGGTTCTGCGGACGAAAATCATGGAGTCGTCCTGGGGAGGAGGCGTCTTGGTGTAACCCTGGATGGAAACCGAAATGAACGCAACAGCGCCGTCCTTATGGGTGTAGCTGACGCCCTTGAGGCATTCGTCCGGGCTGGGGTTGAAGGTGAAAGCGCCGATGCCGTCAATGGAATCCTTATCCCGGCCCACAGCCAGATCGCCCTTCCATTCCTTGCCGCTCATAGAGTCCAGACGCAAGCCAAGGAGGAGGATGGCGTATTTTTCCTGGGTGGAATAGTATTTCCGGTTGGTTATGGTTTTGTTGAGTTCTAGGAGCTTTTGGGTCCATTTGTCCGAGTGGAACTGCTCGTCCGGCAGGATAGCCAGAGAAAGGGCTTCGTCCCGGATGGAGCTTCCGTAATCGCCCCAGTAGTACTCGTACTTCTTTTTGTAATCCGCCGCCATTGTAAAGGCTTTGGCGGCCCTTGTCTTGTCGCCCATGGCGTCCAGGGCCAGGCCTATCTGGACCAAAGGCAGGCAGGACCTGGCGTCCTCCGCGTGATTGTCGAACAGGGTGCGCAGGGTTCCCAAGGGCGCCCGGTTGGTTTTGGCCAGGACGCAGGCTGCGTATGCCCGGATGGAGAATCTGAGCAGGGTGTGGGATTCGCGGGAGCCCCAGGAGTGGACGGGCGGCTTGTAGCGCAGGTACTCGCCCAGGCGCTTGAGGGCCTTGTCCAGCATGTCTTCGGGGACCGGATATCCGGCGTCGCGGGCTTCCAACAGGAAGTTGGCCGCATGGGCCGTGAGCCAGGGCTCTTCGCTGCCGCCGCCGTCCCACAGGGAAAATCCTCCGTTGGTCATTTGCTTGCCGGCCAGCAGGGCCATGGATTTTTCCAGGCGTTTGGCGCGCTCCTCCCGGGAGATGGGCTTGAGGCCGTAGCGCCTGATGGCTTCGTCCGAGGCGACCAGCAAGGGATAGCTGCTGGACGTGGTCTGCTCCAGGCATCCGTAGGGGTAGCGGATCAGGCCGCGCATGGAATCCCCCACGGGCAGGCTGATGTAGGGAGAAATCTTGAACGAGCATTCTATGGTGGGGGCGGCCAGATCGTCGACCAGGTCCTTTTTCAGGGTGAAGGTCTCGCCGGGCCTTAAGACTCCGGCGGAGAGTCTGGAGATAGCCGGGTATCCGGGCCGGATTCCAATCCGCCAGTCTCGGCTCATAGGCTTTTTAAGGCCGGTTACGGCAAGCTGAATTTTGCCGGCGCCTTCCGCCTCGGCCTTAACCGGAAAAACCAAGGTGGTCTTTTCCTGATCGGCCAGGCTGATTTTCCGGGCGCCGTCCTTAAGGGTTACCGCCTTGGCTGCGGTCATTTTAAGGGACAGGTTTTGAGCCTCGCCGGAAAGATTGTGCACGTCCAGGGTGAACTGGCTTTGATCGCCTGGGGCCAGGAACCTTGGCATGGCCAATTGGGTGACCACGGGCGCGGCCACGATCATTTCCTTATCTGCGCTGCCGTAGGAGTTTTCGCTGAAAGCCACGGCCATGAGGCGCAGGGTTCCGTTGAAATCCGGCAGATCAAGCGTAACGGTCGCCTTGCCCTGGTGGTCAAAGCCCACGGGCGCATGAAACAGGGCCGCCAGCTTGACTTTGGACTCCGGCTTCTTGCCGCCGGGCGAGGCGTCGGCGTCGCCGCCCCACTTGGGCCGGATCAACTTGCCGTCGGTGAATTCCGCCACCTTGGCGTACAGGTCGCGAATGTCCACGCCGTAAAGCCTTTGGCCGAAGAAATGCTCTACGGGATCAGGCGTCTTGAAATTGGTGATATTCAGGATGCCCACGTCCACGGCGGCCAGGGTGACGAAAACAGGCTCCCTGGGCGCGTTGTCCAGATGCAGGCCAATTTCCGCTTTTTGGTTGGGCTCGGTTTTATCCGGCGCGTCAATATTGATTTTCAGGATGCGCCGGGTGCGGTCCAAAGGCAGATGCACCAGCCCCACGGCGCGGTTGGGCGCGATTTTTTCCTTGGCGTCAATGGGTCTCAAAACCGTGGCGCTGATGTAAAGGTCGTGGCTGTCCCAGGCGGCGGACATGGGGATTTCCACCACCGCGCCTTCCTTGGGAACGTCCAGGCGCTTGGACCAAAGGACCTTGTCGCCTTCCACCATGATGATGGCCTGGCCTGCGTGAGGAGGCGTGACCGTCACCTTGATGATGTCGCCTGGCAGGTAGGCGGGCTTGTCCAGGGCCAGGTTGACCATGTCGGGCCGGGCGGTCTTGTCCTGTTCGGAGGACCACCACCAACCGCCTACGTAAAAGCGGTAACTGGCGGTGTTTCCGGTTTCCGGGTCCTTGATGCTCAGCAAGTACCTGCCGTAAGGCAAATCCAAGGCCAGGGGCGTGGGCTTGTCCGGCTGAAGATCCAGAATTTGGGAGAGATAATGATAGTTCTTTTCCGTATGCCGGTACACCCAGCCGCGGTTTTCGGTGTATTCCCAATAATAATCGCGATCCTCCCTGGTTACGTCCACCAAAAGGCCGGAAGCCGGGGAGAGAGCGCCGTCCTTGTCCATGCGCACCACTTCAAACAAGGCCTTTCCCTGATCCACGGAATCCCTTTCAAACATGGGGCGAAGGCCAACCAGAGTCTTTGCGGGCCACATGGTCCGGGAAATGCTGCGGGTGACGGGGCGGCCTCCGGTTTCAAACAATTCGGCGAAAACGCGCACCTGGGCAGGGCTTTCCAGCGCGCTCCACATGCTGTCCACGGCGACAAGGCCCTTGCCATCAGCGTCCAGGGCGAAGTCGTTATATTCCTGGAAGTCCGAGTAGTTCTCGTCGTCCTCTTTCCCAAAGAGGAATTCCTTGTATTTGCCGGGAAACGAACGTTGGGCTTTTACCAGGACGGAGGATTCCACCCGGTTTCCGCTCGCCGGGGCGCCGTAAAGGTACATGCCCGTGACATCCACGTGAAAAGGCCCTTTGGGGTCCAGGGTTTCCTGCTTGGATTCCAGTTCCAGCTTCATGCGTTCGGGCAGGAACTCCTCCACATGAAACTTGTATATCTGGTCGGGCCTTTTGGAATCCTTGATGGTGCGGAGTTCGCAGCGCCATTCCCCCGTCACGGCGTTCGTGGAGAGGCTCATCTCGCCCTGCCAATAGTAGACGTCTTCGTCGGACAAAGCCTCGGCCGCCCAGGTGTAAGTCCCGGCCTTGCGTCCGTCCGGAGCGATGAGCGTGGCATGGATGGGCGCGCCCGGGACCGGCCTGCCGTCATAATCGCGCAGCAGGCAGGAGACGATGACCTTTTCGCCGGGCCGGTACAGATCCCGAGGGCCGTAGGCAAAGATCTCCTGGTTTTTCTGGGGCCGGGAGCCGTACTTGAATTCAGACAGATCCAAAGCGGGCAGGCGCATGGGCAAAACGCTGATCTGATCCTTAAACTCCGCTTTGACAAACTCGGTTTTCTTTCTGACGTCGCCCGCGCTCCAAAACATGCCGTCTTCGTTGGTTTCGCCCACGGCAAGCTCTTTGATCTTACTATCCTTCCAATCCAAAAAACTGAGTTTGACGCCGGACAAGGGGGACCCGTCCTTGAGGGAGGAGGCCGTAATGTAAATCATGTCTTTGTACAGCCTGGCCTGGAGAGCGATGTCCGTGACGATGAAAAAGGAGGCGTCGTAATTATAGGAGTATTGTCCGGGCTTGCGCATGACCGCGAGGTACACGCCCGGCTTTTTCAAGGCCTTGATGGAGTCCAGGGCGATGTTGCGGACCACCCGGCGGTTGGGCTCCGGATCCAGGTCGAATCGCCCGGAGAAGACCACTTTGGACTCCTCCAGAATTTCGCCCATCCAATAGGTGGACAAGCTTTTATTGGGCCTGGACCAATCCACGTGTCTGGCCGTGGCGTCGTCGTTCAGGCGGAAGAATTCCACGTCCACGGCGGGCACGTTGACCGCGGCCACGGGCAAACCCTGCACCAGGCTGGGAGGCAGCAGCAGGCCGTCCCCGGCGAAGCTGACGGCCGGGACGATCTTGCGGGTGGTCACGCCCTGGGAGACGCGCTTTTCCAGCCTGGCGCCGTCTGCGGATTCAAGCGTATCCAGCACCGTGACGGTGTATTGGGTTTCAGGCTGCACGGCGGTGTAATACAAGGTTCTGTTGTCTTCGGAAAGAATCCAGGCGCCTTTGAGGATTTCCTTTTGATCGCTGATGCGCAAATGCTGGTCATGCCGCACCTTGGGGTCCAGCGGGGCCGAAAAGATGACGGATATGGCGGGGGCTTCCTGAAAGGTTCTTTCGCCGATATCCACCACCTTGAAAGTCTGATCGGCCAGGGCGGCGCCCGCCGCCAGGCAGATGATAACCAGCGTTGTGATAATTAGTGCGGCCTTTTTCATGATTTGGCCTCCTGTAAAACATTATCGATAAATTCCGGCAGCATAAGGATGTTCAAAGGCGCCTTTTGGTCCTTGGGCGCGTTCATGAGGGCTTGAAAATAGCAGCCCGTGCACACGTGCACCATGGTCTGGGTTTGGACCGAATTCATCATATGGGCCGCACCCTCGGGCTTGTAGCAGCATTGGGGGGCCGATATGGAATGCACGCCCAGGCCTTTGATTTTGGAAAAGCACTTGCTCACGCCCTTGAGATCCATGGGAACCGGGGCGAATTTTTTGTGCAGGCGATAGCATCCCGCATAGTAGTCAATGGCCATGTTCCGCTCCAGGGGAGGCAGGCACTCTTCAATGGCGGTGGGGTAGAACACGATGTTCTCGTCCGGGAATGCATGTTTGTAAATGGGATAGCAGGGAGAGCAGAATATCACCAAACGGCTTGCTCCCAACTGCCTCGCCTTGTTGATGTTCTGCTCCACAAAGGTTCGGGAGAGGTCCTGGCACTCGGCCAGGGCTTCCTGATCCTTGGCCTTAATGGCCGGGCGGTACAGGTTGTTTCCGCAGCAATATTCCTCGGATAAAAAAGTGTAGGAAAAGCCTGCGCGGTCAAACACCCAGGCCAGGGCCTGCAGCACCTTGGGCATGGCCGGTAAAATCTGGCACCCGGTGACAATGACGTTTTCCGCTTTTTGATCGCATGGGAGCCCGTGCTGCTCTAAAATTTCCTTGCGGTCCGGAGCGTTGGCGAATGTGGCGCCTGTCTGACGGATGAGTTTGACCGTCTGCTTGTCGATGAGTGGGTGCATGGGCTCCTCCTTAATAAATTTAACGTGCGTTTACGGGTGCTTACATATTTTTCGACAAAGAATCGTTTACCAGTGCTTCGCATTCCTTGTTGCCATTCAGATGGCACGGTTTGTGCTTCCGTATATCCATAATAGCACAGAATTCCGGGAGGTATAGCTTAGGGAAGCATTCTCCACAATTTTTTCACATAATGAAGGATTTGAAACCGGCGACTCCACGAATTCTGCACAAACAGCCTTAGAAACCGGACAAGGGATTATGCATGGCGCAATTTGACGAGAACGGGAAGAAAATGGTGGTGAAAATCGTGTACTACGGTCCGGCGCTGAGCGGGAAGACCACCAATCTCATGCGTCTGCACGACGTCGTCAATCCAAGCCGGCGCGGCGATTTGCTGACATTGGAGACCAAAGGGGACCGGACCCTTTTTTTCGACCTGCTTCCCCTGGCGGCGAGATCCAAGAGCAATTTTTTGGCCAAAATCAAGCTGTACACCGTACCCGGCCAGGTGGCCCACGACGCCACCCGAAAGGCGGTTTTGTCCCGGGCGGACGGCGTGGTGTTTGTGGCGGACTCCCAACTGACCCAATCCATGAGCAACTTCGAGAGCTTCGACAATCTGGAGAACAACGCCCAAAGGGTGGGCCTGGACCTGGACTCCCTGCCATTGGTGATTCAATACAACAAAAGAGACTTGCGGGACATCGAGCCGGAGGACGAAGTGTCAGCCCGCTGGAGCCCCACGGGCCTGCCCCTGGTATTTGCAACGGCCCTGAAAGGCCTGGGCGTTGTGGAGACTTTTCAGCAAATACTGAGTGCGACGTACCAATCCCTGGACCGGATGCACGGATTGGAAAAGAATTTCGACATGGCGGAAGAAGACTTTTTGAGCCTGTTAGAGGGCCGGAGATAAAATAAATGCAGCAAGAGGACGGGCGTCAAAAAGGAGATGCAATGCATTCTCAAAAATACATTTTGGATCATGACGACGGCCTGGGAGATTTTGACCGGGAGTATGACGTTACCCAGTTGCTCCCCGCCCCTCTTATTGAAAAAGGGACGTGTCACCTGAAACGGCTTGGGCTGGACAAATCCATCATTCTTCACCCCGATGGGGAGGCTTATTTTTCATTCCACCCTTTGACAAAGGAGGACCTGTCCCTTTTGAAAAAGGCGGTAAAGGACTGTCCTGAAGAAGGCATGCTGCTGGAGCTTTCGGAAGGGCCTGTCCGGTTGTATCCGCTGATGCACGAAGCGGAAGCGGTGGGCTTTTTAGGGCTTGGGCCGTCCAAACCCGAGACCCGCCCAGTGGAATTATTGATATTCTCCATTTTAAAGGAATTCATGACCATGAATCAGCAGGTCCTCATGACCATGGGCCTGCACGGCAAGGTGGTGGAAGACACGTATCAGGCCCTGGAGCGGCGCAACGCCATGCTGGAGGAGTCGGAGCAAAAATACCGCCGCTTGGCGGAGACCCTGGAAAAGGAAGTGGAAATAAAGGCCGAGAAAATCCGAAAAACCCAGGAAATGCTTCTGTTGCAGGAAAAAATGGCCTCCATTGGGCAGCTTGCCGCCGGGGTGGCCCATGAAATCAATAATCCGACGGGATTTATATCCAGCAACCTAAACTCGTTAAAGGAATACGGCGCGGATTTTAAGTTGCTTTTCAGTAAGTATCGGGACCTTGTAAAGGCTATCCACGACAGCCACACAGGAGACTGCATCCCGGCGCAGGTGCAGGAAAAATTGGACGAAGTGCGGAAAACGGAACAGGACATCGACGTGGATTTTCTGCTGGACGACATTCTGACTCTGGTGGACGAGTCCATGGACGGCGCGGACAGAATTAAAAAAATCGTGCAGGACCTGAAGGATTTCGCCCATCCGGAAAAGCATGCAATCCAATATTCAGATCTCAATCGGGTGATGGATTCCACCTTGAATATTGTCCGCAACGAACTCAAATATAAAACCCTGGTGAAACGGGAATACGGAAGCATGGAGGAGGTTCCCTGCTATCCCCAGCAAATCGGCCAGGTGTTTATGAACCTCCTGGTCAATGCGGTGCAGGCCATGGAAAGCAGCGGGGAAATCCATATTAAAACCTATATGGAAGAGGACTTCGCCGTAGTTGAGATCCGTGACACGGGCTCGGGCATCGCCCCGGAAAATATTTCCCGCATTTTCGATCCTTTTTTCACCACCAAGGAGGTGGGCCAGGGCACCGGGCTTGGTTTGAATGTGGCTTACAAAATAATCGCCAGGCACCATGGGAGCATTAAAGCGGACAGCCAGCCCGGGGAAGGAACTTGTTTCACCATAAAAATCCCAAAGGAGAACCCTGACATGGAATGCGAAGCCGGAGAAGAGGAATGCCAAAATTAGCCTCTCTATTTATGGGCGGAAAAGCGCAGGAAGCAAAGGAAGTCACCTCCCTGAAAAAGGAAAGCAGCCGGTACGCCATCCTGTTTGTTGATGACGAGCCCCATGTTTTGAAGGCCATGCGGAGGATATTCCGGAAGGAGAACTACCGTTTATTAACCGCCGAGTCCGCGGAGGAGGCCCTTGAAACGCTTAAGGCGGCCAGGGTGCACGTGATCGTCTCGGACCATCGCATGCCGGGCATGCAGGGCGCGGACCTGCTGCGCAAGGTCAAGGAGCTTTATCCCCAAACCATACGGATCATGCTCACCGGGCATGCGGACGTAAACGCCATCATGGGGGCCATCAACGAAGGCGCGGTGTACAAGTTCATCACCAAACCCTGGAACGACGATGACCTGCGCATCACCGTGGGCCTGGCCCTGGAGCAGTACGACCTGATCAAGGAAAACGTCTATTTAAAAAATCGCCAGAAAGAACAGAGCAAGAAAATCAAGACCCTCACCAAATGCTTTAGCGCCAACCGCAGCCAAATCGGACGCATGCTGGTGAAACGCAACCTGTTGACCAAGGAGGATTTGGAAAAGGCCCTGCAGGTCCAGGCCAGGAGCGACAAAATCCTGCCTGCCATATTGATGGAAATGAAGTTGGCGGACGAAAAAACCATCATGGACGTCATGGAAGAGGAGCTTAAGGTCAACCGGGTGAATCCCGCCGAGTTCACGGCTTCGGCGCCGCTGGCCTCGCTCATTCCCTCGGAAATTTGCGAGAAGCATTTACTGGTCCCCTTGAAAAGAATGGACGGCCAGCTAGTAACGGCCATGGCCGACCCCACGGATTTGGTGAAGATCGACGAACTCCGTTTTTTAACGGGCATGCCGATCAAGCCCGCCCTGGCGACCCAGGAGGAAATCAGGAGTAAAGTTCAAGAGTTGTATGGGGGCGAATCGTCCCTCAACTCCGTGATATCGGAAATCGAATTGATGGATCCCACGGAAACCATTGAAATCATCCTGGAGGAGGATGATGTGGTGGACGTGGACGAGCTATTGAAAAGCAAGGATCAGCCTCCTGCCATCCGCATCGTCAACTCCATTATTTCGGACGCCTTGCGCCACGGCGCTTCGGACGTGCACATCGAGCCCAAGACCAAATATTTGATGGTAAGATACCGGATCGACGATCTGCTGCAGGAAAAAATCCGCATTCCCATGGCCATGCATCCGCCCATTGTATCCCGGATCAAGGTCATGAGCGAATTGGACATCACCGAACGCCGCAAGCCCCAGGACGGCCGGGTGACGGTTAAAGCCTCCACCAAGACCGTGGATATGCGGATTTCCAGCCTGCCCACGGTGAACGGGGAGAAAATCGTCCTGCGCATTCTGGATAAAAGCGCAGCCAGCCAGGAATTGGAGGATTTGGGCCTCACCCCCATGGACATGGAGAAAATCCTGCGCTTCATCCGCCAGCCTCAAGGCATGGTCCTGGCAACCGGCCCCACGGGCAGCGGCAAAACCAGCACCTTGTACGCCATGCTCAGGAGGGGGGCTTCCATAACCAAAAACTTCACTACCATCGAAGATCCCGTGGAATACCATATGGGCATGGCCGAGCAGGTGAACGTGCGGGAGAAAATCGGCCTGGACTTTCCCACCATCCTCCGGTCCATCCTGCGCCAGGATCCCAACGTGATCATGCTGGGCGAAATCCGGGACTTCCAGACCGCCGAGGTGGCCTTTCACGCCGCCCTGACCGGGCATCTGGTCTTAAGCACGCTTCATACAAACGGCAGCATAGCCTCCATTATCCGGCTTCGGGACATGGGCATTAAATCCTACGTCATGAGCGAGGCCCTGACCGGAATTATCGCCCAGCGCCTTTTACGGAGAATTTGTCCCCACTGCATGGAAGACGCCCAAGTGGATGCGGATGTGCTGAAAGCCCTAAGGCTGGATCCTGAGCGCCTTGACTTCACCCCCAAAAAAGGCCGGGGCTGCCCCCAATGCAATGGCGGCGGATACAAAGGCCGAATAGGCGTGTACGAAGTGCTGGAGTTCGACTCGGAATTCCGGCGCATGGTCCACTCCGGCGCCTCGGACGCCGAACTCATGAGAGCCGCCAGCCAGGCTAATATGAAAACCATCCTGGAAGACTCCATGGACAAGGTGCGCGCCGGAATCTCCACCTGTGAAGAGGTCCTGCGGGTGTTGGGGCCGCAAAACACCCTGGAAATCCTTTGCCCGGCCTGCAATCACGCCATGGCGCAACGATTCAATTACTGCCCTCACTGCGCCGCGGCTCTGGTGCTGCGCTGCCGCTCGTGTCATTCCTTTTTGGAGGAAAGCTGGAAAATCTGCCCCCATTGCGGCGCCCCCAGCCCTCTTTTGGATAAGGAATGATAGCCTTTGTGATAGGAATTAATGGTGAAAAAAATCATTGCGGCCGCGGCCGCCCTCATCATTTATGGTTTTCAGCCGCCTTCCGGATGCAAGGAATTGAATTATTCTCAAATAGTTCAATATGCATTCACACTCAGAGCATAGGAATGCATAAGAAACGGCGGCGCCGGGGCGAAAAGCAAATCGGGCGAACGGAGTTGTTCCGTTCGCCCGAAATATTTTTTGATTGGTTTAGGGAGGAATTAGAGCGCCCAGGCGGCCTTGGCGCCTTCGTCCGTGGCTTCGATAATGCGGCGCACCTGAACCGCGTCGCCCACCACAGCATGCTGGATTCCCAGGTTCATGAGGGCTTCCTTCAAGTCTTCGCGCGGCTTCATGCCTGCAGCCAGAACCACCTGGTCCACGCCTTCCAGGACGTCTTCCTTGTCGTCAAAGCGCAGGGTCACCTTGTCTCCGTCCACAGCGGCCAGGACCGCGCCGAACAGGAACATGACGTTGGCTTCGCGCATGCGTTTATGCAACTGGTATCCGTGGCCGGTAATCTTAAGCACCGGGGACTGCTTAAGCATTTCCAGCAAGGTGACCTTGCAGCCCTTTTGAACCAGAAAATCGGCCGTTTCCATGCCGATGAGGCCGGCGCCCACGATAACCGCGTTTTTGCCGGGAGGGACTTCCTGATTCAGCACCTGCCAGGCGTCGCAGACTGTGGGCTGGTCCTGTCCCTGAAAATCGGGCGTGATCTTGCGTCCGCCGATGGCCAGGATTACGGCTTCGGGCTTGCTTTCTTTTAGCATGTCCTCGGTGACGGTTACGCCGGTTTTCACGTCCACGCCCGCTTTTTTCACCTGGGCAGCCAGCCAGTCGATCCATTGTCCGTAGACTTCCTTATGCGGGGCCTGGCGGGCGAACTGAATCTGGCCGCCAAGATGGTTGGATTGTTCAAACAGGGTGACCTTGTGGCCGAGTTTAGCGGCTTCGTAAGCAGCCGTAAGGCCGGCGGGGCCGGCGCCCACCACCCAGACGTCCTTGGAATTTTCCGCGGGGCCTTTGGGAACCAGGGTTTCCTGACCGGTTTCCGGGTTGATGGCGCAGCGCACGCTGGAGCCCATTTCCAGGATCAGGCGTTCGATGCAGCCCTGGTTGCAGGCCAGACAGGTGCGGATGTCTTCATAGCGTCCTTCCTGGGCTTTCACCAGGAAATCCGGGTCGGCCAGAACCTGGCGGCCGAAGGCGATCATGTCGGCGTCGCCGTCGGCGATGGCTTTGTCAGCCTCCCGGGGATCGGTGTAACGGCCCACGCCGATAACCGGAATGTCCACGGCCTCCTTGATTTTCTTGGCGCGCCAGATGTTCCAGCCGGCTTCGTATTCCACGGGGGCGCTGGTGATGCCGCCGGGGCTGCCGTGGGTTCCCACGGAAGCGTGGAGCACGTCGACTCCTGCGCCGATAAGCTCAGGCAGAATGGTAAGGACCTCATCCACGGTGTAGCCGTGCTTGATGTATTCTTCGGCGGAAATCCTGAGCAGGACGGGGTAGTCGTCCCCTACCCTTTTCCTGACTTCCTCCACCACTTCAAGGACGAACCGGGCGCGGTTCTTGAAATCCCCGCCGTACTCGTCCGTGCGCTGATTGGCGTGGACCGACATAAACTGGGTCAGCAGATATCCATGGGCTCCGTGTATTTCCACCGCGTCGGCGCCCGCGGCCTGGGCGCGCACCGCGGCGTCGCCAAAGGCGCTGATGATCATTTTAATGTCGTCCTTGGTCATTTCCTTGGGGGGCTGGCCGTAGACGAAGCTGGGAATGGCCGAGGGGCCCAGGGCCTTGCCCTTTTGCAACTGAAACGGCGCCTCGCGCCCCGCGTGATGCAACTGCAGGGCGGCCTTGCTTCCGGCCGAGTGAATCGCGTCAACCATTTGAGTCAATCCGGGGATGTATTTGTCGTCAAAAATGCCCAGGCCCACGCAACCAGACGGATGAACCCCCACGATCTCCGTTATCACCAGGCCGACGCCCGTTTCCGCGCGGCGTTTAATATAGGCCAGATTCTTTTCGGTGACGGTTCCGTTGGGATTTCCCAAGTTGGTGCCCATGGGAGGGATGACGCACCGATTTTTCAATTCCAGGTTGCGGATTTTTATAGGGGACATCAAATGGTCTAACATGGAGCGTTCTCCTTTTTATCGGTGTGGGTACGGATCTAATCCAGGAAACAGGCCTTGGGAGTAAATGCGGTTGCATCCATTCTCCGCGGCCTTTTTTTCGAGCGAGTGCTCGATTTTTTATATTACGGACGGGCGGAACTTTTGTCAACGACAATCAGGGCATGGATTTGCCCGGTCGTGAAATTTTTTTGGGATTATTCCGCAAAAGCCGCCATCGCTCGCCAAGGAAGACAGGGAAACCAGGTCATGCCCCCGAATCCCTCCTCCGCATGGCCGCCGTTCTCCCTCATTCCTACGGTGCAAAACGATTACCCCGGTTTGGCGGCGTCTAAAACCCGGCGCACGATTTGCGCCAGTTCGGACCTGATGACGGGCTTCATCAAAAAGGCCTTGATGCCTTTGGCGCCGGCGTCGGCTTCGTTCAGCCTTTCGCTGAAACCGGTGCAGATGATGATGGGAATGTCCGGCCTGACGGCGATGACCTCCTCGGCCAATCGATCGCCCGTCATATTGGGCATGGCCATATCGCTGATTATGAGGTCAAAGTTATAAGGCATGGCCTGAAAGGCTTCCAGGGCCTCCAAGCTGCTGGTTCGAGCGGTCACCTGGTATCCCAGACGCTGGAGCATTTGGGTTTCCAGTTTGATGATAGGGGCCTCGTCATCGATAAGCAGGACCCGCTCATGGCCTGTGGGATGGACTTCTTTGGGCTCCTGCTGCTCCTTAAACTCCATTTTTTCCATCAGGGGCAAATAAACATTAAAGGCGGTTCCCTGGCCGGGCTCGCTGTACACCCGGATGTCCCCCTTATGCGCCTTGATGAGGCCGTAGGCGACGGCCAGGCCCAAGCCGGTCCCCTTTCCCTGCTCTTTGGTGGTGAAGTAGGGTTCGAACACCCTGTTAATCAGGTCCGAAGGCATTCCCGGGCCGTTGTCTGAAATGGACATGAGGGCGTAGCGGCCGGGGCCTATGGCGTTATATTCCACGTCCTCTTCGTCTATGAGAATTTCTTTGAGGCGGACGATGATTTTGCCGCCGGCCTGCTCCACGGCGTGAAAGGCGTTGGTGATGATGTTCATTGCCACTTGGTGAATTTGGGTGGGATCGGCCAGAATCATGCCGCAATCCGCCTGGATATGCTCCTCCATTTCAATGAACGAGGGAATGGTGGCCCGGGTCAGTTTTAGTACTTCCTTCAGCACCTGCTGGATGCGGACGGGAGACATTTTATGTTCGGTCTGGCGGCTGAAAGCCAGGATTTGCTTGACCAGCTCTCCGCCCCGTTTTCCGGACTCGAAGATGACCTGGGCGTTTTCAAATTCCGGGCTGTCCCCGGGAAGGTCCTCCATGAGGATTTCGGCCATGCCCACGATGGGGAAAAGGAGGTTGTTGAAGTCATGGGCGATGCCCCCGGCCAGATGGCCGATGGATTCCATTTTTTGAGCCTGGCGAAGCCGCTCCTCCACCATTTTCCGTTCGCTGATGTCCTGAAAGGTTCCTTTTAGCTTGACGCATTGCCCATCCCGAAAGACCGGGCGGCCTATGGCGCGGGCCCAAAAGCGCTTGCCGGAGGCGGTGACGCATTGCAACTCCAAATCAAAGGGAAGGCCTTGTTCAATGGTTTCATTGTAAGCCTTCTCCAGTTTTTCCCTGTCTCCGGGAAGATAATATTCCAAATGTTCGTCCGGCCCGGGCAGGGTTTGGTTTTCATCCAATTCAATGATCTTATATACTTCCTTCGTCCAAATCGCCTTTCCGGTAGTCAGATCGTGCTCCCACCCGCCGATCTTGGCAATGCTTCCCATTTCGTTGAGCAGTAGCTCCCGGCTTTTTATGGCTTCCTGGGCTTGCTTCAATTCCGTAATGTCGTTCAAAGCGCCGATGACGCCGGCCACTTCGCCTTGCTTGTCCAAAAAGGCGGCCTTATGGATGGCTACATCGCGGAGCTCCCCCCGGCCATTTGTTAGTTTGTCTTGATACTGCTGGACGCCGCCGTGCTCTATGAGATCATTATCTTTTGCTTTATAGGTTTCGGCGCCGCTGGACGGAAAGATATCGTAAACCGACTTGCCGATGACCTCATCCCTGGACAGCCCGAAAAATTTTTCAAAAAAAAGATTGCACCCCAGGTACAACCCATCCCGGCCTTTGTAAAAAACAGGCACCGGAATGGCGTCCAGCAAGGTCTTTAAAAACTCTTCATTGTAGCGAAGAGCCTCCTCGGTCCTTATGCGCTCTCCGATTTCCCGGTTCAGGGATTTGTTTTGCTCCTCCAGGCGCCTTGTTATGGGGTAGCTGATTTTTCGAAAAAATGCAGCGCCCACGATGACAAGGCCGAGCATGGCGCCAAGGATGATCGCCATGGCCCGAATATAAGGCGCCCGGATTTCCGCCATATCAATTTTGGCGACAATGCCCATATTCAAGGATAAAACCGGCTCGTGGGCGGCAAGAACCATCTCGCCCCTGTAATCCCTGGCGATGACGGACCCGGATTGGCCGTTCAAAGCAAGTTGCATGGGAATCGCCAAATCAGATTTCATGCTTACGGGTTTGGGATTGGTCAGATCGAAATGGCGGTGGCTAAGCAAGAAATGGATAACGCCGCCCTGCTTTTTCGCCAAAGTGAACTCGCCGGTTTCTCCGAAGCCTTTGTAGCTGCCGTGGGCGTCCCGGACCTGGCTAAGCGTGGCCTCCAAGGAGCCTTTTGGGTAGTCCCTGCTGTATTGGGCGTCAAACCGGCCAACCGCTTCAATAAGCCGCGCCTGGCTTTGGGCGGTTTCTATGAGGCGATTCCTCTCCGCTTTGATGGACGTATGGTACAAAATCCAGATGGACACGCCCGTGGCCAGCAGACACACGGACGCCATAATGAGAACTAAAATCAGGAATCTGTTTTGATCTTTCAAAACAAGCCTCTTAAATGCTCCATCTCCTAAAAATGCATGGATAACCCAAGATCCTCAAATCCTGCTTATGGGATTTTGCAAACGCAAGAAACTAATCGGAGCAAAATCCGTTCCAAAATAGCATTTAACCGTCTTTTTCAAGCCGTAACGCAGAGGAACTGGACGCCGCCGCAATTCGCCCCGATAAAAATCCCGGGAATTTTGCCAAGTCTTTGACGCGGCGCCAAATCAATGGCTTCAAAACCTGTTAAACAAGCAGAAAGGCGCTGAAGTTGCTCATATAATCAATTGATATCAATTGATTTATCGTGATGCATCAAAAACGGCACGCTTTGTGCTCTATGGTTGTTTCATTGCGGCCGAAGAGCCTTGTCCGAATGTTTCCGAGAGAGCAATTCATTTTTCCAGGAGGCAAAAAATGTCTGAAGACCACCGGAAGATGCGTATTCTTCTGGCTGAAGATTCTCCCCTGACGCGGCAAATTGAAGTCGCCGCTCTGAAGACCATAGGTTATGAACATATTCTGGAGGCGGAAGACGGAGATGCGGCCGTCGCGCTTTTGGAGCAGGGGGAAAAGGTTGATTTGATCATAAGCGATTGGAACATGCCCAACCGGGGGGGCTTGGAGCTTCTCCAATGGGTGCGAAAAAACGATCGTTTAGCAGGCCTGCCTTTTATCATGGCCACGGGCCAAGGAGACAAGGCGCAGGAGCAGGCGGCGCGCGATGCGGGCGCCACCGGGTTCATTCCCAAGCCGTTCCAGGCCAAGGAACTGAAAGAAAGAATTCTTGAGGCTGTCGGGGCCAGGGAAAAGCCGAAAACAACCGGCAAACGGGTCCCGGAGTTTACGGCTTCGGGAAAACTGAAGCTGAAAATCGCCCACATCCAGATTACGGACCATCTTGTATTGGGCGTGGCCAGGCATTTAATAGAGTCCGGCGTGTTCAAGCCCAGACGCTTTGAACTGGAAACCCAGTGCATGGGCGGCTGGAACCCGGTGCGCCAGGCCCTGGAGGAAGGAACCGTGGACGGCGCCTGCGTATTGGCGCCCATCGCCATGGATCTTTTCGGGTTTGACGTTCCCATTCGCCTGACCTTGTTCGCCCACAGGAACGGGTCGGTGATGGTGCGCAGCAAACACGGAAGCTACAAAGAGCCGTGGAAGGATTTTTTCAAAGGACGTTCCTTCTTAATCCCCCACAAGATGTCCATCCACCACATGCTCACCCATCAATTTTTTTCGGGCATTGGACTGTCCGCCGGGATGATCACCGCCGGGCGTCATTACGACGTCAACCTGGAAGTCGTGGCGCCTGTGGATATGCCGGGATATTTGAAGGGCAACGACGGGACGTGCGGATTCATGGTTGCGGAGCCTCTGGCCACCAAGACCATCGCCTCGGGCCTTACGGACCTGCAATTCCTTTCTTCGGAAATATGGAACAATCATCCGTGCTGCGTCCTGGCCATGCGCCGGGAGCTGGTGGACGCCCACGGGGACGCCATGCTGGAATTCCATGAATTGCTGGTTGCGGCGGGCAGGTTCATCAAAAACAGGCCGGAGAACTCGGCCAGGATCGCCGTGGATTTTCTGGACCCGGAAAAAACCGTGGGGTTGAAGGTTCCTGTCCTGAAAAACGTGCTCACCGACCCTATGGGAATCCGGACGGACGACCTGTACCCTTCCAAGGAGGAATTGGACGTCATTCAGCAATACATGGTCCATGACATGGGCATCGGCAAACTCATTGACCTGGACGAATTCGTGGACTGCCGGTTTGCGGAGGCGGCCTGCGGGGATCGCCCATCCAAACCTTTGACCAGCCCTGAATTTTCCCGCGCCCTGGTGGAGCCTCGCGGCGCCAAGGAGCAGGACTCGGGCAGGACCATGCTCGCCCGGGAGGGAAAGTACCTTACTTTTGCGCTTCAAGGCCAGGAGTTCGGCCTGGACATCTTGAAAATACGGGAAATCATCGGCATGCGGCCCATCCGGGCCATTCCCCAGGCGCCCAGCTACATCAAGGGCGTCATCAACCTTCGGGACCAGGTGATTCCCATCATGGACCTCCGCCTCCGCTTTGGCATGGAGGCCCAGGACTATACGGAGCGCACGTGCATCGTGGTCCTGGAGATGGAAAGTCCGGATAAAACGGTTTTTATGGGCGTGATTGTGGACTCGGTGTCGGAGGTCAAGGACGTGCTGGCCTCCCAGATCGAGGACACCTCGTCCTTTGGAGCGACCATTCAGCCGGATTACATTTTGGGCATGGCCAAACTGGATAACGGCGTCAAACTTTTATTGGATATGGAACACGTGCTGGACGTTATCACTTAGACGGCTCCTGCGGGGCCAGTCCTGAAAAACCCAAAGGCAACGGGGGTCTTATGGACGTTAAAGTAATCAACCCATTCATTACAGCCACCCTGAACGTGCTGGACACCATGGCCATGACCAAGGCCAAGGCGGAGAACCTGTACATCAAGCAGGACGAGGTGGCGACCGGGGACGTGACCGCCGTGATCGGGCTGTCGGGAGACACCCGGGGCACGGTGTCGGTCAGTTTTTCGGAGGAATGCGCTCTGGCCATCGTCTCCAAAATGCTGGGGGAGCAAATTGACAGCCTGAACGAAGACATTAAGGACGCGGTTGGGGAAATCGGCAACATGATTTCGGGCCAGGCGCGCGTGAAGCTGGAAGAGCTGGGCAGAGTGCTATATGCGGCCGTACCAACGGTGGTGACGGGCAAGAACCACTCCATCAACCACATCACCACCTATCCCATCGTGGCGATTCCCTTTGTCACGGACGACGGCAGCTTTACCATAGAGGTTTGCTTTGAGGAGTAAATTAGCCCGGCCCGGATCAGGCCGGGTTAACAATAATTGCACGATACGGATTTCATCCAAGGAGGATAAACATGGCTGACAAGACTGTTATCAGGGTGGGTCACCTGCCCATCACCGATCATCTGATCCTGGGGTTGACCAAGTACAAACTGGAAAAGGGAGGCGAAACCTTCAACAACGCCTCTTTGGAGACCGTAAGCATCGGCGGCTGGAACCAGGTGGCCGACGCCCTGGCCGCCGGCGAGATCAACGCGGCCTTCGTCCTGGCGCCCACGGCCATGGACCTTTTCAAATCCGGCGTAAAGATCAAGCTGGTCATGTTCACGCACAGGACCGGCAGCGTGCTCATCACCAACAAACGCGCCAACATCCAAACCCTGGAGGATTTTGCCGGCAAGGTCATCATCATCCCGTATCAGCTTTCCGTGCATCACATGCTCCTGCACAAGCTCATGTCTGAAAAAGGCATGATTCCGGGCAAGGACGTGATGCTGGAAGTCATGGCGCCCGGCCAAATGCCCATGGCCATCCAGTACGATGAAGAAGGCGAGGTGGGAGGCTTTATTGTGGCCGAGCCCTTTGGGTCCCAGGCGATCCTGGAAGGCTACGGCGAAGAGTTCGCCCTGTCCAAGGACATCTGGCCCAATCATCCCTGCTGCGTCCTGGTCATGAATGAAGAACTTACGGAAGGACATCCTGATGCGGTGTTGGAATTGATCAAGAGCCTGGAGCTTTCGGGCCGGTACGCCGCCCAGAAGCCCGAAGGCGCAGCCGCGGTGGGCGCCTGGTTTTTTAATCAGAAAAAAGAAATCATGGAAAGGGTGCTGGCCGGCGAAATCCAGCGCATCAAGACTGATGAACTCATGCCTGTAATCGACGACCTGGCGGTTATCCAGGATTATATGTCGGGTCAGATGGGCGTGCTTTCCGATAAAATCGACCTGGAAAAATTCGTGGACGCCAAGTTCGCTCAGGAAGTGGGCTGCAAATAAAGCGCCCAAACAGACTTGCCATTCCATGGAAAGCATCCGCATGAAACGCGCCGAGGCGCTTCCGGGCCCCCGAGGCTTGCCGCAGAGCAATCACGCTCTCAAGCCGGGGGCCCGAAACATCCCCCCTGATCTCAGCCCCAAAAGGCCTTCTCTTACCTCAATATAGACAGGTTCTGGACAATTTGGCGGAACCCGTGTATTCTTTTTCCATGAAAATCTCATCATGATGGCGTAAATCTACCCATCATACCTGAAACCATGAAGGAGGGGGACATGGGGCATCTGGTCGGCAAGGACATCTACAAAAAACTCGTGCAGAAAATCGACGCGCAAGCAGTGCGGGTTCCTTTTAACGAACGCATATACAACATTGTCAAGGCCTTGTATTCGGCGGAGGAAGCCGAAATCTATGTAAAAATGCCCTATGGGCTATCCACGTTGGATCGGATTCAAAAGATTACGGGCATAAATCCCGCCCGGTTGAAAAATCTTTTGGAAGGGCTCAGCGACAAAGGGCTGGTCATCGATTTGTTTATCGACGGCGAGTACCATTACATGCCCTCCCCCATCGCCGTGGGCATCTTTGAATTCACCATGATGCGCACCCAGGGCGACCTGGACATGGAAACCTGGGGAAAACTGTTTCATCATTATTTTGAGGACGGGTCCCTGTACAAGGCCAATTTTTCCAACGGCGAGCAAATCGGTCCATTGCGCACGGTCCCCCATGAGGAGTCCCTGGCCGATCACGTGGAAATTCTGGATTACGAACGAGCCGTGCATATTGTGGAAAGCGCCGAAAAAGTTGCGGTAGGGCTTTGCTCGTGCCGGCACGAAAAGCACCACGCCGACGCCAAGGAATGCGACGTCCCCCTGGACACCTGCCTGTCATTCGGCATGGGCGCGGAATACCTCACCCGGCACAACATGGCCGTTGAGGTGAGCAAATCGGCCCTGAAGGAAAACCTGGCCAGGTCCCGGGAATACGGCCTGGTGCTTCAGGCGGACAACGTTCAAAAAGGCATCGCCTCCATTTGCCAATGCTGCGGATGCTGCTGCAACCTCCTTTTGGGCATGAACAAGTTCGGATACGAAAACGCCATCGTCACCAGCAACTTTATTGCAGACATCGAGGACGAAAAATGCACGGGCTGCGGCAAATGCGCCAAGGCCTGCCCCATCAACGCCATTGAAATGAAGGACGACTCCGACCCCAATACAAAACGGAAAAAGAAGCCCGAAATCAACCTGGATCTCTGCATAGGCTGCGGCGTTTGCGGCCTGGACTGCAAGCCCTCGGCCTGCCAATTGATCCCCCGAAAAAAGCGGGTCATCCACCCGGAAACGACCTTTGAGCGGGTGATCCTCCAGTCCCTGGAACGGGGCGCCTTGCAGAATCAGATTTTCGACAATCCGGAAAATATCGGAAACAAGGCCATGAACGCCATCCTGGGGGCTTTCCTGCGGCTGCCTCCGGTAAAAAGCGCGCTCATGAGCGACGCGCTAAGGTCCCGGTTTTTGGGCGCCATGCGCGCCGGAGTGAGGCTGCAAGGCAAGGGTTTTTTGACGGAGATGTGAAGGTCGCAGCCTGCATCATTTTGTTAAAAGGACGAAAACGGGGATTGTTGGTTTCTGTTTGTAGAAATGCACAGCGAGCCAACATGATTTTAAATACTTTTGTATGCATTCGCAGGCGCAGCATGGGAACGAGCAGAGGGAAGGAAATGGTTGTTGATGTGATATTGGAGCCCAATGTAGGCGCTTTGAGGACGCGCGGAGCGCGTCCTGGGTAGGGCAAGCCCTACCCCTACACATCACATTCAGCCTTTACGGTTCAATAGGTGATGTAGCGTCAGGGCTTGCCCTGCTGTAGTTTTTGGGCGGCCCAGGCAGCGTCGTTTGCCGCCTGGGGCCGAAGGCCAAAAGGCGCGACCGGGAAGGATTTTTGAAAACAGGAAAGACCGGCGAGCGTATGGCGTTCTTGGATTTCCGACTTTTGTCTGGTTTTGGATGGGGCGTGCGCCCGCCTGAGTTTCAAGGCGTTACGCAACCACAAAGGCCGCACCTACTGCGCTGGCGCGCCCAGGCGCAATACTGCCGTGCCTGGGTTACCCATTTCCAGGTCTTGAACAATGCGAAGGAAGTTTGGAAAGGCATTGACCTCAGATAGTTCTGCATGTATTCCCACGCAAGGCATGGGAACGTGGAAAAATAAGGATGCCGCTTCGCGGCTGCAATTTGTTGGGTTTGGCGGAGCTCTACTCAACCTACGATTTTCGGCGCGGGAATGACAGACGGGCAGGCACAGGGGCCTGCCGCTACAAGTCAAATTCAGCCCTTTCGGTTTGAAACAGCGATGCAATCCCAGGGCTTGCCCTGCAATGATGCAAATTCTATTTATACGGTGTATGTGAACGGCCGGCCGCGGCATGCAATTTGAGGTAATGATGCACAGAGATCTTGAGAATAAAGAAGCAGGAATATTTGCGCGGTGTTTTAGGTCCGGGGTTGGACGAATTGTGGAAATCGGCTGCGGAAACGGACGCCTGACCTGCCACCTTGAAAAGCATGCGGAATCCGTCTTGGGCTTGGACCCCTGCCAAGCGGATTTGGATCTGGCGCGTCAATGCGTAGGAGACGCCGTGCAGCTTGCCGTCGGCAGCGGCGAGGAGATACCTTTGGAGGACGGCGTCTGCGACGCAGTGGTTTTTACGCTGTCCCTGCACCATCAGGATTCGCCCCGGGCCCTGAAAGAGGCTGCACGTACGCTTAACGCCAACGGGCGGATATTGGTCATCGAGCCCAAAGCAAACACTTTGGGGGCCAGTCTTTTCGCCGTGATCGACGACGAGTCCCACCGGTACGTCATAGCCGAGGCCGCCATTCAGGACAGCGTGTTGAAAGTCGTGGATTACGGGGACGTCTTAATCCAATGGACGTTTCAGGATTATAATGAGATGGTCGAGTACATCTTTGGATACTACGGCCTGAAGCCGGATCCGAAGCGGGAGCCGGCCATGGCGGCGCTGGCGGACGCCCGGAAAAACGACATCCCCCTGTTTATTGAAGACGAAACCCGGTTCTGGCTCCTGGAGCCTTGATTATTATTTTCCCAGTTTACTGGGCCAGGGCTTTTTCCACGGCGGCGGCTATCTCCTTTTTCAGGGAAAACTTGACGTCATCGTCCTGATAATCCCGGGCGCCGGTGGCCACTCCCAGCCCAAAGCCGCTTCCCCCTCCGGTCCCAAAGCCGATTCCACCTCCAATGCTAAGGCCGCTTGTTTTGGGTTCGGACCGCAGGATGTTCATGTCTATGTCCATTTCCACGCCGTTTTTTTCGGATTGAACGTCCACCAGCCGGACATTCACTTTATAGACCGTGTCGGAATCCGCTTCGAGAAGGAAATTCATGAAGCCTTTGTCCTTAACGACCGATACAGGCGTATAGCCTTTTGAAAGAAGCACCTGCTCGGCGGCGTTTAAGGCTGTCATGCGCCGGGCGGGCGTATCCGGACCCGAGGTAGCTCCTGCCACGGGGATAACGCCGGAGTATCCGCTGGAGGCGCAGCCTGCGGCCAGGGCCAGGCTCAGGCATAGAAGGGCTGACATTAAGATTTTTCGTCCGGTCATGACAAATCTCCATTCCATAAAAATCAAAGGGCCGCCGCCCCCGTTGTAGAGGCGGCGGCCCGTTATTTAGCGAGCTGCTTTGATCCAACTGTTTACCAGTTGTCGTTTCTCTCTTTTTCCAGAGCCATGTTGGGGTCGTCCTCGAACTCGGAAATACGGCTTTTAATCTCTCCCATTTCGTCGTTCAGGGCCCTCATGCGCTTGACCTCGTCCCTGTCCATGGTTCCCCCGCTGCGGAGTTCGTCCGATTCCTCTTCCAACTGCTTCAACTGGAGGCGGTACTTTTCAATGTACTGGTCGATTTTTTTCTTTTCTTTTTGCTCTTTCTGCCACTGAACCACTTCTGCGGTGATGACTCCGTTTCGGACCATTTCCCTCATTTCTTCATCATAGGCCGCCTGGGCCGCTTCCCTGGCTTCCTTGGCAATTCTCATGGCTTCCAGTTCCTGAGGCGTATAAATGGCCTGACGGGAGTGGTCCACCTGAGAGCCCACGGGGAGGAGCGCCCCGGTTTCCATGCCCGCCTCGTTGAAAACGGCGATCCAGAAGTCGACAATGACGTTCACAGCCACGTTATAGGCGTCGCCCATGCTTTCTTCGTCGCACTGGCCGTGAAAAGGCTTGGAAAGCTCCAGGGTGCTTAGAATGGTTTCTTCCACGTTGTTGATGGGGTCCGTGCCGTCGTACAGCACCCATTCAGGGAGAAGCGCGTCCAGGGTCCGGCAGGCGCCGGGGCTTACGGTTTCCGACAGAAAAAAGGCCAGGGTCCCAAATGCGATAATAACATTGGGATCGTCGGCTTTTCCTTGTTTCAACCGTTCAATAAGCAGGTTGTACACCCTTTCGGCTGACATGGGATCTATGGGGCCGCTGGCATAGTCGCCGTGTTTCATTCCCTTTAAGACAAGCGCCTTCCTGGCATCCAGATACTCTCTTAAGTTATCAGGGCAAAAGGAAATTGCATCGTCAATCATTACAGTGCTCAGGTCCCTGTTAAAAGCTTCGGAAGCAGCCGGAAGCATCAACAAAAACACCAGTGCCAGGATGGTTCCCATTTGGAATTTGCCGGCCATTACGCCCTCCATTTCCGCCGCAAGGTTCCCCGGTAATAATTGCGGGCCATCATTTTAGTTTCTGATCCTGCTATAAGTATTTCTTGCCTTTTAAGGGACATACCATATTGGAAGCGAAACTAGCAATGATTTTTAAAGCATTGCGTAATCAAGATGCCAGTTTTGTAGGGAATAAAGGCTTTAGGGTTGACATGAAGCTAACAAATCGCCTATGAAATTGCTATTATATTGTTCAATTTTGCTTCCCGTTCAGAAAAAAAGGAGATCGTCATGAAGAAAACCCGGTTAGTGGTGTGTTGTGTGCTCGCGGCGGCGCTTTTAGCCCCCGGGCTTGGTTATTCGGCAGCTTTCAGCATTTTCGATCAAGGCGCAAAGGCTGTCGCCATGGGAAACGCCTTCGTCGCCCAGGCTGACGACCCGACTGCGGTTTACTACAACCCCGCCGGCCTGACTCAGTTGGAAGGCACTCAGATTGCAGCGGGCGTAACGGCTATCTGGCCCAAGGCGGAATTTCAAGCCTCCACAAAGGATGCGGCGCTGGGAACTTATTACGGCCAGGTCACCAAGACCAATGACGACGAGTTCTTCATTCCCAATTTCTACCTGACCAACAAGTACAATGAAAAAGTGGCCGTAGGCCTTGGGGTCTACTCCAACTTCGGCCTTTCAACGGATTGGCCGGACAACTGGCCGGGACAGTATTGCTCCGGCGCCACCTATACGCGCATCAAAACCTACGCCATCAACCCGGTTATTGCTTACCAACCCTGGAAATTCGTGAGCATCTCCGCCGGCTTCATCGCCAACTACATGGACGCCCAGATGGAAAACAACATCCTTATGCCCGGAGGCGTATTCGGACCGGACGGCCACATGAAAGTGGAAGGCGACGACTGGGCCAGCGGCTGGAACGCGGGCATCATGTTCTACATCCAGGACGAGTTCAGGCTCGGCGCATCCTACCGCAGCCAGCTCTGCCATGACCTGACGGGCGACATCACCGTTACCGGAAACAACCTGATCAACATGAAGTCCGGCGGAACCCTGGACATCAATCTGCCTTCCGTGCTGCAGATCGGCGCTTCCTGGAGCAAAGCCCCCTTCACGGTGGAGTTTGACTATCAATGGACGAAGTGGTCCAACTACAACATGCTGCAACTGAACGTGGATTCCACCGGCGCAGTCACGGAAATCGACAAAAACTGGGATGACGCCCACGCTTTCCGCCTGGGCTTCGCCTACAACGTGGTCAAGAACCTGGACCTGAGAGCGGGCCTGGCTTACGAGCCTGAATTCGTTCCCAACGAAACCCTGGACCTGATTGTGCCCAACGGAGACCGCTGGACCTGGTCTTGCGGCTTCGGAGGCCAGTACGGCAAATGGGTTGCGGATTTCGCTTACGCCTATCTGTATGAGGACGAACGCACCTTTGATAACGAAGCCGGCGACGTATACAACGCAGCCACCGGCCTTAAAGTGGGCAGGCTGGTCGGAGAAGTGCAGGAGGTCAGCGCACACATCCTGTGCCTGACCGTCACGCGCAAGTTCTAACTCAGGCTTAAATTAAAAAAAAATCAAGGGGCTGGAGGCGCACTCCAGCCCCTTTTTTTGTATTCCTGCTTTACAATCCAAACAAGCTGTGAAATGCTTCTCGCGGCTTATGCACTATAAGCGTATATGATTAACTTAAGCCATGGTTAACAATGACAATACGTGAGAAATTCGAACAACGGGAGCTGGACTTTTTATCGCCTTTTGCCTGCCCAAGCGCCAAGTCCAAAGGCCGAAAGCGTCCCGAAGCCCCCTGTCCCATCCGCACCGCTTTCCAACGAGACCGCGACCGCATTGTCTACAGCAATGCCTTCCGCAGGCTGAAGCATAAAACCCAGGTTTTTTTGTCTCCGCTGGGAGACCATTATCGCACCCGGTTGACCCACACTCTAGAAGTGGCTGAAATTGCGAGAACAATCGCCAGAGCCATGCGCCTTAACGAAGACCTTACCGAGGCGGTCGCCCTGGGCCACGACCTGGGGCACACCCCTTTCGGCCACGGCGGCGAGACGGTCCTGAAGGAACTGTTTCATAAGGACTTCACCCACTCCCGGCAGAGCCTGAGAGTGGTGGACTGCCTGGAAAGACGCGGCGAGGGCTTGAACCTCACCTACGAGGTCATGGACGGCATCGCCAAGCATTCCAAGGGATTCGGAACCATCATGCCCAACGACGCCGGCGAAGTGGCCTCCACCATGGAAGGCCGGGTCGTGCGGGTGGCCGATATCATCGCCTACCTGAGCCACGATCTGGACGACGCCATCAGAAGCGGCGTAGTGACGCGAGACCAGGTGCCGTCCCATTGCGTGGAGGTTTTGGGGGAGAGGCACCGGGACCTGGTTACCACCATGATACGCGACGTGGTTTATTCCAGCGGCGAGGAAGACGGGCAGATGACCATCAAAATGAGCGACGCCATGCACGACGTCATGCTGGAGCTTAGGACCTTTTTATACGACAATGTGTATCGGGCGCCGGTGGTCCACAACGAGTTCATAAAAGCCAAGAAGATTCTTTCGGAACTGTTTGACTTTTACTTGAACAACGTAGACGCCTTTCAAAAAGCCGCCATGGAGCAGGAGCTGTTCGCCAGCCCCGAGCAAGCCGCGCCCACCAGGCAAAGCGTGTGCGACCTCATCGCCAGCATGACGGACAGGTTCGCCCTGACGCGCTACCAGAAAATCTTTTTCCCCACCCCCATGGTGTAGAAGGAACAAGCCTTTCATGACCAATGTCCGGACATTAGTGCAAGACCCCATGATCCGGGATTTTTTGTCCCGTTTGGAAGAAGTCTATTCCAAAATGGATCAGGCCTATGATGACGTCGCCCAGGCCCATGGCTTTCACTGCCAGGGATGCCAGGATAGCTGCTGCCTCACGTTATTCTTCCATCACACCTTTTTGGAGTACCTGGGCATCCAGGACGGATGCATGAAGCTGGGCGAAGACCAATACAAGGCCGCCGTGCAAAGAGCCCGGGAGGTCATCGACCAGGCCAATCACATGGCGGGCGGCGCATACAGAATCATGTGTCCGGTCAACCAGGACGGCAAATGCATGATCTATGAAAACCGGCCCATGATCTGCCGCCTCCACGGCATCCATTACCGGTTCGCCATGCCCAACGGAGCGATCCATCAGGGGATCGGATGCCGGGCTTTTGAAGACCTGGCCAAAACCAGCGGGGCGGAGGCCGTCCTGGACAGAACGCCCTTTTACCAGCAATTGGCGGGGCTTGAGAGGGAGCTTCGGCAAAAGACCGGCTTCAATCAATCCATTAAAATGTCCGTGGCCGAAATGCTGGTCAAACAAAGCAGCGAGACCTGATTTATATATGAAACGCATAGAAGACCAAGATCTTGGAAAAATCCCCGGCAGGCGCCTGGAGGACGGAGACGTGTTCTGTTTTGAATGCAGGCCCGACATCTCCTGCTTCAACCTGTGCTGCCGCAACCTGAATTTGTTTTTGTATCCCTACGACATCGTGCGTTTAAAAAAGAAACTGCGCATGACCGCCTCGGAAGTGATCGAAAAGCACACGGACGTGGTGCTGAGGCCTGGCAACTTCTTCCCGGAAGTGCTCTTGACCATGGCGGATAATGAAGAAAAAACCTGCCCCTTTTTGTCGGAAAAGGGATGCACCGTTTACAGCGACAGAATGTACGCCTGCCGCACCTTTCCCACGGAGCACGGGGTTTCCATGGACGAAGCCACGGGAGTGCTTACGCCGGTCCATTTTTACAAGCCGCCGGACTTCTGCCAGGGCCAATACGAAACCAAGGAGTGGACCGTGTCCAGTTGGTCCCAGGACCAGGGCGCGGTGTATTATCACAAAATGATGACCGAATGGACCAAGGTGAAAATCCTGTTCCAGAACGATCCCTGGGGCGCGGACGGGCCGGAAGGCAAAATGGCCCGCATGGCGTTTATGGCCGCCTACAACATGGACGACTTCAAGGATTTCGTGTTTAAAAGCACCTTTTTAAAGCGGTACAAGGTTCCCAAGGCTTTTCTGAAAAAAGCCAAAAAGGACGAGGTGGAGTTGCTGCGCCTGGGATTCGCCTGGATCAAGCTCTTCTGCTTTGGATATCCGTCCCCGGAGTTGGGGTTGGTATAGGCGGCGGGGCGGAGGTATGCCAAACGCCCTTTCCAAGACCAAATAAAAGCAGGGCAAGCCCTGAACCTACATTGCCCTTTGAAGTCTGACAGGTTGAATTGGCCTGCAGGGGATGAAGAATAAGAATAGGGATTCATGCAATGCCATTCGCCCGCCGGGCATTCCCAATTTTGAAATCCCTCACGGGTCGCGCCTTTTGGCCTCCGGCCCCAGGCATTGCATGCCTGGGCCGCCCTGGTTTCAAAAGGGAATTTCCGTCCGCTGACTGTTCCCGATTTCGACTATCATCCCGGCCGCGCCTACTATTGCAACACGGAGGCAAACGACTCTGCCAGCGCCGCCCCAAAAAACGGCGCCCAAGGGGGCGTGCTAAACTGTGTATGCAACCGTTGTCCACCCGACTTCTCGTTCCCATGCTGTGCGTGGGAATGCATACATAAATATCTGAAATCAATGTTGTTTTATATATTGGAAGCTCTCCTCGAAAAATTAAGGGCTCCGGCAACCAACTACGCCCTGATAAGGCTTTGAACCACGGCCACGCCCAGGATGGCCAGGCATTCCGGGTCCAGGTAGGTTCCGGCGCTTTCGCGGAACAGGACCGTGCTTTTGGGCGGAAAGTCGTCGTCTCCGTCGTTAAAAAGCACCAGCATGGGCATACGGGATAAGGCCTGCACCTGAAACTGCACGTCATAGGAATAATCCTGATCCGGAGGAGCGGCGTTCAACTTTTCCGAAGCCGTTTTCAAGTCCTGGGGCCTGCCTGCAAACACATCCGAGAGAGCTTGTTCCACGTCGTTGGCCCAATACACGGTCAGGGGGCCTGCGCCCTTA
This sequence comes from Desulfatibacillum alkenivorans DSM 16219, assembly GCF_900142135.1. GTDB lineage: Bacteria > Desulfobacterota > Desulfobacteria > Desulfobacterales > Desulfatibacillaceae > Desulfatibacillum > Desulfatibacillum alkenivorans. The sequence goes on along the minus strand of NZ_FQZU01000007.1, from coordinate 174,609 downwards.
ATGTCCCGAAATGTTGTCCAGCCTCCGTCCTTGGGCGGAAAAGGCGGACACATGAGCAAGTATCGGATCAGGCCTACGCAGATTCCCAACTCAGGCTGCAGCCCCTTGGCGTTTTTTACTCCCTGAGGGGACACGGTGTAGGTCCTGCCCACAAAATTAATGACGGCCTTTCCGTCCTCGTATTCCAAGCCTAGCGTTTGACAGGCCTGGGGAATATCGATGCCGGCCAGATCGCTCAGGTATTTATGGTAAGTTTGCTCGTAAACGGAATTTTCTGCGCTCATAACCCCTCCTTGGATGTCGCTATGCGCCTTGCTGGAAAACTCAGGCGGTCAAGCCGCTTGTTGGGGATTCTGCTCCACGTACCTGCCTGAAACGCACAGGGAGGTGACGGTGGCGACAAAGCAAATCAGTTCGGGCAGCGAGATGACGTCGTTGAAGCCTCCCAGGTGCGGGCCGGTGTACAGGACGATCTCCTCTTTGCCCCGAACGCATGACCGGGCTTTTTCCGGAGAAAGCCCGCGTCCGGTCAGAAAGTCGAGAAACTCCTCCTGAGTCATGGCCTCCTGGTCATGGACGCGCAGGATTTCCTCCATGTAGCGGTCTACGCCCATTTCGCGGATCATGGCGTCGGCCAGAGACTCCACGTCCCGGGGCAGGGGGGCGGTGAATTCCCGGCCTACAAAGCCGCTGTAATACTGATAAAAAATTTCGCTGATGGCTGTGATGAGCAAGGAGCGGTCGAACAGATCCCGGGCGTCTACGGGTTCGCCCTGGGGGTCTAATCCCACCCGTTCGGGGTCCTTGTTCCGGAAGTAGGAGCCCGCCACCAAAACCAGGCTCAGCACATGGGTGCCCAGGTGAAGGTACAGCTCGCTCATGGGGCCGCTGAAGGCCAAAATATGCTCGAAATCCCGCAGGCCGGTGCTGCACAGATTGGGGTATTGGCAGGAAAACAGCCATTGGTCCAGCCTGCCCTGGCGGGGCCATTCGTACAAGCCGCGATCCGTGCGCCGTCCCGCCTGAACCCGGTTGTGGAACAACGGAATGGGCGCGGTGTGAACCATGCCGGAGGCGCCCAGCCTGCCCAAAAGCCAGGCGTTTTTTCCCAGGATTTCCACAAACTCGCCGCCCGCGGGAAGCCCCGGGCCGGAGGGATCGTTGGGATAGGTGAAATAATCGCCGTGCGCGACGTAAGCCATGGCCAGTCTTTGAGGATGCAGGTTTTCCAGGCCGCCCTCATGCCTGGGGATTTCCTCCAGCCGGAACACACGGCTATTCTCCATGCTGATGGGCCTGGGAACGTGGAAGTCCACGGGAAATCCTTCAGCCTCCTGATCCAGGCGCTCCATCCAGGCGGCTTCGGCGTGCAGGGTTTGAACGGAGTCTCCGTCCCGGGCCATCTTAACCACCAACACCTGATCGTCTTGAGAGCGAAGCACCAGGCTGCGGCCCTGGGCCAGGGGAGGCCCGTCCGGCGAAAATCCCGCCTGCTGCAGAATGGACGCCCACGATGCTTTGGGCAAGGCCCCCTTTTCCGAAGGCGTTTCCATGGCCGGGCCCCGTATGTTCAAAGGCAGGGAGCCCAAGGATTCGGCCACCGCCCTATGCACGGCCCCGTGCTTGATGCACACCATGTTCCGCAAAATGGCAAGGGCTTTTCGCCGCACTTCCGGGTCCGGGGATTTTTCCACGGCCATGGCCAGAACATCGGCCGCCTTGCGGTAGGTGAAATAGGCTGTGCGCCGGTTGGTGTGCTCTTCCCGGAGCAAAAGGTCGTCCAGCACCTCCATGGTTTCCAAATGGATGCACGGGGTGTATTCCTGGACAAGGTATTGCAGCCTCCCCAGATTGACGTATACGGACTCCAGGCTTTGCCTGCGCTTGGCCAATTCCTGGAGCGCAAAGTCTCGTTCGGTGATTTCAGACGCGCCTATCAAAACCAGCTAATCCTCCTCGGGTATATCCTGATCCAGCAAATGGGGAGGAAGTTTCTCCACTTTAACCAGATTGGCCGAAAAGCTGCCCACGGCCACCTTGCCTCGAATCTTGATGATTTGCCGCTCCGGGCCTTTGGAAAACCAAATGCGCAGGGAGGGATTTTTGCTTTCCTGAAAAACGCCTCCCGCGTGCTTCAGCTCCGGCTCCATGACAAAGGTTTCGTACCGTCCGGCGGGAACGGCCAGGGATTGCTCCTTGGTTATAAAGGCCCTTCCCTCCACGCACTTCTTGCCGTCCGTGACCCAGGCTTGCATTTGCCGTTCCAGGGCGATGTCGCCGGACCGGAACTTGTACACCACGGAAAGAGGGTCGAAGGACTCCGGATTGATCTCCGTTTCCTTTTCCTTGTTCCCGTCCTGGACATAGGAAGCCTTAAGATTCTCCCAATCGAAAATGACCTCCACGTCGCGCTTGGTGTCGCCCTCCCTCTGGATCTTTTTATAGTAGAGGGTTCGGGTCATGTTCAGGTCCACATAAGTGTCTATGCGGTCCCGCACCTTGTAAAAGGCGTCCGTAAACCGGTTGGTCCGGGCCTTGAGCACAAAGTGCCACGCAGGCTCGCCGTCCATCAACTCGATGGGCAGAATCTCAATGGTGGCCGTCCCGGCGGGCAGAAAAAGCCATTTAAGCTCAAAGGTGAGCTTTTCTCCGGGCGAAAAAGGAATCCGTTGAGGAATTTCCATTGTGGGATTGACTCCGCCCCCCGCCTGACCGGCGAGCAGGAAAGACGCGGCGAATAGCGTCAGGGCCGTATACTTTCCCAATGTGCATGCAAAGTTTTTCATGGTCCGCTCTCCTGACTGGAACGAAACTCTTCCTCCTGCCCGGCGCAACGCCGGACCCTTTTCATAGACTACGGCAAGGGAAAAAAGTCAAGACAACAGAACGAATGGAAAAAAAGCTGGGGCGGGCCTGGCCTTCACACACACAGGAAGGAACGCATCGGGAAGAGGACCGCCCTCTTCCCTAAGACGCCAGGGATCAAACGGGGAAACCTAAGGCCCGCCCGCTTTGAGATTATCGCAGGCAATTATTGTTTGCATGCCATCCATTAGTCTATTGAAGACGCCGTGAGATATGACACTGTAGCAATATTGGCTTCTTCCAGGGCTCTTTTCATCTCCTGAGTTCTCCCGTTAACCACAGTTAGATATAAGATATTTAATTCTGGAATCTGCCCTGCCACCCCCGCCCCGAACTGATCCATTATCTGTTCGAGCGTTTCAACGTCGCTGGAGGGAGGGGGGGCATGGAACTCCAATTGCAGCACACGGCACACGGCCATGATGCCCTCGTACCGGCAGGTTTGCTTCCCCTCCGGAACCTTGTCAGGAAGATTCATAAAAGATGACCAATTATACAAAATCTCCACATTGGCTCCCTTCCCAGAACACCCTGCTGTAGCCGGGGAGACGCACAGCATCCCCCCGGCAATGATGGAAACAAGCCAATGCAAAGCCTTTGAGCCCAGTTTCAGCTTGAATAATCGCAAGCAGTTCATACAGACTTTCCTTTATTTCCCACCTGCAATGGAAACAGGCAGCCATTCACGTTGGATTAGCGAATCTTCGGCCTTGAACCAAATAAAGATATCATAATCCTGGGCGTATTTGCCGACACTCTTGGGGTTGGTAAGCGTGAGTTCAAAGTCCAGTGTAGACCCCGGCGCCACATCGGTGTATTTTTCGGGAGTAAGGCTTTTAACAAACTCCTCCCCTGTCACCGTTTGCCAGGAGATATCAACAGAGGACTGGATTTCGTTCATGGCCTCCGCAATCTTGTCGGCCATCTCAGCGGAATCGGAGGAAAGGTCAAAAAGAAAGCCCTCCGTGGCGTTCACAACATCCTGCAAATCGCCTTCCGAATCCCCGCTGTCCAATCCAATGACGATTATTTTTTGCTCCTGGAGTTTGGCAAGGGTTTCACCAAAAGTCGGACCGGGATAGGCGGGTTCCTCGCCGCTGTCATGAAAAGGAGCGTCGGTGCTGAGCACTATTATCTTTTGAACCCCCTCCCGCCATCCAACAGGGGTTGGAGGTATATCTCCCGGGTCGTTGTAGGAACCGTCGCCATCCACATCCCTTCCCGAACCCCCGGCGGCCTGATACAGCGCCTCCAATTGTGATTCCGGTGTGTCATTTCCGTTCCTTATGGGTTGATCCAACAGGTTAATGGCGCTTACGACATCCGCCTCCTGATCCGTAATCGACTGAAACAAAATAAAGGCTTCGTCATTGTAGGAGGCGTCTCCGTATGGATCAATGGGGAAGTCAGAAAAGGCTGCTACGCCAAACTGAATGTCCAAGCCCCGGTCGGTCAAGTCTTGAATGATAGTGGCCGCTTTTTCCTGGAATGTATTGATATCGTCACTATAACTACCTGATATATCGGTAATAAAAAGCATATCCACTCCGGAAATGCCTGAGTCCGGGACCTGGACTTGTATAGTAAGTTCCTTTTCTTCGTTCAGTTGCGAAAATGCCTGCTGCGATTCTTTAACCAAAGCCACATCCTGGGTGAGCTTGGCGCTCTTCACCGCCGCACCCATATCGAGGTGCTTTTTGGGAGAATCGCTGGTGGTTACAACCTCCGGAGCCGTAGAGGTGATTATATGCTTGATTTCCGGCGGAGATAGCGTCGTATTGAGGCCTTTCACCAAGCCGCAGGCGCCGGCTACTATGGGAGAAGCGTAAGAGGTGCCGCTGCCAGTGTGGCTGGCTCGAATCACATCCACGCCATCTTGTGCAAAACCAATGTCGTCACCCGGAGCCAGGATATCCACGACATCACCCATTCTGGAAAACCCTGACGCCATTAATAGATCGCTGCCATCAATGCCCAAGGAGGAGCCCACTATGATTGTGTAATTTTGCCACATCTCCTCCATGGTTTGCTCTTCTTGATCATCGGGAAGATCAAAAAGGTCATCGTCATCCTTGTAAGAATCATTTCCGGCCGAAAAAACCAACAGGACGCCTTTCTGCCTGGCTAGCTTAACAGCGGCGTTTTTCCCCTTACGCCATTCCTCCTGCCGGGTTCTTTTACAATCGTCATCAGTGCAGTCATTTGTGCTGGCCCCAATAGAAACATTCACGATATTGGAGCCTTTGTTGATGGCGGTCTTTATTCCTCCTAAAACGTTAGTGAGGGTCATGCTGTGCGACCAGCAAAAATCCGTGAAGGGAACGCACCAGCTTCCCTCCAATTTTCCCACATCCACTAAGACAACTTTGGCGGCCTGATTGACGCCGCGAACATTACTCCCATTGGATTGATCATCGTAATTATCAGCATCGTCCATGTATCCTGCGGCGTACCCCGTGACCCATAACCCATGATATCCTTTGGTTTGGTCCCAAGTATCGTCATCGGTAATGGCGTTCCCTGTGGAGTCGTATCGCTTAAGCCTGCTCTCATCCAAAATTTCCTGTCCTGCCTTGAGGCCGGAATCAACGATCCCAATGGTTACCCCCGCCGACCCTGTGGTGACATCCCAAGCGTCCTCTGCGTTAATCTTGTCAACCCACCAGTCCCCGTCCAAATCAGGAATTGCTGCAACCGCCGAGACGCCGCCAACGACGTTCAGGCCTGCTGCGTCCACGCCATCCATGTCCTCCAAGGCGCCGATCATCCACAATTCATTGTCGGTCTCCACCTGTATAACCAAAAGTTCCAAATCCGACCCAATAATGGTTCCGCCAAGAGACTCAATTTGGGCGACAAGTGCGTCCAATTGCGCCTGAGTAATGTCGCTGGAAACATATACCAGCATCTGGTCGGAAGCCGCCTTGACGTCAGAGCCGTCCACGAGGAAAGTCTCCACCCCTTGGGGCTCCTGAAAGGTGGAGGCTGGCGAAAACACAGCTGCATCGCCTGAATCGCCCCCGCCGCTTACACTTCCATCCCCGTCGCTGCTGCTTGTGGTGGCAACAATGGTCAAAACTCCAAGGATAAGGACAAGAAAAATTCCTACAACCCTAAATATTCTTTGCATCTTTCCCTCCCAAGATTCTGATAAATAATTTGACGCCGCATCGAGCGGCAATGCAAGATTGAACGGTTAAGCGCCAATAAATCTGTGCCCTTATAGGGCGCAGACGAGTCGATCACCCGGAATTTTAAATTTTTGTTAGGAGATGGATTACAAATACCGAAGTTAACGCAGTTTTTCAAGGCATTTTTGACATTGCCTTTCATTTGTCCAAGACCAATTTTTTTTCGTGCCGACGAGTCAAAGCGCTCGCAGAACCAAAGGCCCAAAATCGACCTTTTGAATTGGTTTGACATTTTCATTCATCAGAAAAAAGTCAAGACAACAGAACGAATGGAAAAAAAGCAGAGGCGGGCCTGGCCTTCACACACACAGGAAGGAACGCATCGGGAAGAGGATCGCCCTCTTCCCTAAGACGCCAGGGATAAAACGGGGAAACCTAAGGCCCGCCCGCCCCAAACCGGAAAATTGTTTTTAGCTCTACACAACCTCCGCCGGCTCTGCGTCCACATCCGCTCCCAGGGTCAGGCGAGAACCTTCGGTCTGATCCAGAACGTACAGGATAGTGGCGACTTTGCGCAGTTCATCGAGCAAAGGCTGCAGCAAATTTTTGTCCATGGGCCGGATGCGGATATACACGAACCGGCTTTTCCAGGGCGCCTTTTCCATGGAACTGAGAATGCTCAGGATTCGGCCGTCGTAATCCCGAATGATGTCTGCAACCTCCTTGATGGAGCCGGGCCGGTCGTCCAAAAGAAATCCGAACTGAATGCCCCGATGCCAGGCGCCGGTGAGGGTGATCAGCACCTTGAAAAGCTCGTCCTGGGTGATGGTCCCCATGAGGCGGCCCTTGTCGTCCATGACCGGCGCACCGGAGATTTTCTTCTCCAAAAAAAGCATAGCCGCCTGCTCCACGGTGTCCGTGGGCGCCAAGGTGACGGGGTCCTTGGTCATGACGTCCTTGACTGCTATTTTTTCCTGCAAATAGGCGATTTCATGCCGGGAGAGGGTGGTGGCGTCCGAAGGCGCAGCCCTCTTGAGATCCCGGTCCGTCACGACCCCGACCAGCTTGCCTTTCTTGAGAACAGGCAGGGTGCGGGTGTGGCAGACTTCCATCAGCCGCCTGGCTTCCTTGACCGTGGAGTCGGTGTTGACCGAGACTCCGTCCTGCTTCATCCAATCCTTTATTAGCATGGTCTCACCCCCTTTTCGGGTTGTGAATATTTCGCCGCTGATGGCGCCGGGTGGAATTGGCCCGGGCATGCGCGGGGCTTCCGGCTCTGTTTTCCGCCTTGCCCGGTTAACGCCGCCGGGCTTGCATGACAATGGATATAAGCAGGCTCCGTGCCAGGAGAATATTTCTGCAAACAAGGATTTATCTAATTGATTTTATTCATTATAATAAAAAGTTATGTCAAAGTGCATGCGTCGGTTTTCTTTACACCCCGTTAAAGGAATCGACCGTTTATGAAAATTTTCGCTGAGGCGGCTGCCGAAAGGAGATCGGAGGCCTCTGAAAGCCGGAAAAAAGGCGGATCGCCCTATAGGGCGAGCGATATCGAAGCATTTCCATAAAAGCCCGGATCAATTCTTATTTGGGCTTGACATCAGCGCTAAATATTGCTCTAAAGGCCCGTGCCGGTTGGCTGTTTGTTAGATTTTATTTGCGGACAATCCGGCGCGGCCCGGTTTTTTTCCTATATGGAAGGCCGGGACGAAAAAGCCCCCGTAGCTCAGTGGATAGAGCACAGGATTCCTAATCCTGGTGTCGCAAGTTCGATCCTTGCCGGGGGCGCCATTCTGTTTTTGGATTGTTGTGTATAGATTTATTTTGTTGTATTGCGGCCGGATTCCGCGTTGGAATCCGGCCGTTTTTTTGTGAGGGTTGGAACGCGTTGACTGCCGGATGAATTGCCGCCTTACATAATTATAAACGCACGAGTTCCAGTATTTCAGGCCCGTGAAAACTGTCATCATCTTCATAGAGTACGTCATAGGCGCATTTTCCTGCGTTGTTACGAATAGTCTTGTCCGCCCCTGAGTCCAGCAAATATTGAATTTCCTGCGCTGAAGAAAAACCGTCCATGGCAACGATTAGCGGAGTGTCGCCTTCGCAATCCTGATGGTTGACGTCGGCGCCAGCCTCCACAAGCATTTTAATCAATTCCAATGGAGCGTCATCGACAGCCAACATGAGGATGCTGAAGCCCTCATCATCCTGGGCGTTCACGTCGGCCCCGTGATCTATCAGCAACCTGACGCATTCAAGATTATGCGAGTAATGTACGGCAAGCCCCAATGGCGTAAACTGTGTATCGTCCTCTGCGTTTGGATCGGCCCCGGAATCCAGCAAAAACTGCACCATTTGGGGGCGGCCTTCCTCGGCGGCATGCATCAAAGGGGTTCTGCCGCTTCCGTCCCTGACGTCCACGGGCGTCCCTTTTTGCAAAAAGGATTTCACCGTTCGCATCCTTCCTTGTTGGGCCGCCTGGAAGATGTCCGGCAATAAAAACCGCTTTAGCTGGATCATTTCCCCCCCTTTGTTTGCAAGGCTGTCAATAGCGCCCAAGGCCGGCGCCCATGACATAGTTGTTATCCACAAAAGATGATTGTTATCATATCTATAATGGATAATTGTGTAATTATACCATAAATTTTTTTTAAAATGGAATGCAGATTGATTTTTTTTGCGTACTTCTACGATTAGGGGTTTTTGATGATGCCGCTTCGCGGCGGCAATTTGTTGGGTTTCGCGGGGCTCTATCCAACCTACAATTTTCGGCATGGGAATGAAGAGCAAAAAAATGGCAGGGCAAGCCCTGAAGCTACAGAGCGGAATGATCCCCAGCCGTTATGACATACGATTGCCGCGAATCATCGCCGGTATACATTCCCACGGAGGACCAGGGGAACGAAGACACGCAGAATACGGGAGGTCGCCGGATGCCATTGGCAATCAAGGCGTATGGAAGTGGATCGGCAAGCCTTTTGTGCTTCGCACCCAGGCAACAAACTGCCGTTGCCTGGGGCGCCCAAAAACCGGCGGGGCAAGCCCTGCGCGTCCCAAAGGCGCCCCCAACTTGTTTTATATCTATTCCCTTTCCAACCCCATGGCCGTCAGGGCCGCGCCCAGGGCGCCGGTCATGCGGGGATTTTCAGGGACTAACACCGTGTGCCCGGCAGCCATGGACAGTTTTTTCACCATCCCGGAATTCTTGGCCACTCCGCCGGTCATGACAATATCCGGCTCGGGATTCATCCGCTGCATCTGGCTGGCCAGGCGGTTGACAATGGATTTGTGAATGCCGTTGATAATGTCCTCCACCGGGACGGCTCTGGCCACCAGGGATATGACCTCCGATTCGGCGAACACCGTGCACATGCTGCTGATGGAAATTTCCTCGGCGCTTTTTTCCGACAGCGGCCCCAGGTCGTCCAATTCGACCTCCAAAGCCCGGGCCATGACTTCCAAAAACCTGCCGCTGCCGGCCGAGCATTTGTCGTTCATGACAAAGTCGATCACATTGCCTTTGGGGCCGATGCGGATGACCTTGCTGTCCTGGCCTCCCACGTCCACGATAGTCCTGACCTGGGGAAAAAGATGCAGCACGCCCCGGGCGTGGCAGGTGATTTCCGTCACCACCTTATGGGCGAAAGGCGCGCTCACCCGGCCGTAGCCCGTGGCCACGATCCGGTGGGGCGGAGCGTCCAGCCCCGCCTTTTCCACAGCTGAGTCCAAAACCGCCTGAGCCGCCTTGGCGCTGTTTGCGCCCGTGGGCCGCATGTCCGCAGCGACAATTTCGCCTGACTCGTTCAGAATCACGCATTCGGTGGATGTGGAGCCTATGTCTACGCCTGCAAAAAACATCCCCTTACCTCCTGGCCTCATCAATGCTTTCCAGCAGCGCCTCCAGGCGCACGAAGGCGGTTTCCTCGCTGTACTTCCGCTCGTCTGCGTGATCCACGTCGATCATGACCGTTGGCACGCCCAGTTCCTCCTGCACGTAGCGCTGCTGGTCCATTTGCATGAGCGAATACACCTTGCAACTCCGGTTGGAGGCGAAAACCACGCCGTCTATATCCATTTCCTCGATGGCCTGTTTCATGGCCTGGCCCCTGAGCTGCAGCCCATGGGGGCAGATGGTGAAATTCTGCACCCTCGCCATGCCTTCCAATGGGGAGAGGGATGCAAACTCCAGCGGGTCCAGGCTCCCTTCCAGGCTGCCGATGCAATAGGTGTATGACGCGGCGATGATGTTGGCGTCCAGCGCTCCCAGGCGGGAGGACATTTTGCGCAACTGGTGCCAGGGCGCTATGTTATCCCACAAAAGGCGGTATTTTTCGTTGGGCGCGGGAACAATCCCCTGGTCAACGCGCGCTTCCGTTTCGTCGGCCAAAAAGCGGTAATGCTCGGCCAGTTCCGGCGTCCCCCGCATGGTCAGGGTGGGCGCCATCTGGACGAAGGAGTCAAAGGCCGTAATCCCCGAAGGCTTGTTTTTGGCCGCCGCCAGAAAACGCCGCCAATGCTTGGCGGCTTCCACGGAGTTTTCCCAGGCCTGGGCCATTTTTTCCGGGTTGAACTTCTGGCCGGAGAGTTTTTCCACGGTCTGAATCAAGTCCTGAAACTGGCTGACGATGTATTCCATGTCCCGCTGCTTTTGCGGCTGGTAGCAAAACGGAATATCCAGGATGAAATGGGGGATGTCCCACTCCCGATGGTACACGTCAAACCACTTGGCCAGCAAGGTGCAGTTGTTGTTATTGGAGACCAGCAGGTCCGGCTTGGGCAGGCCGCCCGCCGGGGAGTCCGCGCCCTGGTTGAAGTGGCAGCCCATGTCGATGCGTGCGTAGGAGCACAGGTCCATGGAGTATCCCAGATTTTCCGCCTTTTCGCACAAAGAGACGCCCACGCCTTTTCCCGCGCACAGGGCGGAATGGCTTTCGGGCACGCAGTAGATTACGTTATCAAAACCCGCAAAAATCTCCGCAGGAACGATAATGGCGATCCACACCACAAAGGCGCCTTGCTGGGCCTTGACGATATTGTCCATATAGCCGTTGGTGATAAGCCGGGTCAGCCGTTTTCCCGCATCCGTTTTGACAAATTGAGCCATGCCGCCCTCCTTATTTCTCGATCATTTCCGCAAAGGCTTCTATGCGGGTTTTCATGGAGCCCAGGTTTTGCTCGTCGCCCAGGGAGAACTCCAGGCTAAGCACGCCGATTCCCTTGGCCTTGAGCGCTTTTTCCACGTAGGGCAGTTCAAAATACTCGTGTTCGCAAAACTTCTCCCCGGCGAATATCCAAGCCCCGGCGCGGCAATCCTCCAGCATGGATTCCAGGGCGGGCAGGCGTCTGTCCGCCGTGGGCAGAAGCGTTGTGCAGGGAAAATGGTTTTCGTAAAAATCCGCATAATAAGCAGCCGGGTCTTTACTCGGCGTTGGAGAATACGCCCAGGCCCGATGCATGTTGGCGAGGTCGGCGCCCACAATCGTCAGCCCCGCGCCTTCCATGGCCTTCAGGATTTCCGGCGGAGGCGGCAGGATGCCGCTGATTGCCACCCGCGAGCCCGCCGGCGCCGGAGTCTTTTGCTCGCAGGCGCCGCAAAAGTCCTGCAAGGCGGCTATCTGATCCTCCACCAGCATGAAATTCAGCTTGCCGCAAAGCTCCGCCAATTCAGAAAACAAGGCCTTGCCTTCCCCGGCGAACTTCTGGGCCTTTTGCATGAGCCCGCGCATCTCAGCGTACAGGTTCACGCTCTTTTCAAAGGCGTCGGGATCGAATTTTACGGAGAACGCCGCCTCCAGCCAGGCGATCAGGCCGTCCAGGCGATCTTTCAAATATTCCCTGGCGCCGCGTCTCTCCATGGAAACGGCAGGGACATGGAAGGTGTGCAGCGGCAAAGCCGCATCCTTTGCCAGGCCCCGGCCAATGATTTCCGGCAGGTTCCGCAAGGTGTCGCACGCGTTGTACATCAACAGGCCGTCCAGAGTCTCCCCCGCGTCCTGCAAGACGAACTCCACAAGATATCTGCCCACGGAGCATGCGTAATTCTGCAAGTGTTTGTCAGCCAGGGGAACCTGAGGGAAATAGGGCTTGAATCCCCACAGCACCGCCGGGGCGATTCCCAGGGAGTGGATCAATTCCAAAGGCGGATACAAGGGGAAGCAGCCCAGCACGGGCTTGCCTGCATCATGCAGGGCTTTTAATTGGCTTTGTATGGCGTTCAATGGCTTTACACTCCTTCCAGTTCCATGTGGGAGGGGGATTGGGAAAAACGCAGGCCAAAAGCCTCTCGCTCCCAGACGTCCTTGCCGATTTTATTATATTCCAGCATGGCCCCGGCCAGCTTCATGCGATGGACCGGAGGCATTATTTCTTCAGGCAGCAAAGGATCCTTAACCAGCATGTGCACCGTTTCCGTGCCCACCAGATAGGTTTCCATAAGCGCGCTCTCCGGCGGCAGGCCTTGGATGCGGGCCTTGCTTTTTTCAATGCGTTCCAGAGCTTGTTCCATGTCCCGAACCAGCTCTTCCACGGGCCAGAGAATTTTTTGCCACTGGACCGCGGTTTTTTCCGAAAAGTCGCGGCCGACAAACAATTCTCCGGCCGGGTCCATGCCCTGGTGCACAAGCAGCTTTTTAAGGGAAGTCAAGTCCATGGTCAGATTGGCGGGCCGCACCCACAAACCGGGCAAACCTTCCCGAAATCCCGGAAGCTCCAGGGCCTTGGCGTTTTTCTTCCGGCGCCCCGCGGTTCCGTTAGGGGCCAGGCAGCAAATCCACGCCCCGTCCCATTCCTTCACCCGAGCCTCACCCTGTTTCCAGGCGTTGACAAACCGGCTGATGGGCGTGTCCATGTCTTTAATGCGATATAACCCCCGTTCGTCGTTTTCCAAACGCCCGTCCCGCACCAACCGGGCCGTCGTCACCCGTATAACGTTGCCGGTAAACCCGAACAACTTGCCGATGGCGATCATGTCCTTGATGGGCATGGCCTTGTTATCCGAGACGTGCAGGATGCTGACGATGAGAATTTTCGGGGTGATTTTCCAGTTCATTGGCTTCTTTCCCAAAAAAGGAAAAAGGCGATCGCATGGAAAATCAATATTACAATATATTATCTATGTCAACTTATTTTGTAATAAATACCTCCAGCAGCACCATCCGTTTCCGTCTATTGGATTAACCCCATGAGCATTAGCCATGCTGGAGCGATAAAAGGCGACAAAAAGCTAATGTGGGGTTTCACAGGGCGCTGCTTAACCTAGAATTTTTAGCGCCGGAATGATGGGGGGTTGCGGGATGCAGTTTGCAATAGAGGCGTGGTGAAGTGGATCGGCAAACCTTTTGAGCTTCGCACCCAGGCAAAAAACTGCCGTTGCCTGGGCCGCCCAAGAACCGGGCGGGGCAAGCCCGGCCTCTATAAAAACAACGGGCGCGGCAAGCAGCGCCCCTGCGGCAAAAACGCTTCTTGTACGGAGCGCCGTATAAAAGGTTTTGACCCAAATATTTCAAAAGTCGGCCGCCGGAGGCTGGCTGCCAAGCAGCCAGCCTCCGGCGGTTTTTTCTATTCGCTTACACCGCGCACATCTCGCGGATTTGGGCCAGGATCTGATCCGTATCAAATCCCTGGAGGTGCAGGGCGCCGGACCGGCAGGAAGCCACGCACTGGCCGCAGCCTTTGCACAGGACCGGGTTGATCTCAGCCTTGCCTGCGTTGGGTCCTTCCTTCACCATGGAAGGCGCGCTGTAAGGACAAGTGCTCACGCATACCATGCAGGATGAGCAGAACCTGGGATCCACCTTGGCCACGTTGGCGCTGGTGTTGATGGACTTGCGCGACAACAGGGTGACTGCCGCCGAGGCCGCCGCCTGGGCCTGGGCCACGGCTTCGTCAATGGGCTTGGGATAATGGGCCAGGCCGCACAGGAAAACGCCGTCCGTGGCGAAGGAGGAAGGCGCCAGCTTGACGTGGGCTTCCACAAAGAATCCCTGGTCGTTCAAGGGCAGCTTGAACTGCTGGGCCAGCCTTTCGTCGTTATAGGGAACCACGGCGGAAGCGAGAGTCAGCAAATCCGCCTTGATAGCCAGGGGCAGGCCTGCGATGGGGTCCCGCACCTCAATGGTGAGGCTGGAGTCGCCGGCGCTGACCTTGGGCTTGTCATCCACGCTGTAGCGGATGAAAATCACGCCTTTTTCCCGGGCTTCCTTGTACAGGTTTTCCCGCTCTCCGTAGGTGCGGATATCGCGGTACAGGACGTAAACCTGCATGTCGGGATTCATTTCCTTTAGATGCAGGGCGCTCAGCACGGAATGGGTGCAGCACAGGCGGGAGCAATAGGGCCTGCTGGGCTCGCGGGAGCCAACGCACTGGATGAAAACCGCGGTTTCGGCGTTTTTGACGACCGCATCGTTTTCAATCATCTTGCGATCCATTTCCTGGCCCGTGAGAATCCGGGGATCCTGGCCGTAGAGATATTCCGTGGGCTCAAGTTCATAAGCGCCCGTAGCGACGATGGTCACGCCGTGATCAAGGACGTATTCGCCCTGGTCATTTTTAACGGTAGACTGGAAGGCGCCCACAAAGCCGGTCACGTCGGCCAGTTCGGCGTTCAGATGCACCGTGATGTTGGGATCGTCCTCCACTTCCTGGATCATCCGCCCCAGCTTTTCCTGGATGTCCTCGTGCTTGGCGGTCTTGAACAGGCTTCTGGCCTGACCGCCCAGGCTGGAGTCGCGCTCCACGATGGAGGTTTCGTAGCCCTGGGCCGAAAGCGCCTGGGCCGCCGCAATGCCGGAGATGCCGCCGCCGATCACCATGGCGTGCTGGTTGATCAGCAGTTGCGACTCTTCCAATGGCGAGAGCAGGGCCACCTTGGCCACCGCCATACGCAGGAGGTCCTTGGCTTTTTCCGTGGCTTTTTTGGGATCGTCCTTGTGAACCCAAGAGTCCTGGTTGCGGATGTTCACGAACTCGAACAGGTATTTGTTCAACCCGGCTGCTGACAGGGTTTCCTGGAATAAGGGCTCGTGGGTCTTGGGAGAGCAGGCCGCCACGACGATGCGGTTGAGACCCTTCTCCTTGATGAGCTTGGTCATGGCGTCCTGGGTGTCCTGGGAGCAGGAGTACAGGTTGTCGTCGGAGAATTCCACATAAGGCAGGGTTGCTGCGTAATCCCGCACAGCCGGAACGTCCACCACGCCGCCGATGTTGATGCCGCACTGGCACACGAACACGCCCACGCGGGGAGGCTCGCCCTTGATATTGACCTCGGGAGGCATTTCGGTTTTTACGGTCAGGGTGTCGCGGCTGGCTGTGAGGGCCGAGCCCGCCATGAGGGCGGCGCTGCCCGCTTCCACCACAGACTGGGGGATGTCCTTGGGGCCTGCGAAGGCGCCGCACAGGTAAATGCCGTCCACGTTGGAGGCGACAGGAGAGAAGGAGTCCACCAGGCCGAATCCGCCGGGGGTGAGCTCCACGCCCATCTTGCCGGCCAGTTCCCGAAGCGGATCGGAAATTTCCAGACCTACGGACAGGACGACCAAGTCGTACTCATCGTTCAGCACATTGCCGTCTTCGTCCACGTACCGCAGATTAAGATCCCCGGTTTCGGCATTGGGATCGATGGTGTGGACGCGGGCTCGTTTGAAGTCTACGCCGTGCTTGTCACGGGCTTCGTTGTAGCAGTCTTCAAAGCCTTTGCCATGGGTCCGCATGTCCATGTAGAACACCGAGCAGTCCAGTTCGTACGGCGCGTGCTCCTTGGCGATGATAGCCTGTTTGATGGCGTACATGCAGCAGACGGACGAGCAATAGGAATTGCCGCACCGGTTGATATCGCGGGAGCCCACGCATTGGAGCCAGGCTATCCTCAGGGGCTCCTTGCTGTCCGAAGGCCTCACCAGATGGCCGCCCGTGGGGCCGGAAGCGGACAAGATGCGCTCGAACTCCAGGGAGGTCATGACGTTTCTGCTTTGGTGCATGGCGTAGGCGTCGATGCCCTTGGGGTCGAAAGCGGAAAAGCCGGGCGCCAGAATTACGGAGCCCACGTGGATGTCCAGGATTTTTTCCTTGTCGTCGTACAGGATGGCGCCTGCGGGGCACACCCTTTCGCAGTTGCCGCATTTGTCCTTGGTCAGCTTGAGGCATTGCTCGGGGTCGATGGCGAATTTCAAAGGCACGGCCTGGGGATAGGGCACATAGATAGCCTTGCGTTTGATGAGGCCCTGGTTGTATTCGTCCGTGACCTTTTTGGGGCATTTGGCCGCGCATTGGCCGCAGGCGATGCATTTTTCCGTATCCACGTAACGGGGCGCCTGACGGATGTTCACGGTAAAGTCGCCCTTTGCGCCCTCTATGCCCTGGATTTCCGCCAGAGTGATCAATTCGATGTTGGGATGCCTGCCCACCTCCACCAGTTTGGGGCTCATGATGCACATGGAGCAGTCATTGGTTGGGAAGGTCTTGTCCAACATGGCCATGACGCCGCCGATGGAAGCGGTTTTCTCCACCATATACACCTTGTACCCGGACTGAGCCAAATCCAGAGAAGCCTGAATGCCTGCAATGCCTCCCCCAACCACCATTACAGATCCCACAACATCATTAGACATGGTTTGTCTCCTTTTATCCAAATCTTTCCGTAGGGGCTTTCGAGCCCCGGTTCGCCGAATTTCCGCAATCAACCGTTATGCAGCCAAACGGGAGGAGAAGCGTCTCCCTCGTCACCCTTCCCGCCGTTGATGATTTTGAAAGGCCGCTTTTTCCGCTTAAACTCCTGGATGGAATCAAGCTGAAACAGCAAATCCTGGCACTCGGGCCTGAAAAACCGGGCCTTGCCCTTTTTTTCAGGATGAATGTTCTCCGAGTAATACTCGAACAGGAAAACGCCCGGCCCCAGTTTATCCAGGGAACGGGCGATGTTGAGCGCCAGGGAGTAATAGTCGCCTATCTCCACATCTCCGTGGACGACCTTGCACAGCATGCGGCGTATCTGTCGATACAACGCCGGATCGCCCGCAATGGCCCTGTCCGCGGCCTCCAGCATCTGGTCGCGCAGTTCCAATAACTCAGCAGTTGTTATAGGCTTGTCGCCCTCATCCATGAGCCTGATTCCCTCCTTCGGGGCTGTTCGCCCGACTGCCGGCTTGAGCCGCTGAACCATTGGCGGCCTGAATACCGGCGATGCGAGGCCTTGGCGCCTTAACCGCCGTCTGCCCCGAAATCCGAACCAGGACTATAGGGTGCGCACGCCGAACCCGGGCGGCGCATGGTCCCGGCCTCATGTAAAGCCGGGCGAATAGGGGTGATATTGAAAGGATTGAGATTTGATATAAGAAGGCATAGTCTGCTTCCGCATGGGTTAATCGGCCAAAATTCCGTGGCAGTGAGAATAAAGGGGGGCATGGAAAAAGTCAAGAATCTATTTGATATTTTGATATTAAGAATAGATAGATACAATATAAACCTTCCCTTGCAAAATAGAATTTCAATAACGGATTTTCAACACGATCGTATAACTCACTCTTGCAATGGGAGAGCCCTTGATATTATGATGCGGCTCGAAACGCATGGACAGGATGAACAATTCAACTTTGACGACTCAGGAGGAGACGCATGGCTTTTATCGAACCCACCGGACAGCAGTTGAAGGAACTTTCCCAGATGAAGCACGAAGGCCCCATTGTGATGGTCAACCTGCTTAAATTGAAAAAGGAGGGCGGCCAGGAATCCTACGCCAAATATTCCGACGCCACGCTCAAGCTGGTGCAGAAGATCGGCGGCCGGGTCATTTATTTCGGCAAGTACATGATGCCGGTGATCGGGGACGGCGATTGGGACGGGGTTTTGTTGGTGGAATATCCTTCCATCGAGGCCTTTTTCGAGATGGTGAACTCGCCTGAATACAAGGCGACCGTGCATCACCGGAGCGAGGCTTTAGAGGATTCCCGCTTGTGGGCCACCAAGCCCGTTGCGTGATTGCTTCGCTCAACGAGAGCCTCCCTTGGCGTGCAGAGCACGCTTGGCAGGGCAAGCCCTGCAACTACAGAACAAATTCAACCATTGCAGTCACTTGAGCAAGCCTGCCGCAGCATGCAATGCCGGGGGCCGATAGGCCAATAATGACCCCGAACGGTGGCGCGGCCCAGGACAATGGACTGTTGCGAACCGAAATTGATCCTTGAAACGGGCGGCCCAGGCAGCGTCATTTCCTGCCTGGCTGCCCATCCATTCCAAATTGCTCCATGCCGAGCCGTTGAATGGTTCTGCAGCATTGCCCCGTCTTTTTTTGCTCGCGCTATTATCGAGTTGTGGGTGAAGGGCGGGGATGTCTCCGGCGGGGCTCTGAACACTGATTTCAATCTTAATCTGATTTTGCCTTGAGACCTTTATACAGGTTATAATCCATCCGTCCGCTTTATCAAAAGAAATACTCCACGCCATCCGGCGTTCATTCGCCGGGTTAAACTCTTTTTTTCTGGAGGAGGAGGAAATTATGAAGCTGACCGCCAAAGACGTGATGTATTTGGAATACGAAACCATCTCCATGGACGCGCCGGTCATGGAGGCTGTGGAAAGAATCGCCCACGGCAAGGTCAGGGAATCGGGCTACAAAACCATCAGCCTGATAGTCACCGATCCCGTGGGGGGAATGGCCGGCGTCATTTCCATGGTGGACATCCTGTACAACCTGCGGCCCCCGTTCTTTAATTATATGGAGGACAACGCCGGCATGGATATGGATGACATTACGCCTTATATTGAACGATTCAAGGGTTTAAGCGTGCGGCATGTCATGAGCACTCAGGCTTCCACGGCTGAAGCGGACGAACACATCCTGGTCCTGGTGGATCGCATGGTGCGGAAGAAAATCCGCCGCCTACCGGTTTTGGAAAACGGAACCGTAATCGGAGTGGTTTACATTCACGAGGTCTTTCAGAGATTGTGCAAGGACTGGCTGGGCATTGCAGTTTAGCCGCCCTGGCGGGCTAAGCGCCTACTCGTCTTCAAACACGCAGGAGTCTTCTATGTAATCCTCGAAAGCCTCCTGGTACTCCTCAAAAGGGTAGGATTTGTTGCAGGATTTGCAAACCACCTTGGAGTTTTCGCATTTGCCCGCGATGGAGGTTTCGCCTCCGCATTCAATGCATTTAGGGCTGAAGGTCGTTTCCGAAATTTTGGTCATGGTCCTTTTCCTTTCTTGCGTCCATGCCCCGGGTATAACTCTCCAGCCACTCTTTGGCAAGAGCTGCAAGCCGGCGGCGATCATTTTCATCCAACCCTGCGGGGTCGAAGCGATATCTATAGTGCAAATGAATGATCTCCCGGAGAACGTCAACCTTTAAGCGGCCCGGAGCGTGGCTCCCAAGCCGAAGCGCCCATTGGTTGAGGTTTTCCCCTTGCCGCCGGGAATACCCCTGGGCGTTAAGCATTTCCTCTATGGGATAAAACTCGGAGTCCCCGCCCTGCAAATCCGGCATAGGGCTTTCTTCCCCCGATTTTTTATCCTTTTCCACCCGCTCCTTTCTATACAGCCTCCAAACGAGAAAGGCCGCCAGGGGGATCAGCCCCCACAGCAGATAATCCGTGAGGCTTCGCCCCGTCCCATCCCCTTGCAGGCGTTTTAAGGATATGCGCCACCACAGGTTGGAAAAGGCGTCAAAAACCCCTTGAAAAAAGGACTCGCCTCTTTTCTCCTCTTCCGCCCAGATCGACGGGGTGGAGTCCACGTCCCGCCACCGGCCTTCCACATACGCCAGAGTCCAGGCGTGGGCGTGGCGCGCCCTTACAAGCCACTGGCCGTCCGGTCCGGGTTCTATAACGGCGTATCCCGTGGCGTACCGGGCTGGTATCCCGGCATTGCGCAGAAACAGGGCCGTGGCCGCGGCGAAAAACTCGCAATGCCCTTTTTTGCTGTCCAGGAGAAACCGGGCCAAAGCGGCGTCCCTTCCCCCCTTTCCGTCAAGATCCAGGGTGTATTTAAAATGATCCAAAAAATACTCCTGGATAATGCGGACTTTTTCCAAATCAGTCTCCCCTTCCAGGGGCAGGGAGGCAACCTGCGAGGAGATAAGCGAAGCGATTTCCAAGGGAATGCGCATGTCCTCCGGGCCCGGAGGCTTGAGCAGGTCAGGGCCGTCTCCGTATCGCACTTTAAATACGGCCAGGCGGGGCGCAAAATCCACCACAACCGCCCCGTAATGATTGCGTTCCAGGGTTCGGGATTTTAGCCCCTGGATTTCATAAGTCCCGGCGGGCAGGCTCAACAGGCCCTCCCCGTCTTTCAGAAACATGGATATGACCGTTTCCCGGCTGGAGTCCGGCGCATCGCCAAAAAACCAAAGGTCTTTGGCGTTGTCGTAGGGAGAGGGGTAAAAGTCCGCATCGCGAGCCGTCCAGTTGCCCGAAAAATAGGCGTTATAAGAAGCGGAGCGCAACAGGGCGGGAACACGCTCCCCCGGCTTGGATAAAATGCGCATGACAATGCGATGGGACAGCTTAAGTCGGCCCATGTCCCCCAGATGGGTAAAGGTTCTGTACGCGTCTTCCTTGGTTTCCAGAGAATCGCCGTACCAGTCCAAAAACGCCTGCTCTACATATCCTTGCAAGGTATGAAGCCCGTTCTGCGCTGCATACCCTGCCCCGGCCGCCAGTAGAATCAAGGGAATCCACAGGCTCCGGCGGTATCGTCTGGGCCGGGTTTTCCATAAAGCCCAAACCGACAACACAAGAAACCCCATAAAAAAGGTCGTCCTGGCGTTGGCGGCGCTGGCCGATAGCACGCAGGCCAGGGCGAAAGGCAGGCCGATGTCCACCACCTTGCGCGGCGCCTCGGGGTCCTTCTTCCGCTTCTGGCGGGCGGAGTAGAACAAGGCGCTGGAGTCGATGCCGCCGGCCACTCCGTAATACTGGCAAGCCAGCAAAGGGAAAAACGGGATGGGAATCTGTTGGAGCAAATCCAACAAGGTCTGGGAAGAGGCGTCCTGGCTGAAACGGTATATTAGCAAGGCCATGAATAAAATTGCGCAAATGTCGGCGGCCTTGTTGAGATCCTTGGCTGTAAAGGTCCATCTCCAGGGCAGAAAGATGGAAGCCTCGATGACAACCGCCATGACAGCGCCAATAATCGGCATGTTGGTCTGCCACCCCCAAAAAAGCAGCGTGGCGCCTAAAAACAAGCGGGGGGTTTTCATAGCTTCGCCAAATCCTCCGCCATGGAATCAACATGT
Source organism: Desulfatibacillum alkenivorans DSM 16219 (assembly GCF_900142135.1). Taxonomy (GTDB): domain Bacteria; phylum Desulfobacterota; class Desulfobacteria; order Desulfobacterales; family Desulfatibacillaceae; genus Desulfatibacillum; species Desulfatibacillum alkenivorans. Next base: position 153,386 of record NZ_FQZU01000007.1, on the reverse strand, counting down.
ATAAAGCGGCATTCTCCCCCGTCCTCATCCTGGTCTGCGGCCTTATCCGTAATGACCAGAGCCAGCGCCGGGATGCTCCGGGCTTTCAGCTCCCTTACGAAATTGCGCCTTTCCTCGTCCCAGGCCAGGAGCACGCAAATCACTCCGCTAAGCGCCGAAGCGCGCTGCAATACGGCGGGAGGCAGGACGGAAAAGGGCTTGCCCGCGACAGGATTTACGGAGGCCAGCACTTCCAGCATAAGGCTTTCATGGCCCATGCCCCGGCCCGTGGTAAAGCAATAGGCTTTGGCGCCCACGAACATCAGGTCCAGCAGGCTTTCCTTGGTTTGCACGGAGCTGGCGAAGGAAGCCGCCGTGGACACCGCCTCTTCAAAAATCAGGGAGGAGCGGCCTTCCGGAAATGTATCCAGCACCAGGGCGTGGCGCACGAAAAACTCCTCCTGATATTCCTTGATGATGGGCTTGCCGGTTTTGGCCCAGCTTCGCCAATGAATGCGCCGGAGAGGATCCCCGGGCTGGTAATCCCGCATGGACAGGAACTCCTCGGAATCCCCCACGGAATGGGCGATGGAAAAGCCTCCGGGCTGCCTTTTTCGCACGCTCGGTAAATGGATGGGCGGCAGCTCGTATCGTCTGGGCAGGATCAATGCCGATTGCTTGCGGGAAACCCGTTTGAACGAGTTGATCAGATTAAACGGGTCGGGGCGGACAATGGCGACGTCCAGAAAGTCTAAACGCCCGCGGGAGGCGGGCGTGACGCTGGCCTCGATCTCGGTGGACGCGCCCGGCCCCATGTCCGGCAGGGGCGAAACCAAGCCTCGCGGATAGGAGCGCCTGGAGCTTTCCCCCAATCGCACCAGCCTGGCCCAAAGGCCTTTGGGCCAGTCGGCCTTTTTTAGTTGATCCAGGCCAGGCCGGTCGTCCTGCATGATCTCCATGCAGCCCAATCCCCTTTCCCGGCGTTTGCCCTGATTATTCAGTTGAATGGTGTAATGAAACGGCCGCCCCACGGTTCCGAATTTGGGCAGGCGCCGTTCCGCCTGGATGGAGCAGGAAAAAAATCTGCTGAAAAACCAGGAAAAAAGCATGACCACGCAGAAAAAGCAAAACACCTGAAAGGCGGTGGTTCGGTTGGTGTCCACCCCCACCATGGCGGAAAAGATTATGATCGCCCAGACCAGCCTGCCGGGAATGGTGAACCGTTCCCGCCACCAATATTTGAGGTTAGCCCTGATCCTGAAAAAATGATAGACGATGCGGCTGATCATCTTGCCCCTTGGATGCTGCCTGTCAAGCAGGAACCGGAACCCTTTTGAGTATGTTTTCCACCACGGCCTTTGTTGTTTGCCCGGAGAACCTGGCCTGGGGATCCATGACCATCCTGTGGGCGATCACGGACACGGCGACCTCCTGGATATGGTCCGGAGAGACGAAACTTTGGTTGTCTATCAGGGCAAGGGCCTGGGAAACCTTCATCAAAGCCAGGGAAGCCCGGGGGCTGGCCCCCATGAGGATGCCTTCCTCTCTCCGCGTGGCGCCCACGAGATCCACGATGTAGCGTTTAAGCTCCTCGCTGATGGCCACCTGTTTCACCTGGCTGCGCAGCGTCAAAACATCCTCCATGCCAACGCATGGTCCCAACTGCTCCAAAGGATGCCCGGCGCCCTGATCCGACATAATGGAGACCTCCACCTCGGGGCTCACGTATCCTAAGGAAAATTGAAGCGAGAACCGGTCCATCTGGGCTTCGGGAAGGGGATAGGTTCCCGAGGTTTCCACGGGGTTTTGGGTGGCGATGACAAAAAACACGTTTTCCAGCCTGCGCAACTGGCCGTCGATGCTGACCTGGCTCTCGGCCATGGCTTCCAGCAAGGCGCTTTGGGTCCTGGGGGAACTGCGATTGATTTCGTCCGCCAAAAGAATATTTGTGAATATGGGGCCTTTGTGAAAATTAAAAGCGTTTTCCTTTTGATCGAAAACCGACACCCCAAGGATGTCCGAAGGCAGCAAATCCGGAGTAAACTGAATCCGGGAAAAATCCAGGTCCACGGAAAGGGCCAGGGCTTTGGCTAAGGTGGTTTTGCCCGTGCCCGGGACGTCCTCCAGCAATACATGCCCGCCGCTGGCGAACCCCGCCATGAGTAAACGAATGGATTTGGCCTGGCCGCGCATGACATTTTCTATGTTCGCGGTAACGCGGGAGCAGATTTCCCGCGCCTGGGAATGAGGCATTTGCTTCTCCGTTGCGGGACGGCGCCAGGTCGGGAGGGACGCCCCGCCCTGCGGCCCATGCGGGCTTTCAGGTGAACAATGGTTGAAGAGCCATGGCAAACCCTATGTCGCCGTCAATGCGAAGCTGGCCGCTCATGAACATGCTGACGGGGTTTTGTTTGCCTGACATGAGTTTTCGGGCGTCTTTCATGGTCAGTTTAAATACGGCGCGGGGCTCACGGGCGTTGTTCAATATGACGCTGACCTTGCTGACGCTATCGTCGTCATTGGTCAGCTCCAGCCCCAAAAACCCCTTGATCTCCTTAACGGCAGACTGCTTCTTCCCGGCTCTGGCTGCGCTGTCTGTGGGAAGCCCCACAAACAGGTCAATATTTCGCATGAGGATGAGCCGCTCCATGTCTTCCAGGCCCATACAAACGCGAGCCGTAGGCGAATCAAGATCCCCCTCCCCGGCTGAAAGTTCCTCCCCGTCCTTGAAGACATAAAAATACGGCTTCCCGGAAATTTCCACGACCAGGGACAATTCAGCGCCTTGAAACAGGGCGCCCGTGCCGGCGTGGCGCATAAACTCCCGGGCGACCTTGGGAATAAACTCGGTCATGAGTTCGTTTACATCCAGCCTGAGGGTGATGCACATGGATTCGGTCATGGTTTGTCCCCGCAGAAAGGGTTACTGAAAGAACAGCGATCTTATACCAGAAGACTATCACACCCTGCCCCCCTCCGCAACAAATTGAAGAAGAGTGCACGGGCGCCTGCCCCTTACGTTGGAATACGCTCCGCATTCGCAAATCCCATTAGGCGCGAATGGAAAATTGAAAGCAACAGCAGGTTGATGAAAAAGGAAAGGATTTGGCACCCATCAATCCCAGGGGATAATAATCATCTCAGAGCAAAATACAACAGTCAATAATCATTTAATATTACACTAATTGATATCTATCTTAACAATATATCAATAGTTATCAAACTGAAACATAGCCGCAATCTCATGTTGGGTTAATTGCCCATTAACATTCCTCTCCTATCTACAACCTGGAGTTCGGCCTTGGCCGGATAGGCGGACTCCGCCCCCACAGACAGGCAAACGCACACAATTGAAAACCAAACTTAAGGAGAGGAAAAAAGGATGAAGAAAGCAGGTAACTTGTTCTTGGCGATTGCGGCTGCGCTGATCTTGGCGCTTGGCGGCAGCGGTTGCACGGATGACAGCGATGCTGCCCCCCCGGCTGAAGACGCTCCCAAATACGTAATTTTAATGGTTCCGGACGGCATGGGTCTTTCCAACGTCACCGCAGCCCGTATTTTCAAAAACGGCCCCAACGGCGATCCGCTGGATTTTGAAGAGTTGCCCTATATCGGCTACCAGCGCACGCATTCCCGCAATAGCACGGTGACCGACTCTGCGGCCGCAGCCTCAGCATGGGCCAGCGGAGAAAAATTCAATAACGGCGAAATTTCCTGCCTGGATGATAACGGCGACGGCGTTTGCGACGGAACCCGCATCAACACCATGACCGTCCTGGAAATCGCCGAGCAAAAAGGACTGTCCACAGGCTTGGTGGCCACGTCCGACATCACCCACGCCACTCCGGCGGTTTTCGGCGCGCATGTGCATAACCGCAAGTGCGAATCCGAAGTTTTTGAGCAATTCCTGGCTAACAACATTGAAGTGCTGCTGGGCGGCGGAATTGCTACCAACCGCTCCTCCTGCCTGCTGACGGCCACGGATGCAGCATACAACGCCAACCTGATCACTGACGCCCAGAACAATCACGGCTACACTTACGTGACCACCGAAACCGAACTGGCTGCCGTTCCCGCCAACACAGGCAAACTGCTCGGCCTGTTCAAAGACGGCGGCCTGACCCCCATCTACCAGCGCGGCGCCGCCAATGACGAACCCACCCTGGCTGAAATGACCGAGGCGGCTCTGAAAGTGCTGGGACAGAACGAAGACGGCTTCTTTCTGATGGTGGAAGGCTCTCAGATCGACTGGGCCAACCATGCCCGCGACCTCAAATACCAGATCGGCGAAACCCTGGATTTCAACGATGCTTTTAAAGTGGTCAAAAACTGGGCAGCCCAGGACAAAGACCGCTATAACAACACTCTGGTCGTTGTGGTGGCTGACCACGAAACCGGCGGTTTCATCATTGAAGGCCCCTACGGAACCCTGTCCAACGCCGGCGACACCGCTACCCAGGCCACCGACATGGCGGGCAATCTGCTTACCGATGACGATGCAAACCCCATTTACGAAGCCGACCTGGAAGGTTTCTTTGGCAGCAACGCCGCCAATTACACCACCCAGTCCGCCAACCACACCGCTGTTGACACCATCATCTGGAGCAACAACTGGGTGTGCGGCCAGGCCATGGACAACACCGACCTGTACAACATCATGGTCAACTGGATGAACTAAAACCCAAACCATATTGTTCCCCCCTAAACGGGACGGCCCCAAAGCCGTCCCGTTTTTTTCGCCCCTATCCAAAACTATTCATTACATTGACAAACCCATTGAATAAGGCATATTTTATGGACTCCATTGGTCGCAGGAAGCGGCTTTTCATGGAAAGCTCCAGCGCTTTCCAATAGTTAAACAAGGATGGGATTCATGATTATAAACAAAATAGTCCGTTTGCTTGTAATCATACCCGCTCTTTTGTTTGCCATGGCGCCAACCTTTTACGGCCTGCACCTGGCCTATGGCGACCATCGCCATTGCTGCCACGAATGCCAATTGGGCGGCCGCCGCGGCCATGCCCATGAAGGGCCGTCCCTTAGCGCCTCGTCTTTACACAAACATGACTGCCCGCTTTGCCTTGTACACTCCGAGGTTCAACAAAACGCGGCAAAATTCAAGATTTTTTCAATGAAAGGGTTGCATGAGGCAGCCTCACGCCTTGTTGAAACCGCTCAGGAACGATTAACAGGCGCCAACATAGACGCCCCATGCTCCAGGGGGCCGCCTGGCTTGCATTTTTCGGCCGTTCTATAGCATTATTCTGGAATCATTCTGTTTACTCACGTGGTTTTTCCTTTGGAGCGACTTATGAAAATATTATTTCGTATGCTAATGTTTTTTTGCGTCCTGGGCCTATGGGCGCCGGGAGCCTTTGCCGGCGACGCCCCCATGCCGGTTTATGTCAGCATTTCGCCCCAGGCTTTTTTTGTGGAGCAGATAGGCGGCGACAGGGTGAGCGTCGACGTCTTGATCCCCCCTGGCAAAAGCCCCGCCGTGTATTCCCCCACCCCGGCCCAGATGTCGGGCCTTGCCAAGGCCAAGGTGTTTTTCCGCATCGGCGTGCCCTTTGAAAACGCGCTCATGCCCAAGATTAAAACCGCCGCCCCCAACACCCTGGTTGTGGACACCCGCCAGGGAGTTCGCCTGCGCACGATGACCGGCCATCACCACCATGAGGGCGAGGAGGAGCACCACGACATGGAGGAGCATGAGGACGAGGGCGAAGAGCATCATCATGACGCCGACGAGCATCACCATGACGCCGACGAGCATCACCATGACGCCGACGAGCATCACCATGACGCCGACGAGCATCACCATGACGCGGATGAACATGACGGAGATCATCATGGCGAGTCTTTGGACGATCACGCACGGGGCAAGGATCCTCATATCTGGCTGGATCCCAATCTGGTGAAAATCCAGGCGAAAACCATTTGCCATGCGCTAATCGACCTGGATCCCCAGGGAAAAGCCTTCTACAAAAAAAACCTGGCAGGCTTTTTGGACGGTCTGGACTCCCTGGATCGTGAAATCGCCGAGGCTTTAAAGCCCGTCAAGGGGAGCACGGTCTTTGTGTTTCATCCGGCGTACGGCTACTTGTGCGACGCCTACGGGTTGAAGCAACTGGCCGTTGAGTTGGAAGGAAAAACTCCCAAAGGCCGGGAGCTGGCCCAGTTTATCGCCAAAGCCAAAAAGGACAACGTGCGGGTGATCTTCGTCCAGCCTCAGTTTGACAAAAACGCGGCGGAAAAAATCGCCCAATCCATTAACGGCGCGGTTCTTTCCCTGAATCCGTTGGCGCGGGACTACTTTACCAACATGAAAAGCATGGCGACAGCCATTTCCCAGGCATTGAGCCAATAAAGCAAAAATCCACGAGGCCGGCGCCGCAAGGGCCGGCCTCATTCTTTGGGGGCGCGGAGCCCCGCCCGTCTTCACAGCTAATAACGGAACCATGGAAAAACCGGCTATCCATTTAACGCCCATCCACCCTGCTTGCGGGCATGTGCACGCCGAGCCCAGGTCCGGCCGCGCCGGCTTGTGGATTCAAGGCTTGTTTTTGTTCACTGCCGTGCTCTTTTTCATCTTATGGGGAAGGCGGGAGGGATTTCAGACCTTCAGCATTATTTTTTCGTCCATTGTTCTGGAAGCCTTTCCCTTCATGCTTCTGGGCGCGCTCATAGGAGGCTTGATTGAAGTCTTCGCCCCCCGGGAGAAAATCGCCAATCTGCTGCCCAACCGTCCCGTGTTGACCATTTTTCTGGCCGCGGGCCTGGGCTTGATCTTTCCCGTGTGCGAGTGCGCCATCGTCCCGGTGGTGAGGCGCCTTGTGAAAAAAGGCCTGCCATTAGGCGCGGCCGTGGCTTATTTGCTGGGCGGCCCCATTGTCAATCCCCTGGCGGCGGCCTCCACCCTGGCGGCCTACGGCATGATGTGGAAAGTCGCCATGATTCGGCTTTTTCTGGGCTTTGCCATCGCCTCGGCGGCGGGAATCCTCATGGACATGTTCTTCACAAGGGAACAGGCCATCCTGCCGGAAAACCACGTGGGATGCGACGGCTGCCATGGCTCCCATGACGGCGGGGGATTTTTCCACCGGCTCCGTGCGGGCCTGGTTCACGGGGCGGAGGATTTTTTCGACATAGGCCGGTTCCTGATCATCGGAGCCTTTGTGGCGGCGCTCATGCAGACCATGATCTCACGGGATCTTTTCGCCGCCGCCGTGGGCGTCCCGGTCTTCTCCATCCTGCTTATGATGGTCCTGGCTGTAGTCCTGAGCCTGTGCAGCGAGGCGGACGCCTTTGTCGCCGCGTCTTTCCGGTTTACCGGCATGCCTTTTTCCGCTCAAATGGCCTTTATGGTCTTGGGCCCCATGCTGGACATCAAATTGGTGCTTATGTATTTAAGTTTGTTTAAAAAACGGGCGATCATCACACTTAGTGCACTGACTGCCGCACTGGTCTTTTTCAGCTTGCTTGTTATGGAGTATGTCAGCCTATGAGGTCCACCATCCATATTCTGGAAAAATGGTTTGCCGCCAGATTATTGCCCTGGGTGCTTATCGCCTGGGTGCTGGCCTACGGATGGCTGCTGGAGCAGGACCGGTATCTGGCTTTTTTGCAGCCCAGGTTTGCGGGCCTGATGTACATGGGGCTGATAATCGCCGGGTTATTCGCCCTGGCCGCGGTTTCCGCCGGGCGTGGAGAGCGCGCCCACGGCTCCTCGCATATGCAATGGATTCGAGCAGGGTTCCTGCTGCTGCCCATTTTGTTCATCATCGGCGCCCACAATACGGGCCTGGGCGGCTTCGCCCTTTCCAAAAGGGCATTGGGAACCTCCATGCCCGGCAAGTCTTTGAAGCAAAAAATTGAACGGGACGACCCCAGCTTGTGGACCATGGACATCAAGGATCTGCCGCCGGTGGAACAGGAGGAGAAGCCTGTGATCCTGAGCAAGCTGCTCCGCAACTGGGAGGATTATGAAGGCGGGGAAGTGCTGACCGAAGGCATGTACTACGCTCCTGAGGACGCGCCTGAAGGCCTTGGCATGGTCTTCCGGTTTTATATAACATGCTGTGCGGCCGACGCGGTTCCGGTTGGAGTCTTTGTGAAGGGAAAGGGCCTGGAATCCCTTAAAAACGACCAATGGGTGCGGGTGCGAGGCGTATGCGGCAAGGAAGACGTGATGGGCAGGAAGCTGCCGACCCTGACCCTGAAGGAGGTGCAAATCCTCCCCGCCCCGGACGTGAACGAGCAATATCTGTATTTTTAACCCTGTTTTTACTTTGACGGCTCCGCCCTTGCTTGCTAAGGTTATTTCCTCCTGCAAGGCCGGGGGACGCCCCAGGCCCTACCCGGAAAATGATTTAAATTTTAAAATAAGCCCCTTAGCCTTTTTTTTGGGCGCCGCCTTGAAAATCATCATGCGTGGGGGCGGCTATATACGCAGGTTTTGTTGTGACGCCATATACAAGGACCATAGAAAAAGTTACGGAAGCCCTGGCCGGCGCCCCTCTTGATTATGAAGAGGAAAAGGCCTTTGTGGGCAGTCAGAAGAAAAAAGGGATATCCTGGCAGGAGGCGGGCGTGCTCGTCCTCATGGCCGAAGGGAAAAACGGCCTGTCATTTATTCTGAATAAAAGGTCTCAGGAGGTCTCACAGCCGGGAGATCTGTGCTTTCCCGGCGGACACGCATTGCCCATTGCAGATCGTTTTGTGGCGAACTGGATTATCCCTTACGTCCTGCCTATGCGGAAGAGCCAGGGGTATGCAGCCGCCAGACAACGGAGGCCGAAAACCTTTGAGACCATCTCGTTTTATCTGGCCAACGCCTTAAGGGAGTGCTGGGAGGAAATGCGGGTGGGGCCTCGAAAAATTGATTTTTTAGGAGCTTTGCCGTGTTATAGGCTTGTGGGCAGAAGAAAGATCGTATATCCCATGGTTGGGCGTCTGACCAAGCCTGTCAAATTCAAAATTAGCTATGAAATTGAAAAAAACGTCTGCCTGCCCCTGAAGGACTTGTGGGAACCTGACAATTACGGGTTATACTCCCTCAAGCTCACCGGAAAATACCGGGAACTGGCGGGAACGGACGTCTGGAACCTCCCCTGCTTCGCCGTGGCCGGCAAGGACGGCTCGCGCGATATTCTCTGGGGGGCCACCTTTATGATTCTTATGAACCTTTTAAAGACGGTGTTTGGATTTACCCCCCCCATGGACGGGCCTGTACGAGCGAAGGCGGATTTGTATCCGGCCGCGGCCAAAAAGCGCCATTAAATTTTATCGGCTGCCAAGTCAGGGAAATATTTTGCGTCTTGTTGACAGCCGTCTGTTTTTATGGTTCTTGAGTTCCTGTTTTATTAGGGTTGGTTTTCCTGCCGCCGCAAGGCGTAATCAAAACGCGCCCAAAAGCGCTACGAGGAGAAATCTTAGATGAAATACAGATATGTCCTTACCCGGGATGATTCCAAAAACAAACTCATCATCAGCGAATTCGCCCGCGGAGTGGACGAGCATTTGTCCATCATGGGCTCCCGGGAAGTGGACGGAGAGGCCATTGAAGCCGCCCTGTCCCAGGGAAAAATGGCTGTGGTGGACATCCTCCGCACCCACGGTATGTATCCGCCCGAAAATGTGGCCATGGATATGGTTGACTTGGTCAATCAGCTCTACGGACCCAACAGGGAGGAAGTCAAGGAAGGTTACGTGGATGAAATCGACGTCATCGTGGAAGAAACTTTCAAGGCCGAAGATGTGGACGACTCGGACGACGACGACGACGACGTGGATGACGATATGCCGGAAGAAGACATTCTGGAAAGCGACGACCTGGACCTTGGCGACTCCAGTGATGACAGCGCTGACGACAATGACGATGACTCGGACGACGACGTCCTGGACTAATCTCGTCCGGCGGTAAGGCGCCTATCATGGGAGTCCGTGAACATAAAAGCCAGGCCCCTCTTTCCGTAAACGCGGCCGTTATTACTGTTTCCACCAGCCGAAGCCTGGAACAGGACAAAAGCGGCCATTGGATAGCAAAGCAGTTGAGGGAACAGGGGCATAAAGTGATCGAACACTTTGTGACGCCCGATTCGGCGCCGGAAATCCGAAGCGCCGTGGAAAGGCTGACCCATTCCGGGGAGGTCTCCGTGGTGCTCATCAACGGCGGCACCGGAGTTACCCCGTCCGACGTAACCGTAGAGGCGGTGCGCCCCTTGTTTGACAAGGAACTCACCGCCTACGGCGTGCTTTTCGCCCAGTTAAGCTTCGAAGAAATCGGCTCCGCAGCCATGCTGTCCAGGGCCGCCGCCGGAATCGTGGGAAAAACCGCCGTCTTTTGCATGCCCGGCAGCTTAGGCGCCTGCAAGCTGGCCTGCACATCCCTCATTTTTCCCGAACTGGGCCACCTCATCAAACACATCGCCAAAGATTCTTAATCAAATCTTATCTCCTCGCCTCGCGAGGCTCTGCCGACAATTGAAGCCCCGATAGCCTTTCCCATTTTTCACATCGTGAAAAATTTTTCTTGCGCAATTTTTCATCCGAGTGTACAGAATGACGAGTCATTCTGTTATTGACCCTGCGCCATCAATGCTCATTCATGAAAATACAAGGACCGTTTTTCACGATGCAAGGAAAAAGCTCAAAAACCGCCCAGCCCGATAAAACAACACAAAAACGGGCCGAAATACTGGCTGCGGCCATGGACGCCTTTGCGGAAAACGGATATCACGCCACCAAGATATCCGACATCGCCCAACGGCTTGGCATGGGCCACGGAACCTTTTACCGGTATTTTGAAAACAAGCTGGACATCTTCATTTCGGTCATCGATCTGATTATCGGCAAGGTCGCGTCCATCGTGGAGTCGGACTATCCCACGGCGACCAACTCCGCCGGAGAATACCACCAACAAATCATCCGCCTGGGCGAACGCATCTTTGAAGTGTTCCGGGAGGATATGCGGTTCGGCCCCATCCTTTTTTACGAAGCCCTGGGCGTGGACCCGGCTTTAAACGCGAGGATGGAAGCTCTGCTGGACGCCATCGCCCAGGCCACGGAGTTGTATTTCATCAACGGGGTTAAAAAGGGATTTTTGCGCCAGGATCTGGACACGCTTATCCTGTCCAAGGCGATCACCGGGGTGTTGGTCGCCGGTGTGCGCGACGTCATGTCCGCGTCTGATCCCGAAGCCGTGACCAAACGCTGGTCCAGGACCATTGCGGGACTCATGATCAGCGGCATGAGCTGAGCCAGGATATGAGGTCGCACAACGGTCTTAGGGGAAAGTTCAGCATCGATTTTAAGGGGACGCGATACTTATCTTACAATATTCATTCCCATTCAAAGCGAGGGAATGAAGCAAACTGTCATATGGAATAATTCAGTGAGGGGTCTCTAGTTAATCATAGCGAAACGGGAGGGATATCATGGTACAGGTTGACGTGTTTTGGGCTTACGCTCTGGGATCGACGTTCGCCTCGGCGGCGGCCAGGCAGTTGAAAGAGGAGGATAAGCCTTTTACCTCCAAGTATTTTGTGTACAACTTGCTGTTTCTGTCGTGCATATTCGCGCCTTCGGGCATTTACCTGCTATGGAATTTTCCGGATTGGGAGACCATGCAGGTCGCCAGGTCGCATTTGGATCTGCCGGCCTGGCTTGTTGTGATTTTTTCCGTGACCAACATCACCCAGGGGATATTAGGTTTCTGGATTTCTTATAAATTCATTCGCATGGGGAAATTTTTCGCCGCCCACATGCAATGGTTTCTCGGGTATTTTTTCATGTTCTTCATCTTGCTCCATGGTTGGGACGGCCTGGGCTGGCAGCGCTTTTTATACGACTCGTCGGTGAACAACGGGGCGCACTGGGCGCCGGGTATGCACATGGGCCTGGGATTTTTGACGTCCAATGTATGCTACACCCTTTTGGGCATGGGGCTTTTTGTGGTTCCCGGCCTGGGGATACCGGTCATCCGCTGGATCGCCCAGGGCGCAGCCATGGACGCCACCCTGCCTAAAGAAAAATCCCGTCAAAATCCTCTGATGCTGGGAGTATGGCTCCTTACCGCGATTTTTGCGGTCAGCCTGCTTTCCGCCGGAGGGGCCGGGCTGGCCGTCCATTACATCGGCAAGTTGCTGGGCAGTCAGGGGCTTGGGTTTATTATCGGCCTGGCGGCGTTTGGCGCGGCAGCCTATTTTCTTTTATTTAAACCCCAGATGCCGGGCTACCGGGTGTTTCAGCAATTATTCATTGAAGAGCCCACGGCATAGCATGGGCGTCTATTAACGTAGTTCAAATAGCGCGGAGCGGTTAAAAAACCGCTCCGCGCTTTCAATTCCCGCCTGTTTCTCCCATCCTTATGATGCATATTCATACTCTCATGCAGAAAAACAACCTCCGGAGGCATTGACAAAGCCTGATTTTTCGAGGCATTATTTGTTTCCGGAAAACATCCATGATTTTTTTCGGCTGTATAATCAACAAAATCCCTTCCCGGGCAACAAAACGCCGGATATTACAGATAGATAAGACTTCGCCTGCACTAAAAAATGCAGGAGCGGATTCTTACAGCAAAAGGGCGGGGATTTGAACGAATAGAGAAATTTGACTCAGGCTGTTTTGGTTAGCCCCTTCTACAGCTTCTTTATGTTTGTTATTGCATAGCGAGGGCATCGGAACGTGGCGGTTTTTTTCAAGGAAAGCATAAAAGGCCCACTGATCCGTTTAATAGCAGCCATGTGCTCGGGCGTGCTCCTGACCTTGGCTTATCCCCAGGCGGATTTATGGTGGATCGCATGGTTCGCCTTTCTGCCTCTGTTGTTCGCCGTGCGCAACAAATCATGGAGCGCGGCTTTCGGCCTGGGATTCCTGACCGGCCTGATTCATAATATTGGACTGGTTTACTGGGTGGACGGAGTCATGCGGCAATACGGGGGGCTGCCATGGTACGCTTCCATTCCGTTATTGTTCCTGCTGGCCGTTTATTTGTCCGTCTACATGGGTCTGTTTGCCGCGTTCACACGAAAAGGCCCTGTAAGGCCCCTGCGCAGTCTGTTTTTTGCGCCAGCCCTATGGGTGTGCCTGGAGTATGTCCGCACCTATCTCATCACGGGTTTTCCATGGGGGCTTTTGGGCCATACCCAATACCAAAATCTTGAAATCATCCAGATTGCCGACCTGACGGGCGCCTATGGCGTTTCCGCTTTAATCATCCTGGTCAACTACGGCCTATACCTTTTAGGGGCGTCCCTGTACTCGGGCACGCTGTTCGGCCCTACTTTATCCAGGACGCGAGGAATGCTGGCCATTTTGCTCACCGGCATGATTGTGGGCGGCGCCTATTATTACGGAGTGTTCCGCCTGGACCAGGTGAAACAGTCCTGCAAGGGCGCCGAGGCCATAGAGGTCGCGGTGATCCAGGGCAATATAGACCAGAACATCAAGTGGAACCCGGCCTATCAGGAACACACCGTAGACACCTATGTCCGCCTTACCAAAAGTGCAGTAAGCCCCAAGACGGAATTGGCGATCTGGCCTGAGAGCGCCATGCCTTTTTATTTTTCGGCCACAGAGCCTTTCTTGACGGCCCGCGTGTTGAACGAAGCCAGGGAGGACCATCTATACCTGCTTACAGGCAGCATGTCTTTTGAGCGCACTGAAAACGAACCCATTTTTTACAACAGCGCCTTTCTAATCGGGCAAAACGGCAAAGTCCTCGGTAAGTACGACAAAGCCCATTTGGTCCCCTGGGGGGAATACGTACCCCTGAAAAAATATATGCCCTTTATCAATAACCTGGTGGAGCAAGTCAGCGACTTTTCCCCGGGACGCAAAGGCGAAGCCCTGCCCGCAAACGGCGTTAGCCTGGGCGTCCTTATTTGCTACGAGATTATTTTCCCCTCCCTCGCCCGGCATCAGGTCCTTGACGGCGCCAATCTGCTGGTGACCATCACCAATGACGCGTGGTTCGGAAGATCCAGCGCGCCCTACCAGCATTTTTCCACCGCGGTTTTCCGCGCCGTGGAAAACCGCAGAGCCGTAGCCAGGGCGGCCAACACGGGCGTCAGCGGATTCATCGATCCCACGGGCGACATTTTGGCGGCCACGAACCTATTTGTCGAAGATTCCAGAACAACAAGCCTTCCGCTTCTAAAAACCGAGACCCTGTATACGGAACTGGGCGATCTCTTTGCTTTCATCTGCATGGGTTTGGTGATGATTCTCATGTTCGCCGGCCCAAAACCCAAGTAATAGCGCTGTCTGCGGGTATATTTTCGGAGTTCTTGTCCGATCGTGTAAAAATAATTGATATTCCTTTTTTCATGCAGTATGATGCTCCAACTTTACTTATGTTTGCAAAAACTGATCGGGGGCCCGCCCTATAGACGGCCTTAAAAATCTTTATGCAATTAAGGCCGATATCGTATTGCCAGCGCTATTTGGAGAGTCCCCAAAAACCGCCGGAGCGGACGCCGCCCCCGCTCCATTGCCTGCCCCCAAATTGCCGGAAACAGCATATAAGACAGGATAACAAGAATTTTTGGAGGATGAACCATGAAAAAAGCCAGGTTCCCGATGGCGTTGTTCACTTTGTGCGCAGCATTGATGTGTTTTGCCGCCCCGGCGCTTTTCGCCGCCGAGGTTTTTCATCACGCAGCCGTTATGTCGGAAAGCCGCCAGTACTCATCCGAGTACTATTACTACCCTTCCTACCACCCGTGGGCTAACGACCAGCCTCGATGGTTTATGATCGGCAGCGCCCTTACGGACGGAGACGCACCTTTTCCCGTAACTCTATCGTCCACCCGCACGGGTTCTTTGCAACTCACATATAATGGGCCCTATTACAACTTTAACCACCTTTCCTCAGACGGGCTGCTTCCCGCATATCTTGGAGGCGGCTACGATGTTCCGGGATCCACCTGGGAGGACAAGGAATATATATTTTCCGTGGGCCCCTCCACGCAAAGCACCTGGTATATTCCATCCAACTCGCTGGAGCAGTTGCCGGTTGTCACCTCCGTGGCGGCTACCGCGGGAGAAAACCCCACATTCTCCTGGAATGGCGTGACCGGCGCCGACGCCTACGATGTTGTGATTTTTCCCCCAAACCAGAACCGGGAGCCTGTATTCTCCCAGCCGCTTTTCTTCTCTCCGGCAATCCCGGACACCGGATCCGCCGATCCTTATACCTATACCTATACGGGCGATCTGTTTAAATATGGCGCCGCTTATCCCGTTGTGATCAGGGCTTTGCAGTACCATCCAGAGTCGGACACCAATGCGCGCTACACCGACCAGGTGCTTAATCGTTCGGCCCTCGTCATCAGGCATGCAGGCTATGACAAGGAAGACCTTTCCACATGGACGGTAGAGGAGGAATCAGGCGCTGATTTTGATATCGACCCCGTGGATAGCAGCCGCTATTATTTTGAGTGCACCTCCACGGACCAGGACGCTTCCGACGGCCAAATTAGAAGAGCCAAAGGCGACTCCATAGGCCTTATGGCCGACGTTACCGTGCTCACCGTCACGACCTCCGCCAACAGTGAATGGGCCGCTGTAGGTCTGCGGCTGAACGTGGCGGACACGACAAGAGGGACCTACATATCCGCCCAAATTCGCTCAGAATGGAGCGGAGGAAGCCAACGCATACATTGCCGGGTGCGCGAACGCAACGCCGCCGGCGATATGTATCGCGATATTGTGCGGGTGAACCAAACTTACGGATGGAGCTTGAACCAGGCCGTGCCCATGGGACTGGCCGTGGTCAACGATAACGTGGTGTTTATGGCGGAAGGGCGGGGCGCCTTCTCCGTTCCTTTGCCCTCGAACATTTCCTACAGGGATGACAGCATTCGCATCTTCATGAGCGTGGACCCGGGGGCGACCACCGTGAACGCCAAAGTGGACAACGTACGGATTCCCACCAAGGAAAACCCGCTCATGTTTGGAAACTTGGGCTATCTGAGCAGCCCCAAAGGGGATTTTAACTACGACGGGAAAATTGGAGTTGAAGACGCCGTCGGGGCCTTGCAGGTGGTTTCCGGGGTCTCTCCATAATTAAAATTTAATGGCGCCCTGCAGGTTATTTCCAGGATAAAATGCGCGTATTGCTATGAACGATCTCCCGCCCCCATAAGGCTTTGGGGCGGGAGAATCCGTTCAATATCGAATTTGGCAAAAGCGGACTTTTCCGTTGTTTCCGTCTACTTCCCGCCTACGGAAAAGCCCTTGCCCAAGGACTCGCCTAAGCCGCTGTAAATCTTGTGTATGGGATCGTAAACAATGGGTTTGATCCGGGAGACGTCCGGCAGGCCGTCTTCAGCTAGTACGGACCCATCCGCCTTCACATCCATGACCTTGCCCACAAACATGGTGTGCAAGCCCAGTTCCAGGCTTTCCACCAGTTCGCATTCCACAACCAACGGGATTTCCTCGGCGTACGGGGCGTCCACAAAATCGCCCTTTGCTGCGTGATAGCCTGCCTCCGCAAACTTGTCCACCTTGGCGCCGCTCACGATGCCCATGTAGTCGGCTTCCTTGACCTGCGACTGTGAGGGAACTCCCAGCGTGAAAGCCTTGCGCTCCACTATCCCTGAATAGGAATAGGTCGCTTTGCGCAGAGATACGGTCATGCACACAGGGTTGGAGCAGCAGATGCCGCCCCAGGCGGCGGTCATCAGATTGGGCTTCCCCTCTTTGTCATAGGTTCCCACCAGAAGCACGGGCGTTGCGGGGAGGTAGGTTTGCGGTCCGAATGATTTTTTCATAGCATCCTCCATTAGTTATGGTTTAGTGGGGCATTTGGAATGACGGATCTATCTTCCTTTAGTAAAGCGCCTCACCCTTTTTTGGCAAGACATATTCCGGCGGCGCTTCGCCCGGCCATTATCTCCGGCCTCCTGGCCGGAATTTCCCGCACTTTAATTCATCTTTACAAATTTTTTAGAATGCGGCATTATTAAAAGGTTTCTCTTAATGAATAATCCCGAAAACGGGCTTGTATACAGGAGGCGATCATGAGCAGCGAGTTGAAACAATTAATCAAAGATCTCCAGGAAAAATTAGTTCAATTGAAGGAGTATCTTTGACTTAGAAAGCAAAAAGCAAAGATTAGCCGAAATTGAGTCCATCATGGCCCAGGATGGGTTTTGGGACTCGCCTGATAAAAATACAGCCATATTAAAGGAACGCACAAGCATCACCGCTCTGGTGGAAGGCTGGGAGAAGCTCGAAGAAGAGTTGTCTGAAGCAGAGGTCCTTTTCGAATTGGGCGTGGAGGAGGAGGACAGCCAAACCATTGAAGAGGCCCGTCAACACCTTGTCAAAATTGAAAAAGGCATAGACAAGCTGTCCCTCAGCCGCATGCTGGACGGCGAAGACGACGCCCGCAACGCCATTGTGGCCATCAATGCAGGCGCAGGCGGCACCGACGCCCAGGACTGGGCCGAAATGCTTTTGCGCATGTATCTCCGGTGGGTGGAGCAAAAGGGCTTCTCGTACTCCATCCTTGATTATCAGCCGGGCGACGAAGCCGGAGTCAAAAGCGTCACCTTTACCGTAACCGGCGACTATGCCTACGGATACCTGAAGACCGAAGAAGGCGTCCATCGCCTTGTCCGCATCTCTCCATTCAACTCCAACGGCAAGCGCCAGACCTCCTTTGCATCCGTGGCGGTCTACCCTGAAATCGATCAGGAAATCGTGGTGGACGTGAACGAAAAGGACCTGCGGGTTGACGTGTTCCGGGCCAGCGGCGCAGGCGGCCAGCACGTAAACAAGACCAGCTCCGCCGTACGGATTCTGCACATCCCCACAGGCATTGTGGTCCAGTGCCAGCAGGAAAAGTCCCAGCACAGAAACCGCGATCTTGCCATGAAAGTCCTGAAAGCCAGGCTGTACCAGGTGGAGCAGGAACAGCAGCAAAAGCAAATGCAGGACAATTATGAGGCCAAGGAGGACATCGGCTTTGGCAACCAGATCCGGTCTTATGTCATTCATCCCTACCAAATGGTGAAAGACCACCGGATCAACATGGATGTGGGCAATGTGAACGCCGTGCTGGACGGAGATATCGACCCCTTTATCGAAGCGGTGCTCCTTTCCGGGCATAAGTAAAATGATCGTTTCGCTGCATCCGCATTTTAAAGGAGACTTCGGCCTGACCTTGCCTATCAAAAGCCTGTCTGAAGATCGGACCACAGGCATTTTGAAAAACGCTAGGGCCGTTATCCTTCCCCAAAGCGTCAATCAGGAGCAGTACGCCGTCTGCCGGCGTTTTACGGATTGTATCTTTCCCAATTATTCCAACCGATTCGGATTTGAAGGCAAGGCCGGTAATTTTCTTTTGTTGGATAAATTCGGCCTGCCCCGCCCCAAAACCCTGCCGTTCGAGTCCGTAAACGACTGGAGGAGGAGATTTCCCGATCCTGACCGCCCTCCCCTGCCTCGTCCTTTTGTCCTGAAAAACAATCAGGGCGGATGCGGATTCGGAATTTTTCTGATAACAAACCAGGATGAACTTGATCAGGCTTTGGTTTTTTTTCAAAGGCAGGGAGACGGTTTCGTTGCTCAGGAATTTGTAGACCATGGAGGAAAGGACCTGCGCGTGGTCCTGATAGGCGACATGGTTAAAACGTATTGGCGCTGCCAAAATACGCCCGGTGAGTTTAGAAACAACGTGGGCAAAGGCGCATTGATCGACCTGGAAGGCGATCCGGAACTGACCGCCAAAGGGGTGGAATGCGTCAAGGATTTCAAGGACAGAACGGGAGTCAACCTGGCGGCTGTGGACGTAATGTTCGATCAAAACAGAAAAAAGCCGCTCATTAGTGAAATAAATTTTGTTTTCGGCCGAAAGGGAGTAGGAGGCGTAACGGCCTTCCGCAATATGTTTGACGCGGCCGCCGTGCAATGGCTAAAAAGCAAGGGCCTTCGCCTTTTTCATTGAGAGACTAAAAATGGACCCCATAGAAATTATAAAAAGATATTACGATCCCGAATCAAAAGCCTACGCCATGCTGGTGAATCATTCCACCTGGGTGGCGGATAAATCTGTGGCTTTGGCCAAGAGAATCGGCCCTGGTTCCATTGATCTGGATTTCCTTCATGAAGCGGCCATGCTCCACGACATCGGCATATTCGCCACCAACGCCCCCGGCCTGGATTGCCACGGCGACCTGCATTACCTGCATCATGGCATAGAAGGCAAAAAGATCCTGGATGCAGACAACATGCCTCGCCACGGTCTGGTCTGCGAACGCCACGTAGGCGTGGGCATTCCCAAAGAGGAAGCGGCCCTGCTGAACATGGGCCTGCCGGAAAGGGATATGCTCCCCCTTAGCCAGGAAGAAAAAATCATCTGTTACGTGGACAAATTTCACTCGAAAAACGGCCATGCCGAAGGCGTAACAAAATCCGTGGACCAGGTCGCCAGGGGGCTTGCCAAATTTGGTGAAGAAAAGGTTGCGATCTTTCAACAATGGGTGAAGGAATTCGGACTGCCCTGACTTTGGCCGCGCCCGAACTAATCTTCAAAAAATCCCACGATAATCGGTGAAACCACCCCGTTCTTTTCATAATGGGGAACATGGGCCGCCTTTTCAATGGAGTGGAACTGGGTTTGAGGAATGGCCGCCATCACCTTTTCGTGGTGTTCGTAAGGCACGGTTTGATCGTTCTCTCCCCAGATCAACAGGACGGGCTTGCCTAAGCTTCCAACGGCTTTAAACGCCTCTTCCTGGTCGTTCAGGTTGAATTCCTTCAAGGTTCGTAAAATGGCGCGCTTGTATCCTTTGTACTTCATCTGCTCATCAAACTTGGCCAAAAAGGGCTCCACCTGGCTTTGGTCGTAAAAAGATTTGGCGGCGCTCTTCCGTATAGTCCTGTCTCCCATGACGCTCATTAAAAAATCTCCCAAGCCTGGAATGCGGACCAGCTTGGCCGTAAAAGGAATCTTTACGGGAAAGCCTGCAGGGGCGATCATGCCGGTCCTGCGGACCTTTTCAGGATGCCTGGCCGTAAAGATCGTGACAATGGCCCCGCCCATGGACAACCCCAGAAGATTCACAGGCTCTTGTATATCAAGGGCCTCAAGCAATTCCTCCAGTTGGGAGTCGAACAACTCTTCGTTGTATTTAACGTCCGGGCGGTCCGAATATCCGCGGCCGTACAAATCGTAAGTCAATACCCGGAATCCGGCGTCCGTCAGCGCGGGGACGGTTCTCTCCCAGATGAACATGGGAGTGGAAAAGCCGTGAACCAATACGACCGCCTCGCCGTCTTCCGGCCCGTCCAGGCTGTAATGTACCATACCCTGGGAAAGCTGGACAAACGACCCGGGCGCCGAGGAGCGCGCGGAGTTATCCAACGGCGTGGTTGAGGCGCAACCAAAACAAAAAGCCAAAACGGCGACGATCAAATAACGATGCATGGAATCCCCCTTTTTTTGATTGGCGATGGCCGGCTGTAAAGCGAACTGGTTGTGATGAATTGAATGGATTGCTCATTCTATTACGAAATCAGGAAAAAAAGGAAGGAAAAATCCAAGACTTAAAATAAAAGCCGGGGGAGGCTTTTTTCGGAGATGAAAAAAGACCTGCCCCCGACAGTGGAAACAAAGAACTGCAAATGCTTATTTTGCGTCTCTTCCGGCGTACTCGGCGTAGCACAGGGCGACAGTCCTGTATACCAGGTGAGCCAGCTTGGAGAACGGCACGTAAGCAAACAGGCACCACACAAAGATAAGGTGCACATAGTAGGTCAGGTAGGTCACGAACTCAGCGCCTGCGAGGCGGGTGACTTCCGCGCCCAGGCCGGTCACGGCCAGACCCAACACCAGACCCAAGAGGCTCCAGTCAGGATAGCTGCTCTTCAGGTGGTTTTCGCTCTTCCCCAGGCGGTTCTTGATCATGGCCAGAGAGCCGATCAGCAAAGCGATGCCGGCAAAATTGGCAAGCCACTTGATGGGGTTAAGCTGGCTGTAGGGGCCGTGCCATGCATGGTCGTACCCGGCTACCAGGGCTGATCCATAAAGGATGAGCATAAAGCAGGTTGTGACGATGAACAGGCCGATGAAGCCGAACAGCACCATCATATGGGAGGTGCCGCGGGACTTGTTCTCGGAGCATTCATTGAATTTTTCGTGACGCAAAATGGATGCGGCGACCTTAGGCAGAGCCTGGGCAATGCCCTTCCAGGAAAACTCGGTTTCCTTGACTTTGCCTTCGGCCACGGCTGCATTATGCATGTTGGTCGCAAACTTCTTGACGCCCAGAGCAAAGCACACCACGGCGAAAATGGCGGTGGGAATGAAAATCATATCCACCAGCCAGGTGTTGAAAAACGCCGAGTGGGCGATTTGTCCATGAAACAGCTCGGGAGAGAAGTTCAGGAACGTAGTCTGGGTGTAGTCAAAACGGAAGATGGCGCCCAGGATGGGGCCGATCACCGCCCAAATCATCGGCGCCACCACCCAGCCCATGATCAGGAACAGGACGGCCGGGATCAAAAGCAGCACAGGCAGCTTTTTGGGATCGTTTACGGCCTTGGCCAGCGCCGGAATGGGAGAGTTCTCTTCAATGGCCACGTTGCGGACCGCGCCCAGCACATCGCCGGGACGGGCGCCGCGGGGGCACATGACGGAGCAGTCTCCGCATTGGTGGCACAACCAGATATCCACGTTGTTCACCAAGCGGTCCTTCAGACCCCAGGAAGCAGCAATCATTTCCTTGCGAGGAAAGGGCTTGTTGTCCGGAGAAATGGGGCACGCTACGGAGCAGGTGGCGCACTGAAAGCACTTCTTCAGCGTGTCGCCGCCGCGCTCATTGAGCACTTTAATAAAACTAACATCAGGTTCCAACAGTTGTTGACCCATTGTTTTTTCCTCCTAAATCAGAATCCCTTGAACGGGTTGGGTCCAAGATCTTCGACTTCCTCACAGAACTTGTTGATGATCTCGGGGAGCTTGTCGTACTCGTCAATAGCTACCTGGACCTGGGTCACACGTTCCGGTTCCAGTGCAAGGCTGGCAAGGGCGTCGCCGATTTTCTTCATACGAATGTCGGCCAGTTCAGAGCCCTTGACAAAGTGGCACTGATAGTCGTCGCCATGCTTGCACCCGATGAGGATGGCTCCGTCCATGCCCTGAGACAATGCGTCCTTGATCCAGATCACGTTTACGGAACCCAGGCAGCGCACAGGAATGATACGAAGCTGATGGTTATAGGTCAGACCGTTCATGGCTGCGATGTCCAGAGCCGGCATTGCGTCGTTTTCGCAGACCAAAGCCAGGATGCGCAGGGGCGGTTCGTCGAAGTCGTCTTCAGACGGAACCTTGATGCACTTGACCTGGGAGCCGATGGAGTCGATGTTGTAGTCCGCAAAGCCGATGATGCGTTCGGGACAAGCGCCCATACAGGTTCCGCAACGGCGGCACCGTGTGGGATTGGGCTTGGGCGTTCCTCTTTCATCGTCGTCCAGGGCGCCAAAGGGGCATTCTTCCGTGCAGCGCTTGCACTGGGTGCAGCGTTGGAAGAAGAAGTCCGGGAAGGTCTTGTCGCCGGAACGGGGATGAACCGACACGCCGCGGTCGGTGGACTCGAGACACTGAATAGCCTTGAGTGCGGCGCCGGTGGCGTCTTCCACAGACTCGGCCATGGTGAGGCTGCGCCTCACGCCGCCGGCGGCGTAGATGCCGGTGCGCTGAGTTTCGTAGGGAAAGCAGATGAAGTTGGAGTCGCAGTAGCCGTTGAACAGGCCGATGTCGCGGAAAGCCGGGCCTTGGCGATAAGCCAGATTGACGACCGGATCGTCCTTGGTGGCGGGCACCATGCCGGTGGCCAGAACCACCAGGTCGGCCTTGACCTGGATTTTTTCGCCCAACAGGGTGTTGTCCGCTTCCACAACCAGGCCGGCGTCGCCCTTGGCGACGCTGACGACCTCGCCCTTGGTCAGGAAGATGCCGGGGGTCTGCTGAATGCTCTTGTAAAAGTTTTCAGACAGGCCGGGAGTGCGCATGTGTTGATAGAACACAAAGGCTTTTCCGTCTTCATAGTCTTCGGTGACGTACTTGGCCTGTTTCAGGGAAACAAGGCTGGTCACGGAAGAAGCGTAGGGGAAGTCGGAGTCGTCGCCCTGTCCCGGGCTTTGCACAAAGACCACGCTCTTGGCGGGCTGTCCGTCAGCCGTGACGATCTTGCCCTTGGCGGCCATTTCTTCAAACTGAGCGTTGGTGACGACGTTTTCTTCCACGCCGAAGCCCAGGTGAGCAAATTCGCCTTCAGCAGGTTTGTAAGGTCTCCAACCAGCAGCCAGAACCACGGCGCCGAATTTTTCTCCGTCGGGGTCCAGCTTCAGGATGTCGTGCCTTCCTTCGTTGTATTCCTTGTACTTGACGGCCAGAGCATCGTTGTCCAGCTCTTTTCCGTTCTCATCCACCTTCATTTCATCCGGCAGCGGATAAGGCACGTCAAAAGGAATCTTTTCGCCGGGCTTTTTCAGGGTCACAGTGAAATCGCCGGGCTGTCCGGCGATACGGGCGACCACAGTGCCGGTCTTGACCGTGATTTTGGGATTTTCCTGAACTTTGGCGATCAGGCTGCCAATGATGGGAGACTGGAGTTCCTCGTAAGGATACGCCATGGGAAGCTGCTTACGCACCTTGGCGGCCCAGCCGCCCAGAGCATCTTCCTTCTCCACGATGGTCACGTCGTAGCCGGTGGCTGCTGCATCGAGAGCCGCAGAAATGCCGGTGATGCCGCCGCCGATGACCATGATCTTCTTGTTGATGCCTTCTTCCAGCTGATAAGGCTCGGGAAGTTTGATCTTTTCAGCGTTGACCATGCCCATGCGGAGATAGTCTTCGGCCATCATCTGCAGGTTGTTAGGCTCGTCTTCGGGAATTTCTTCGTCCGTAATGAGGTCTTTATGGGACCACACAACGCCTTCGCGAAGGTTGACGCGCTGAACAATGCAGTTATCAAACTTGAAAACGTCCCAGTTAACCCTGCGGGAGCAGGCGCCGATCACGATGGTGTTGACCCCATCAGCCACGTCCTTCTTGATGAGGTCCACACCGCTCTGGCTGCATAGAAAAGGATGGGTCTTGCAATTGGAATAGCCCTCCTCTTCGGGGACTTCCTCGATCAGACCTTTAATGTCAAGGGCGTCTCCGATTCCGCATCCAGAACAGATATAGAAACCGAACTTCTTGTCCATGGATTACCTCCTACCTCTTCACCAAGGTTTGAATGGCCTTCAAAGCCATGCCAGTTGCATTCTGGTTCGAAGACACCACATCAGCCGGTTGGGCGGCGCATCCACAAGCAAACATTCCCCCAGCCGCATAATCATTGATGACGAATCCGTCATCCGTGTATTTGAGATCGGCCGGAAGTTTGTTCAGCGCAGCAGAAGGCTGCATACCGGTTGCCAGAACCGCCATATTCACGGTTTGGGAGACCTTTTCCCCGGTGACGGCGTTTTCTGCGGTCACGGTGATATCGCCTGAGGCATCGGCGGAAACTTCCGCTACTTTGCCCTTGATGAAAAATACGTTTTCGTCTTCCTTGACCTTCTTGTAGAACTTCTCATACCTGTCGCCCGGTGCACGGAGATCGATATAGAAAATGTAGATCTTTGCGTCCGGATACTGCTCCCTGATGTAGCAGGCGTGCTTCAGGGAAGCCATGCAGCAGATGTAGGAGCAGTAGGGCAGGTGGTTCTCGTCTCTGGAGCCGGCGCATTGGACGAAGGCCACGCTTTCAGGCGCGGTGTTGTCCGAAGGCCGAACAATCTGACCCTTTGTAGGTCCGTTCGGGGCGGCCAGGCGCTCCAGCATCATGTTTGTGATTATGTTGTCGTACTGTCCAAAACCGAGGTTGTCGATCTTGGTAGCATCGTAGGGTTCCCAACCCGTCGCCCACACTATGGCGCCCACTTTAAGGTTAATGGTTCTGGGCTCCATTTCGAGGTCAACGGCGTCATATTTACAAGCTTCCAAACAACGTTTGGCATCCTCGGTTCCAATGATCTTGGGTGAGATCACGTAGCGTGCAGGCATGGCCATTTCGTGAGGCAGGAAAGCCCCCTTGGTTTTATCCATGCCGAAGTTGAAATCGTTATCCACTTCGATCTGGCACGCTTTTTCGCACTCGCCGCAGCAAGTGCAGTTTTCGTTGACATACCGGGGATTCAGCTTTATTTCCACGTCATAGTCGCCAGGACCGCCCGAGACCTTGACCACTTCGGCCAGGGTGAAGGTTTTGATGCCGGGGTTGTCCTTGATACGGCGAAAGTTGATCTCGAGTCCGCATGTGGGAGGACATAGCTTGGGAAAATACTGATTCAGCTGAGATACTCTCCCGCCGAGATACGGGTTCTTTTCAACCAAAAAGACCTCGTACCCCACTTCGGCGGCTTCGAGGGTCGTGGTCAGTCCGCTGATACCCCCTCCCACCACTAAAATGCTTCCGCTGGCACGAGCCGCAGTGTCTGTTGTCATGCTATCCCTCCGTGCACAAAAAACATATGCGCTAAAATTCTGGGGTATACTTAATAAAAACCTCCAGGCGTCGCAAAGAACGCCTGGAGGTGAGTGTCAATCAAACAGCATGGGTACTAGCTGATGATCTTGATGTAGTCTTCTTTCTTGCATTCCCAGGTGCCGGCCTTGGGGTCGTACTTGGAATTGACGAAGCAGAACCAGTTTTCGTCGTCCTGGCCCGGGTAGTCGGCTTGATAGTAGAAGCCGGGGTAGCGGGTTTCTTTACGGAACTGGATGTGACGCAGGTGAGCTTCCACGGTCCAGATGCGGTGGTAGATTTCCCAAGCGCGCATCAGTTCGTGCAGGTCGCCGGCGGCCAGTTTTTCGCAGTCTTCGCGCATGGTCTCGAGGAGATCCATCACCACTTCCAAAGCCTTGGAGGAGGTTTGGTAGAAGGTGGCGGTTCCAGCGCCGTACTCATGGGTGGCTTTCATGAGACGCAGAGCCATTCCGGAAGGTTTGATGTAGTTGGGGTTGATGTCCACGGCGGTGGTGTAGCCGGAGAATTCATAGAAAACCTTGACGGGTTTCCACACCAGATCGACCAGTTCTTCGGTGGACTTGTTCAGGGTGGGTTTGAAATCCGGGTTGTTCTTCACAAAGCGCGCCATGGACTTGGCGGCGATGCGGCCTTCCGCATGGGAGCCGGAGGAGAACTTGTGACCGGAGCAGCCCACGCCGTCGCCAGCGGTGAACAGACCGTTAACGGTGGTCATACGGTTGTAGACAACGCCGTTGTAGTCCCATTTGTAGGAAGCGGGGACCCAGTCTTCTGCAGGACCGGAGCACCACAGGCCGCAGCAGCCGGAGTGAGAGCCCAACAGGTAAGGTTCGGTGGGCATGATTTCGGAGTTTTTCTTCTCAGGCTCGGTGTTGGTGGCGCACCACAGGTTGGCCTGTCCGCAGGTCATGTCCAGGAAGTCTTCCCAAGCTTCGGATTCGAGGTGCTTGAGTTCTTTCTTGTCCATGGTTTCGCCCAGAGCTGCCAGAGCGGTGACGGTGTCCATGATGATGGGGCCGCGGCCTTCTTTCATCTCGAACAGCATCAGGTGGTTACGCAGACAGGTCGGCGTGATGGCGGCCGTTCCGTAAGGCGCGTATTTTTCCAATTCAGCCTTGGCTGCATCGGATCCGGCGTAGGGTTCGCCCAAGCCGTTGAGGGTCTTGGCTTTGAACAGCAGGAACCAAGCGCCGACAGGGCCGTAACCGTCTTTGAAGCGAGCCGGGGTGAAACGGTTTTCCATCATGGAGAGTTCGGCGCCCACCTTCATGCACATGGTGTAAGTGGAGCCGGCGTTCCATACGGGGTACCAGGCGCGGCCTTTACCTTCACCAACGGACCGGGGCTGGTAGATGTTGACGGCGCCGCCGCAAGCCACCATCATGGTGTTGCACTTGATGATGTAGATCTTGTTTTCGCGGACGGAGAAGCCCACTGCGCCGGCAATGCGGTTTTCTTCGTTAGCATCGAGAACGAGTTCCACGATGAACACGCGCTCGAGGATGTTTTCTTCGCCCAGAGCGAGCTTGGCGGCTTCAGCAACGACTCTCTTGTAAGATTCGCCGTTGATCATGATCTGCCATTTACCGGTGCGGACCGGCTGAGCGCCGCTCTTCAGGGTGCCCATCTTCTGGCCTTTTTTACCGTCCAGGTTCTTTCCGTCTTCGGTTTTCTTCCATACGGGAAGTCCCCATTCTTCGAACAGATGGACGGAATCGTCCACGTGACGGCCAAGGTCAAAGATCAAGTCTTCGCGGACCAGACCCATCAGGTCGTTACGAACCATGCGGACGTAATCTTCCTTGGAGTTGGTTCCAACGTAGGTATTGATGGCGGAGAGGCCCTGCGCAACAGCGCCGGAGCGTTCCATAGCAGCTTTATCGCAAAGCAGGATGCTTTTGTCGGCAGCCCATTTTTTGATTTCAAAAGCGGTTCCGCAAGCAGCCATGCCGCCGCCCACGATCAGAATGTCAACTTCCCGCTCTTCTACTTCAGGATTCAGTTCCGCCTTGAGTTCTCCCAGAGGTTTGTTCGGTAATGCCATATTGTTCCTCCTTAAAAAAGGGTCGAATATTCGATGTTACTTTAAAGTTCAGATTCACTGCATCCCAAAGTCCGAACTAGGCCAGTTCGGTGGGGCCAGCCAGTTCCATGCCGTCGGCTTCTTCGGTGGACAGCAGTTCGGAATCAATGTCCTTGCCCTGCAGATCCAGATAAGCATTGGCGGATCCTTCAGCAGTGGTCCGGATGGGGAACTTAAAGCGTTTGACGGTTCCGTTACGGAACTTACAGGTCCACATAACGTCTTCGGTGCCCATCATGGGCATAATGGAGCTTCCCAGAGGCACAAAGTCGGAGTAACCGCGCACTTCGATAGCCTGGGTCGGGCAGATCTTGACACAGGAAAAGCATTCCCAGCACTGATCGGGCTCTTGGTTGTAGGCTTTCATGGCATTGGGATCCAAGACCATCAGGTCATTGGGGCAGATGTACATGCATGCGGTCTTTTCGCCACCTTTGCAGCCGTCACATTTTTCTTGAATTACGAAACTCGGCATAAACTATACCTCCTAAAGTTCACGTTGTCAGCAGATACACTCAACTAATTGCCAAGGCAGGGCCAAGCGTTGTCAGCTCTCCTAAAACCCCGCCGTTAAATCCTAAGTTTTAGTCAGCACCTCCCTTCCTTCATTCTTCCTATATGCGTATTCTTGAATTGTATGCGGGTAGCAGCGCCGGCTCTTTATGTCCGCGCTTTTTTCGTCTCCCTCGCCGCTCAAGTTTTTCGGCTCTATCCGGCCAATTTACTTTAAGATTCGGCTTGTACTTCTTGGGTCGCAATTGGATCCGTTTCCTGTCCAGAAGGTATCCATTGCTTTTTTTTAAATAATTCAAATTGGTTAAGAAACCCATCGAGCTTCTCCCAAAAAACAAACATACCGGTTTAAGCACCTGCATTTTAATTTGTCAAGAAAAGTTTGTGAGGGCTTGTGAAAATATTCTTCAATGCTTGTGAAAAATTTCTTCACCCCCTCCATCAAGTTTGTGAAAAAATGCGCAAATGCCTCCCGCGCACGCCGCACTTGCTTTTCCAACGCCCCGCCGCACCCAAAGGCCGGAACAGGCTCAGCCGTTTTATCAGCCGCGCCTGCTCCCGGCCGACCAGGGCGTGGGCCCCGGGCTGTCCGCCCAGTCGCCTGCTATAGTTTAAGCATTGACTTTCCCGACGGCATATTGGAATCTGGACCTCTCCGGCCGCTTGCGGACGGAGGCATTTTATTTCAATACCTTAAAGGAGCCGATCATGCCCCAACCGGATGCCACGCCTTTAGCCCCTCTGGGACCGGAAGACGTCTTTGTGTTTGCCTGCCGCCCGGAGGTTCCCTGCTTCAACCAGTGCTGCAGGGACCTTAACCAGTTTTTGACGCCCTACGACATCATGAGGCTGAAAAACCACTTCGGCCTCCACTCCTCGGATTTCCTGGAGCAATATACAACAGGCCACACGGGCCCCCAGACCGGGCTGCCCGTCGTCACCCTCAAAGTAAGCGGGGCGAACAACTTCATCTGTCCCTTTGTATCCCCCCAGGGATGCACCGTGTACGAGGACCGGCCGGGATCGTGCCGGACCTACCCTTTGGTGCGCCTTGCTTCCAGAGACAGAAATACAGGCCTGAAGACCGAACGCTATTTTGTATTACAAGAATCCCATTGCCAGGGATTTGCAAGCGGTAAGGAATGGACCGCCGGTGATTGGGTCCGCAACCAGGGCCTTGAGCCGTTCAACCGGTTCAACGATCTTTTCATGGAGCTGATCGGGCTTAAAGCCGCCGCCGGACCCGGTCCCTTGGACCTTAAAGGCCAGCAGGTTTTTCGTCTGGCATGTTACGACCTGGACCGGTTCAGAGAGCGCTTGGAGCAAGGGACCTTGGCTTCGTGCGAAGACATTGGGGATGAGATAATCAGCAAGGTCCAGGCGGATGAGACGCAGTTGCTGCACCTGGCCGTCCATTGGGCGGCGCACGCGCTTTTCAACGCGCCTTTGGAACTCGATTTCGAAGGGTAACACCCTGATTTTTAATAAGGCAAGCAAATGCGGGTCGCAACAAAGTTCCCGCAAGATATGGGGGGAGTAGGATTCCAGCCCCGGATATATGGCGCCCCCCCGCCAGGCTTTAACCTGGCTTTAACAAATAATTTCAAGGAGAAACCCCATGAGCGCGCCCCGTCGAACAGCCCTGGTTTTGGGAGGCGTCAAAGGCATCGGCAAAGCCCTGGCCCTGGACCTGGCAAGCCAGGGAATGGCCGTGGCCGTGAACTATTTTGACTGGGAGGACTCCCTGCCCAAACTTGAGCACGACCTGAAAAATTCGGGGGCGCCTTTCCTGATTTTGAAAAACAACCTGTTGGAAAGCCAGTCAAACATCCCCACCATGGTCCGAACCGTAACCAAGCACTTTGGCCGGCTCGACGTCCTGGTTAACAATATCGAACGGGGCGGCTGGCCCATCGTCCACGGCCATTACACCCAGGACCAGTGGGACCTGGAAATGGAGACGACCCTCCGGGCCAAACGCTGGGCCTTTGAATCCGCCCTGCCCCATCTCGTGGAGTCCGGGGACGGGCTGGTCATAAACATCTCTTCCATTGCCGGGATCACGGGCCGCAGCGGCCCGGCCGGGCTGATCTTTAACGACGGCTACGCCGCCGCCAACCGGGCGGTTTCCTCCCTCACCGAAACCTGGGCCAGGACGGCCGCGCCCAAAGTGCGGGTGAACGAAATCATGCTGGGATTGTTTGAAACCCGCCACGGACCGGGCACGCGGGGATGGGAAATACTAACGGATGAGCAAAAGCAAGCCATCCTGGACCATACCCTTTTAGGCCGCACCGGAGTGATGGACGACGTCACCAAGGCCGTGCGATTTCTCATCCACGACGCCCCGTTCATGACCGGAAGCGTCCTCCGCCTGGACGGCGGCTACGTCCTGGGCGGAGAAAAAGTCCCCTCCATGCCCAAGGGAGTGGTCAAGCCCGGCGAAAGCGTGTTCGGCAAATAACCGCCCAACTGCGCCCCTCAGGGAATCATTGATTTTTATAACCGGCTGTGTTTGGATTGGAAATCCTTAGTTGATATCACATCCTCAAAAATAAAGACGGGAAAGATTATGAGCAGCCGTAAAGAAATCCACGACAGAGTCCTGAATGCAACCGGCAAACAAGAACTTATGGACGCATACAAAGAGTGGGCCGACAAGTACGACGCAGACTTGATCGATGAAATGGGATATGTGGCCCCTGTCATTGCAGGCAAACTGCTGCTGCGATACATCAAAAATCCGGGGATAAAAATTTTGGATGCCGGATGCGGAACCGGCCTCGTGGGGGCTTTTTTGTCTGAAAACGGGTGCACCGACATCACGGGTCTGGATTATTCCCAGGACATGCTCGAGCAGGCCAAGGGCAAGGACGTCTATCAGTCCCTTGTCCAAGGGGATCTTACGCAAACGCTGGATATTGAGAGAAACGCTTATGACGCCGTCATAAGCGTGGGCACATTCACCTCCGGGCATGTGGGGCCCCAAGCCCTGGGCGAACTGGTACGCATCACCAAACCCGGCGGCCTCATCTGTTTTACGGTTCGGGAAGCCGCCTGGATCGAAGACGATTACCGCAACGAAATTGCAAGGATGAAAAAAGGCAAGGCGTGGACAGCCTTGGAGGAAAAGACCAGCGACTATATTCAAAAGGAAGGATCCACCTGCAAGGTGTGTTTGTACCAGGTTGCGGGGTGACCCAATAAGCACTCAAGATTCGGGATTCTATTTTTTTCGAAGTCAACCCAGGGAGCAAACGGCATTAGGCCGGAAACGGGCTGCCGGAGGCAGGCGTGCCGGCCTTTTGGGAACCCGAGGCGGACGCTCGGCTCCGCCCCCTGTTGAATCCCGGTCCTTGGTCAAAGAGCCATTGACGGATCTTTATTCCGGTTTTTCCATCAAGCGTGCAGCCCGGGGGCGCGCCCTTTTAATCCACTTTAAATTTTTCGGACAAATTCCTTAGGGACTCCCCCAACTCATGCAATCGGGCTGTCGCCTGATCAAGTTGCCGGGCGCCTTCCGCATTTTGGGCGCTGGCATGCTTGATGCTCTCCATGGCGGCCGTGAGTTGGTCCAACCCCATGAGCTGCTGCTGGCTGGAGGCGGAAATCTGTGCGGCGGACTGGGAGGATTCCTCCACTCTTTGGGCCAGAACCCGAATGGCGTTGCCGGAGCTGGCCGAGAGGTTCTCTCCGGTTTCCACGGCCTTGGCGCCCCGCTCCATGGCCATGACCGCCTTGCTGGTGGACGCCTGAATATCGCTGAGGATGGCTTTGACCTGCCCCGTGGCCTGCTTGGATTGATCAGACAGGGATTTGACCTCCTGGGCCACCACGCCGAAGCCTTTTCCGAAATCCCCGGCCTTGGCCGCCTCGATGGAGGCGTTCACGGACAAAAGGTTGGATTCGTTGGCCAGGTCGTTCACCGCGCCGATGATGTCTCCGATGCTCTGGGAGTGCTCCGAGAGTTTCATAATGCTTTCGGCGATGTATTGCATCTCGTCCTTGATGCGCTGCATCCCGTCCATGGCTTCCCTGGAGGCGTTTTCTCCGTCCTTGGAAATCCGGGCGGCCTCTTCGGCTTTTTGCGCCACGCCGTCGGCCTTTTGATTGGAAACCATACTGGTCTGCTTGATTTCCTCCGCCGTGGTGCTGACTTGGCTCAGGGTGCTGGAGGTTTCCGCCGAACTGGCCGAAAGCTCGGAAGCCGTGGACGATATTTGGCTGGTAAAGGCGGAAAGGTTTTGGGAGACTTCCTTGACCTGCGCCACGAGAGATTGGGTGTTCTCGGTGAAAATATTGAAGTTCCGGGCCAGGTCGCCCAGTTCGTCATCGGTTTCTATATGCATCCTGGCAGTCAGGTCGCCTTCTCCCTGTGCGATTTTCTCCATGCCCGCGGAAATTTTCTTCAATGGGCGGACCACAACCCTGCGGAAGGCAAAAAACAGGCTCACCAATAAAACGCTTGTGAGAATCAATGTGAGAGAAACGATCACCGCCAGGATGTAACGGAGCTTTGCAGCCTTGTAACGCAAGGATACATAATAGTCGACGACGCCCAGTTCCGCCCCTTTCGGCCCGATGTTTCTGCTCTGCTTGACGCACTCTTCCACAATGGCGCTTTCATCCGTGATGGGCCGCCATGTCTCATCGTTTTCTCCCCGGAGAACCCCCGCAAAGATATCCCCTCCGGCGCCGGATTTCACCACAATGGCGTAATTCCGTTTTTCCACAGTTTCAGCCCCAAGCAGCCGAAGAACGCCTTCCTGATCCTGATGCTTCATGGGGTGCTCCAGGGATACGGCCATTCTGTCCGCACAGGATTTGGCCAGGTCGCTTAGAAAGACATCCACCACCCCGTGAGACATCTTGTAGGCGCCAAACAAAAAAATAACCATGGCAATGGACAAATAGAAAAGGATATTGGCGACGAGTTTGGTTTGAATAGTGCGTTTCATGACTACCCTCCATGCAATACATAGCGGCGCCCATGCAAAATAATACAAGGCAACGCATCGGATTGAAAACAGATAAGGGGGAATTGTCTATAAATGGGCGCCGTCAATACCAATACATGGGGGGACGTAATCAGTCATGACAAAATTGCCTGCTCATTTAACGGTTGATCCAACGCTTTATGGAAAAACAGTATAATTCAGAGAGCCCCTGGCGTCGAGAAAAAAACGCATGCTTTTGAATTGTTGATTCATCCGCATACATTCCCTCGGGAACCCTTGGAGCGAGCGCCGCCGTAACAGTCCCAAGCCTCCGTAAAATTTCAAAGGTCAAACATGAATTCGCCCCCATCCCCGTCACTGTTCCAGCAATTTCCTGGCTAAACTGTGCAGGTCTGAATTGGCGAGCGCCGCCGCTTTCTTTTTTACCGTTCGTGAGTAGTATTCCTTTTCGGTTTTCGTCAACGGGTCGCCCTCCAGCTTTTTTTTGAAGTCGGCGCTCAAACACATGATTCCCTGCAATCTAGCGTTTCGCATATCAGCTTCCTGCAAGGTTGCTTCCCTAAGATCAGCCCTTTGGAGGTTGGCGCCACTGAGGTTGGGATATGAGAGTATGCTATTCTGGAGATTACTTTTCGACAAATTGGCATTTTTTTAGGAGGTTTGCAGCAAATTGGCTTTATGGAGGTTTGCCCCGGGTCTTTTTAACGAGATAAAAACTAATGGTCAAGTATCATGATTTCGTATTCTTAGATCCTTTTGGGACGGTCCTTGATCAACTCATTATATATCCAACGCGAAGCTAAAAGAGGACTTGGCAATCAAATTGTGGCAAGCCCGAACAAGCTGCCGTCACAGGGAATTATGCAGGCATACGCGGCAGGGAGATAACAAAGCAGGCGCCGGGGGCGTCCTGATCCAGGGTGATGGCTCCGCCGTGGGATTTCACCAGGGAGGCCACAATGGAAAGCCCCATGCCCGAGCCTCCGCTTTGGGCGGCGGTGGTGAAAAAGGGGTTGAAAATCCGGGACGCATTGCCGGGGGAGATTCCCGGGCCGTTGTCCGATACCCGGATGACCACCCTTTCCTCTTCCTCTTCAAAATCCACGCTGGCTTCCATGCGAACCTGCACGTCCTCCGGTCCGTGAAACCAGGCGTTTTCCAAAAGATTGACCAGGATGGACTCCAAAGACTCTCTGGCCATGCCCACCTTGCCCATGTTTCCGCCATGGGACACGGAGATGTCCCGGCCCTGATTCAGGTATTTTTCCTCCAGGGATTCCAAAACAAGAATCGCGTCCACGGTTTCGCCTTTATGCTCCGTGGTATCCGCCTTGGCCAGTTCCATGAGGCGCTTCACCAAACGATCCAGGCGGGTAATGTCGGACTCCATCATTTCCAGGAAGCGCGCCCGTTCCTCGTCGCTCATGTCCAGGTCCGGATCGCGCAAAAGCTCCACGGAAGCCGAAAGGGAGGTAAGGGGTGTTTTGAATCCGTGGGATACGTTATTTGCAAACACCCGGGTTTGCTCCGCCCTTTGCGACAGCGCGGTCGCCATGCGGGAGATCGCTTCGGATAGCTGAGCCACCTCCCTGGTTCCCGGCCGTTTGAGCGGAGCCGCGCCCTCCCCTCCGGACGCGACCTGCTCCGCCTGCCGGACCAGCCTTTTCATGGGCCGGCTTATTGCCAGGGTGGTAAGGGTGGTCACCAGCAGGACCACGCCTAGCAAAATGGCCCCGGCCTCCAGAAGATGCCACCGGATCAGGTACAGGCCTTTGTTTAAGTCCAGGGGAGTGCGGGAAAGCACAACAGCCCCCCAGACCCGGTTTCCATATATGACGGGAATGGCCACAAACACCCGCACCCGGCTTTGCCGGCCTATGGAGGGATTCTGCTCCCTTTGCCTGAGCAAGCTCACGTGCTCGCCTTTTAAAGCTCTGGGAACCTCTTCCCGCACCAGCAGGGATTCGTTCATCTCCGTGCCCGAGGACGCCACCACGGTCCCCTGGTAATCCAGGACCCTTGTGCCTGTCAGGGTGGTTTTCCGGGAAGAGATGATGACGGGCATGATGGCGTCGCCCGCGGCCTTGGCGAAGATATCCGGGGGATGCCGGGGCGGAACCGCGTCCCGGCCCTGGGGCAGGATAGGCTCGGTTGCAATGTCCAGGCTGGGCGGGATGGGGTCGTACACGTCTTTTTCCCGAGGGGTGAATTGGGGGTCCAGGGGATTGCCGTATGCCAGGTCCCAGGCCTCGCCCTGATCCAAGGCCAGGTCGAACTGGCGGGCCATTTCCACCCGGAACATGGAGGCCACCAGGGTTCCCTGACCGATAAGGCTGGCCTCGGTCTGCTTGACCAATTCGGTTTCGTACAGGCGGAAAACCGCGATCCCGCCCAGAGGCAGCAAAAGCACCACCAGGTTTACAATCAGCAGGATGGATCTAAGCCGGGGCCGCCCCAGTTTCATGTGCACTCCCCTAATTGATACCCCACCCCGTGGGCGGTGCGGATGGCTTCCCCGCCCACGGCGGCCAGCTTTTTCCGCACCGACTTGATGTGGCTGTCAATGGTTCTGTCGCTGACAAAATGATCCCGTCCGTAAGCGCCGTCGATCAACTCCTCCCGGGTGAAAATTTTCTCGGGATAGCCCATGAGGGTCTGCAAAATCCGAAATTCCCGGTGAGTCAACTCCACCCGGACCGAATCCCAGGACACGATGCGGGCGTCCACGTCCAGGCGCAGGCGGCCCTTTTCCAGAATGGCGCCCAGTTTTTCCTGCAACGAAACCGCGGGCTTGGCTTCGGTCAGCCGTCTTCTCAACCGGGCTTTGACCCGGGCGATAAGCTCCCTTGGGCTGAAAGGCTTGGTCACGTAGTCGTCGCCGCCCAACTCCAGGCCTAAAATGCGATCGATTTCATCGTCCTTGGAGGAAAGAAAAATGATGGGAACGTCCGAATCCCCCCGGATTTTTTTGCACACTTCCGTGCCGTCCATTTCGGGCATGAGGATGTCCAGGATAACCAGGTCCGGAGCGGCTTCCGCAAACATCTCCACGGCCTGCAGGCCGTCTTTGGCCTGGATGGTTTGAAATCCCTCCTTTTTAAGAGCGAATCCAACTACTTCCCTGATATGGGCGTCGTCATCCACCACCATAATGGTCGGGGCCTTGACCATGCTCTTTCTCCCTTAACGGCTTGGTTTTTAAGGCATGCTGGTAAGTTGCAGGCCTATCATAAGCCAAGCCGCTTTACATTACAAGCCCGGTGAAGCGATGATAAAACATCCCAAAAGAATATGATTTCAATTCGTTAACACAGTCTGCACAGATTCTGCACATTTTTTCCACGCCTCTCCACACCGATTCCATCATGCCTGCACACCTTTCATTTATACATTCTCGAAAACAAGGAGGCGCTCATGACTACGTTCCAGGGAATCATTTATGTTTCGGCCTTTTCGCACTTCCCCAGAAAGGTTTTGCTCACCCTCCTGGTGCGGGCGCGCAACTGGAAAATGATGCGGAAAAAACCCGTCTTGGGATCAAAGCCTGAGACGCGCCGCAAAATTAACTAAACCCGGTAAAAACAGGGAGGAGACATGGAGGATCACAGAGGAGAATCGCCTGACCAAAAACGGAAAATCAGCCCGGCCACCGTTAAAATGATAACCATCATCGTCCTGATTTTTCTGCTCATGATTCCAACAGGCCTGATCTCGGGATTGATCAACGAAAGGTCGGGCCGCCGCATGGAGGCGGTGGATGAAATATCCTCCAAATGGGGCAATGCGCAGATGCTGTGCGGGCCTTTCATCACCCTGCCTTATGAAGTCGCCCAAAAAGATTACGTCAGGACCCACAGCGCACACTTTCTGCCCCACGAGTTGAACATTAACGGGGAGGCCAAGCCCATGAATCTGTCCAGAGGCATATACGAAGCGGTGGTTTACAACTCCACCCTGGAGATTTCGGGGACATTCAAAAAATTCGATTTGGAAAAACTGGGAATCGATCCCCAAAACGTGGATTGGGACAAGGCGGCCCTGGAGTTAGGAATTACCGACATGCGCGGGCTGACCAAAAGGGTGTCGGGAAAATTCAACAAGGCGGATTTAAAAATGGGTCCGGGCTTGTCTTCCCAGGAGGTTTTTGAATCGGGAATATCGTCTCCCATCGCAGTGGATGCCATCCAGGAGGAATATACCTTTTCCATTCAAATTTGCTTGAACGGCAGTTACTCCCTGCAATTCATTCCCTTGGGGGAAACCACTTCGGTGCACATGAAGTCGGACTGGTCCAGCCCCAGTTTTTTCGGGGCTTATCTTCCCGGAGAGCGAAACGTAGGGGAAGGATTTGAAGCCAAGTGGAACATCCTGGACCTGAACCGGGAATATCCCCAGTACTGGGTTGATGAGGGGTACGGGGTGCAGCGTTCCGGATTCGGCGTAAAATTCATCAACACGGCGGACGCCTACCAGCAGTCGGAGCGGACCTTGAAATACGCCATTCTGTTCATCCTTGTCGCGTTTGTGGGCTTCTTTCTGGTGGAGGTCATTACTAGAGTGCGCATCCACCCGATCCAATACGCTTTGGTGGGTATGGCCATCGTCATATTCTACCTGCTTCTGATTTCCGTGTCCGAACACGTCGCTTTTGGAGGCGCCTATCTGGCCTCGTGCATTGCGGTCATGATTCTGGTCACGGGGTATTCCTCCAGCGTGCTGAAAAGCAAAAAATTCGCCCTGATCGTGGGCGGAGTGTACGCCGCATTGTACGGGTATTTGTTCATTTTGTTGCAACTGGAGGATTACTCCCTGGTTTCCGGCGCGGCCGGGTTGGCCGTGCTTTTGGGCCTGACCATGTATCTGACCCGCAATATAGACTGGTACGCGGTGGAAATATAGCCGCAACCATTTGGCTTGTTGGGCCGGGGGCCTGTCCACCGCGTATTGGGGCGCGTAATTCCTCCGTCGGGCGCCCCGGCTTAACAAGCCGAAATCAAAAAATGAAAAAACGATAATCCGAAGGGGCAAGGGAGATAACGCCATGGAAAAAAATATCACCATCGGGGAATTTCATCGCAGACTCCTGGAAGAAAAATCAAAGGGCTGCTGCCCGGTTAAAAAATACAAGCTGCTGTGGCTGATCGCCGCCCTGGCCGTGATCATCGCCTTTGCCATGACCTGGTTTCAGGAAGCCAGGTTCAACTGCATCATCATTCATCACACGGCCTCCAAAACGGACAATTACGCGTCCATTAAGCGCTATCACAAGAAAAAAGGGCTGAGGGACGCGGCGTACCACCTGGTGCTATCCAACGGAAGCACGGAGATCCCCCTGGGCAATCTGGAGCCCACGGGAAGATACCTGGCCCTGACTCACGCCATGGCCGTCCGGGACGTCAAATACAACCTGACCGGGCTGCACCTTTGCATTGTGGGGAATTATGAAACTAACGAGGTTCCCGGATACATGAAGCCCGTAATCGCCCATGCCGTCCGCGCCTTGCAGAACAAATTCGGAATACCCGACGACCGCCTGTTGTTCCACCGCGACGTGGGCAAAACAAAATGCCCGGGCAAGTACTTGACCAAAAAGGATTTTCTGTACTGGGTGAGGACCATGGCCGACCAGTGCCCGGCATCCATTGCCGCGCAGCAAAACGAGGCTATTGCCGCCGCCCCTCTTTCAGGCGGCATGGTCACCATTCAACAGGGAATCGTGATGGGCGCGGCATTGCTTTTTTTCGCCTTGGGCTGGATTGCGTTTTTCCATATTTTGTCGGTGTTCAGGCAAAGCAGAGCGCTTAAAAAAAGCAAATCCGCCGCAGGTAATTGCCATCCGCTTTTGGTGGGCATTACCCTTACCTCTTTCAATGGCACGGGCTCTGGAGCCAAGGGGTGATTCCATGTTGAGGCGGCAAACAGTTTTTGCGCCGAAAATACACTTGTTGGGTTTCGCATATATGCTTTTGGTTTTGATCATCACCCGGGAGCAAGATGGACAGCCTATATGAAAAAGCCCTGCAAGCTCTACCCAACCTACTATTTTTATGGATAAAACGTAGATTGGGTAGAGCGTTGGGCAGGATATCGAACGGTTAATATAATGGGCCTTGAACAAAGGCATTAAAAAACTGAAGACGCGCCGCGAAACCCAACAAAAATCGGAGGAAAGCATGGAATTGATACGAAGAAGAACGCCCAGGAATCCGGGCGTTAAAATTGTGAAGAAGATATTTTTGATAATCGCCCTTTTGTTTTGCCTTGTGCAGGCGTTCCAATGGGAGATCAATTTTCTTTTTAATGAATACCTTGAAGTGGAAAAAGGCAGCCTGAAATACTACCTGACCCTGCCTCCGAAAATCGTTCGAAACGCCCCCGTTATTTCACGATTGCCGGACACCGAAACAGGATACTCGTACAGCATTGGGGACGGTAACGCCCCAGGCTATGAAGGCGTTCATTATCAAAGCTCCGAGTCAAAGGAAAACATTATAACCCAGTTAACCAAATACCTTGGCGAATGGGATTATGTTTTTTTTGCAGAGGAGGTGGAAAAAGGGGATGGCGGAAATTGGGTAAGAAACCATCTTAGATTTCGAGCCCCGGAAAAACCGGAAACCGAAGTGGTTGTCAGCCTGTTCCAAGAAGCCGGGAAAGGCCCCATTGGCGTGAAGTTCACCGCCTATCACTGGTAAGGCCGTTTACCGGGCAAAAGCGTGGATGACCTTGGAAAAAATGTTTACCAAATACGGATCGAACTGGGCGCCGGAGCGTTTCTGCAGCAAGTCCAGAACAAAGCCGATGCTCCTGGCCGGGCGATACGGTTTGTCGGTCAGGGCGGCGTCGTAAAAGTCCGCCAGGGTGACCATCTGGCTGATTGCCATGGGCGTCTGCACCCGTGTCGAGCGGGGATACCCCGCCTTGCCTGAGTAATGCAGATGATGCTCATAAGCTGCAATGGCCGCCACCCTCGGGAGGTCGCGGTTTTTCGCCAAAATGCGGGCGCCCGCCAGGCAATGCTGGGCGATCATCATTTTTTCCTGGGCGGAAAGGGGCTCGGCCTTGTTCAACACCTTGGCAGGAATGCGGAGTTTGCCGAAGTCGTGATAAAGCCCGGCCAGGGCGGCGTCCCGGAAAACCTCGGGAGAGGCGTCCAGAAACTGGGCCTGGGCCGCGCACAAAACCGACACATTGAGGGAATGGTTGAAGGTCAGGGGGTCGTGATCCTTCAGGGTTTTCAGGGGCAGCAAATCGTCCGCGTATTTCAAAAAATAATGAATGAAGCTCATGACCGAGTTGCGGATTTTCGCCTTATGAAGCCCTGAACCGTTGCAAATCTGACTGATGGCGTCCCGGGCCTGCTCCAGAAAGTTGACGTCCAACTCGCGAAGCTCCTCGCCGGGAGTCTGCTGCCCCTTGGCTTCCAACTCCGCGATTTCCTCTTGGGACAGGGTCCCCTGCACCATGAGGTTAACCAAGGCTTTGTGGGATACCCTGGGCTTGCTTCCGGCCCGGGCCTCAGTGACCAGACGCCCCACCCTGACGCACCGGGTGCTGTTCAGGTTGATGGGCGCCTCGTCCTCGCCTTCGGGCGGCGGAGCCGTGGCGTTGTGGACGAACTCCCTTATTTCGTCGGCGTTCAATCCAGGCAGGAAAACCAGGCGCTGCACGCCCACGGTTTGCATGAATTCGGCCAGCTTGACAAAATGCAGGCCCTTTTTGTTCATGGGCTTGCCTGCAAAAAGGATTTCCTTTTCAATGCAGACAAACACCATTTCGGGCAGGCTTTGAAAAATCCCCGAGGCTTTTTCCTGAGCCTGGGTGATGGAAAACTGCACCTGGGAGTGGTTGGGATCGTAAATCAGGGAGTTCCTGATGGACGCCGTAATGCTGGAGACGAAGGACGAAACCATTTGGTCCAGTTGACTGGTCTGCATGCCTGTATAATTCATATTCATCCGATCGCCTGCGCCCTTTTTTGCCTTGCGGCCAGCCTCTTTGCTATATCCACAATTTCCACGTTATGGTCCTGCAAGCCGGCGCTAATCAGGCCGTCCAGCCGGTTTATAGGAAAACGCTCCAAAGAGCGGAAAATTTCCAGTTTGATGCGGTCGTAGGACGGGCCTGCGAACAGGAACTTGGAGGTGACCACCTCGTAAAAGTCCTCCAGCACGTCCGGGTCCCTGATTTCGGCCAGGGCCTTGATGGCCCGGATGCGCAGGGAAAGGGCCTGAGGGTCTTTGGCGCGATGATCCTTGACCATGTCTATGAGCTTTTCCGTGACAAAGGAGTCGAAAATCAGGCCGGCTACGGATATGCCGCCCATGGCGATTTCATGCTCCGGGTCGTCAATGGCGCTCAGGATCAGGGAGCGCAGGCTGGGCGATCCGATCCTGGCGAGGGCGCGCAAAGCCTCGATGCGCACCTTGGGGTGGCCCTCTTCGGCCAGTTCCTCCACCCGGTCTACGGCTTTATCGTCCCCCACGGTTTTGATGATGGCCAGCATGTTGCGGACCACAAACCAGCGGTCGTCGTACAGGTTTTCCAGGACGAACGGCTGGGCCGGGCTGTAGGCGTGGGAGATGAGTTTCAAGAGGATTCCCCGGACGGACTTGTTGTCCTCCTGGATCAGGGCTTCCACCAGGCTGTTTCCGGCTATGGGCCCTGTTTGCTCCAGGATTTCCATCAGGGGCTGGGCTTCATCCATCCCCTTTTGAAGTAGAATCGTAGCCACAAAAGAAATGTTTTCCGTATCCCAGAATTTATCGGTCACCTTGGCCCGGACCCGGCCTAAAAAGGCCTTGTCCTGGTCATGGTCCTGGGCGATCTCCTCCATGATGGTCCAGATATGCCCCAACACGTCCCAGCGGGCCAGGGTAAGGTTTTCCCAGGCCAGGCTCATGAGGATTTCGGCGAAGTCCATGGCCTCATTTTCATCCGGGGCTTTTTCAAACAGATCCAAAAGCATTTCCGCAAACCGGAAGCTGGTGTGCAGAGGATCTTCCAACTCCTCGCGCTGCCAATGACCCGCGTTGGGAATTTTTTCCATCTGCCTGGCGGTGAGGGCCTGCAATTGCCTGACGCCCTCAATGGTGGGGCCTTGCTTTTCAGCCTCCGATATTCCGGCCATGGACAAAAAGGACCGGGCGTTGGCTTCCAATTCCTTGCGCTCTTCCGGAGAAAGGTCGGAAAGGACGATGTTGACTTCCTCCTCCGAGCTTTTAGCGGCCAATTGATCCACCAGCGCCAAAATGGCCGGGTTGACCTGGATATTGGATTTTTTTATTTTTTCAATGGCTTTCAGCAAAATGGCGGCGGGAAGCCGCCGAAGGATTTCCGCGGAGATGTGCGGCGCCTTGGTGGAAAAATCAAAGACTTCCTTTAAGAAATCCAGCCGGGGCTCCGGGGCCAGGGTTTTTATCAGGTCCACAAAGCTCTTTTTGACCAGCGAGTCGGAGGACTCGTCCCTGGCCGGGGCTGCCAGTTCTTTCAGAAACTGTTTCGCAACCTTGTCGTAAGACAGGCTGACCGCGGCGTCCTCTTCCAACTCATTGAGAAACTCGGCAAGCTCCTTGCCGTCGATGTTCAGGAGGGACACGCTTTCCCGGTCGTACAGGGCGATCTGGCCCAACAGCCCGCGCACGTACCCTTTCCAGCCGCTTTCCTCCGGGTCCCGGCCTTCCTCCTCCTCGTTTACGGCGTCCAAATCTTCGGTGAATTGCAGGTTTTCGTAATCCAGCTGAGACACCGTCAGGTTGACCACGCCTTCGGCCGAAAGAATGTCAGCAAGACTCGCGGACGCGGCGCCGGGCAGGAGGTCCTCCCCCATGATGCGGCCCACCGTCACCAACTCGCTGCTGGTAAGCCCCTTTTTGATGGTCAGGGAAAGCACCGACCTGTCGTGGAGAAAGGAGGCGAACTCGGCGTGGGCGGCGAGGTTGGGGCCAAGCTCGGTCTGTCCGTGAATGAGCGTGTCGCCCACCACTCCCAGGACCAGATCCTGACCGCCGGACTCGTAAAAAAACTTTTTCAGGACCGTGCTCACCCGGGCCATGGCCATTTTCAGCTGGGGATGGCCGTCCGGATACAATGCTGCGTTTTTCCGGACGATATTCAACTGCATAACCACATCCGAAATCAGCTTGGGATCAATTCCACTCTCGTTTGGCTCGTTCATCAGCGCCCCGGGCTTTTTAAGTGGACGGGTTTGGAAGGCGTCTTGCCTGACTTCCGTATATTGCATATACTTTTATAGAACCTGTTTTAAGAACCCTCGGTTTCCTTGATGATTCTCACATCTCTCTGGGGATAGGGGATCTCCACCCCAACTTCCTTCAAAGCCTTGTATACGGCGAGGTTCACCTTATACTGGAGGTCGTAATACTTGATGGTGGGCGCCCAATAGCGCACCCCGATATTAATGGAAGAATCTGCAAAGGCTTCAATTCCTACCTGACTTGCGGGTTCTTCGGGTATATCCTCAAAATTCTTTAGCGCATTGTTGATGGCTTCGATGGCGGTCTCCGGGTCGCTGGCGTAAGAAATCCCCACGGAGGTTTCCACCACGGAATAGGCGAAGGAGTTGGTCAGGATCTCTCCCACAATATGCTTGTTGGGGATCATGATTTTCTCGCCGTCCTCGGTGACGAGGATCGTGGAGGCCAGGGTGATGTCCTCCACAACGCCCCGCACGCCGGCCATGGTTACGGTGTGGCCAAGGGTGAAAGGCCGGGTCATGATGATGGTGAGACCGGCGCCGTAGTTGG
This sequence comes from Desulfatibacillum alkenivorans DSM 16219, assembly GCF_900142135.1. Classification (GTDB taxonomy): domain Bacteria; phylum Desulfobacterota; class Desulfobacteria; order Desulfobacterales; family Desulfatibacillaceae; genus Desulfatibacillum; species Desulfatibacillum alkenivorans. The sequence goes on along the minus strand of NZ_FQZU01000007.1, from coordinate 109,528 downwards.
ACAATATGCCTTGCACGGCGAAGCTGGCGCCCAAGGTCAGGGCGCCCAGGGCGGCGACAAAGGGCCCCAGGGAAATGCCGAACTTGTCCAGGGCCAGAATCACCGTGAAAATCAGCACTAAAACCTTGGAAACACCGCCCAGAAAACGGCTGAGCATGGGGTCCATGTTTCGGCCGTCCAACAGACGGGTGATGGTCTTGGCAAGCCAGCCGGCTAAAAGCCATCCCACAATAAGGATGACCATCGCTCCGAATATCTGAAAGGAATAGTTGACCACAAAATCGGTGGCCACGCCCAAGGCTTTATCCAGTTCCATATTTTCCAAAGACCGCCTCCTTAGATTCCTCAATTTTGTCTAAAAATTAAAAATTGACTATGTGTAGAATTTCCATGAAATCAAGTTTACTAGACTAATTTTAAGAATGAATATCATACTTATTGGCGTTTTGCCAAATAAATTAAACGCCTAACAAGATGCATGCGCCGCGAAATTTTGCATTAGTTTTGCTTTTTCTATGAGCATTGGTCATGTATCATGAGGTAAAAACTTTGTCCCTGCACCCGAACCCCAGGAGAGTTCCCCATGCAAATCAGGCCTTTTTTAATAGTCGTTTTTATTCTGCTTTTGGTTGCGCCTGCGGCTTTTTCCCAGTCTGCGAACCATGAAAGCCCGTTCCGGCAAGCCGAAAGGCAAATGCAGGAGGGCAACTATAAGGACGCCCTGGATTTGTATGTTCAAGTGATTGAGGACGAAAACGCCGACCCTGATGAAGCGGCGCCCTCCCTCACGAACGCCGCGGCCTGTATGCAGCGCCTTGGCAGGTTGAAGGAAGCCGACGGGCTTTTGGAAAAAGCCGTGGAAATCCATAAGGACCAATGGCGCGTTCTCCACCGGGCGGCGGAGACGTATTTTTCCCTGGATCATAACGGGTGTATAGTCTCCGGAAAATTTGAACGCGGGCCCCACAGGGGGGGCTGCGACCGTGTGGACGCCTCGGAGCGGGACCGGGTGCGGGCCCTGCAATTGATGAAGCAGGCCTTGGATATTCTTCCGGATGACGTGGACAAAACCGACGCATCCAGCCTGTGCTTCCGTTTTGCAAACATGGTCCTGGGTTATCGCGGCCTGGGCGAGGCCTGGAGGCTTCAATACGCCACGGACCTGGAAACCCTGCCCGATCATGAGGAAGGATATTGGAGTCATTACGTTTATGAGAATGCAAGAACTCCCGTGGACCCGGAAGGAAACCCTATTTTTTACTCTATTCCTGAGAGTTTTGAAAAAGCCGCCAATGACGGGGAGCGGTATCGCTGGCTATTGAACTATGCGGCAAAACGAAACCCGGAGTCGAAAAATCAAGCCCTTTGGAAATACGCCAAGTTTTTGCAAGACCAATTCGGCGTGGAAACTTTAACCAGGGCGTCGCTTTTGGCGGGCGCCATGGACGGCGGGATGGAAAAGGACGGTCCTTTTACCGTTCACACCTTGTCGGAGAACGAAACCATTGCATCCCTGGCTTCGGGCGTTAAACGCTTTACCCTGCCCAAAGAGCATAATTATATCGCCATCTACAAGCAGATCGAAAAAAGCGGCGGAAGCTATGCGCAAAACGCCCTGGAATCCCTGGCCCAAATTTTTGAAAACCGCCGGCAATATCCCAAGGCGGTCAAGTACCGTAAGGATTTGATTAAGCGCTTTCCTAAAAGCAAAAAGGAGCAGAACAAAAAGTTGATGCAGCTTACCGGCGCCTTGGGAGAGTTCGATTCCTGCGCGACTCAGCCCGCGGGCAGGGAAGCGGAAGTCGGCTTTACATTCCGCAACGGAAAAAAGGTGCATTTCAAGGCCGTGGAGGTTGACGAGAAAAGGCTGATCGAAGACGTAAAAAAAACTATCCGGGATGCAAAAGAAGGAATTCCCGATTTTGATACAATAAATCTGTACAATATCGTAGAGCGCCTCGTCACCCAAAACCAGACGCAATACCTTGGAAAAACCGCGGCGGAATGGGACCTGGCCCTGGAGCCGAACAAGGATCATTTCGACAAACGGATTACCGTCAAAACGCCCTTGAAAAAGGCAGGGGTCTATCTCCTGACCTCCCAGATGGAAAACGGCAATGCTTCCAGCATCATTGTCAGAATAACAGACACGGCCATTGTCCAAAAAACCATGAACGGCCGGAATTTGTATTATATCAGCGACGCGGCGACCGGCGAGCCCCTGGCCGGAATGAAGGTTGAACTATTTTGGTACGAGCTAAATCCGAAAAAAACAGTCATTGATGAAATGGTCAAAACAACCGACCGGAACGGCATGGCAACCGTTGAGGATCTGCGGGAGCGAGGATCATTCGGCCTGATCGTGACAGCCGAAAGCGCCGATGGCCGATTCACCCATTTTGAAAATTATGGCGGTTGGTGGGGACGCTCGGACCTTGACAACCTGGACCAAACCCGTGCCTTTGGCATTACGGACAGGCCCGTATACCGGCCCGGCCAGACCGTGCATTATAAATTCTGGGTGCGCCAGGCAAGGTACGACCTGGGCGAGAAATCCAAGTACGCCGGCAAATCCTTCATGATCGAAGGAGTCGACCCCAAAAGCACGACCATCATCAGCAGCACAAAGATCGCGGACGAATACGGCGGAATGGAGGGTGAATACACCCTGCCCGATGAAGCGCCCCTTGGCAGGTATTACGTCCATTTAGGCTCCCAAGGAAGCATCTCATTCCGGGTGGAGGAATACAAAAAGCCGGAATTTGAGGTTAAGGTGGAAGCGCCCGAAAAGCCCATCGCCCTGGGCGAAACCATTCCGGTGGAAATCAAAGCGGATTATTATTTCGGCGCGCCGGTCCAAGAAGCCAAGGTCGCCTACAAGGTGCTTCGGTCCGAGTATAATCAGGGCTGGTTTCCCCGGGGCCCCTGGGACTGGCTGTACGGCGCCGGGTATTGGTGGTTTGGCTACGATTATGACTGGTATCCCGGCTGGACCAAGTGGGGCTGCAATCGTCCCCGTTGGTCATGGTGGTGGAGCGGCAGAAATGCACCGCCGGAAGTGGTGGCCGAAGGCCAGGGCCTGACCGATGAGAACGGCGTGCTGAAGCTGCCCATTGATACGGCTTTGGCCAAAGAGCTAAGGGGCGATTCAGACCATCGATACGAAATCACCGTGGAAGTGACGGACCAATCCCGCAGGACCATTGTGGGAAAAGGCGCCGTGATTGCGGCCAGGGAGCCTTTCAAGGTCTACGCCTGGGTGAATAAGGGACATTATCAGGTGGGCGACGTGGTCAAGGCCGATTTTTCCGCCCAGACTCCGGACGGCAAGCCTGTGTCCGGTTCGGGCAAGGCGGTTTTGTATAAAGTCACCCGCAAAAACGGCGAGCCTTCGGAAAAGGCCGTCAAGGAATGGGACCTGAAAATCGGCGCTGACGGCCGCGCGGAATTGAAAATGGACGCCTCAAAGGCCGGGCAGTATCGCATTTCCCTCAGCGTAATCGACGCCAAGGGCCGCACCCGGGAAGGCGGATACGTGTTCTGCGTCATGGGGGATAAAGACACAGGCAAAAATTTCGTCTTCGACCATCTGGAACTTGTGCCTGATTTGCGGGAATACACTCCTGGAGACAAGGTGCGGCTGCGTATCAACACCCGCGCCAAGGACTCCACGGTGCTCTTGTTTGTCAGGCCGGAAAACGGCGTGTATCCCAAGCCCAGAGTTTTGCGGATCAACGGAAACAGCACGGTTCAGGAAATCGAAGTCAGCAAAAAGGATATGCCCAATTTCTTTGTGGAGGCCCTGACCGTCCATGACGGCAAGGTGTACTCCGAAACCCGGCGGATTGTGGTTCCGCCCGAAAATCGCGTGTGTAATGTGGAGGTCCTGCCTTCCTCCGAAAAATACAAGCCCGGCGAGAAGGCCAAAATCGACCTGCGCCTGACGGGCATGGACGGCGAGCCCTTTAAAGGAAGTGCGGTGCTGACCGTGTACGACAAGGCTGTCGAGTACATTTCCGGCGGCTCCAATGTCCCTGACATCCGGGACTATTTCTGGAAATGGGTCAGAAGCCACTCTCCAAGGACCTCGGATAATGTGAGCTCCAATGAATATCAAGTAACGCCCCCGGATTCGATCGCCATGCGCCCTATCGGAGTTTTTGGGTCCGTTCCCGCTCCGGGCGAAAAACGTGTTGCCCATAGAATGCTTGCTAAACCAAAGAGCAACGTGCTGCGTAGCGCTGCAATCGGTGAAATGGCAACCTTCGCTGCACCGGCGCCCCAGGCGGAAATGATGTCCGATGAAGCCGATGCAGGCGCCGGCGCCTCGGAAGAAGCCGTGCATGTGCGCACGGAATTTGCGGACACGGCTTTTTGGGCCGGGTCCTTGGAGACCGATGGAAACGGGCACGCCCAGGTGGAATTTGACATGCCCGAAAACCTGACCGCCTGGAAGATCAAGGCCTGGGCCATGGGCCACGGCACCCGGGTGGGCCAGGGGGAAGCAGAGGTTGTCACGTCCAAGGACCTGCTGCTGCGCTTGCAGGCCCCCCGGTTCTTCGTGCAAGGGGACGAGGTTGTGCTTTCGGCCAATATCCATAATTATCTGGACGACCGGGTTTCGGTCAGGGCCGTTCTGGAACTGGACGGCGGCTGCCTGGAATTGGAACGGGGCGCCAACAAAATCCTGCCGCTGGACTCCAACAGCGAAAAACGCGTGGACTGGCGGGTGAAGGTCGTCAAGGAAGGCGAGGCCATCGTCCGTATGAAGGCGATTTCCGCCAAGGAATCGGACGCCATGGAAATGCGCTTTCCCGTCTACGTTCACGGCATGGAAAAAACCGAGACCTTCAGCGGCGTCATCCGGCCGGATCAAAACTCCGGCGTCTTTACCATTGACGTCCCCAAGGCGAGACGCCCCGAGGCCTCCCGCCTGGAGGTGAGATACTCCCCCACCCTGGCGGGCGCCATGGTCGACGCCCTGCCCTATCTGGCAAATTACCCCTACGGATGCACCGAGCAAACCTTGAACCGGTTTCTGCCCACGGCAATCACCCTGAACCTGCTGGAAAGCAAAGGCATTGACCTGAAAGCCCTGAAAGACAAGCACACCAACCTGAACGCCCAGGAAATGGGAGACCCGGCCGAACGCGCCGCCCAATGGCAGCAGTGGGACGAAAATCCGGTGTACGATCCGGCCAGGGTCCGGGACATGGTGCGGGAAGGCGTGGACAAGCTGGCCTCCATGCAGAATTCCGATGGCGGATGGGGCTGGTTTTCCGGCCGGGGAGAACACTCCTATCCCCATACCACGGCCACCGTGGTCCGGGGTCTGATGAAGGCCAAGGAGGCCGGGGCGGACGTTCCTCAAGCCGTGCTCACACAAGGCCTTGCCTGGCTGGAACGTTACCAAGAGGAGCAGTTAACCCACCTGAACAACGCCGCCTCCAAAACAAAGCCTTATAAAACGTATGCCGACAATACGGACGCCTATATCTTCATGATCCTGGCTCGGGCCGGCCAGGGAAGTCAGGCGATGAAAGACTATCTCATGCGGGATAAAACCCGTCTTTCGGTCTACGGCCTGACCCTGCTGGGCGCCGGCCTCCATGTAATGGAGGAGAACGAGGACCTGGCCCGGGTCATGAAAAACATCAGCCAATATCTGGTTTGCGACGACGAAAACCAGACCTGCTGCCTGGAAATGGGCGGCGGCGCCTGGTGGTGGTACTGGTACGGAGACCGGATGGAAGCCAACGCCTGGTATTTGAAACTCCTGGCGGCAACCGGATTTGAAGGGGAAAAAGGTGCGCAGAACCAGGCCGCCGGGCTGGTCAAGTACATCCTCAACAACCGGAAGCACGGCGCGCGCTGGAAATCCACCCGGGACACGGCCCTGTGCATCGAGGCCCTGGCCGACTACCTGAAAGCCTCGGGCGAAGACGCCCCGGACATGAAGATTGCGGTATACGTGGACGGTATTTTAAAAAAAGAAGTCGCGGTCAACCAAGGCAACCTGCTGGATTTTGACAATGCGCTGATCCTGAGAGGGGATGAAATCTCCTCGGGAAGGCATGAAATCCGGCTGGAGCGCAAAGGCAAGGGCCCGGTGTACTTCAATGCCTGGATGAGCAATTTCACCCTGGAGGACGACATCAAGGCCGCGGGTTTGGAAATCAAGGTGGATCGCAAAATCTATCTGCTCAAGCCTGTGGACAAAACCATCAAGGACGCGGGCGCCCGCGGCCAGGTTCTGGACCGCAAGGTGGAAAAATACGAACGCCAGGAGCTAAGCAACCTGGACATGCTCCAAAGCGGAGACCTTGTGGAAGTGGAGTTGACCGTCCAAAGCAAGAACGACTACGAATACCTGGTTTTTGAGGATTACAAGCCCGCCGGATTCGAGCCCGTGGACGTGCGCAGCGGATACAGCGGCGCGGGCATGGGCGCCTACGTGGAATACCGGGACGAACGGGTGGCCTTCTTCTGCCGGTCCGTTCTTCGGGGAACCCACAACCTGTCGTACCGGATGCGGGCGGAAATCCCGGGCAGGTTCTCGGCCCTGCCAACCAAGGCCCACGCCATGTATGCGCCTGAGCTCAAGGCCAATTCCGGCGAAATCAAATTGCGAGTGGAGGATTGATAATCAGGAGGAGCTTTCCTTACGGTATTGGGAAAGCTCCTTATACTTGGACCGGGCCCACACATGGTATTTGTCCGAGGGCTCGGTCAGCTTGATGATGGTGCGCAGGACTTCCTTGGATTCCTCCAGGGATTCAAAGCCTTCCCAGAGGATGTCCGCCTTTAAGAGAAGGGCCTCCGGCCATTCGGGGGCCTTTTTCAAAACCCGATTGACCATGGTCAGGGCCTCGCCATAGCGTTCGCTGTGCTTGGCGTAGCGGATTTGCTGCATGTCGGATTCCAGGCGTTCATACTTGGTCCAGTTGGCCTTCTTGCCGATAAAAACAATGCGCCCTAGGTTGTCGGCGATTCCTTCGGTCAGCGCTCTCCACAGGCGGCCTGCCAACAAACTGACCAAGGCGCCGCCAAAGCACCCAATAAGCCCGCCCTGCTTTCCGCCGACGGCCATTCCAATCATCCCGCCCAGGAACAGCAACGTCAGAAAAAAACCGAACAAAACCGCGTAAGACTGGGCCTCCCTGGCCGCATGGGCGTCCTTGATCTGCTTTTTGCCTTTGAAGTCGTAGGGTTCTGCCATGGCGCCTATCTTCCCTGAAAATGAAGTAAATAGTGGGCAAAAGTAGCATGATAGGGCGTCCGGCTCAAGGAATCATTTGAAGGCCGCCGTTGCTGGGTTTCCGCCCTTGGCCAATAGATGGCGATAGACGATGGATTACCCACAGGGATGATAGGGAGTGACGGATGGGAAAGCCGTCTGGGAGCGAATGTAGAGATGGGGCTTGCCCTACCTGAGCTGCCCCTCTATAAAACACCGGAATTCAATGTACGTCATCCGCCCGCCGACCGTTCCCAACTCCAAACATCCTTTTGGGTCGCGCCTTTTGGCCTTACGGGCCCAGGCATTTCATGCTTGGGCCACCCTGCGGAGGCCCCTGCCATCCCCCCCCTGCGAGTTTCACATACAGTGTTTTCAACTAGGCTTTTTCCGTGTGTTTCGTGGTTAAACAGTTATCTTTTTATGCTTTTTGGGCGCATTTGACGCAAACGCCGGACTCGGGCACGAGCATGATCCGGCCCATGGGAATTTCCTCGTCGCAGATGGCGCAATACCCGAAGTCAGGATCGCCGATGTTGTCCAGGGCGCGCATGAGGCCGTTCATTCGGGCCTTGGCGTTGGCCAGGGCCTTTTCATTCACGCTCTTGGCGTTGATGGCCTCCATGCGGGAGATTCTGCCTATGGCGTTGTCCGGGGAAATGGGGCGGGTGGCCTCCGCCAAGGAGGCGATGTCCTTTTTCAGGGATTCAATCTGCTCCAGAATTTTTATCTTTAATTCCTGCTTTTGTTTTTCGTCCATAATTCCTTAAAAGCCGGCCCGGCGCTGCAAATCAACGCCGGGCCGGAGTATTGCTTTGATTGACACTATTGGCGAAGATCCTTGCGGAGGATCTTGCCCACGTTGGTCTTGGGCAGTTCGTCCCGGAACTCATAGAACTTGGGAACCTTGTAGCCCGTGAAGTTTTCCTTGCAGAAGGCCTTCAACTCCTCTTCCGTCAAGGATGCGTCCTTTTTGACCACAAAGAGCTTGACCAGCTCGCCGCTCTTGGCGTCGGGCACGCCCACGGCCGCGCATTCCAGGACCTTGGGATGGCCGGCCACCACGTCTTCGATTTCGTTGGGGTAGACGTTAAAGCCGGAAACCAGGATCATGTCCTTTTTCCGGTCCACCAGTTTGATGAAGCCTTCTTCGGTCATGAAGCCCATGTCGCCGGTCTTGAAAAAGCCGTCGCTCCAGAAGGCCTTTTCGGTTTCTTCGGGCCTCTTGTAATAGCCGCGGAACACCTGGGGGCCCTTGATGCAGATTTCCCCCACCTCGTTCAAGGGCAGGTCATTGCCGTCGTCGTCCCGGATGGCGAACAGGGTGGATGAGATGGGCAGGCCGATGTAGCCGTTATAGGCTTTCAGGTCCATGCGGTTGATGGAGGCGGCCGGCGAGGTCTCGGTAAGGCCGTAAGCTTCGACCAGAGGCTTGCCGGTGATTTCCTTCCACTTGAGGGCCACGGGCTCCTGGACCGCCATGCCGCCGCCCAGGGCCAGCTTAAAGCTGGAAAAATCCACCTTGGCGAATTCGGGATCGTTAATCAAGGCGTTGAAGAGTGTGTTGACGCCGGTCATGGAGGTGAACTTCCACTTGTTCAATTCCTTGACAAAGCCCGGGATGTCCCGGGGGTTGGTGATGAGCACGTTCAATGCACCGATGGACGAAAAGGTCAGGCAGTTGGCCGTCAGGGAAAAGATGTGATAGAGCGGCAGGGGCGTAATCATGATTTCCTTTCCGTCCTCAATTTTTCCGCTGATCCACGCCCTGGCCTGAAGCACGTTGGCCACGATATTCCTGTGCGTCAACTCGGCGCCCTTGGACACGCCCGTGGTGCCGCCGGTGTATTGCAGGAAGGCCAAATCGTCCAGGGTGATCTTCGCCGGCTTGTATGTCGCCGAATTTCCCTTGGCCAAAGCCGCTTTGAACTTCATGGCGCTGGGCAGGCTGAACGGCGGCACCATCTTCTTCACGCGCTTGATGACCGTGTTGACCAGCAGGCTCTTGGGGAACCCCAGCATGTCGCCGATTTCCGTGATCAATACGTGCTTGACGGGCGTGTTGCCCAGGACCTGCTGCAGGACGCTGGCCGAGTTGGCGAAAATCAGGATGGCTTCGGCGCCCGAATCGTTCAACTGGTGCTCCAACTCCCTGGCCGTATACAGGGGATTGACGTTGACCGCCACCATTCCGGCGCGAAGAATTCCAAACAGGGCAATGGGATATTGAAGGATATTGGGCATCATCAGGGCCACCCTGGCGCCCTGTTTCAACCCCAGGTCGTTCTGGAGAAAACTGGCGAACTTTTTGCTCAACTCGTTTAGTTCATCATAGGTAATGCTCTTGCCCATTTGGTGAAAAGCGGGTTTGGGACCGTATTTGGCGTAAGCCTGGTCCATAATATCAGGAATGGAGCTATACTCGCTCAGATCGATTTCTTCCGGGACTCCGTCCTGATAGTTTTTCAGCCAGATTTTTTCCATGGTTGTTCTCCCCCTAAAAACAAATTGTGAATGGTTGGTCGTGCGGCAAAGCCGCGGGTTGGATTAAAGCAGAATAATTCAAGCAATTATTCTATCATAAGCAACATGAATAGGGAATATTTTTCGAACGGGATTCTTTTAAAATCCCTGAGCAGCCTCCCCCCTTGGGCCATGCTGATTCCATGATTGGACACTCAACTGATGGAGCGTTTTTAAGCCCGGGGCGGCCGGATCAAGGCCGACCGCCTTAAGCTGTTAAGGCCAAAAAATCTTTTCATCCACTACGACAAGCGTGGGCCTGGAGTAGTACAAACGGGCCTTGTACACGTCATGTCCGGGAGTTAATGTCATTGTTTGGGTGAATTGCTGATGGGGCTCCAATTTCACCAGGAACCCTCCCGCCGGGGCGAAATCCACAGAGCCGTCCGCCTGGTTCGTCCCTTTGAGCACCTGCACGCCCAAACCGGCGTGGTCGTCAATTTTATAGTTGGAATGGTTTTCCATGTCTATGCGGACGCTGCCGTTTGCAACGCTGACATTTTTAATCTTCACATCAGGCGCGGGCATGTCAGGGAGCGTGGAAGTTCTGGAAGCCCATTCCTTGTCTTTCCCTTTTACAGCCGCCTTTATGCCCACCGCATATCCGGTCCTGACGACCCGGCCGGCAATAGTCTTTTCTTCGCCAGGGGCCAACGGGCCTATTTCCTTGCCGGCTTCCGCCATATCCCACCTGAATTTATCGGGCTTCGTGGGATCATGCATTTTTAAATAAATACCCAGCCTGGCGTGGCCTGCATAAGGCGTGGACGATTGATTTTTAATTTTAACCTGATATTCCAGGGCGGACACCTCCTGGGTGTGTCTGCTTTGCAGGCCGATGATCGCCAGGCCCGGATCGGCTTCCGGGATTTGTTTCAGGATGTTTTTATTGATTGCGGGTCCGGGCTGTTTAACCGCAGGGGGGCCCTTCAGATTGACCGGCGGCCCTGCCCCGGCAATAGAGGTCAGGGCGAAAACCGCGAGCAAAATATACAGCAGCACTCCTTTGCATGACTTCATACAAATGCCTCCTGAAATGGAATAATCGATCCGGCGGGAATGCGGTCTATCCGCATGATGGACGGTATTCTTACATTGCTTTAACTTTACTTTCAAGTTTTTTAGAACGTATGACTTAAAATGAAGCTAAATAGTCAAAAAAATGATGGTTTTGACCATAAGAAAAATGAATAGTTTCTTTTTGGAGGCTCGCAAAGCATAAAAAAAACCGATGGACAGCCCTTCATCTTCAGGCGGCCGGGACGAGCCCGGCCGCCTTTTGCGGCTATAGGCTGATGAGCTTGGAATCAGCCGTAATATTGGTCTTTCCCCTGGTAAAAAACAGGGTCACTTTGTACAGGTCAAATCCGTCCCTGATAGTTGAGCTTTGCGTGGCCTCTGCATGAGGCGCCAACGTCATGCTCCTGCCCCCGGCCGGCGAGAATTCCACGGATCCGTCCGCTTGCTTGACTCCCCCGTAGAACTGGATCAGAAGCCCCCCATTGGGATCAATCTGATAAGCGGACTTGTTCTTGATTGCAGCGTAAACCTTGCCGTCGCGGATTTCCAAGTTTGTGATCTCCACCTTGGGCGCAGGCATTTCGGCCATTTTAACGGTCTTGGATTGCCAGACTTTATCCTTGGTTTTGATGGACGCCCTTAGGGAAACGGCGGCGCCTTTTCGGGACAACTGGCCGCGGATGCTTTTTTCCTCCCCCGGCGCCAAAGGCCCTATCTCTTTGGCGGGAGTCCCTTCCTCCCAAAAAATATTTTCGCCGGGAGGAATGATGCTTTTCAGGTCCAGCGCCAGTTGGGCTATGCCTCGGTATGGTGTGGAGGCGTCGTTTTTGATTTTAATCTCATACTCCACCATGGAAAGAGTTTGCATGTTTCTCGTCTGAATTCCAAGTATGGAAATCTGCGGATCAACTAAAGGGACTTGTTGTGTGATATTTTTATTAATGACAGGCTGAACTTGAGCGGGAGCCGTCTGCATTTTAATCGGCTGCCCTGCAAAAACAAACCGCCCCAGGAGAAAAACCGTCAACAAGACGAGCATGGACGCACTTCTGCGCAATTTCATATCGAACATCCTCCTTATAGAAAAGTGAGATCCGGTGGGTATGCGGTTCGTCCGCATGATGCACTTATTGTAGGCCTGCCATGACTTAGTTATCAAGGTTTTTAAGGATTTGAATCAAAAAGGTAGAAAAGAGTCAAATGTACTAGTTAATTTGACAGCAAAAAGGTGAGTGAAATACCCCTCATTTCATCAAATTGGCGGCAAAGGGGCATGGATTTATAAATCATTGGTCCAGAACGCTCCGGATGATTCCGGCTATTTGAGCCATGACCACGGGCTTTGTTACATAGGCTTTGATGCCAATACTCCTCGCCTGCTCCCTGGAAAGTTTTTCGGAAAATCCCGTGCACAGAATAATCGGCATTTCAGGCCGAATGGCCAGGATTCTGTTGGCCAGGCTGTCCCCCGTGACATAAGGCATGGTCATGTCCGTTATGATCAAGTCAAAGGCCTGGGGGTCGGCCTCGAAAATTTTCAGGGCCTGGGGGCTGTTGTCAACAGCCGTGACCTTGTATCCGAGGTGTTCCACCATCTGGCGGGTCATGGTAAGGACCGCCTCTTCGTCGTCCACCATAAGGATGCGCTCCGAGCCTTGGGGCAGCGTTTCCTTGGAAAGGGTTTTGGAGGAGGCAGCCATGAGCGGCAGATAAATATAAAAAGAAGCGCCCATTCCCGGCTCTGAGTAGGCCTTGATTTCCCCTCCGTATTTGGAAATCAGCGCAAAAGCCTCGGAAAGCCCCATTCCGGAGCCCTCGCCCACGGGCTTGGTCGTGTAGTAGGGCTCAAAGATACGCTGCATCACCTCGCTTTCCATACCCGGCCCATTATCGCTTATGCTCAGTTTGACATATTTCCCGGGTTTGATCTTCCTGGAATGATCCAAATCGAATTCCGTGATGTCCTGCTCCTCCAACGAGATATCCACCACGCCGCCCAACTCCTTCATAGCGTATGCGGCGTTGGCGCAAATATTCATCAAGACCTGCTGCAGGTCTTTGGGGTCGGCGTAGACCAGCCCGCTTATTTTTTCCACATCTTTCCGAATTTCAATGCTGGAAGGCAGGGAGGCCCTGATCAATCCGTAGGTCTCCTCTACGACCTCCTCGATATCAATCATCGCCGGGTCTTCGTCCCCATGATCGCTGAACGAAAGAATCTGCCTGACCATCTTTTTCGCCTTATCAGAGGCCTCCAGCACCTGCTGCAAATTTTTGAAGGCTTGGCTGTCCTCGGGAATATCCAACATGGCCAATTCGGTATTCCCCATGATGGGAGCAAGAACGTTGTTGAAATTATGGGCAATTCCGCCGGTCAACGCCCCAAGGGCCTCCATCCTCTGCGCCATTTGCAGCTTAGCTTCCAGGCGATTTTTCTCATCCTCCACTTTTTTTCGCTCAGAAATATCCCGGAACACGCAATGAAGCAGAACCAGTTTTCCATTTTCCATAATGGGCTTTGCCGTGGACTCCACGGGAAAGCCGGCTCCGCCCTTCGCCCTCATGACATACTCCATGGATCGGCTTTCCCCGGACTTCGCTATATTGTCCACCAGTTCAATCAGGCGCTCTCGATCGCTGTTTTCGGGCATAAACCCGAAAACATGCCTTCCCTCAACCTCTTCCACAGTGTGCCCGCTGAATTCCGTAATGGCGGGGCTGCAATATTGAATGTATCCCCCGGGCGTGATGGTCGCCACCACATCCTTGAGGTTTTCCGCCAGCAGCTTGTATTTTTGAAAATTTTCCTCAAGCTTCTCCGCAAGATTCTTTTTGGCCGTCAACTCCTCTTCCAACTCTTTGGACTGGCTATGCACCGTTTCCAGTAAACTGTCGAACTCATTCTCCAGGGTTCCAATTTCGTCCTTCCTGCCCGCAAAAACTTTGCCAGGCAACTCCCCGGTTCTTCCGGCGACAAGCATCTGCCCCGTCAGCCGGACGACGGGCCTGACAATGGCCGCCTCAAGCAGCCAGATCAATAGAACCAGAAAAAGAATTCCAGCCGCCGCCGTGACGCCGCGGGCGGTCCGCATGGATGCGAGCCCCTGTTGCAGGATGTCCCGGGGCAAATCCGCGCTCAATTCCAGGCGGGGCTTTCCGGTGATGTCCTTCACGATCATGGAGGCTTGGAGGGTGTTTTCATCCAAAGGCTTTAGGAATACTTTCCTCTCGTCGCCGGAATCCGCCTCTGCATACCCCGGGTCTATCATTTTAATGTCGAAGGGAACCTGCGTCTGATCCCTGAGTCTGTCCTTCATTGCCTCCGTAATAAGGCGCGCCATGACCATGGTTCCCATCACCGGCCCCTTGTTTTCCGTGTTCAGAATAGGAAGGGAGGCGACCAGCATGGGGCCGTACTCCGTCCTCATAATTCCGGACTTCGAGATATCTTTCTGGTAGACGAAGGATGACGCATCCACAAAAAGAGGATGGTCTTGTAAAAGTTTACCCTCGGAAAGCAGACGGATTTGCAGGGGAGCCCCTGTTTCTATGTCTACGGCTTTGCCCCAAAAAAGATCTCCGTTTCCATCAAAAAAGCAGATGGCGTTCAGACTGGCGTCTACAAAGGTTTCTAAAACCAGATTGGCTTCTTCATAATCAGGGCCGCCCCCCTTGATAAAGTCGCAGGTATCGTCCCAGGACGCCCAATCGTGAGTCAGGGCCTTTAGGTGCTCTGTTTCCGTTTCAAGGGTTCTGACGCAACGGAGCAGGTCCTTCTTCGCCTCCCGCTTCTCCAGGGCGGCGAAACGCGGAGAGATGACATAATGTTGAATCAAGCCCTGGGTTACGCCGAATAGGAGGGCGCTGGCCAATAGAATAGTCAATAACTTGGATCTCAACTTCATGGAATCACCCTTTGCTGCGATTCAGGCCGCACATCAAAAAATGCTGCATGTTCCGGAAACAGCCGGCCATTGCCCCCGTCCGTTAATTTTTTCAGGCAGATGACTTTCTGAAAGACCGCCTGCACCCAACTTAGCATAACAGAGACATTCACGGCAAAACTCATGCCGCCTTTATTTTTCGGAGCAATATTTCCCCTGCCGCCCTGTAAAAAAAATGCTTCTCTCCTCTTGGGAAACAGTCAAGTTTCCCCCCCCTTGTTCCGATACTTAAAAATGCCGCGGGGCCTTTTTCTACAGGCCCTGAATACTCTGATTACATTGTATAAGGGGATACTCCTTTGATGCACGACACCACTATATCAACCAAGGATTTCCAAATGCTGGCCGGCATCGTTTATCAGGAGACCGGCATCAGTCTTTCGGACAACAAAGTAGACCTTGTCAAAGCCAGAATCGCGAAGAGGATGCGCACCACCCGCATTCCCAGCTTAAAAGAATACATCAACGTCATTGAAAACGACGCTTCCGAATTTTGCTGCTTTATCGATGCTATGACCACCAACCATACGTATTTTTTCAGGGAAAACAAGCATATAGAGTATATGGTGGAAAACCTGCCATTAGGCCCCAAGCACAGAATCTGGTGCGCGGCGTGCTCCAGCGGCGAAGAGCCCTATTCCATGGCCATCCAACTGGCCGAGGCGGGCCGGAAATTTGAAATCCATGCTTCTGACATTTCGGACACCATGCTGGAGACGGCGTCCAAAGGCATCTACCCCAAAGACCGGACCCGTTGCGTTCCCGTTCCGCTGGTCAGACGCTACTTTCAGCAGGGCCAAAACAAATGGAACGGATACTATAAGGTCAAAAAGGAGCTTCGCGAAAACATCTCCTTTTTCAAATACAATCTCATTTCCGGACCGCCCAGGGATGAATACGACGTCATCTTCTGCAGGAACGTCATGATATATTTTGACCACGCAACCAGACAGCACGTTGTCAACAAATTGTATCAATCCCTGCGGCCCGGCGGCTTGTTCGCCATCGGCCAGTCCGAAAGTCTGGTTGGCGTGGAACATCCATTCAAGTACCTGCGTCCGAGTATTTACTGCAAATAATAACAATCCGGACCATTTTATCATCATTATCATGGGGGGTTTTTTGCTTGCCTTTCGCCCTGCTAAAATGTAGGGTATTGTCGTAAGTACTTATAATTGTCGACAATCCCATAAAAGGGCTTTGGAAAATGCGCAAGCAAGCCGGACTTTATTTGATTCTGTTTTTGTTCCTCTGCGTCTGCGGCTCGCCCTGCATCCCCCGTGCGTTCTCCAAACAAGCCAAGCCGGAGCCGGTCGTCTTACAATTAAAATGGAAGCATCAGTTCCAATTTGCAGGCTATTACGCCGCCCTTGAAAAAGGACTATATCGCGACGCAGGCCTTGACCTTACTGTGGCGGAAGGCGGCTACGCAAAACAAACCGTCGACGAAGTCGTCAGCGGCAGAGCGCAATACGGCGTCACCAATTCTGAAGTTCTCCTGCACCGGCTGCGCGGCGAACCCGTGGTGGTTTTGGCCGCCATTTTTCAACACTCCCCCCTGGTTCTGGTAAGCCACAGGGATAAAGGCATTACCTCTCCTCAAAACCTTGTGGGCAAACGGGTTAAAATGTCTCTTCAGGGGCGCGACACGGAACTGCACGCCTCGTTCCTGAACGAAGGCATCAGCCTGAACGCCCTTGAAATCGTGGACGCCTCCGTAACGGCGCAGGATTATCTGGACAAGAATTTGGACGCTCTCAGCGCCTACGTCACCAATGAGCCGTTTTACCTGAAGCAGGCTGGAATTCCCTACGTAACCATAAGGCCGAATCATTACGGAATCGATTTTTACGGAGACTGCCTGTTCACCACGGAAGAGGAAATCGCCAAGCATCCTGACAGGGTTAAAGCCTTCCTGAAAGCCAGTCTGGAAGGCTGGATCTACGCCATGCAGCATCAGGATGAGATGGCGGCCTTGATCCACGATAAATTCAACTCGGAAAAATCCATGGAGCATCTGCTTTATGAGGCTTGCGCCATGGACGCGCTCGTTCTGCCGAATCTTGTGGAAATGGGACACATGAACCCCGGACGCTGGGAGCACATTGCAGAGACCTTTGTGCGAACGGGCATAATCAAGCCTGATTACTCGCTGGAAGGTTTTTTGTACAATCCCAATCCGGAGCCGGATTTCCGATGGCTGCGGCGTTCATTGGGAATCGCCCTGGCAGCCCTTTTGGGCGCCGGCGTCATAGCCTTGATTTTGTTCAACTCCAACCGCAAACTCACCCGCGAAATCAGCTTTCGCGAAAAAGTGGAGTTGGAAATGCAGGCGCTAAAGAACCTATTTGAAGACGCCATCAACTCCATGCCGTCCGTCATTGCGGGAATCAACGCCGAGGGCAGGGTCACCCTTTGGAACAGGAAAGCCGAACTTGAAACGGGCTTGAGCGCGGACGAGGCCAGGGGCCAAAATCTGACGGATGTCCTTCCCGAGTTGGATTTCCTCATGGAAAAAGTGCGGCTGTCAGCCAAAACCGGAGAAATCTCCCGGAAAAACAAGGTGGAAAGAAAGGTCCAGGACCAGGTTCGCTATGCCGATGTTACGGTTTTTCCTCTATCCGAGGGCCTGGAATCCGTCGCCGTCGTCCGAGTAGACGATGTAACGGAGCAGGTGAGAGTGGGGGAAATGATGGTCCAGGCGGAAAAGATGATTTCCTTGGGCAGCCTGGCCGCAGGCATGGCCCATGAGATCAATAATCCCCTGGCAATCATCATGCAAAATGCGGAGGTCGTCCTTAACAGGGTGTCCCCCGGCCTTGCGGCCAATCAGACCGCTGCGGAAAAAGCCGGCCTTTCGGTGCAAAGCATTTACGCCTACCTGGAGCTCAGGGGAGTCCTGCAAATGCTCCAGTACATCAGGGAGGCGGGGGAAAAGGCCGCAGTGATCGTGGGCGACATGATGGGCTTCGGCGGAAATACGCGGGGAAACTTCCAGAAGGAAAACCTGGACGACCT
The DNA here is from genome assembly GCF_900142135.1 of Desulfatibacillum alkenivorans DSM 16219. Classification (GTDB taxonomy): domain Bacteria; phylum Desulfobacterota; class Desulfobacteria; order Desulfobacterales; family Desulfatibacillaceae; genus Desulfatibacillum; species Desulfatibacillum alkenivorans. The sequence continues at coordinate 91,786 of NZ_FQZU01000007.1, read as the reverse complement.
CCTGGACGTCGCCATCAAACTTGCTCAAAATGATTACGACCTGGCCCGGAAATACGACTTTAAAAACATTGAAATCATAAGGGATTACCGTTTTCCCGATATTCCCCTGCTATGCGAAAGAAGCGGCATTCAACAAGTGATATTGGACCTTTTACGAAATGCGGCCTCGGCCATGCGGCGCGGGGACGCCGGCTCTGGCCGGCAAAAAATCGAACTGCGCACTTCCCGGGAAGGAGACATGGTCCGAATCGAGGTGGAGGATAACGGTCCGGGCATGGATGAGGCCACGGCAAGACGGGTTTTCGAGCCCTTTTTCACCACCAATGAGGTGGGAGAAGGGACGGGATTGGGGTTGTCCGCTTCCTATTTCATCATCACCCAATCCCATAAGGGAAAGATGACCTTGGAAACCACCCCGGGCCTGGGGAGCAAGTTCATCATCCACCTGCCCATTATGGGCCCCGCAGGGCAAAACCCGGACGACATGAGCCAGTCCGGGTCTTCCTCGGTATAGCAATAGCAGTCCTGGCCTATACTAGAGCCATTCCACCTTGGGCTCGTTCCTGAGAGGCATGCGATGGTACTGAAATTTGGGAACGCCCACCATCAGGCCGCCATGAACTTCCTCACCGCCGGAAAGATTCAAGGCCTCCCTCAGGGGCTTCCAGTCATTGGCGGCTGACGTGAAAAACCCGGCCCAACAGGTTCCGATTCCCAGGGGATGGGCGGCTAGCTCGGCGTATGTCAAAGCAATGTGGCAGGCGACAGGACCGGGGCGGGAGCCTGCTTCCGCGTAGGCGACCACCAGGTGGGGCGCATCCCGCATGATCACGTCAAAGCCAAGCCCCCATGCCGTAATCAGGCGGTCCATGTGGAGCATTTCCGCCAGCTTGGGATCCTTCACCACAATGCGCTTCATCCAATCCACCACAAGGCCGGCCAGTTCGTGCACCTTTTCCTTTTCATAAACCACAAGCCAGTTCACAGGCTGGCTGTTATGGCCGGATTGGGCGTGGCTGGCGATGCGAATCAACTCCTTGATGGTTTCCCTGGGCACGTCCTCTTTCTTGTACCTTCGGACGGAGCGGCGCGCGCGCAGAAAATGCTCGGCCCTTTCCGCGGACAGATGCCAATCCTTGTTCACAGGCGGACATTGCTCCGGGGCCATGTCGTACAGGGACAAGGCGCCGTGGGGGCATACGGCGACGCAATGGCCGCAGTGGATGCAGCTTTCTTCGGCGTTTTCGATGGGCGCGGGCAATGAATCCTTGTCAGGCATGTAAATCAGGCTGATGGGGCATTCAATGGCGCAGATGCCGTCTTTATTGCATTTGTCCGGATCTACCGTGAAAAGGGGCATAATTCTCTCCTTGTCTTGAACATGTAGTAACCGCGCCTTGAGCCCCAAAGCCTCAAGCGCGCAAAAAAACGCTAATCCCGGGCGAAATCCCCGATGTATTTGGCCGTAATTTCCGGCTTTTCCTCCTGGGGAATGTGGCCGCATTTGGGAATGATTTTCAAAATCGAGCCGGGGATGTCCTTGTTATACTTGTAGGCGCACTCCACGGGAATCCAGGTATCTTCCTCGCCCCAGATGATGAGCGTGGGCTGTCCGATAGACAACAAGCATCTCTGAAAGGAAAACAAGCCGTCGAAATCCGTATTCTGCGCCAGAGAAACCATGGCGTCCACCGCGCCTACGGTCTGCATCCTTTCGTAATAGGCCTGCACCCGTTCCCTGGTAACCACATCCTTGTCGTAAACCGCCGACGTCAGGTTCCAATTGATGATCCAGGATCCGGCTGTCAGCTTCATGGCCTCGGCCGCATGCACCCACCTGGCCATCTTAATGACCGTGGGGCGGTCCGGCGCGGGCTCTCCTGCAGCGTCCACCAAAATGAGCTTCTTCACCTTGTCGGGATGCTCTATAGTCAGCATGGCGCCCACCAAGCCGCCCAGGGAATTGCCCGCATAAACCACCTGGGACAATCCTTTGGCCTCCATAAAGGCGTTAACCCCCTCCATGAGAATGTACGGCGTGTAATCATCCCCCAAAGGCTTGTCCGACCAGCCGAAGCCTTTCATATCCAGGGCGATTACGTGAAAACCCTGATTGCTTAGAGGCGGAATCACGTCTCGCCAGGTATAGGTGGAGCTGCCGAAGCCGTGCACCAGAAAAACCACCGGGCCGTCGCCTTTGTACTCTTCATAGTGGTAACTGACGCCCTCCACTTCCAGGTAATAGTCGTGGTACGTCGCGTCCTTGATCACTCCGGGCGGAATTATGTCCGTGGTCAGGCCGCACCCGAAAAACGCCGCGGCGCACACAAGTAAAATGGCTGTTTTTATAAAGGCTTTTAATTGGTAATTCATGAGTTCCCCCTCAATGGTAATCTTGCAGAGTTAAATGGTTGGAGGTCATGACTTCCAAATAGCATATATTAGGAGGTCATGACCAAGTTTCTTTGAATCGGGCGATTTCGTCCAAGGCGTAAAAATGACGCACGTAAGGATCGGAATACAGCGCATCCAGAATTTTTTCGGGCAGCTTAAGCCGCTCCCGCACCTGGAGATACTCGGGATAATAATCCCTTTCCCGCGCCAGATTGGTCCTGACAAAGGGCGCGTCCAGGGGAGCGTTCCGGCCAAGCAAGCGGCCTGCGGCTTCATGAAAAACCTGCTCCAGGTCTTCCAATCTGAGCGCCAGCACGCGCAGGTTTCCTTTTTCCAAAATAAACCACCCCTGGCCGCTATCCAATGGCTCGGAGCGCAAGTCCAGGCCGAGCGCCGATTTGAATTCATGCTCAAACCAATTATAGCCCAGGTTCTCGCGTCCCTGCCCCTCAAACACGCCTTGCAGGGCGGCAAGGGCCCTATCCGGGTCCACCTTTCCCCGGGCGTCGAAAATTTCCTGGTAATGGGTCCAGGCATTATGAAAAAACGATGAAACAAGCCGGGCGACGGGATCCCGCATGAGCGTGATAATCAGCCACCTGGCCCGGCCGCCTTTCGCCATTTTCCGCCTAAGGGATTCGGAAAGCCGCAATTCGTCCGGGATGCTTGGATCCGGAAGGGTTTTATGAAACCTCTCCGCCTCGCGAATCCCTTTCCGGGAAAGATAATGGAGGTGAAAAACCCGATTGGGCAGGCCCGCGGCCAGCAAGGTGTCGTAAACCGTGGAAGATCCCACGCCTCCCGGCTGAAACACCACAAGGGGCGGATGCAGGGAATAGTCCTCTTTCATGATCTCCCGGCGGGTCCAAAACCAGCCGGGCGCCATTTGTTTCAGTTTCCTGATCATCCAAGGCCTGTTTTATTGGAAATGCGGCGGCGGACGGAGGCTACTTGTCTCCGTCCTCTTTAACCACCAAAAAGAACAAGCGGCCGTCCTGCTTCATGTGGCCCGCTGCTATCTCGGCGTAATCTCCGTTGCCCCAAAAGAAATCCATCCGGCCCGCGCCGCGTATGGCGCCGCCCGTATCCAGGGTCAGCACGAAACGGTTCATCTCCTCCCAACGGGTCAACACTCCGTGCTCCACCGCGGGCTGCTCGGTCTGGACAAAGGCCAAAGCGCCCATGGGAAAAATCCTATAATCCACGGCTACGGCCCGCCCCCCTTCCAGGGGCTGCCCGGCGTATCCGATGGCCGGCTCGTCCACCACGTCGAAAAACACATAACTGGGATTATGATTGAACACCCGCTCCAGGTCTTCGGGATGGTTTTCCAAATACTCCCTGAGCGCCTGCATGGACATGGCTTCCTTCTCAATGACTCCCTCATCGATCAGGAGCTTGCCGATGCTCCGGTACGGCTGGCCGTTCTTGCCCGCATAATGCACGTGATAGGTGTGGCCGTACTTATCCTTGATGCGCCCCGAGCCCTGCACATGCAGAAAAAAAAGATCCACCGGGTCTTTCACCCAGGCGATCTCCAGGCCCTCGGCCTCCAGCATGTTCTTGGAATCGATCTCCTCCCGGGTGTAATAAGGAACCAGGGAGTTTCCGCTCAAACGGCCGCAAATCTGCTCGCCTTTGAATTTCTCCTTGAACCGGCCCAGATTCACGCAAACCAGATCTTCGGGCAGGCCGTAAAGAGGATAGCGATATTCCGGGTCGTATTCCAGCGTGCCTTCCAGCAAGGGTTCGTAATACCCCGTAAACAGCATGCCGCCGTCCCCGTCCGAGCCTACGCTCTGATATACAAGGAATTTTTCGGAAACCTGGCGGTTTAATTCCTCCGGCGTGGGATTGGCGTCCAGGACAGCCTCAAAAGCGTCCAAAGTGGCCAGCAGCCGGGAAGCCGGGTAGGAATCCGGGCCGAAGGTGAATTGCCGGTCCGGGTCCAGCTTTTCCAGATACGCCCGGGCCGAGGCAATGGACCTCCGCAGCGAGGCGAAACCCGCGTCGTCGTTGAATTCGGGGCTGTTTCGCTCCGAAAGGCGCTTTAACGCGTTTTCCGCCGTAATCTTCTCCGGCTCCTGCAATCCGCAACCGCCCAAAGACCATAACAAAACAACCATCGCAACCGCCCAAACCAGCAGCCGCCTCCCCACCCGAAGATTTCCCGTGCACACGCTGTAAGTTTTCATACCCCAGGTTTTACGATGCATGACAAATCGGGTCAATAACAATGAAAGGAACAATGAAGGAAAAAACAAAAAAACGCACTGCGAAAAGGCGAAAAACCAACGGCGAAAAAAGCAAATGACTAACTGCGCCTCCGGCGAAATACCAACGGCGAGAAAAGCAGATGACTAACTGCGTGAAAAAAAAAAAAAAAAAAAAAAAAAAAAAAAAAAAAACTGCGAAACTGCGCCTCCGGCGGCAAACTTTTAAAAAAGTTTGATCAAAACTTTAAAATTCAAGTGAAGTAGCTATGACTTAATCTGACAATGTTTACAATAGGGGTATCATCTGTCACACCCATACTTTGTTGAGTACAGGCACCCTTACGCTTGCCGCAGGGTCATGGTGACGCGGTGGATGCGGACGCTTTTTATCCACAGTTTCGTCCAGGGTGATCTCCTTGTGTTCGGGATTTTCCGACCTCAATACTACTGTATTGCCATATTTGGAATACCTTTTAACCAATCGTTTGCCCGTTCGTTTTTCCTCTATGCCAAGCCCTGGCGGCGAGGCGCCAGGGCCATGTAGATGAAGGGAGAGTTGGTTTGTCCCCGGAATTCATTTATTTATTTTACTTAAAGCTATCGATAGATTGTATTCATACAGCTCAACATTATTTACTTCCGAGCATGCCAGAACAAGGTCCTCTGAAATCTCGCGCGCGATAATTACGCCTCTCACGCTTTGGTCCTGCTCCGCATGATGTTTTTTAATCCATGCCATATAGCGGAGAATCTGCCCCACAACCCGGTCATATCCCCTTGAGACTTTAAGCTCTATAACCACATAGTTGTTTTGGGAGTCGACCGCCAAAATATCAATAAAGCGATTGCCAACAGGAAACTCAATGCCTTTGATTTCCTCTTCCTCGTAAAGCGACATGCCGGGTTCAATCAAAGACAAGTTTTTTGCCAGAAAATTCTGAAGGTCCTTTTCATAAGCAAATTGGCCGTTGCTTATTCCCTCCTGATCATCGGTATCCGGCTCAACCTTTATGTCTTCGCTGCTTTTTATATAGATCGGCTCAGGGTCGGATGCGGGGTCATAGAGCCGGAATTTTTTGCCGTCAATCTGATACAAAAAGTCATCATGACCCTTCGGGTCCACGCTGTAATGTATGCGGCTCGTGGCGTTGGTCGAGAGTTTTAGAAAGTGTGCCGAAACAGTGCTTGGTTTAACCAATGGGTAGTTTTTTTTAAACCAGGATTGAGCTGCGTCTCTCTCCAAGACATCGCCTTTTTGGATTCCAAGATCTTCAACCATATCCCTAAAAAGAAGTTTGACTGGTTTTTCGTATAATGGAGCCATAGTTCAAAATCCTTTTTTGTTTGTCGGTAAAATGTTCGGAATCGTTTTTTTTATAGGGCTAAATTTTTAAAAATGCAAGGGTGGGATCCAGTCCAAAAGGTGCGGAGGGATCTGAGTTTCCCTCCTGGATATGTTCTTTGACATTGTATTGGCGTGGAATCAGGCGTTCCCAAGAAAAAGTTATGAAGTTATGAAGTTATGAAAGGACGTCCCCTAAAACGCACAGCTCACTATGAGGCTAACTATTGAGGCTACAGAACCAAGGTTATTTAGCATAACATGCTCTTCTGTAATTATTTTTCCAAGCCATTCCCATATTGCCATAAGCAAACATCTTTACCAGAATCCGTCATTCCTGTCGCAGGGTCATGGTGACGCGGTAGATGCGGACGCCTTGGGCGTTGGATTCGTCCAGGGTTATTTCAGCATGCTATCCGATATGTCTATTGACGCCTCTGCCCCTCTGTATTTGAGATGACTTTTCACCAAACGCCTGCCCGCGCATTTCATCCATTGGACTCTTGCGGCAAGGTGGCCGGGACCGCCCACAAAAAATGTGGAACAGAATTCGATCAAGAGGAATTAAGGAAAGCGTCCTCAGAATACCCTGTGCACTCTCGTTCATGCGCCTTAAGAAATGTTTATGATTGAACCAAGGCATAAAAGTAAGAAAACCCAACCCACTGCCAGGTGATTAAAGGGCCTGTTGGGAAAAAGGCATAAACAACAGAACCAGTAGATCCACTTGAAAAAGGATGACCACTTGGCAAGGCGTTTGCTGATAATAAACGAAAGCCCAATAAAAAACAGGTACCCTGACATCCCGTATCCTGTTTGGTCAACCGTGGCCGCAATATAGTAAAATAAGGCAAGCAGCACCAGCCACGTTATGTTTATTGCCCAACTAATGCTTTTTGCCTTGTATTTGAACTCCGCCACCCATCCTCCCTTCATACATCCACTCTGAAGATTATAACCACGCTGAAAATCCTGACGTATTGGCCGGTGTGCTCATCCAGGGTGATCTCTTCGTGCTCTCCGGTCTGCCTTATTGACGCCTCTGCCCCTCTGTATTTGAGATGACTTTGCACCAGGCGTCAGGCCGCATCAATCATTATCCAGGATATCGCGGACTTTTTGGAGAAGCTGTTCGCTGGGGTATGGCTTGTTGATGAGGTTGAGGCCTTTTTGCAGGACGTAGTTTTCGTGAATGCCTTCCTGGCTGTAGCCGCTGGCGAACAGGAACTTGACCTTGGGATTAATGCGGGCGATCTCCTCCATGGCGGCCTTTCCGTTTAGAACGGGCATGACCATATCCAGGATGGCGAGGTCGATGTTTTCGTTGGCCCTGGCGATGCTGACGGCTTCCCGCCCGTTGTTGGCCCTGAGCACCGTGTATCCTTCCCGCTCCAGGATGTGTTCGGTCAGGTCCAGGAGCATTTCCTGATCGTCGGCCACAAGAATGGTTTCGCTGCCTCCCAGTCCGTATTTTTCGTGATTTGCAGGCCGTTGCTGGGGCCTTTTTTCCACTCTGGGGAAGAAAACCTGAAAAGCGGCGCCGCAGCCGGGGCTGCTTTCCACATGGATGAACCCGTTATGCTGCTTGACGATTCCGTAGACCGTGGAAAGGCCCAGGCCCGTGCCTTTTCCGGTTTCCTTGGTGGTGAAAAAAGGCTGGAAGATATTATCCAGAGTTTGGGAGTCCATGCCGCAGCCGGAGTCCTTCACGGAAAGCATGACGTACGCTCCGGGGGAGGCCCAGGGATTCATGGAGCAAAAATCTTCGTTCAAGTCGATGTTCATGGTGGAGATGGAAAGCTGGCCCTGGTTGTCCATGGCGTCTCTGGCGTTGACGCACAGGTTTAAAAGAACCTGATCGATCTGGCCGGGATCGGCGTAGATGGCGCCCAGATTTTCATACGGCTTCCAATCCACGGTGACCTTTTCGCTTATAAGGCGCTGGACCATTTTCAGCATGTCCGTCACCAGATCGTTCAAGCCCACGTACATGGGCCGAATGACCTGCCTGCGGCTGAAAGCCAGAAGCTGGCGGGTCATGCCCGAGGCTTTTTGGGCGGCCTTATGGATTTGCTCGAAATTTTTTCTTTGCACGGAGCTTAAGGCCTTATCCCACAAAACCAGGTCGGAATAGCCCAATATCACCTGAATGAGGTTGTTGAAGTCATGGGCCAGACCGCCTGTAAGCTGCCCGACCGCCTCCATTTTTTGGGCCTGGTACAGTTGGGCTTCCAGGTTTTTCTGCTCCGTGATGTCCACGCAAGCGCCGATCCAGCGGACGACTTTGCCGTTGCTCGTTTCGGCGGGAGCGGCTTTATCCACCCAGTGGCGCCAGGTTCCGTCCGCCGTGGCGATGCGGTATCGATCCACAACGGTCTCCGCCGAAAAAGCTGAAAGATCTTGGAATTCAAACAGCCTTTTTTGGTCTTCTCCATGGATCTGCTTGGTCCAGGCCGTTACCGTGTGGGGAAACTCTCCGGCGGCGAAGCCCAGGGCTTTGTCAATATCTCCGAACCAGGTTAGCTGGTTGGATTCCGGAATCCATTCATACACCAGGTCCGTGGCGGTTTCCGCCACAAGGCGAAAGCGTTCCTCGCTCTTTCTCAGGGCGTCTTCCGCTTTTTGACGCTCCCGAATCTCCGCTTCCAGCTGGCGGACTTTTTTGTCCAGCTTGCGGGCGACTATCTGGCTGTATTCCTTGTGGTGCTCCTCGGACTCGTCCTGTTTTTCCAGGGCTTCGGATTCATTCCTGGCTGCGGCCTTTTCCAGTTCCTCCTGGATGTAGGAGACCAGCTCATTAGGCTCTAGGGGCTTGATAAGAAAGCGGTCCGCTCCCAGGCTGAGGGCCAGCTTCTCGTCCTGCGGCTCGGTGTATGTAGCTGTATATACGACAAAAGGAATATCCTTAAGATGGGGATGGGCCTTCCAGCGGCGGCACAGTTCAAACCCGTCCATTTGCGGCATAAGAAGGTCGGAGATAACCAGGGCCGGCAAGTATTCAGCAGCTTTTTCCAGGGCCTGCACCCCGTTTTCAGCCGAAAGGGTTTCGTACCCGTATCCTTTCAGGAGGGCTTCCAGAAAGTAACGGTTTTGCTCATTGTCGTCCACAATCAATATGGCTGCCATACGTCGCCCCTCCCGGGGGTATTGCTACTATACCAGATGTTCTTCCAGCTGATCTATAAAAACTGCAGGGTCTATGGGTTTTTCTATGTAACCCGTACATCCTGCGGAAAGCGCTTTCTCTTTGTCGCCGGGCATGGCGTAGGAGGTCACGGCCACAATGGGGGTTTCCTTGACGAGGGGCTTTTTCCGGAGCGCCTTGGCCACCTCGTATCCGTCCATGCCGGGCAACTGGATGTCCAGAAGAATGACGTCCGGCTGGACCACCTCGGCCATGGCGCATCCCTGGGCGCCGTCTCTGGCCGGAGTCACCTCATACCCGCTGTTTTCCAGCAGGTAGGTTATGAGGTACAGGTTTTGCTCGTTATCTTCGATGATCAATACTTTTTTTCCAGGCATGCTACGCCTCCTGTTGAACGGGCCCGTTAACCGGAAGGCGGACGGTAAAGCGCGATCCGTGGCCGATTTCGCTTTCCACGGTTATCTCCCCCCCCATGAGCCCCACTAACTTTTTGCAGATGGAAAGCCCCAAACCGGTTCCTTCGTATTTTCTATCCAAACCGGTTTCTATTTGCCTGAACGGTTTGAACAGCTTGCTAAAATCTCCGGGCTGAATGCCGATGCCCGTGTCCTGAATCTGGATCATCACCATGTCTACGCCCTGGGGGTTGCGATTGGACGGACCGCTGACCAAAACACTCACGCTCCCCTTTTCCGTAAACTTGATGGCGTTGTTGACCAGGTTGATGAGCACCTGCTCCATACGCCTTTTGTCGCAAAAAATCCGGAGTTCGGAAGCGTCCTGCTTCAATTCCAGCTCCAGACCCTTTTTCTCCGCCAAAGGACGGACCGATTGAACCACCCCGTTGACGGCCTCCGTGAAATCGAATTCTTCAGGCGCCAGGACTAACTGGTCCGCTTCGATTTTGGAAATGTCCAGGACGTCGTTTATGAGGGCCAGCAAGTGGCGCGCGCTGTTTCGCACCATGCCCATCTGCTTTTTTTGCTCTTTGTTCAAAGGGCCGGGAAGCTCCTGAAGCACGATGGACGAAAAGCCGATAATGGAGTTCAGCGGAGTTCGCAGTTCGTGGGACATGGTGGCCAGAAAGGCCGATTTCAACCGGTCCGCCGACTCGGCCTTTTCCTTGGCGGTAACCAGACGCGCCTCCACTTCCTCCCGGCGCGCAATTTCCTTGGCCAGCCTCCGGTTCCAAATAAAGACCAGCAGCATCACGCACAGGATGACGCCAAGAACCGCGCCCGCCCATTTGAGAATCGTCCGCACCTCCCTGCCGTGTTCAAAGCGCACGGTGATCCATCGGCTGCGTATGGCGGCCGCCTCCTCCGGGGTGATGGAGTCCAGCCCCTTTTGCAGGATATCCCGCAATATGGGCCAATCCTTGCGCACGGCGATGCGAATGCCGTCCACGGTCCCGTCCATGGGAGCGGCCACCTTGATATTGGAGATATTGTACTTGGCGATCACGTACGATCCGTGCGCCAGGGTGTTGACGTAGGCGTCCGCCTCGCCCGAGGCCACGGCCTCCAGGGCCTGGGCCGTGGTATCGTATAAAACCAGGCTCAGTTCGGGATATTTTTCGCTGATCCGGTCTTCCATGTAGCTGTTGCGTTTGAGAGCGATGAATTTTCCGGTCAGGTCTTCCGCGCCGCCGATGAACGGAGCGTCGGTCCGGCAGAAAATCATTTCGGGCGAGCTGAGATAAGGCTTTGTGAAAACAAGATATTCGTCCCGGCTTTCCGTTTTCATGACGGCCGGCAGGACGTCCACGCCCTTTGCCTTGGCCTGGACGATGACCTCGCTCCAGGTATCGTAAGGAATCACCTTGAGATTGGTTCCCAGGCGTTTGTTCAGCAATTCCACGTACTCGGAGGCCACGCCTGCATATTTGCCTCCCTCGGTGAGAAATTCAAAAGGCTCGTAGCCGGGATCCACACCCAGCCGAATGACCGGATGCTCATCGATCCAGGCCTTTTCCAGGGGGCTCAGGTAGACCGAAGATTTGCCTTCCAACTGGGCTATTTTATCGAAATACCTGGCTTCGGAATCCACGATCCAACGTTTTTCAATAACCTCCAGCTTATCTTTAGGCATGGCCTCAACGCCCCGGTTGATCAATTCCAACAGGTCTTTATCGCCCTTGGCCGCGCCCGCTTTCAGGCTTCTGGAAAACAACGGGGTGGAGTGCCCCACCACCTTGCCTGCAAACCGGTCCCTGGTTAATAACAGGTCCACCACAATGGACTCGTCTATGAACGCGTCTATCCGTCCCTGAATCAGGGCGTAAAGCATATCTTCGGCGGTGGAAAACGGCACGGCTGTGCAGGTTTCCTTTAAGCTGTTCAGCGCGTATTCCTCCTGATACGAGCCCTTGACGACGCCTATGGAGACGTCTCTCAGGCTTTCCAGCGGCGGGGAGACGGGGCTTTCGGGCAGGTAATAAAGATTGGACTCCAGCTCGTAAATGGTCTGGGAAAAATCCATCCATTCCCTGCGCGATTCGCTGGAATACAGCCCGGAATGAAAAGCCGCCTCTCCGTCTTTGACAAGCCTGACGCTTTGGTCCCAATCAACCAGGTCAAAGACAACCTTTTGGCCCACGGTTTCGGCCCACAGCTTCCAATAGTCCACCAGCATGCCGGCGGGGCGGCCGAAGGGGTCCCGGAAAGACATGGGCTGGTAATCCGTGCTCACGGAAATCACCAGGGCGTCGTCTTTAGGCCGAACCCGGGTCCAGCCCAGCCATTTGCGCTCCAGTTCGCCCCGCTCTTCCGGGGTGATCTGCGCAAGGCCCTGGTTGATGGTTTCAAGCAACTCCTTGTTTCCTTTAGCTATGCCGCCCCGATAGTTGCGGACGAATATGGGCAGGTTGGCGGCGAACCGGTAATCATTGGTCAAGTAATGCTTTTTCAGGTAATCTCTGAGATTCTCCACCGGGGCGATAAACACACGAATCTCCCCTTTTTGAGCGGCGCCGAACAGGGCCGGATAATCCTTGTACAAAGCAAGGTCCAGGCCCGGGTGATACTTTCGCATGAACTGTTCCGTGTATCCCCCGGCGGGAACGCCCACTTTGAACCCTTTCAGGTCCTCCGGCCCTCCTATTCCCAGAATGCTTTTATGATAAACAATGTAATACGACACCCCGTGGATGGGATTGGAGAAATCCATGAACTTCCGGCGCTCTTCCGTGCTGAACAAGCCCGCATTAACCTGCGCCCCGCCCTCCCGGACCATGGCCACGGTTTCTTCAAAAGGCGCTCCCGCGAATCGGACGGGAACGCCCGTTTTTTGCGACCACAAACGCCACAAATCTACAATCAGGCCCTGGGATCGACCGTCTTCGTCAACAAACTTGAAAGGCGGGTGGCTCAGGTTATGGGCAATGACCAGCTCGTTTTGAATGGCCGAAGACGCAGGGCTTTCGGCGCCGCTCCCATTCTCCTGGGCTGCTAAAGCCGGAGAAAGCGCCGTAAAAAAGACGGCCGCGCAAAAGAGAATCCAAAAGAAATTCCCTTTCATTCTCATCGAGTTATGCAACACTCTCAACATTTGTCATCCCAATCGTCTTTAGGTGGCTGGTGCACTTTTTTTAAGGCGCGTTTGCGTTGACGCTTCGGATTAAAAAGACTGGCTGATCCTGCTGTAAAATACAAGAAAAAGCATGCAAAAAGATCTTTTGATCTGTAACTCGCCGCGCAAGCGCCCTGGCGGGAGCCCCTAATTCTCGCACGTGGCAATGATACCATGCCCATTTTCCATAAGGCCACTTTTTTCTATAGGCCGCCGCATAAGAACGGAGGGGCGCCAAAGGCGCAAAATGCGGCGAGCAGGCGGGATACAGATATAATACTGCGGTATCATTTCTCTTTCCGGGTCCGGGCTATGGGAATCCGGATAATAAAGGTCGTGCCCCGCCCTATCGCACTTTCGCATTTTATGGAGCCGCCGTGGGTGTTAATGATGTTATAGGCCATGTTGAGGCCCAGGCCGGTTCCCTTGCCCACTTCCTTGGTGGTGAAAAAAGGGTCGTAGATCTTGGCCAGGTGTTCTTCGGAAATGCCTTTGCCCGTGTCCCGGATTTTGATTTCCACTTCCTGCCCCAGGTCCCGTGTTTGGATATGAATTTCACCCTTATCTTCAATGGCCTGGGCCGCATTAACCAGGATATTCATAAACACCTGGTTGATCCGGTGGGGATAGCAGTCCACCAGCGGCAAGTCGCCTAAATCCTTAACCACTTCGGCTTTGTATTTGATTTCGTTCCAAACCACATTAAGAGTGGACTCAAGCCCCTGGTTAATATTAGCCGGCTTGACTTCATCTTCATCCGGGTGGGCGAAATCCTTGAGGTCGTTGACGATCTTTTTAATGCGCTCCGTACCGTCCCGGCAATCCTGAATAAGGTCGTTTGTATCTTCCAGGATATAGTCCAGGTCAATCCGCTGCTCATACTCCAGGATGCCGTTCAACTCGTCATTTAAGGGCAGGGTGATGCAGGAAGAGTCGTCATGGATTTTAATGCAGAAATCCTTATATTTTTTTACGAGTCCGGCCAGGTCGTCAAAATAGTCTCCCAAGGTTTTCAGGTTGCTGCTCACAAAGCCCGTGGGATTGTTTATTTCATGGGCCACCCCTGCCGCAAGCTGGCCCACGGAGGCCATCTTTTCCGATTGAAGCAGGTGGATCCTGGCCTGCTGCTGATCCTCCTCCAACTGAATAATGCGAAGCCCCACCCTCAGTCTGGCGTTCAGTTCCGCCGAGTCAATGGGTTTGCTCATGAAGTCGTCGGCGCCGGCGCCAAGGGCTTCCACCGTGTTTTCCTTGCCTTCTCTGGAAGTCAGAATAATTATGTATACATAACGCGAAAACTTATTGCTGCGGATGCGGTCGCACAATTCCAACCCGCTGAGTTTCGGCATACTCCAATCGGTAATGACGATGCGCGCGGGATTCTTTTGAAACAGCTCCCAGGCCTCTTCACCGTCCTTTGCCGGGACGGTTTCATGCCCCCATTTATTCAAGAGCCTGGTTATGACCATTCTTCCAATATCATCGTCGTCTGCTACTAAAACACGCATGAACTTGCTCCGTTCCGTGGGAAATATGCTTTGGTTTCTGCAAACTGTCCGGAGAAATATGCAAATTGCATACCTTCCGGCTTAAAGCGGCTGACACGGCTGACATAGAGAGCTTTCTCGCACTTGAAGGAGGCATTTTGCGTCAAAACCATGCCGGATGTCAGGATTATGACCCTTTTTCGCCTCCTCCCAAAGGCAATTATGCTGCGGTCTGCCCTTTCTACGGGATTTCAAGCGATAGTCACCCTCCAAGACGCCGTTGGCCTGTATTTTGCTTCCCAAGGGTTAGCAAGAAAAAATCCCGTCTTTTACGAAAGGAACGGAGCAATGATCATGAAAAACAGGATGGTCCATATCCTCATGCCGTCCCAGGAAAAGGCCGCTGAAACAAAAAAGGAGTTGGCCGGATTGGATGCTGAGGCTTCCGTAATCATACATGACAGAGACACATTCAAAATCTCGGGCGTTAGTTATGAAGCCGTAATTCTGGAATACGAAACCGGATCCACGCTTTGGCTGGAAGCCCTGGCGCGCACCCTAACCTCCGCGCCCCGCACCCGGGTGGTTTTGCTTGCGCCCGACCTGGCGGCTGGAAGACGGGATGCCAGGATTTCAGTTTATGCCAATCTCTTTTTGGCTGCCGACCTTAAACAGGCCGCCGAACTGGCCCTCAGACAGGAAGAGTTGGACCAACAGGACCGGAAAACCATTCTGATCGTGGATGACGACAATCAGATCCTCAAGTCCTTTTCGCGCCTGCTGCGCCACTCGCCCTGGAACGTATACGCCGTCTCCCACGGAGAGCGCGCCATGAACCTGCTGAACGTGGAGAAAGTGGATCTGGTGGTGACGGACATCAAAATGCCCGGGATACACGGGCTTGAGCTAATATCCAGGATACGCAAGAATCACAAAGAGTTGCCCATCGTGGTCTGTTCAGGGTACCCGGGCATGAAAGACGACATGGAATTAAAATTCTATAACATAGCCGGATTCATTGAAAAGCCCGTGAACCCGGAGGAATTTGAAAAGCAAATCGCGGCCGCCCTGGGAGAATAATCTTATATCGGAAAAGCGCATGAACGCTCCTAAACCCAAATACAGGCACACCGTGATGCTGGTGGACGACGAGCCGGGAATATCCAGGGCCATCCAGCGCATTCTGCGCAGGGAAGGGTTGAATATTCTTACGGCCCAAAGCGGGCCCCAGGCCCTGGACATGCTGAAAAACCGGGAGACCATGATTTCCCTCATTATCTCGGACCAAAAAATGCCGGAGATGACGGGAGCAGAGTTTCTTTCCCAAGCCCGGAAAATCGTCCCGGACGCCATTCGGTTTCTTTTGACTGGATACTCGGAAATGGACGCCATTGTTCAAGCCGTAAACCAGGGGCGCATCCACCGGTATCTCACCAAGCCCTGGCAGGACGACGACCTGTTGCTTCAGGTCCGCCAGGCTTTGGAGCAGTTCGAACTGACCATGGAGAACAAAAGGCTGCTTGCTCTGACCGCCAGGCAGAACGCCAAGTTGAAAGAGTTGAACCATGGTCTGGAAGCTAAAGTTGCGGAGCGCACCAAAGAGATTGAGCAAAAGAACCTTCAGCTTTCCGAACTGAACAAGGAACTGGAGTCCTCCTTTCACAATACGGTGCGCTCTTTCGCCTCCCTGCTTCAAATGCAGGCGCCGATCCTTGCAGGGCATGGCAGACGGGTAAGCGCCATGGCCAGGGACATGGCTATGGAAATGGGCCTGGAGCAAAATGAGATCGCCAACATAGAAATCGCCGCCCTGCTTCATGACATGGCAAGACTGGATCTTTCCAAAAAGGAAGGCATCTCCCCGGCCAATCAATGGTCCCAGAAGGATCAGGAAAGATACCTCCAGCATCCGGCCGAAGCGCAGGCCATGGTGCGCCTTATAGGCAAGCTGGACCACGTGGGGGTGTTGATCCGGTCGCATCATGAACGCTGCGACGGAAAGGGATTTCCCGACGGCCTGGATCGCTTTACCATTCCTTTGGGATCGAAAATCATCGCCGTGGCCAATGCCTACGATACGATCTTGTATGTGGAAAGGCTGCACAGCGAGGCTGTTGCGGATTTTAAAAAACTGCACCCTGAGGCCAAGGCCATGAGCCAGCAGCTCTTGCTAGAAAAGTCAGCGATTCAATATATCAGGAAAAACTCCGATATCATCTTCGACGCCCAGGCGGTGGACGCCTTTCTGTCCTGCCTGGCCCAAAAGGGGACTGCCGGCGCCAGGGAAAAGGAGGTCGGCATCGATCAGTTAAAACCGGGCATGGTCCTGTCGCGCGCCATTTATTCGGCCAAGGGGCAGTATTTGCTGCCTTACGACACGGAGCTTTCCCAAGGGTATATTGACCGGCTGAAAAAAATTGCGGAAAGAGCGGGCTTGGGACCGATCCATGTTCTGATCAACTAAAAAAAACGCCGAATCATAATCTATGAAAGAGGAAGGAAAGGAACCAACAATTGCCGAAACAGGATATTCTGAAAGATCTGGACAAAATTCATGATCTTCCCACCCTGCCTGTAGCAGCCATCAAATTCAATCAGATGGTCGCCGAGGGCAAGGCATCCATGAAGGACATCAGCGATGCCTTGGGGAAGGATCAGGCTATTGTCCTTAAAATCCTGAAAATGGCGAACTCCGCCTTTTTCGGCCTGCGGAAAAAGGTGGAAACCTTGCAGCATGCGGCCGTTATCTTGGGAATAAACACGGTGCGCAATGCGGTGCTGTCCCTGTCCGTCGTGGAGTGCTTCAAACCCGGTAAAAGCAATGAAAACGGCCTAAACGCATGGCTTCTTTGGAAACACTCCCTGGCCGTGGCCGTGCTCAGCCAACACCTGTCCAAGCAAACAAAAATCGCCGCCCCGGACGACTGCTTCGTGGGAGGGCTGCTTCATGACGTGGGCAAGCTGGTCCTGCTCCAGTACTTTTATGGAACCATGGAGAAGATCGCGGCGTCCATGGACGCAAACCAGAACTCCTTCTCCGTGGCGGAGAGGGAATTCGTCAGTGCAAGCCATGCAATGGTGGGCGGCGCCCTTGCCAAAAAATGGCGGCTTCCCGAAGGCCTGGTCGGGGTTATAAAAAGCCACCACACCATGTCCGGCAGCGCCCCGGACATGGATAGGCTGAAGATGGTTCATGCGGCCAATATCATTGTTAACGGATACCTGGGCGATTTTATGGGGCATAAATGGCCCCTGAAAGTGCATCCCTCGGTGGAACCCCTGGTGGCGAAACACCTCAATACGGTTGACGTCTGGTTTCCCGAGGTGGAGCCTCAAATTCAGGAAGCCTACTCCTTTTTCATGGAGGAATAATAGCTGTCATGGAAGAAATTCAACATACCGTTCTTTGCGTGGATGATGAAGTCAACATCCTCAATTCCTTAAAACGGCTTTTGCGCAGGGAGCCGTACCAGGTGTTGACTGCGACAAGCGGGGACGAGGCTCTTAGCATCCTGGCAAATAATGAGGTTCAGCTCATTGTCTGCGATCAAAGAATGCCGGGCATGAGCGGGACCGAGCTTATGTCGCGGGTCAGAGACCTGTATCCCGAAACCATCCGCATCGTTCTCTCCGGCTATTCGGAAATCAAAACCATTACGGAAGCCATCAACAAAGGCCACATCTACAAATTTTTCTTCAAGCCGTGGGACGATGAAAACCTCAAGCTGGAAATCCGCGCCGCCCTGCAGCATTGGGAGCTTATCCGGGCCAACAAGGTGCTGCACGAACAGGTTATCAGGCATAATCAGGAGCTTTCCCAAATCAACGAAAGGCTGGAGCAACTGGTCTGGGAAAGAACCCAGGAGCTGGAGTTCCGAAACCAGGCCCTGGAAGTCTCCCACGCCATCCTGGCGGACATCCCCCTGCCCATCATCGGCATGGACCCGGACGGCTCCGTGGTGCTTATTAACCGCAAAGCCGAGGACCTGAGGGAAGACGGCATCGAACTGCATGTGGACAACCCCATGCGCGGCGTCCTGCCCTCCCAGGCCGCCATGCTTCTGGATCAAGCCCTTTCGGAGAACAGCGCTCAATCCATGCAAGGCGTGAAAATCGGCGCCAAAACCTACGACATGAAAATCGTGCCCCTGTCAGGCCAGTTTTCCAACCGCGGATTCATCATCACTCTTTTGGAATAAGGCCCCCAACCAGATCATGCCGCTGGCATTCGGCCCCTCCCCCCAAAAATGGGCAGGGAAGCCTTGCGCCCCGCAACGGGGTCCTATTGTTCGGCAAGGCGGGAAAGGGCGAATAGGACGTCCGCCAAGGTGATTTTGCCGTCGGCGTCATGAGAGAGGGATACGGATGCCGGCGCCCCGGCCAGGGTTTGGAGGGCCAAAACGGCGTCGGTCATATCCAGCTTGTCGTCCAGGTTCAGATCGCCTCCAACAAAATAATTCATATAGCCCGCCGCTTCCAGGTCGAACCCGGCGCTGCCGATGGTGGCGTAGGGATCGTAAATCACATCTGCTGAAGAGTCCAAATAAGTTCCATCGCCAACAATGTCAACAAGGCGTACGTATTTGATGGAGCTCAAGTCCACGGTTCCGGAAGTCACGGCGGTGGAAGTCAATACGGAGTCCAGGTCAAAGGGGGTTCCGTACCCGACGATGTACTTGCCCGCCAAGCCGTCTATGTTCGTGGGGTCCATGGAGTTCTCATAAGCGCCCACCGGCCCCGCCGTCAGGGAGTCGTTGGGGAGCCGGACGAAGTTGACGCCGTCGGAGGAGACTTCCACATAGGCCAGTTCAAAAAATCCGGGGATGGTGCTGTTCTCGAAAATGGCGAAGTCAAAGCCTTCCCCGTTTGTGACGACCGCGGGCGAAAAGGTCAAGGTGATTCGTCCTCCCCGGCCCAGGCTCACGATATCCGTGTACTCGCCTGTTGCAGCGCCCAGGGCTTTCTCCGGTGTTTTCCAGGTGGAGTCCACGAACTCTCCATAGACAAGATTGGTATAGCCTGTGGCCCATCCCTTGATGGAGGCGTCGTCCATGGAGACCGCCGTGGAGCCGTCCTCTCCGGCCGCCGGAGCGTAGGGCCCGGCCTGAGCCGCCGAAGCAAGGATGAGAGCGAAGATCGCACCGAGTAATATATTTAGTTTGCGTTTCATAATGCGTCCCAAATAAAAAAAGCCCCGCCTGTCGGGAAACAGGCGGGGCCGATAAAGTCCCTGAATATGAAGGCTGCACGCAAATGCAGCCTGCCTTACACCCGAAGGCTTTCCGGAGTCCGGAAAAAGTTACGGCAGGTCTCCTGGCTCGAGAATCATTCTACCGGCCGCGCCTTCCCATTCTTTTCCATGAGCGGGTAAATAACCCGGCGCATTCCTGCGCTTTTCTCATGAGACGCCTCCTGACTTGCCGTGGAGGGCGTCATAGAACAGTGGCTTGTGCGGCTTTCGTCCTCTCTCACAGTGGCGGGTCCGCAGCGGATTTGCACCGCTTTCCCTGGAACCGTAACGCCAATTTTCAGGGATATTTAAAGCCCTGAGGGTTTTTTTGTCAAGGTGATTCTCCACTGCGGCGAACGGCGGCGGCGCCCCGGCTAGTCGATCAACTCGGAAATGGCGTTGCTTTTGGCCTTAATCTTTTTCAGGAGCTTGTCATAATGCTGCATGCGGATTACGGACCGGGCGATGAGGTAGATTCCAATCACGGTGAGCGCTCCAAGGATGCAAAACAAAGGGATGACAAAGTGCAGGACGCTAAAAATGTCGTAATACTTGGAAGTGGCGATTAAAAAGCTGAGGACCGTGATGGGAAGGGCCAGGACCGCCACGCCGGACCTCAACACCGCCAGGGAAGTGCGTTTTTCGGCCAGGATAAGCTGGGCCTCCCCAATAAGAATGGACACATTTTCCGTGTTTTCCTGCTCCAACGCCTCCTCCATGAGCCACGCGTCCTTTTGCAACGCCTGATTAATAGATCTTAAGGTCCGGGTAATATTTTTTTGCGCAATCCGGGCAAATGCTATGGCTGAACTGGGCCAGGGAGTGCTGCTGAATATAGCTTTCTATGGTGCTCCAATAGCCTTGGTCGTCCCGGATTTTTTTGCATTGGGAGCAAATGGGCAGCATGCCGCTGAGGGTTTTGACGTCAGCCAGAGCCCTTTCCAGCTTGTTGATCAGGTTTTCCTTTTCCCTGCTGGCCAAAACCTGCTCGGTGACGTCCCGATGCACGCCCACCATGCGAATGGCTTCTCCCCTGCGGTTCCTTTCTATCACCTGCCCCAGGCCGGACAACCAGATCCAGCCCTTTTCCGGATGCTTGATTCGGCATTCAATGAAGGCTTTGGGAGACGTTCCGTTCAAATGCTCTTCAAGCGCTCTTCTTACGGCGCCTCTTTCTTCGGGATGGACTCTGCTCAGCCACTTTTCGGCTGTAAAAAAGTTGGCGTCATCCAGGGACAAGCCGGAAATTTCCATGAATATCTCATTGGGAAAAAGGCGGTTCAAATCCAGCCTCCAGTCCCACAGCCCAAGGTTCGCAGCTTCGGAGGCCAGCCTGAGACGCTCCTGGTTTTCCTGGAGCGCTGTTTCTATGAGCTTCCTTTTGGTGATGTCCCGAACCATGTGCACTGCGCCGGTGATAAGCCTACGATCATCGAACAAAGGGTCGGCGGTGACCATAATCCAGCGTCCGTCAGGCAAATGCAGTTCGGATTCTCCTCGCTTTCCGGATTCCATCATTTTCGGGATGGGGCAGCCTGCGATATGCGCCATGGTGCCGTGAACCATTTCGTAACAGGTCCTCCCCACGACGTTTCTCGGGTCCAGGCCGAGAATTTCCGCACAGGACCGGTTGGATCTCAAAATCCGAAAATTCAGATCGATGATGCAAACCCAATCCGTAATGGCGTCAAACGTGGTCTGCCACTGCGTGAGGCTGAGGTCCAACTGATGCTCCAGCTCAGCCACGCGGGCGTGTGTGTCTTCAAGTTTCAATCAGGGCGTCCTTTCACCAAAATGTGTTCCAGACCTTCCCCCTCCCCAAAATTTCCTGATCCTATAGAAAGCATTAATCCATTCGAACGCTTGACTCAATACTTTTAACCGCCTGCCGGACAAAGTCCGGGTTATTCAAACGAATTTTTATGGCGTTGGCCGGGCACACGGAAACGCACCGGCAGCACCCCCGGCATTCCTCTGAAATGAACGCCTTGCCGGAGTCCAGGGATACAGCCTCAATAAAGCAATGCTCCGCGCACTTGCCGCATCCGATGCAGGCCTCCTGATCCACATGAATTTCCAGGCCTTCCAAAGGATGCACGATGGCTTGCCGCTCCTCGTGCGGGATGTGCTTCAAAAGATCCGTGACGCAGCAGCAGTCGCAGCAAAAACAGACCGTCAGCAACCGGCTGTTGTCCGGCACGCCGAAAATGAAATTATCGATGCGCGCTTTGCCGATAAAGGGCGGCAGGCCGGCGTCCACGGCCTTTTGCAAATGAGCCCGAGCCTCTTCCTTATCCACCATGCGGGAGAACTCCGGCGGAATTTTTACGGCGTCGTCCCCCATCATCAGGCAGCCTATATCCGCGGGAAAACGCTCGCACTTATGGGCCGCCCTGCAGCCGCAAAAATCCATGACAACCCGTGTGGATGACTTTTCAATGAAGTGCTCCACCACCTCGTAGGGCAAAGGCACGTCCGGCTCCCGCTCCAATTCCTGGTTTACGGGAATCCAATACATATTGGTGTTGGATTCCTGCATCCAGGGGTGAAACCGCCGGATCACGGGCAGGTTAAAGACATGGAACAGGCCCTTAAGTCCGTCCAGGCCCATGCGCATCATCCAGGGTTTGGGCTTCTGATAAAGCCGGCCCGCATCCAGTAAGCCGGGCAACCATTTCCTGTTCATCCAACCTCCTTTTCCGGGGGGTTACAATGACTCAAAAAAATCCTTTATCAATGCTTGGGTCTTGCGCGGCCTTTCCATGGGAATCAGGTGGCCGGCGCCTTTCACGATTTGAAATTCGCCATTGGGCATGGCCGCAGCCGCCTCCTCAAAGGGAATAATCCCCTTATTTTCGGTGGTTTCCCCTTCCAACACCAAAACCGGGCACTGCACCCTGGAGAGAACCGGCCAGGGGTTTTCCTGGGAACTGCCCAGAAAAAGGGCCGCCTCCTTGTCCGGCTGGCAGGCCAGGGTCAGGCCGCCCGAGTTTTCCACAATGCCGTATTGAAGATAGATCTCCAGCACCTCGGGATCCCAGCTTGCAAAAAACTTTTTGGAAAGCAGGTATTCCCTTGCTTCTTGACGGTCCTCCCAATGGTTTCGTCTTTTGATGGACTTGGAGGCCAGAGGGTGCTGCTCCACGGTGGGGCTGAATCCGTAAAACTGTTCCGGCAGGATGATGGGCTCGATCAACACCATGGCCTCAGGCTGCAGGCCGAGCAAGGCGGTCGCCAGGGTCGCCACGGCGCCGCCCATGGAATGGCCCACCAGATAATAGGGGCGCTTGATCTTTAAAACGTCCATCAGCTTGACCAGATCCTGGGCCAGGTTCTTCCATCCAATGCCGCCGTTTTCCATATTGGGCTCCCGATGCTTGCAGAAAAACGGGGCGGTCACGTCATAGTCGCAGGAAAGGCCCCGGGCCACGGGATGCCATACCCAGGGCAAAAAGCCCGTGGCGTGCAGCATAATCAGGCTGGGGCCGTTGCCGGGATATTCCAGATAGTTTACCTTTGCGGTTCCAATGTCAACTTGTCTGTATTCTTTATAATCGCAGGACACGTTCTTTCCTTTTTTCTAAATCACTCCCAGATAGTTGAGCAGCAGCCTGACGCCGAATCCTGTTCCGAATTTGGGGACTTCGCCCTTTGCTCCGCCCTCGTTATAGGCCGTTCCGGCGATGTCCAGGTGGGCCCATGCAGCGTCGGAGACGAATTCTCCTATAAAAGCCGCGCCCGTGGGGGAGCTGGCCCAGCCTTTTTTATGTTTGGCCGTGTTGCACAGGTCGGCCCGCTCGCTCTTCATGGCTTCGTAATATTCTTTGTACAAAGGAAAGCGCCACAGGCGTTCGCGGGTTTCCTCTCCGGCCTGGAACAGGCGCTCGGCCATGGCGTCGTCATGGGAGAACAGGCCGGCGACCGTGGTTCCCAGGGCGATGATCACGCCCCCCGTGAGCGTGGCGATGTCGATGATTTCCGTGGGCCGATAGTTTTTCTCGCAATAGGCTATGGCGTCGGCCAAAACCAGCCGCCCTTCGGCGTCGGTATTGCCGATTTCCACGGTCTTGCCCAAATAGGATTTGTACACGTCGCCGGGAAAAAACGCAGCGCCGCCAATGGCGTTGTGGGCGGCCGCCAGCACGCCGATCACGTTGACGGCGGGCTTGATTTCGGCCAGGGCTTTCATAACGCCCAATACGGCTGCAGCCCCGGACATGTCGTCCCGCATGGTTTCGATGGAGCCCGTGGGTTTGAGGTTCTGCCCGCCGCTGTCAAAGGTGATTCCCTTGCCTACAATGGCGATTTTCTCCTGCTTGTCCGGCGCCCCTTTATACTGCATAACCACCAAACGGGGAGGCCGGGTGGAGGCCCGGCCCACGGCGTGAATCAGGCCCAGGCCTTTTTTCTCCATCATTTGTTCCGTAAGCACGGTCAGGGAAAAGCCGTCCTGGCGGCAAATCTGCCGGGCTTCGTCCGCCAGCCTTTCCGGGAAAATATTGTCCGCGTTATCGTTAATAAGGTCCCGGGAGTAGCAGGCTGCCTGGCATGCGGCGATTGCGTCGTTGATCTTCTTGTTGGGCGCCTTGACTCCCACAAGCTGGCATGTTCGCAGTTCCTTGGGCTTTTCGCTTTTATACTCCGTGTACTCATAGGCGCCTAAAAAAAGCCCTTCCACGCAGGCCACGTCCACGGCGGATTTGTCCGGCGTCTCCTGGGGCAGGATGACTGACAATCCGATGCGCTCCAGCTTGCGCACCTGGCGCACGCCCTCGGCGGCGGCGGACCGGGCCTTGTACGGCGCCATGTCCTTCCTTTCGCCCAATCCGCAATAGACGCTTGTGTAGCCTTGCTCGTAGCGAACAACGACCTCGCCTTCCTTGGCCTTGAAATCGGGAATCTCCCCGTTTTCTCCGCTAAACGCAAATTTTAATAATGTAGGGTATTTGGGCTGCTTTGAGCGAATAATCTTCATATTTAAAGCCTTTCGATGCACGCTGGCCTTCCGGCGCCTAATCATTGCGGTTTATGGGATCCCAAAATTATGCATAGGGAATCATACCATATCTTGTCTTTTAAGTGCACGTAATATATACAAAAGGCATGACTCGGCCTTGGTCCCTTCCTCACAAGCAAATCCTGATCCCGGCGGTCCTTGCGGCTGCAGCCCTATGTTTGCGGGCGTTCTACGCCTGGGGCCTGCCGCTGAACTTTGATGAAATGGGCCATCTTCGGGTGATCAGCGGATTTTTCACCCAGCAGTCTGGGTCCGGGGGCTTTCCGTTGGGCAGCCGTTTGACCTCCCATCCCTTATTCGCGGATTACCTCCTGAGCATGGGCCTTGCCCTGGGCATGGGCCGTTTTTTTGCCGCCCGGCTGTTTTTCATCGCCGTCTCCCTGCTGGGGCTGGCTGGAATATTCGCCCTTGCCAAAGAATTGTTCGGAACCCGGGCCGGCCTTTTCGCCTTGGCCATAGCCTCCGTGGACCGTTTTATGGTCGCCTGGGCGCCCTTGACCGTGGAGCAGGCCGGGTATGCTTTTGTCCCATGGATGCTGCTTTTCTTCTTTCGCGCCGTGGAAAAAGAAAAGCCCCGGGACTTTCTTTTTTTGGGAGCGGCCGGCGGAATCGGCTACATGTTTTACGAGCCCGCGGTTATGGTTTTGTTACCCATGGCGCTTTACGCACTGTTTTTCGGCCATGGCAGGAAGATCCTCGCAAGCCCCCTGACCTGGGCCGGGCTCGCCGTCTTTCTGATAATCATATCTCCCCACCTATATTACAATGGGTCCCAGGGGTGGGTTAACTTCAAACGGCACGAAACCCTGGCGTCAGGCATTGGGCTCTCTCCCAGGCTGCTTTTGTTGTATCTGGGCGATTTGCTCATGACCTTTCCCGACCCCTATCGAGTCGCCCTGGAAGGCGGCAATGCGTATTTTTTTCCTTTCCGCACAACCTGTGCACTTGCGCCCGGGGTCCTGTATTTGGCGGCTGTGCTTTTTTCCCTAAAATTCGTTAAGGACCGGCGCTTTGCGCTGCTGCTCATCGTCTTTTCCACAACAGGGCTCATTACGACGCTCATCAACGCCAGGGAGCCATGGAACAATTTCTGGTGGGCGACCCCGTGCCTGATTGTTTCCATAGTCCTATCTGGTTCGCTTTCGGACAAATGGGCCCGAATCTTAAGCGTAAGAGGCCCGGCGGCGGCCGTAGGGATTATCGTCTTGATTCCCACGCTCATATTCCTGGGAGGGGAAAAGCAGGGATATCATTGCTTTAATGAAGAAATCCGGTTTGTTGGGCGAATGTCGGCCTTGAGAATGCAAATGCCGGCTTTGGAGAAAATATCCAGAGCCTCTTTGGAGCGAATGCACGCTGAAGCCGCGTCGTTCGTCCAGGCCCATCCTAAAAGCTCCATCGGCGTGTATTTCCTGGCCGAGTCCCTGGCGGGCCGGCCGGACAAGGTGAAGCAAGTCCTTGATCGGGCCCAAAAGCTCGATCCCAATAATCCGTTGGCCTTGAATTCCATAGCGGATCAGGCCATGGCCCGGAAAGACTGGGAGACAGCGCTAAACGCTCTGGAGCGAGCTGTCCAGGCGGGATACGACTGTTATGTGTTTCGCAAAAAGGCGGCCATGTGCGCCTATGGGTTGGGGCGTTCGGCAGAGGCGGAGTCCCACGCTTTGAGGGCCATGGGCTTCAAGGCTGACGCCCGGGACATTCTCGTTCTCATGTTCCTCATTGCCAGGGATCTGGGCCGGGATGAAAAGGCTGAGAGTTATCTGGAGGCTTATATTGCTTCGTCCTTTGACGAAAAATGGAAAGGATACATGGAAGCGGCCCGGCTGCTCGAGCAGGAGGGGAAGCATGGGCTGGCCGGGGAATATCTGAAAAAGGCCAAGACGGAGGCGGAATCGGCGACGCGCCGCCGTTAGCTTATGGGGGGATAGGATATTCAAATTTAAAAGAGGGGGGAGAAAATGACGGAAGCAAGCATTCAGGCCTTAAGCCTTGTACGCAATCCCGAGAACATGAAGTGGTACGTTGTGCCTTTGATTGTCATCGCGATCTACATGTACATCGTGGAGGCGGAGAACAAAAACTGGAGCGCTATTTTGCTGGGCCTGGGCTTCTGGGCCGGGGAGTTTATCTGGGAGATGTTTAACGCCCTGGTCCTGCATTTTTCCGGCTTTGCAGCCATGTGGTCCACGCCGGGAGGGGATTCGGCCTATGTGATTTACGCGGGCTTGAATATCGAAATAGCCTTTTTCTTCTCCGTGGTGGGGCTTATGATCGTCAAAGCCCTCCCTGAAGATAAAAACCTTACAATCTTCGGCTTGTCCAACCGGTTCGTCATCCCTGCCGGATTCGGACTGCTGGCTGTGTTCGTGGAGGTCTGCCTGAATCAGTGCGGCCTGCTTGTCTGGGATTACTGGTGGTGGCGCTGGCCCAATATCTGGCTGATCATCGTGGTGTATTGCACGCCCTTTTACCTGATTGCAAGGCTTCACGACGCATGGAGCCTAAAAACGAAAAAAATCGGCCTGGCCGTGACCGTCTGCCTGGCGGTTGTCTGCCACGCTGTCTTTGCAACAGCCTTGGGATGGGTATAGGGCGGCCGGCGGGATTTGCCAAAGACCTGACAAAAAAAGTTTCCGAAACAACCCTATTTTTTCCTTTGTGTAACAAGCGCTACAGACCTTTTTAGGGACGCCTCCTATGGTGCAGGCAGGTTGGTTCTCCAACATCACCTATAAATCAGGAGGTTCACTCATGAAGGTATTAGTGACTTATTTCAGCCAGAGCGGAAACACGGAAAAAATCGCCAAGGCCATTTGTGAAGAAGCGGCCAAAGCCCACACTGTAGAATTGAAAAAACTGGAAGACGTAACCCCGGACGAGGCAGCCGGATACGACTTTCTTTTCATCGGCTCTCCCCTGCATTCAGCCAATCTGGCCGCTCCGGTCAAGGAATGCCTGGGCGCGCTCAAGCCGGCTGCGGGCCAGAAAATGGCGCTCTTCATCACCCATTTCGCCCCGGCCTACCCCGACCAGGAGATGGACGGATTCGCCGAACCCGCCAAAGCGACCTGCGAAAAAAACGGCATGGCATACAAAGGATGCTTTGATTGCCAGGGATACCTGGCCGACGCCCTGCACGAACCGGTCAAGGACAAATTGAGCCTGGACGACGACGCGTGGGCCGGAATGGTCGAACAAATGACCGGACGCCCCAATGGGGAAGACGAAGCCAACGCCCAGGCGTTCGCCAAAAAAGTTCTGGACTGATAGCGCCGTCCGCCGTAGAAGCCTATTGAAAGCCAGAGTTGATCCAGTCGTTTTATGCAGCCCAGGCAGCGTCCCTTGCTGCCTGGGCTGCCCATGAAAGTGGGGCGGCCTTCGTTGGGCGCCCCTTGGCGAAAAGGGCCCATTTTTCATTGGGCAACCCTGGCGGAATAGTATCCCGCATAGTGCGAAGCGCATGTATTTCGTTCTCCCCAGAATAATCTCTCCTTTGGTAAAGAACGATTGGGAGGCGTCTTAAGTTGCGAACCAAAATCAGGTAGGCGAATGTTTTTTGATGATGTTTTTCCATGCCTGTGATAAATTTTACCAGAAGTAGAATTAGCTTGCCTTTATCCGAAACAGAGGGGGATGGAATGACCGGACCGAAAATATGCGTTGTAGGAGCATGCAATATTGACCTGATCAGCTACGTGGAAAGGCTTCCCGTCCTGGGGGAAACCCTGCACGGCAAGAAGTTTTCCATGGGCTTTGGAGGCAAAGGCGCCAACCAGGCCGTCATGGCCGCCAAGCTGGGCGGCGAGGTCGCCATGGTGGGCAAGCTGGGGCGTGACGTTTTCTGCGAAAACACCCTGGCCAATTTCAAAAAGCTGGGAGTCAACGTGAGTCACGTCCATTTTACGGACGAGGCGTTTTCCGGCGTGGCGCCCATTGCCGTGGACGATAACGGCGCCAATGCCATCATCATCGTCACGGGCGCCAACGATCTGCTGTCTGTGGAGGAAATCCGGGCAGCCGAGAGCGCCATTGCAAAATCAAGCGTGCTCGTCTGCCAGTTGGAAATCCCCATGGACCTGAACCTGGAAGCTATGCGCATCGCCCGAAAAAACAACGTGTCGACCATTTTCAACCCGGCCCCGGCAAGGCCAGACCTGCCGGATGAGTTGTATCAGCTTAGCGACATATTCTGCCCCAATGAAAGCGAGACGGAAATCCTCACCGGCATGCCCGTGGAAACCATGGAGCAGGCCGAGCAAGCCGCAAAGGCCTTGTTGGATCGCGGTCCCAAGACGGTGATCCTCACCCTGGGGGAACGGGGATGCCTGCTGGTGGACAATGAGGGCGCCAGGCACATTCCCACCCGGAAAGTGGAGGCCATGGACACCACCGGCGCCGGAGACTGTTTTGTAGGCAGCCTGGCCTTTTTCCTGGCTGCGGGAAAGCCCCTGGAGGACGCCATCAACCGGGCCAATAAAATCGCGGCCGTCAGCGTGTGCGGCCAGGGCACCCAGTCCAGCTTTCCCGACGCAAGCGGGCTTGACCCGGAAATTTTATCTGACATTCAAACGGCCGAATCCCAGGCGCCGGCCATGAGCGCCAGGAACCTGGCCCAGTACATCGACCACACCTTGTTGAAGCCCGAAGCGCCGCTTTCGGCTTTCGATAAAATTTGCGAAGAGGCGATCCTGCATCGATTCCGGTCCGTGTGCGTAAACTCCTGCAAGGTTTCCTATATTGCGGAAAAACTGAAGGGAAGCGGCGTGGAGACATGCGCGGTGGTCGGCTTCCCCCTTGGCGCCATGAGCACGCCGGCCAAGGCCTTTGAAGCCAAACAGGCGGTCATGGACGGCGCAGCCGAACTGGACATGGTCATCAACATGGGCGCCTTGAAATCCGGAGATTTTGACGCCGTATTCAACGACATAAAAGCGGTGCGGGACGCCGCGCCGTTGCCTATCATCCTGAAAGTGATCATCGAAACCTGTCTCCTGACGGACGAGGAAAAGGCCCGGGCCTGCCGGATCGCCAAGGCCGCGGACGCGGATTTCGTCAAGACCAGCACGGGTTTCTCCACAGGGGGCGCGACCCTGGAGGACATCGCTCTCATGCGGGAAACCGTTGGGCCGTACATGGGCGTAAAAGCCAGCGGCGGCATCAAGGACGCGAAAACAGCCATAGCCATGATTGAGGCCGGGGCCACGCGCATCGGCGCGGGGGCGGGCGTGGAAATCGTCAGCGGTCTGAAAGGGGAAGCGTCCGGGGATTATTAGAATTTTTGAATACTGTTTTGGATAAAGTGTTCATCCGGCGGGGTTTCAAGGCGTTACCCGAATGCACAGGCCGCTCCTTTTGCGCTCTGCGCCCAGGCAAGATACGGCTTTGCCTGGGCCGCCCTCGGTTTCAAATATGTCTACCTTTGCTTTTATTCAACCTGATTTCAAATACTTATATATGCATTCCCACGCGAAGCATGGGAACGAGAAAAGAGCATCCAAAACCCTATGGCTGTATAGGCCTCCGTTCTCCGTCATCCCCGTGGAGGGAGGCGGCGGGATGATTGTGGTTTTATGCAAGCATTCCGCGGCGCTCCCGGAAACGGGGACCCAGTGTC
Source organism: Desulfatibacillum alkenivorans DSM 16219 (assembly GCF_900142135.1). Taxonomy (GTDB): domain Bacteria; phylum Desulfobacterota; class Desulfobacteria; order Desulfobacterales; family Desulfatibacillaceae; genus Desulfatibacillum; species Desulfatibacillum alkenivorans. The sequence goes on along the minus strand of NZ_FQZU01000007.1, from coordinate 61,768 downwards.
AGTATGAATTGGCGGCTTGGTATGGAATGAAGGTCATGAAAGTGAATGAATAAATAAATACCTCGAAAGACCGCAACTTCGTATCACTTTGGTTGTCTATCTATTTGGCCCAACAACAAAGGCCCTGGGGGGCGCCAGGGCCTTTGGGGTGTTGCCATAGAATGTCATTAGAGCGGGTGCGGTCTTAAGACTAACCGTCGCCTTCTTTGATGCTTAATGGCTTATCTTTTTCTTGCGCTTTTTCAGGGCTTCCACGGTCTCGTAGATTTCCTCCTGAGTGACGCTGTCGCGCAGATCTTCCATACGCTGCATGACCTGGGCGAACCGGATGCCTTCGGCTGCGCTGATCCATTCCAGTTGGAGGCGCTCCTTGCGGATGCCCATTTTTTCCATTTTTTTCCACATCTTGTTGATGCGTTTTTCCGTCCAGTGATTGGCGTCTATATAATGGCAGTCGCCGATATGGCAGCCGGAAACCAAAATGGCGGGCGCGCCCAGTTCAAAGCCTCTCCATACGAACTCCTCGTCCACGCGGCCTGAGCACATGGTGCGTATCAGGCGCACGTTGGCGGGATACTGCAAGCGGGATACGCCGGCGTAATCCGCGCCTGCGTAAGAGCACCAGTTGCAGGCGAAAACCAGGATCTTGGCTTTGGGGTCCTCGGCAAGCATGGTATCCACCTGGTTGGTGATCTGGGCGTCCGTGTAGTGATTCATGGTGATGGCGCCAAAGGGGCATTCGGCGCCGCAGGTTCCGCAGCCCGCGCAGGCCGCCGTATTGACCACGGCCGGAATCTTCTTTTTGGGATCCACGGAAATGGCGTTGTACGGGCAGACCTCGGCGCACTTGCCGCAAGCCTTGCAGTGCTCGATGATCACTTCCGAGGTAATGGGCTCTGTGGTGATCTCGCCTTTGTGCATGATCCGGATGGCCCGGGCCGCGGCCGCGCTGGCCTGGGTTACGGATTCCTTGATGTCCTTGGGGCCTTCCGCGCATCCGGCATAGAACACGCCGCGAGTGGCTGCGTCCACGGGCTGAAGCTTGGGATGGGCTTCCAAATAGAATCCGTCCGGGGTAAGCTGAAGGCCGAGCATTTCCTGCAAACGCTGGGTGCTGGGAGCGGGTTCCAGGCCCACGGCCAGAACCAGCATGTCCAGATCGTGGATTTCCAGCTTGCCGGTGGCGGTGTTTTCCACGGCTACGGACAGCCCGCCGTCGGGGTTCTCCTCCACGCTTCCGGGAAGTCCGCGTATGTAATGGGTTCCCAGTCTGCGTGAGCGCAGATACAAGTCCTCGAAGCCTTTGCCAAAGGCGCGGATGTCTATGTAAAACACCTTCACGTCGATATCCGGGTAATGCTCCTTGAGCATGAGGGTGGACTTGACGGTGTTCATGCAGCAGATGTTGGAGCAGTATCCCGCGCCTTTTCTCGCACTGCGGGAGCCTACGCATTGGATAAACCCGACCGACTTGGGTATTTTCCGGTCCGTGGGCCTGACCACCTCGCCCTGGGACGGACCGCCCGCGTTGATCAGGCGTTCGAACTCCAGGCTGGTCAGGACGTTCTGGAACCGGGTGTATCCGTACTCGTCGTGCTCCGTGGGATCGTAGGGCGAAAGGCCCGTGGCCACCACAATGGAGCCGACTTTCTCCGTGATCTGCTCGTCCGACATGTGGAAGTTGATGCAGTTCTTCTCGCAGGCCTGGACGCACTTGGCGCACACCGAGGGGTTGTCCCCCAGGCACTCGTTGATGTTGATCACGTACGAGGACGGCACCGCTTGCGGAAAGGGCGAGTATATGGCTTTGCGGGAGGACAGGCCCAGGTTGAATTCATCGGGCCGGACCACAGGGCATACTTTGGCGCACTCTCCGCACGCCGTGCATTCGCCTTCCACAACGTAACGGGCTTTTTTAAGGATATTGACTTCAAAGTTGCCCACGTAACCTTTTACGTCGGTCACTTCACTCATGGTATACAGCGTGATTCGGGGATGCCGACCGGCATCCGTCATTTTAGGCCCCAGAATTCAGATGGAGCAGTCCATGGTTGGAAAGGTCTTGTCCAACTGGGCCATGACCCCTCCAATGGAAGGCTGTTTTTCCACAAGCACTACGTCAAATCCGTTGTCCGCCAGATCCAGGGCCGCCTGAATGCCGGCCACGCCGCCGCCCAGAACCAAGGTCTTTTTGGTCAGGGGGATGGTCTCCTCCTGCAAGGGGGCCAGCAGGCTCACGCGGGATATGGACATCTTGACAAGGTCGATGGCCTTGTCCGTGGCCGCCTCGGGCTCGTGCATATGCACCCAGGAGCATTGCTCCCTGAGGTTGGCCATTTCCAGCAGATAAGGGTTCAAGCCCGCGGACACCAGCATTTGCCGGAAGGTGGGCTCATGAAGCCTGGGGGAGCACGAAGCCACCACAATGCGGTCCAGGTTCAAATCCTTGATGTCGTCCTTGATCAGCTGTTGACCGGGCTCGGAGCAGGCGTATCCCACGTCCTTGGCCACGACCACGCCGTCCATGTTCGCGACGCTGTCAGCCACTTTCCTGCAGTCCACCACCTTGCCGATGTTCGCGCCGCATTTGCAGACGTAAACGCCTATGCGGGTTTCCTGGCCGGGCTGGGCTGGCGCTACAAACCTGTGTGCTTCCATAATAATACGGTCCTTATTCCCAACAAATGGTTTTTGCCATAACGCTGGTCAAATCCATCATTTCTATTTCCAAATCCTTCCCGAAGAAAGGGTCCTGCATGGCGCAGCGCAAGTGCACCTGGCACTTGGGGCACGAGAGCACCAGCAGGTCGCCTTGGGTTTCCTTGGCCTGCCTGAGCCTTTTCACCTGCAAAGCCTTGGAGAAGGAGTCGCATCCGCTCCAGCCGCAATTGCCGCAGCAAATGGCGCCGGCGCCGGAGTCCTGCATTTCCGTGAACGACTCGGGCGCCAGGCGGTCTATGAGCTTCCTGGCCGAGTCCGTCATCTCCATGTGCCGGCTCAGGCGGCAGGAATCCTGAAAGGTGATCTTTTTGTCCAGAGGCTTGAATCCCACGGAGCCCTTGGAGATTTCCCGCTCCAGAAACTCATGGATGTGGGTCACCTTGAAAGGCATTTCCAGGCCCGCTTCGGGGTAGTCTTTAACGAATGTGCGGTATCCCTCGGGGCAGGATACGATCACTTCCTCCGCGCCGGACTTTGCAATGGCCTCGATATTCAGCTTGGCCAGTTTGAGGAAGTTCTCCCGGTCTCCGGTCCATAAAAGATCGTGCCCGCAGCAGCGTTCGTCGTCCAGCAAAATGGGGTGAACGTCGAAGAAGTTCAAAAGCCGCAGGCTGTCCTTGAGGCTGTCGAGGGTCGCGGGCGCCAGGTGATTCTTGAAGAATACGTCAAAATACGGAGCGCAGCCGCCGAAGAAAAGCACCTTGCTCTGGGGATCGGTCTTGATGTCCTCGGGCAGCCAGTTCCAGTGACGCCCTTTGAGTTCCGGAGAGGTCATGGTGCGGGCCAGGGAGCCGAAAAACCCGCCGTGGGCTTCGCTGCCGTTTCCGTTGCTTGTCTTGAGCACGGCGCGCACGTCCCGGATGAACTCGGGAAAGTTCACCGCCGAGGGGCATCTGTCGTAGCAGATGCCGCAGGTCAGGCAGGCCCACACGTCCTTTTGCACCTGGGGATCGTCCAGTTTGCCGCCGATGATGGCGTTAGCCATGGCCCGGGGGGAGTACTGCTTACCCGCCAAGGTTAGGGAACAGGCCGAGGAGCACTTACCGCAATCCTGACACGCATACACGTCGTGCTTTTGGATGATTTCCTTGACGACGGCCTTGGAGTCCGCCGGCTGTTCCGGCTTGGAAGGCCTTTGCACCGGGCTTTTGCCGATGGTTGCGACTTCCTCAATGAAATCGTGGAGAAAATCCAACAGCCCCTGGGGATCTTCCGGGGAAAAGGCGGCCAGACGCAGCCGCTTTCTGCTGAGCCCCAACAGATCCAGAATCCGCCTTGTGTCCGCCGTGTTTCTTTCCGCCGTGATGGAGCCCACGCCGTAACGGCAGGCGCCGGAGCCGCAGCCTATCAAAGCCACGCCGTCCGCACCCATTTCAAAGGGCTTGAACAAAAGAGCTTTGCTCACCCTGCCGGAACATGGGATGCGCACCATCTTGACCTGGGCCGGAATCCGGCAGTCCTTGTCCTGAAGCTGCTGGAACGCTGCATGAGGCCCCCAACTGCAGAGGAACAGTACAATTTTAAGATCCTTTTTCGCCTGATCGTTTCCCATTTGCCATACCTTAGTTGATAGATATTCCGGACGCGGGTTCGACTCCCGCCGTCTGTATAAGTTTCACCATGCTCCCTACCCTGCCCTGCCCTGCCCTGCCCTGCCCATTCGGCAAGGGGGCTACAGGACCTCCTCCAGCATTTGCTCCAGGTATTTCTGATTGCGATACGGGGAGTCCGCCGCGTTATTGGGGCACACGCTGATGCAGTTTCCGCAGCCCTTGCACAGGGCTTCGTCCACAAAAGCGTACCAGCCGCCCACCGTGTTCTGCTTAAGACCGATGGCCTGGTACGGGCAGACGGCCACGCAGCTTCCGCAGCCCCGGCAGCGGTCTGCGTCCACACAGGAGGTGTAGCCCTTATTCTGCCTGGGGCCTCTGGGCATGACCGAAGCCGCCAATACGGCCGTGGCCGCGCCTTTTTTTCTGTCGGACACATGAATGCCCGGAGGGCTGGACGTAAACAGGCCTGCAATGGAGGTGGCGCCGGGAAAGAGAAAGGGTACGCCGGGCTCGCCTTTCTTCTGCATGGTTGCAATGGCCGGCCTTCCCTGCATGCCTTCCTGGGCCAGATACGGCGTTTGCCGCAAGGCCTGCTGGCCGAGAATGACCGAGCCCACGTTCAGGGCCTGAGTTCCGCCGTCTCCGGTTTGCACCAGCACCCGGAAGTTGCCCAGGTTGCCGGAGATGGCCTTGACCGAAGATCCGGCAAAACTGTGAATGTTAGGATGGTCCTGAATTTTTTCCAGGGGTTTGGACGGACCGCCCATCAAGAGCACTTCCAGCCCGGCTTCCGCCAGGGTAAGGGCTGAGTTGATGGCGGACTCCGACTGCCCCACGACTGCTGTGGTGAAGTTGTAATTGCGCAGGGGCGTGGGCAAGGGCTTGAGCTTGGCCGCCCGTTTGAGGGAGCGTTCCAAAAGGCCCTTGAAAGCCCCCACGGCTACGTCTCCGCCCCTTGCCAGCAGGGGCAAAACCTCGCCGCGCAGATTGCAGGTTTCCACCATGGATCGGCTGATCCCCGTGCCTTTGAACAGGGCGTCTTTCAACCGGCTGCGTTGATCCGTGCAGGCCGTGCACACAAAGTCCAGGGGGCAGCAAACGCAGGAGGCCAGGACCACGCGGGATATGCCTTTTTCCCGGACCGTACGCACAATGTGCTCGCTTCCCTCGGGGATGCAGGCGGATTCCAGGATTTCGGCGTAAGCCACGTCTGGCCTTTGGGTGAGGCTCTCCACGTAGGCGTCCATTTGATCGTCCCAGCCCATGGACCCGTTGCAACGGCAGACGAAAACGCCGGTCCGTACGGACGGAGACAGGCCCGGGTCGGGCGCGGCGAAAGGCACGCCGTAGCCCTTGGGGCGCTGGGACGTGCGGGCCAGAAAAGCCATGGCCTTGCCGGCGGCGGCGAAGCCGCGGGTGATCATATTGTATACGTTGGTCTTGGCTGAGGGCGGCCCGTAAGCGCGGATGACGTCCTCGCCCCTGACGCCCGGCGCCATGTCGGGATCGGCGATGATCAGCACGCCCGCGTGCTCGGCGTCCTCTTTAGCCACAGCGTCGTGGCGGATGGCGTGAATCACCGGTCCGCATGCATCCATGCACTCCAGGCATTCGGAGCAAACCCCGCACTGGAGGCAGCGTCCTGCTTCGTTCAAGACCTGGGTTTCGGTCAGGCCCTGGGCTACTTCCGCAAAGGAGCCGATGCGGCCCTTTGCGTCCGCTTCGGGCATGACGCAACGTTTTACATGGGCCATGTTGGCCGGGATATCGCAAAAATCCTTGTCCACGGGACGGCCTGACTTGGCGATGAAGGAGTAGCCAAGCAGGTTTTCGCAAATGGCGTCGGCGGTGGCGCGGCCGGAGGCCATGGAGCGGACCACGGTGGTGGGGCCGTTGACTGCATCGCCTGCCGCGTATACGCCGGGCATACTGGTCTGGCCTGCTTCGTAGATCTTGATGAATCCGTAGTCCGTGGTTTCCAGGGCGGGCTTGGCGCCTTCCAAAAAGGGGCCCACCTGGCCGATGGCCACGATGACCTTGTCAAAGGCCAGTTCCCTGGCGTCGCCGTCCTTTTTCAGGACCGGCCAGCAGATGCCGTTGGCGTCGGCCGGGCCGGGCTCGGTGGGCTTGCACAACAGGCTTTTGATCTTGCCCTTATCCTGCACGAATTCCACCACCCGCACTTCGTCCACAATATCGATGTCTTCGGCCAAAGCGCCGTGCACTTCCTCGGCGTCCGCGGGGATGGCGCCCTTGGCGAACCAGGACACGATGGTCACGTCCGCGCCTAAACGGCGGGCGGCCCTGGCGGCGTCGAACGCGGAGTTTCCGTCGCCGATCACGGCCAGCTTTTCGCCCTTTTTGATGGCAGGCGCATCGTTGCGGTACAGGTCGTTCAAAAAATCCAGGCAGCCGGTCACGCCCTGGCAGTCTTCGCCTTTGGCGCCCAGCTTCCTGTCCTTCCAGGAGCCGGTCGTGATAAGCACGGCGTCGTATTGATGAGTCAGGTCTTCCAGGTCCTTGGAAAAATCGATCTCTTTGCCCGTAATGAATTCCACGCCCAACGCCTTGACGTATTCCAGGTCCTGATCCAGGATGCTCCTGGGCAGGCGATGAGGGCCGATGCCGTAGCGCAGCAGGCCGCCCACTTCCTTTTCCTTTTCAAAGACCGTAACGGCCACGCCCTGGCGGGCGAAGTCGGCCGCAGCGGCAATGCCTGCGGGGCCGGAGCCGATGACGGCGATTTTCTTGCCTTTTTTCTCGGCGGCTTGAGGAGCTGCGCCGCCGCCTTTATCCGCCACAAAACGCTTGATGTCGCGAATGGCCACGGCGCCGTCCACGTCGCCCCGCCTGCATGCGTCCTCGCAAGGATGGGTGCAGACTCTGCCGCAGATGCCGGGGAGAACGTTGTCCCTGCGAATCAGATCCAGCGCTTTGGAAAATCTTCCGGCGCCGGCCAGGGCCACGTAGCCTTGAGCGTTCACGCCCAGGGGGCAGGAATCCTGGCACAAGGGGCGCTGGCGCTTGTCGATGACGGGGCGGCCGGGCAGGTTGCGATTGCCCGAAAAAACAATGGGCCTGCAGCCGTCGGCGGAGGTTACGGGGCATGCTTCCACGCAGTTACCGCACAGGGTGCAGCGTTCCGGGTCCACGTATTGCGGCAGGGTGTTGACCTTGACGGCGAATCCCTGGGCGGTGTGCTTGATGCCGGTCACCTCGCCGGGCAATATGCACTTGATGGACTGATTGCGCATGATGCGCATAAGCCCGGAACGGTGGGCGTAGGAAAACGCCATGCCTGAATCCAGGCGCCATTTATCCTGGGATAGCTTTTCGTGCAGATCGGGCTCCGAGTCCACCAAGGTGACGGGCACGCCCAGTTCTCCCAACTTGTTTGCGGCTGCGATCCCCGAAGGGGTGGCTCCCAGGACCACGACCCTGTGAAGCCTGTCTTTGGCTCTTTTCATGCGAGGGCTCCTGCTTGTCCGGAAGCCTTCTTATCCCGGGCTTTAAGCAGGGACAGGCCATAATCATAGCCCTTGCTGAAGGCTTTTAGGTTCATTTCCTCCGTGCCTTTGGGGACGGATTTGGTCACGGTGTCGCGGGTGGCGTCCAGGGTGGAGGCCTGGGTGACGGCGGTGATAAAGCCGATCATGATAATGTTTGCCATCATCTTGCGCCCAAGCTCCTCGGCCATGCGGGTGGAAGGCACGGCGAAATAGTCCCTTTCCAGGCCCTTGGGCTTGACCAGGTCCTGGTCGATGAGGATGAAGCCTTCGGGCTTGACCTGATCCACAAACTTGTCAAAGCCCGCCTGGGACATGGCGGCCAGGATGTCCGGCTGACGCACGTAGGGATAATTGATGGTCCCGTCGGAAATGATCACCTGAGCGCTGCAGGCGCCGCCCCGGGATTCCGGGCCGTACGACTGGATCAGGGTGCTTTCCTTGTGATCTCCCAGGGACGCGGCCTGGCCGAGAATCCTGCCTGCAAGGACGATTCCCTGGCCTCCGAAACCCGTGATTATCACTTCTAATTTCTGCATGTTATATCCTATCAGGCGGCTGATTTCTTAGGGGGCTTCTCTTCAAGCCTGCAAACTTTGTCGTACATGTCCGTAGAGCAGGGCCTGGGGTTATTCACAAAGGTTCCCAGAACCACGCCGCGCTCCCAGTCCACATCCAGCTCGGTGGGATGGGCGTTGTTTTTGATGATGCTCTTTTCCTGGAACAGACGCAGGGTGTCCAGGGGCTTTTCCTTGTTCCGCCTGCCGTAGTTGATGGGGCACGGCGCCAGGACTTCCACAAACGAGAATCCCGGATTGGCCAGGGCTTCGATGATGGCGCTGGTCAGGTCCCGGGCGTGGAGGGTGGTCCACCTGGCCACATAGCTTGCTCCGCAGGCGTAAGCCAGCAGGGGCAGGTTAAAGGGCGAATCGGGATTTCCCAGCGGAGTCGTGGTGGTCTTGGCCAAATGGGGCGTGGTCGCCGCCACCTGTCCGCCGGTCATGCCGTAATTGAAATTGTTGACGCACACCACGGTCAGGTCCACGTTGCGGCGGGCGGCGTGTATAAAATGGTTGCCGCCGATGGCGAAAAGGTCCCCATCGCCGGAAAAAACCACCACGTTCAAATCGGTATTGGCCAGCTTCATGCCGGTGGCGAAAGGGATGGCCCGGCCGTGGGTGGTGTGGTACGAATCCAGCTTGACGTACCCGGCGCCGCGGCCCGAGCAGCCGATGCCCGACACCATGACCGTGTTATCCAGGTCGATTCCGCTTTCCTTCATGCCCATGAGGCAGGAGGAAAAAGCCGTGCCTATGCCGCATCCCGGGCACCAGATGTGCGGAATGCGTTCGGTGCGCAAAAGATCGTCCAAGGGATGCTTGACGGCTTCCCTTTGTGCTTCCTGGGCTGTTGTCATACCCCAAACTCCTGCTTGATTGTGTGGATTACCGTATCGGGCGAGATCAGCGTGCCGCCGGGGTGGCCCACCAGTTTGACGGGAACGCGGCCGGCTACGCAGCGCTCCACCTCCAGGTGCACCTGTCCCAGGTTGATTTCCACCGTGACCATGCCTTTGACCTTGGAGGCCAGGTCCCGGATTTTTTCCTCGGCGAAAGGCCAGACCGTAATGAGCCTGAGCATTCCGACCTTGATTCCCTGGGCCCGGGCTTCCTCCACGGCGGCCCTGCCGGTGCGGGCGGAGACTCCGTAGGTGACTATTATATAATCCGCGTCCTCGGTCATAAACTCTTCGTAGCGGATGATGTCGTCCCGGTTATTTTGGATCTTGCCCATGAGCCGTTCCATCATAACGGCCTGGGCTTCCACGGTCATGGCCGGGTAGCCCATTTCGTCGTGGGTCAGGCCGGTGACATGCACCTTGTAGCCGTCGCCCGCGTTGGCCATGGGGGGCACGCCCAAAGCGCCGGCGGCGTAAGGCCGATACCTGTCCTTGCGGCCCTTGGCTTTGACCCGTTCGATGGTCTTGATTTCCTTGGCGTCGGGTATGACCACGCGTTCGCTCATATGGCCGATGACTTCATCGGTCATGATGAGAACCGGGGTCCGGTATTTTTCCGCCAGGTTAAAAGCGTCGATGGTCTGGTAGAAAATCTCCTGGGCCGAGGCAGGCGCCATGGCGATGATCTCATAATCTCCGTGGGAGCCCCAACGGGCCTGCATCATGTCTCCCTGGGCGCCCTGGGTCGGCAGCCCCGTGGACGGACCGGCCCGCTGCACGTTCACCACCACGCAAGGCGTTTCCGTGATTACGGCCAGGCCCAGGTTTTCCATCATAAGGGAAAATCCTGGCCCCGACGTGGAAGTCATGCTCTTTGCCCCGGCGCAGGACGCCCCCACGATGGACGCCATGGCGGCGATTTCGTCTTCCATCTGAATGTAGGTCCCCCCGATTTCGGGCAGGCGATGGGACATGCGCTCGGCCACTTCCGTCGCCGGCGTGATGGGGTATCCCCCGAAAAACAGGCAGCCCGCGGCCAAAGCGCCTTCGGCGCAGGCCACGTCGCCCGTCATATAATGCTCCCCTGTTAAAACTGCGGGTCTCATGGGTGTATATCCTCTATTGGTTAGCCTGTTCCTTGTCCGCTTCCAATGAATAGATGGCAAATTCAGGACAGATGATTTCGCAGTAGTGGCAGTTCACGCAGTCGTCCGGTTTTTTCACCCTGGGGGGATGATACCCCTTTTGGTTGAACTCCTTGGAGAACTCCAGGACTTCCTTGGGACAGAACTCGATGCAGTAGCCGCAGCCTTTGCAACGTTCCTTGATGATATGCACGATGCCAAGAGGCACTTCTATCTGGTCTGCGTCTAAAGGGACTCGCCATAAAGCCATTGTACTTTGTCCTTGATTAATGGTCCGGGTCACAGATACGAACGAAATTATCTATAACGCAAAAGCAAAAAAGTCAAGTTCTCCAATGACCCGCCGTTCAATTTAGGGACTCCTACGGGGTTTTTGAAGGGGTGTCAGAAAAATTTCCATTAACGAAATCAAATCAAAGAAGGTTTTGATCCAAAGAACGAGCAAGAGGACCGGATTGAGCCCCCATTTCCCGGACAGCCCCGGCATGCAGCGTTGGAGAAGGTGAGGGCGATAAGAGTCGTTTATTTTTTGTTTATTTGGTTTCAAACTCCTTCGTCCATGTATTCACTTTTATTTGGTTTCAGATAGTTAGATAAGATAGGGGCCGGGAAGGCCTTTGAGGCCTCCCCGCCTTCCGAACCGTGCGCGCGGTTCTCCCGCACACGACTCTCCAATCGGCGGTTTCAACATCGTGACCAGCTTGCCAGGACACGGGCTTCGTTCATGGTGAAAAGCCCCTGCCCAGCAAAGAAAGCGTTGGGCCAGCGTTTATGATCATTCAGGCATTTTCCGAATCCGGGCCGGTGCATCTGCTTCCGAAAAGCCGTCGGCGTAGCCCGCCATGCGGAAGCCTTTGGCCCGCATCCGGCAATCCAGAGGATGCAGGTACAGGTTCGCCAGCAGGGGGCTGATCACCGTTCCCTGAGGCGCTCCTCCAATGGGAGTCCAACGCTCCCCTCCCCGGACAACGTCCTGTCCCAGATAGTATCTGACCAGATCCAGTATCCGGCCGTCGCTGATGCGCTCCTCAACGAGATTCATGAGGCCTTCATGGGGAATCGTATCGAAATAGCTCGCAAGGTCGTCGTCCACCACGTAAGTGTAGCCCGCCTTGATCAATCCGTCCACTTCCCGGAGGGCGTCCTTCCACCCAAACCGAGCCGGAAGCCGTAGCTTGCATATAGGAATTCCTGTTCGAAGATGGGCTCGATCACCATCTTCAGGGCCGTCTGCACGATGCGGTCTTTCACCGCCGGGATGCCCAAGGGGGGCGCGGCTGCATTGCCTATTAATCCGTAAGGTTTGTATTCTTCGTGTAGGGCGGGGATTTCCCCACCCATACGGACGCGGAGATACGGCAGTTGGGAGGCGGCGGAGGGCCGGATTCGCCGCCTAAATCACGGCCAGGACCATGGTGGCGTCGTCCGTGCTGCCGTCGTGGCGGATGTGTTTGAGGATGGCCTGGGCCTTCTCCTCCAGGCTTTCCGGGCCGGACAGGATGGCTGTCAGGGCCTTGGGGGTGATATGGTCGTGCACGCCGTCGGTAGTGAGCATGAACAAGGCGCCGGGGCTGAACTCCAAGGCGCCGGTCACGGGCTCGCAGCCCCCCGCCCCCACGCACTGGTCCAGAAGCCGAAGCCCGGGATGCCTGCGGGCCTCTTCCGCCGTGATTTCGCCTTCGTCGTATAAAAACCAGGCCATGTTCTGGTCCTTGGTGACATAGCGCAGCCTGCCGTTTTCAAACAGCACCAGGCGGCTGTCCCCCACGTGAACCCATTGGGCGGAGGAGCCCTTTATCACCACGGCGGTCAGGGTGGCGCCCATGTCCTCAAAGCATGCCTCCTCCGACGCCTTGCAATAAATGGCCTGATCGGTCTGCTGCACCAGCTTTTCCATGATCTTTCCGGCGGAAAGCTCATGATCCGGCATGGCGTCCAGGCCGTCCATGATCATTTGCGCGGCCATGCCTCCGCCGGCCGAGGAGCCCATGCCGTCGGCAATGGCCAGAAGCAAGGCGCCGTCCGGGGTTTCCCTGATAAGGCGCCGATCCTGGTTTTCGTTCCGCTTCAGGCCCATGTCGGATAAGGCGAATGATTCCACGTATTGTCTTCCTTTTTTTTCTATATGTCCGGAAAATCGGCGGCTTTAAGGGTTACGCCCAGTTTTTTCATGGCTGCAGAAAACTCTTCGGTCAGGCGCCCCACTTCCTTTTGCTTGTCTTCTTCATAAATCAAAAACAACGAGGTCATTTTCCTAACCGGCGGTGCGCACTGCAGGGGAAGATCGCACTGGGGCAATACCTCGGTCAGGGCCTCGATAATCTCTCCGGCCTTGTTAAATCGCTCGTCTGGCGCCCTTTTTCCCGCCTTCATGATCACCCGGCGCAGGGCCGGAGGCAGGTCCGGGGCCTTCTCCGCCGGGTCCGGGACGTCCCGTTCCAGATGGCCGTCCAAGAGAGCCATGACGTCGTTTCCGGGAAAGGCGCGCTCTCCGGTGACCATTTCGTAGGCGGCCAGCCCCAGGGAGTAGATGTCGGTTCTTTCGTCGACGGGATCTCCGTCGATCTGCTCGGGAGACATGAACGCCGCCGTGCCGGTCTCGCCGAAGTCTTCCGTGCCGATTTTGCAGGCGATGCCGAAATCCATGATTTTCAGCCGGTCTCCGGTTTGTATGAACAGGTTGGAGACGTTGATGTCGCGGTGGATGATTCCGTATTTATGGGCGTATTCCAGGCCGCGGCAGGCCTGGACCATGAAATCCGCAGCCAGAAGGGGCGAAAGCCTGCCCAGGCGCTTAATCATGCCGGACAGAAGCTCGCCTTCCAGGTACTCCATGATAATGAAAACGGTCCGGTATAGCTCCTCGATGTCGAACACTCTGACGATGTTTTCGTGGTTGAATTTGGCGATGCTTTCGGCTTCGTTGCGAAAGGCGGCCAGAAAATCCGGGTCCAGGGCCTTGTCGTGATGGAGCATCTTGATGGCCACGGGCATTTCCAGGGCGGTGTGGATTCCCTTGTACACTATGGAAAACCCGCCCTTGCCCAGAACCTCCTTGGCCGTGTACCTGCCCACGGCCCGGTCCGCCATGGGGCGGTCCGCGCTCAGACGGTCGGCGACCAGTTCGGTCAGAAATTCCATGAGGTCCCGGTCTTTTTCCACCATGGCTTCAAACTGATCCCGGCGGATCACCCACAGGCACAGGGGCGTTTCGGCCTCCACGTGGGCGGAATACGGCGCGCCGGTCAAAAGAGCGGTTACGCCCACCACCTCGCCCAGGCCCCGGCGGCCTATGGCGACAAGCTCGCCGTCTTTCTCCACCAGAATTTTGCAGGAGCCTTTTTGGATGATGTATCCGGCTTCGCTGGGCGTATTCTGGACTATAAAACGCTCCCCTGGTGCGACGTGCTTGATTTCCAGGCCCTGCATCAGGGGTTTTTTTCCGTCCATGGTGACGAAACGGAGGAATTTTGTGCGCAGGCCCCCTTGGTCCTCGGCTTCCTGAACCTTTTGGAAGAACGGGCACGAGATGCACGAGGAGATTTTATCCTCTTCCGGGCCGGGGGTCTGGTTATGGCATAGGGTTCCATCCACGGCCCAGCAAAGGCGGCCGGCGTTTCTTCCGTTGTTTACGCCGTCCAGGGCGGTTTCCAACGCCGCCGGACAGGGACCGTTTTCATCCGCGTTGGCGCCGCCCGGCTCCTTGCCGCACTGGGTGTATTCCCAACAATTGGGTTGATCGGTTTTTTCAGTCATGAGATGTCTCCCGCAACGATTCGTTTGGCCCGGGTAAAATCATAATGAGCGGAGTTTGGCAAGTCAACTTAGGATTTCAAGCGATTTCCGAGGGCCGCTCTACTGATGTCGAACAAGGATACACCGCTAAAGCCACGTTGCGTTCAATCCAGTCGCCATATTCCAAGGCAAGTCCAAAATGACGCTGGGTCCCGGCTTGCGGGCCGATCCTAAAAAGCGGATCGCCCCTTGCCGGGATGACGGGCTCTTAAGATTGGCGATGCCGCCAGGGCCGAGAGATTTCCGTAATTCTCATGGAGGAAGGCGGCGGGATGATTGCTGCGGTTTTACGATCATCATGACGCATTCCCGGAAACGGGAACCCAACGCCATATTGGAGTCACGGCAGGACTGCAATTATGATTTTGAGGCTTAATTCCATTCCTTGACAAGGGCGCGGCGGAGGTAGGTGCGATATTCTTCCGGGTGTTCATTGAGGATGAACCGGAGATAGGCCACGTTTTTCTCGATGGCGGCTTCATAGAGATCTTTATCAATGTTCCAGCGTTCGCGAAAATGAGCCCGAACGTAATGGCGCACGCCGTTCAGGTCGTTATCCAGGCGCACCTTGGCCATTTCGTAAAAATCGGCGGTTTTGCGCAGAAGATCCAACTCGCTGGCAAATCCCGGAACTCCGGCCTCTTCAAACTCGTAATAAAGAAAGATGAGTTTTTCCAGATAATTCCTGGCCGCCATCTGCCCCAGAAGGTCGGCGGTGCCCAGCATCTGGCCCAACATGCGGTAGGACTCGTTGGAAAAGCAGATATCGCAGACTTCCACATCCAGGTCCGTGCATTCCAGAAAGCAACTGCAGATTTTAAAGTCCCTCTCGGAAAAGCCGCGGGAGTCGAAGTACAGTTTCATGAACTCCACGCTCCGCTGCACGTGGATGAGGGTGTAGCGTGCGCCTGTCCCCCGGTGGTCGTCTTCGCGCTGGATGTAACCGGTGTCGTGGAGTAGAGCGGCGATGAGGCCCAGGAACACGTCGGTTTCGTTCAGGGGCTTGCCTTCCACGACAGCGCCGTGCATAAGGCGGGCCATTGCCAGGAATGCATCCGTGGTGTGCTGAAGGTCATGAAAACGGGTGTTGCACCGTTTGAAATCGGGATATTTTCCGGCGAACAGGGTCAGGATATCGTCAAAAACGCTGCGGATGAAGTCAAAGCTGGTTTCGTCAAACATGAGCCTGACGATGTTTTCCGCCTCTTTCAGGACTTCCCGGGGTTTTTCCATAGAAACCAAGTCGTCAATTTCAGGAAGCACCACGACAGGCGGTTCTCTGGTAACAGACTGATTTCTCATTAATCCCCCTCATCCCCTTATACAAAAATAAAGCTATAGAGACTACGCATATTGGACATTAGATTATACTAAACCATGACCTTTGGCGGGTGTCAAGTCATGAGATAGACTTAAGGTGCAAAATCGGTGTGAAGTTGCAAAAAACAGGCTGTGCATTGGCGGGCTCAAGACAAGGAACCCCCTGAGACCGTTAATCTCAGGGGGTTCTTATGATATTAGTCGACCGGACTAAGCCGCGCTCTTTTGCGTCTTACGGTCCGTGTCCTTGTCGTAACAGGTGCGGCAGCACCTGAGGCAGCGGCCGGACTCCCGCAGTGCGGACTCCTCGTCCAATACCTGATCCACTTCGATGAAGGAGTAAATCCTCTCTTGCACCGGAAGTTCCGGCATGGGCGCGCGGGGCGACCGGATTACGCCGGGCACGGTTTTGAAATCCGATTCGGGGATCAAGGGTTTTTTCAGATCCTTGGGCGCGGCCTTGACTTCTTCGCCCATGACGAACTGATGGATGGACCTTGCCGCCTTGCGGCCTCCGCCGATGGCGGAGACGACCAGGTCGGGGCCCGTGGCCGAGTCGCCGCCCACAAAGATGAACGGGATGTCGGTCTGCAGGGTGTCCTCGTTATGGTCCATGGTGTCCCAACGTGTGGTCTTGAGATCAGCCAGGGCTTTTTCCGGATTGTCCATAAAGGAGATGTCCGGGCGTTGGCCGATGGCGGACACGATCATGTCGGCGTCCAGAATGGTTTCGGAGCCTTCCACGGGGACGGGCCTGCGGCGGCCGGAAGCGTCGGGCTCGCCCAGTTCCATTTTCTGATATTCCAGGCCGATGACCTTGCCGTTTTCATCGCCGACCACGCGGGTGGGCGCGGACAGGAATACAAAGTCGCAGCCTTCGTGCTCGGCGGCCACGATTTCCACTTCGTTGGCGGGCATTTCGGCCCGGGTGCGGCGATAGGCCAAGGTAACCTTGGAGCCCATGCGGATCAGGGTGCGGACGCAGTCAATGGCTGTATTTCCGCCGCCGACGACGATCGGATTTTTGCCGATTTTCACCTCTTCGCCGTTAGCCACGCGAGCCAGGAAGTCGATGCCGGTGAAGCAGCCTTCCATGTCTTCGCCTTCAGCCCGGAGTTTCATGTCCTTCCATGCGCCGATGCCCATGAATACGGCGTCAAAGCCTTCTTCCATCAGATCGGACAGGTTGAAGTCAAAGCCGAAGCGGGCGTTGGTCTTGGCATCGATGCCCAGATCCAGGATGCCTTGAATTTCCCAGTCCAGAATCTTTTTGGGCAGGCGGTATTCGGGGATGCCGTACCGGATCATGCCGCCCAGTTTGGGCATGGCCTCGTAAATGGTTACGGAGTGCCCCAGACGGGCCAGGAAGAACGCGCAGGACAAGCCGGCGGGGCCGCCGCCGATGACCGCAACCTTCTTTTCCGTGGCCGGGGCCTTGGAAATGGGGAACCGTTTGCCGGAGTGCAGTTCGTAGTCCGCCACAAAGCGTTTAAGCTGGTTGATGGAGACCGGCTCGTCCTCCAACCCCCGGCGGCATTTGTCTTCGCAGGGATGAGGGCAGACCCGGCCGCAGGAAAGGAGCAAGGGGTTTCTTTCCCGAATGGTGTTGACCGCGCCTTCGTAATCTCCCTTTTTGATCTGTTCGATGTACAAGGGGATGTTGATCTGAGCCGGACAGATCTGCTGGCAGGGCGCCAGAGCGTCGTCCGTTTCGTTCATGGCCAACAGCCTCTGGGACATGGTCATGACTTCCAGAACGCCCTTGGGGCAGGCCCTTTCGCACGCGCCGCAGCCCACGCAGTTGTCCGCATTCACCACCGGATATCCGTTGGGGCCGATGGAGATTGCGTCAAACAGGCAGGCCTTTACGCAGTCGCCCAAACCCAAACAGCCCACCGAACAAAAGCGTTTGCCTTCATACAAGCGGGTCAAAGCCGCGCAAGTGGGCACGCCCTGATAGATGAACCGGTCCTCGGCCCTGTCGCCGCCGTTGCAGGGGTTGTAGGACAAAATCGGCTCCGCGCCTCCCACGTCCATTCCCATGACTTCGGCAACGCCCTGGGCGGATTCCATGCCGCCTACGATGCAGACGCTAGCCGGGGCTTTTCCCGCCACCACAGCCACCGCCGCCGCGTTGCAGCCTGCATAGCCGCAACCGCCGCAGTTGGCCCCCGCCATGCGGTCTTCCACTTGCGCAATGCGGGGATCCTCGTAAACATAAAAAACCCGGGACGCTACACTCAGCAAAATTGCGCAGGCCCCGCCCAAGCCTAACATGAACAAAAATGCGCCTATCATGATGTCTCCAAAGAAAATATAAACGTTAACGATATGTTAATACCGGCGCCTACAAAACCGCCACTCCCGTACCACAAAGTAGGAATGGGATCAAGGAAAACCGCCTATTGTTCCACGCCAAAGGCCCTCAAGATAAAAGGCAGGGCCACAAAGGTGCCAATCATGCTGCCCACGTTGGACAGCACGGTCACCAGCAAAATCCGCGTAACCTTGTTTTTCCAGAAACCTCGAAACGTTACAATGTCCGACGGAAGGCTCTCCAGATCCTTCACCTGGGGCTTTCGCAAATACGCCTCGGTGAGCCCGGAAACCCAACCCGCGGCTATCATGGGATTGAGGGAGGTCATGGGCGCCGCCGCCATGGCGGCCAGGATGGTCAAGGGATGGCCCAGAGCCAGCAAAGCCCCCAGGCCGGCGAAAAACGCATTGACGCCCACCCACCAGCCAACCATTTCCACGCCCACGGCTCCGCCGCGGCTGAAAAACCCGTAAGCTATCAAGGCGATGATGGCCGCGGGGATGCCCCATTTGAAAACCTTGCCCAGCTTGCCCTTGGGAGGCAGGCTGTCCAGCTCTTCGATGTCGATTTGCTCGTCAAAATGCTTTTTGATGCCCGGCACATGCCCGGCGCCCACCACAGCCACCACCTTGTCGCCCGGAGCATGGTTGATGGTGTGGACCATGTAAAGATCCCGTTCGTCGATGAGCACGGTCCGCACCTGGGGCAGCATTTCCCCCAACTCCTCCAGGACCATCTCCAGGGCGTCCTTGTTCTTCAGGGCTTCCACGTCCTCTTCCGTAATCTTGTCCGCCTCGTCCATGGCGCCCATGACGTCCAAAAGCAAAGAGAACTTGGCCTTCAGGCCCATGAGCCGCCAGCACCGGGCCAGGGTCGTGCGAATGTCCCGGTCTATGGGATGGACCGCGGCTTCGATGGCCGCAGCCTCCTGGATGGCCGTCATCATTTCCTGGCCAGCCTGGATTTCCAGCTTGTCGGCGATCTTTTTTTGAAACGAGGAAAGAAGGAGGTGGGAAAGGAGCATGTACGCCCTTTTCTCCTTGATGACGGACACAATGTCCATTTCCTTCCAGCGGTCGGGATTGTTGATGGCTTCCAGGCGGGAGGGGCAAAGCTCCACGCAAACCGTGTCAGGCTTTTCCCGTTGAATGACCCGGGCGACCAGGTCGGCGCTCGCCTTGGACACATGGGCCGTGCCCAGTATGACTATTTCCTTGCCGTCCAGTTGAAAGCGGTGAATGTCGTTATCATCGGGATAGCCTGCGCCGTTGTTTTCCGATACTGCTTCTTCCATGTAAAAAAATCCGTTCCTTGCTTCAGGGAAAAGGCAAGAACACCTTTTCCCTGTAATAGCGCAATTCGTTTATGGACTCCATGATATCCGCCAGGGCCGTGTGCTCGTGCTGTTTCACAAAAGGCGCCATATCAGGATACCACCGCTTGAAAAGCTCCTTGATGGTGCTTACATCCACCATACGGTGGAGCAGGAAATCCTCCAAAAGGGGCATATACTTTACCATAAACCGGCGATCCTGCCACACGGAATTTCCCGCAAGGGGGCATTCCTTTTCCGCGCAATATTCCTTGATGAAGTCCAGGGTGAGCTTTTCGGCCTGGGCCGTGTCCACGTCCGAGGCCTTCACCCGGTCCAAAAGCCCGGACGCGGTGTGGTGATCCAGGCTCCATGGGTCGATGTTTTCAAGAACGTGGGGAGGGTGGAAAATGGCGAGCTCCGGTCCTTCGGCCACAAGATTCAAGTCCCCGTCCGTGATCAACGTGGCGATCTCCACAATTACTGAATTGTCCGGATTCAACCCGGTCATCTCCATGTCAATCCATACCAGCCTGGAGTCCATCGCACCCCCGTTTTTATTATAGATTAATGTGGGTTTGAGGCAATTTAGGGGACTGTACTAAGATAATGCATGAACGTCAAGAAGCAGGCGCCGGGAGAGAGTGCAGCTTAAGGAAAAGAGAGATAATAAGGAAAGACTTACCTTTCTTCAGTCATTCCCGAACGCCCCTATCGGGAATCCAGCGCCCTTGGGAATTAGGGCCGGCCGGCGGAGCAGCCTCCGTTGAGGATGGATTAACGACATGAAGTGCAGCCTCACATACTCAGAAAACTCGAAACCTATCGTTTCTTATATGGCATTTGTGAAATTCCAATCTTGAACTTTACCGATTGACATAGTAGAATAAGCTAATAATGACGCTCAATCCAAAAAAATGTACTAAACATTTTACCAATGTTACCAATGTGTTTACTTTCAACACCTGTAACCTGTAGAGAAGAATATCGGGAAAAGACCATGACCATACTAAATTTTATTAGTCAAAACAAAGATTTATTAAGCTTGGCCATTGTCTGTTTTACCGGTTTATTCGGTTTCGTCAAATGGATCGATACGAGACGCCGAGAACTATCTGAAAAACGTTACAAAACCTATATGGACCTAATTGGAGTCATTTCGGGAAAAAGAGCGGACTCAACAACACCAAACATCACGGAACAGATTGCGGCTACATGGTTCTTATCTGAATATGAGGAATACTACGGAATGACTCAAAAAATTTTTGCGGATAGTGACCTTGCGGATATGGCCAATGAACCATGGGTAAAACATGTTCTGCCCCATATTCAAAAATTGATTAGAGAAATTTCAAAATAGTAGCAGTGCCAATACTACACTAAAGTTACATAAATTCCCCTTTAATAGGCAATACGGAAGGAGGAGAATTCTTCGTCCGCGGGTTCGTCCTGGATGACCACGTCGTCCACCCGGGCGAAGGAGGGGCCGATCCAACACCAGTCAAGGACCGCCTTGACCGCCTTGGGATCTCCCTGGAAGACCGCTTCCACGGAGCCGTCCGGCATGTTTCGGACCCAGCCGTTCACGCCGTGGAGGTTGGCGGTCTCTTGGGTATGGTAACGAAAGCTGACGCCCTGGACAACGCCGGTGATTCTGGCCCGCACGCATTTTATATCAGCCATGGCAGCCCTCCGTTGGTTGGTATTGAGGATTTTAGTAAATTCATCTAAGCATAAAAGTCAATTCATTTCAAATGGTTCCGTATACATTCCCACGCACAGCATGGGAACGAGACGGGCAGGACCAAGCACGGGAATGAGGAAAACCATGATACTAATTGCCTTCCAATGCCGAAGGCTGGCATGGGATTCCACTTGCCTCACAGGCCGCCCTTACTGGACTTCGTCCCCCGGCATTGCATGCCGCGGCTGGCCGGATAACGAAGCCGTACAGGTTGAATTTGAAGCGTAGCGGCGGGGCTTGCCCTGCCCAGGATGCGCTTTGCGCGTTTCTAAGGCGCCCATAGGGGGGGCGCAACTGCATTGCATTTTTACTCTGCAACGGTTGAATTCGTCGTATACGGCGGTCCCCCACTCATGAGAACGCCGCAGCACGGTAGTTGGACGGCCCCGGCAGAGTTGCGTCCTGCCTGTTAAGAAAGCGCTCAACCGCTTTTTTGTTGGGTTTCGCAAGCTCTACCCAACCTACGTCGCATCAAGTCAAGCCGTAGGTCGGGTTACGAAGTCCGGCTTCCAAGCATCACGCAACCTTCGCTGATTTTGGACTTCAAACCCGACAAAAAGGCGCCTGACTCGATACATGACAGTATGGCAAAACACCAGGCTATAAACTTTGTTTTCGCCCTCGGCCGTTGGGTTTCGCAAGCTCTAACCAACCTATATTTTTGACAATAAATACAGTAGGTTGGGTAGAGATATAGACAGCCTGCATCAAGACCGGTGCAAGACGTCTTGCGGATAATAATCCAAGGCCGGGCTGGAAATATCGAAACCCAACAATGACTCGCATCAGAGCCGACGTTATACCTTTTTAGTCGTGGATGACGCCCATCTTCACGGGAATCCACCAGGTAAGGCCGAAGGCCAGGGTTTTTAAAGCGGAGATTCCCTTTTCAAGGCCGGCGCGTTCGCCCACCTTCATGCCGATGGGGATTTCCAAGGGATGGATGACCAGGAAAATCAGGGCCAACAAGATCCACAGGCTTTTGAATGCGCCGCCGGCGCCCAGCAACAGCCCCAAGATGAAAATGAACCAGCCCAAAGCAGTTACAGCCATGCTGGCGTACCAGAATAACGGATTTTTAAACATTTCCCCTCCAGTGTGAAATTAAATAAACTCCATATCGTGCAAAAAGCCGTACCACGCCTGGCCCCGGAGCTTGCCGTTAAAGACCATCCAATGCCCGCCTGTCATGAAGGTGCAGCGTATTCCCTGCCATTTGCGGCAAAGGGCTTCCACGTACTCAAAGGGGCAAAGCCTGTCCCCTTTGGAGGCGATGACCAGGATGCGGTCCCGGGGTATTTTCGGCCTGAGGTGCAAGGGAGAATGAAACTCCCACACCTTGTTTACCTTCTCCTTCATGGATTTGTCCATAGCAAAGGGCATGGAAACCGTGTCCGGGCCGATGGGCTTGGAAAAGTTGACGGCCGGCACCATCATGGCTGCAAAGGAGTGCATGTCGCTCAGGCAGGAGAACAAAGAGGCGGTGTAGCCTCCCATGCTGGCGCCGATAAGCCCCAGCTCCCCGGCGTCCCTTTTCTTCAGCAAAAGCAAGGCGCTGGCCAGATCGAACATGATCTGCCCCATGAACTCGGCGGTCATGGGCACGTTGTCCGGCTGCAGGGCGATGTTGGCCGCCCCCGGGCCGGAAGGCGCACGCTCCCAATGAAAGGGGGCGATGAACAAAGCCACGTCCAGGCCCATGTTATAGAGCTTCTTGACCTTGAACATCCTTTCCGCCTGATCCGGCTCGCCCAGCATGAATCCGTGGAGGCAGACCACGGTCTTGCGTCCGGGCTCCCCGTGGGTCCATCGGAGCATATGGGCGGTGCGGTTTTCCAGGTAGGAAGCGTATTCCTCCCGGAGGAGCGGATTTTTCGCTTCAAACCCGCTTTCCCAGGTGATGTGCTCCCGTTGGCCGTCCAAAAAGGGATCCCGGTTTACGGAAGGATATTCGGGCGGCGCCTCCGGCAGGTCGAAGAACGAGGCCGGATCGTCCGCGTATCCCTGGTCCAGGTAGAAGTCCACCTGGGCCATGTAGGAGTCCTTGTCCACAACCTTTGATTTGGCGAAGGGCTTCAATATTTTGGGCAGCATCAAAAAGACGCCGTCCACGCAGCCGCCGGCGAAGTCCAGCGGTTTGGATAGCTTGTTTAACATGATTGTTCCCGCTTAATTCCTGAACACCCTCAGGCGGTTTTTTTCCAAGGCCAGGCAGACCTCCCCCTCTTCCTCCAGGACCTGCAGGTGCGTGTACACCTCGGATATGGCCAAATACATTTCCATGGGAAAGCGAAGGTTCAGCTCAATATTGGGAAAGAGCCTGCGGGCGATGGTGAACACGGATTCGTCCTTGGGGCGGATCGAAGACAGCACCCTTTTCTGCCTGGCCCTAAAAGCCTTCCGGTACATGTCGATCACGGATGCCAGGTCGCGGATTCGCTTGCCGTGTCCGGTATGCAGCACGGCCGGCTCCAGGGCCTCGATGCGCTGGATGGAGTCGTAAAACTCCATCTGGCTTTTCCGCTCGGGCAGGCCGGGCCAATCCTCCAGCATGGGCAGGGCGTTGGGCGTGATGTGCTCCAGGACGTGATCGCCGGAAAACACCACGCCGTCCTTTTCCAGGTACAGGCAGACCGATCCCCGGGTATGGCCTGGGGTGCGCACCACCGTGGCTTCGTGCCGGCCCATGTCCAGCTTTTGTCCCTCCTCCATGACGGCGTCCACGGGGCAGTTGTCGGCCATGCGGGCGAACACATAGTTCAGGGCCATCATCAGGGGCGGAAAAATTTTCGGCACGCCCATGGTCTTCAGAAAATAGGTCATGCTGGAATTGGGAACCGTGGCGCCTTGCTCCACGCCGCGGATATCCTCTTCCGTGGCCACCAGTTCGATGCCGTACCGCGAGGCATCCTTGATTTTCCTGGCCCCGCCGTAATGATCCAGGTGCCCGTGGGTGACCACAATGCGGTCGATGTCCGAAAAGCTGAGCCCCAGTTCGCCCAGAGCGGCGCCCAGACGCCCCACGGTTTTGGAGGTTCCCGTATCCAGCAGGGTGACGGTGGCGCCCACAAACACATAGGCGTTGACCGGTCCGGGCTGCTTGCCGGGCAAAGGCAGAGAGATTCTATGCACGCCGGGCATGATTTCCCGGCTGAGTCGAGGCATTGTCATGAGGATTCGCCCACGCTTTTGTCGAACCGATGATAGCCCATGGACACCAGTTTATACCAGATTTCCGGACACAGGCGCTTGAGGGTCCAGACCAGCTTGCCGTCCCAGGGCGTGACCACGTAGAGCTTGTTCTTTTTAAGGGCTTTCATGGCGGCCTTGGCCACCTTTTCCGCCGTGGTCCGGGAGGTGCTGAAAAACTTCTCCGCCATGTCCCGCTGCCGGTCGTCCGTGGAATTGAACTGATCCATTAAGTTGGTTTTAAAAAAGGTGGGGCAGATGACCGTAACGCCGATGTTCTTGGTGGAAAGCTCGCTCCGAAGAGTTTCGGACAGAGCGATGACCGCCGCCTTGGTCACGTTGTAGCTGGCCATCTCGGGCAGGCAGGCTATGCCCGCGTTGGAAGCCATGTTGATGATGTGCCCTTTGCCTTGCTTTTCCATCAACGGAATGAAGGCGCGGCACCCGTGGATGACGCTTTTCAGGTTCAGGCCGATGATCCAGTCCCATTGGTCCATGGGAATTTTCTCCATGAACCCGGCGCCGGCCACGCCAGCGTTGTTCACCACAACGTCCACCCCGCCCCATTCCTTTTCAAGCAGGACGGCGGCGTTTTCAAGCTGCGCGGCGTCCGTGACGTCGCACAGGATTTTAAGGCCCTGGCCGCCCTTTTGGGCGACCAGGTCCACCGTTTCGTCAGCGCGTTCTTCGTTGATGTCAGCCACGCCGATTTTCCAATTTTCTTTGGCGAACTCCAAGGCCAGAGCTCTGCCGAATCCACTTCCCGCGCCGGTGATGATCACCCGCTTGCCAGGAAATTTCCTCATATCCCCCTCCAGTTTTTAAGTTTTTTTCAAGGCGCCTTCATACGCGTCAGTTCAGCATCGATTTCGATGGGAAGCGACCCGTATCTCATGAAACGCCTCGCCGGCTTGGCGCTATCCGCCGAAGCAGGAGTCTGCAATCTCCAAGGCGGCCGGGTTTGTGATGGTGATGGAATCCATCTTGCCCATGGTCACGGGGAGCATGTTGAAGATGAAGAACTCCGCCGTTTTGACCTGTCCTTCGTAATATTCCTTTTCCACGGCTTTTTTCTGCTTTTCGATTTTCGGAGCGGAAATAACCGCACGCCACAGGAGCATCCAGGCCATGATCACGTCGCCCATGGCTTCCAGGAAATGGGTGGAGTGGGCGAAGGCGGCCTTAAACTGCGGGCTGACCGCGGTTTTGCCCAAATGCATGGCGGTTTCGCCCAGGCGGTTGCATGCGGCTTCCACTTTGGCGGCCATGTCTTCCAGGCCGGGAATGGCTTTTGCCTGGGCCACGGTTTTGGCGACTTCACCCATGAATGACATGAAGATGGCGCCCTTGTCCATGCCCAATTTGCGGCCGATGAGGTCCATGGCCTGAATTCCGTTGGTGCCTTCGTAGATGCTGCCGATCTTGGCGTCCCGGAGGATCTGCTCCATGGGGTATTCGCTGATATAGCCGTAGCCGCCGTAAACCTGTATGCCGGTGGAGGCCATTTCAAAGCCCTTGTCCGTGCAATAGGCTTTGATGACGGGCGTGTAAAGCTGGATGAGCTTGTTGAAGCGGTCGGCTTCTTCCGGGCTTTCCGCCAGTTCTTCCTTGTCGAACAGGTCGGCCACGTAATAGATGAAGCTGCGCATGCCGTCGGTGTAAGCCTTCATGGTAAGCAGGTTGCGCCTGACGTCAGGATGGTTGATGATGGCGACCGGCTTGGCCTCCTTGTTGGCGCTGTCTTCCAGGGCGCGGCCCTGGATTCTTTCCTTGGCGTAGTTGCAGGCGTACATGTAGGCCACGGAGGCGGCGGAGAAGCCCTGGAAGCCCACGTTCAGACGGGCTTCGTTCATCATGAGGAACATGACTTTCATGCCCTTGTTTTCCTCGCCCAGCAGGTAGCCGCGGCACTGGCCCTTGCCGCCGAAGGCCAGGGAGCAGGTGGCGCTGGCGTGGATGCCCATTTTTTCTTCGATGCCCGTGCAGACCACGTCGTTGGGTTCGCCCAAAGAGCCGTCGTCGTTCACCCAGATTTTGGGCACGATGAAAATGGAAATGCCGGCGGTTCCCGCGGGAGCGCCTTCAATCCTGGCCAAAACCGGATGGATGATGTTTTCGGTCAGGTCGTGCTCGCCGTAGGTGATGAAAATCTTGTTGCCGGTGATGGAATATGTGCCGTCGTCGTTTTTCTTGGCCGTGGTGGAAAGGTTGCCCACGTCGGAGCCGGCTTCGGCTTCCGTCAGAACCATGGTTCCGCCCCATTTCGCCGAATACAGGTTCTTTAAATACAGTTCCTTTTGCTTTTCCGTGCCGAAAAGTTCGATCATCTTGCCGGTGCCGTGGCCCATGGTCACGTAGCCCAGGCACACGCCGCAAGCGCCCATGAGGTATTCGATGATGGGCTGCATGATCAGGGTGGGAAGGCCCTGGCCGCCCAGTTCGGGATCTTCGGTCACGGATCCCCAGCCGTCTTCGGCCAGAATCTTAAACGGCTTGTGAAACACTTCCGGCACAAAAACCTGATTGTTTTCAAAACGCAGGCCGGTCTTGTCCGCTTCCGAGTTAATGGGCAGAAGCTCTTTCAAGGCCAGGTTCCTGGCTTCGGTAATGATGAGGTCGAGCGACTTTTTGTCCAGGTCCGAGTATTTCTTATGCTTGTTAATCTTGTCGGCTTCCAGTTGCTCGTACAAAACAAATTCTATGTCTCTGCGGTCGGCAATTACTTGTGCCATGGATAATACCTCGCTTGCTCGGTTAAAAAGTATGGGGTGAAAGAGGGCGTCAGAAAACGCCTGCCTACAGTAATTCCCGGCGGGGAATTGTGTCAACCCAAAAACCGAGCAATCATTCGATTTCCTGAATGAAAATGCAAGCCGCAGCATACTCGGCCTTTGATTTCAGGCGGCGCCGGAACAGACCGAATCTTCGTGAAAATTTCCACAAGGTCCGTTGTCCGGGTTCGGCTTGATTTTTGCTATGGACATCAGCATAAAGCCGATTATAATATGAAGCCGTGGGTGCGAAAGTCCAACAGCCAGACCGAAGTACACTCCAACTCAAACCAAAGAGGGCCGTGTGGCGCCATTTGTAAATACAGACAGGGTTGATCTTCATTTAAAAATAATACAGGAGATCAGCGAGTTAATAAACCATGCCCAAGGATTGGATGCGGTCCTTTCCCAGGTGGTGGAGAAGATCGCCAAGTCCCTGCACTTTGACGTCGTGTCCATTTATATCTGGGATCCCGCCCTGGAAAAACTGGTCATGCGCGGAAACTGGGGGCTTAACTTTGAGCCCGGAACGTCCATCATGCTTTCGCCGGACGAGGGCATTACGGGCTCGGTTTTTTCCAGGCGCCGGGCCATGGCAGCCATGCCGGCCTCCCAGCATCCAGACTTTAAGTACTTTCCGGATTTGGGGGAGGATAAATACGAAGTATACATGGGCGTGCCCATTTTGCTCCAGAGAAAAGCCCTGGGAGTTCTGGTCGCCCAGACGGCCAGCACCCGGCCCTTGCTGCCGGCGGAGCAAACCCTGTTTGAGATCGTGGCCTCCAGGCTGGCCGGGCTTTTGGAAGTGGCGGACAGGCTGGAAAGGCTGGGGACGGCCCCAGGGGCGGTTTCGGCCCGGAAAACCCTGCAAGGCAAGGGGGTGTCCGGAGGCCCGGGCATCGGCCCTGTGTACCTGTTTCGCGGGCTGCTGCACAAACTGCCGTTAAGCGGCATCGCCGGCCAGGGCGTTGACGAAGAAATGGGACGGTTTAAAAAAGCCGCCAACGTGGCCAAGCAGGAGTTGAAAGACCTTTCCGCCGTCATGGCCAACGAGGGCAAGATTTCCTCCCACGACGCCGCCATCTTTGAGACCCACAGCATGATGCTGGAAGACGGCCTGTTTCTCCGGGAGATCGAAGGCCTGATCACGGAAGGCAATCTGTCCGCCGAGGAAGCGACGGCCAAAGGCGCCGAAAACGTGGCCCTTCGGTTTGAGAGCCGGGGCAACCCCCTGCTCATGGAACGGGCCGTGGACGTCCGGGAGGTCGGAGAAAGAGTCCTGGCGGCCCTGTTCAAGTTGAGCGGCCGCAAAATCAAAATGGAATCCCCGGCCACCGGCTGTGTTGTAGTCGCCAAGGATTTGGGGCCTGCGGCCGTGGCCCGGCTGGAAGGCGCCAAGCCCGCGGCCATCATCACGGAGCGCGGCGGGGAAAACTCTCATACCACCATCCTGGCCAGATCCATGGGCATCCCGGCTGTCGTCGGAGTGCAAGGCGCAACCAAGCTCTTGGCCTCGGGCCAGCAGGTCCTGGTGGACGGCGACACGGGTTTCGTCTTTGTGGAGCCCAACGCCGGGCTTATCGAAGAATACGAAAAAACCTTTGAGGAAAGCCGCCTGGTTCAGGCGGAAATCATCGCCAGGGCGCAGGAGTCCGACCTGCCCTACGGCTATCAGGTGGACGTAAACGTGGGCTTTCCCTCGGACGTGGCCACGGCCAAGGAACTTGGCATCGAGAACGTGGGCCTGTTCCGCACGGAATTTTCCTTCATGCGCTTTGACGGCTGGCCCACGGTGGAGGAGCAGATTGCCGTTTACCGGGAGGTAGGGGATCTTTTCCCCGGCGACATCACCGTGCGCACCCTGGATATCGGCGCGGACAAACGCCTGCCTTATTTCGCCTTTCCCGACGAAGCCAACCCCCTTTTGGGGCTTCGGTCCATCCGGTTTTCCATGGAGTATCCGGACCTGTTCCGGGAGCAGATAAAAGCCATCCTCTCCCTGGTCAAACAGGGGCATCATTTTAGAATTCTGCTGCCCATGATCTCCCGCATCTGGGAAGTGGAAACCGCCCGGGAAATCCTGGAGGAAACCGTGACCGACCTGGCCATGCCCCCGGGCGCGGTCCCGCCCATGGGAATCATGGTGGAAGTGCCCGGCCTGTTCCACCAGTTGGAGGATTACAAGGACCTGGTGGACTTTTTCTCCGTGGGCACCAACGACCTGATCCAATATCTGCTGGCCGTAGACCGGGATTCCAGCGTGGTGGGGCATTTGTACTCCGGGTATCATCCTTCGGTTATCAGGATGATGAAAAGCCTCAAGGAAAAGGCCGACTTCATCAGAAAGGACATCGCCGTGTGCGGCGAAATGGCTTCCATCCCAGGCGGCGCCCTGGCCCTTTGCGCTCTGGGCTACCGGCATTTTTCCGTGCCGCCCTTCCAGGCGCCGGGCGTCAGGTACCTTATCCAAAGCGTCACCCAAGACAAGCTGGATCAGGTGGCGGACGCCATCCTGGGCCTGTCCCACGAAAAAGACATCCGCGCCTACCTGGACCACTGCATCGAACAGATCGATCCCCTGCTGTTGGAAATTTAGGAAGCATATAGAGGCCGCAAAGCCTTTCTGTTTGCGTCCTGTCTGCCGTACGGAAATCTTGCCTGGTGGCAGGGCAAGCCCTGATGCCACCTTGCGAATTCATCCTCTCCGCCGAGGGAGGCAGTATGGGCGCACAGATTGCTGCGTTTGCAGAACGCGCGGAGCGCGTTTTGGCAGGCACGGGGGCCTGCAACTACACTGCGAATGAAGCCGTTGCGGCGGGAAGTGGATCTATTGGATTCCAATATGCCTGTGCTGCGGGTAGGGTTTGGGTATCCCAACCTAAAAAGCGGTTTGCCGCGCAGTTTTTCGGGTGGCCCAGGCAAAGCAGCATCGTGCCTGGGCCACCCTCACCATGGGCAGGGCAAGCGCCCTGCACCCCATGTTTTCGAATGAGGCAGTTATGGCGATGGGCGCCTTTGCAGGTCCTTAATCCACTTGCGCATTGCCGATAGGGATTGGTTCTCCCAACCCGAGAAGCGGCTCGCCGGTCCTCGCCCATCAGATCCTAAACGTCAAGCCCCAATGCAGGCCGAAATCCGGGCTGTTGTCGTAGGCGATGATGTTTTCCAGGATTCCCAATTCCCAAACAAGGCGCTTGGTCAGACGGCCTTTAAACCCCAAAGTGACTTCGTGGGAAGGCTCCTTGAATCCCCAAAGGTCTTTGCACGACCCATCGGAATAAAGATATTGGACCAAAAAGGAGGCGGACTCGTGAAAGTTCCATTCCAGGCCGGCCAGAAAGGAGGTCTGGGTGCGTTCGAATTCGATGGTTTCCATTCGCGTGGACCCGTACCAGAAAAATCCCGGAACCAGATATCCATGGAACGGCCCCATCTTTTTTGCCAGAGAAAATGATACGCCCATGTCCACGGGAAAATCCCGCTCCATATCAAAGGCGTTCCAGATATCGTATCGAAAGGACAGAGAATAGGAAAAGGCGGGCCAAACTTTTCCGCCGGGCGTCAGGTTATGCTGCATGACCAGGGCGATGTTCTGGGAAAAGGCGCCTTTGCCGCCTTCCCAGGTTATTTTCTCCTTGCCGCCGGGGGGCCAGACGTCCACGTTCACTTCGCCGTAGGCGGCCTTGTCCCGGCCGTCCTGGTCCAGATTCAGGGTCTCGTGAAAGTTTTTGATAAATCCGTCCAGCATGCCGTTCAGCATGCGTTGCTCTTCAAAAGAAAGCTCGAACAGGATTTCGTGAAAACGCCTGGACAGCGAGGCGGTGCTGTGGAGGGTTTCGTAGTCCATGAGATATTTGCCGGGCTCGTTCACCCAGGTATTGGCCAGGGTCTGGGTCAACCGGAATTCCCAGCTATGCACGCCCAAGGTGCTTGGAGTGCGGGGCAGCAAGGCCAAACGCAAAGATTGAAACGGGGATTGGGAGGGCATTCTTAAAAGGCCGTAGCCCACGTTGGGGCCGGCCCAGGGTTTGAAGCGTTTGATTGGCGTCGTTTCAGTTTTTTGGGAATACTCAGTTTCTTCCGAATCCGGGCTTTGGCCGGCCAAAGCCGTCTTGACCGGGCAAAGGGTAAAAAGAAACGCTGCGGCAATGGCGGCTAAATGAAAAAGAAGGGGGAGTCCTTTGTATATATTCCTATAGGTTAACATGCTTTATTAATATACCGTGAAGACGATTCCAGGCAAGAAAAACATGGTTTTTATTAACAAAGCAAAAAACAGGGACGGCTTGCAGCGAGTCAGATGTTTTCAGGGGGATTTTAGACCGGTCTTATCGGCGAGAAAAAAATGGCGCGCCCGGTAGGAGTCGAACCTACGACTTCCAGTTCCGGAGACTGGCGCTCTATCCACTGAGCTACGGGCGCGTGAAAGGGGTTATATATGTCAGGAAGCCTTGAAAATCAAGCGGAAAATCAACCCGGCCCCAGATTTCGCGGGGAAAGGGAGCTAAAGGACTCGTCCTGGATCAGGCCCATGTCCTGCAGGGTCTGGCGCGCTTCCCCCACGATGTAAAGGGAACCCGCCACGACGATCACGTCCGTATCCCTTGCGTTTTCCAGGGCGTATTTTACGGCTTCCTCCACGCTTGGCTTTTCCACGAACCGGTCCTTTTTGTTGCGGATCAGGGGCGTCAGGTCTTTGGTCGCCACAGCCCGGCCTATTTTGGGGCGGGTGATGATGATCTTGGCTGCCAGGGCTTCCAGCATGGGCAGCATTTTTTTGTACGGCTTGTCGTCCAGAAAGCCGGTGATGACCGTGACGTCGCGGCCGGCGAAGGTTTCGGCCAGGTATTTGGTCAGGACCTTCATGGCGGCCAGATTGTGGGCGCCGTCCAAAATCACCATGGGGGATTCCTGGATGGTTTCCAGACGGCCGGGCCATTTCACCTGCTCCAGGCCGGCCCTTGCCTGCGCTTCCGAAATCTTGGCGCCGCGCTTCATGAGGGCCTGGCAGCCGGCCAGGGCCAGGGAGGCGTTAGGGATCTGGTACTCGCCCTTCAGGCGGCATTGCAGGCCTTTCCAGGCGTGATCCTGTCCGTAAAAATTAAAGCCTCCGCTCTGCAGGCGGCGTGTTTTGAAATCCCTGCCCATGCGGTACAGGGGCGCCTTATTTTCCGCGGCGGCCGCTTCCACGGCCTTGACAGCGTCGGGCTGGCGCACGCCCGTGACCACGGGAACGCCCGGCTTGATGATCCCGGATTTTTCGTAGGCGATCTGGGCGATGGTGTTCCCCAGATACATTTCGTGCTCCACGGATATGTTGGTAATGATGCAGAGTTCCGGCTTCAGCACATTGGTGGCGTCCAGGCGGCCGCCCATGCCGGTTTCCATGACCGCGTAATCCACGCCGGCCTTATCGAAGGCGTACAGGGCCATGGCCGTGGTGTATTCGAAAAAGGTGGCGTGCCGCTCCAGCCCGGAAACGCTTTTGACGGCCTGATAAGCCTCCAGCACCTCGTCGTCCGAGATGGGCCTGCTGTTAACGGTGAATCGTTCGTTGATGTGCACCAGATGGGGCGAGGTGTACACCCCCACCTTGTATCCGGCGGCCCGGAGGATGGACGCGGTATTCTGGGCCACGGAGCCTTTCCCGTTGGTTCCGGCGATATGGATGCATTTGATGCGCAGGTGGGGATCGCCGATGCCTTTCAGCATGGCCGAAATGGTTTCCAAACCCAGTTTGATGCCGAAGCGGCCGAGGGAGAACAACTCTTCCATGGCCTGATTGAATGCATTAATGTCTGTCATTACTCAATATCCGATTGATTTTTTTAAAGTCAGCCAACAAAAAAAAGCAGGGGCGCAAGGCCCCTGCTTGAATGTGCTGCACTTGGCGTCGCAGGTTTAACGACGGCCCCTGGACCGGGCCTTTCTGGCTGCGGAGCGAAGACGCCTGACCGACTCGCGCTGCTTGCGCCGGCGGCTTTCGCTGGGCTTTTCATAGGCTTTTTTCATTTTAAGCCTGCGGAAAAGCCCGTCATTTTGAATTTTTTTCTTCAAAACGCGCATGGCCTTTTCCAGGTCATTGTCAAAGACTTTGACCTCAAGATCCTTCACGTTTCCCAAGACTCTCAACCCCCTTTCATATGGAGATTATCAGTCTGAGCGCCATAGCACGGCGCCAGATTGAAAACAACAA
Organism: Desulfatibacillum alkenivorans DSM 16219; assembly: GCF_900142135.1. GTDB lineage: Bacteria > Desulfobacterota > Desulfobacteria > Desulfobacterales > Desulfatibacillaceae > Desulfatibacillum > Desulfatibacillum alkenivorans. The sequence goes on along the minus strand of NZ_FQZU01000007.1, from coordinate 28,740 downwards.
AAAAGGGCGGGCCCAGGATGGCCGGGGCCGTTTTTTTCGGGCGCGATGCTTCCGCCCAGCCCATGATATTAGGAACGGGCCGAATCGCTCCCGTCAGTTAGGGGAAAAAGTCCCTTAAAAACCTGCTTATCCCAGTTTGCCGACCAGTTCTTCGGTCACTTCGGGAACGCTGGGTTCGCCGTTCAGGGTGACGTATTTCAGGGAGCCGTCTTTTTCGGCGATGGCTTTGAAGTAGTAAGCAGAAGCCAATGTTCCGGTGTCCGTGTCGTAGTAAATGTTGTGACGCTTGTCGATGGCGTCTTCATCCTGGTCGTCGGAGCGGGCGCTCAGGGCGCCGCCGCACACGCGGCATTTGTCTCCATCGGGCTTGATGGCGTCGATGAAAATGTTGTTGGGATGGTTGTTGTCGTTTTCGCAAAGCCTGCGGCCCATGATGCGGTTCTTGGCGATCTGGCGGTCCAGGATCATTTCGATGACCACGTCCAGAGCCATGTTGGCTTCCTTCAGGGCTTCGTCCAGTTTGACGGCCTGTTCCTTGCTGCGGGGGAATCCGTCCAGCAGCCAGCCGTTGGCGCAATCGTCAGCCTGGAGGCGGCCAAGGATCATGGGGATGGTGATTTCGTCAGGAACCAGGTCGCCCCTGTCGATGTATTCCTTGGCCTTTTTGCCGATTTCAGTGCCCTTGGAAATATTTTCGCGGAAGATAGCTCCGGATTCAATATGCGGAATATTATACTTATCCTTTACGATAGAGCCCTGGGTGCCCTTGCCGCTGCCGTTGGGGCCGAAAAACAGTATTCTCATCTTGGTAAAACTCCTTTCATGGGTTTAGGCGGCAGAATTGTCGCCGTGAATAACTTCACAAACTGATTCAAAAAATTTTCTAATGAAATGGACTTTTATTGTCAAGGCGAGAATGACTCTAGGGACCCAAGTTTTTTTGTTTTTCGTTAAAAAATCCTCCGGGGCGTTCTTGACAAGCCGGAGCATAGGGGATATAAAGCCTCTTTTGTAAAGATTAACTTCTAGAGGAGGTGATCCATTGGGAAGCGTCATTAAAAAACGTAGAAAGAAAATGCGCAAGCATAAACACCGCAAACTCCTTGCCCGTACCCGGCACCAGAGGAGAAAGGGCAAGTAAATCATATTTGGTGTATAAGGATGGGAAAAGGCGCGCACGCGCCCCTCGCCCATCCTTTTTCACCCGTTTCCCCAAGAGCGCACGGCCTAAGGGTTCGCAGGACGCCTGACCAGTCCAGGCGCCGCCACTCCATGGGGAATGCGGGTTTTTTTACCGCCCTGTTCGCTAAAAGAATCCACAAAAGGCGCAACCGACCATGTAATACCGGTCTGGTGCGCCTTTTTGCGTTCACAGGACAGATTGCAGGTTTTTCTTCGGATTTATAAAGGCTTCTCCCCCCTATAATAGTTCCTGACAAACATTAAACAGCGGACGCCCGGTTATTGGAGACGGGACGACGCTTGGTCCCCGATGATAAGGGGCGGCCCAGGCACAGCAGTACCGCGCCTGGGTTGCTTAGCAACAAAAGGCGCGGCCGGAAAGATGGTTGAAATTGATGTTGGCCGTCGGGCGGATGACGGCGGTTAGGGCTCGTTCCCATGCTTTGCGTGGGAATGCACATGAAATTATCTGAAATTTAAATATTTTCGTTCATATGAAATGGATTGAATTCATGATTTTGTTTGGTTTTGGCAGAAGCAGCCTTCCGCCGCGCATTATTGGATTTCCAGTGACAATTGGGGCGCACCTTCTGCGCTGACGCGCCCAGGCAATATACTGCCTTGCCCGGGGCGCCCGTAAACATTTTCTAAATAGACCTTCCAAATCATGAATCACACACAATCCTCGGACAAACGGATGGTGACGGACTCCCGGCAGCCGGAGAGCTTCCGCCATTTGACCCCCGCCATTTCCAGCATGGTCTTGGAGGCCCTGACAATGTCCGTTTCCGCGTATTTGTCCGAAAGATAGACGATTTCCTTAAGCCCGGACTGAATGATGATCTTTGCGCATTCATTGCACGGAAACAAGGCCACGTACAAGGTGCAGCCCTCCAGGTCGGATACGATGCTGTTCAGGATGGCGTTCAACTCTGCATGGCAGACGTAGGCGTATTTGGTGTCCAGGGTTCCGCCCTCCCGGGCCCAGGGCAATTCGTCGTCCGAGCAGCCGGTGGGAAAGCCGTTGTACCCGATCCCCACGATCTTCTTTTTGCGATTCACCACGCAGGCGCCCACTTGGGTGTTGGGGTCCTTGCTTCGTTGGGCCGACAGACAGGCCACGCCCATGAAATATTCATCCCAGGTCAAATAGTCTAGTCGTTTTTCGCTCATAACACCCTTGATTTTATATAGGAAATTAGAAAATCAGTCCCAAGGATCTCTTACGCCGGTCACAAAGATTCCGTGTATTTCCAAAATGGAGCCCGCACATTAACACACCGTTTTAAGAAACTCAAGCAGCGGAGAATATTGCATATACATCTGCCTGCAAATAGTTTCCGGGCCGCCGCCCTCCAACATGCTTGACAAGCGGCCGCCCATCCTGTTATTGCACGGCCGAAAGGGACGCCCTTTGTCCCCGAATCTTACTCAACCATGGCGCTCTCCGCGCTTATGGAGGTTTTTTGTTCAACAGCATGAAAATGGATCTTGTGACCGCCGCCCTTGCAGGCATGCAGCCTTAGGCGGATTATTGCACAAGACCGGCCTCGGCCGGAAAAACATCCCGCGCAGGAGCTGACTTCTCCTGCTCTCATCTTGACAGCGCAATACCGCCCTATAGCTGCATCCTCCGACTTGTTTTATTTATCCTGTTGATTTTTAAGTTTTTTTAAGGCGCCATTATGTGTTGGCGCATTGTGTATGACATGGAGGATAATGTCATGAGTTTGGATAATTTGGGCTGGAACGGCTTTTTTGAAAATAACGCATATAGCTTTGACGACCCCAACCTGACCCCCGCTCGGATTATTGGAGTCAGAAAAAACGCCTTTATCGTGCATGACGGCGACCGGGAAATATTGGCGACCGCCGCGGGCCGGTTGTATCATGACGACAGCCCGGACAGCCTGTTTCCCGCGGCCGGGGACTGGGTTTTAATGCGAGACGCGATCATCGCCCACGTTCTGCCCAGAAAAAACGCCCTCTCCCGCGGCGCCTCGGGCGCACGCCACGGCCGGGCCGAATCGGCGGTGCGGGGGCAGGTGATCGCCGCTAACCTGGACACGGTGTTCATCGTCTGCGGCCTGGATCGGGACTATAACGTCCGGCGCATCGAACGGTATCTCACGCTGATATACAACTGCGGATGCAGCCCGGTGGTGATCCTGAACAAGGCCGACCTCCACCCCGCGCCCCAGGATTGCGCGGCCGAGGTGGAATCCGTGGCTTTCGGCGTGCCTGTCTTCACGATTTCCGCGCGAACGGGGGAAGGCGTGGAAGTCCTCCGGCAATTTATACCCACAGGCCAGACCGCGGCCCTGTTGGGCTCGTCAGGCGCCGGAAAGTCCACCCTGGTCAACCAGTTGTCCGGCGCGGAAATCCGCGCCGCCAAGGAGGTGAGCGAAGCCGTGGGTAAAGGCGTGCACACCACCACGACAAGGGACATCATTCCCATACCCGGCGCGGGAATGATCCTGGACAATCCGGGCATCCGGGAAATCGCCCTGTGGGACGATGCAGGAGGCATTGACGAGGCCTTCCCGGACATCCAGGCTTTGGCCCAGGAATGCCATTACGCGGACTGCACCCACGAGCACGAGCCGGGATGCCGGGTTCGCGAAGCCGTGGAGATCGGCGTGCTCAAACCGGCCCGCTTGCAGAATTATCTCAAGATGCAAAGGGAGTTGGAATTTTTGAACCAGCGCCAGGAAAAATCCGCCAACCGGGTGGAAAAGGAGCGATGGAAGGAAATCGCCATCTACCAAAAGCAATTTAAAAACAAAAAACGGCCGCGCATAGGATAAGGCCCGGCTTGGCTTTTGACAAAAATATAAGCGCTGGGCTTAAAAGTCAGGCGCGCCGGAGGCCCCGCAAACACGGGGCGCCCGGCCCGCCTGCCTGTAAAAGACCGCCTCCGGCGGCCCTCTTTTTGAAAATGGAGGGGCAAATACCTTTAAAATGCGCTGCGCGCGTGGGATTAATAAAGTTTGTCATTCCCAAGCGTAGTTGACGGGAATCCAGCGTCCTTGGTCTTTAAATCAACAAGGACGCTGGGTCCCCGCGTTCGCGGGGATGACGGCTTGACGCACTCGCGTGGGGGTGCGGTCTTCCGACCTCTGTGCACGGCAAGCGCGGCCCAAAAGACCGGCGGCTTTGTCCGGGTTTTCCGTTTTTTCCATTTTGGCGGGCGGGCTTGCAAGGACGCCGCTCTTTTGCTCATAGCATACCTCACTTTTTTCAGCATCCTGACAGTTAATCTGAAAGTATTTCCAAATCCTGAACTAAAATCCGGCTTGTATGCCGCCGGGTGTTGATACGCCGCGCTGACCGTGGTAACGAACCTCGGGTTGTATTTGCTAATTTCAGGAGGAGTAATACACAATGAACACCCCAAAAATAGTTATTGTCGGCGGAGTCGCCGGCGGCGCTTCCTGCGCTGCGCGCTCACGCAGGCTTTCGGAAGAAGCGGAAATCATAATGATCGAGCGGGGGCCTTTTGTGTCCTTCGCCAACTGCGGCCTGCCCTATCACGTGGGCGAAGTCATCAAGGAAGAGGAGGACCTGCTGGTGGCTTCCCCGGAGTTGTTCCGGGATCGCTTTGCCATTGACGTGCGCATTCAGTGCGAAGTGACCAAGATCGACCGGGAAAACAAAACCGTCACGATCCGCAGCATGACCACGGGTGAAACCTACGACGAGACCTACGATTACCTGGTCCTGTCCCCGGGCGCCGCGCCCTTGCGTCCGCCTTTGGAAGGCATCGACCATCCTGCCGTGTTTACGGTGCGGAACATTCCCGACATCCGGGCCATCAAGGAAATGACCGGCAACGGCCAGGCCAAGAGCGCCGTGGTGGTGGGCGGCGGATTCATCGGCCTGGAAATGGCGGAAAACCTGCACCACATCGGCATGCAGGTTTCGGTCATTGAAATGGCCGAGCACGTCATGCCGGTTTTGGACAAGGAAATGGCCACCATGGTCAACGAGCACCTGGACTCCATGCGGGTGGATTTATACCTGGGTTCGGCGGTCCAGAGCTTTGAAAACGGTCCCGACGACAAGCCTTTGGTGAACCTTGCTTCGGGCGAGCAGATTGCAGCGGATATTGTCATCATGGCCATCGGCGTCAGGCCCGAGACCGGGCTTGCCAAGGCAGCCGGCCTGGATCTGGGCCCCCGGGGCGGCATTGCGGTGGACGGGTTCATGCATACCAATGACCCCAACATATTCGCCGTGGGCGACGCCGTGGAAGTGGAAGGCTACGTCATGGGCGGCAAGCGCCTGATTCCCCTGGCCGGCCCGGCCAACAGGCAGGGCAGGCTGGTGGCTGACGTCATTTTGAACCCGGACAAGCCCAAGCCTTTCCGCGGAGTGCAGGGCACGGCGGTCTGCGGCGTATTGGGCATGACCGTGGCAAGCACGGGCGAGACGGAAAAAAGCCTGGGCCTCATGGCCAGGGACGGCAAGGTCATCGAGTATGAAAAGGTGTATAGCCATCCTTTCAGCAACGCCACCTATTATCCCGGCGCTCAGCAAATGTCCTTCAAGCTCATTTTCGCCAAGGAGGACGGCAGGGTTTTGGGCGCCCAGGCGGTCGGACTGGCCGGCGTGGAAAAGCGCATCGACGTGGTGGCCATGGCCATCCAGATGGGCGCCACGGTTTACGACCTGGAGGAAGCGGAATTATGCTACGCTCCCCAGTACGGCTCGGCCAAGGACCCGGTGAACATGGCGGGCATGATCGCGGCCAACGTGCTTAAAGGCGTGTCCAAAATCGTCCATTGGCCCGAGTTGGAAAATTTCGACGGAATCCTCATAGACGTCCGGGATCCCGAGGAATACGCCACGGGCTTCGCCGAAGGCGCCATCAACATGCCTTTGGACTCTTTGAGAAAAAACCTGGATTCCCTTCCCAAGGACAAGGAAATCTGGGCATACTGCTACGTAAGCCAGCGCGCTTATTTTGCGGAGCGCATTTTGACGCAGCACGGCTATAACGCAAAAACCGTTTCCGGCGGCATTTTGTCCTACTGGGCCGCCGACGCAGACGCATAAATTTTCATAATGTGTTATAATGCCTCCGGGCTGACAGGCTTGATTAGTCAGCCCGGAGGCAACAACTTGAGCGGACCGTTCCGGCCCGCCTGCATTTCTTGAATCGTAACAATTCGCTTTTTATCATTTTATTGAGGACGCGGGACGGCGGACGCCGACTTTTTACGCCAACCTGCACGCATGCCGTTTGATGCATACTCCCGGGGTGAGTTCTTTCCTCTTTGCCGAAAACGGGTGGAACAAAGAGACGGACTCAGGCCTTAGACCCGAACCATAAATCAAGCCGGACATGGCGCAAAAATCAATCCTCACATAAAATGGCGGCAAGGGAAAATCCCTGGCTGTTTGTTTAGTCAATCGCCCTGTTTTAACGACTTGACGGGGGGGCAAGCCAGGAAAACGCTAAGAACCAAGCTAAACGAGAGGTGATTGTGGTGAAAAAACAAGCATTTTTACTGATTGTATGGGCCGCGCTTTTTTCCGTCCTGTTAGCCATGCCGGCCGGCGCCGAAGAATGGAAGGACCGCTGGAAGTTCGGAACCATCGCTCCGGACGGAATCGGCTGGGCCAAGCAAATTAAAAACATCGTCATCCCGGCGGTGGAAGAGGCCACCCAGGGCACGCTGGAAGTCAAGGTCTACTGGGGCGGCGTCATGGGCGACGACGAGGACTTCGTCTCCAAAATGCGCATCGGCCAGTTGCAGGGCGCAGGCTGGTCCGGCCAGGGCGTTCTCATCGCGGTGCCGGAAATGGAAGTGGTCACCCTGCCCTTTTTGTTCAACAATTACGACGAGGTGGATTACATCAAGCAGGAAATGAGCGAGGAGTTTGATGAAATCGCCAAGAAAAACGGCTACATGTGCATAGCCTGGATTGACGAGGACATTTGCTCCATCTATTCCACCAAATATGACATGAGCAAACTCCAGGATTACAAGGACGCCAAAATCCTGTCGTGGTTCGGCGATGTGGAGGAAAGGCTGTACAAAAGCCTGGGCGCCAGCCCCATCTCCGTGAATATGCCTGAAGCGCCGCCGGCCCTGCGCCAGGGAGTGGGCGACGCCATCACCGCTTCCGCGGCCTGGATCCTGGGAACCCAGCTTTACTCCTCCATCAAGTACGTGAGTCCGTACAAGTTGCGGTACGCCCCGGCCATGATCGCCGTGGACTGGAAAACCTGGTCAACCATGCCCGAGCCCTATAAGGATCACTATTACAAAATCCGCGCCGACGTGGTTAAGCGCTTTGTCGCCGGGGTGCGTTCGGACAACGCAAAGAGCCTGCAAGCCATGAAGGAATACGGCCTTAAGGAGATGCCCGTAAGCCCGGAAGAAATGGCGGCGATCCGGAAAAACGCCGTCACCATTTGGCAGGAAAGCCTGGATTCCCCGGACACCGGAGAAATTCTGGAAGAGTTGCTGGAGCACCTGGAGGATTTTCGCGCCAAGTAGCCTTTCGCTCCATGCCTCACGCTGAGTATAATCTTCCGGCCACACGCCGCCCCGATTCCGCGTTGACCTTATCAGCGGAATCGGGGCGGAAGCCATAGCAGCCGCAGATCCGCCGTTCCTTTTCAAGCCGCCGTCTTTCTGTAGCGTGGCCTGTATTTTGCATATTTTTTTACCCCATTAACGAATGTTTTTTGTTAGATGCAAGGGAAACGCCATGTCGATCATCAGGCAATTGGTATTGATTTTCGCGGTGTTGGCCATAGGCTTTGGGGCGTATTGGGCGTCTCATACGAAGGAAAGTGTCCAAGAAGCGCCTGAAATCATGGAAAAAGTGCGCCTTGCCGTGCCCAAAGGCGTTATCACCGCTCCGGTCCTGTTAGCCCAGAGCAGGGGATTTTTCGCCGAAGCAGGCCTGGACGTGGCCTGGGAGGACGAATACTCCAGCGGAAAGACGGCTTTTGAGGCCATGCTGCGAGGCGAGGCGGACGTGAGCGTCGTGGCCACCACCCCGGTGGTGGCCAACGGTTTCAATCGGGACGATTTTTTTATATTTTGCACCTTTACGACCAGTTATGAGGGAGTAAAAGTAATTGCCCGTCAAGATCTTGGCGTAAAGACCGCTTCCGACCTGAAAGGCAAGACCGTCGGCTTAGTACCCGGAACCATTTCTCAGCTTTTTCTGGATTCCTTGCTGGCTTACAACCGCATTCTGCCCCAAGAGGTCAACACGCAGCCCATTAAACCGCAAAATGCCGCAGACCTTTTAAAATCAGGTGAGATACAGGCTGTTTCCATCTGGGAGCCCCATGCATACACGGCCTTAAAGGATAATCCGGGCCGCGCTGTGAAAGTCCCGTCATCAAGCGTTTATCGGATTTCCATTTGCACGGCCTCCACAAAGGATTTTGCCGCCAAGAGTCCAAACGTCCTGAAAAAAATAGTACTCGCATTAAAAAGGACCACAGGTTTCATGAATGATCAGCCGGCGCAGGCGCAAAAGGAATTAGGCGAACTGATTAACATGGATCAGGAGCCTCTCACCTTGTTTTGGAAGGAAACGAGCTTCAGGCTTTCCCTTGATCAGGTGCTGCTAATGACCATGGAAAACGAGGCGGCCTGGATGGTAGAGAACCGGTATAGGGATGACAGGCTTATTCCGGATTTCACCCGATTCGTATATTGCGCCCCCCTTGAGGAAATAGAACCCCAAGCGGTGACCATTGTCAGGCAAAAAGGATGACTCCCTCAAAAAAAAATGCCAACCATCTATAGTTTCGGATTTGCTCTAAGGAGCCGGGAATGAAAATATCCACCAGATTGCGGTATAATGCAGCGGCTTCCGTAGTCCTTGTATGCCTGTTGTTCGTTCTTCTCTTAAGTTTTTCCCAATCCATGAAAAAGCAAATCGAAACCTACAATTACGCTAATGAATTGCTGCATAAAACCAGTACATTAAACGCCCTCACCCACGAATACCTTATGAAGCACGATCAACGCTCCGAAAAGCAGTGGCGTTACCAGTTTGACGACATCATGGACTCCATAGGGCGCCATGAAAACTCAGAACCCATGACCCGGGTGCTTAACAACCTGGACATGCTCAAAAACCATTACAACAAGCTGAACATAGAAATTCAGGCCCTCAAAGCCATGGATCCGAAAGCCATCAGCGAGGAGGAAAGCAAACGCTTTAAGTTCTCCAAAAGACTGTTATCCGATCAGATGCAAATTTGCTCCCAGCGGATTTTGACGCATGTTTTCCGCGTAAGCACGGAGGCCTCGCAAAAACTCGACGAGCTGCGCGCCCGCAGCATATACGTCCTGCTGCTTTTTGGCGGATTCATGGTGTTCATCACTGTGGTAAACGCTTTTACAACGCTCAACCGCATCGCCCGCCCCCTTGCGGACCTTGTCAAACAAGTCAATGTCCTGGAAAAAACGGACTTCAGCAAAGGCGTCCCCCAGGAAACAATGTGGGATACCCCCAACAAAAACGACGAAGTAGGCAGGTTATGGGCGGCCTTTGGGGATATGAAAATCCGCCTGGCCAAGGCTTTTGGAAAAATCAACCGGGAGCTGAAAGAGCGCCAGTCGGCTGAACAGGAAGTTCGGGAAAGAAACGCACAGCTGAAAGAATTGCAGGACATGCTGGAAAGCATCATCAACTCCATGCCGTCCATGCTTGTGGGCATTGACTCGGAGGGGAGGATTACCCATTGGAACTCGGAGGCTGAACGGCAGATTAATCTCAACATGGCCCAGGCCCAAGGCCAATATTTACAGGATCTTCTACCGGCCCTTCGCCCCTGGTTGAAAAAGGCCAAAGGGACGATCAAGGAGGGCAGGCCCTTTAAGTCTGAAAAACAGCCTCTTGAAATCAACGGCAAGGAGATCCATGCAGACATCACCCTTTTTCCCCTTGTATCCGGGCGGCGGAGCGGCGCCGTCATCCGGGTGGACGACGTGTCGGAACGGGTGGCCTTGGACGAAATCATCATCCAGTCGGAAAAAATGCTGTCAGTCGGAGGGCTTGCCGCAGGCGTGGCTCATGAAATCAACAATCCCCTGGCCGGCATTCTCCAAAACATGCAGGTGGTTATCAATCGGTTGTCCACGGAGTTGCCCAAAAACAAAGCTGTCGCCGAAAAATGCAACACAAGCATGGAAGCCGTCAACGCCTACCTGGAAGCCAGGGAAATCATGCGGTTGTTATCCTTGATAAGGGATTCGGGCGAACGCGCTTCCGCCATTGTGGATAACATGCTTTCGTTCAGCCGCATGAATCGTCCCCAGCCGGAGCGCCGAAGCCTTGCAGAACTGACGGATAAGACCCTGGAGCTCGCCGCCAGCGACTATGACCTGAAAAAGAAATACGATTTCCGCAGCATAAAAATAATTCGCGACTATGAGGACTCCCTGCCTGAGGTCATGTGCGAGGCCGGCAAAATTCAGCAAGTCATGCTAAACTTATTGAGAAACGCGTCCCAGGCCATGACCAACGGAAGCTCGAAGAGCATCAATCCTGAAATTCGCCTGGGATTGCACCGGAACGGCGATATGGTGGATATTGAAGTGGAGGACAACGGCCCCGGAGTGCCGGAGGAACTTCGCTCGAAAATCTTTGAGCCCTTTTTCACCACAAAGGACGTGGGGGAAGGAACCGGCCTTGGCTTGTTCGTGGCGTATTTTATTGTGGTCAACAATCATCATGGCAGCATGCGGGTGGAGTCCGCGCCGGGCAAAGGCGCCAAATTCATCGTCCAACTGCCCATTGAACAGCCCCGTTCCTAGTCCTTTTCGCTGCTTCGCCAAAGCCCGCCCTGTTTATCCATGGAGCGGACCCGGCTAATTTTCCAACATTTTTAAGGCGTTCAAGGCGCTGCGTTTGATATCCATATTGGAGTCATTCAGCAGCCGGCGGATTTCCTGCTCAAAGGCGCCAAGGGTTTTGAGGTCGCAGTCCATGAGCCGTTCCAAGGCGAGCCTGCGCACCCTGTGATCCTCGTCCGAAAGGCAGGGTTTTATAAGCAGATGGGACTCCTGGTCCCTGTGGGAGAAAGTCAGCAAGGCCAGGGCGGCCAGGCGCAATTCCGGAGCTTGGTCCGTAAGGTATTGTTTGTAAATGTGGGAAAGCTGGAGCTCCGGCCTTTCCAGCCTCCATAAATTGAATAAAATGGCCCGTTTTTCCTCCAAAGGAGCCTCTTCCAAACGCTCCAAAAGCAAAGGCAGAGCCCTGGCGTCCCCGCAATTGCAGAGTGAGTTGACCGCAGCCAGCCTTACGCCCAGGTCGTCGTCATACAAGCGCCGGGTCAGCAAGACAAAGGCCGGGGTGTTGCATTGCCAACCCATGGCGGTTGTGGCGTAACGCCTTAGGTTCGCGTCCGGGCAGACAAGGTCTTTTTCAAGCAGATCAATTACGGGTTGTGCGTCCTTCACAAAGGGCAGAACGGCGCAAAGCTGCACCGCGGCGTAATGCCTGGTTCTGGGAGGCTGGTCTTCGTCTTTAAGAATGCCGTACAAAGGCTCGACCGCCTGGTCTTTGGCGTAGCCGGCCAGGAGAATCATGATCTTATGGCGGAGGGGGCCGTCGGCGACCGGCAGGACTTTGATGAGCTCCCGGACCGCCCGCTGCATATTTTCAGCGAACAGGTCCGGGGAATCCACATAATTGCGAGCCCTTTCCAGCAGCCTCTGGCGAGGCTGCAACAGGATCACCTTGGCCATTCAGTCGCCTCCTGTTACTCTGGTTTCAACACCCCTTGTCGACTCCCAGCTTGGTCAGGATGTCTTCCATCAGGCACCATTTGGTAAAGGCGCTTTGCAGGAGGTTCGCTCCCACAAAACCGGTCAAAAGCAGCCAATAGGGGCTGTGAATCAGGCTTAAAAATATGGAAAGCAGGATCATTGTTCCCGCAATAAGTCGAATCATGTGTTCCATCGTCATAACGCACCTCCCATCAGACAGGCCCAAAGCCTGGCGGCAATCGCAATGGGCCTTCTCTTCAAATAATATTTTCTTGTCAGGCGTATCCACCGGACTGTTATCGCCTTGCCTTTTATAACAATAATGCTTTTCCGGCCGAGATCAAATTTTCCGGCGGCGCCGCTATGGCATCAGGGCTGCGCCGGAGCCGGTTTGCCCAGCTTGTAGGCGTTCAGCCTGGCGGTGACTCTCTGCATCAAGGCGGAGTCCGCCTTTTTCCGGCCCAGAATCACCAGGACCTTCTCCTGATGCTCCGCCGCCTCTTCAAACTCGCCCATGCCCGCTAAAATCCAGGCCAGGGTGTCCAGGACGAAAACATTGTCCGGCTGCAAGCTGACGGCCTTTCGGGCCAGCCTCATGGCCCGGCTTTTTTGGCCTTGCTCCCTGGATAAAAACAAAATGCGCGCCGCATGGGCCATTATATCGCTATTATTCGGGTCCAGGTCCAGGGCTTTTTGCCAGTCCGCCAGGGCCAGGTCCTCCCTGCCTGTCTCTTCGTAAGTCTTGCCGCGCCAACGAAGGGCGGCAATGTTCCTGGGATTTTTCTCCAAGGCTGCGTTAAAGGTGGCAATGGCGGCATGGTGCTTTTTCATTTCCAGATATGTGCGCCCTTTTTCCGCAAACCAGGCGTCGTCCATGGAATGAATATTGGTGTACGTCCAATAGGCTGCCAACCCGGAAAGTATGCATGCCGTGATGAGGAAGCCGGAGACTCCCCTGCTCCCGCCCAGTTGGGCGGCCTGCTTTTTCAGGTCCGACATCAAGCAGCCCAAAAGCCTGTTGTCCGAGGGAACCGCTCCGATCTGCGCCATGTCCTGCCCCTGATACACCGACACCCTCAGCCGGGCCGGGACGTCCTCCAGGACGAATTCCGTCAGATGCTCCGAGCCCTCTCCCTCCGGGGCCTTGTTTTCCTGAAATTGGATTCCCCAGCCAAGCAGGCTTTGTCTTAAAACGGAGAAAAGCGCCTTTTTGTCCGCTGCGAACATGTAGTACCAATCCCCGCGCTTTAAAATTACGCCTGCGCAGACGGCGAAAAACACGGCGGCGATGACAAAATACACGCGCTCGGGAATGTAGCCGGGGATGACCGTAATCTTGTACATGGAGACCCCCACCATAACCATGACCGGAATGGCGATAAAGGAAAAATGCCTGCGGCTGGATAAAACGATGGGTTTGGCTATAACGGCGATCCTCGAACACTGCACCAGAAAAAACAGGCAGGAAGCCGCGGGAAAAGCGGTCAGCAAGAGATCCAATGACAAAAAATTCATTGCCGGGCCTCCAGTGCGTTCAAAACCTCCTGGGCCTCGGGCGGCCTTTCCTCCCAGGCGTGCGTCACATGGCCCTGGACGACCAACAGAAACCTGGGCGACGACCCGGCGCCCACCAAGCGCCAGAAATGGTCTTCGGGAATTCGAAGGATGGGATACTCGGGAAAAAACTTTTCCTGGAACAAGGCGACCGCCTCTCGCGAGTCGTAACTTAAAGCCATGATCGGCGGCATTCCTGGGGAATCGCCTAAAATATTCACGTCCATGACGGATTCCTGGCAATGCAGGCAATCCGTGCTCATCAGTTCAACAAGGTACGGAGAGGCGGACCAATCCACGGTTTCGCCGCTTAGAATAGTCAAGGGCTCCACGGGCGGGCCTTCCGCCCCCGGGAGAATCACCGAATCCAAGGTGAAGCCGAAAGCAAAGGGCAGCCCGAGGGCGAGGAGCAATGCAGCGATCACGACGGTCAACTTGGCGAGGCTTTTTTTGTAATCCCCGTGAAACCAGGCCAAAACAAGCAGCAAAAGCAGGACCAGGTCCTCCACAAACGCCTGCCCTGGCGATCGGGACGCCCATTGGCCGAAGCATCCGCAATCCTGTGTAACCCCGGTCCCCCACGCCCAGCCGAGAGCAACCAAAAAAACAGCCAGCATGGCGGCTGCGCCGGCCAGCGCCCATCGGACCCGGTAACGGATGATTAACGCCGCGCCCACGGCAAACTCGGCGGCCGTAAGCGCCCAGACCAAAAACAAAAGCATGGTCCTGTCGTTGACGATGGCGTAACCGCCCGCCTGGCGGACGGCTTCGGTCATATCCACAACCTTGGCGGCGCCCCCGGCAACAAAAATCAGGCCCAAAACCAACGCAGAGCCTTTTGATATATAGGGCGAAACGCCTGGGAAAGTTTTTTTCGGCCTGTGGGTCATGCTGAATGTATCCTCCTGTTCCCTGAACCTGCATCGCAGCCACCTTGATACGTGAAATCCCATTGAGGGTCAACGGCCATTTACCCGGAATGCCCCTGAGAAGGATGCAAAAACAATCCGCGCCGGTTAAATGTGCGGAAAATCCATCGTTCAGCCCCCCCGTCCCCAAAATATGGGGCCAGGCCGCGCCCAAACCGTACAAGGAAGCGGCTCAGGCAATGCAAATCCAATAAATGCCTTTTCCGGCCCTTGCGCCGCCTTCATATCCACACAGTTGGGTCTTCCCTTTTATGCCGCATAGGTGACTCTTTTTTAATTTAGAAGCGTTCAGGATATAAAATTGAACCCTGCCCCCCCTGAACGGGCTTGACCGCGGATGAGGACTCGGTTACAAGAAATGCAGACATTTTCTGCATACAATTTGAATGAACAACATCTACTGTCGCGGCTTTACCTCGGCTTGTCTCCAGCGGCGTCCTTGCACGGGTTATACCGGCATGTACGCCCGGAGCCTCAGATCCATTTGGGACAAGCCCAGATCAGCCGGGTTTCTCCACCACGCGGAAAACGCCCGCTGTTTTGATGTGGGAGCGCCTTCCGCTCCCCAGAAACGCCGGCAGGCTGCAGCAGACGGATCAAGGGCATGTGATGGGGGATCACGCAATCCCGGCTTCGACCGGGAGACGCCATTCCGCCAAACTTAAGAACATCCTCTCCAAAAAAATCTCCCGAAGGAAGGTCCTGAAATGGAAGGGGATACACGCTCATTGGGCTATATCGGTTAAGGAGAGAATCACCGTTTTGAAGAAGCAAAAACCATGCTTAATTTCCCAAGTCATCCTATTTGCCGGCCTATACTGCCTGACGGCGCCCGGGCAGGCCTGGGCCTATATAGGCCCGGGCGCCGGAATCGCCCTGGCCGGATCATACCTGCCTGCGATCATTGGTTGTGGCGCCGCTTTGCTGTTAGCGCTCATCTGGCCGGTTCGCCTCTTTTTGAAGGATAGGGCCACCCGAAAGGTATTGAAAAACAGGCCTATCCAGAAATGCGTCATCCTGGGCATTGACGGATTCGACCCCGAGTTGGCCCAGGACTTTATGGACCAAGGACTGCTGCCCAACTTCCAACGCCTTGCTACACAAGGGTGCTTCAAAAAGCTCAACACGACAGCCCCTGCAATCACCCCGGTCGCCTGGTCCACCTTTCAGACCGGGACGAACCCGGGCAAACACGGCATCTTTGATTTTTTAGCCAGGAGCAGAGCTTCTTACGCTCCGGTTTTAAGCTCCGTCAAGGCCGGCGGGGCCGCGCCCCATATTCGCCTTGGCAAGTTCAAAATCCCCCGGGGCGTGGCGCCCCAGCGTTTGTTGCGGAAAAGCAAGCCATTCTGGGAAATCCTGGGGGATAAGCAAATATACAGCCAGATCCTGCGCGTCCCGGTGAGCTTCCCTGCGGGGGAATTCCACGGAGCCATCCTCGCCGGAGCCCATACCCCGGACATCCGGGGGACGCAAGGCGTCTTTTCCTGCTATTACACGGGCGAAAACCGGTTTGAAGACTCAGAGGGAGACCTCCACAAGGTGGAGTTGATCGACGGGACGATCCACGGAGTTCTGACAGGACCGGCAGACCCATTTGAAGATGACGGTGAGGATCTTAAAACTTCATTTTCGGTTGAAGTCCTTTCCGGCGGCCAGGCCAGCCTGAAGATCGGCAAGACACGCCTTTCCTTGGAGCAAGGCGTTTTCTCCCCCTGGACCAAAGTGCGGTTCAAGGCGGCTCCGGGGGTGCATGTTCACGGGATTTGCCGGTTTTTGCTGGTAAGCAGTCAGCCGGAATTCGCCCTGTACGTCTCGCCCGTTCATATTGATCCGGCGAGGCCTGCCGCGCCCATCTCGCAGCCTGCCGCCTACGCTTCCTTTCTGGCTCGTAAAATAGGCCCTTACGCCACCCTGGGCATGCCCGAGGACACGCAAGCGCTGGAAGCGGGAATTTTGGATAAAACGGCCTTTTTGGATCAATGCCTGTCCGTGGAAAATGAGCGGAGAAACATGTTCCTGCACGCTTTAAAAACCACCAAACAGGGTCTGATTGCATGCGTTTTTGACGGTCCGGACCGCATCCAGCATTGCTTTTGGGACCAGTTGCAGTCCGCCGGCCGGGATCAGGACAATCCCATCAAAGACGTCTACATGCGCATGGACAAACTGGCGGGCGAGGCGTTGGAGGAATGCAGGGATCAACGGTCGGTTTTTATGGTGGCGTCGGACCATGGGTTTGCGCCGTTCAATCACGCCGTGGATTTAAACTGCTGGCTTGAGCAAAAGGGATACCTGAAACGGCTGGAAAACCCCAAGTCAGACAAAAACCTTTCAAGCATCGACTGGAGCCGAACCAAGGCCTACGCCTTTGGGCTGGCGGGCGTTTACCTGAATATCAAAGGCCGGGAGCCTCTGGGGATAGTCAACCGGGGTTTGGAAGCCCGCAAATTAGCGGAGAAAATTGCAGGGGAGCTGAAAAGCCTCATCCATCCCGAAATGGAAGCCGCGCCCATTACCAATGTATATCATGCCAAAGAAATCTTCAAAGGCCCCTACGCTCATGAAAGCCCGGACCTTGTCGTGGGGTTCGCCCGGGGCTATCGCGTTTCCTGGGAGACGGCCTCCGGCGCGGTGGGAGACAAGGTGTTTCAGGAGAACAACCGGGTATGGAGCGGCGACCACTGCGTGGATCCCTCGCATGTTCCCGGAGTGTTATTCTGCAACAAGCACTTTAGCAAGGAGGACCCGCATATCGCCGACATTGCGCCTACGGTGCTTAAAATGTTCGGCGTGGACGTCCCCGGTTTCATGGACGGAGCAGCCCTCAAAATTGGAAAACCAAGCGAGGATTCGGTTGCATGGCGGATTTCCACGCCCGTGTAGGGCGAAGAGCCTCTATAAGAGGCGCCGCTTCGATGCCGGCGGGCCCTATGGATCCTCTCGGGGATCAGAAGCCCGTTTATGTGGACTTTAGGGTCAAAGCCGATCCAAACAAGAAGATCGCGGAAGGCAAAGTCTTAAATTCACTTAACAGGAGGCGCAAACATGCCTAAAATAAGCATTGATCCTTTAGTGTATTCCGAGGCCAAATGGGCGGCCGAAAGCCTTGGGTATTCCAGCCTGGAGGAGTTCGTGCACCACGTTATTGAAAAAGAGTTGTCCAAGCTGGCCTCGCCGGAGGAAGACGCGGCAATAGACCGGCGTCTCAAGGGGTTGGGATACATCAAGTAAGCTCGGCGGGGCGGATTGGAGCATCCGGGGTGACATTATGAAGAACGAGCCTGTAATCATTGTTTCCGGCCTGCCCAGGTCAGGCACGTCCCTAGTCATGCAAATGCTGGAGCAAGGCGGCGTGGAAGCCGTTACGGACAACGTTCGCAAGCCGGACAAGGATAACCCCCGGGGATATTACGAATTGCAGAAAACCCTTAGCCTGGAGGAAGATAACTCCTGGCTGCACGAGATGCGCGGCAAGGCGGTCAAAGTGGTTTCGCCCCTGTTGTACGACCTTTTATTCTCTGAAAAATTCAAAGTGCTTTTCGTGCAAAGAGATATTCGGGAGATCCTGGCCTCGCAGGCGGCCATGCTTGGCGAAGGGATTGAGGAGGAACGCGGCGACGATGAAATGGCCGCGGCTTTCAGCAAGCACCTGGCCATGGTCCTGGATTGGCTGCACAGGCAATCCAATATGGAAGTCCTGACTATCAACTACAAGGGGCTCATCGCCGCTCCCGAGGAAGGGGCGGGAATCATGAACGAGTTTCTGGGCGGCGGCCTGGACGAGGCGGCCATGGCCCGGGCCGTGGATCCCACCCTGTACCGGCGGCGTTTATCCTGATTTTTTGATTAGATTTTTTCGACCGGCAGGCAAATGGTGAACTTGGCGCCTTTGCCCGGGGCGGATTCCACGTGCATGGTTCCGTTATGGTTTTCCGTGACAATGAAATAAGAAACAGACAAGCCAAGCCCCGTCCCCACGCCAATTTCCTTGGTGGTGAAAAAAGGCTCGAACACCCTCTTGCGAATGCTTTCATCCATGCCGGGACCGTTATCCTCAACTTCGATGCACGCCTTATCATCCTTGAAAAAAATCCTGATGGCGATTTCAGGAGGATTGTCATCATCCCGCTGTCCGGACATGGCCTGGGCGGCATTTTGCAACAGGTTCAAAATCACTTGCTGCACTTTGGTTTTTTCGCACCGGATCTTGGGCATGCAGTCCTGGTAGTCTTTTTGGATTTTTATCTGCCGGAAGTCGTAGCGTTTTTTCAGGTCAAAATCGCTGGACGCCAATTCGATGGTCTGGTCCATCATCTGGCACAAATCCTGGGGCAGAAAAGCCGAATCCCCCTTGCGGCTGAAGTCAAGCATGTTGTTGACAATGGCCGCGGCCCGGCCTCCGGATTCCCTGATGGCCTGCATCACCCGTAAAAGATCCCGTTTTTCCAGATACCTGGCAATGGCGTCCATGGAAGTCCCGGCTTCCTCAGCCACATTGTGGTTTTTGGACAAGCCCGTTCCCAGGCGCTTTTCCAAAACCTGCACATTTTGAATGATGCCGGCCAGGGGGTTGTTGATTTCGTGCGCCATGCCCGCGGCCAGCCCTCCCACGGACAGCATTTTTTCCGATTGAATCATCATCTCTTCCAAGCGAACGCGCTCGGTCACATCGTCCACCCGGATGACGGCGCCTTTCATGGCGCTTTCCGAAAGGGGATAAACGGTAACATCCCAGAATCGAAGCATTCCTTGAAATTGAATAGGCGCCTTAAGCTGCTCGGAAACCTTTTCATTTTCAATGGCCTCATCCACCATTTTTAATATATCGGGGTTATGGGGAAAGACTTCGGAAAGGAGCCTGCCCCGGACCTGAGCCGAGGTCTTGCCAAGCAGCTCCTCGGTTTTGGTGTTCCACCGTGTGATTCTTCCCTGTTCATCCAGCCCGACCAGCACGGAAGGCATGGAGTCGATCACGGCGCTCAGGAAGTCCCTGAGACGCTCCAACTCCTCCTCTGTTTTCTTGGGGCCGGAGATGTCGCGGATGATGGTGGAGAAATTCTCCACCCGCCCCTCCGCGTCCTTATGGGACATAATGACCTGGGATACTGGAATTTCGGTTCCGTCCTTCACGGCCAGAGCGGTTTCTCCGCTCCAGTGGCCGTGTTCAACGGCTGCGGGAGCGCCCTCCCGGGAAATGATGTCAAAGGCCTCAGGCGTCATGACGTCTTTGACCAGAGGGAATTCATCCCCCTTGTCCAGGCCGATTATGCGCCTCCCGGCCGGATTGATATAGGTAATCTGCATGTCAGGAGTGGAAAAGGAAACCATGTCCGAGGTGGATTCCAATATTTTGATGAGCATGGACCGCTGAGCCTCGGCCCGCTTTCTTTCCGTAATGTCCGCCACTGTGCCAATAATAAAAGGAACGCCTCCTATGCTCACCGGGTTTAGGATGACTTCGGAATCGAAAATAGACCCGTCCGGCCGTTGATATCGCCATTCAAGAAAAAGCTCCTCGCCCTCAAAGGCCCTGGCCAGCAGCTTTTCGCCAAGCATAAACGAGTCCTCTCCTCCCGGCTGCGTGGGGGTTGAATACGCCAGGGGGTGCTGATTGATCAGGTCTTCCTGGGGAACCCTGAAAACCTCTGCGGCTTTGACGTTGCAATCCACCACACTGTCTTTGGTAAGTACAAAAATAGCGTTTCCCGAGTTTTCAAACAAAGCCCTGTACTTCTGCTCGCTTTCTACAAGAGCCCGGGTTCTTTCCTCGACCATTTCCTCCAAATGGTCCTGATGACGGGCGATCTCCTCCATCCGCCGTTTTCGCTGGCTGACGTCCCGAAAACTTCCCTCAACGCCGGCCACGGCGCCTTTGGCGTCCTTGTAATAGGCTGAGTTCGTGCTGACCCAGATAGGCGAGCCGTCCTTATGCTTTAGTTTTACTTCTACATCCGTAACCTTGCCCGTCACGTTGAGCTTTGCCAGGAACTTTTCCCTGTCCGCTGGTCTGAAATAGAAAAGGTTTTTAATATCCTGATGGAGCACTTCTTCCATTTCATAGCCCAACAGTCTGGGCGTGGAGGGACTGGCCCAGGTAATGCGGCCTTTCAGGTCGGTCCTGTAAAAGCAATCCTGCATATTGTCAAAAACATTGCGCAGGCGGGCTTCGCTTTCTCTCAGGGCCTTTTCCGTAAAAGAGGCGTTAATGGCCTGGGCGGCGGTTGCCGCCAGGCTCCGTAAAAGGGCGAACTCCTCAGGCGGAATTTTATGCCGGCTGAACACGGCCAGAACCCCGGAAACCTGTCCGTCGTCCGATAACAGACGATGGCCGTAAAAGGATTGAAGCCCAAGTTCTTTGGCCCATTCATGGTTATGGACCCTGGGATCGGTGGTCACCTCGTTGGTGAAGAAGTCAGGCAGGGCGCCCGACCCGATCAGGCCGATTTTATATGCGCCAAAGGGAACCCGGGCATGCCGGCCTTCCAAATTGGTGTACCGGCCGGAGCTTGAAACAAGATGAAGGCATTGGGTCTTGTCTGCGCAATAGTGGGGGCCGATGGGCGCTTGGGCGTGGAAGCAGCCTTTTTCGCACCTGTCCCCGGGGCCAACCAGCCAGATTCTGGCGAAATCCGCGTCAAAAATACGGACGATCTCCCGGACGATCAGGTTCACCTTTTCTTCCTGAGAGAAAGGAAAAATCAATTTTTCTTTGAGGTTGGTAAGGCCCTCAAGGCGGGTTAAAAGCCTCTTCTGCCTGAGAGTCTCAACCTCCAGAGCCCTGACTTTATTGGCTATTTGTTCGCTATTTTCCTGCAAAGCCTCTCCTGGCCGTCTTGTGCGGGGAACATTCCGTCTAAACCGGGCGGGACAATTTTTTATTTAAACAAATTGAGCTTATGATGGGCAAGGGAAATATTTATTGGAAATATAATTTTTTGCACCGTCATGGCGGCGGCGCAAGCTGGGATATGGACCTGTCATCCGGTTGCGGAAAAATCCCCAGGATCCCTTCCGTAATTGACGTCGCCGGACCGTGAAACAGTCCTTTGACGGGGTTGAGAAGCGGCCTGTTCCGCGGGCTCCCGGGTTTCGGCTTCCGAGGAATCGACCCGTCCATCGCTATCGGCCGGGGCTGCTTCCGGCGCGTTTTCCATTTCCGTAGGATCTTCCGTTTCGCCCGTTGTTTCGGCTTCCGATTCGGCCCTGGTCTGCTCCGCAACTTCAGCACGCGCTTCCATCATGATTTTGGTGGCCCTGGCGGCTACGGACCGATCCTGGCCTGACGGGCTGGCCGGCGCCAGGGCGGCCCTCTTGACCTGCTGCATCTTCTGCAAGGTGGCTTCGGGTTCGGATTCCCGGGACGTGTCCACCTGCACCTCGCCGCCTACGGCGTAACGCTTGCCGTCCGGCCCCTGCTGGTAGGAAAATGTCGCGCCCGACTTGACCACGCCGCCTCCGGCGGCCATGTGTGCGGCCTCATGCGCCCGGACTTCTTTGTCCCGCGCCTGCAGCTCACGCACCATTTCCTTCTCTCCTTCGCTCAACTCCGCCTCGTTGGAAACACCTCTTTCGGCGGATTCGCCGTCCTCCCCAGTCTCCCTGGCCTCGCCGGACTCGCTTCCCTCCCCGGCTTCATTGGCTTCTTCCGCAAACTCCGGCTCTCCCATTTCATTATGGCCGGCAATGTTCTGATACAGGTCCGCGGCCTCCCGGGAGATGGACACCTTGTCCTTGAGATCAAAAGGGTATGACTCCTCGCTTTCCCTGGAAGGGGCGCTGGTATTCTGAAACGAAGGCATATAGGCCATATAGGCCAAAGCAGCTTGTGATGCAAAAATTTCCATGATTCACTCCATTTTAGGACGGATATGGGCGTCCTTGTTGCCTATCGGTCAAACAATGCCTATTCTTTAACGGCAGTCGCAATCAGGCGTTTTTCGGCCCGTATGCATGGACGCGATTGACGTGAATCAACGCTTTTGATATCTATTATCAATAGTAGTTTTTCCAGCCGGTCTGTTTAAAGGAATTTGTTCATGAAGCAACCCGCGCCTTTGGCCTTTTGGAAGCAATCCAAATTCAACTCCTGCGGCCCCGCCGTGATGATGACCGCCCTGCATGAACTTGGAATGCCCGGCCTTTCCGAAAAACGGGAAATGGAAATATGGAAGCATGTCAAGCATCCCATGTCGCTGGGGAGCCTGCCGGCCAAGATGGCTATGTACGCCGCCTCCCTTGGCGTGGACGTGAAGCTGCTGCGTAAAAACATATCCCCGCCGGACATCAAGGTGTTCTGGAAGACGCCCAGAAAGACCCTGCATAAAAGCCTGCTGAAAACCTATTATGAAACCGCCCTGAAAGCGGAATTCCAAGGACTGCCCACGGAGTTCTATGAGGATGAACGGGAGATTCTGGACAGGCTGCTGAAAGACTCCGGGCTTCGGGTCATCTACCTGATTGTGGACGACGACGGAGTGCTGCATTTCGTCATGGCCCGGGAGAAGGACGGCAGGATTGCAATCATGGATCCTTATTATGGCCGGAACACCCTGTTCGACATTCCCGACTTCATAAACCGCCTGAGCCCCAACATGGTGGGATACGCTATCTTACTCAAGGTGTAATGCCGGGATTGTTTTTTTCGAGGGTTTTGTGAGGCCTTCGGGAGTCAATACCGTCAAGGTTCCGCCTTCCCAATCCACAGAAATCCTGGCGGCCCACGCATTTTTGGTCTGCGGCGTCACAATCTAAGATATCAAGCCTTTCTTGTTCAAGTCCATTTTGCGTGTCATTGGAGACGGGCGGTGCGCTTTGTCATGGCAGAGAAAAGGATGGAGTCCGAAAAAGTATGATGAGGCGCTTTTTGTTTGGGCGGCCCAGACATGCAATGCCTGGGGCCAGAGGCCAAAAGGTGCGGCCGGTGAAGATTGTGGAATTTTGGATTGTTCGGCGGGCGAATGGAGTTGGTTAGGGGCATACCTTTTCTGACGCGCCAGCGCGTTTTGGGCAGGGCGAGCCCTGCACCTGCGAATCGGATTTTTCCCTCGTAACCAATTAACACTGATATGAAAAGATACGCTATATGCCGATTCTCAACCTATTATTTTTTTTCCAGTTGCTTAATTACCGTATCCAACATGAAATGAAAAATCGAGAGGCCTTGATTATTAAGTCTGTACTCAAACGATTTTAACGCCTCAAAGTCCGGTGACGACCTGTCAATCATCACTTCCTGGGGAGAATGGACTTCTCCGAAAATCAATCGAAGCCCGTTGCGAGAAACAATTTCCCCATATTCATCCAATGGGCGCGACCAAGCAATTAGGTTTTGAGCATCCAGTTCTTTCACTTCGGCAGGTATGGACGACAAGACATACATATTGGAATTCGCCCGAAAATAACCTACCTTGTGATGGGCGTCATTCAAGAATACAATTTGCTTCAAGGCTTCAGTTGACAAGCCTTTTATTGCTTCCGCCGCTTCAGTATGGCCAAAATCCCCGGCGCGGGCGGCTAAGGCTGACTTAAAAAGGCTGTCCCGCAGCGGCCATGGCCCATTAAAAAACGCGGAAGTGAAAACAACCACGACGGCCGCCATGAACGTAATTGACATAAACCACATAAGAACGATAGCCACAGGCCTGACCGCTGTAGACGTGATAGTCAAAAGCTGTGAAAAAATAAACATTGCGACCATTGCTACAAAGATGCCCGTTACTGCAACAACAGCAAAAATCGGGGATTTCCCGAGCGCCATGATTATTGCCGCAGCCGCTGCAAGCCCCACCACCCCCACAGCCCACCGGGTGGCTGGAAGAACCTCAACTGCATATTTCATAACATTGAGTGGATCAAGACCGCTCAAGCGAATATTATCATTCATCACTTCCTCATTTACATTAGAATTGATTGCGAAGCCGTCCCTTGGGATGGCGGCAAATTGAAAATGAAGACTACTGAGTTAACGGCCTTGAATTTATCTGATTGCAGGATGGACGCGCAATTCATAAAACAATACCATTCTAATTTCATAATTTCAACGACAAAAGAAGCTGTTAACCAATACTATTCATATCACGAATCGACTATGTATAGATGTTTTCAGTCAAAAAGCGCCATTCAACAAAGCTGTTCCCAATTAAACCGGAACCCCAATCAGGACTGCATCCAGGGTCTTCCGTGGAGCATTTTGGAAGATTGACAGTTTCTTCAAAAGAGTTTATACATTCAGGTTCACCATAAGACCGGAGACTCCGGGGAGTTTCCGGAGTCTTTTTGGCTGCTTATTAACCGCCCTGCAATGTTTTACGTCGGGCGCCCGGAGAGACCGCGCCCAAGCGGAAAGTTGAGTATGGATCGTATACGTAATTTTTCCATTATCGCCCATATTGACCACGGCAAGTCCACCCTGGCCGACCGCCTGATCCAGGCCACCGACGTGGTGAACGAACGGGATTTCAAAGACCAGATTCTGGACACCATGGACATCGAGCGGGAACGCGGCATTACCATCAAAAGCCAGACCATCCGCCTGCCCTACAAAGCCAAAGACGGCAAGGAATACGTCCTGAACCTGATCGACACCCCCGGCCATGCGGATTTCACCTACGAAGTCAGCCGGGCCCTGGCCTCCTGCGAAGGCGTGCTTTTGGTCATCGACGCCAGCCAGGGCGTGGAAGCCCAGACCCTGGCCAACCTGTATCTCGCCATGGAGCATGACCTGGAAATCATCCCGGTCATCAACAAGATCGACCTGCCCTCGGCGGACATCGACCGGGTCATGGGCCAGATCGATGAGGACCTGGGCCTGGACCCGGATAAGGCGGTTTGCGTTTCCGCCAAGGAGGGCACGGGCGTGCCCGACCTTCTGGAAGCCATCGTCACCCAGTTGCCGCCCCCCAAGGGAGACCCGGACGCGCCTTTGAAGGCCCTGATTTTCGACTCCCACTACGACCCGTTCCGGGGCACCATCGTTCATTTTCGGGTGTTCCACGGAACCCTGAGCAAGGGCGACGCGATCAAATTCATGCACAACAACGCCTCTTACAAGGTGGAGGAAACCGGTTTTTTCCAGATTGAAAGAAAACCGAAAAAATCCCTTTCCGCCGGAGAGGTCGGATACATCATTGCGGGCATCAAAACGGTCAGCGATACAAGGTGCGGCGACACCATCACCTTAAAATCGGCGCCCTGCGACAAGCCCATGCCGGGCTTTAAGGAAGCCAAGCCCGTGGTGTTTTCGTCCATCTATCCCGTGGCTTCGGACGATTACCCGGACCTGGCCGTGGCCCTGGAGAAGCTGAAGCTGAACGACGCTTCCCTGACCTATGAAAAGGACTCGTCTGCGGCTTTGGGATTCGGGTTCCGGTGCGGATTTCTGGGGCTTTTGCATCTGGAAGTGGTTCAGGAGCGTTTGGAGCGGGAGTTCGACCTGTCCCTGCTTTTGACCGCGCCTTCGGTCCAGTACCGGATCAACATGAGCGACGGCGAAACCCTGATCGTGGACAACCCGGCTTTGTACCCGGACCCCACTTTGATCGAATCCTCGGAAGAGCCGTACATCAAGGCCGCCATCATCGTGCCGGACAGGTACATGGGCGCGGTCATGAAGCTCTGCCTGGACCGCCGCGGCAACAACCTGGGCTATCAATATTTGACCGCCAACCGTATGGAAATGACCTTTGAACTGCCCCTGGCGGAAGTCATCTACGATTTTTACGACAAGCTGAAAAGCGTCACCCAGGGCTACGGGTCCTTTGACTATGAAATCACCGGATACAAGCCCAGCAACCTGGTCAAGGTGGATATCCTGATCAACGGCGACCGGGTGGACGCCCTCTCCATGCTGGTGCACAAGGACAACGCCGTGTACCGGGCCAGGCACGCCTGCGACAAGCTGCAGGATGAAATACCCCGGCAGATGTTCAAAATCGCCATTCAGGGGGCCATCGGCGGGACCATTATCGCCCGCAAGACCATTTCGGCCTACCGGAAGGACGTGACGGCCAAATGCTACGGCGGCGATATTTCGCGTAAACGCAAGTTACTGGAGAAGCAAAAAAAGGGCAAAAAGCGCATGAAGATGATCGGGAATGTGGAAATCCCCCAATCCGCCTTTTTGGCCGTTTTGAAGACCGACGACGAGTAAACGGAGACCAACCATGGGAATGACAATTGCTGAAAAAATTCTGGCCGCCCACGCGGGCCAGGAGGAGGCGTCCCCCGGGGACCTGATCAACGCCAGGGTGGACATCGCCCTGGGCAACGACATCACGGCCCCCATTGCCATCAAGCTGTTTCGGCAAAGCGGCGCCGCCAAGGTGTTTGACAAGGACCGCGTTGTGCTGGTGCCTGACCATTTCACCCCCACCAAGGACATCAACTCCGCCATGCAGGTGAAGATGGTGCGGGATTTCGCCAGGGAGCAGGAGCTTTCCCATTGGTACGAAGGCGGCGACTCCGGCGTGGAGCACGCCCTCTTGCCCGAAAAAGGCATTGTGGGCCCCGGCGACCTTGTCATCGGCGCTGACAGCCATACCTGCACCTACGGAGGCCTTGGCGCCTTTGCAACGGGCGTGGGCAGCACGGACCTGGCCGCCGCCATGATCACGGGCGAGGTGTGGCTCAAGGTTCCCGAAAGCATCAAGTTCGTTTACAAAGGCAAGCTCAGGCCCCACGTGGAAGGTAAGGACCTGATCCTGCACACCATCGGCGACATCGGCGTGGACGGCGCCCTGTACATGGCCATGGAATTCACCGGCGAGGTCATCGACGCCCTGCCCATGGCCGAAAGGCTGACCATGGCCAATATGGCCATCGAAGCCGGCGGCAAAGCCGGCATCATCGCCCCGGACGCAACCACCAAGGAATACGCGGACGGCCGGGTGATCCGCAAGCCCGTTTTTTACGCCAGCGATCCCGACGCCCAATACGCCAAGGTCATCGAATACGACGTGTCGGACCTGGAGCCCCAGGTGGCCTTTCCCCATCTGCCGGAAAACACCAGGCCCATCAGCCAGGTGGGAGACGTTCCCATCCACCAGGTCATCATCGGCTCCTGCACCAACGGCCGCATTGAAGACATGCGGTCCGCCGCCCGCATCCTCACCGGAAACAAGGCGGACAAAAACGTGCGCCTCATCGTCATCCCGGCCACGCCCCAGATTTACAGGCAGGCCATGGAGGAAGGACTATTCGACATCTTCCTGTCGGCCGGCGCGGTCATCAGCCCCCCGACCTGCGGCCCCTGCCTGGGCGGACACATGGGCATCCTGGCCGCCGGAGAACGGGCCGTGGCCACCACCAACCGCAACTTTGTGGGCCGCATGGGCCACGTGGAAAGCGAAGTCTATTTGGCCAACCCCGCCGTGGCGGCGGCTTCGGCCATTGCAGGCAAAATCGCCGGACCCGACGATATCTAAAAGGAGACCCATCATGGAAAATATCAAAGGAAAAGTCTGGACCTTCGGCGACGACGTGGATACGGACCTGATCATAGCCGCCCGGTATCTGACCACCAGCGATCCCGACGAACTGGCCAAACACTGCATGGAAGACGCAGACCCCGCCTTTGCAGGCAAAGTCGGCAAAGGCGACATCATGGTGGCGGGCAAGAATTTCGGCTGCGGCTCCTCCCGGGAGCACGCCCCCATTTCCATCAAGGCCGCCGGCGTGACCTGCGTCATCGCCAAGAGCTTCGCCCGGATCTTCTACCGCAACGCCTTCAACACCGGCCTGCCCATCCTGGAATGCGCGGAAGCCGACGCCATTGAAGACGGCGCGGTCCTGGCCGTGGATTTCGACAAGGGCGTCATCACCGACGAAACCACGGGCAAAACCTACCGGACCAAGCCCATCCCGCCCTTCATGCAGGAGCTTCTGGACAGCGGCGGACTCATGGAGCACATCGCCCAAAAAATCAAGGCCAACGGATAAAGCCAAGGCCAACCATATTCGATTCTTGAAACGCCCTGCAGCAGAACAGTAAGCGTCCAAAGAAGTACCCGGCAGGGATAAGAATCAATCGTTGGAGAGGTTAAAATCCGGGGTTGGCAGGAGGGCTTGGTAGTCTTCCCGGCAAGTCGCCAGGGGGAGTCTTTCAAATAAAACCTTCAGGTAGGCGAAGGGCTCCAGGCCGTTGGCCTTGGCCGTCTCGATCAGGCTGAAGAACAACGCGCTGGCCTCCGCTCCCCGGGGCGATCCCGCAAAAAGCCAATTCTTCCGGCCCACCACAAAAGGCCGGATCGCATTTTCCGCCGCATTATTGTCCGGCTTCAGATATCCCTGTTCCAGATAGACGCCCAGATATTCCCACTGGT
>NZ_FQZU01000010.1 GCF_900142135.1 Desulfatibacillum alkenivorans DSM 16219 | reverse complement strand
ACACCCGTCCAATGGTGTCATGGGACGGGATGCCGCGAGGCAACTCCAAATATTTTGACAGCCATCGCTTTCGTTTTTTGCCGAAATTCTCAATTTGCTCGTATGTGTCAGCCCCGGATACCACGGCGCATATGGCCATGACGATGATGTCTATTAGTTTATGCAGCGCGTTATGATGCCGGGGATCTTGCACGGTCTCGAAATACTGGTCTATGGTGCGTTCTTCCATGAGCGCCTCCTTTGTTTAAGTCGCCCACAGACCTTACACCAGTGCTTTAAAAAAGTCTAGTTGAAAAATATTTATAAGTATTTCAAGTTATTATAGATGTGCTACCATATACTGCGCCCTGAAGCCCGTCTTTTTTTACATGCGTATGCCCTGGGGGCTTGGCCGCCTGCCGCCTGATTGAAAGCCTAAACAGGATAAGGAACCGCCTTGAGGCCTGCGCCTTCCGCCAGCCCGAACATGATGTTCATGTTCTGCACGGCCTGTCCTGCAGCGCCTTTCACCAGGTTGTCGATGACGGACACCAGAATAAGCCGGTTGGCGTGTTCGTCCACCCTGGCCGCCATATGGAGGTAATTGGTCCCCCGTACATGGGAAGTCCTGGGAAGCGCATTGTCCGCACAGACTTTCACAAACTCGGCGTCCTTGTAAAAATCCCTGAGGATTTCAAGCGCGGCAGGCGTATCCAAATCCTTTTCCAACATGGAATAGCTTGTGGCCAGCATGCCCCGGCTCATGGGAACCAGATGAGGCACAAAGGTGATTTTCACATCCCGGCCGGCTTCCCTGGAAAGGATTTCCTCCATCTCCGGGCAATGCCTATGGGCGGCCGCCTTATAAGCGGAAAAGCCCTCGGTCATCTCGCAATATTGGGTGGTGAGGGATAGCCCCCGGCCGGCGCCGGACGCGCCTGACTTGGCGTCGATGACAATCCCCTTGGTGGAAATCAAGCCCTGCTGGATGAACGGGGCCAGCGGCGGCAGGGAGCACGTGGGATAGCACCCGGGATTGCCGATAATGGATGCCTGGGCGATCTCCTCCCGGTACAGTTCGCAAAGTCCGTACACGGATTTTTTCATGAGTTCGGGGGAGGTGTGGGGCTGGTACACGGATTCGTAGGCGGCCTGGTTGTTAAACCGAAAGTCGGCGGAAAGGTCCACAATCCGGGTATTGGTCCCCTCCAACTGAGGCGCAATCGCCATGGGCAGTTTATGGGGCAGAGCCAGAAAGACTACGTCAACCCGCTCGCCTAAGGATTGGGCGTTGAACTCTTCGCAAACCAGGGGGACGACTCCCTGAAAGGCGGGAAAAACATCCGCAATGGCCTGCCCGGCGTATTGGCGGGAGGTCACGGCCTTTAATTCCACCTGGGGATGGTCCCAAAGGATTCTTACCAATTCGGCGCCCGCGTAACCGGTGGCGCCAACCACAGCCGCTGCAATTGTCTTGCCTTGGGTCATGCCAGTTTGCCTCGAATAAATCCCGGGGGACGGAAAACGGGGAAAAGGCTTGGCCTTTTCCCCGTATACATACTTATTTGCGGGTTCCGACAATAAGAAATAATGCCGCCAGCGAATTTTAACGCTTGGAGAACTGGAACCTTGCGCGAGCGCCCTTTTGGCCGTACTTTTTCCGCTCTTTGACCCTGGGGTCGCGGGTGATGTAGCCGGCTTTTTTCAAAACGCCGCGAAGATCGGGCTGGTATTCAAGCAAAGCCTTGGTAATGCCGTGACGGATGGCCCCGGCCTGTCCGGTAAAGCCGCCGCCTTTGACGGTCACATTCACGTCCACGGAATCCTGCAGATTGGTCAGGGTCAGGGCCTGAAGCGTACGCTTGATAGCGGACTCCACCGTGAAGTATTTGTCAATGGGCTTGTTGTTAACGGTGATATTACCGCTTCCGGGGCGGATCCATGCCCTGGCGATTGCGGATTTTCTCTTACCCGTGGCGTAGAAGATATTTTCTTCGTTCATTCCTTAACTCCTGATTACGCGAACGTTAAAGGCTCAGGCTGTTGAGCTTCATGAGGATGGTCGGGGCCGGCATAGACCCTGAGCTTTTTGTTCAACTGCCTGCCCAGCCTGTTCTTGGGAAGCATGCCTTTAACGGCAAAGCGAATAAGGTCCTCGGGCCGTTTTTCCAAGAGCTTGGCGGCGGAGATTTCCTTGAGGCCTCCGATGTATCCGCTGTGACGGTAGTACATCTTCTGAGAGAGCTTCCTGCCT
The DNA here is from genome assembly GCF_900142135.1 of Desulfatibacillum alkenivorans DSM 16219. Classification (GTDB taxonomy): domain Bacteria; phylum Desulfobacterota; class Desulfobacteria; order Desulfobacterales; family Desulfatibacillaceae; genus Desulfatibacillum; species Desulfatibacillum alkenivorans. Next base: position 148,091 of record NZ_FQZU01000010.1, on the reverse strand, counting down.
GTGAGCCGAATTTTGTCGGCGTTAACCACAACAATGCAATCCCCGGTGTCCGTGTGGGGAGTGTACATGGGGTTGTGCTTCCCCCGGATGCGGGCCGCAATCTGAGAAGCCAGTCTTCCCAGGACCTGGTCCTCCGCGTCCACGATGTACCATTTGCCTTTGTTGTCCGATGCTTTTGCTGAATACGTATATTTTTTCACTGTCATTCCCCTTAAATAAAAGAATCCGCATAAAATAAAGAATGCGGGTCTCGGTGTCAAGCGTTTTTTTGAGGCCTTTCAGGTTTTGCACCTCGGGGACGAGTGTGCTAAACATAGCCCCGGGGCCGGGACGTACCATGATGACCTGGGTTAATCAATAAAAATTTAAGGAATAGAACATGGAAAAACAATTTGTGATCGACGAGTTGGACCAAAGCGAGAGCTGGCGCATGCTGCGCATAGTGAGCGAATTCGTGCAGGGAATAGACCAAATGTCCGAGGTGGGGCCCGCCGTCAGCATCTTCGGATCGGCCAGGAGCAAGCCTACGGACAAGTATTATAAGGTCGCCCGCAAACTGGCGGCCCTGTGCGTAAAAAATAATTTCGCCGTGATCACCGGCGGAGGCGGCGGCATTATGGAAGCCGCCAACCTGGGCGCGGCCGACGAAAACGGAACATCCGTAGGCCTGAACATCGAACTGCCCTTTGAGCAAAAACCCAATCCCTACGCAAACATCCAGATGAATTTCAACTATTTCTTCGTCCGCAAGGTCATGTTCGTCAAATACGCCCTGGCATACGTGGGCATGCCCGGCGGCTTCGGCACCCTGGACGAACTCTTCGAGGCCGTCACCCTCATCCAGACCCATCGGATCAAACCCTTCCCCGTGGTGCTGGTGGGCTCCGACTACTGGACCGGCCTCATGGACTGGATCAAGGATCAACTTTTATCCCGGTCGCTTATCTCACCAGGCGACCTGGATATTATCCGCATCATGGACGACCCCGAAGAAATCGTGGCCATGTTCAAACGCAGGATAATTGTTTAAGATTCACTCCAACTTCCCCGTGGCCAACTGGGCGATGCACATGGCCTGATTGCGATCTTCCAGCTTGATGGCCTGCTCCAGGCTGACATTGCCGGTGTTCTGGTCCATGGCCTCCTTGGTGAGCTTAAGGCCCAGGGGCGACTTGCCCGCCATTTTCCCGGCCAGGGCCATGGCTTCGTCCATGAGCTTGTCCGGGTCCACGATCTGCTGCACCAGGCCCATGCGCAGGGCTTCGTTGGCGTCGAACAGGTCGCCGGTCATCATGTACCTGGAGGCGTTGCCGCTCCCCACGGCGCGGGGGAAGAGCCAGGAGCATCCCATGTCGGCCCCGCCCACGCCTATGTTGATGTAGGCGGCCGAAAACTTGGCCTGAGGGGACGCCAAACGGATGTCGCAGGCCAGGGTGATGGAAAATCCCGCGCCCGCCGCGGCGCCGTTCACCGCTGCGATCAACGGCTGGGGGATGCGTCGCATTTGCAGAATAAGGTCGGAAAAGCTCTTTTGCCGCAAGTAGGCGGAAGCCGGGGTGAATCCCCATTCAGGATTGGTGATGTTGGAGTCCTTGATGTCCAGGCCGGCGGAAAACCCCCGGCCCGCCCCGGTGACGACCAACACCCGGGTTTCCGCGTCGTGCATCCTTTGATCAAGGCACTCCTCCAATTCGTCCCGCATGGGATAATTGATTGCATTCAGGCAATTGGGACGGTTCAAGGTCAGAACGCCCACGGGTCCTTTTTGCTCGTATTGGATGGTTTCAAAGCCCATGCTCATCTCTCCTTTGTACTTAAAAGGGGGTGGTATCATTGAAATGGAAAGCGGCGGAAAAAGAAGGCGGCGGACCGTTTTCAGCCTCCCCCCAGGTTCCGGCCATAAACGGAATTCGCTTTTTTGAGTTTCAAAAAGATAGTATCAAAAATCCATTTGTGTCAACAGGAACAAGACCTCTGTCAGCAGGCGTAATTGCGCCCGCAAATCCTTACAGCCTTCATTCATCCAGGGCTTGGTTGTTATGCCGCTTGACTAGTTTGCTGATTACGGCGATAATATATCATGTCCAAACGACCAATTTTTCCGACAGATCAGTTTGAATGCTACGACGCCGAAGGCAAACCCGCGCCTTGCCAGGGGGAGCAGGACCCGGCCGGGGCCGGGCAGCCGTGGCCGTCTCCCCGGTTTTCCGAGGAAGGCCAGACGGTAAATGACGGCCTGACCGGGCTTGTGTGGACTCAGGACGGGGCGGTCAGCATGTTTCCCATGATGTGGGCGGACGCATTCGATCTGGTTGCGCGCATGAACAAAATCAACGCCTACGGCTACTCCGACTGGCGGCTGCCCAACCGGCGGGAGATGTTCAGCCTGATCAGTCATGTACGCAACGACCCCGCCCTGCCCCGCGAGCATCCATTCGTCAATGTGGCCTCCAGTTGGTACTGGACGTCCACCACAGCGGCCCGGGTCGCCGTGGAAGCATGGAAAGTGCACATGGGCAGCGGACGGATGAAGACGGCCCCAAAACATGAAATGGCCATGATCTGGCCGGTGCGCGGAGGCCGGGAAGGCCAGATCCGGCTCCACTGGACCGGGCAAAGGCTGTGTTACAGTCCGGCCGGACACATGATCGATTGCGAAAACTGCGGCCAGGACGGAGAGTTGAGGGTGGGCGCGCCATGGCCGTCCCCCAGATTCACTCAGTCAGGCCAGACCGTCTTGGACCTGCTGACCGGCCTTACCTGGACGCATAACGCCAATTGCGCCCCCGGCCTGGTTCCTTGGGAGCAGGCCTTTGAAGCCGTGGCCGGCCTGAACAAAAACAAGGTCGGCGGCCATGGAGATTGGCGCGTGCCCACCGTGCGGGAGTTGGAAAGCATCACGGATATGGGCGGCCACTCTCCGGCCCTCATTCAGGGACGGCCGTTCATCAACATCAAAGATTACTATTGGTCCTCTTCCACCGTGGCCTACGCTCCGGACCGCGCCTGGGTCCTGGAAACCGGGGACGGCGCCGTCACGCACCGGAGCAAAGGGGAGAAAGCCTGCCATGTGTGGGCTGTCAGGGCCTGACTTTTCTACCTGCAAGCTAAGGGGAAACTATCCATGAGAACGTACCGGACGATCGTGGCGGGGGGGGGTATGGCCGGCTTGGCGGCGGCCATTTTTCTGCGCAGGGCGGGCGAGGAAGTTCTGGTGTTGGAAAAGTCGAAAACCCCGAATTTCAAGACTTGCGCCGGCGGAATCACGCCCAGGGGGGCCACGCTGGCCGCCAGGCTGAATATCAACCTGGGGCCGTTGGTTAACCTGTACATCATGGAGAACAATACGCCGCCCTGGCATTACAACCGGTTTGAGGCCGACATCCCGGTCATGGGCGTGGCGGACCGGCAGGTCATCGACCAAAGCGTGTTCCTGCAGGCCCGGGAGGAAGGCGTTCCCATTGAGCACGCCACGGTGAAAAAGCTGGACTATTCCCGGGGAAAATTTCTCATCAAGACCGATAACGGCGATTTTTCCTGCCGCATCCTCATCGGAGCGGACGGCGCCAACAGCCTGGTGCGCAGGTCCTTCGGCGTCAAAACGCCCTATTACGCCCGGGCGGCCATATACCGGTGCATCGAAACGGAAAAATACCAAGACCGGATCATCTTTGACGGCGGATGCGTCCCCGGCGGCTACGGATGGGTCTTTCCCACCGGCCCTGGAACAGTCAACGCCGGAGTGTACGACATCGGTAAAAGTTTCGGAGGAAAGATTAAGGAGGGCCTGGACGCCTACATCAAAGATCGCTTTGGATTGACCTCTCCCCCCGGACAGGCCCGAGGCGGAGTGATTCCCTGGGGCGGGCACACCCGCCCGGCCAATGGAATGCCGCTCCTGCTGGTGGGGGACGCAGGCGGCTTTGCCGATCCCCTCACGGGCGAGGGCATATATCAGGCCATATACACGGCCCGGATCGCGGCCCGCGCCGTTATCAAGTCCAGAGACCACAAAACCGTGCGCCGCCGGTTTTACCGGACGCTCCTACCCATGCGAGTGAACGTCAAGGGCACGGAGTGGTTCTGCCCCCTGGCCCACACGCCATTCGGCGCAAGGATGGGAGCGCGGCTTTTGGGCAAGCGCTGGGTTTACGCTCCGGCTGCCGAAGGCCTGCTGCAAGGCTTTAATTCGGTTTCCATCGGCGCCTTGTTTCCGTTCTTACTGCCCTACTCCTTTTTAAAACCCAGGCTGAAAAGCCATCGATCCAGATCCCACTGCTCCCTAAAGGATCACGCGGCCGGAGTATTTTGAACCAAAAATTTTTAATCTGACAATGAGGAACAAAGGCAGTATCAAAGGGGCCGAAAAATCTCTCATGCAGATTCTCCAGGCGTGAATGGAGCGCCCTGTCGCTGCTTCGGGCTGGCTGGTTGAGAAAACCGGCATCGCTCCGGCAACGTTTAACAAGGCATTCAGCCGGCTGGAAGAACTTGGAATAGTCAAAGAACTCACAAAAAAGAAACGCAACCGCTTATCCAGGCACACTGATTACATTGAGATTTTGAGTCGCGGCACGGAAAATCCGGACCGATAAGGCCGCCTCGGGCGTGCTTCCGCCAAGGGGATTTTGAAGGCCTTTTCAGCGCCCATGCGTCTAATATTTGGATGATCAGGCGGAAACCTGGTTAACGCCGGCGTGGCGGCTGCGGTACATGAGCTCGTCGGCGCGGGCCAGAAGGGTTTCCACGGTGTCGTTGGGTTGGGCGATGACGCCTCCGATGGAATTGGTCACGCTTACGGCCTTGCCCCGGTCCAAAGGATCCAGGTGGACCTTGGTATTGGCGGTCAGCCTTTCCACTTTTTGGGCCACCCGGGCCAGGGTCTGCTTGTCCACGTTAGCCAGGATGATGAGAAATTCGTCGTCCCCCCACCGGGAGATGAAGTCCGAGGTGCGCAGATTGCCTTCCAGGGTCCGGGCGATGGCTTTCAGCATCTGGTCGCCCACCCCCCTGCCGTACAGGGTGTTCACCTGCTTCAGGTCGTCCACGTCGCAAAACAGGATGCCGAAGGGCCAGCCATAGCGGGAAAACTCATTCAACTTGGCGGCCAGACGGATTTCGGCCATTTTCCGGTTGGCCAGGTTGGTCAGGGAGTCCACCAGGGAGAGGCGGCGCAGTTTGTCGGCCTTGTCCTTCTCGCACATGAGCGGGGTGGTGTCGTGAAAAACTTCCACGGCGCCCACAATGGCCCCGCTCCGATCCCGGAAGGGAATGAACCGGGCCACGGCCGGCGCCAGGTGTCCGTCCTTGTGGTGGTAAGACACGGCCACTTCCCTGGCCTTGCCGTCCTGCATGGTCTTTTGAGCGGGACACGATCCGGTCCCGCACAGGTTATGCCCCCAGCGGTCCACGTGCATGATGATGTTTTCGGAGCAGGTCTTGCCGGTCACTTCCTCGGAACGGTATCCAGTCAATTTTTCCGCCCCGGAATTCCAGTAGGTGATGACGCGGTCGGGGGTGACGAAATAAACCCCTTCCAGCATTTTATCCAGCAGGCTTTTGTAGAAATCGACGGTGTCGGTCAGGTCGGCTTTTTTGAACAGGTGCATGAAAAGGACTCTCCCCCCAGAGGTTTGGGAGCATCCTACCCTTTTTGCCGGAGTTTTACAAGGAAAAGAAAGGGCGGCGCCCTTAATTTCAACTACTGTTCAATTTATTCTGAAAAACCGCCGCCCTTTCTTAGGACGACTGATTTTTCCAGGGGCGGATTTTTAGGCTGAGGGCGTTATTGGAGATTATAGTTATTATAGTTATTTTAGTTTTTATAGTATTATAATTATATCTCTTTGAAGTATAAATATTTATAATTATCCATAATTAATGCTAATTATGGATACATTGCCCGGATATTTTTATTTTTAAGGTTAAAAAAATTTCTTGACTTAAATAAAAAAACTATAATAAATGTAAATCAACGAGGCTGCACTACCACAAGGAGGCCGACCATGGAAGACATACTCACGGTTTTCAAAGCCAGCCAAATCTGCAACGTTTCCCCCAAAACCATCATCAACTGGATCGAATCCGGCCACATCCCCGCGTATAAAACTGTGGGCGGACACCGGCGCATCAAAAAGGACGACCTGGAAGCCTTCATGCGCAAGCAGGGCATCCCCATTCCCGACACCGAGCCCGAAGACGTCAAAAGGCGCATCCTGGTGGTGGACGACGATCCCATTATTGTGGAGACCATCGTCCAGGCTCTGGAAGAGGACGCCTACGACTACGAGGTCATCTCCGCTTCCGACGGGTTCGAGGCCGGGCTGCAGGTCAACCATTTCAAGCCCCATCTGCTCATTCTGGACATCATGATGCCCGACATCAAGGGCTACGAAGTCTGCCGGAAAATCAAGACCGGCGAGGAAACCAAAGACACCAAGATCATTGTTCTGTCCGCGTATCTGGACGAGGAGAAATTCGCCAAGATGAAGGAGTACGGCGCGGACGTCTGCTTTTCCAAACCCTTGCCCCTGGCCCAGCTTAAGGGGGAGGTGGCCCGCCTGCTCGGGCTTGAGGAATAATCCGCCGCCGGCGGTTGCCGGAAAAACCGGACGCCGGAGCGAACTTCGGCCGCCCCCAAGGCCGGAAGGAGGCAGGCATGAAACTCAAGGAAGCATTGGACAAAAAACTCTTTGTGGTCACCTCGGAAGTTCAGGCCCCGTTTGACGAAAATCCCCAGGAGCTGCTGAACAACCTCAAGCAGATTCGAGGCCGGGTGGACGGGGTTTCCATTGCGGAATCCGACATTCAGGGCATTGTGGGCGACACGGTCAAAACCTGCGAAATCCTGAACGAAAACCGCTTTGACGCCATTTATCAGACCACGACCCGGGATAAAAACCGCATCCAACTCCAAAAGGATCTCCTCACCGCCCACGACGCCGGAGTGGAAAACCTCCTGGTCTTCACGGAGGATTACCGCATTACCGGAGACAGCCTTCAGGAAATGATGTTCTTCCACGTGGATGCGGGCAAGCTGGACTCCGTGCTCAAATCCATGCGGCAAGGCCACAGCGTGGAAGGCAAGCCCCTGGACAAGCAGGCGGATTTTCTGCTGGGCTCAGGCGTGGAGTCGGGCTGGGGCAGGAACGTTCCGGAGCTTGAACTCAAGGAAATGGAGCAAATGACGGGCGTGGGCGCCGGATACTTTCTAACGACTCCCGTATTCGACCTGGATCTCTTCGAAAAATTCCTCAAACAGGCCAAGACCTTCGGCGTGCCGGTCATCGCCGAACTCATGATTCTGCGCACCGCGGGCATGGCCCGCTTCCTCAACCGCCATATTCGTTCAGGCCTGGTGCCGGATTGGGTCATCAAAAAACTGGCCCAAGCCCCGGACAAGCAAAAAGCAAGCATAGAACTTTTCGCCGATCTGGCCAAGGGCCTCAAAGACCTGTGCGACGGTGTGCACATCATCAGCATCGGCGGAACCGACAAACTCAAGCATTACCTGGACGCCGCCAAACTGCGTTAGGCGGGTTCTGCAAATAACACTCACGCTTCCGCATCATGTTTCCTGATCCTTCAGGCGGCGGCCGTAGAGGCCTCCGGTCATGGAAAGGAGTGAGTCTTGAGAAACGTCACACTCGCCGTCAACGGGAAAACCGTGCGATGCTCCGCGGGAACCTCCCTCCTGGACGTCTGCACCGCCCAGGGCATAGACATCCCCACCTTATGCCATCATCCCCAGCTCAAGCCGTTTGGGGCGTGCAGGCTCTGCATCGTGGAGGACGCCAAAAGCGGACGGATTTTCGCCTCCTGCGTTACGCCCGTTGCCCAGGACATGGAAATCCAAACCCACTCGGAACGGGTCGTGCGGCATCGCCGGAACATCATCCGGCTGATCATGGCCGAGCATCCCGAGTCCTGCCTGGTTTGCTCCAAGGGCAATCACTGCGATCTTCGCAAAATCGCCGCCCAACTGGGCGTAGGCCAGACCGGGCTTTACCCCATGCACAACTACCAGGGCATCGAGCAGGCCAATCCGTTCATTATAAGAGACCTGACCAAATGCATTCTGTGCGGCAAGTGCATCCGGGCCGACCACGAACTGGTCGCCGCAGGCGCCATCGATTACAACCACCGGGGCTTCGACGCCCGCCCGTCGACCCTGTTCGAACAGCCCCTGGAAAAATCCGAATGCACCTTTTGCGGAACCTGCGTTTCCCTCTGCCCCACCGGCGCTTTGACCATGAAAAACGTCCGCTATGTGGGTGCGCCCCAAAAGGAGCATGAATCCGTCTGCGGATTCTGCGCCGCAGGCTGCGCCGTCAGCCTGGGCGTCACGGACGGCCAGGTCGTGGAAGTAACGCCGTCCCCCAGAACGGACACGGTCAACGGAGTGACTTTGTGCGTGCGAGGCCACTTCGCCCATGACTTTTTAAAATCCGAACATCGCCTGACCTCGCCCATGGTCAAAAAGGACGGGGAATGGACGGAAATCTCCTGGACGGAAGCCCTTGAAATTCTAAGTCAAAAGCTCCTGTCCGTTAAAAAGGAGCACGGCCCCCGGACCATCGGTTTTATGGGTTCCTCCAAATGCACCAACGAGGAAAACTACCTGTTCCAGAAAATCGCCCGGTCCCTATTGGAAACCAACAACATCGACAACGGCGGCCATCTTTTCGGCCTTCCCCTGGCGGCTCAATTAGACAAAAGGCTTGGAGGCCGATTCCGCGCCCGCCCCTTAAAAGGCCTGGAACAGGCCGAAGCGATCTTTGTGATTGGCGCCAACCCGGGGAACTCCGTCCCCGTGGCCGGATACCACATCAAAAGGGCGGCGCAAAACGGAACCCCGCTCATAGTCGCAGATCCATTGCCGACGGACCTCAACCGGTTCGCCGGCCTGCGCCTCGCCGTCGCTCCCGGCAGGGACTTGGATATGGTCAACGCCATCTCAGCCCTGTTATTGGAAAAAAAGGCTTACGACGCATCCTACACCGCCGAGAACACGACGGGCTTTTCCTTTTTCAGGACCGGGCTCAGCTCCATCAGCTTTGAAAGAGCCTCGAAAACCACCGGACTGAAGCTGGATAGACTGGAGCAGGCCGCCGAAATGATAGCCGGTAAAAAAATCGCCTTTGTCATCGGCCAGGGAGTGCTCCAGCAGCCTAAAGGACAGGAAACCCTGGACGCCGTCGTCAACCTGGCCTTGATTACCGGGAGCCTGGAAAACGGCGCCTCCGGAATATATATTTTACATCGCGAAAACAACCAATTAGGCGCGCTCGACATGGGCTGTGCGCCGGACGGCCTACCAGGCCGTTCTTCCCTCTCTGACGAAAAAGCCCGCAAAACCTGGGCAAGCGCCTGGGGATCCAAAATGTCGCCGGATCCCGGGCTCTCCCTGGTGCAAATGATCCGCGAGGCTGACAAGGGCAATTTAAAGGCCCTGTATATCATGGGGGAAAATCCGGCGCGCAGCCTTCCTGATCCCGGCTTTGTAAAGGCGGCGTTGGAAAAGGTGGATTTTCTGGCGGTTCAGGACATCCTCATGACCGAAACCGCCCAATTGGCCGACATGATTCTCCCGGGCGCGGTCTTCGCCGAAAAGGCAGGCTCCTTCACCAACATGGAAGGCCGCGTCCAATCCTTCGACCCCGCCCTGCCTCTGCCCGGCGCCGCCCGGCCGGATTGGGAAATCCTGGCCATGCTCGCCCAAAAGCTGGGCATGGACGCCCGGTATTCGGAGGTCAGGGACATCCAAAAGGAAATCGCCCGGTTGATTCCATCCTACGGGGAGCAATATCTTGCCTCCCCGGTTTCGTGGGTGAAAGACGCTATCCAGGAGGATCAACCCATGGCCTTCACCACCCCCGTGTGCTGGGACGGCGAAAAGCCGCCGGCGGGCTTTGATTTTACCGCCATAACAGGTTCAGTGCGGCTGCACCTGGGTTCCGGCACGCGAACCGCCCAATCCTCCCGGATCATTGCCTGGGACGGCCGGGCCTCCATTGAAATGTCCCCCACCGACGCAGCGAGCCTGGGCATAGAAGAGGGGGACGCCGTCAGGGTGGTCTCGCAAACGGGAAGCATGATAGGAACCGCCAAACTGGTTTTCGGATTTCCCGAAGGCCTCCTGCGAACGCCGGCCGGCGTGGCCGGCCATTCCCTGGCGGGTTTATTGGATATTTCCCGGACGCCCGGCGCGGTTTATTCCGGGTGTAAATCCTTTCCGGTGAATGTGGAGAAAAGCAATGAAACCTAAAGAAATCGACATGGTCAAGCTGCGAGGCATCATCGGAGAATACAAAGACGTCAAATGGGGGCTGATCCCCCTGCTCCAGGCCGTGCAGGAGGAATTCGGGTACGTGCCTCCGGAATCCATTGAACCGATCGCCGAGGCTTTGAACATTCCGCCTTCCGAAGTGCAGGGCGTGGTGACCTTTTACGCCGGTTTCAGCCTCAAGCCCAAAGGCAAATATGTCTTGAGGGTGTGCCGGGGCACGGCCTGCCACGTCAAAGGCGGCCAAAGCATTTTGTCCAGCGTAAAAAAGCACCTGCATTTGCAGGAAGGGGAAACCAGCGAGGATTTTCAGTTCAGCCTGGAAACCGTGGCATGCCTGGGGGCCTGTTTTGTGGCGCCTGCCATGATGGTCAACCGGACCTATTTTGGCAAGCTGTCCCCGGACAAGGTCAATAACGTTATCGGACAATACGAAAAAACCGAGGGGGATGGGTAATGAATAAACTCACTTCCATCGGGCAGATGGAATGGCTCCGAAACAAGACGCAGGCCGCCCTAAGCCAGGCCCGGAACGTCATCCATGTTTGCATGACCGGATGCCGGGCGTACGGGGCCGCCGAGGTTCTCCAGTCGCTCCAGGACGAGGTCAAGCGCCAGGGCATGGAAAAGGAAGTGGAGGTGCGCTCCACCGGCTGCCACGGCTTTTGCGCCCGGGCGCCGGTCATCGCCCTGGATCCCCTGGGAGTCCAATACCAGGAAGTCGGCCCCGAAGACGCGGCGGAGATCATCGGCCTAACTATCAAGCAAAACCGGCTTATCGACCGTCTGGCTTACAAGGAGCCCAAAACCAACAAGCCCATTTACTACCGGGACCAGATACCCTTTTACAAGAAGCAGGAGCGCCGGGTTCTGGCCTTGTGCGGCAGGATCGACCCCACCAGCATCGAGCATTATATTGCGGCCGGGGGGTATCAGGCATTGGTTCGGGTGCTTTCCGGCATGGCGCCCGAACAGGTCGCCCAGGAGGTTATTGACGCCAAACTGCGCGGCCGGGGCGGCGCCGGATTTCCCGCCGGGCTGAAATGGAAGTTCGCCCGCCAGTCTTCCGCCAATCCCAAGTACATCATTTGCAACGCGGACGAAGGCGATCCCGGCGCTTTCATGGACCGGGCCATTCTGGAAGGCGATCCCCATTCGGTGATCGAAGGCATGATCATCGGCGCATACGCCATGGGCGCGCGGTTCGGTTTCATTTATGTTCGGGAGGAATATCCCATCGCCGTGGAGCATTTGAATTGCGCCATCGCCCAGGCGGGAGAGCTTGGCCTTTTGGGAGAAAACATCCTGGGAACCGGCTTTTCCTTCGACCTTTCCCTAAAGATGGGAGCGGGCGCCTTTGTCTGCGGCGAGGAAACCGCGCTAATGGCCTCCATCGAAGGAAAACGGGGCATGCCCCGGGCCAGGCCGCCCTTCCCCGCCCAGTCCGGCGTGGACGGAAAGCCGTCCAACATCAACAATGTGGAAACCTTCGCCAACGTGCCCCTGATTTTGAAAAACGGGGCGGGCTGGTACGCCCAGGTGGGCACGGAAAACAGCAAGGGCACCAAAATTTTCTCCCTGGCGGGCAAGGTGAACAACACGGGCCTTGTGGAAGTGCCCATAGGAACCAGCATCCGCGAGGTGGTGTTTGACATCGGCGGCGGCATTCCCAAAGGCCGGAAGTTCAAGGCCGTGCAAATGGGCGGCCCGTCCGGCGGCTGCGTTCCGGCGCAGTTTTTGAACCTTTCCATCGACTACGACACCCTGCAGAAAATCGGCGCCATCATGGGCTCCGGCGGCATGGTGGTCATGGACGAGAACAACTGCATGGTGGAAATCGCCCGGTTCTTCCTGGCCTTCACCCAGTCCGAATCCTGCGGCAAATGCTCCCCCTGCCGCCTGGGAACCACCCAGCTTTTGGAGATCCTCACCCGCATTACTGCCGGCCGGGGCAGGCTGGAGGACATTGAAACCATCAAGGAGATCGGCAGGACCATGACCGAGGCATCCCTGTGCGGCCTGGGCCAGAACTGCGCCAAGCCCGCCATATCCACGCTCCAATATTTTCTCAAGGAATACGAAGACCACATCCTGGAAAACCGGTGCGCAGGCGCGGTCTGCAAATCCATGGTGATCTCCGCCTGCCAGCACGCATGCCCGGCGGGCATTGACGTGCCCAACTACGTGGCGGCCATCGCCCGGGGCAGGTTCCAGGACGCCGTGGACATCATCCGGGAACGCAACCCCTTCCCGGCCGTGTGCGGCCGCATTTGCATCCATCCCTGCGAGTTCAAATGCCGCCGGGGCGAACTGGACGAGCCTGTGGCCATCCGGCTCTTAAAACGATTCGCCACGGACTGGTATTTTGACAACATGGGCGTGGAAGCTGAGCCCTTTCCGGTCACCCGGAAGGAAAAAGTGGCGGTGGTCGGGGCCGGACCGGCCGGCCTGACTTGCGCGTATTTCCTGGCGGAAATGGGATACAAAACCACGGTGTTCGAGGCCGCGTCCAAAGGCGGCGGCATGCTTGGCATCACCGTGCCGGAGTTCCGCCTGCCAAGGCACGTTATCGAACAGGAAATCCAATACATCCGGAACAAAGGCGTTGAAATTCAATACGACTCGCCCATCGACGCCAATCATACGGTCAACGACCTCATGGCCTCGGGCTACAAGGCCGTGTTCATTGCGGCGGGCGCCCAGGCCAGCAAAACCATCGGCATTCCCGGCGAGGAGGAAGGCCTGGAAGGCCTGTTCTACGGGCTGCAGTTCCTGACCCAGGTCAAAGGGGAAAACCCTGTGTCCTTGTCCGGCAGGGCGGTGGTGATCGGCGGCGGCAACGTGGCCATTGACGTGGCCCGCACCGCGCTCAGGGTGGGAGCCTCCGACGTGCAGGTGTTCTGTCTGGAATCCTTTGACCAGATGCCCGCCTGGGACAAGGAGGTGGACGAGGCCATGGAGGAAGGGATTGTGATCAATCCCAGTTGGAGCCCGCGCCTGATAGTCAGCGAGGAAGGAAAAGTGCAGGGCGTGGAATTCTCGCGGTGCGATTCGGTTTTTGACGAGGATGGAAAGTTCAACCCCACCTGCGACGACTCCACGATTCGCATGGTGGAGGCGGAAAACGTCATCATCTCCATCGGCCAGGCGGCGGACATGTCCTTTCTTTCCCAGGACGAGCAACTGGAAAGGGCCTTGTGGGGAACCCTGGCCGTGGACGAAAATCGCCTGGCCACCAACATTCCCGGCATCTTTGCGGGCGGAGACTTCACCACCGGCCCCACCTTTGTGATTCGGGCCATTTCCTCGGGCCGCAGGGCCGCCATAGCCATAGACAAATACCTTTCCGGCGACTCGGGCCGGGTGCACACTCCGGACCGGAAGACCCGATTAATTCAGGACGCAGGCCTTGCCCTGGAGGACGAAGAAGGCGGCAAGGAGGCGCCCCGGGTCAAAGTCGCCTTGGAGGATACGCAGGAAAGGGCGCATGATTTCAGGGAAATCGAAAAGGGATTCACAAAAGAGCAGGCGTTGCGGGAAGCCGTTCGCTGCCTTAGGTGCGACCTTGAAAGAGAGGAGGAAGCCTCATGATCCGTTCCATTACGCGAAGAAAACCCGACGAGGAACTGGACAGGCTGCTGGAACACCAGAACAGGGTGTTCATTTTCGGATGCGGAACCTGCACCACCCTCACCAACACGGGCGGCGCCGAGCAGGTGCAGGCCATGCAGGAGTATCTGGCTTCCAAAGGAAAGCTGGTGACCGGATCCACGGTCCTGCCCGTGGCCTGCGATAATCTCACCCACGAGGGCCTCCGGGCTTTTTCCGGCCAGATCAACCAGGCCAGCGCCCTGGTTATCATGTCCTGCGCTTTCGGCGTCCAGAACATCGCCAGCCAGTTGCAAAAAATGGTGATCCCGGCCCTGGACACCCTGTTCATCGGCAAGGAAACGGGCGTGGGCCAGTTCAACGAAGTGTGCACCCAGTGCGGAACCTGCGTGCTGGGCGAAACCGGCGGCATCTGTCCGGTTACGGCCTGCCATAAAGGGCTGATCAACGGGCCGTGCGGCGGCACCAACAACGGCAAATGCGAAATCGACAAAAACAAGGATTGCGCCTGGACATTGATCTACAACCGCCTGGCCGAAATCGGGCAGTTGGACCTGATGAAACGGTTCCAGCCCCCCCGGAATCACCAGGGCGAACCGTCTCCGGGCAAAATTCTGCTGGAAGGATAAGGCAGGCAGTCCTTTGATTTTTCAAACCTGATGAAAAAGGAGTCCGCTCATGGCGTCCAAATTCAAACAGGCATTGGACCAGGGTAAATTTGTGGTCACCAGCGAGGTTGCACCGCCCAAAGGCGTGAATCTCGAAAAAATGGCCCACCATATTGAATTGCTCAAGGACAAGGTGGACGCCATGAACGTGACGGATCACCAGAGTTCGGTCATGCGCTTTCCCTCCCTGGGCGCGGCCTTGATGGTCAAGGAAATGGGCGGAGAGCCCATTTTGCAAATGACCTGCCGGGACCGGAACAGGCTGGCGCTCCAGGCGGACCTGTTGTTCGCCCATCAGCGGGGCATAAACAACGTGCTGTGCCTTACCGGAGACTCCGTGGTCCTGGGCGATCACAAAACCGCCAAAGGCGTGTTCGACCTGGACTCCAGCCAGTTGGTCGCGGCGGTGCGCAAGTTGGAAAAAGGCAAGGACATGGCCGGGAACGACCTGGACGGCGCCGTATCCTTTTGCGCCGGCGCCATCGTCACGCCCGAGGCCAACCCCATCCAGCCCCAGTTGATCAAGTTTGAAAAAAAGATAGAAGCCGGGGCGGAGTTCATCCAGACCCAGGCGGTCTACGACCTGGAGAATTTCAAGAACTTCATGGAATACGCCCGCCAATTTCCAGTGAAGGTGCTGGCCGGAATCATCCTCCTCACCTCCGCGCCCATGGCCAGATTCATGAACAAAAACGTGGCAGGCGTGACCGTGCCCCAGGAGTTTATCGATGAAATGGCCTCCGCCCCCAAGGGCGGCGCCATACAAAAGGGCATCCAGATAGCAGGCCGCCAGATCAAACAAATCGTGGATGAAAACATCTGCGACGGCGTGCACATCATGGCTATCGGCAAAGAGGAGCTTGTGCCGGACATTATGGCCGCCGGAGGATTGCTATAGAAAACGCTCAATAGCTTCTTTAGTAAACCTGCGCCGCACAGGGAATTTATCCCTGCTGCGGCGTCTTGCTTTGCAGACCTCTCCATGATACATTTCAGGCCGGAACGCAGAGGAGCGAGGCGTTCCTTTCATCCAAACCGCGGGGGCGGCTGATCCAAAGCAACGCAGTGCAAAAGGAGCGGGTTCTATGCGAGGAGCAGGAGGAACGAGCGGGGGGACGGGCAGGTTCGTCCTTGGGTTGATCATGATCGTGGCCGGGGGGTATTTATTCCTGGATAACATCACGGTGCGCAGCGGGTTCGGCCTGGGATACGGACTTTATACATTCGGGTTGGGATCGTGGAACCTGCGCCTGACCAGCGGCATGGTCCTCATCCCCTTCATCTTTGGAATAGGCTACATTTTTTACAATTCAAAAAGCCTGATCGGCTGGGTTCTGGCCGGAGCCTCCCTGGTCATGCTGACAGTGGGCGTCATAACCAGCATCCACCTGACCATGAAGCACATGAGCGCCTTTGACATCATAACGATCCTGGTGCTTTTGTTCGGGGGCATTGGCATGTTTTTAAGCTCCCTGCGGGAAGCCAAACAATAGCCCACACATTTCCTGAAATTTTTGACGCAAAAAAGGGGCTTGCTTCCATGCCCCTTTTTATATTTCATGCGTTCTGACTGACGCGGTTTGCGCCCGGTTTATTGGCCGAAGATCTCCTTCGGCTTTGTGGTGTCGCCCGTGGCGTTGGGATAGTCTTTTGCCACATAGGCTTTTTCGCCGGTTTTAATCAGGTGATTGGCTTCTTCCATAAAGTTGTTGAAGCGTTTTTTGCACTCATAAAAGCCGTGCCACCAAGCGTAGTCCGGAGCCATCATGGCCGTGCCCATGCGGGCTCTGCGGCCTTCATGATGCCACAATTCATAATACTCCACCTCAAGCCTTTCGTCGAAGAACCTGGATTTGTCCAGCAGGCCTTTTTCGTAGAGTTCGTCCAGCTTGGCTTTGGCCGGTTTGAAGTACACGTCGTTGTATTCGCCGACCACGCCGTCCATTTTGGTGTAATGGTCTTCCACCCAGGCTTTCCCGTGGCATTGCATGCAGACTTCCTGCATCTTGTTCCGTTCCTCCTGCCAGTTGCTCTGAGCCGGGAAGGGTTTGAAATCCTGGGGACGAACGGTCAACGGCGCCTGGAGCTCCCAGGACAGGCGTTCGGTGACGTCATGGGTCGTCATGACCGTCCCCGCGCCGGACATATGGCAGGAAGCGCAGGTGGGGCCGCGATAATCCACGCCGGGCGTCCAGGTTCCGGGGGAGGCGTTCCAGTTATAGTCGTCGCCGAACGCCGCATAAATATCCCCGTGCTTGGATTCCGTATAAATCTCTATTTGCGGATGGTCCGGACCCAGGTGGCACTGGCCGCAGGCCTCGGGCTTGCGGGCTTCCATGACGGAGAAGCGATGCCGGGTGTGGCAGCTTGTGCAGCTTCCCAGGCTTCCGTCCATGTTGACGCGCCCCACGCCCACATTGGGCCACGTGGAAGGATCCAGCTTGCCGTCCTTGATTTTAAGCACCGTGCCGTGGCAGTAGAAGCAGCCGGACTGACGCTCCAGGTCGGAATTCATGCCATTGTTAAGCCACGGATCGATTTTCCAAATGATTTCCGTGGTGTTGGCATGCTTGCTCTTGGAGTATTGCACCGCCTCGTCCGGATGGCAGCGGGAGCAATCCTTGGGAGTGACCGCCGCAGCGACCGGAACGCGGTATTCCTTGCTGCCCCAGGGATTGTCGCCCCGTTCGTATTGCTTGAAATGAATTTGCGAGACGTCCGCGTCATGCTCCTCCGCCTGATGGCAATCCAGGCACGTTATATTGGCGCTGGCGTGCCTGCTGCCAGCCCAATCCGCAAACAGGCCGGGGTGTTCCGTCTTGTGGCATTGAAGGCAGGCCATGGCCTCTTTGGACATGCTTCGCTCGATCCTGAATTCCTTTGCCTTGGGCATGTTCGCCTGCTCAGCGGCCGTGACGGCGCCCCACGCCAAGGCCAGCAGTAAAATGCACGCGAATAAAACGAGCTTGGAAAATTTCCGGTTCATGACGCCTCCCTATCTGATTTAAAGTCCCAGGCCCCGGTATGGGGGCTGATTTTCTCTGTATCCGTATACTTCCCGATCCACATGGACCAGGTTTCTATGACAGTCCACGCAGCGTTTTTCATATCCCGGCCTGGGGTAGACCACGGTCCGGTGGGCCAACATGGCGCCGCGCTTGTTGGGGATGTACAAAAGGTTGCGATGGCACTTCATGCACTGGTCGTTTTTAAAGGCGGCGTAGGCTTTTTCCCGCTGCTCAGCCCGGTCGTATTCGCCGCCGGCAAAATGCATGGCGACGTCCTTCAGACCATGCATTGTTTTTGCGTAAAAGAAATCCCAGGTGTCGTGGGGGGCGGGCAAGTGGCAGTCCATGCAATCGGCCACAAAGCCTTTGTCGTTGTTGACGTGGGTGGAGGTCTTCCAGGAGTCGTAGGCGGGACGGATTTCGTGGCACGATGCACAAAACTGAGGCGTGGATGTGCGCACCATGGTGTAGTAGGTCAGGCTGAATAAAGGAAAAGCGACTACCAGCCCGAAAAGAATCAGCAAAGCAGGTTTGAGATACCTCTTCATAAGCGCCCGTTTTTTTTGTAAAGGATTATATGCTCTTTTTCAGGGTAAAAGGCATGGACAGGCAGGTCAAGGTTTTTTCTACTTAATATTTTCAGGCAAGCGGCAGTTTAAATTAATAGGAAGGCATATACCTGACGGTCATAATGCTCACGTCGTCATCAAAGCCCACAGGCCCCACAAATTGTGCGACCGCCTTAAAAACCGCGTCGGCCAATTCCTGGGGAGGGGCCCCTCCATGCTCTGCGGCGATTTCCAAAAGCCGCTCCGTCCCAAAACGGGTGTCATCCATCCCCAATGCTTCGGTCACACCATCGGTATACAGCAAAATCTGATCCCCGGGGCCGAAATCCACAATCGCCTGATCGTACTTGCTGTAGGAGCCCAGACCTATTGCCGGGCCTTTGGCGGCAATTTTCTCCACGGTTCCGCCCCGCTTGATCAATAAAGGCGCGGGATGCCCCGCCGCCGAGACAGCGGCCAGGCCTCTGGCTTCGTCCACCTGGACGTACACACAGGTGAAAAAGGTGTCGAACCGTTCAAAGGGAAAAACCTCTTCCAACTCGTTCAGGACGGCTGCGGGAGGCAAAGGAAGCGCCCCCCCGCAATGGCGGCACGACAGGTTTTGCAATTGCTGGGAGATGGTAACCGCCACCAGGGAGGCGGCCACGCCATGGCCGCACACGTCCACCATGTACAATGCGGTCAGCGGCCCCGGGGCCTGGAGAACGTTGAAAATATCGCCTCCCACATGGGTGGATGGAGCGAATTTCCAGCCCAGTTCCAGGCCGTTTTGACAATTCGCGGAGGTAGGCAGCAACCCTTTTTGAATCAGCGCAGCGCTCTTTAAATCGCGCTGCACCTGCTCCTGCTTCTCGCTCAAGCGCAATCTTTGAAGCGTGAGCTCCGTGACGTCATAAATCAGAACCAGCACCATGGGCCGGTCATGAAAGCGGATGTATCGCGTGGAAAACTCCAGGTGCTTCTCCTGGGGAACGCCGTCAATGTAAAAGGTGCGGGAAAGAGAAACCTTGTCCGCGGGCACCTCGCTAAGCAGGGCGTTGACCAAATTTTTCCGTAAGGCGCATTGAGCGCATTTGGTGGTTTTTCCGCAGCCCTTGTTTTCCTCCACGGAAAAAGTGCAGCCCGCGACCTGGCCGAACGTAAGGTCCGGGTCCTCCATGTCGGAAATGCCGAAAAGGCTTTTGAAGAATCCGTTCACCTGCTGAATGCGCATTTCTTCGTTAACCACCAGCACGGCTGTGTTGATGTTATGCAGGAGCAGGTTTAAAAACTCCCTGGATTCTTTGAGTTCATTGATTTCCTGTGTCATCCACCCTCAAAGCCCGGTTGTCCGGGCCGAAAATAATTTTGGAGTGAGAATTATAAAAATCCCTATTGTCAACATATAGCACAAATTCAAGGCGTGCAAATTTTCAAAATTTTAAAAGGCCGGCGGCGACCGGTTTTGCTCAAGGATTGATCAAGTTGTTCTGAATAGCGAACCGGGAGATATCCGCATTATTGCGCAGGTTGAGTTTTTTTAACAGACGAGCGCGATAGGTGTCCACGGTTTTTACGCTGATATGATAGGAGTCTGCAATCTCCCGGTTCGTATGGCCGGAGGCCAGGTGGCGCAAAACCTGCAACTCCCTTTTCGACAGGGAGTCCAGAAGCGAGCCCCCCTTGGACCACCTGGAAACCCGCAAAGCCAAAAGCTCGGCGGCCTCTTCGGTAAGAAAGCGGCTTCCTGAGTGGAGCTTCCGGATGGCGGTGACAAGCTGCTCCGGCGCGGACTTTTTGGTCATATACCCCATGGCGCCCGCTTCGATGGCGCGCACCACGTACTGTTCCTCTTCATGCATGGTCAGGATAAGCATGGGCAGGTCCGGGAGTTCGGCGTGCAGCCTGCCGACCACCTCCAGGCCGTCCATGCCGGGCATGGAAATGTCTACGACCGCAACGTCCGGGCAATGCTCCAGGGTCAGGTCAATGGCTTCCTTGCCGTTGGAGGCTTCCATGATGACCTTGATGTCCTCGCTGTCTTCGATAATCCGGCGCAAGCCCGCCCGGACGATTACATGGTCGTCTGCAAGCAAAACCCGTATCACGCTACTTCTCCTTATTCGCCCCAGAAACCTTAATCCGAAAAATAATCCGGCTCCCGGCGTCCTCGCCCGCTTCCACTTCCAAGGTTCCGCCGGCCAGCATGGCCCGCTCCCTCATGCCGGCGATGCCCAGGCCTTCGGATTCTTCCACCATGCCGCCGTCGTAGCCCACTCCGTTGTCTGAAATTACCAGGGTGAATTCTTCCTGGTCAAAGGAAAGGCTCACATCCGCCCGGTCCGTGGACGCGTGGCGCACCACGTTGGTCAGCGCCTCCTGGGCGATCCGGTAGGCGGCGGTGGAAATGGCGTTGCCTAAATTGGGAATATTATCATGCTCAAAAATGCACGTAATGCCGGTGCGGCGCTCAAAATCGCTGGTGTACCATTCCAGGGCGTCCACCAGGCCCAAGTCGTCCAACACTCCCGGCCGCAGGCGCACGGCGATGCCTCGCACGTCCTCAATGGTTTTATCGATCAATTCGCACATGGCCGAGGCCCGCTTCTGCGTGGCGGCGTCGGAATCTTTCAACCGCTTTTTAAACCAGACCGCATCCATGCGAAGCACGGTGAGGATCTGGCCGAGTTCGTCGTGAAGCTCCCGGGCGATGGCCTGGCGCTCGGCCTCCTGGCTGATGATCATGCGGTTTGACAGGCGCCGCAGGGCTTCCTGAGCCTTTTTTATCTCGGTGACGTCCGTGGAAATTCCGCCGATGGCGTGGATGCGCCCCTGCTCGTCGTATATGGGAAACTTTACGGACAAGTAGCTGTGATCCTCCCCGTCCACCCGAACCACATACTCCGACCGAACCGGCTTTTTTTCGCTCAAAACCCTATGGTCCACCTCCCGGAATGCGTCCGCATATTCCTTGGGCATGCTTTCGTGCTGGGTCTTGCCGCGCACGTCCTCGTTGGAAATGCCGAAAATTTCCTCGTAACGCCGGTTGACCATGATGTAACGGCCGGCGGCGTCTTTAATATGGACCAGATTGGGCGTATACTTGAGAATGCTGGATATTTCCTCGGTCCTGCGAAAAACCTGCCGCTCCAGCTCCTGGGAATGCTGACTGAGCTTCTCCTGGGCCTGGTTCAGGGCTTCCTGGGCCTTTTTCTGCTCGGTTACGTCTACGGATACGGCCAGGGAGCGCACAAAGCGCCCCTCCTCGTCCCGCTCGCCAATGGCCGAAAGCAGCACGTCCATCACCTCGCCGTTCTTCTTGACGAACTGATAGGAAACGTCGATGCATTCTCCGGTGCGCAAAAACTCGGGCATCATGGTTTCCCTGAGGTATTGGGCGGAGGAAGGCGTCATGAAATCCCCCAGATGCTTGCCGATCACCTGCCCGGTTTCGTATTGCAGGGCTTTGAGCCAGTGGTCGCTTACGCTGACCAGCCGGCCTTTGGAATTGATGGAGTGGAGCATGGCCGGCGTGTTGTGGTAAATGGCGCGATACCGCTCCTCGCTTTGGCGCAAGGCGCCTTCCGCCATAATTCGGCGATTGATCTCCACCAAAGCCCGGGTGTAAAGCAAAAACACCAAAAGCCCCACCAGCACGATGCTGGTAATGACCACAATACCGGTCACCCGGAACAGATTGCTGGACACCCGCTGCGAGATGGCCTCTTCGCTCTGGATGTAATAGGCCGACCATCCGGGAAAAAAGCGGATGGGCTCTTCATGCATCAGAAAACGGGCGCCTTTCAGCTCCACCGTGTCCGGGGAGTCGGTGGGCCTGAATCCGATCCAGGGCCATGGACCCGGGCCGAACTGCTGGGAGTCCTGCACCTGGTTGATCTGCTCTTTCTTAAGGGGCCAAAGGGTTTTTAAAAGCCATTGCTTTTTGCTGGAGATGAACACCACGCCGTTGGGATCCGCCACCAGGACGTCTTCCTCGGGCCGGGAGGTGAGGGAGCTTTCGATCAAATCCACCGAGGCCTTGATGACCACCACGCCCGCAAGCTCGCCGTCCGAGCCCATGACCGGATGGCTGGAATACACTCCGCGTTTGTCCGAGACCGAGCCCAGGGCGAGATAAGTGGCTGTGCGGCCTTCCATGGCCTTTTGGAAATACGGCCTGAACCCGAAGTTCTTGCCCACAAAACTGTCCGTAAAATGGCGATTGCTGGAAGCGATGGTCAGGCCCGTGACGTCGATCAGGTAGCAGACGTCCGCGTTCAGGGTTTCCTTGAAATGGTCCAGGATCCTGTTGGCTTGTTCGGTGGCTTCCAGGTCGGTGGTTTCCAGCGCCCTGACGATGCGCCTCATGCCCGCCAGGGTTTTTACGGGCCTTTCGTTTTCGGACAAGGAATCGGAAATGTGCCTGGCGACCAGTTTGATCCGGTTGACCGCCTGATGGTCGGCTTCGGACACCGCGGCCTTTTGCAGAAAGGAAACGTAAAGCACCCCGCCCGTAACAATGGACAAAAAAGCCAGCAGGGCAAGCACGGAGACGATCTGCCTCAGGGCGCCTTCGGGGCTCTCTTTTTTATTCGAGCGTATGGCCATTCTTCGCCGGTCCCTATTGTCATTACGGAAAATGCTCCGGGATAAATATCACCGGAGCATTTCCAAGCCAATGAAAAAATTGAACGACTGCGATTGGAAAAGCCTGCGCCAAAGGCGCCCCGGCCTCCCTTATGACGGCCGTGCGGCCATGTTTTTTTTAATCCCTATACGGAGCAGGCTCTTTTTTGAACAGGGTGTAATACCAGGCCCCGCTCAATAGATAAGCGAAAAACCAGGTTCCCATTGCAATGAGGACCATGGCCTTGATAATGTCTCCGGAGGTCCCGTTCAGGGAGAATCCCGGCACGTATCCAAACAGGAAGGGCGCCAGGTACAAGAATTTGGCGAACTTGAAAGAGGCGAAAGCCGTCCGCCACATATTGGCCTGGGCGATGGTCGCCCCTGCAAAGGCCGCTATGCACACCGGAGGAGTGATATTGGAATCCTGGGACAGCCAGTAGACGATCATGTGAGCCGCGACTTCATTGACGCCCAAATGGGTGAGCGCAGGCACGGCTACAACTGCAGTGATAAGGTAGGCCGCTGTGACGGGAACCCCCATGCCCAGGATCAGGGAGGCCAGTGCAATTAGCAGGATGGTCAGGAAGAGGCGTCCACCGGCAATGTCTATGACGATATCGGCAAATGTCAGAATCAGACCGCTATATGTTAGTACGGCGATTATTATTCCTATGACGCCCACCGTGGCGCCGACTTTCAGGCTGCTTTCCGCGCCCTGGCGGGAAGCCTCCACAAAGCCTTTTAAACCTATGCGCGTATCTTTTTTCACCCAGCTGAGCAGGATGCAGGAGCAGATTCCCAAAACGGCCGCAAAGCCGGGGGAATAGCCGATCAGCATGAGTGCGGTGATTAAGAGAAGCGGGACCGTGTAATACCATTCCTTTTTTAAGATCTGGGTGGCGCCGATCTCTGATTTGTCGCCCCGGATGTTATGAATTTTGGCTTCATAATGAATCATGACGAAGACGCTGAAAAAATACATGAGCGCCGGAAATATAGCGATCACCATGATTCTGGAATACGGCACCCCGGTCAACTCGGACATGATGAAGCCGCCCGCGCCCATGATGGGCGGCATGAACATGCCGCCAATGGAGGCGGCGGGCTCGATGCCTCCGGCCACATGCGGCCGGAACCCGGCCTTTTTCATGAGCGGAATGGTGAAAGCGCCCGTGGAAACCGTGTTGGCGATGGCGCTGCCGGAAATGGAGCCGAACATGGCGCTGGCGATGACCGCCACCTTGGCCGGGCCGCCCACGCGATGGCCCACGGCGGCCAGCGGAAAGTCAATGAAGAATTTCTGCGCTCCGGAGCTTTCCAAAAAGGCGCCGAACAGCACGAACAGCAAAACATAGGTGGCCAAGACGTTGGCCATGATGCCGAACACGCCGTCCGCCTGATAATAAATGAACGTGCAAATGCCGATGAAGGTGTCCCCGGGGTGGGCGATGAGGTCCGGCATGTACATGCCGTAAACGCCGTACAGAATCATAATGATTCCAATGATGACGAATACGAATCCCACCACCCTGCGGGCCGCCTCGATGCCTATGAGAACGCCCACCACGGCCACATACTTGTCCATGTCGGTTTCGGCGCCGGCCCGGTAGTTCAGGGCCTCGTAATTATACATAAAATAGCCGCACACCAAAAGAGACAGGATCATCAGCAAATAATCAAGCACCCGCAAAAAGGGAATCTTGCTTTTATAAAGAAGAAAAATAAGCATGTACGTGATGACAACATATATGCCGACGTGGAACTGGTTGGCAGCCGGCCTCAACACGGCGGAAAACGAATAAAACCCCACCAGAAAAACCGACATGAGGCTGAACAAAACTTTTTCAAAGCGATTTAATGTATCGTACATGGCTCACCTGTTTTCTTCCCCTGCGGAAAGCCCGAGACTCCCGTCTTTTTCCCGGAAACGCCCCCTGCCCCGGGCTTGGGCGGGGCCGCCCCAGAAGGACGGCCCCGGAAATCCCTGTTGTTATTTCAATACGCCTTTTTCACGCCAGAACTTTTCAGCGCCGGGATGCAAAGGAGTAATGATGCCTTTGATGCCGTTTTCAATGCTCATGGCCTTGGCGGACTTATGGGTTTCCACCATGAACTTCAGGCCTTCGTCGCTGAACACCGTGGAAAGCAGCTTGTAAGCGTCTTCTTCGGTCAGGCTGGGGCTTGCCACCCACAGGGAGGAATCCTGGAAGGTGTTGGTGGGCTCGTCCACGCCCTTGTACGTACCGGCCGGGATGACAACCTTGGAGAAATAGGGGTATTTCTTGAACATGCCGATTTCCTCGGCGTCTTTGTACACGTCGATCAGGCGGATGTCGGTCTGGAGAGCTGCTTCAATAACGGAGGCGTTGGGATAGCCCACGAAAACCCAGAAGGCGTCCAGTTGATTGTTCTTGAAAGCGTCAGCGGCGGCGCGGTAGCCCTGAAAACGACGATCCACATTTTCCCAGATGCCCAGTTCCGTGAAGAACAGTTCGCAGTTGGCCGCAGCGCCGGAGCCGGCGTTGCCGACGCCCACGCGTTTGCCCTGGAGATCCGTGGTCTTTTTGATGTCGGATTTGGCCTTAACCACCAACTGGGCCGGCGCCCCGTAAAAATAGCACATGGCCAGCACGTTTTCGTACTTGCGGTCGTCATTCTTCAGCTTGCCGTTGCGGGCCTGGAAAACATGGCCGGAATAAGCGACGGCCATCTGAGCCCGATTGGCGTTGATCAGGCGAATATTCTCGATGGATCCGCCCGAGGAGCTGGCCAGGACCTTGATGCCCGAGCCTTTCATGGAATCCTTGGTCAGAGAAGTAATGGCGCTGGCATAGTACTGGAATGTTCCGCCGGAAGGGCCGCCGGAGAACTTGTACATCTTGGCGAAGGCGGTGGACCCGCCAAAGCAAAGAGCCATCGCCGTCATTACCACACACAAGAAAACTAACCGCTTTTTCATGACACGCTCCTTTTGCTCGTCTGATTGTTTTGGAATAAAAGTTGATCCCCCGCCGCTCCGGTCCAGGGGACGGAAATACCCACGATGGACCCATCATATATTAATGATAGGGCTCAGGAAAATTCTTGGAACTCTGATTCCTGTGTAAGAAATTTTCTGACAAAGATGTTTTAAGGTGGAATTAGCCAACAAGTCTTGAAATTGCCATGAGACGACGAATATAGCGGCGCCCCTGCGTGAACCGGAATGCTGCAAAATGGGTTGGACGTCTTTTTATTCGAATCGGGAATAGGCTAGCAAATCGCGCCGAAGGCCTTGCCCAGCTTGGTCTGACAGATTTGCTCCTGCTCGTCCAGAATTTCCTTGAGAATGCGCAAGCGGGTCATGGGATTCATTAACACGGTCCGCAAGACCACCACGTCTCCACCTTGTTCAGGCGGCCGCCGGAAAGTCGTCCGGGAGACGAAGCTCTTGCCCGCCTCGCGCTGATCCCGTTGCAGGACAATGTTCAGGGCGTTCAGGCATTGATTGATCCTGACGGCTTCCTTGGGTTCGGCGTTTTTCAATCTTTCCTGCAGACGCGCGGGCACGTACCGATAGGTGAGGATGTTCAACTCCGGCGGGGTGACCAGTTCGAAATGCTCCCTGGCCCGGATTTCCTTGGCGAATTGCTTGGCCAGCCCAATGCCGTGCTCCACCAGAATGCCGTAGCCTTTGACGCCCATGACCTTAAGCGCGCTGTCCAGGATCAAGGAGGTGGAGGCCCGGGAGCCCGCCAGGGACTTGATGCCCAAATCCACGGAGCCGGGCCGGGCGATGTAGGTGGAGTGATAGGCGATGGCGTCCATGGCCCAGGGATTTTTAAAATACACCATGCCGCAGGTCATGGGCATGTAAAACTGCTTGTGCCCGTCGATGGTCACCGAGTCGGCCAGGTCGATGCCTTCCAGAAGATGCTTGTACTTTTCGGAAAACAGGGTCGGACCGCCCCAGGCGGCGTCCGCATGAAAGTGGATGTTATGCTCGGCGCAGATTTCGGCGATCCTGGGCAAGGGGTCCACGGACCCGGTTTCGGTCGCGCCCGCGATGCCCACTACAGCCATGATCCGGGTTTTGGGGTCGGCGCTGATTTCCTTGACGGCCCTGGCCAGGGCGTCCACGTCCACCCGGTTGTTTGCGTCAATGGGCAGGCCGATGACGTTTTTATTGCCCAGACCAAGGAGCCCCGCCGCCTTGCGCAGGGAATAATGCCCCAATTGGGAGACCAGCACCACCATCCGCTCGATGCCCAAAGCCTGGTACGCGGCGAACATGCCTTCCTGCTCCACGCCGGCGAAGCCTTCGGTTTGGTTCAGGATGCTGTTGCGGGCCACCCACAGGGCGGTCATATTGGCCAGGGTGCCATCCTCGGTGAATCCGCCTAAAGACGTATCCACGCTTTGGATATGGCGGGAGTAAAACGCGTCGTCCTGCTGGTAGATCATCCGGTGGATTTTAGCCAAAAGCTGCTTTTCGACGATGGAGACGATCTTGGAGGTTTCCAGCTTGACCACGTTCTGATTCAGGGCGGCCACAAAAGCGGCAAGGTGGACCATGAAGAACGGCATGGCGGAGGTCATGTGGCCCACAAAATAAGGCGAGGCCACGTTTACGGCGTGGGGGGCGATGTCTTCCACCAGTTCGGTGATGACTTCGGCCAGCTTTTTTTCCGGCTGTTCGCTGATCAGGCTGTTTTGGAAGCGGGAGGCCATTTCACGCAGGCTGCGTTCTTCGGTAATGCCTACGTGGTCTTTTAAAAAATCCTGGAGCCCGAAAAAAATCTGCTCCATGTATTTTAACAAGGTGGCTTTGGCCGAGTCGTCTTCGCGCATGATGAAAATGCGCTTCAAGGTTTCGCGGTTGGCTACAAGTTCCCTGCGCTTTGCCTCAGATGTCCGGTCCATGCTCCCTTTCCCCTTAATGTGAAGCCCAAAAAACCGGGACGTACGCTCATACCCGCCCCATTTTGCGGCGTTCCCCTCGCCGCGGAAAAAAACGGATCGCCGGTCCGATTTTATCCCAAGGGTAATCGGTATACCCTTACGAATGGTTAAATACAAGGCCTTTTCAAGGATTTTTGGGGGAAACGCCATACAAAACCGCGCCTCCGCCCGAAAATCAGGGTTGGGGACGGCCTTTGTTCCCGTTAAAAAGGCCGAAGCAGGATTTCCCCGCCTCGGCCTTATCGTTCTAACTCACACCATTTTCCTGAAACAAGCCTTGTTTCGGCCTATCCCATGAACTCCAGGATGATTTGCAAAATCCTGCGCAGAGGCTCGGCAGCGCCCCACAACAGTTGGTCGCCCACGGTAAAGGCCCCAAGATATTCAGGCCCCATGTTCAACTTATGGATTCTGCCCACCGGCACTTCCAGGCCGCCGGTGACCGCCGTGGGGCTCAGGAGCTTCATGGAGTCGGCCTTGTTATTGGGGATGACCCTGACCCAGTCATTGGCCTTGGCCAGCATGTCCTCTATCTCATCCACGGGAACGTCCCTGGTGAGCTTGATGGTCAAAGCCTGACTATGGCAGCGCATGGAGCCGATGCGGACGCACAGGCCGTCAATGGGAATCTGCTTTTCGGTTCCCAGGATTTTGTTGGTCTCCACAAGGCCCTTCCACTCTTCCCGGCTTTGGCCGTCGGCCACTTCCGAGTCGATCCAGGGGATGACGCTGCCGGCCAGGGGCACGCCGAAATTGTCCGCGGGAAAATCCCCGGAGCGCATGGTTTCCAGGACGGTCCTGTCAAGATCCTGAATGGCCGAAGCGGGATCGTCCAGCAGCGCCTTGCTGGCGCCGGAAATGGAAGCCATCTGGGCGATGAGCTCCCGCATGTTCTTGGCGCCGGCGCCCGAAGCCGCCTGATAGGTCATGGAGGTCATCCACTCCACCAGGCCGTTTTCAAACAGTCCGCCCAAAGCCATGAGCATGAGGCTGACCGTGCAATTGCCGCCGATGTATTTTTTCACCCCCGAAGCCAGGGCCTTGTCAATGACGGGCCTGTTCACCGGGTCCAGAACGATGACCGCGTCGTCGTCCATACGCATGGCCGAAGCCGCGTCGATCCAGTATCCGTCCCAACCCATGCTTCTGAGTTTGGGATGCATTTCCTTGGTATATCCGCTGCCCTGGCATGTTACGATGACGTCCATGGGCAGGAGTTTATCCGCGTCCATGGCGTCCTGGAGCAGGGACTCGCCCAGTCCCACATCCGGGGCCTTTTGTCCGGTCTGGGAGGTGGTGAAGAACAGGGGATCAAGACCGGCAGTCTTGAAATCGCCCTCAGCCCTCATACGGTCCATCAACACCGATCCAACCATTCCTCTCCAACCTACAAAAGCCACTTTTGCCATGATTCCAAATCCTTTCGTTTAAGTATATATTAAAGCCGTACGCGGCGATTAACCTTTAATGATAAAGGAATTTTCAATTTAGTCAAATTAATATCCGGTTAAGCTGAAAATTTATTTTCCCTGCGCCCTGGCTTGTATGCTATGCACTCCCATGCCTCAAGATGAACCCCATAACGCCAAGACCATGAACGCAGCCCCGCCCCGCATACTGGGCCTAAACCCCTGGATTCACGACTTCGCAGCCTACGACGTGTGGGCCAGGCCTCTGGGTTTATATTACCTCCTGGCCATCCTGCGAAAAGCCGGCTTTTCCGTATCTTATTACGACTGCCTGGGAAGGCCGGATACATCCCATCTGAAAAAAAATCGCTACGGCGCCGGCCCGTACCTGAAACAAGCCCTGCCCGCGCCGAAAATCCTCGGGGACGTCAAACGGCGATTTTCCCGCTACGGCCTGGAACCCGAACGGGTGCGCAAGGATTTGTCGGGCGCGGAAAAGCCGGACTTGATCCTGGTCACGTCCCTCATGGCCTATTGGTATCCGGGGGTGTTTGAGACCATTGCTCTTGCCAAGGAAATCTGGCCGGACGTCCCTTTGGTTTTAGGCGGAACCTACCCGACCTTATGGCCTGATCACGCACGAAATTTTTCCGGGGCTGACGAGGTTTTTACAGGCCTGGCCGACGAACGCATTGTGGACCTGGCCAATCGCCATACAGGCTGGAGCGCGGATAACCCGGTCAAATCGGGCGCATTGGACGACTTCCCCTACCCCGCTTTGGATCTGGAGGGGGCTCCCGTGTTCGCGCCCGTGCTGACCTCCCGCGGATGCCCCTTCCGCTGCCATTATTGCGCCTCGGGCTTCTTGAACCCGGAATTTTTGCGGAGAGATCCCGACGCCGTGTTCGACGAAATGCTTTATTGGCGCGAACGCTACGGATTAAGGGATTACGTGTTTTACGACGACGCCATGCTGGTGCAGCCGGAGAAGTATTTTTTGCCCCTGATGGATAAAATCCTCTCCCGAGGCCTGAACTGCCGATTCCATACTCCCAACGCGGTCCATATCCGCAACCTGACCCCCAGGACGGCCAAAACCATGTTCCAGGCGGGATTCCAAACCATTCGCCTGGGCCTGGAGACGGCCGTGTTCTCCAAACGAAACGGCATGGACGCCAAAATCACCCGGCAAGAGTTTTTGGACGGCGCCAGGAATATGAAGGAGGCGGGTTTTGACGCCAGCGTGGTTGGCGCCTATTTGCTTATCGGCCTGCCCAATCAGGATTACGAAGCCGTGAAAGAGTCCATATCCATCGTCAAAGAGGCGGGCATACGCCCCGTGCTGACCCATTACACGCCCATACCCCACACGGCCTTGTGGGAGGAGGCCAAGGCGTCTTCCCGGTACAATCTGGAGGCGGATCCCCTTTACACCAACCGGGCGGTTTTTCCCTGCCAAAAAGCTCCTTTTTCATGGAAACTCCTTTCAGAACTGAAAAATCTGTGTGCGGGCTAAAACTCTGATAACAAGGCGCCTTCAAACAAGTAATGATGCTCCCAGATAAGTCCCCGAAGGCGCTGGGTCCCGGCTTGCGGGGCGGTCTTAAAAAGCAGACCGCCTCTTGCCGGGATGACGATTTTCCCGGGCTACAATCAGTTTTGGGAGCGCTCATCCATTTGTTGGGTTTCGCACGCATGTTTTCGACGTTGGTCATTATTTCGGCGAGGACTGGACAGCCTTCGTTTGAATAGTTCTGCAAGCTCTACCCAACCTACTATTTTTATGGATAAAAAGTAGGTTGGGTAGAGCATTGAAACAGAATGTTGAATCGGGAAAAATGCGTCTTGCTTAAATGCATCATAAAATTGCATCGCCGCCGCGAAACCCAACAAGGCAGGACGGCTGCTACGGCCGACGCTCTCTGTCATCCCCGTGGAGGGAAGCTGCGGGTTGATTGGCCCTATTTGCAATCATCATGACGCGCTCCTGGAAACGGGGTCCAGCGACTTTCCAAATTTTAGCGAAGTAAATTTTGAGCGCCCGGAGAACGCACCGAATAACCACTCGAATAATAGCAATTAGTATAAATAGGCGAGTTTGAGAATTGCGTTTACGCAGGACCGCCCGCCCTCCTGTTTTGGGATTTTAAGGAGCTAAGGCGGGCAGGACGGCCCTGCGTCATTTCATCAGGCAAGAATCAGTTTTCTGCAATAGGAACGTCATCCCTCCCCAAGGGGCTAGTTCGTGCGGCAAGTTCCTGTTCCAAGTTGATTCAATATTTCACCCCATTGTACTTTTGCCACGATTGCAAATACTGCTTCTCTTCCTGACTCCATTTCTCGTCGTCCCAGCCAAGAAGCGGCTGGCAAATTTCCTTTATTGCGGGCATATAGGACGCTCCGCCCTGCCTTAATAAAACTGCAATGCGGGTGCGTCTGCGCATCAAATCCTCCAAATGCACTACCATTTCATTTTTTGCGGCCCAGCGCAACTCCGCCCAGAGGGTTTCCGTGCCCGGAATGTTCTCCAACTCGCCGGGCTGGGCGTCCTTGATCAAATCTTGAGCCCGGGCGCCGTACCTGCCCTGGAGGCGGGTCAAGGACTCCCGGCCCAGGCCCGCGGCTTCGGCGGACAAGGGTTTTACGGGCGAAAACACGCGCTGCTTTTTGTCCAGGTCCGGCAAATCCCCCAGGGCGGGCCGGGCCGCCTTCAAGGCGTCCAGGGCGATCAGCCGAAAGGTGGTCAGCTTGCCGCCGGTGACTGTCAGCAATCCGTCCTCCTGCCAGACCACATGATCGCGGGATTCCTTGGACGGGTCTTTCTTGCCCGATCCCACCACGGGACGGACGCCCGAATAGGTAGCTATAATATCCTTGCGCGTTATGTCCAGGTCCGGGAAGTGATGCCGGACGCTTTCCAGCAAATAATCCACCTCGCCGGAGGTTGCGAAAGCCTCTTCGGTGAGCTTTTGCCGATGGTCGATGTCCGTGTTGCCCGTGATGACACGGCCTTCCCAGGGAAAAATAAATCCGGGCCGTTTACTGACCGGATGGGTAATGACAATGCTTTGGCTTACCGGCAGCCTGTCCGCGGAAAAAACCAGGTGGCTGCCCCGTAACGGGCGCATATGCTTGGAGTTCTTCCTTCTGACCTTGCTGCGGAAGTCGTCCGCCCAGGCGCCTGTTGCGCTAATAACCTGTTTGGCCTTGGCCTGCATTTTTTCGCCCGAAACCGAATCCTCCAGTTCCACGCCGCACACCCTGCCGTCATCCTTTAATAAATCCGTGACCTTGCAATAATTCAGCGTGACTCCGCCCTCTTCCCGGGCTTGCTGCAAAACCCGCAACACCAGCCTTGCGTCGTCCGTCACGGACTCGTAAAAAAGCAGGCCGCATTCCAGCCCTTTTTCCCTAAGGCCGGGAAAGCGCTGGAGCATTTCCTTGACCGAATACGTGTGTTTCCGGAATTTGCGGCTCATGACATCGTAGGTCAAAAGGCCCGCCTGGACGATCAAGCGCTGCAGCAGGCTGCCTTTATAAACGGCCATCATCATCCCGAAAGGCTTGACCAGGCCGGGAATCTCCTGCAAGAGCATTTCCCGCTCGCGGACCGACTGATAGGTGAGCATGAAATCCCCCTGCTGGAGGTATCGCAGGCCGCCGTGCACCAACTGGCCGGACCGGCTGGAGGCGCCCCAGGCGAAATCGCGCTGCTCCACCAACAGGGCTTTCAGGTTTCGCCGGACCGCTTCCCGCAGGATGCCGGCGCCGGTGACGCCGCCTCCGATGATGATCAGGTCCCAATCTTCCGCGTTGATTTTTTTGACTATGTCTTCTCTTGTGTACTGCATGATTCGTCCGTCCGCGCTTCAGGTTGCTATTTTTCCTGGCTGGAATAGGCAATGAACTTGCCGATGACTTCAATAATCTGCTCTTCACTCAAAACATTGGGCTCGCCCGCGGCTTTGGCTTTCAGATACACCTCGGCGCAAAACTCCATTTGCTCAGCAAGGGCGTAAGCGTGGCTGATGCCGGATCCGGCGGCCAGAGCGCCGTGATTGGCCAGCAGGCATCCGTAACGGCCTTCCAGGGTTTTCAAAGCCGCTTCCGCAAGCTCCATAGTCCCGAACAGGCGATACGGCGCCACGGGAATGGTGGAGCCGCCGCTGTAGGCCACGTTGTAATGGACCGCCGGAAGCTCCCAGCCCAGAATCGCCAGGGTGGTTGTGTTGGGGGAATGGGTGTGCACCACCGCGTTGATGTCCTCCCTGTTTTTATAGCAGATCAGATGCAGATCGGACTCGGAGGAGGGACGCCGGGGGCTGTCCACAACATTGCCGTCCAAATCCTGAACCACCACGTCCACCGGCTCCATGATCATGTAGTCCATGGAACTGGGGCTGATGGCCATCAGTCCTTGCTCCCGGTTATAAATGCTTATGTTTCCGCTCGTTCCTACGGTCAGGCCTGTGGAAATCATCCTTTGGCAGTACACAACCACTTGTTCCCGCTCTTTTTCAAGTAACATGGCTGCTCCTTTGCTTGTTTTTGCTTTCCCTGAAATATGTGATTAGGCGGACGCAACGCCCATGCTGCCGGAGATTGTAAAATAGAATTCCAGGATTTTGTCCACCGCATTGTATTGATGAAAACCGGGGTTTCCTTTCACCAAGGGATTGAATCCCGCTTTGGTCGCCGGCAAGTAGGCCTTAATAAGCTCCGTAAACACGTTGATTTTACAAATCCCTCCGGCAACGCAGCGACGGAGGTTGTCCTCGCCGGTCCCCGAGCCTCCGTGAAGCACCAGAGGAACGTCCACAGCCTCTTTAATGGCCTCCAGGCGGCCAAAATCAATGTGAGGCTCCCCTTTGTAGGTCCCGTGGAGCGTGCCGATGGACACAGCCAGGGCGTCCACGCCGGTTTCCCGGGCGAAAAAAGCGGCCTGTTCCGGATCGGTCAGGTTGCTTTCCTGGGCCTTGCCTTCCATGCTGTCTTTGTTGGCGCCCACGTGGCCGATTTCCGCCTCCACGGAAACTCCCGCCTGGCGGGCCGCCTGCGCCGTCCGCCGAGTCATTTTCAGATTCAGGTCGAGATCAAAGGCGCTGGCGTCAATCATCACGCTGGTAAAACCGGCGGCGACGGCCCGCAAGCAGATTTGGACGTTCTTGCCGTGATCCAGGTGGAGGCACACCGGAACCTTGGATTCCCGGCAAAGAGTCCTGATCTTGCCTATCCACCTGTCATAACGGCGGAACCGGTCGATGGGCAAGGGTGGATAACTGGCGATAATCGGGGCGCCGTATTTTTCAGCCGCACGCAGATAATGCTTTAGCATGCCGATGCTTAAAAAATCCGGCGCGATCACCGCATATTTTTCGTTTTGTGCAGGCGCCAATATTTCGGACAAGGTAACTAACATGAGCGTCTCTCAATAATCGTTGTTGGATTCCATATTAGGCCAATTTCTCCAGGTTTTCCCGAATCAGGCTGGTCAAAAACTCCCTTTCGCTGTCCAGCTTCCACATGGCCATACGGAACACGCCAAGCAAAAGGGTCCATTTTTCGAAGCCGTCCGCGGAAAAGCCCATCATGGACTGAATGTGCTTTCTGTACTGCTTTTCAAAACCCTTGCGGAATATGGAAATGATGATTTCCATCAAAAAGCTGTTGCCCGGCGCGGTTTCCGCATTGGCGAGCATAAAGGAAGTCATGGCCGCGTCCGCCTCGGGAGAGCCCTTTACCGCCTCGGCCCAATCGATGACGGAGTACCCGCCGTCGTCCGTAAGCATGATGTTGGAGGGATGAAAATCCATGTGGCAAATGGCGTTGCCGTCAGGCAGGCCGTCCAGGTAGCGGCGGAACAAGTCAAACTGCTCCGGCTTGATGGTCCCCTGGGGAAGCTCCTCGTGGGCCATGCGCCAGGCCTCCGCCTTGATATCCGGCAGACCGGGCGCCTCGCGGCGCAAAAAATCCGCATGCACGGAGGCCATGAACTTGGCCCCTGACCACAAATTCAAAGGATTGCCCAACTTGGCTTTCAGGAGATCCTGCTTGCCCGCCCACTCAAAGAGAATGCCTTTACGGCCTTTCATGTCCAGCATTTCCAAAGCCTTGGGAGAAGGAACCCCGGCCTTGTCTACAATCCGGCAGCGTTTAAACTCTTCCTCCACCTTCCAATCCGGTACAGAGTCGTGCAGCAGTTTGAAAACAAGGTTATCCTGCGTCACGTACACGTCGGAAACCCGGCCCACGGCCAATGGCGTCAAGTCCTCGAATTTCATAAATTCTCTCCCTGTTTACAGCAGCACCACTTTTTTCAATCCCTGTTTGTCCAAACTAAGATTGATGGCTTCCAACACGCCGTCCAGGCTGTCAAACCGGTGGCTGATCAAACGTTTGACGTCGATTTTTCCCGCCTCGATCAACTCCAGGGCGTTTTTGTAGTCGTCCGGTGAGAACGAGGACGTACCCGTGATGGTCAACTCATGATAATGCAAAAGCTCCGATGGAATCTCCACAGTAGACCCGCCGGGCAAGCCGCCGAACAAACTCACCGCGCCGCCGCCCCGGGCCATTTCCAAAGCCAGCAAATAGGTCTGGGCGTTTCCCACAGCTTCGAAAACCACGTCGGCGCCCATAAAGCCGGTTTTCAAGCGGATGGCCTGGTTGGCGTTTTCCCTGGCCGAGTTGATCACCTCGTCCGCGTCGAACTCCAAAGCCTGCTCCAACCGCTGGTCGTCCACGTCCACCATAAACACCTTGGCCGCGCCCTCGGCCTTGGCAAGCTGCATCAAAATCAGGCCCATGGGGCCGGCGCCAATGACGGCCGCCGTCGATCCTTGCGGAACTCCAGCCTTGCGAACCGCATGCAGGCAGGACGCCACAGGCTCCACCAGGGCGGCTTCCTCGTAGGACATGGAATCGGGCAGGACCAGCGTGCGCAAATGGGCGCCCTCCCCCGGAACCTTGAAATATTCCGCAAATCCCCCCGGCTGCACAAAACTGCCCGGCGCCTTGTGGCAAAACCGGTAGGCCCCCAGCTTGCAGGGCGGACATTCCAAACACGGATTGAAAGGCGCCACGGCCACCCGCTGCCCCACGGAATAGCCAGTCACCTGATCGCCCACCGCCGCGATTTCTCCGGCCATTTCATGCCCGGGAGTCCAGGGAAGGCCGTAAAGCTCAATATAAAAATGCTTGCCGTGCACGCACGCCTTGACGTCCGTATAGCAAAGGGAGCAAGCGTGCATCTTGACCAGGAACTCATTTTCCCCGATTTCCGGGACCGGGATTTCCCGCACTTCAATTTCCTTGGGTATTTTGGTCAGGCAGGCTGCTTTCATTTTTTTCATTGACAATCCCCTCCAAAAATTTCAATTTGATATAAAATTGACAAAATCAAATTAAAGTTGCTAAATTCCAGGTTGT
Source organism: Desulfatibacillum alkenivorans DSM 16219 (assembly GCF_900142135.1). GTDB lineage: Bacteria > Desulfobacterota > Desulfobacteria > Desulfobacterales > Desulfatibacillaceae > Desulfatibacillum > Desulfatibacillum alkenivorans. The sequence goes on along the minus strand of NZ_FQZU01000010.1, from coordinate 111,566 downwards.
TTGTCAATTAAAAAAAATCAAATTTTCCGGCAAAGGAAACCTTTATGGCTTTTAAAAAGGGAAACATCCCCCTTTATTTTCAAATTTATCTCCAATTAAAACAAGAAATTATTTCCGGAGATCGTCCGCCGGGCTCGCCCGTCCCCACCATTAACGAACTGGCGGAGCAGACCGGTGTGAGCCATGGCATGATACGCCGGGCCCTGGAGCTTTTGGAGATGGAGTCCCTGATTATAAAAAAGCCCCGGGTGGGAACGGTGGTGCGGGAAAGCCCGCAAAAAGCCCTTTGGGTTCCCACTTCGTCCTTGGACGACTTCAGGCAAAGGCTGGAGCTTGGGTCCATCCGATTCTTATCGGACGGATTCGTCGATCCCCCCAACCGGGTGACGGCCCATTTCGACTGTCGGGACGAAATTTTGCAGGACGGAAAAATTTACGAGAACCACTTTCTGCTCATCTCCAGCCAGGATAAAAGCCGTATTGACCTGGCGAGGATGTTCGTCCCGATATGGCGATACAACCAGGTCCCGTTGGATCAATGGCGGAAAGCGCCCCTTGCGTCCGCGGCCATGGACGTTGACGTGGCCCGGATTCGGCAGGTAACCCGGCCCTGGTTTTGCGACCATTACGCTTCTGAGCACCTGCAACTGCCCGACGGCACGCCCATTTTCCACCGAACCATCATCGCCTACCTGCCGGGCGACAAGCCCCTGGGCGTGCTGGAGCTGCTGACCAACATCAACGCCATGGAACGGGAGATTATCTTTTCCTGATTAATAAAGTCTATGCCGCGAAGTTACGAAATCACAACCCCATACTTGTCCTGCGGATCATCTCCTCTTTCATGGCTGGGGTGAGATCGTTGAAATAGGCCGAATACCCGGACACACGAACCAACAAATGCGGGTAAGCCTCGGGGTTGTCCCTGGCTTCGATCAAAACCTTGGGGTCCAGCACGTTAATCTGGGCCTGCATTCCTCCGCGTTTGAAATAGGTGGAAAAGATGCTTTTCATGGCAATGCAGCCGGCCGGGCTACCCACGGTGTTTGCATCGAACTTGATGTTGAAATTGACGCCGTTGTCCGTCTTTGAATAGTCAATCCGATTCATGGAGTTCAACACGGCCGTGGGGCCTTTGCGATCCTGGCCGTTGGAGGGCGACATGCCGTTGGACAGGCTTTCGCCATTTCTGCGGCCGTTGGGCAGGGCCGATACCACCGTGCCCCAATACTCGTGCAGGGTGACGGAATAAACGCCCACCGTGTACTTGCCGCCCCGGGTGCTTGTCTTTCCGTCCAAGGCTGCCTTAAAAACGTCCAGGGCGTAGGCGGTCCAGATGTCGGCAAAGGGATCGTCGTTGCCGAACTTGGGCATATTCAACAAATAATGCCGCCAGCGGTCGTCTGAAAGATTGTTTTTCAAATGGCCGACCAGCTCTTCCATGCTGAGCTTTTTATCCTCAAACACAGCCTGCTTTATGGCGGCCAGGGAATCGCCGACGTCCACCAGCCCCACGCATTGAATGCCGGAAAAATTGTAGCGCGTTCCGCCCCGGGTGGAGCAGGCCCCGTTTTCCAGGCACCCGTCCAGGAGCATGCTGGAAAGCGGCGTGGGATGATGCTCCGCGTTGGCGATTTCAATGGCCTGCAAGTCCTTAAGCAGGCGGTTTATGCCGTGGAACATCTGGATTTCAAAGGCTTCCTGCACGTCTTCGATGCATGTCATTTGGGAGGCTGGCTTGGTTTTGGCGCCTATCTGAGCGAATCTGCCCAAGCGCCGTCCCTGATTCAGGGCCAGTTCCAGGATGATGGCCGTATTGAACAAGGCCGCGTCCGTGGAGGAAAAAGATACCCCCTGGGCGACAGGCTCCACGCATCCCACGGGGGTGTAATTGCGGGCGTCGCCTATTTTCACTCCGTTTTGCTTCAGGACCGGAACAATCACCTCGTCATTGTATATGGACGGAGAATTGGCGCCTTTGGACAGAATGCCGTAAACCTTGTCCAGGTATTCTTTGGGGGAGTTTTTATGAACCCGGGCCGTGTAATTGGGCTGGCGCATGCGCAACTCGTCCATGACTTCCAGAAAAATCATGGTCAGTTCGTTGGTGGAGTCCTCGCCGTTTTTGTCGGTTCCCCCCACGTTTACGATCTGGCCGTTAAAAAAGCCCCCATGGGTCCTGGTGATGTATTTGGAGAAAACCGGCACGATCTCGGACATTTTCACGGAAAAGGCGCCCACAAGCTCCTTGGCCTCCTCCCGGGTCAGTAGCCCGGTTTTGAGGTCCTTTTCGTAATAGGGATACAAATAATGGTCCATCCTGCCGGGACAGACGGAGTTGTCCAGGCTTTCGTTATTGATGGCGATCTGAGCGAAAAAACAGCATTGCAGGGCTTCGCGGAAGGTCTTGGCGCCTTTTCTCGGAACCCGTGAACAAACCTCGGCGACGGCTTTCAACTCCGCCGCGCGACCTTCGTCCAATTCGTTTTCCCCCATTTCGGCGGCCAATTGGGCGTAACGCTCGCCAAACGCGGCCAAGCCCTCGGCGGCTATCTTCACGCTTTCGTAAAAATACCACTTGTCCGCGTCCATGAGGCTCTGCTTCTGGAGCTTGGAAGCCTGGGCCTTGATGCCGTCCGTTCCCAGGCGGCAGAGGGTTTCGTAATCCGGGGCGATATGGGAAATTCCGGCGGCCTCGTTGATGATGTAATAATTCCCCATAAGCTGGTTCAGGACCAACGAAAAGGCGTCCAGCCAGGAGTCGCAGGTCTTCACGGCCAGCATCCGGGTAGCCCAGAACGGCGCGATGGACAGCAGGCGGACCTGATTCAGGCGGGAGATTTCCAAGGGATTGGTCTCTCTAGTGGGAAACTTGAACAGGTCTTGCATGACCACCAGCCCGTGCAGTTCCGGGAACATCAGCCCCCCTACCCTGCGGGAAGTGTAATTGCCCACAATCAGCTCGCCGGGATGAATGGCGATGGAACGGTTGTTCTGGGAGTGGGCCAGGGCCTCGGCCATTTGCACGTAAACGTGTTTAGTCCGGTTGGCCTTGTCCTTGAAATATTCGGTCCACAACAAGGCGCGCTCCGTGCAAATTCCCGGCGTTGCGGCCTGGACGGCCTCTTTCAGGCGGGTCACGCGGTCTTTCTTTTTGACCAGGGACAGCCTGGGCGAGACGGAGCGGGCTTGCTTTTCATTCGTAGACAATGGCATGGACGTCCTCCTTTTCAAAGGCCTCCCTGGCCCGGATCAAATAATCCTCCGGGATGTCCCGGATGTAAAACGGCTCGGCTCCGGCGTCCAGGCGGGTGAGCTTGGACTGCCCCAGGTTGTGATAAGGGAGCAAGTGGATGCTGTTTTTGTTATTATGCCGTAAAAAGGCGGCTGTTTGAAAGATATTTTCCGCCGAATCGTTCACGCCGGGAATGACCGGCATGCGGGCTTGAACGGCGGGAAACTCCCCGGCCAACAGGGAAAAGTTGCTTAGAATGCGGGCGTTGGACGCGCCGGTGTATTTGGCGTGTTCCTGGGAGTCCATGAGTTTGAGGTCAAAGTACACCAAATCCAATAGGGACGTCAGGCTGCTCAGGACCTCGTACCCGGCCATGCCGCAAGTCTCCAGGTTTGTGTGAATCCCCTCAGACTTGGCCAGGGAAAGAAATTCCAGCAAAAAATCCCCTTGCAGGAGAGGCTCGCCGCCGGAAAGGGTGAGGCCTCCGCCCGAATCCAGAAAAAAATCCCGGTCTGCGGCAATCTCCTCCACCAGAGATTCCGCGTCCCAATCCTTGCCTACCAGGCGTAGGGCGTCCTGGGTGCAAACCTCGGCGCACAGGCCGCAAGCGTCGCACTTGCCCCTGTCTATGCGCCGGTCCGGCAGGCTTACAATGGCTTCATGAGGGCACGCCTCCAGGCATTCAAAGCAGCCCACGCATTTTTCCTGGTAAAAGGCGATCTCCGGTTTTGGATTTTGGGATTCGGGATTCTGGCACCACTGGCAGCGCAAGGGACAGCCCTTGAAAAACAAGGTGGTCCTCACCCCTGGACCGTCGTGGATGCAAAAACGCTGGATGTCGAACAAGATAGCCACGGGCGCCCCCCTGCAAAATGGCTATTGGCGGCAAGGCAAAGGCTCCGGCGTTTTTCATCCTAAAAAGAATGGCGCCAAACAGGCCCTTGCGTTTCGTTTTGAACGATACCATGGGGGCGCATAGTCGGCAAGGGCGGTATGGGAAGACGCAAGGGATTTGCCTACAGGCAAGTTCATATTCCAGGTTCAGGCCAAAAAAACACTGGGTCCCGGCTTGCGGGCGATCCGAAAAAGCGGATCGCCCTTGCCGGGATGACGACTTTTAGGGTTAGCGAAAGAACATAGGGCGCTTGTCGCCCTTTTGCAAAGATAGGAAGGCGCATTCAAGGCCTTTTGGCACTGAACCCGTCACTGTCCGTCATCCCCGTGGAGGGAGGCGGCGGGATGATTGCGGTGGTTTTGCAATCATCATGACGCTATCCCGGAAACGGGGACCCAGTGTCGTTTTTGAATGGCGGCTGAATACGGACCAAACGATAGGAAAGCGAAGAAGCAAATTACGCGAATAATGGAGCCTTGATTTAAGCCCCTTGTGCATACCATAACCGGAGGCTTTTCAAGCTCTTTACATGCACGGCGTGTTGTGCCATAAGGCAAGCAAGGGCCGCACTGCGGCTCTAATCATTTTAAGAAACAGGGGAAAGCCATGTTAAGCAAACGCGTTATCGTATGCCTGGATGTCCGGGACGGAAAGACCACCAAAGGAATCAAGTTCAAAGGCAATGTGGATATCGGGGACCCCGTGGATATGGCCCGTATCTATTATGAAGCCGGGTGCGACGAACTGGTCTTCTACGATATCACCGCGTCCCATGAAAAGCGGGGCATCATGATCGACGTGGTGCGCCGCGTGGCCGAAACCATTTTCATCCCCTTTTCCGTGGGCGGCGGCATTTCCTCGGTGGAGGACATGCGCGACGTGCTTTTGGCCGGCGCGGAAAAAATCTCCGTCAACTCCGCCGCAGTCAAAAATCCCAAGATCATCACCGAAGGCGCCGAAGCGTTCGGAAACCAGTGCGTGGTCCTTGGCATGGACGTGAAAAAGGTGGAAAAGTCCGAAAAAATCCCCTCCGGCTACGAAATCGTCATCAACGGCGGCCGCACCTACATGGGCATCGACGCCCTGTGGTGGGCCCAGGAAGGCGAGCGCCTGGGCGCCGGGGAAATCTGCCTCAACTCCATTGACGCCGACGGCACCAAGGAAGGCTACGAACTGGAACTGACCGCGCTCATCTCGGAAAACGTGAACATCCCGGTCATCGCTTCGGGCGGCGGCGGCATCCCCCAGCATCTGGCCGACGTGCTCAAAGAGGGCAAGGCCGACGCGGCCCTCATCGCCTCCATGGTCCACTACGGAACCTACACCATTCCGGAAATCAAGGAGCACCTGAAAAGCCAGGGCGTCCCCGTCAGGGACCAACTGCAATAAAGCAGTTACAAATATAATATTCAATTCAGCAGGCCATATAGTTTTTATATGGCCTGTTTTTGTATCGGCTTGTTCGCAATACTCAAACCGAATCATTGCGCCGCGTGGGGCGAGAGGCGGGAGGTTTTCTTGAAACATTGACAATATTCCTATTTTAGGTAATAATAATATTTAAGAATTCCGGGAGCATTTAACCGCCAAAACTTTAGGAGCACTTTTTATCCGCCTTGGAGGCAAGCCTGGAAATGCCAAAAACCAGAATCATCGCCCGAAAAACATTACGGGAATTTTGGGAAGAGCCGGGGCATGAAGACGCCCAAGGCCCATTGGAGGCATGGTTTGCCAGGACAAGGCAATCTCAATGGGACTCCCCGCAGGACATAAAGGCGGAATACGGGTCAGCGAGCATCCTTAAGAACGGCAGGGTGGTATTCAACATAAAAGGGAACAAATATCGGCTCGTCGTTAAAATCAGTTACGAAACGAAACAGGTTTTTATAAGATTCGTAGGAACCCATCAGGAGTACGATGCTATTGACGCCGAAACAATATAAGCGTGATGGAAGGTAATCAGCCATGATTAAGCCAATTAGAAACGAAAATGATTATGAAGCCGCCCTGGCCAGGATAGACGAAATTATCGACGCCCCTTCCGGCAGCCCGGAAGCGGATGAACTGGAAGTTTTGGGCATCCTGGTGTCGGACTATGAAGACATGGCGGAGCCTATTGGCCTGCCCAGCATCCCGGATGCCATCCGTTTTGAAATGGATAGGCTGGAATTGGAGCAGAAGGATTTGATTCCGTATATTGGCTCCAGGGCGAAAGTCTCCGAAGTGCTTTCCGGTAAAATGCGGCCCACCTTGAGAATGATGCGCGCTTTGCATAAAAATTTGGGAATACCTGCAGAGGTGCTTTTACAAGACCCTGACGCCGTTTTTCCCCATGACCGGATAGGCCTGGATTGGCAAAAGTTTCCACTAAGGGAAATGGCAAAACAAGGGTGGATTGAAGGCCGGGGAAAAACGCTTGCAGATCACGCAGAAGAAATTATGCGTTCCTTTATAGGGAGGGCGGGAGGAATGTCAGCCATCCCAGAGCCTGTTTTTCGTGCGACTGACAGCCCCCGGCAAAACGCCCGCCGCGATCCCTATTCTGTGGCGGCATGGTGTTTACGAATCATGAGCCTCGCAAAAGAAGCTCCTCTACAAAACGAGTACAAGCCTGGAAGCATTGACTTGGATTTTTTAAGGCACTTGGTCAAATTCAGCTCCGTACCAAGCGGCCCTAAAGCTGCTGTGGAATTTTTAGCGCAATATGGCGTACAGGTTATTTTTGAGAATCAGCTAAGCCGCATGTACATTGACGGAGCCGCAATCATGACTCCTCAAAAAAAGCCTGTAATCGGAATGACGTTGCGCTATGACAGGCTTGATAATTTCTGGTTTTGCCTGTTTCATGAATTGGCCCATATAGGGCGGCATTTGGACAAGGGGGACTCCATTTTTGTTGATGATCTGTCTCTTCGCCTTCCTTTAAACGATGATGCAGACAAAAAAGAAAGAGAGGCTGACGAATGGGCGGAGGAAGCTCTTTTACCGTCCAGCGCTTGGCGGGAGCACCCGGTCAGTCAAACCCCTTCCACTCAAAACGTCCTGGACATGGCGTCGCGGATGAGAATTCATCCCGCTATTGTCGCGGGCAGGGCAAGATATAAATCCAACAATTTCCGCATTCTGGCAAGACAGGTGGGACAGGGTCAAGTCAGGGGGCTGTTTTTATAAGGAAATTTACCTCGCCGCGTGGGGCGAAAGGCCGGGGGAGGTGACCACGGGATCCCGGAACACGGGGGGCGGCGCGTTCCAGGCGCCGTCCAGGCCTTTCAGGGCGCCCGCCTTTTCCAGGCTGAAACGGGCCTTGGCGGGCAAAGAAACCCGTTTGGTAAAGTCGTCCGCGCTTAAAAACAAGCCATTCTCCCGCTCCAGAATAATCTTTTCGCAATATTTCGGCCCGATGTTCTTGATGCGAATCAAGGGGATGCGGATGCCGCCGTTTTCCTCCTGATACTGCACGCCGCTTTTGTTCACATGGGGCTGAAGCACGGAGATTCCCATGCGCCTGGCCTCGTTCAGAATCACGCTATGGGGATAGGAGCCCACGTGCTCGGCGTTCAGGATTCCAAAATAAAAAGCCAGGGGATAATGGGTTTTCAAGTACGCGCTTTGGTACGTAATGTGCGCAAAAGACGCCGCATGGGCCTTGCAGAACCCGTATCCCATAAAGCTGGCCACGAGGTCGAAAAAAGCCTGGGCCGTGGGATTGTCGTATCCTTTTTTCAGGCATCCTTTTACAAAGGCCTCCTCCATTTCCCGAAACACCGCCCGGGGCGCCTTCTTGCTGAGGGATCGCCGCATCCGGTCCCCCTCGCCGTAAGGCATCCCGGCGATGTCATGGGCGATCTCCAGAATCTGCTCCTGGAACAACACCACCCCGAAGGTGCTTTCCAGGATGGGTTTCAAATCCGGGTGGGGATAGGTCACGGGCTCCTTGTTGTTGCGGCGAAGCACGTAAGGCTCCACCATGGCGCCGGACATGGGGCCGGGCCGGAACAGGGAGATTTCCGCAATGATATCCTCAAAATGCCTGGGCTGAAGCCGCCCCAAAAGCTGGCGCTGGCCCGGGGACTCCACCTGGAACACACCCACCGAATCAGTGGTGCGGAGCATACGGAACGTGGCCGGATCGTCCAGGGGAACCTCGTCCAGGCAAAGGCGAACGCCTTTTTCCTCCAGCAACTCCACCCCGGCCTGGAGGGCGGAATGCATGCGCAGCCCCAGGATGTCCAGCTTGACCAGGCCCAGGGCCTCCACGTCGTCCTTGTCGAACTGGACCACGGGAATGCCTTTCCGGGAGGTCTGCAAGGGGCTCCAGTTGAAAATCTCGCCGGGCGTAAGCACCATCCCGCCCAGGTGCACGGAAAGGTTGTGGGGCAGGCCGGAAATCTTCTCCGCCAGCCACAGGAGTTCGTCTTCCTGAAGCAAGGGGCTGCCCTCCAGTTCCGGCATGCGCTCAATGGCCTTACGGATGTCATGGGAACGTAAAAAATGGGGCACGAACTGGGTGAGGCGGTCGATTTTTTCGTAGGAGTATCCCAAGGCCCGGCCCAGGCTGCGCAGCGCCCCCCTGGCCCGAAAAGTGGAAACCGTGGCCACCATGGCGGCCTGATTGGGATATTTTTCCATGAGGTATTCAAAAATCTCGTCCCGCCGCAGGGAATCGAAATCCATATCCACATCCGGCATGTCCAGCCTGCCGTTGTTCAAAAATCGTTCAAACAACAGGCGATGCTCCAAAGGATTCACCCCGCCCAAAAGCAAATGCAGCACCAAAGACCCGGCCGCGCTGCCCCGCACCGTGCCCCGGATGCGCCGCGTTTTGGCGAATGAATGGATCTCCTTGACCAGCAGAAAATACCCGGACAAATCCCGCCTGCGGATATGCCCCAACTCCTTTTCCAGGCGCCGGAGGACCTTCAGGTCCAGGGGATTGAAGCGCCTCGCCAGGCTCCGGTAGCAGAGCTTGGCCAGGGCCTGGTCCTGGGACATGCCCGGCGGAACCGGAAACACAGGCGGGCTGCTTTTACCCAGGGGAAGCATGGCCCGGCACTCATGGGCTATGATCCCCGTGTTTTCCAGGGCCTGGGGATAGGGAATCAATTTAGCCATGTCCTCCTGACTTTTCAGATAATACTCCCTGCTTTCCCTGGCCTGACAGGCGCGATGATGCACCTGGTTCTGGATGTCCACCAGGGCCTGATGCACGGGCAGGTCGGCGGGCTCCAGGCAAACCACGTCGTTGGTCGCAGCCAATGGGGCGCCCGCCTTTTCCGCAACCCGGGCCATGATGTGCATGATGCGGGCGTCGTAAGGCGTTCCCGCGTTTTGAATCTCAACGAATACGTTTTCCCTGCCGAAAATTTCCTGCAAACGCCAGACCCAGCCGCAGGCCCGGCGGTACTGCGTGCCTTCCGCTCCTTCCACCAGCTTGCAAAACCTCCCGTCCCTGCCTCCGGTCAGGCAAACGATATCCCGGCTGTGCAGCGCCAGAAATTTCTCCGGACAGGCGGGCTGGTCCCGCGGACCGTACTCATGGGCCAATGTGATAAGCCGGCATAAATTATTGTATCCCAGGGGCGAACGCGCCAGCAGCACCAGGTCGTCCCGCCCTTCGATGGTCAACTGCGTCCCGATCACCGCATGCACGCCGAGCTTTTCCGCCGCCGCGCAAAAACGCACGGCCCCGTAAACCCCGTTTTTATCCGTAAGGGCTGCGGCGTTGAACCCCGCCTCCTTGGCTTTTGCGGCCAGGGCTTCGGGCAAAAAGGTTCCGTACATGAACGAAAACCCGCTATGGACATGCAAATGAGCGAACACGCTTTTTCTCCGGTTGCAGACGCTAAAGGCCCCGCGCCGGGGCGAACGAAAGCCAATGAGCCGCCGGCAAGGAGTCTGTTTTTGAGTCAGGATATAGTACATATGTACTATGCGTCAAGCTAAAACAGAAAGGCCTTTCCATCCTGTCTGATTCTTCGCTTGACGTATAGGGTATACCCCTATATCCTACAAAAGAACTCTAACCGGGGGAAAGCCATGAGCTTGTGCGGCACGGACCAGGACAAGGAAAGATTGATCAAAAGGCTGGCGAGAATCGAGGGACAAATCCGGGGCCTCGCCAAGATGGTGGAGCAAAACCGGGACTGCATCGAGGTTTTGCGGCAGATCGCCTCGGCTTCCGGGGCGCTCAAGGGGGTATGGACCCAGGTATTGGGGGACCACCTCCGGGGCTGCATCGCCCAGGCGGCCATGGAAAACGACCAGGCCGTGATTGACGAACTCGTGGATCACTTACAAAAAATACGTTAGCCGGGAGTATAGGAAGTTGCATTCAAAGACCGTAAACAAAATCGCCCATGACCACCACTTCGGCGAGTCTGACGGCAAGAACGAAAAGCGCACCCTCATGGTGGTCTTGCTCACCGCATCCACCATGATTGTCGAGATAACCGCAGGATACCTCACCGGGTCCATGGCCCTCTTGGCCGACGGCTGGCACATGGGAACCCATGCATTCGCCCTGGGCATCAGCTACGCCGCATATTTGCTGGCCAGGAAGCACATGGAATCCAGCAGGTTTTCCTTTGGAACGGGCAAATTCGGAATTCTGGGGGGATACACCAGCGCCCTGTTTTTAGGGACAACGGCCCTGTGGATGATTTACGAGTCCATCCACCGTCTTTTCAACCCGGTGTCCATCGCCTTTGACGAGGCCATTCTGGTGACCATCGTCGGCCTGACCGTCAACGGCGCCAGCGTGTTTATTTTGCACAACTCCGGAGAACACGGACACGACCACGGCCATTCCCACCATCACCACGATCATGACCACGACCATGGTCACGATCACAGCCATCAGGACCAAAACTACAAGGCCGCCTATTTACACGTAATCGCCGACACTCTGACCTCCGTGTTCGCCCTGGCCGCTCTTTTGGCCGGCAGATACCTTGGCTGGTCTTTTCTGGACCCGGTCATGGGAATTGTGGGAGGATTGCTTATAAGCAGGTGGGCCTACGGATTGCTCAAGGACACAGGGTTAATCCTGCTGGACGGCGAGATTGACCCGGAAATCCGCAAGCAGGCGGTGGAACTGATTGAGTCGGACGGCGAAAGCCGCATAGCCGACCTGCACGTATGGAGGCTGGGTTCCAAGGAGGTGTCCATCCTGGCCACGGTGGTTACCGGAGAGGGGCGCCAGCCCGAGGAGTATCAGGCAAGACTTGCGGATTTGCCCAACGCGGCCCATGTTAACGTGGAAGTTCGCGCCTGTCAGGACCACGAATGCCGATGCCATTGCCATGACGCTCAACATTCAGGAGGATGAACATGCCCATACCCGGAAATCTTCGCACCACGGCCATGGCCGTCATGCCCCATACGGACGCAAACAGGGCCCTGGACCTTGCGTGGTCCCTGGACGTCCCGTTTTGGCCTCAACTGCCCAGGCTTTCGTATTACGAGGACATGTACGTCCAGGCTTCGGAGCATTTTCCGGGCATTGTCCTGGACATGGAAAACCAGTTGCTGAGCTTTTCCTCCGAAAAATTCGCCCTGGAGTTGGAAGAAGCCATGGCTCATTTTGAGGAGCCTGCGTATTTTGACGTAAGCCCCCAATACTCCGCGGTTTACCATCGTTTTCTGGAGATGGATCTGTCTCAAAAAAAGGCCGTGCGCGGGCAATTGGAAGGCCCGGTGAGCTTCGGTTTTAACGTGAAGGACGAAAACGACCGGCCCATTATCTTCGACGATATGGTGCGGCCTTTTATGATGGAGTTCATGGCTAAAAGGGTGAACGTGCAGCTCACCCGGCTGCAGGCCTTGAACCCCAACGCCTTCATGTTTGTGGACGAACCGGGCCTGCAGTTCGTGTTCTCCGCCCTTTCCGGATACGACGACATGAAAGCCAAGAAGGACCTGGACCAGTTTTTCGCCATGATCGACCGGCCCCGGGGCGTTCATTTATGCGGAAATCCTTCCTGGGATTTTCTCTTGGGCCTGGACATGGACATCCTGTCCCTGGACGTCTATTCCAACGGGAACGTGTTCACCTCGTACCATAAAGCCATCAAGGAATTCTTGGAAAAGGGCAATACCCTGGTCTGGGGAATCGTTCCCACCAATGTGGAGCCTTTTGAAAAAGAGGGCATTTCCACCCTGGAGGAGTATCTGGTGAGCCTGTGGGATGAACTGGCTTCCCGGGGCGTGGACCGGGACATGCTTTTCGCCCAAAGCCTTATTTCCCCGGCCACCTGCTGCCTGATCAACCCGGACGGCGAGGTCACCGTGGAAAAGGCTTTCGGCGTGGTGCGGGAGCTTTCCCAAAGGCTGCGGGAGCGATTTCAGCTGGATTGACGCCTCCCAGAACAAGTCACTTCGCAAATAGGGCTGCCCTGTTACCTGAACAGATATTACACCTTACACTGTCCGTTCTTTGGGGTATTGCGGGGATAATTCACCAGGAAGGCGGCTTGGTTATATTGGTCCCGGGTATCATTGATGGCAGTTGAGAGACTTTCAAGACGCCTTTGCGGATGCGTTTGACAAAATGGGCGTGTTTCTACAGTTCTTGGGAGGGATGTCCCTGGACAAGAGGGGATAAGAGACCGAGCAATTTGCCATTTTGCTCACGAATTAGACGCAAGGGTTCAGCCAGGTCGCTGTCGTTCGAAATGACTATAGCGCAATCGTATTTATCCAGCCACGCATCGTTAAGAAGATGCACGGCCAAATTGACGTCGGATCCTTTTTCCTCGGTTTTAATGACATTGGCGAAGCTGGGAGGCTGGGTTAAAGGAGATCTGGGTAAAGACGCCGTGTGACTCAGAAAATGACCATAGTGGACGGAAACCTCAGGGATGTAGCTTTCCAAAGCCCGGATGTAAGTCTTTTGCCGGATGGGTTGGCGGGCGTCAAAAATACCGGAGACAATGGCCGTGAAGTATTTTATTTCGGTAATTACGTGTTTTGGCTGAAGCAAATTGGCCGCGAGCTGCTTCAGGTCCAGCCACTTGTAGGAGGTGTTCTTCAGAGCGCGATAATAGAGGTTGAAGCCGTCAATGTACACGGATGTCCGCATTTGCTTTGGCTCCCTAAAAAAAGCAGGGGCCGCCGAAGCAGCCCCGCGCCCCAGGTCGAAACCACGGGGGTAGTTTTCACTTACATATACTATAATGGTTCACAGTCTCATATGTCAAGAAAAATGAAGTTTGAAGCAATGGCATTTACTTGACACTCGCCGCACTTTTTATCATTTTACTTACATAATATGAAAGCCAAATCAGAGGAGGCCCTTGGCCTGGCAGCTTAATGAGCGGGCTGGGAAGCACCGGGAAAGGCGGGGCTGGAATGCCCGAAAACTTTGAGAACAGTTGTTGAGTTGTGCAGTCATGATCCAGAAACTATGGAGTAGAGTATAAATGCCCAACTATGAGATGAAATTCAGTGTTTCCGAGGCTGCCAAGTATTTTAGGACTGACCGTGACCGAATCAAGAAATGGGCTTACATTTTTTCTGATTATCTTGAGCCCGCAGCAAATCCCCCGAAAGGAACCCCACGAAAGTTTTCCGCAGAAGACCTTCGAGTCTTTGCCTACGTCTTTTATTATTGGGAAGATGAAGCGGATATTGAAGCAATAAAAATCGGCTTGAATACCAACGGGCATTATGAAGATATCTATGATAATTTCATTACGGGATTGACGCCTTTATTCATTGAGCGCCCGGAAGGACTAAATGAAGACTGGCTGCATGGCGCATTATTCGATGGTATGTCTGAGTATGGCGATATCTTTGAAATTGCTGATTCTTATAAAAATGCTGGGGACATTCTCGTTGACGCAGCCATTGACAATGATGAAGCCTTTGAGCTTGTAAACCCGATACTCTTCAATTACAGGCATGCAACGGAATTATATCTCAAGGCGACTATCGGCAAGTGGAAGAAGACACATGACTTAGTAGAGCTACAAAAAGAGTTTATTGAAATACTAAAGTCAGAATTTGATGCAACCTTACCAAAATGGTTCAGCGATATAGTCCTGGTTTTCAATGAGTTTGATCCAAAAGGAACTACGTTCAGGTATGGCGGCAGGGCGCCAAGGGAAGTTTGGGTCGATGTCCGACACATAAAAACGCTCATGGGCTGGATGTCTAAATCATTCCGGAGAATCGGGAATCGGCGATTAGGATTGCAGGACTTTGATTAAAGCCAAATCATTTTCCCAAATCATAATAAGTTGAATTTTCAGGAGAAATTTAGTATGTCTGCTGTCTGATCAACCCGGACGGCGAGGTCACCGTGGAAAAGGCTTTCGGCGTGGTTCGCGAACTCTCCCGCCGCTTGCGGACTCGTTTCAACCTGTTCTGACCATTTACTCGCAAGCCTGGGTGTTGCAGGTCTGAGTGGCTGCAGGCTGTACGTTTATGCAATTTTCCGGGTTCACTGCATTGCCGAACTGGTCCCGGCAGGTGACGCTGCGAATCTGCAACCCGCCTCCGCAAGGCGTGGAGCACTCGCTCCAGGAGCCCACCGACCAGTTGTATTCACAGGGGGTTACGCTGCAAGGATTGGTTGTGGACGGCTTGACTTCCGAGCAGTAGCCGTCGCTCACTATGTTTCCCGCCTGATCCTGACATGTCACGCTGCGGCTTTGAAACCCGCTTCCGCAGTCCACGGAACAATCGTCCCAGGCGCCGAGCGCCCAATTGTACACGCAGGCGTCCGTGTTGCAAGCCTGAGTCGCGGAAGGCTTAACGCCCGTGCAAAGGCCGTCGGCGGCGATGTTCCCCGCTTGATCCTGACATGTTACGCTGCGGGTTTGCATTCCGCCGCCGCAGGCGTCCGAGCAATCCCCCCAGGCGCTGACCGTCCATGAATATACGCAAGGGTCCTCATTGCACGCCTGACTGGAGGAAGGCTTGATTTCCGTACAATAACCGTCATCCACAACATTGCCGTCCTGATCCCGGCAGTCCACGTTGCGTGTTTGCGCCCCCCCGCCGCAGGATGCGGAGCAGTTCTCCCATGCTCCTATATGCCAGCCATAGGAGCATGGATCTCCGTTGCAGGTTTGCACCACGGCCGGCTTGACTCCCGCGCAAAACCCGTCGGCCGCAATGTTTCCGCCTTCGTCCTGACAGGAGACGGTTCGCGTGGAGGTCCCGCCCCCGCAATTGGCGGAGCAATCCGACCACGGACCGACGGCCCATACATAGGTGCAGGCGAATTCGTTGCAGCTCTGGCTGGCCTGGGGTTTGGCGCCAGTGCAGAATGAATCGGCGGCAACCTTTCCCGACCCGTCCAGGCAGACCACCGCCCGGGTGGAAGTCCCGCCCCCGCAAAGGCTGGAGCATTCGGACCATTCTCCGGCGCTCCAGGAATAATCGCAGGAGTGGGTGTTGCATGCGCCGGTGGATTCGGGTTTGGGATCGGGACAGAACCCGTCGGGCGCTTGGGCGCCGTTTCCGTCCAGGCAGACCACCTCGCGGGTGTAAGCACCCCCTCCGCACGTTTCCGAGCAGGGGGACCATGCGCCGACGCCCCAGTGGTAATAGCCCGGATCCGGCCTGCCGCCGGCTGCGGTTTGAATGATGTACAAGGCGTCGCTCACGCCCAGAACGCCGTCGCCGTCCATATCGCAGGATACGGGGCAGATGCAGTCGGCGGCAAAGGGGAAGCCGTTCACCCGAACGCCCGGGGAAAACAGCTTGCCGTTCGATCCATCAATGTTGGTGTGCAAATAATAAACATCTTGGGCATCCAGGTCGGGATTCCTGTTAAGGGATTGCCCGTTGTCGATCCCAATCACCCCATAAGTCGAGCTGGTGCTGGAGCCGTCGCTAAGATTTATTATGTCCATTCCGGGAGCAATGGACACGGCCCCGGAACTGGCGGTTTGAAACACGGCGCAATCATCCAGGCCCGCGGGAACGTCCCCTTCAAAGACCACAACGGGGTATCCGGGCGGAACGGCTGTGTCCTCGGGAAAGACATGGAGAATTCCCGCCGCCGCGGAGAGCGTCCAGCCGGAGACGTCCACGGCCTCGGAACTTACGTTAACCAATTCAATGAACCGGTCTCCGTTGTTTATAAGCCCGTCGCCGTTGGCGTCCCCTGCGGGGTCCCCATGGATTTCGTTAATCACAAAGTCGCTGGGAGCCCCTGCATAACAGAGCGCAGGAGCAGCAAGAGCCAGCAACAAAGCCATAGAGAAAGCGCTCATTATTCGCAGCATGGGCGGAACCCCTTTCGCAAGAACATCTTTGTAAGGCAACGGACCTTTGCATGGATTTGATGGATTTACAGGATACCGGCTTCCAGAATTTTGTCAAGCCTAAAATTTGACATAACCAACTATTATCATTTAATATAATGTGAAGCAGCCCACGGTTGGGAACGGCGGAAAATGAATTCGCCTCAAAAAGTAATTAAATCATAGTGGAAAATTCATTCCGGCAACTATCCAATATAATAGAGTATGCATAATAGGCCTTTTTTATGGACTTGCCCTCTGATGCTTCTTTGGTTATACACCGACTGCCGCTCATTTTTTTACAATCGCCGGGGCCGGCGGCAAAACGCCCGGACGGACCAGCCCAGGCCGGTTTTTGCAAGGAGTCTTTCGCATGGAAAAAATGTTCAACCCCCAGTCCATCGCCATGGTGGGATTATCCTCCAATAAATCCAACATCCCCCGGCTCAGCCTGGAAAACATGCTCCGCTGGGGCTATCGGGGGCAAATATTCGGAGTCAACGGCCGGAATAACGACGCCTATGTGGACGGCGTCAAAATGTTTCGTGAAATCGAGGAATTGCCGATCATCCCGGACATCGTGTACAGCCTGATCCCGGCCAAGCTGGTGCCGGACATGGTGGAGCGCTGCGGCAAAATGGGCGTAAAGCGCATGGCCATCCCCAGCGGCGGCTTTTCGGAATTCGGAGGCCATGGAGACGATCTGGCCCAGCAAACCCTGGATGCAGCCCGGAAATACGGCATTCGATTTGTGGGGCCCAACGGCCTGACCCTGGCCAACGTCAAAAACGGCCTTTGCCTGCCTTTCGCCCCGGTGGTCAAGCCGCCTTTGGGAAATATTTCCGTGGTAAGTCAAAGCGGCGGCGTGGGGCTTATGATTATGACTCATTTTAAGGCCGAAAATTTGGGCATGGCGAAATTCGCCAGCGTCGGCAACAAGCTGGACCTGGATGAAGTGGATTTTCTGGAGTACTTCGGGCAGGACCCGGACACGGAAATCATTTTCATGTATTTGGAAAGCATTACCCGGGGCCGGGAGCTTGCGGAGCTGGCCTCCAAAATCAACAAGCCCGTGGTGGTTTTCAAATCCAACACCACCGAATCCGGCAAAAAGGCGGCCATGAGCCACACAGCCTCCGTGAGCAGCGACGACCACATCCTCGACGCCGTATGCAAGGATTCCGGCATTATCCGCATCAGGCACTTCCACGATTTCATGGCCGTGGCCAAAGCCTTTAAGCTGCCGCCCATGAAAGGCCCCCGGGTGGTGGTCATGAGCCCGGCCGGAGGCCTTTCCGTCATGATGGCCGACCTGTGTGAAGAATCCGGCTTTCAGTTCGCGGACCCCGGTGAGGCGTTTTACGAAAGTTTGCGCAATTTCTCCAATGCAGGCGTCATCAAATTCTCCAACCCCCTGGACCTGGGAGACATCTACGATCCCCAATTCGTGGCCCACGTCATCTGCGAGGTCATGCATTCCGACCAGGTGGACGGCGCCATGTACGTAAGCTTCACGCCGGACATGCCTTCCGGAGACAGCGTCTTCAAGATGATGCTCCGCACCGACCTGTCCAAGGAGTCCTGGGGGGCCATTCTTTCCTCCGGCAAACCTTTGGGCGCGGCGCTGGTCACCCCCAATCTTTCGCCGTTTAAGCAGGCCATCAACGTGCCTATCTTCAACAGCCCCGAGGAGCTGGTCCGGGCCATGTCCTTTCAAATGAAATATCACACGCGCCAAAAGCAAATGAAGGACTGCCAGGGGGTTGAGGATCTGGCCGGCCTTCCTGAAGCCCGGGAATGGCTGGAGGCCCATAAGGGGCCCTTGGGCGAGGAATCCATGGAACTGCTCCAGGCCTGCGGCGTCCCCGCGCCTAAATCCGCCCTGGCCGCCTCGGTGGATGAATTGGACAAGGCCTTGAACGGCGTTCCCTTTCCGGTGGTCATGAAGGTGGTCAGCCCCGACGCCTTGCACAAATCCGACGTGGGCGGAGTGAAGGTAGGCGTTCAGGATTTGGAACAAGCCAAAAAGGCCTTCGAGTCCATCAGAAGCAACCTGAAGTCCCACGCACCGGAAGCCCGGTTCGACGGTGTGCGCATCGCCGAAATGGCGCCCAAAGGACACGACCTGTTCATCGGCGCAAAAAGGGACGAGGTGTTCGGCCCGGTCATCGTCTTCGGCATGGGCGGAATCTACATGGAAATCTTCAAAGACCTAGCAACCATCCCCTGTCCGGCCCGCAGAAGCGCCGTTCGGGAGGCTCTCGCCGGATTGAAAGTCCACAAACTGCTGCAAGGGGCTCGCGGCCAGGCGCCGGCGGACGTCGGCGCCTTTGTCGATCTTGTGCGCCAAATCTCCTGCCTGATGGCCGGATTTCCCGAAATCCAGGAGCTTGACCTCAACCCGGTGCGCGTATTTGAAAAAGGCGTTATGCCTTTGGATATGCGTATGCTGGTGAAATAACGCATGTTATCCCAGGGGGCTGCACATGTGCCGCCCCCTCTCTCCAAATCCCGCCCAAAGCCACAACATGATGGGGCCTGATCCTCCCGCCCTTTACCTGGTTGGCAAACAAAGTGTATTGTTGTATGAAACCTCAGGGATGAGAGGCGGATTGACGCCGGGTTCTCCGGCAATGGCCGCCCAAACCGCATTCATGCGGGCCACTCAAACAAGGGTGATATATGAAAGTATTCATAGTCGGCGGCACCGGCTTTGTGGGGACTCTTTTGTCCAGGAAGCTGCTGGAAAAAGGCCACTATGTGACCGCCATGGCCAGAGGCCGGGGAAAAGGCCGAATAGAACACGACAAATATCATTACGTAAGCGCAGACGCCCAAGAGCCGGGATCGTGGCAGCAGGCCCTGCACGACCACGATGCGGTGGTCAATCTCGCCGGCGTGACCATCTTCCGCCGGTGGAACCCGCAATACAAGCAGGACATCCTGGATTCCCGCATCCTCACCACCCGCCGGGTGGTGGAAGCCTTGCCGGAAAATCCTTCATTCACATTCATCAACACCTCGGCCGCAGGATATTACGGCTTTACCGGAGACGAAGAACTGACCGAAGACTCTCCCCCCGGAGACGACTTTCTAAGCCTGGTCTGCCAGGACTGGGAGGCGGAGGCCGCCAAGGCCGAAGCCAAAAAGGTGCGCCGTCTGATCACCCGTTTCGGGGTGGTTATGCAGGCCCACGGCGGCGCCCTGGAGCAAATGATCCCGCCCTTCAAATTCGGCCTTGGGGGGCCTTTGGGAAGCGGCAAACAATGGTTTTCTTGGATTCACGCAAACGACCTGACCTCCGCTTTTGTGTTCCTCCTGGAAAACAAGGAACTGGAAGGCGTTTTTAACTTTACCGCGCCCAATCCGGTCACCAACAAAGGCATGGCAAAAGCCCTGGGCAAGGCGTTGAGACGCCCCGCTTTCATACCGGTTCCCGGCTTTATGCTCAAGCTGATCATGGGCGAGTTCGGCGACACCCTGCTCCATGGGCAAAGGGTGATTCCCCAACGCCTGCTGGACGCGGGCTTTACGTTCAAACACCCTGAAATGCTGCCGGCCCTGGAGCACCTGCTCAAGCAGGCGTAGTTCTTTTGTTATGAAAGATAGCTCCGTCACGTCCTCCCTTCCTCCCTGGCGCCAGGCCATGGCGGAATGCGTGGCCGCCCCGGACGGGTTGTCCCGAGTCCTCCCCGTGGACCTTCAGGCCCTGGGAAAGGCCGCGGAAACCTATCCCATGCGGATCACCAGGCACTTCCTGTCCCTGATTCGCGAGCAAAACGATCCCATCGCCCGGCAGGTCATACCCAGTGTTGAGGAACTTTCCGACGCGGGCCTGTCCCCCGACCCCTTGTGCGAAGAAGACCAGTCTCCCGTTCCGGGCCTGATCCATCGCTATCCCCATCACGTATTGTTTCAAGTGGAAAACCGCTGCGCCGTATACTGCCGCCATTGCCTGAGAAAACGCAAAGTGGGCGGCGTAAAACCGGTCACGGCCGAAGCCCTCGCCCTGGGCGTGGACTATATCCGGTCCAACAAGGAAATCCGGGAAGTGGTGCTTTCCGGCGGCGATCCCCTGGTGATGGAGGACGAAAAGCTCCTGGACCTGCTGGGCCGGCTTCGCTCCATCAACCACATCCGCACTTTGCGCATACATTCCCGGGTTCCCGGCGTTCTGCCCCAAAGAATTACGCCGGAGCTGGCCAAAGGTTTGGCAAAGTTTCACCCCCTGTACATGAACATCCAGTTTAACCACCCCAGAGAGATAACGCCGGAATCGGAGGAGGCATGCCGCATCCTGGCCAATCAGGGGATCCCTTTAGGCTGCCAGACCGTGCTGTTAAAGGGAGTGAACGACGGCGAGGCGGTATTGCGGGAGTTGATGGAGGAATTGCTGAGGATTCGCGTCAGGCCGTATTATCTGCATCAATTGGACCGGGTGAAAGGCGCGGCCCATTTTCACGTTCCCATAAGCCGGGGCGTTCAACTCATGCAGGCCTTGAGGGGAGGCATTCCCGGCACGGCCATCCCCCATTACGTGGTGGACCTTCCCGGAGGCGGCGGCAAAGCCCCCCTGCCCGAAAGCATCGTGGGCCGGGAGAAAAACGCCGTCCTGGTCCGCAATTTCGAGGGAAACATCTTTCGCTACGAGGAAGGTTAACCTTTATTCCAGCTTGCACTCAACCCTGTAGAGCGGATCATCTTTGCGGTGGTGACGATCTGCAAGGGTGGAAGTATTCTTTTGGAGTGGAAATCCATATGTTGGGTTTCGCACATATGCATCCGGCGTTGGATTCTTACCGGCGAAAAATGGGCAGCCTTTGTGGGAAATATTCCGAAAGCTCTACCCAACCTACGTCGCGCCATGATGAGACGTAGGTTGGGTAGAGCACGGAAATAGCCAATTAAATCGAAGAAAATGAGTCTTGCCTAAAGGCATTGTGAGGTTTGCATCGCTGCTGCGAAACCCAACAAAGCATGGTTTCAAGGGGTGTGATCTTGATTTTTCCCCTCATCCACGCGCAGGGCGGGCTGTGAGAGCAAAGAAGGAATCGTAAGAAATATTAAGGCCTTCCCAAAAAATGAGAAGGCCTTTCTTTATTGGATAATCGATTTTTGCGAGTAATGCGTTATTCACTGGGGCAGGAAGCAGGGGCGAATTCCTGGACGTCTCCAGCCTTGGCGGTAATGCAGACCATCCTGGGTTTGTAGCCGGCTTTTTGGCCAAGCCTATTGCCGATCACGCGCACCACAGCAAAGACTGCGCCCATCAATCCAAAGGCGGCCAGGGCCGCCGTGGCGGAAGGATCCATGCCCAGGGGCTCGCCCAGGCTGTTGCCCCAAAAGGCGCCGCCGATAAAAGCGATCATGGGAATGACGTACACCAGAAAGATGGCTTTTAAAAAGGCTTTGTCCGAAACCCGGACCTTGACCTGATCGCCCATTTGGGCGTTAAGGCTGTTTTCCACCTCAAAAAACATATCCTTGCCGCCGCCCATCACCCGGCAACCGTCCCGGGCTTCGCAATGGTCGCAGCATTCATTTCTGTGGGATTTCACCCTGACTTTTTTTCCGTACACGCCGACTACAACGCCGATATCGTCCGCCATTTTACACCTTCCGTTTCGCGGGAGCAGCCCGGGTTGATAGCTCCGGTTTTAAGCAAACCGTACACAAATAAATATAACCCTTTTGAGAATTATTGCAAGGAGGTTGGGGGCGGGGCGAAAGTCCGGGCGAAAAAAAAACCGGGAGGGGCTTTGAGGCCGCCTCCCGGTTTGATGTTCATTTATAAATGCTTACGCCGCCCTTTTGCCTTTCTGGTAGCAGATAAGGCCGCACTGGAGGCAGCGGGAGGCCTCGGCCACCGCCTGCTCTTTGGGGTAGCCTTTTTCCAGCTCCGGAGCGTCTTCCGTTCCCGTCTTCTGCAAGGGCATGATCTCCCTGGGAATAGGCGGCACGGCGTCCAGCATGAAAACATCCTGGACGTAGACCGAAGGCGTAACCACATTCTCGGGCAGGAAGGCGTCTTCGCCGTTCATGACCATGTGGACCGATGCCGCGGCCCGGCGTCCGGCGCCAATGGCTTCCACGGCCGCGGAGTAATCGCTGACCGGATCGGCCGGAGCAAGCAGGCCGGGGGTGAAGTCGTCCTTGGGCTTTTTGTAAGGAGGCGCACCGATCCATTTCACAGGTCCGTCAGCGGGAACGGCCGGCGGTTCGGTTCCGTCGGATTCCGCAGGCTTGCGGATGAACACCATTTCAGGAGCGCGGCCGGAGCCGAGAATCAGGTTGCTGCAGGATACGACCTGTTTTTCGCTGGAAGTGAGATCCATGATCTCCACCTGCTTCAACTCCGCATCCTGACCGAACAGTCGGGTGACAGCGGAATTCTGAACCAGCTTCACGCCTTTTTCCTTGGCTTTGGCGATCAAGGCGTCGTCTGCGGCGCCTCTGAGCACCAGGGTCTTTTCCTTGGCCTTGGTCTGGGCTGCAATATCCACCACGGCTGCGCCGCCGCCCACAAAGATTGCGCTGTCGCCCCAGGTTACGGAGCCCGCGTCTTTGGCCACGTCGATCAACAGGTTGGTGTTGGGCAGCACCTGTTTGGGCTCCTTGTCCTCAGGCCTGCTCAGCCTTCCGTCCCAACCGCCGGGGGCGGCCAGAACGGCGTCGTACCCTTCGGCCAGCAATTCGGCCACGGAGGCGTCGCGGCCCAAGGCGGTATTCATCTGGGCGTCCACGCCCATATCCAGGATGCCCTGGATCTCCCAGTCAAAAACCTTTTGGGACAAACGGTTTTCCGGAATGGCCGTACGCAGGAGGCCGCCCAGAGTGTCGGTGGCTTCCAGCACCGTGGGAGCGTGGCCCAAACGAGCCAGGAAGAAAGCCGCCGTCAGGCCCTGGATGCCGCCGCCGGCCACAGCGACGCGCTTGCCGGTCTCGGGAGCTTTGTAGGGCAGAAGGCGTTTGCCGGACTTCATCTCAAAGTCGGCTGCAAAACGTTTGCAGTAGTTGATGGCCACGGACTCGTCCACCAGATTCCTGCGGCATTCCGTCTCGCAGGGATGGGGGCAGATTCTTCCAATGACCGCCGGGAAGGGGTTGCGCTCCTTGATGATCAGAACCGCATCCTCAAATTTTTCTTCCGCAATGGCGCCCACATAGCCGCGAATGTTGATGCCTGCGGGACATGCGCGCTGGCACGGCGTGGTGCAGTCATTGGTGGTGTATTCCTTGATAATGCGGCGGGTGACCGAGGACATGTTGATAATGCCTTTGGGGCAGGTTCTTTCGCAAGTGCCGCAGCCGGTGCATTTCTCGGCAATGACTCTCGGCAGGCCGTCTTCGCCCATTTCCAAAGCGCCGAAAGGACAGGCCTTGACGCAGCTTCCCAAGCCAAGACACCCCACGGTGCATTCTTTCATGCCGCCGTTGATCATGGCCGCAGCCCGGCAGTCCTGAATGCCCTCGTACGTAAATTTGGTCGCCGCGTCCTTCACGCCGTAATAGCAGCCGGGCTTGGCGATGTCCGGCTCCGTGGCAGCCACGGAAACGCCCATGATGGCGGCGATGGCCGCCGCCAAGTCCTCGCCTCCAGCTACGCAACTGGCGGGAGACGCTTTGCCTGCGACGATGGCCTCGGCGTTGGCCGAACATCCCGGCATGCCGCAGCCGCCGCAGTTGGCGCCGGGAAGAACGTCGTCAATCGCAAGAACCAGCGGGTCCACATAGACATAAAAGATTTTGGAAGCAGCAGCCAGTCCGACTCCAATAATCAACCCCAGGACTCCCAAGACTAAAAACGCTGTTAACACCGGTATTTTCTCCTGTTGTATGCTTACCCTTACGGGTTATTGAATATTGACTTCACCGCTTTTGCGGCCAACCCATGAAAACGTCCAGCCAGTCCCTCCCCGGCGGACTTTTCACCGGTATTGGCGATACCACGACAGGGCCAGGAAGGCAAGAACGGAATTCTCATTACTTTTTCCGTTATGTCAAAATTGATTAAACGCATCCCAATTGACAACGCCTATAGATATAATATATCAATGATGCTGCAATTTACGGGGTGTGGTTTCAGTCCCCCTGGAGTAGGATTTAAATGTTAATGGGGCCGGCGGCGCACGGCAGGCCGCCCCTTTTTTTTGCATCACCGAGGTGTTATGAAATCAAAAGGCAATATCACTATCAACGGCAGGAGCTTTCCTTTTCGCGAGGGGCAAACCATCCTGGACGTTGCGCAGGCTAACAGCCTGGACATCCCCACCCTGTGCTATCTCAAAAGGGCGACGTCCAACGGCGGCTGCGGAGTTTGCGTGGTGGAAGTCGCCGGCGGGGAAAAAGGCGTGCAAATGCTTCGCGCCTGTGAAACCCCGGCAGACGTATGGATGAACGTCCGCACCGAGTCTCCTACGGTCATCAAAGCCCGTAAAGAGGCGATCCAAAACATGCTCGACACCGGCAATCATAATTGCGCGGTGTGCGGAACCAGCGACGCAGCTTGGACTGATTTTCAATTGGGCGCCCAGAAATCCGACGAAACCACGGATCTCTGCCCGGTCTGGGGAGACTGCCGGCTGCAGGACCTGGCTTTCAAATACCAGGTGCAGGGCCAGAACATTCCTTCGGACAAGGAATACCCCAAGGATTTGGCCAACCCCTTCTTTGTGAGGGACTACTCCCGCTGCATCAAGTGCGGACGCTGCGAAGCGGCCTGCAACGAGGTGCAAGTCAACCTGGCCATCGATTGGAACCGCAACGACAAGGACGCCTCCTATCCCCTGGCCAACGAATTCTGCGTGTACTGCGGCGAATGCGTCCAGGCGTGCCCGGTGGGCGCTCTGGTGGAAAAGGACGTGCATTACAGCCTGCGCCCCTGGGAAGTGGACAAAAAAGTCCGCACCACGTGCAGCTATTGCGGCGTCGGCTGCCAGCTCGAACTGCATGTGCGCGATAATAAAATCGTCAAGGTGGAAGGCGTGGACGCCGCCCCCAATTACGGCAGCCTGTGCGTCAAGGGCCGGTTCGGATATCATTTTGTGGGCCACCCCGACCGCATCACCTCTCCTTTGATCAAGGAAAACGGCAAGTTCCGCGAAGCCTCCTGGGACGAAGCCCTGGATTTGGCGGCCAAAAGGTTTTCCGAGATCAGGGAGAAGCACGGCGGAGACGTCATGGGCGTTTTGACTTCGGCGCGCATCAGCAACGAAGAAAACTATCTGGCCCAAAAATTTGCGCGGGCGGTCCTCAAGACAAACAACGTGGACCACTGCGCCCGTCTTTGACACAGCTCCACAGTGGCCGGTCTGGCCGCAGCATTCGGAAGCGGAGCTATGACAAACCCCATCGGCGATGTGGAAAAAGCCGAGGTGATTCTCATCACCGGCTCCAACACCACGGAGAACCATCCCGTGTTGTCCACTTACGCCAAGAGGGCGGTTAAGAGAAATAACGCCAAAATTATCGTGGTTGACCCGCGTCAGATTCCCATCACCAAACTGGCCCACAAGTGGCTCAGACAGAACCTGGGAACCGACGTGGCCTGGATCAACGGGCTTATGCACGTGATCATCAAGGAAAATCTCTACGATAAGGATTACGTGGCGAACCGGACCGAAGGTTTTGAAGACCTGAAAGCCGCGGTGGAAAAATTCACGCCTCAATACACTGAGGAGATTACGGGCATTCCCGCCAAGGACATTGAGGAAACCGCCCGGATTTTCGCCAAGGCCAAGTCCGCCAGCATCTGCTACGCCATGGGCATCACCCAGCATATTTGCGGCACGGACAACGTAAAGTCCCTGGCCAACCTTTCCATGCTCACCGGAAACCTGGGCATCCAGGGCGGGGGAGTCAATCCTCTCCGCGGCCAGAACAACGTCCAGGGCGCCTGCGATATGGGCGGCCTGCCCAATGTGTTCCCGGCTTACCAGCCCGTGACCAATCCGGACGTCAAAGCCCGTCTGGAAAAGGAATGGGGCGTTAGCGGCATGTCCGGCAACCTGGGCCTGCCCGTGACCGTCATGCTGCCCATGGCTCATGACGGCGTATTCAAGTCCCTGTACATCATCGGCGAAAACCCCCTGGTCTCCGACCCGGATCTTAACCACGCCGAAAAATGCCTGGAGCACTTGGAATTCCTGGTCGTCCAGGACATCTTCATGACCGAAACCGCGGCCAAAGCCGACGTGGTCCTGCCTTCGGCCTGCTTTGCCGAAAAAGACGGCACCTTCTCCAATACGGAAAGAAAGGTTCAGCGGGTCCGGAAGGCCGTGGACGCCCCCGGCGACTGCAAACAGGATTGGGAAATCACCTGCGAAATCGCCTCCCGCATGGGATACGAAATGAAGTACGACAACCCGGAGCAGATTTTCGACGAAATCGCCCGGGTGACGCCTTCCTACGGCGGACTTTCGTACAAACGCATTGACAAGGACGGCCTGCACTGGCCCTGCCCCGCGCCCGACCATCCGGGCACGCCCATCCTGCACAAAGGGCAGTTTACCAGAGGCAAGGGGCTTTTCCACGGCATCGACTTTATTCCGCCCGCGGAGCAGCCGGACGAAGAATATCCCCTGTACCTCACCACGGGCCGCGTGATCTACCACTACCACACCGGCACCATGACCATGAAATCCGAGGGGCTCAACGCGGCCGCGCCCGAGTGTTTTGTGGAAGTGTCTCCGGAAGACGCCGCGTCTTACGGAATCAAGGACGGCGACAAGGTTCACATCGCCTCCCGCCGCGGCGAAATCACGGCTGTGGCCCGGGTCATCGACATGACCGGCCCCGGCACCGTGTTCCTGCCCTTCCATTATGCGGAAGCGGCGGCCAACAAGCTCACCAACGCGGCCTTGGACCCTGTGGCCAAAATCCCGGAATTCAAGGTGTGCGCCGTCAAAATCGCCAAAGCGGCGTAAGAAGTAAAAGGAGGCCGTCCCACGGCCTTTTAAAAATACACTCCCACGCTGGAGCATGGGAGCGAGATGAATCAAAAAGGGGAGCCGAAAGGCTCCCCTTTTTTGATTTTAGAATCGCCTGAGCAGACCAATTTGCTTAAACATCAACAAATGCGTTTTCGGCCGCCATATTTAACCAACGCTGGGTCCCCGCTTGCGGTCGATCCTGAAAAGCGGATCGCCCTTGCGGGGATGACGGTCTTATACGGTGAATCCAAAGTAAAAAGACGATTGAAATTTCAAGAGGGCATGATTGCACCTCTTGAAAAGCCCCAAATTGCCCAAGCTGCTGGTCATCCCCGTGAAGGGATGCGGCGGGCTGATTGCGGTAGTTATGCAATCCGCATGACGTACTCCCGGAAACGGGGACCCAGTGTCTTATTGAAATCACCGCTCGGTTTCAATCGCCTACGCCTATCACGGAGCCAAGTCGTAGGCCAGGTTACGAAATCCGGCGGCAAGGCGTTTGATCACCGAGAACGTATTTGGACTTCAAACCCGACATGATTTCAGGCTTAGGAATTCTTTTTTCTGGCCTGCTGCACGTGCATGGGGTCGTCAAAATTGATCGAGTCGGGATCCACCATAAATTGAAAATCCCCCCGGGCTTCGGCTGCTTTTAACGAGACAAGATACCGGGCGTAATTGCCGGGCGCCATTTTGACCAGACCCGACCAATCCGCCTCGATGGCGCATTCCGGGCAGGACTTGGCGCACATGAAGCAGTAGATGCACGGCTCCTGGATTTTGGGAGGATCCGCGGAAATATCGATGCCGTCCACCGGGCATTGGTCCTCGCACAACCCGCATTGGATGCACTCGTCCTGATTGATGGTGAACTTGGGCATGATCTTGGGCATGATTTCCCGGCTGAGGTTCACCCGGTCTTTTTGAGCCCAGTCCGGGATATGCTCCAAAGTCGGAGGGTCGATGAGTTCCTTTTGCCCGCTGGCGATGGCGACGCTGTTTTTCGCCATTGTTTTGCCGAATTCGCAGGCCTGATCCAGGTCTTTTTCCAGCGGGTGGCCGGTGGTGTATGTGGGATGGGGATAAAAGGGCAAAAAGGCGTCCCCGTAAACATGGGTGGAGCCGATGACCGTCACGCCCTTTTCGGCCAGTTTCTCCGCCATGGAAACCAAAACCGGCCCCATTTCGCAGCCATGGGAAGCGAACACAAACCAGTTCTTGCCGTCAAGCCGGGGCAGGGCCTCGATAAAATCCGTTACGTTAAAAGGCTCTTTGCAATAAAACGAGGGGCACCCCAAGCCTACAAGGTCATAACTGGCAAAATCCATGCCGTCCGCCTTTTCCAGGGCGACCAGCTCGCATTCGCTCCACTCGGCGGCAATGCCTTCTTGGATGCGCTCGGCCAGTTTTAAGGTGTTGCCGGTCTGGGAAAAAACCACGATCACTGCTTTCATTTCCCGCCCTCCCTTGGACTTGATTTAGATCAATCTATTCGAATCAGGCTTTGCTGACCGCTTCCCTCCAACGAGCCAGAATTTCCTCCCGTTCGGCGTCTTTCATTTTCGGCTCAAAAACCCGGTCCTCCTGCCAGGAAGCGCGGATGTCGTCCACGCCGGAGAAAAGCCCGGCGCCCAGACCGGCCAGAAAGGCCGCTCCCAAAGCGGTGGTTTCCACCAGCTTGGGCCGCACTATGGTGCAGCCCAGAAAGTCGGCCTGCATTTGCATGAGCAGGTTATTGGCGCAGGCGCCGCCGTCCACTTTGAGGGCCTTGATATCCCGGCCGCTTTCCTTTTCCATGAGCTTCAAAATATCCACGTTCTGCAGGGCGATGCCCTCCAAGGTGGCGCGGGCGATATGGGCGCGGGTGGTGCCGCGGGTGAGGCCGGTCATAATGCCCCTGGCTTCGGGCCGCCAATGGGGGGCGCCCAGGCCGACAAAGGCGGGAACCACAATCACGCCTTCCGAATCCGGCACGCTGGCGGCCAAAGCCTCCACCTGGGGTGCGCTTTCAATAAAGCCCAGGCTGTCGCGCAGCCATTGCACGGCGGCGCCCGCAATAAACGCCGAGCCTTCCGAAGCGTATTGCATGGTTCCGTCCAAATTCCAGGCGATGGTGCCCAACAGGCCGCCCGATCCAATGGCCGGTTTATCGCCCGTATTCATGAGCATGAAAGCCCCGGTGCCGTAGGTGCATTTCGCCTCGCCGGGGGTGAAGCAGGCCTGACCGAACAAAGCCGCCTGCTGATCGCCCGCCATGCCGCTGACCGGAATGCCGTCGGCAAGGCCGGGCACGCCTTTGGTGTAACCATACACCTCGGCTGAACCGACTATCTTAGGCAGGATGGATTGAGGCACGTCCAGGATGGAGCAAAGCTCCGGATCCCAGTCCCCTTTATGAATGTCCATGAGAAGCGTTCTGGAGGCATTGGAAACGTCGGTCACATGGCTTTGGCTGCCCGTCAAACGATACACCAGGTAGGAGTCCACGGTTCCGGCGGCTATCTTGCCCGCCATGGCCGACTCTCGCAATCCGGTCACCTGATCCAGAATCCACTTGTATTTGGTGCCGGAAAAATACGGGTCCAGCACCAGGCCGGTTTTTTGCCGGAACAGGTCCTCATGGCCCGCGTCTTTCAACTTTTGGCAGATATCGGCGGTCCTGCGGCATTGCCAGACAATGGCGTTGTGCATGGGCCTGCCGCTCTTGCGGTCCCAAATGATGGAGGTTTCGCGCTGATTGGTAATGCCGATAGCCTTGATGGGCGGGTTTTCCATGCCCCATTCCTTGAGGGCGTCGGCGATGGCGCCGGTTACGGAATTCCAGATGTCCCCCGGATCGTGCTCCACCCAGCCCGGCTTGGGATAAATCTGGCGGAATTCCCTATACCCCCGGGAAACCAGATTAAGGTCTTTATCAAGAAGCAAAACCGTGGAGCCCGTCGTACCCTGATCAATGGCAAGAATGTAATCGCTCATACTCCCCCCTGAAATGTGGTGAAAGGATTAAGTTGTTTCACTATGCCCCAACTGCCGGGTTAGATCAAGGCCCATTGCCCCTCCAAAGGCGCCGGGGAACAAAATCCTCGACAATGAGCTGTATGATGATTAAAGTATGGAAGAAATTGGAGGAAATTATTAGAGATTCCAATATATCTAAAAGCCGCCCCTGGAAGGACGCTATGCCATCCCTCAAAAATGCGTTTTACCTGCTCGTCATATTTTTAGTGCTCGGCCCCTTGGCCGCCCCCGGCCTCGCTCTCACGGTGTCCGAGGAAAAGGAACTGGGCGACAAGTATATGAAGTACCTTGAGCAGAATATGGATTTCATTGAAGACCCGGTTATTGTAGAGCCGGTTCGCAAAATAGGGCGAAACCTCCTGGAAGCGGTTCCGGCCCAGCCGTTTGAATTCAAGTTCTTTGTGGCGAACGAAGACGTGTACAACGCATTCGCCGGCCCCGGCGGATTTGTGGTGATCAACTCCGGCCTGATTGCAGCCCTGGACAGCGAAGATCAGCTTGCCGGCATCATGGCGCACGAAATCGCCCACGTGACCTGCCGCCATATTTCAGAGAAAATCGATAAAAACAAAAAGATTTCCGCGGCTACGGCCGTGGGCATGATCGCCAGCCTTGTGGCCGGGTTCCCCGCTGGCGCCGTGCTTTCATCCGCGAGCGGATCCAGCGCCATGCTGGCGTACAGCCGGGCTGACGAAGCCCAGGCCGACGAAATCGGCATACAGTATTTGCTCAACGCCGGATACAGCGGCCAGGGGCTTGTGGAAGCCATGAAAGTCATGCGCTCCAAAACCTGGTTCGGCAAGGATCAGGTGCCGGGCTACCTGACCACGCACCCCGCCGTGGAGGACCGTTTCGTCAACCTCAACACCTGGCTGCAATCCAATCCCCAGGCCCAAACCGTCAAACGGAATCTGGATGAGTATGCCTACAATAAAATGCGCATTCGGCTGGCTGCATTATACGGAGATCCAAGCCTGACCTTGCAAAAGATGGCCCGGTCGGTGGAAAAAAGCCCCAATTTGCCGCTGCTGCATTACGGCTACGGAACCCTGCTGGCCCGGGTCAACCAGCGCTCCCAGGCTGTGGAGGAATTAAAAAAAGCCCTGGCCCTGTCGCCTTTTGACGCCGACATTTTAAGGGAATTGGGCAAAGCCCAGTTTGAGGCGGGATTATTTACGGAAGCCAAGGCCTCGCTTACCAACGCCATAACCGCCGCCCCGGAAGTCCCGGAAGCCTACTTCCTGCTTGGCAGGGTGCACATGGAATCCGGCGCGCTCCAGGACGCAGCAGCCTCCCTGGAAAAAGCCCGTGAGCTTAGCAATAGAAACTCCGAACTATACTACTATCTGGGCCAGGTTTACGGCAGGATGAACGTATTGGATCGGGCCCATTATTACCTGGGGATCTATCACATGAAACGGCGGGACATGAAAAACGCCGATTTTCATCTGAGAAAGGCCCAAAGCCTGGCAAAGGGCAATCCCGAGCTGGAAGAGAAAATCAAAACAGCCATGGAGGAGATGAACGGCCAGGACGACAAGAAAAAGGGAAAAGGCGGCGATAAAGATGACAATGAGCCGAACTCATTGACTAATCCCTTGACCAGCTACGGTCCGCAGTTCTCCATGTCCGCCGAAAAGGCGGGAAGCCCCAACCCCGGCAAAGTGGACTGGGAGTCCAAGGATTTCCGATAAATATATCAGCCGGAGGCTGCCGCCTGTTCGGATTCAAACGAAACCACCGCCCCTATCTGACGGACTGACTCCCGCACAAAAAGGCTCCCGTCTATGGTCAGGGTGATGGCCTTCGTGGGGCAGGCCTCCGCGCACCGGCCGCAGCCCCGGCAATTGGCTTGGTTGATCACCGCCTTGCCGTCCACCAGGCTGATGGCTTCCAGGATGCAGGCCTTGCTCACACAGGTTCCGCAGCCCACGCATTCCTCCTGATTGACCATGACCTCCACGCCGGGCGCCCGAACCAATTTTTCCTGAAATACCTCATGCGTATGGGGAATGACTCGGGTGATGCAGCAGCACGGGCAACAGTTGCAGATGGTCAGGAGTTTCTCCCCCGGCCCTATTCCCAGCCAGACGGTGTCCAGTTTGCTCTTACCCACGGCGTGAATCAAGCCGGCTTCCTGGCATTTACGGATGTGCTCCTTGGCCTCGTCCTTGGAAACGGAACGGCCCCACTTGGGATTGATGCCCCGGGCGGCCTCCCCCATAAAGATGCAGCCAAGGTCCCTGGGGTAGTCCTCGCAAGGCATGGAAATCCGGCACAGGCAAAAGTCCATCACAAAGTGGTATTCCATGCTGTCTATCAACTGGTCCACCAACTCGGTGGGCAAGGCCATCTGGCCGGGATCATCCACATCCCGGTTTACTTCCACCACCTCATTCCGGGGCAAGACGATCAGGTGGTCCCCTTCAAAAAACATGTATTCAATCAGGCGTTTTAAAATCGGAACTTTGGTGAGCCCCATCCAGCGCATACTTCTTGGAAAGGTTTTCTCGATTACCGGAAATATCCAGCCGGATCTTGCCATAACTTCACCCCCCTATTTTTCTGTGATTAAGGCGTATCCCCCAAGAATTGCAGTGTGTGCGTGCGGAAAAATTAAACGATCGGACAAATTTAAAATCGCATAAAATCCAGTCCTTGTCAATTATTCATTCCAAAGACGCAACAGATATTGTCGATTGGTAAAGTGAGAATCAAATGCAGATAACACGAATTGCCGTCTACTGCCGATAATCCTTGGGATCAATGCATGCATCATAAACGGCCTTATCAAAAGGAAGCCAATCAGTTTTATTGATTCCCCTATTCTTCTTGTTTGCCTGATTAATAGGAAACGCCGAGGCGATTTTGATCCATCGAGCCTGCACTTTTGCGATCTTCCGAATTTCATCGGCCGCCTCCGACAAATCTTGACCCTGGCTAAAAACCAAAGCCACATCATAAATTTGATCAAAGGCTAAACTGATAATATCAATAGCTATGCGGACATCAATGCCCTTTTCATCGCCAACCAGCACTTTTTGTTCCTGCCCGTCCGTACTCTTGATGCTCTTATGTAAATAGCGAACAGGGCGAGAAAAAACCCTTATCTTTTGCCTGCGCATGGAAAGAAACTTTTTTGACCAAAATTTGTTTTTCGCCGGGTCATACGTAACACTGGGAACGCCTGTATAGAAACGGGTTTGGATCAACTGAAGGCCGTGCTGCAAGCAAACGGCCTTTGCCAAGGCTTTCACGTCGTAATTGGGAAAATGATAGCCGAAAGCACTTTTAGCGGCATTGAAGAGGTTCTGGCCGTCAAAAAAGGCTACCGTCCTTTTGAGATCCGGCTCAGCAGGCATGGAGATTTTCTCCTTGCAAAAAAATAACCCCGTCCGGGCGTTAATCCGTGCATATAGCGCGGCGCAGGTCGGACGGGGAGGAATTACAATTACATATTAACCATCATTACAGATGATTGCAAGCGAATTTTTTCCCTTTTACTCAAAGCACTCATCAGCGACGCCTCAACAGGGAGCCGCGGCCTCAGCTTTCCCTGCTTTGTTGATCCCAGAAATCCTTGTAATCCTTCCAATCGGAATTCTCTACATCAAGGGGATAAAGCCCTTCCGTACAGGGTTTGGGAATCTGGGCGACAGCCTCCTCCAAATCATCCCAATCCTGTTGGGAAAACCGTTCGAAAAGGGCTGCGATTTTTGGGGAGCTTAGCGTTGCGTATTGCGCGGGAAAGGGGTCGAAGTCCGTCCAATAGGGCGCGGCTTCGTCGCCGTTGGTATACAGGGACACCGTGGCAAGGCGCATTCCTGGCTCTACCTTGATTTTGTCTATTTTTCGAATTTTAACTTCGCGCACGGCTACAACAGGGTATCGGCCGCTCCTCTTTTGCAGATCCGTGGCTACAGCCATAAGAACCGGGTTGACGGCGATAATGACGCCCGGGTTGGCGTCGCCGTACTTAAAATACAAATGAAGCCTGCGCCAGATAAATCCTGCCCCCGCAGCGCCTGCGGCGGAGAATATCCAGGCCGGCCAGACGCCCATGACGGCCGCGAAAAGAAAAAAGCACCAAATCCCAAAAAACAAATACGACTTGGGATACACATTCATTAAGGCAATGGGATTGAAAACCAGCCTGCCCGGACGGCTGGCGGCTGTATAGGAGAATTTCTTTAACCTTTCCAATTCTTGAACATCGCCTGTCCTGGGATTAACCTGGAACTCCCGATCCCCGGACTTGTCCAGATACGCCCTGATGCCTGGATTATTGAGGATTATTTTGGACAAGGGAACGGCGATGTAATTATCCGGGTCCGAGAGCCATTCCTCGTCTTCCTGGTCCTCAATAAATATCCAACCGCTTTGCCCGTTTTCCGGGGACGCCAAATCCTTTCTGTGAAAAAAACGCCCGGCTTGCCAGCCGTTTTCCGCAAGATTCCTGGACGCCAGGCACAGCAAATCGGTATCCACGTCATTCACTCCTTAACTTAAATGTTTCCCGCCCCTTTTGGGTTGGAAATTTACTCGGATTCCTTTCCGATTATTTCATAGACCCGCACCAGGGGGACGCCCTGCTCCCTCGCTATTTTTTCGCAGGCGTCGTATTCGGGCGTGATGCGCACGGACCCGTCCGGGCACGTGATGCGTTTGGCGCGGATTTGTCCGAACTGAGTGTCCAAAAGGATTTCTTCCCGGGGCAGCTTATCCCGGGCCGTCTCAAAAAAACGGACTCCCGTGGCCGTCGTCTCCATGAGCAGGGTGCGGGCGATCTCGTCCTTAGCGTGTATGGGGCACAAAACCCGCACCAAAGTGGCGGGGCGGTTTTTCTTCATGAACATGGGAATCCAGCCCACGTCCAGAGCGCCTTGCTCAAACAGCTTCTTCTGCACGTACCCGTAAATCTCCGGGTTCATGTCGTCGATATTGGTTTCCACGGTCAGCACCGTATCGGTCTGCAGCAGCAATTCGGGCTTGCCCAGGATGACGCGCAGGCCGTTGGGCCGGTTTTCCAGCACCCGGGTTCCCATGCCGTATCCCACGCCCTGGATGGTCATGCGCGGCTGGGGGCCGAACCTGGCCGCCATGGTGGATACGATGGCCGCGCCCGTGGGCGTGACCAGTTCGCACGGAACGTCGGTGCCGTAGGTGGGGCAGTCCTTGAGCAGCAGAACCGTGGCCGGCGCGGGGATGGGCAGCATGCCGTGGGCGCACCGGACGAATCCGGTCCCGTGGGGCAGAGGGGATGACTGCACCTCGGAAACGCCCAGGTACTCCAAAGCCAGCAGGCTGCCGATGATGTCGGCGATGGCGTCGGTTCCGCCCACTTCGTGAAAATGGACGTGATCCACGGCCTGCCCGTGCACCTGGGCTTCTGCGTGGGCCAGGCGGCTGAATATCGCCAGGCCTTTTTCCTTTACCCAGGGGCTTAAATCCGACAGGGTGATGATGTCCCGGATCGTTGCAAAATGCCGGGCGTGGGGCTCGTGCTCCACGATCACCTTGGCGTGCTTGCCCGAAATGCCGTGGGTTGTCTTATCTTCCAGCTCCAGGCGGAACTCCTCCAGCGGGATGGCCCGAAGCTGCTCTTCCAGCCACTCCCTGGGAACGCCGAGATGCATGAGGGCGCCAAGGGTCATATCCCCGCTGACGCCGGAAAAACAGTCAAAATAGGCTATGAGTTTTTTTTCGGTCATCTTTAGCGCTCTTCCGCATGGATCTTGATGATTTCCAGAAGCAGCTCAGCGCACTTGACCATGTCGGCCACGGCCACGGACTCCCGGGTGGAATGCACGTCGTTCATGCCCGTGCCCATGACGCCGGTCATGACGCCTTGGGAGCAAAACACGTTGCCGTCCGCGCCTCCGCCGGACATCCGGGTGGACACTTCCCGGCCCAGGTTCTCGCCCGCCCTTTTAGCCATGACCACCACCGGGTGGTCGTCCGGGATGTTGATGCCCGCAAAATCCTCAAAAACCTCATACTCCACAAAGGGGCGGTCGCCGGGATCGGCCATCTTGGCGCGCTCCTCCTTGATGACCTGCTCAAAGGCGGATGTCATTTTTTCCGTGACGGCTTTCAGCTTGTCCGGGTTGTGAGACCGGGCTTCGCCGCAGATCTCCACCAGTCCGGGGACGATGTTGGTGGCCACGCCGCCCTTGATAAGGCCCAGGTTGCACGTGGTTTCCTCGTCGATGCGGCCCAGCTCCAGCCCTGCAATGGCCCGACTGGCCAGCAAAATGGCGTTGATCCCGTCTTCCGGCTTGGCGCCCGCGTGGGCGTCTATGCCGTGGACCTTGAATTCAATGCGGTTGGCGTAGGGCGCCCGGGTGACGATGCCGTCCGGGTCTCGGGCGTCCAAAGCGTAGCCGTACTTGGCGGAAATTTGGGTGATGTCGAAGTTCTTGGCGCCCAACAGCCCGATTTCCTCGCACACGGTGATGACCAGCTCCAAGGGGCCGTGGGGAAGACTGTTTTCAACCAAAACGGTGCAGATCTCCAGCAATATAGCGACGGCGCTTTTGTCGTCCGAACCCAGAATGGTGTCGCCCTGGCTGGTGAAAACTCCGTTTTCCAAGACAGGGACGATGCCCCGGCCCGGCTCCACCGTGTCCATATGGGCGCTCAAAAGCAAAGGCGGCGCCTCCACGGTTCCGGGAAACCGGACGATGAGATTGCCGCAGTTTCCGTTCACGGCCTCCCCTGCGTTGTCCATGACCACTGACGCGCCCAACTTCTCGAATTCCTTGGTGAGATAGGCCGCCACCTGGGCTTCCTCCCGGGAAACCGAGTCTATCTGCACGACAGTGGAGAAGAAATCGGAAAGCCTGTCTATTTGTATCATTGAAAAAACCTTTCTATTAATTGCGAATCATGGAAAACCGTCGAGTAGTCATTGACAATCCGAGGGTGCATAGTGTACCAAGAGTGCTTCGCGGAAGTGCGCAGCTCACTGGTGGGGCTCCCGGACTTCAAATCCGGTGTGGGGCGCTAACAACGTCCCGGGTGGGTTCGATTCCCATGCACTTCCGCCATTTTTTTATCTTTTTCAAGAGCTTAATTCCCAATTGTATACCGCACATAATAAGCTGGGATGCTTTATTAGGACGAAAACCCTTGTAGATCAATGCATTGCGCCACCTACTTCATCCTGGAATCAAGTATAGCACATCCCCCTCCTCCTGCAAATCTCGATCTGCCGCCCAATCCCGGCGAATTCTTGCCCAATCAACGGATAGTTGGTACAAACCATCTATTCTCAGAATGGAAAAGCCTGTATTCCGCCATGTTGAAAATTGGCAAACTGCGCATGGTCTGATATGAGAATAGTGAAAAGAGGCGAACATCAACTTTTCATGACGGGGCGAAAGCCCGCAACCTAAATGCTTTAAGGGAATCCGTATTATGCCGGCTATGGACATGATAGACCGATCCTTGTTTTATTCCGATGAATCCGAGAAAACAAAACTGAATTGGCTGTGTTATGAGCTTGCCATGGCTTTTTACGACGACTTGGTCAAACCCCTGAAAAAGTCGCGCCACAAGGTTCATAAGCTGAGAACAGCAGTCTTCAGCGTTTATGCGGCCCTGGAACTTAAGGACGCAATTTGCAGATACGCGGACGGAGACGCCAAGTCCCTGGAAATTCATGAAGCCATCCTGGATAACCATCTCCCGCCTCTTGGTCCGAAAACAAAAAGAAAAGTTCTCAAAATTATGAAAATGGCATGGAACGAACACTTCGCCCTGTGCCGGCAATGCCCCACCAACTGCCTGCAAGACAGGGACGCACGCTGCTATCTATTCGAAGGATTGGAGTGACGGCATTTTTTTGCGCTTTAGCAAGGAGGCAAAACGATTTTGGAAAAGCTCTGGACCTATAATGATTATGTGGATCGCCTTCAACACCCTAACCTCCTGGTGCGCGAATGGGCTTTTGACGCTCTGGACAAGCAATATTATCGAACATACACCAAAGAAGTCTCCGGCTTGCTAAAGGAAACGGAAGGATTTCTTGCCAGCAAGGCCGCCGACTACCTGGCCAGGCACAAAGCCGAGGATGCAATTCCGGACCTTATCCGGGCTTTCAATGAGGGCCGAAAAAAAGGAAAAGCCGCGGAGGTCTTGGGAAAACTGGGATACGGACAATTTACGGAAGAAGTCATTAAGGCCGTTCCCCATTCTCAGAACCTAATGGAATTTCTGGGATACCTCCATTTCCTGGGAACTGTTCGAAACGAAGATTCGCATCAAATTTTATCCAGCCTGTTTAGCGAAAGCATGCACAAAGAGGCCAACTCCGATATTGCCGGAGCATTGCTCAAACACCACCGCCCCAATGAGGTCCGCAGGGTGCTAAACCGCCTGTTGGAGGCGTTCAATGAGTCTCAGCCGGATATTCTTCCCTTTAAAGATCTGCTGGAGTCCGTGGAGGGAGATTATTTTTACGAGTGGTTCGTCAGCGACCGGGAAAAATTCATTCTCACCTCGCCTGTGGACCTTGTCACCTCCATTGCCTCTGACTCACGGTGCATGGAGGGTGTGGTCGAAGAGTTGGAAGAGGTGTGGCCGCTGCTCCGTGCAGAAAGGGACCAGGACGCCGTCTCCCTGCTTTTATTCAAAGCCCAGGCCATGTTCAGAGCTAGGTATCCTGAAAAGTCCTGCAAGGAGCACCATCAGGATCTTTTTGAAAAAGACAAAATGGCCTTGGCATTCCTGGACTTTTTCGCCACAAAGGAAATTTGCTGGGAAACGGCTTCCATGGCGGGAGATGACGGCATGGAACAAGTCGTTTCCGCTGCATTGGCATGCTATATGTCTGTCCGGTACAGGGGATTCCTGATGGAAGCCCTTGAGCCGGACGCGGAGCTTTCCACTTTATTGGCCGCCCTCCAGGCGGCGGAAAATCATTTTCCGGAATCCATCCTCGAGCGAATCAGAAAAGCGGCTCCGGTCCAGGGATTAATCGACGGCCTGTCCGAAGATTTGGGATCCTGGGGGGATATTCTAACAACAAAACTCATGGGGCAAATCGGGGATAAAAGATTCGTCCCCCATTTAATTCGAATTATAAAAACCGTTGACAGCCTCGCCTGGATATACAGCAACGCCTCCAACGCCATGGAAAGGATGGAGGAGGCAGCCCATGAAATCATCCTGGAACATGTAAAGAACGGAACGGCCGGAGACACCTTCTCCATGATAGGTTTTCTCAGATACCTGCCCTACGCCGAAGCCTTTGACGCAGCCATCCAGGTTTGGGAAAACGCCCGGAGAGGCGACAGGGATCATGAGTTCTTCGCCCTGACCCTGGAGGGAATCGGAGACCGCCGGGGAATAGACATCCTGAAAGAATTTATAAAAGAAGGACACATGATAGGGGTGGAAGAGTCCCTGGAAACCCTGGCCACGCTCCATGGCGCGGACATCTCCGAGGAGATGGTCCTGATTGAGGAAGACCAGATAGCCCGGGAGGAAAGGCGCAAAGCAATTTTTGGCGACATAAAGTCCGTCCCGACAATTGAAGCAACCCGTGAGGCTCAAGCCAGGATGAAAAAAGAGGAAGAAAAACATATCCGGCGGGAGAGTACTGAAACCGTAAAACGGGGTGCGCTAAAAATCGGACGCAACGCCAAATGCCCTTGCGGCAGCGGCAAAAAATATAAAAAATGCTGCATGAACAAGTAGGACGCCCGCAAGTGAAACAGATTACCGAATTCTGATTACCCGAAATCCGTTGTTATATCGTTCAAATCCGATGGTGGCGTAGCTGCGGTTGCCGCAGCGGATGCCGTTGGCGGCGTTGTCCCAGGATCCGCCGCGGACGATCTTGCCAAGCTCAGAGGAAGACGGGCCGGTGGGGTTGGTTTCGTCCTTTTCGGGATACTTTCCCTTCCAGTCGCGGCACCATTCCCAGGTGTTGCCCAGCATATCGTACAGGCCGAAGGCGTTGGGCTGAAAGGTCGCCGCGGGCGCGGACACGGCGTAGCCGTCGTCGCATTTGTTGGGGGTCCAGGTTTTCCATTCCTCCCGGGCGGTTTTATCGGACATATTGGCGAAGTTGCAGGCGTTGATAGGGCTGTTTCCCCAGTATCGGGACGTGGTCGTCCCGGCCCGGCAGGCGTATTCCCACTGGCCTTCGGTGGGCAGGGTGTAGGAGTGCCTGAATCCGCTTTGCTCGGTCAGCCAGTTGCAAAAGGCCATGGCGTCCCGCCAGCTTACGTAAACCACGGGCTGCTGGTCTGCGTTCAGGGAGTGGCCTTTAAAGGCCATGCTGTCGTGGGTGATTTTGTAATGCCGGAACTGGAGGTTGGTCACTTCGGTCCTGCCCATCCAGAACCCGTCCACGCAGACTTTCCGCTGCGGACCTTCGTCGTGATACCGGCCCCGCTCCGTGGTGGGGGTTCCCTGGGTGTAGCATCCACCGGGAATCCACACGAACTCCATGCCGGTGGCCGGTTCGATCCAGGTTTGGCCGGTTTGCCCCGGATTGGGAGGCAAAAAGGACGACGAGTCGCTTCCTGCGATGGGCTCCCATTCCACGTCGATTCCCACTTCCGAAGCCGGGGCGGCCATAGGCAGGAGGGAAAATAAAACCAGGAGGCAAATAACCAAATAATTTTTCATGGTTTTATTTTTCCTCCCCGGACATTTCCACCTTACGGTCGAAAAACAAAATGCGCATGAGGTCGCGGGCCGACTGGAGCTTTTTAATTTCCGGATATTCCCTGATGGCGTCCCTCAACTGGTCTGCGGCCTCGGATTTATCGCCGTTTTCATAAGTCTGGCGAATGCCGGCGGTGACCTTTTCCAGATGATCCCGGGAGATGTTGAACGGGACCCGGCCCTTGTTCAGGGCGGCGATGTCCAAAGCCTCCTTGGGCCTGTTCAGGGCGAACAGGATTTCCACATGCAGGGCTACGGCGTTGGGATCGGAGGCGTTGTGCTCCTCGGATTTTTTTCGCCACTCTTCGGCTTCTTCCGGGCGGCCCAATTCCAAAGCGAGCCAGCCCAGGTTGACGAGCAATTTGGAGTCGGCGTGACGCTTCGCCAGTTCCGCCCATACTTTGTAAGACTCCCCGGGCTTGTTCGTCAGGTACAGGGCCAGGCCCAGATTATAATATATGGCGTAGTCCCCAGGGCATAGCTGATGGGCTTTTTCAAGCAATTCCAGGCTGTTTTGGGGTTGCATTTCAAAATAGGCGTGCGCCCGGGCGGCCATGATGCGGGCCTCTTCGCAATTTGCAAGGCCTGTGGATGGAGAAAATAGTATGGCTGCCGCAACAAGCGGCATTAAAAACATTCTCATGTTCTCTGGATTTCCGCAAAATCGAGAGGTCCCGAAAGGGGCCGCAAATTAATCAATACTCCAAATAATCAATACGTTCGAACCAAACGAAATCCTATATCGTAGTAGGGATCTCCGGGCGCGCTGTCGTTTCGGACTCCGCACCGGACATTGAAAGCGTTAAAATTAAAGGCCCCTCCGCGAATGACGTGATACGGCTCTTCCCCGCGAAAAACCGGGTCGTTGGGTTCGTGCTTGGCGTACGCTTTTACGTCATATTGATCCCGGCACCATTC
Organism: Desulfatibacillum alkenivorans DSM 16219; assembly: GCF_900142135.1. Lineage (GTDB taxonomy): Bacteria > Desulfobacterota > Desulfobacteria > Desulfobacterales > Desulfatibacillaceae > Desulfatibacillum > Desulfatibacillum alkenivorans. Next base: position 69,635 of record NZ_FQZU01000010.1, on the reverse strand, counting down.
CCACACGTTGCCGGACATGTCGTAGACTCCCAGGCCGTTGGGCTTTTTCGAGGCCACGGGATGGGTCGTTCCCTGGCTGTTTTCCAAAAACCAGGCCGCCTCCAAAGGGTCTGCGGTTCCTGCAAACTGCTCGGCTTGGCCTCCGCTGCGGCAGACGTATTCCCATTGGGCTTCCGAGGGTATGTCAAACCAATATTTCATGTCATTGGCGACGGTAAGCCTGCGGACGAACTCCTTGGCGTTGGTCCAGGAGACGTTTTCTACGGGATAATCGTCCCCCAGGTCAAAATGGGAGGGATTGAAGCCCATGATTTTTTTCCATTGCCCCTGGGTGACTTCGGTTTTGGATATCCAAAAACCCTGAAGCTGGACCTCATGGGCGGGCTCCTCGTCCAGGTCGCAATCTCCGGCCCAGTCTCCGCAGCCCATAAAAAAAGGGCCGCCCGGAACCCAAATGAATTCCATGCCCGTGGCGGGATCGGTAAAGTCCTCCCCGGTCCCGGTTTGCATGTCATCCACTCTGGGCTTGGGGCCCATGCCGTATGCAGGAAGCCAAAGCAACAGAACGGAGAGCAGGCAGGCGGCGAATTTTGTCAAATAGCCCGGCTTCATCTGGCATGGACCTAAAGGTTGGGAAAAAACAGGTTCAGCATGTCTTCCGTGATTCTGTCGCAGGTTGCCCGCACGTCCTTGACCACGTAGGAGGCCACATTGGAATTGTGCAGGCTGACCATGCCGTGCAGCATGCTCCAGAAAGCCAATAGTTTGTCGGACACTGTTTCCTGCTCCATATCCGGCCCCCCGGCCTCTTTAATGAGCTTTTCGGCCAACGACGCAATGTCCATGGAGATTTTTAACTCCACTTCCGAAAGGTCCTGGAACGGGGTGCCCACGTAATCGTCGTACTTGGGCGTAGGCTGGGTGAACATGATGTCGTAGTGGCTGGCGTTTTCCATGCCGAACTTCAAATAAGTCTGAATGAACGCCCGGCCCTTTTCCTTAAGGTCGTCATGGGAGGCCGCCGCATCCACCAATTGCTGGTACATGGTTTGAAAACCCTGGATGACCAAGGTGATGTATATTTCGTCCTTGCCGACGAAATAATTGTAGATGTTGGGGGCAGTCATCCCTATGCCGGAGGCGATAGCCCGCATGGTCAGCGACGAGAATCCGCTTTCTGTAATGATATCAAGAGCCTCATCCAGAATCTGTCTTTTGACCAGATCGATTTCCTCTTGCGTTCTCGGTTTCTTCATAGTCTTGTCCTGGAAAGGGTGAACCGTGTTTACTCTCCCGCTTGCTTTCCAATTCAGACGCAAATTCCCTCAAAAACACCGGGAGCAGACTTGTTTATTTTAGCTATAATTATACTGACTTCCAAGCAAAGTCAAGACTGTAAACGAAAGTTTGGCCCATGACCTGAAATATGCCATGGTATCTCTTGTATCCAAGGCGTCCTTTATAGTATATTTATGGGGATACCAATTCAATGAATCCTGTTTGCAAATGCTATGCATGGCAAACCACCTGAAACGGGAGGAAGTCTGCACCGGGCCTCCCTACGGAGCTGATAATGAACGATTTTAACGGCGACAGGAGAAAGTTTCCCCGTTTTTCCAAAACAATTTCAGTGGATATTAACGGGAGGATCTTTCCGGTTTCCGAAAAACTGGAGCATGAAGCCGAAGGCAAAGACATCAGCGTGAGCGGCCTCAGCTTCTCCTCTCCCTCCCCGTATGATGTCGGCGCCAAGTTAAGCATGGCTTTTCGCATTACCAATTCCGAAGCAGACGACAATCAGACCGGGGTCACCATATCCAGGGCTTCCAATCCCATTTCATGCAAGGTGGAGGTCGTCCGCAACGACAAAGACGACGAAACCGGAGACTACCGGGTAGGAGTCAAATTCATAGACATTGCCGGAGACGACTACCGGGTGCTGATCCGCCACTTGGCCAAGGACTAAACTATCAGCAGATTTTTTTTTATTTGTCCCGCACAAACAGCGCGCTTCCAGGGTCCTGATACATCAGGCGCCAGCCCTTGTTTTGCGCCAACAGGATATGGGCCGCGCTTTGGGCGGTTGTTATGATCGTATCCGTAGGATATTTTTCCAGATAGGCGAAAAAGTCCTTGGCTCTCACCCGAGGATTTTCAAAGCACAAGAAATGTTCGTTAACAATTCCCTCCGGGAACACGGTTTCGTAGCGCCCGTCCACACCAACCCGAAAATTTGGATGCAGCCGCCAAATCAGGTACTCCCCCCAATGAAAATCGGTCAGTACATTGCCTTGCATGCCGCAGGCAAGCAAATAGTCTGCGGCGCCCGAGGGATAATAAGGCGCATTCGCCGGAGCTTGCTCATAAGAGGGGGCGTTCAATGCCAAGGGAGAGCCTGAAAATAAATACAAACTCTGATATCCGGCCAGCAGCATATTCCCCGCCAGGCAAAAGGCGGCCAGGGCCGCCGCCGCCCATCCCCATATTTTTTTGGGCTTTCTAATGGACAAATATCCGGGCGCAAGGGCGATAAACCCCAGGACGAAAAAAATCCCGTGGCGATGATGCAAAAAGGCGAGCCCCGCCAATACCGGCAAAAGCACGGCTCCGGGATTGCGATCCTTGAACATTTTGGGAAGCATAACAGCGGCGCATAAAAACAAAATCAGCGTAAAGACGCTCGCCGGCAGATAAAAACCGTGAACCAAAGTTTTGGGGAGCGGCCACCATTCCACGATAAAGGGTCGGTCCATAAAAAGGGACTTGGCCAGATATGCCCAATAGTCAACTCCGTAAGGATTAGCCAAAGTCGCCAAAACCGATCCGGCCAACGCCGCTGTGCAGGCGGCCGCCTCTCTTTTTATGCCGCCGGCCCAAAACCAGCACGCATAGATGGCCAATACTCCCAGCCCGGCCGGAAAGCCGCCGTGGAGATTGCACCAGAACAGGAATAAAACCGGCGCCGCCCATAGCATTTTCACCGCGCCGTGCAGGCGCGCCCTCTCCAGCGCGTATAAAGTCAGTGCAAAGAAAAAATAAGTGAACGCCTGAGCCCTAACCGGACTCCAACCCTGGGCCAGCACCCAAACGCCCGTCATAGCAGCGGCTGCGACGGCTTTGCCGTCCGCCTTGCTCAACCTGGCGGTTTTCCAGGCCAAACCCAGGAAGCCCAGGGCCAGGGCGTACTTCAAGGACTGAATCGCCCAGGCGCCTAATCCCGTATATAGCTTGTAAAAAAATACTCCGGTCAGCCATTCGTGGTAAACCCACGGGCTTTTGACCGGATAATAGGAAAAAACGTCTTCATAGGGAAAGCCATGGGACTCAAAAAACAGGCGGCCGAAGGCCAGGTAACCGAAAAGGTCCGGGTCCGCCGTGTTTTGCGTGATCGCCCCCAAAAACGCCAGCCAGGGGATGGCTGAAAGGCAAAAAGCAGCGATGTTTTGAAATCCCGATTTTTTGTTCAAGGCCTCTCCATGGAAATGCTATACTAAGGAAGGAATTTTTCGTTATTATGGCGCTGTACAGACTAAGGTCAAGGCTTTTTCGGTTCAACCCATAGCATGGGTCTTGAAAATGCCTCGCAAAATATCTATACCGTGTTTGAACGGAGGCTTTTCAATGAAAATAGCATTGGCTCAAATTAATCCCATTGTCGGCGACTTTAAAGGCGCCAGGAGTAAAATTCAGGATTTCGCTCAAAAGGCGAAAGACCTCTCCTGCGACCTTGTTATATTTCCCGAACTGTCCGTGTGCGGCTATCCCCCCAGGGATCTGCTGGAAAGAAAAAGTTTTATCCGGGCGTGCCAAAACACGGTCCAAAGCCTGGTGGCCGAGATTAAAGGCATCGGCGTCATACTTGGGTTTGTTGACCGGGTGGGCGGCGCTCCGGGCAAGCCCATCGCCAACGCCGCCATGCTTTTTGAGGACGGCAATATTCTGGAGGTGGTCCACAAAAGGCTGCTGCCCACTTATGACGTGTTTGACGAGTCCCGGTATTTCGCTCCCGGCGCCAAGGCCGAACCTTTTATGTACAAAGGCATGAATATCGGCCTGACCATTTGCGAAGACGCATGGAACGACAAGGATCTTTTTCCCGAGCAGCTTTACGACTGGGACCCGGTTCAAACCCTGGCTGACAAAAAAGCGGCCTTGATCATCAATATCGCGGCATCCCCTTTCCATGCCGGAAAACGGGCCGTTCGCGGCAATATCATGAGCCACCTCGCCAAAAAGCACCGCCTTTCCTGCGTGTACGTCAATCAGGTGGGCGGAAACGATCATCTGATATTCGACGGCGCCAGCACCGTGCATACGCCGGGCGGCGATTTGGCGGCCCTGGCCGGAGAGTTTGAAGAAGACCTGGTGACCTTTGACACGGAAACCGGCAAGGGAGACATTCACCCGGTTTGCGAAAGCGAAGCCGAATCCCTGGCCAAGGCTTTGGTCACCGGGGTGGGCGACTATGTACGCAAATGCGGTTTTTCCAAGGTGGTGGTGGGCCTGTCCGGCGGCATAGACTCCGCCCTGACCCTGGCCGTAGCAGCCGAGGCTCTGGGGCCGGAAAACGCCTACAGCATTTTCATGCCTTCGGAATACACCTCCCAACAGAATTTTACGGACGCCAGAGAACTGGCCGACAACCTGGGCTGCCCTTACGAGATCATTCCTATCACGCCTGTTTTCGAGACCTTCCTGAGCAGCCTCAGCTTTTGCAACAAGGAGGATTTTGGCGTTACCGAACAAAATATCCAGGCCCGAACCCGAGGCTCCATCCTCATGGCCTTTTCCAATAAAACCGGCGCCATGGTCCTTTCCACGGGCAATAAGTCCGAAGTGGCCGTAGGCTACTGCACCTTGTACGGAGACATGAACGGCGGCTTGTCCGTCATCTCCGACCTGCCCAAGGAGCTGGTTTACGAGGTCTCCCGTTATTTTAACAAGGACCGGGAAATCATCCCGGAAAGCATCCTCTCCAAAGCGCCGTCCGCCGAGCTTAGGCCGGACCAGACGGACCAGGACGACTTGCCTCCCTACGAGATCCTGGACCCGATTCTGCACGCCTACATAGAGGATTTGAAAGATCCTGAAGAAATCATCGCCATGGGCTATGATGAAAAGATTGTGCGGGATATCGTCCGGCGGGTGGTGCGCAACGAATACAAACGCAGGCAGGCGGCGCCCGGGCTTAAGCTGACCTCCAAGGCCTTCGGCGAGGGCAGAAGATATCCCGTGGCCCAACGGTTCAAGGATCAGGACGGAGAGTAAAACCGTCCCTGCCGGGAGTTCTCCCGGGCCATGGACTCATGAATCAGGGTGATGGTTTCGCCCTTTCTCAACGACCATTCCGGGGCGACGAGTTCGTCCCGGTGCGGGTCGCCGGTAAGCCGCTGGATGACCATATCAGGCGGCAGAAGCTCCAGAAACCGGTGCACGGTTTCCACGTAGTCTTCCTGCTCCATGCATTGATACCGGCCTTGCTCGTAAATCCTGTGCAAAGCCGTCCCCCTTACCACGTACATCAGGTGAATCTTCACCCCGTCAACGGGCAATGCGGCGATGTACCGGGCCGTCTCCAGCATGTCCTCCCGGTTTTCTCCGGGCAGGCCCAGGATCACGTGGGCGCAGGTCAGGATGTTTCGTCCGGCGGTGGCCACGACGGTTTTTTCAAAGCAGGCCGCATCGTGCCCCCGGTTGATGAGGTCGAGGGTCTTGTCGTGGCGGGATTGCAGCCCGTACTCGGCCCAAATCATGGCTTCCGCGGCCAGGTCCTCCAAAAGCGCCAGGATTTTTTCGTCCACGCAGTCAGGCCGGGTTCCGATGCACAACCCAACCACGCCGGGAACCGCCAGGGCCTCGCGATACAACGCCTGCAGCCTCTCCACCGGGGCGTAGGTGTTGGTATGGGCCTGGAAATAGGCCAGAAACTTCTTGGCCTTATAGCGCCTTCCCAAAGTTTCCTTGCCGCGTTCAAGCTGTTGGGTTATGGATAGGCCTTGAAGAGCGGCGCCGGTGCCCGATCCTCTTTCATTGCAGTATATGCATCCTCCCCGGCCCAGGGTTCCGTCCCGATTGGGGCACGAAAGCCCGGCGTCCAGGGTGATTTTCTGCACCCTGCATCCAAAATGGGACCGGAGGAAGCCGGCAAGATCCTTATAAGGTTTTTCGTTCATGGCCGTCTGCATGGTATAATTAAAATTTTGTAACGCCATTAGGCTTATACACGGTCAAGCAATATGTGTAAACGGTATGACATCATAGTAATCGGGGCGGGCCACGCAGGATGCGAGGCCGCCCTGGCAGCCGCCCGCATGGGATGCAAGACGCTGCTGACGACCATCCACCTGGATTCGGTGGCGGGCATGCCATGCAGCCCGTCCATAGGCGGCGCCGGCAAGGGCCAACTGGTCAAGGAAGTGGACGCTTTAGGCGGATCCATGGCCCGGGTGACCGACCAAACCGCCATCAGCTACCGCACCCTGAACACCCGGAAAGGCCCGGCGGTGCAAAGCACGCGCACCCAAAACGACAAGCACATGTATCATCAGATGATGAAGCAGTGCGTGGAAGACCAGCCCAACCTGGACCTCAAGCAGGCGAAAATCGACCGATTGGTTTTGGACGGAAACCGGGTCGCGGGCGTGGTGGATCATTTTGGATACGAATACCAGGCCGAGGCCGTCATCCTGGCCACCGGCACCTTCCTGTCCGGCGTCATCCATATAGGCCACAAGTCCATGAAAGCCGGCCGGGCCGGAGAATTCGCCTCGTACAGCCTGGCCTCCCATCTTTTGGAATTGGGATTCGCCATGGGCCGCATGAAGACCGGCACTCCCGCCCGAGTGGCCAAGGACAGCATCGACTTTTCCTGCTTTGAAGAGCAGGCGGGCGAGGCCCCCCCCCGGCCCTTTTCCTTGTTTTCGAAAGCCAGCCCCTTAACGCCCATGTCCAGCTTTATGGGCCGCACCAACGAACGCACCCACCGGATCATCCGGGATAACCTGAGCTGCTCGGCTTTGTACGGAGGAATCGTCAAAGGGGTTTCGGCCAGGTATTGCCCCTCCTTTGAGGACAAAATCGTCAAATTTCCCGAGCGGGAAAGCCACCAGATCATCCTGGAGCACGAGGGCGTACACACCCGGGAGATATACGTTTCCGGCCTGGGCAACAGCATGCCTTTGGAGGTGCAGATCAAACTGTACCGCTCTATACCGGGCATGGAGCAGGTGGAGATCATGCGGCCCGCCTATGCCATTGAATACGATTTTCTCCATCCCACGGGCTTGAAGCCCACCCTGGAAACAAAACTGGTGAAGGGCCTTTACGCCGCCGGACAGCTCAACGGAACATCAGGTTACGAGGAGGCCGCCGCCCAGGGCATGTGGGCGGGAATCAACGCCGCCTGTAAAATCCAGGGCAGGCCGCCCTTTCTGCCGGACCGGTCCGAGGCGTACATGGCCGTCATGGTGGACGACCTTGTCACCCGGGGGACCTCCGAACCGTACCGCATGTTCACCTCCCGGGCCGAATACCGGCTTATGCTGAGGGAGGATAATACGGACCTGCGCCTGATGGAATACGGCCACGACCTGGGTCTGATCGACGATGACGCGCATAAGGATTTGCAGGAAAGAAAAAAACAGATCCAGGCGGAGTTGGACCGGGTCAGGAATACGATCATCAAGCCGTTGCCCGAAGTGAATCAATACCTGGAGTCGAAGGAAACCGCGCCCCTGAAGGAAGCGGCGCCTCTGGACAGGTTGATGAAACGGGTGCAGTTGGGCTACGACGCCGTGGAGAATCTGGCGCCCTCCCCGGAGCCGGTCAACCCCAGGGTCTCCCGCCAGGTGGAAATAGCGATCAAGTACGAAGGATACATCGCCAAGCAATTGCGCGAGATAGAAAAGTTCCGGGAGATGGAAAAAGTGCGCATTCCCGAAGGCTTTGACTTCCAGGCGGTCCACGGCCTGTCCAATGAACTGAAAGCCAAGCTGGGCGCGCTCAAGCCCGTGTCTCTCGGGCAGGCCTCCCGCATGGAGGGCATCACCCCGGCGGCGCTGTCCGCTATCATGATCCACCTGCATCAGTCGAAAAACACAGAAAAGGAAGAAGCGCAAAATTAACTAAAAGGCGACAAACCATGGCCAAGGAAAAAGAACCGCAAGACCCGCTGGAACTGCTGGAAAAAGTCACCCAGGAGCGGGACGCTCTTTTGACCGTGTTCCTGGAGATTGAAGACGGCTACGTGGAATGCGACCTCGCCGGATACACCCAGTATTTCAACCCCGCCCTTTGCCGGATCGTTGGCTATCCCCCCCGTGAAATGAAGGGTATGGGATACAAGAGCTACCTGGACAAGGAAAATGCGCAACAGGTCTTTCGCGTCTTTAACGAGGTCTACCTCACCGGCCAGCCCAAAAAAGCCTTTAATTATGAAATCACCCGCAAAGACGGCTCCAAAAGCGTTGTGGAAATTTCCATCACCCTCCGTCGAAACAAGGAGGGCGAGCCCGACGGCTACCGCTGCATCATGCGCGACGTGACGGACCGCCGCAAGGCTGAAATGGAGCTGGCCAGGCATAAAACCCGGCTGGAGGCCATTTTCCGCAGCGTCAAGGACGCCATCGTCACCGTGGATCAGGACCTCAAGGTCATCGACGCCAATAAAGCCGCGGAAAATATTTGCGGCATAGCAACCAATGATATAAAGGACAACCCCTTCGCCATGTGCCCTACGGAATGCTGCCAGGCCTGCCGGGACGTTCTGGCCGAAACCCTCAAACGGAAAACCGCCATCCGGGAATTCCAGGTGGAATGCAACCATAAGCAACGGCCCCAGCAGAAGGTCAGCCTGTCCAGCGCCCCCCTGGAAAGCCAGGACGGCGAATTCCTTGGCGCCGTGCTGGTCATCCGGGACATCACCCGCCTGGTGGACCTGGAGCGGGAGTTGCAGGAGCGCAACCAGTTCCACAACATCATCGGGGCCAGCCATAAAATGCAGGCCGTGTACCAGCTTTTGGAAAACCTGGCCGACTTTGAAACCACCGTGCTCATCACCGGGGAAAGCGGCACTGGCAAGGAACTGGTGGCCAAGGCCCTCCACCATACGGGCAGCCGGGCCTTCAAGCCCTTCGTCTCGGTCAACTGCTCGGCCCTGGCGGAAAACCTGTTGGAAAGCGAGCTTTTCGGCCACGTGAAAGGCGCTTTCACGGGCGCCATAAGGGATTACCAGGGGCGATTCCAGGCGGCCCATACCGGCACCCTGCTCCTGGACGAAATCGGCGACATCTCCCCCCGCATCCAGTTGAAGCTCCTGCGCGTGCTCCAGGAACGGGAATTCGAACGGGTGGGCGACGTCCAGCCCATCAAGGTGGACGTCCGGGTCATCGCCTGCACCAACCAGGACCTGAAGGAAAAAGTCCGCCTGGGGGAATTCCGGGAGGATTTGTACTACCGCCTGAACGTCATGGAAATTAAACTTCCCCCCTTGCGAGAGCGCAGGGAGGACATCCCCCTGTTGGCGGACCATTTCACGGCCCGGTTTGAAAAAAAATTCAAGGTCTCCATCCCCGGCGTGTCCGACAAGGTCATGAACGCCTTCATGAATTACCACTGGCCAGGCAACGTCAGGGAGCTGGAGCACAGCATCGAGCGGGCGACCGTGCTTTGCCGGGATAAAATGATCTCCCTGGAGCACATCCCCGGCGAAATCGCCGAGGCTTACTCCCTGGCCGGCCCCCGCCTTAAAAAGCAGCCCGCGGCCGACGAGCCCAATGAAATCCTCGACGCCCTCAAACGAACCGGCTGGAACAAGGCCAAGGCGGCCCGGCTGTTGGGCGTGAGCCGGAAGACCATTTACCGGAAGATGGAGAGGTACGGGATCGCGTCTCCGGCGGAAGAAGTGTGACATGTCACACTTTTGCCCCGCCACACTTATGTAACATGTCCCGCTTTTCGCCCCGTTTTTTCCGGCCGGGCATCTTTCTTCACAACTGTGTAAATCCCTAACATCCCTATCTATACACCCCATGTCCGCCCAAACAATCCGACTTGGCACGCTGTTTGATATTACACCACCGGAGAACAGGAGCGGGTCTTGAACAATACTTTCGATAAAACAAGCAGTTCCAACCCGTCCGGACAAGGGCCTATCACGATCCATAATCCGGACGAGTTGAAGTCGGTCATACTGGATGATCGCCGGCCTCTCCTCATGGCCTGCATGCTCAAAAACGAAATTTACCATGAGCAGATGGCGATTGTGGAGGAAGCGGTTGAGCAGTTTGAAAATATGCTGGGCGCATTTGTGATTTCAAAGGAGCTCATGGGCTGTTTTTGCGAGACGTTCAGCGTGAAAGGAACGCCTACCTTTCTGTTTTTCAATAAGGGTGAGGAAATGGACAGGATACTCGGCTGCATCAGCCGGGAATCGCTTATGGAATTCATCACAAGGAACCTTGAGACAATTAACCGGATTACCTGAAGGGAGATTTAAAATGGCTGAAAGAGAAGTCGTATTTGTGGACGCTGTTCGCACCGCTTTTGGACGCATGGGCGGAACCATTCGTGATTTTACCGCCGCCGAGCTGGCCGGCATTTGCATCAAAGGCCTGGTGGACAAGACCAAAATCAAGGAAAAAGCCCATGTTGACACGGTCATGATGGGTTGCGCCGCCCACGACTCCAAGGCAATGAACCCCGCCCGGTGGTCCGCCCTTTACGCCGGACTGGGCTACGAAACCTCCGCATCTTATGTGGAAATGCAGTGCGGCTCCGCCATCGACAGCATCAACCACTCTGCATGGAAAATCAAGTGCAACCAGGCTGACATCATCATCGCCGGGGGCTCCGAAGCCTACAGCCAGATTCCGGTCAAGTTCTCCATGTCCGTGCCGCCTTACAAACTGATTCCGCCTATGCCGCTCCCCCAGATGCTTTCTCCTGTGGAAGAAGAGTGCATTGGCATGGGCATCACCGCTGAGAACCTGCAGAAAATGTACGACGTTCCCAGGGAAGCCTCGGACGAATTCGCTTACAACAGCCAGATGCGCTCCAAAATGGCTTGGGACAAGGGCTACTTCGATGGCGAAATCGTGCCCGTCACGATTCCGGCCACCCGCAAGACTCCGGAATTCGCCTTTGAAAAAGACGAACATCCCCGTTTTGACACCACCCTGGAAGGCCTGGCCAAACTGCGCCCCGCTTTCACCAAGGATGGTACGGTCACCGCCGGCAACGCTTCCGGCCGCAACGACGGCGCCGCCTTCGTGCTCATGATGTCCGCTGAAAAGGCTGAAGAACTGGGCTACACCCCCATGGCTCGTTGGGTCGCCGGCGCCGACTACGGTGTGGATCCCAGAATCATGGGCATCGGCCCGGCCTATGCAGTCGTCAACATGCTGAAACGCACCGGGCTTAAAATCTCCGATATGGACGTCATGGAATGCAACGAAGCATTCGCCGTCCAGAACCTGGCCGTCATCAAGGAAATCGAGAAGCAAATGGGCGAAACCATCGACATGGAAAAATGGAACCCCATGGGCGGCGCCATCGCATACGGCCATCCCAACGGAGCTTCCGGCGCCCGCATCGGCATGTTCTGCATGCGTGAACTCATCCGCAGGGGCGGACGTTACGGCTTCTTCTCATCCTGCTGCGGCGGCGGTCTGGGCGTCGCAACCCTGATTGAGAACCTGCAAAAATAAATAACCAGCTTAAGGCCGCCATGCCTTAAGGCGCCATGCCTGCCGCTCCGCGTTCTTCAACTCTCCTTCGGTCAAAGGGCGTGAAGGACGCGGGCGGCTCTCCCATAATCAGGAAAGTTTTTTAAATAATGGAGGAAATGAAATGAATATCGATGACATAAAAAATATTTGCATTATCGGCGCCGGCAACATGGGACACCAGATTTCCCTGCAATGCGCCATTAAAGGCTACAACACCACCTGCTTTGACATCAGTGAAGAACAATTGAAAAAGGCCGAAGCCTTCGCCGACTCTTACCTCCCCGGCCGCGTCGCCAAAGGCAAAATGAGCGAAGACGACGCCAAAGCCGCCCGCGCCCGCCTGCGCTTTACCAGCGACATGGCCGACGCCGCCAAGGAAGCCGACTACGTGATCGAAGCGGCCGTGGAAGTTTTGGCCCTCAAACGCAAGATTTTCGCCGACCTGGACAAAATGGCCCCGGCCCACGCCATCCTGGCCACCAACTCCTCGGCCATCGTCAGCTCCCGCATTGCGGACGCCACCTCCAGGCCGGAAAAGGTGTTGAACCTCCATTTCTTCAACCCCGCCCTGGTCATGAAGCTGGTGGAAGTGGTTCAAGGCCCCCACGTTTCCGACGAAACCTGCCAGATCTCCATGGAGCTGTGCACAAAGCTGGATAAGGTGGCCGTGCATGTGAAGAAGGAAGTGAACGGCTTCCTTTTGAACCGGATCTTCCTGAGGATTTACGAGGAAGCCCAGTGGATGCTCGAAATGGGCGTGGCCTCCGTGGAAGACATCGACAAAGCATGCGTTTACGGCGCCGGCCATCCCATGGGCCCCTTCACCCTCATGGACCTCACCGGCATCGACCTGGCCTACACCATGGGCATGGAAGCCTTCCGGGTCAGCGGCGATCCCGCGGACCTGCCCAGGCCCCAATTGGTCTCCCACTACACCAAGGGCGAATACGGACAGAAAACCGGCAAGGGTTGGTACGACTACTCCAAGAAATAATTTAGGCCATCAAGGGGAATATCATGGACCTTAAATATGTCTTGTACAGCACGGAAGACGGCATCGCCTGGATCCGCCTGAACCGCCCCGACAAACTGAACGCCCTGAACCACGTGGTGTTCGACGAAATCGGACAGGCCGTGGCGGCGGCAGCCGCGGACGACGACGTTCGCGTGGTCGTCCTCACCGGCTCCGACAAGGTTTTTGCGGCGGGCGCCGACATCGAGCACATGTCCAAAGGAATGATTTCCGACGCATTCAAGCTCACGGACGGCTCTTTCAGAATTCAGGAAAGTCTGGCCGACATTCCCAAGCCCACCATCGCAGCCATTTCCGGCTACGCTCTGGGCGGCGGTCTGGAACTGGCCCTTTGCTGCGATTTCCGGATCGCCTCCGAAACCGCGGTTGTGGGTCTGCCCGAAATCAACCTGGGCATCATTCCGGGCGGCGGCGGCACCCAAAGGCTTCCCCGCTTGATCAACTACAGCCTGGCGGCTGAAATGGTCATGACCGGCGGCATGGTGAAAGCGGAAAAGGCCGAACGTTACGGCATTCTTAACAGAGTCGTGCCCCAGGACCAGCTGATGGACGAAGTCAAAAAGCTGGCCGGCAAGCTCATGAGCAAGTCGTCCGTGGCCCTGCGCGCGGCCAAAACCGCCATGCGCAAAGGCCTGAACGTCTCCCTGAAGGACGGTCTTCACATTGAGCAGGACCTGTTCTGCATGCTGTTCGGCACCGAAGACCAGAAGGAAGGCATGGCCGCGTTCCTGGAAAAACGCAAGGCCGAGTTTAAAGGCAAATAGCGGCACCCCATCCGGCGGCTTGGCCGCCGGGTTTTACCATATAACGATTGCGGCCTGCTTTTAATGGAATATCCCCCCCACTTTCATTAAAAGCGGGCGCCGCAACACAATAAATACGGCATACTGCTTACGCCCCCGAAAAGGAGCAACCAAATGGCGCAGGTACTTGCAGACAGAAGAGATATAGACTTTGTCCTTTATGAGCAGCTTGACATGGAGCAGCTCACCAAAACGCCCGTCTACAAAGGCATGAACAGGAAACTGTTCGACATGATGATTACCGAGGCCAGGAACCTGGCCATCAAGGAAATCCTGCCCACCAACGCGGACGGCGATAAAATCGGCGTGACCTTTGACAACGGAGAGGTTCTGGTTCCGGAGTCCTTTAAAAAAGCCTTTGACCTGATCCGGGAAGGCGACTGGACCGCCATGAACGAAGACCCGGGCCTGGGCGGCCAGGGCACGCCGTATCTCATCAACTTCCCCACCCGCGAGTATCTGTGGGGAGGCAACTACTGTCTGGTAAACTACGCCACCATGGGTCACGGCACGGGCAAGATGATCGAGGCTTTCGGCTCCCAGGAGCAAAAAGACCTGTTCCTGGAAAAGCTGTACACCGCCCAATGGGGCGGCACCATGCTTTTGACCGAACCCGAGGCGGGATCCGACGTGGGCGCGCTGACCACCACGGCGGTGAAGAATGAAGACGGCACGTATTCCATTTCCGGCGCCAAGATTTTCATCACCAACGGCGAGCATCAGCTGACCGAAAACATCGTGCATCCGGTCCTGGCCAGGGTGGAGGGAGCGCCCGAAGGAACCAAGGGCATCTCCATTTTCATAGTGCCTAAATACTGGGTGAACGAAGACGGCTCCATGGGCGATTTCAACGACGTGGTCTGCACCGGCGTGGAAGAAAAAATGGGCATCCACGGCAGCGCCACGTGCAGCCTGACCCTGGGCGGCGCCGGCAAATGCCGCGGCCTGCTTTTGGGCCAGGAATGCGAAGGCATGAAAATCATGTTCCACATGATGAACGACGCCCGCCTGAACGTGGGCTTCCAGGCCTTTACCTACGCCTCTTCCGCCTATTTGTACGCCTGCAATTACGCCAAGGAAAGAATCCAGGGCAAAGACCTGACCGCCGGCAAAAACAGCCCCAGCGTTACTATTGTCAATCATCCCGACATCCGCCGCATGCTTACCTGGATGAAAGCCCACGTGGACGGGATGCGCTCCTTTATCTATTACACCGCGTCCCTGTTCGATTGGATGAAAGCCGAACCCGACTCCGGCCGGGCGCAAAACCGTCAGGACCTCATTGACTTTTTCATCCCCCTGGTCAAGGGCTATTCCGCCCAGAGGAGCTTTGACGTGTGCGTCAACGCCATGCAGATTTACGGCGGATACGGCTACACCAAAGAATATCCCATCGAACAGCTTTTACGCGATTGCAAGATCACCTCCATCTACGAGGGCACCGACGGCATCCAGGCCATGGACCTTCTGGGCCGGAAGCTGCAAATGCGCGGAGGCGCCCTGTTTAAAGCATTCGCAGACGAAGTAAATAGCTGCATCACCGCCGCAAAGGAAGTTCCGGAGCTCTCCGCCATGGCGGACCGTCTCGCAAACGCCTTGGCGCGTTTAGGAGAGACCGCCCAGGCCTTGTCCCAAAACCTTGCCACCCCCCTGATTAAAACGTCATTCGCTTCCGCTTTTCCGTTTATGGAGGCCACCGGCGACGTAATCATGGCATGGATGCTCTTATGGCGTTCCAATATAGCTGTAAAGGCCCAGGAAAAAGCCAAGAGCAAGGACGAAGTCTATTACTCCGGCGTAATTAAAACTGCGGAGTTCTTTATTTACAATGTGCTGCCCGTCGCCTTGGGCAAGATGGACGCCATGAACCAAGGAAACGGCGCAGCCATTGAGATTCCGGAAGACTGCTTCGGCGGGTGATTTTATATATAGCCTTTCGGCCGGTGTCATCCGGTTGCCGGCCCGAAAAAGGCGCCGTCAAGGCTCCTATTGTAAGAGGGG
Organism: Desulfatibacillum alkenivorans DSM 16219; assembly: GCF_900142135.1. Taxonomy (GTDB): domain Bacteria; phylum Desulfobacterota; class Desulfobacteria; order Desulfobacterales; family Desulfatibacillaceae; genus Desulfatibacillum; species Desulfatibacillum alkenivorans. Next base: position 54,072 of record NZ_FQZU01000010.1, on the reverse strand, counting down.
AAATGGCCACAGATTATTCAAAGAACCACATTGGGAAAGATCGGCCATTTCCCCGAGCCTTGATCGTCGAAGGGGGAGCCATGCGGGGAGTCTTCGCTGCTGGTGTGTTGGACGGCTTCCTTGCAGAGGGGTTTAATCCTTTTGACCTGTGTTTGGGAGTTTCCGCCGGGGCGGCCAATTTGGCGGCCTTCCTGGCGGAAATGCCCGGACGCAACCTCAAAGTCTTTACGGACTACTCGTTGCGCCCCCAATTCATCAGCTTCTTTCGCTTCCTCAAAGGCGGCCATCTCATGGACCTGGACTGGCTGTGGGATATTACCATCCAGGAAGTCCGCCTGGACCTGAAAACCATCATGGCTTCCGGCAGGGAATTCATCATCTGCCTCACGGACGTTAACACCGGGCGCGCAGTCTACAAAAGGCCCGGCATGGACGACCTGGAAGAAGCCCTGAAAGCCTCCAGCGCTTTGCCCATTTTATATCGCGGATTTCCCCGGATCGACAACCGGGCCTGCGTGGACGGGGGCGTTGCCGATCCCATACCAGTCAGGCAGGCCTTGAAAATGGGCGCAAAACAAATTATGGTCATCCGATCCAGGCCGAAAAGCTATTTTAAAAACGAAAAATTCTCGCAAAAAATTTTGTCGAGCCAATTGAAAAACTTTCCGGCCCTGGCTCAGGCGGCGTCCCATAGAGTGCGGCGCTACAACGAATCCATAGATTTGATCCGAAAGCCTCCCACTGGCGTTTGGTTTCAGGAAATCTGCCCGCCGGAAAATTTCAAGCCCGGCCGTTTGGGCAAAGACAAAAATATTCTCCTGGAAGGATACGAACAAGGCAAGGCCGCGGCCGGCGGCATCATCAGGGAATGGAATTCCCATGAAAGTTGAACTGGAAAAGCAAACGCGGTTTTTTGAGCTTAAGGCGGATTTTTCCCTGCGGCCCCGGGCCTTGGTGAACTATCTGCAAGAGGTTGCGGCCATCCATTCGGAGCAGGTGGGGTTCGGCGCCAAGGATTTGATCAATTCAGGAAACGCCTGGGTTCTGCACCGGATCGGCGTGCAAATCCACCGGCCTCCCACTCTGGGCGACAGGCTGAAAGTGGTCACCTGGCACACCGGACAAAAGGCCTTTCGGGCTTATCGCGATTTTGAAATCCTGTGCGGCGGCGAGGCTCTGGTCTCGGCCAAGAGCTTCTGGCTGTTCATCGACCTGGCCCGGAAGAAAATCGTTCGCCCCCCAAAACACGCCAGCGAAACCTACACCCAGGAGCCCGGCATTGACTGGGACCTGAGCATCGACGATTGGAAGCCCGACCAGAAAGCCGTCCCCGAACACGTCTGCACCATCGCGACACGGCCGTCCGATTACGATCCCCTGGGCCACGTGAACAACGCCGTATATTTCGACTACCTGGAAGCCCTCATCGCCTCAGCCTTTCCCCAGGGCGGCAACATCCAAAGCATGGTCGTCCAGTTTTCCCGGGAAATCCCCCGGGGCGTGGAAGCGATCCAGGCCGGCCTGTGGCCCCAGGACAAAGGCTACGCCTTCCGCATCTTCTCCGGCGACAGCATCTACTCCACCGGAGAGTTTCAGCTATTCTCAAACGAGCAGTAGCGCCGCCTGAAAATTCAAACATACACTCAAATATAGCCGCGCTTCCGGACCATGGCGAACCATTCGTCAAAGGAAGGCGCAACCACCGTGCGCTCCCCGTTGATGTCCGTCTCGAAAACCTCTCCGGTATCGTTGTCCAAAACCGCCACGTAGTCGCTGTCTTCCGTATGAGCTATGAGCAGGTGGTTAGGACCAAGGTGATAAACAGCCCTTCTCTGTGCAGTTGCGCCAATGACAGAAGGCAGCATGATAGTATTACCAAATGTTTCAAGATAGCCGTATACCGTCACTTCAGGTGTTCGATAAACGCCGTATTGGTCCAAAAATGAAGCGTATTGAGGATGCAAAACCACCCCCAACTCCTTTTCCACGGTTTGCACCCTGCGCGATTTAAGGGCCATAGAATTCTCCTCCCTTTTGCCAGAAATCAGATCGGTATTTGCCAAAGGCGCTTCTGTTGATCTCAGCTCTGCCTTTGCGCTTTGGAATAATAGAATGCGGCTTCTCATAAAGAGGGAAAATAATTCCGTCGTCCATTTGTCCTCCGTGATGCAGTTGGAGGATTTGGCCGTCTGAGGATTCAGGCGCGTATCCCTCTTTTAGCGCTCGGTAGTTTAAAGGTCCATCCTTCTTTTTCACCAACGGATCAATCTTGGTGCCTTTTAAAAAAGCCACGGGCCGACCATTGACCATCATGATCTTGGAGTTTGAAAGGATATGCTTTTCCAGGGAACTCATGCGATTCCAGTGTTCCGCAATTTCTTCGGGAGACAGGATGTCCAAAAGAGAAGGGGAAGGCTCCAATGTTTTTTTGTGCAGGTCCAATAGTTCACGCTCAGGATACTTTCTATCGGAACTAAACGCCCGCTTCACTTTATCCTTCAAGCCCAAGGATGGAACCTGATTGCCGGCTTCCTGGAATTGTTTGACCAACTCAAGGTGTTCTTGCGCAGCAAGGGAAGGAGGCGTTTTCTTGCTGACGCTATTCTTGTATAGTTTGGCCAAAGTGACCGCACCGCCGAAATCCCCCAGCAAACGGAGACCGCCCCGTATATTAGGCGAGTTTTCAAAGGCTTCCAGGCTTGCCAGGCTTCTTCCCGCATCTGAAAGCATGACAGCGGGAGCGCTAAGGGCCAGGCCAACAAGGTTTGCGCCCTTAGTCCTTGGTTCATAAACCAGGAAATCCCATTCATGGGCTTTCTCTTCAAAGCCCTCGGTTATGTATTCATGAAAGTTCTCCAGATCCACTTCGTTGGACAGCGCCACACAATTTATGGCCCTGGTAATGGCTTCCATGCCGCCGAAAAAGCCCCCGGGAATCGAGGTGATCACTTGCCCAAGCCCTTCCAAAATTCCCTCCGGATGATACACAAGATTCTTTGCGTCATCCGTCCACCACAGCCCTTCCTCATCCAGGCCAAGGGCGTGAATTGCCGCATCCTTTGTTTCAGCATCCCAAAAGGGCTTGGGCGGATCCAGCACTTTGCGTTCGCCCCTGGCCACTTGGTTCTTAAAGTCCTGGAACTCATTATTATTCATAGCGGCTATGAGTTCGGCGGCGGAAAGGCCAAGGGGAAGGTCTGTGCGGAGTCCGGCGGAAGGCTCTACGCCATCCTGATACACTCCATCCAGACCGGGAATCCCCATGAAATCAGCCTCTGAGGCGGGCCAAGGAATCCGGCCCAGTATAATATCCAGAATGTTTTCTTGAGTAAGGCTCATGGCGTCTCCTTGGGTTAGGGTGAGCAGACCATATTGAGCCAATAGCATAACACGGGGTTAGGGCCGATTCGTTCTATGCACGCCTGGCGGCGCCCAAGCGCGCCAGGGCGCCAATATTGCCTATTGACAGACTCCGGCGCCTAAACCAACAGATTTTATCGCCACGATTCCTGTATACTACATAGTAATAAATAGGTTGTCAAATTCATCGGAAGGCGTTCTGCAAATAGACGTCAGGCTTATTGTTGGGCCGCCCTGATGACCCAGCCCCTAAAAGGCATGATCTCATCAAGGAACAAATTTATCTTATAAAATTAAAGGCTTAAATCCATAAAGCCCAAAGGGCTATTGCGGGCTTTGAAAGTTGGATCAGGCGACTAATCGCCCCCAGGCAATTCTTCAATGCCGTCTCCCACGGATATGCTTCCCCCGTTCAACACGCGGGCGAACACGCCTTCCCGGGGCATGATGCAGTCTCCTGCCTGATAATAAATGGCGCACTTTTTGTGGCATTCCTTGCCGATCTGGGTGATTTCCACCACGGCCTCCTTACCCAGCTTAAACCTGGAGCCCACAGGCGCATTTTTCCAGTCTATGCCGGTAGTGGAAATGTTCTCGGCGAAATCTCCAAACCCCACGTCCAGGCCCTTGTCCTTGGCCCAGTCAATGGCCTCGGCCGACAAAAAGCTCACCTGCCGATGCCAGGGGCCTGCATGGGCGTCATTTTCCAGTCCGTGCTCCTTGACCAAGACGGCTTCCTGCACGCAGGTCTTGCGGGTTCCCTTTTTCTTGCTGTACGCAATGGATACAATCTTCATTCGCTTGGTTCTCCTTCTCCCGCTCCTTTATCGTAAAATGCGGGCGACAAGGCCTTGATCACTCCGCATTCCCGGCACCGGCCCATCACGTCCCTGGAGTCGTGGCAGGAATGCCCCTGGCATTGCGTGCCATGAATCATCCAGCACATATCCCCGGACTTGAACTCCCAGGCCGGGCAGCTTCTCTTTACCTTGGGCGGACAGTCGTTTACGGCCCAACACGCCTTCTTTCTTCCTTTTTTTTCCTTGCGGGAAATTAAAAAATACATCTGCCTTTCCACATGGGCCGGGATCTTCCTCCAGCCCTGCTCATAACTGTGCACGGCCTTCACCGACACGCCCAGCAGGTCCGCCAGAGCCGCTTGGGTTTTTTTCAGGGCTTTTCGCAACAATATAAATTGTTCATTATCCATAATTTGGAATCCCGGCTTGCATTAATTTAAACTTCCCTATATAAGTTTATCCTTGACAGGCTCCCTAAGCGTGCACCATATTTTATCCGCTTGAAGTATATACCACAATGTGGTACTTTTCAAGATAAGAAGCGGAATGCTATAATGCAAGAACAGCTTTAAAATTATTAATATATGCTTGGGGCCGTTTTTATGGCGGCGGGAGGTGTCTATGTGGGAATACACAGGAAAAGTTAAAGACCATTTCCTCAACCCCCGGAATGTGGGCGTTGTGGAAAACGCGGACGGCATCGGAGAAGTGGGCTCCCTGGCATGCGGGGACGCACTCAAGCTCAGCTTCAAGCTGGGGCCTGACAATAAAATCGAAGACGTGAAATTCCAGACCTTCGGATGCGCCAGCGCCATTGCCTCCTCTTCCGTACTCACGGAAATGCTCAAAGGCATGACCCTGGAAGAGGCGGAAAAGGTGAGCAACGAGGACATTGCCGAAGCCCTGGGCGGGCTGCCCCGGGAAAAAATGCACTGTTCGGTCATGGGCCGCGATGCATTGGAAAAAGCCATTTCCAATTTCCGGGGCCAGGAAGCCAAAAAGGCGGACGGCCAGATTGTGTGCGATTGTTTCGGCGTGACCGACAAGGAAATCCACCGTGTGGTGAAAGAGCATAACCTGTCCTCCATCGAGGAGGTCACCAATTACGTGAAGGCGGGAGGCGGCTGTCAGAAGTGCCACGCCGACATCCAGGAAATCCTGGACTCCTACAAGGGAGACGTCAAGCCCAAACCGGCGCCGCTGACCAATATCCGCAAGATCCAGCTTATTCAGGAGACCCTGGAGCGGGAGGTCCGCCCCACCCTGAAGCAGGACGGCGGAGACATCGAGCTGGTGGACGTGGACGGGGATAAAGTCCTTGTCAGGCTCCAGGGGCGTTGCTCCAGTTGCCAGGCTTCCCAGGCGACCCTGAAAGATCATGTGGAAGCCAAGTTGCGTGAACTGGTGGTTGACACCCTTGTTGTGGAGGAGGTTTAATTATGGATACCATTTACCTGGATAACAACGCCACGACCATGACGGCGCCCGAAGTATTGCAGGAAATGCTGCCTTATTTTTCCGAGTTGTACGGAAACCCCTCCAGCATGCATTCCTTTGGAGGGCAGGTGGCGGAAAAAATCCGGGAAGCCAGGGCCAAGGTAGCTAAGTTGATCGGCGCCGATCCCGGCGAGATCCTGTTCACCAGTTGCGGGACGGAAAGCGACAGCACGGCCGTTATGGCGGCCCTGAACGCCTACCCGGAGAAGAAGCACATCGTCACCACCAAGGTGGAGCATCCGGCGATCAAAAGCCTGGTGGAGCACCTTGGGACAAAGGGCTACAGGACCACCTTCGTCCCGGTGGATTCCAAGGGCGACCTGGACCTGGAATTCCTGTACGGCAGCCTGGACGATGATACGGCCATCGTAAGCATCATGTGGGCCAATAACGAAACCGGGACCATATTCCCCATTGAGGAAATCGCAGCCCAGGTGAAGAAGCGCGGCATTGTTTTTCATACGGACGCGGTGCAGGCGGTGGGCAAAATCCCCATCGATATGGCCAATTCGTCGGTGGACATGCTGTCCATTTCCGGCCACAAGCTCCATGGCCCCAAAGGCGTGGGCGCGCTGTACATCCGCAAGGGAACCAAGTTTTCGCCCCTGCTGGTCGGCGGGCATCAGGAAAAAGGCCGCCGTGCAGGCACGGAAAACACGGCCTCCATCATCGGCCTGGGCAAGGCTGCGGAGTTGGCGGCCAAGAACATGGCCAAGGAAAACCTCCAGGTGGCGGCCTTGCGCGATCGCCTGGAAAAAGGCCTGCTGGAAAGAATCCCCAACGCCAGGATCAACGGCAATCCGGACAGCCGCCTGCCCAACACCACGAACATCAGTTTTGAGTACGTGGAAGGCGAAGCCATTTTGCTGATGATGAACGAACTGGGCATTTGCGCCTCCTCCGGCTCGGCCTGTACCTCCGGCTCCCTGGAGCCGTCCCATGTGCTGAGAGCCATGGGGGTTCCTTTTACCTGCGCCCACGGCTCCATCCGGTTTTCCCTGAGCATATACAATACTCAGGAGGAAATCGACTTTGTGGTTGAAAAGCTGCCGCCGGTAATTCAGCGGTTGAGGGATATGTCCCCGTTCTGGGCCGACAGGCCCCAATAACGGAGGCGTTGTTATGAAAGACGATCGAAAAGACCAGCATACGTGCCGGGTCGGCGAGGAATTGACCGCCAGGTACCGGAAAAAGCTGCCGGGCGTGGTGGACAAAATCCTGGATAACTGCCGCAAGGACTCGTGCATCTCCCATGTGGATTACGATCCCATTCCGTCCACGGAGAACCTTGAGGAGATCATCGACAAGCTGCGGGAGGTGGTGTTTCCCGGCTACTTCAGCAAAGAGCGCCTGGACCCGGTTAACCTGAGCTTTGTCCTGGGCAGGACAGTGACCGTGCTGTTTGAAATGCTTTCCCAGCAGATTTCAAACAGCATCCGCCACGACTGCATGCGCTACGATCAGGAATGCAGCGATTGCGGGGATCGCGGCTTTGAAGCCGCCCTGGCTCTCCTGGACGCCCTGCCCGAAATCCGGGACGTCCTGGAGACCGACGTCCAGGCCGCCTATGACGGGGACCCGGCGGCCCAAAGCCACGACGAGATTATTTTCAGCTATCCGGGGCTGTACGCCATATTCGTGTACCGGATAGCGCACAAGCTATACGAAATGGGCATTCCGCTCATGCCCAGAACCATGACGGAGTTCGCCCACGGCCTCACCGGGATCGACATTCATCCCGGCGCGACCATAGGCGGCCGTTTCGTCATAGACCACGGAACCGGCGTGGTTATCGGGGAAACCACGGAGATCGGCGAAAACGTTCGCATTTACCAGGGCGTGACCCTGGGGGCATTGTCCCTGCCCAAAAACGCCGGGGAGGCCTTGCGGAACAAAAAACGCCACCCGACCATCGAGGACGATGTGATCATATACTCCGGGGCCACCATATTGGGCGGAGACACCGTGATCGGCAAAGGGTCGGTCGTCGGCGGCAACGTGTGGCTGACGGAGTCCATTCCGCCCGGAACCCGGGTGATTATGGAGCCGCCCACGCTCAGCTATCGTTAATAAAGGAGGCGTCATGCCTGTTTTAAATAATATTGCCAGCGCCATAGGCGGAACTCCTCTGGTAAAGCTAAACGCAATAACCCAGGGGCTTGAAGCGACGATTCTGGCCAAGCTGGAATTTTTCAATCCCCTGGGCAGCGTCAAAGACCGCATTGGCCAGGCCATGATCCGGGCCGGCGAAAAAAGCGGTCAAATAACCCCTGAAACCTTGATCGTGGAGCCCACCAGCGGCAACACGGGCATTGCCCTGGCCTTTGTATGCGCGGCCAAAGGCTATACGCTATGTCTGACCATGCCCGACTCCATGAGCATGGAGCGCCGCAAGCTCCTAAAGCACCTTGGCGCGGAACTGGTGCTTACTCCCGGAGCCGAAGGCATGGCCGGGGCTATCAAAAAGGCGGAGGAAATCGTCAAGTCCTCACCCAACGCCTTTATGCCCAACCAATTCGCCAATCCGGCCAACCCGGCGATCCACCGGGAGACCACGGCTCAGGAAATCTGGCGGGACACCTACGGAAAGGCCGGCATCCTGGTTGCGGGCGTGGGTACGGGCGGAACCATCACCGGAATCAGCCAGGCTATCAAGGAGCGCAACAAGGAGTTCCGGTCCATTGCGGTGGAGCCGGCGGATTCCCCCGTGTTGTCAGGCGGCGCCAAAGGCCCCCATAAGATCCAGGGGATTGGCGCCGGGTTCGTGCCTGAAATCCTGGACAGATCCATTATTGACGAGGTTGCGGCCGTCACCAACGAGCAGGCGTTTTCAACTTCGCGCCTGCTTGCCGCCAAAGAAGGGATTTTGTGCGGCATATCATCCGGCGCAGCGGTATGGGCCGCCATGGAAGCGGCGAAAAAGCCGGAGAACAAAGGCAAGTTGATCGTAGCAATTCTTCCCAGCACCGGAGAGCGTTACCTGAGTACGGAATTATTTGTAGACTGATTGAAACCTGTGGGGGGTTTTATGAAAGGACTCATGCTGAAATCTTGTGGATACTTCAAACATGCCGAAACCTGCCCTAAAACTTAAAAAGCTGGATAAAAGCTTTGCCGACAAGGTAAACAGGCTGGCCCACACGGACTCGCGGATGTGCTTCCAATGCCGGGCCTGCTATAATACTTGCCCTTTTGTGCAAGCCATGGACTATTCGCCTCCCGCGATTTTGCGCCTTGTGCTGCTGGGCCAGGAAAAAACCGTTTTAAACAGCACAACCATCTGGACCTGCGTAGGCTGCAATACATGCTCCACCATCTGCCCGCAACGGGTGGATATGGCTGCGGTCATGGACGCTCTCAGGCAAATCGCCTTGGAGCAAGGCGTCATGCCGGCCCAGCCCGAAGCATTGATCTTTCACAACGCCATTCTGGATTCCATTAAAAAATACGGAAGGACCCATAAGCTGGACGTCATGATCCGTTACAAGGTGAAGAACCTGGATCTGTTTTCAGACGTGGACGTAGGCCTGAAGATGTTCGTCAAGCGCAAACTGGACATGCTTCCCTCCCGAGTGAAAAACCTGGTGCAGGTGCGCAGCCTGTTCCCAAATGGAAACGGAAACGGCAAATCTTATGGCAAATAAAATCCCCAAACGAATCCCGTATTTTCCCGGCTGCTCCATGGCTACCACGGCCAAGGAAAACAACCAGTCCTTGAACGCCATGTGTCAGAGCCTGGGCTATAAACTTGTAGAGCTTAAAGACTGGAACTGCTGCGGCAGCTCCTCAGCCCACAGCCTGAACCACGATCTCGCGGTGGACCTGGCTTCCAGAAACTTTTCCCTGGTTCCCAAAGGCAAGCCCATGCTGGTGGCGTGTCCAAGCTGCCTGCTCAGGCTGCGGCAGGCCCATCATCGCCTGTGCCAAAGCTACGACGCCCGGGTCCGGTACGAGCACAAATGGGGCCGCCCTTTTGATCCCACCCTGGAGATCATTCACTATTTTGATCTTCTGGAACACGTGGGCCTGGAAAAACACCCCCATTTAAGAACATTGAACGGCCTCAGCTTTGTGACCTATTACGGGTGCATGCTGGCCCAGCCGCCGGATATGCAGCATTACAAGGCGCACCGGGGGCTCATGGAAAAAGCGCTGATTGCGTTAGGCGCCGAGGAAAAACCGTGGGGCTATGGCGCCCGCTGCTGCGGCACCTTCCTTTCCGTGGTAAGGCCCGAAGTGGTCACCCCTCTGATAGACGAAATCATGGTGGACGCCGTGCAAAGCAAGGCGGATTGCATTGTCACGGCCTGCTCCATGTGCCATTTGAACCTGGAAATGCGCGTGACCTCCAAAAAGAAAATCCCGGTCATGCATTTTTCGGAGTTGCTGGCCATCGCCCTGGGCGACGCCGGCAAAAAAGACTGGTTCACCAGGCACCTGATCGACCCCATTCCGTTGTTAAGAGCCAGGGGAATTTTGTAAAACCGCCCAAATTCGGGCTGCAATAAAGGCGATTGGTCTGGACCTGTAAAGCGTTCCGGGGTACACTACCCTCCGTTTGTTTGTAAAACGGTTAACGATCTTGCTTTAAATGCGGCTACGCAAAAAAATAGAGGCGTTCGCGCCCTTATTTTTCCGATATTTGGAGGGCCGGGTGTTTTTCGTCAAGCTGCTTACTATTTGGACCGCTTTTCATTTTTACGTATTCTGGAGAATCAGCTCCATTCCCTTTGTTTCCAAGCGCATTCCGAGGCAGTATGTCTATTGTCTGATGTTCGCCGCCTGGGGCGCCTTCCTGGGCGGGCACGCATTGGATCGTATGGGCGCGGGCGCCTGGGCCTATCCCCTGGAGTTTTTCGGCGCCGAGTGGATGGGCGTGATGCTTCTGCTTTGGCTTTGCTTTGGCATCGTGGATGTTTTGACCGGATTCGGCCTATGGCTCAAACGGTTCGTCCCCGGCCTGAGAACCGCCGCCCTTATCTGCGCATGCATTTTATCGGCGGCGGCCATGTTCCAGGGAATGCGGCCTCCGGTGATTTCGGAGCATGAGGTTGTGATGCCCGGGCTCCCGGCCGAGGCAGACGGTTTGACCGCGGCAGTCATTACGGACACGCATTTGGGCGCCCTTGTGGGAAAAAAATGGATGGAAAAACGGGTCGAACAAATTCACGCCCTGGAGCCGGACATCATATTCGCGGTGGGCGACATCATAGAGGGGCATGGAGATCATGAATGGGGAGTCATCCCGGCCTTGCAAATGCTGAAGGCGCCCCTGGGAGTCTGGGGCGTGACAGGCAACCACGAGAGCCACGGCAACGCGGGAACAGGCGCCAACTTTTTGATGGCGGCCGGCATGAACGTGCTCATGGACCACTGGCGGGAGGTGCGGCCGGGGTTGGTCCTGGCCGGAGTGGACGATTTTCCCGGATATGTCAAACGCACCCGGTTTCCCAATGTGCAAAAAGCCCTTGAGGGAATTCCCGAGAATGCCGCAGTCATCTTCCTGTCCCATCGGCCGGACGGGGCGCAGACCGCCGCCAAAGCCGGGGCGGACCTCATGCTTTCCGGCCACACCCACGGCGGCCAGATCTGGCCCTTCGGCTTTTTGGTGAAAAGGGAGTACCCCTTGTTCACCGGCCGGTATCAGGTGGGCGGCATGGCCGTGATCGTGTCCCGGGGCACGGGGACCTGGGGCCCCAGGATGCGCCTGTGGCGCCCGGGTGAAATCCTCAAAGTCGTCCTGCGCTCGGATCAGGCGGCTTAGTATTCTACTAAAAGCAGGCCTCCGGCGGTAAACTTTTTGCAAAAAGTTTAATCAAAAACCTTTGGATCATGGGATACTCGAAAGAAGGAAGCGCTTGGGCCGTTCGCCCGGATGGCAAGCGCACTCCCGGAAAAAATCCTCCCAGGCCAAGGATCTCATTCGGAAGCCTTGCGAGCTCCTCTGCTTTTGGGTGGCGCCGGCAGAGCAGTATCCTGCCAGTGTGCGAAGCATTTTTTGTTAAAGCGGAACTGATACCAGAAACCAAATCTGAAATCAAAACATTAGGAGTCCGTGCGCAGCGACCCGACGTTGCATGATCAAACATCCCCTCGACATTTTTCAAAGACACACAGTTCTGTGTCTTTCCTAAGCCCGATCAGATGCCTTGGCTGCCCATACTTGGTTAAGCCTAAACACATAACATTTTTTCTTTTAACCAGAAGTGCAAGAACTTTCTTGTCGCGGCCCTGAAAATTCCCGCGGGCGCCCCAGCAAGCCACGACGCCCGCACTTCGATGAGCTGCACCAAGAATATGTTCATCATTGAATTCGCCCACAGGATATTCTGCTTGCTCCATGGCCCTTGGATTTCTAGATCTCCAGGCAAACAGATTGGTCATGATTAATCCGCCGTAACCCCAGCCTTTAGCAAAACGGATACATAATTTAATGGTCTGGTCGTCATTTTTATCGTCAGCCGTTGAGGGGTTCAGGCCGACAAAATTTATAATCGGACCGCTTTCATCCCATATTCTTTCCAGACTCCAGCGATATCGTCCACTCGGACTGATTAATGCTTTCTTAATCATATTCATCTCCTTGAAATTTGCTCTACGTTGCAAACCCGGCTATATGCCAAAGCACAAGAGAAACCCCGTTTCAAAAAAATGAATTACAGCAGTTTCGCCCCCATTTCGGCCACGGCGGAGCGCTCTCCCCTGACGAGCGTAACGTGGCCGGCCACCTCCTGCTCCTTAATCCGCTCCACCAGGTAGGTCAGGCCGTTGGAGTTCTGGTCCAGGTAGGGATGGTCGATCTGTTCCGGATCTCCGGTGAAAACGATCTTGCTTCCCTCGCCCACCCGGGTCACCAGGGTTTTGATCATTTTGGGCGTAATGTTCTGGGCCTCGTCGCACAGGATGAATTGCCTGGGAATGCTGCGCCCCCGCAAATAGGTCAGGGTGTCCATGTCAAGGACTCCCCTTGCCACGAGCTCTTCAAGCACATCCCGGGGCTCGTCCGCTTTTTGGAACAGGTATTCCAGGTTGTCGTAAACCGCCTGCATCCACGGCTTGAGCTTTTCCTCCTTGGATCCCGGCAAATACCCCAGGTCCTCGCCCACGGGGGTGACCGGGCGGGTAATCAAAAATCGGGAATACTCGTTTTGCTCCACCACCTTTTCCAGCCCCACGGCCAAAGCCAGCAGGGTCTTTCCGGTTCCGGCCGTTCCCACCAGGGTCACCACCCGGATGGAGTCGTCCAGCAAGAGCTCCAGCGCGAATTTCTGCTCCTTATTCCTGGCCTTGACTCCCCAGTTGATCGTGTCGCTGAAATTAAGCGGAACCAGGTAGCCGTCCGCATATTTGGCGATGGCCGATTGTGAGGGGTTGGCGGGGTTTTTCAATATGACGAATTCATGGGGCATGAGAGGAGGCTCCGCCTCCCAGGCAAGACTCTGGGCGCGGTAGAATTGTTCGATGTCCTCGGCCGTGGCATGAATTTCCCGGACCCCCTGATACAGGTTGCTGTAATTGACCATATCGTTGGTGAAGTTCTGGGCTTTCATGCCCAAAACGTCCGCCTTGATCCGCAGGTTCAGGTCCTTGGTGACCGTGATCACCGGCCCTTCGCTTTCCTTGGACAGGTTGTAAGCCACGGCCAGGATGCGGTTGTCGTACTTATCCAGCGAAAGCCCCGGCGGATAGTCGTGCGTGGAGTGGTGGTTCAACTCCACGCGCAAAATGCCGCCTCCCGGCAAGGCTACGCCTTCCGCCAAATTGCCGTTCTGACGCAAAGCGTCCAGTCTGCGCGATGCAATGCGCGCGTGCCTGCCCACTTCATCCTGCCGTCTTTTCTGATTGTCCAGTTCTTCGATGACAGCGAAAGGAATTACAATGTGATTGTCTTCGAAAGCAAAAAGGGATTCAGGATTGTGGAGTAAAACGTTGGTGTCCAGTACATAGGTTTTTTGCATTAGGGGTTTCATCTCCGGGGGTTAGGGATTAAACGAAAACCAGCCTCTCGCCTACATACAAAATTTTGATTAGGGTTTTGTTAGAAAGGTTTATTCAGCCGCCTTGCCAAAGGCGCTGATGGAGTCCGCCAAAGCCTGATGCTTTATGCCAAATGATCTATGGTTTTCCAGTCCAAACCCAGCAGCGCGGCGCATTCCCGGTCCACGGCAAGGGCGTCGGCGCCAGCGACCAATCTGCATACGGGCGGGTTGCAGGCCGCCCCGCCAAGGTGGTAGTCCGCAAGCCCCACGCTGGCGTCCACCAGGGTGAAATCCGGGGTTCGGTATTTGTTCAAATCCTTGATGGACTGATGCATATTCTCATGAAATACGGCTTTTCTCCATATGCCGTGACTGCCCGAATAATACTGGGGCGGCGCAAAACCCATCATACTTTTCAGGCTGCACGTAATGCCGGCAAGGGAATGAGCCTTGAGCACGGGTACGGAAATAATAAAGTGGGTGAAAGCCATTTCAGGCAGGAATATGTCAGGAAATACGGCGCATTCCGGATCGGCCAGCCGCCTTAAAGGGGCGTAGTTGAGGTCCACCAGCTCCACATCAAGCTGTAGTGCAATCTCCTCGTATCCAAGGCTGCGAAAGATGTCCGTCGTCTCCATGGAAGGCTCGCCGCATCCCTCGGCAATCACAATGGAAGCATTGGAGCAGGACCGGACGAAATCCACAACGGCCGCGCAGCACTCGGGTCTGGTTGTGACGGGAAAGGGCGAGGCGTTAACCAGGTTGGGCTTGACGAGGACTTTCTCCACGCCTTGCAGCAAATCCGGCAGGCCGGACTCATCCAGAGCCTCGGGCACAGACTTTGCATAAGTATCAAAATCACAAATAATGCAGCTCAAATTCAGCCCTTTCTCTCTTCTCCCAAGCTCCGGAGACATCATATCCTAATTGCCTTCGGCAAGAAAGAGGAAATTTGCTCAGCCTGTTTTGGCTGCATTTTAGCCGCAATATTAAAAAGTTGAGGAGAGAATGCAAAAACCCGTCTCAAAGGCGCAATCCCATGATGTTCTTCTTTTTAGATGAATTCCGTTTAGGAAGGGAGCCCTTAGCATGAACCTAAAAAAAACAGCCATTATTTTGACAGCCCTTCTGGCGATGGCCTCATGCACCTCCCAGGAGGAAAAACAGCCTCCGGACCCAGTCACCATTCAACTCAAGTGGGTGCACCAGGCCCAATTCGCCGGGTTTTACGTAGCCAAAGAGCAGGGATATTACGCCGATGAAAATCTGGACGTGTCATTTCTGGAGGGCGGCAACGACGTGGATCTGGCGAAATCCGTCATTTCCGGGCAAGCCCTATTTGGGGTTTTTGCGCCGGAAGACGTCATCATCAAGCGTTCCCAGGGCGCGCCTTTAAAAGCCATTGCCGCAATCTACCGGCGCAGCGCCGTGGTCTATCTGTCCGGGAAGGATTCAGGCATTCTTCGCCCCCAGGATTTTGCCGGCAAAACAATCGCCGCCGCCGGCTCCGCCGGAAGCGTCCGGGATTTTGAGCTGCAATTTAATTCTCTTATAAAAATGTACGGATTGGAACCTTCCCAGATGCATATGATAGAGTACGACCCTTCTTACAAAGGTTTCATAAACGGCGATGTGGACGTTACCGCCGCCTATCTGACCGGAGGAGCCATCAAACTTAAAGGAAAAGGGATAGCATTCAACATAATCTGGCCGGGCGACTTTGGGGTGCAGTCCTATTCCGACGTTTTCGTGACGACGGACGCCTTGATCAGGGAAAAGCCGGAATTGGTGCAGCGCGTCCTAAGGGCTACGCTAAAGGGTTGGAGGACGGCCATAGGAGATCCTGAAGCCGCCGTCCAGGATGTTATGCAATACGCCAAAGTCAAAGATATTGAGGTTCAAACCGGAATGATGGAGGCGCAAATCCCCTTGATCCATACAGGCGAGCATCATATTGGCTGGATGAAGGAGGATGTCTGGCGCGCCATGTGCGACCGTCTTTACGAACAAAAGATACTGCCGGCCCCTTTGGGTGTAAAATCCATCTTTTCCATGGAATTCCTGCAATCCGTATATGGGAGCGATAAATCATGACGCTTTCAAAAAGGCTCTCGATATTTTTTCTTTTCATTTCACTCATTCCCTTGCTGACTGTAGGCGCCATCGCATACATCAGCGGACGCCAAACCATACAGACCCAGGCTATTAACCACCTTTATTCCACCAACATCCTCAAGCAGGCCGAACTGGACGCATGGCTGCAGGAAAAGACGGCGTTCCTGGAACTGGCCGCCAACTCCCATTATGTAAAAAGCCGTTTCCCTGAAAACATGTTGCTAAACGGCGAACTGCACCAGCTTGGACTGGAGGAGAAAAATCAACTTAAAAGGGATTTTTTTGCCCCCTATTTGAAAAACGGCGGTTTTTTCGAACTGTTCATTATGGAGCCGGAAAAGGGAAGCGTTATCGTGTCCTCAGACCAAAACCAGGAAGGCAAAGTAAAAAAGGATCAGCCGTATTTTAAGGAAGGAAAATCCCGAACATATATACAAAACGTATACTACAGCATGTCCATCAGGGAGCCGGCCATTACCATCAGCGCGCCTTTAAAACTCGTGGGCGGAGAATTGATGGGAGTCCTTGCCGCCAGGGTGGACATTTCAACGCTCTCCAAGATCATTAGCAGACGCAGCAGCCGGCTGAAAACGGAAGACACATACCTGGTCAACAAATTCAATTTTTTTATTACGGAGCCCCTGTTTGGCGAGGACTACGCCCTTAAAAAAACCATCCATACGGAAGGGGTGGCCCTGGCCTTGGAAAAATCGGAGGGCTTCGCCTTTTACAAAGATTACCGGGGGATCCCTGTTATAGGAGCCTATCGCTGGGTCCCCGATAAGGAATTGGCCATCATTACGGAAGTGGATCAGAGCGAAGCCTATGCGCCAATATACCGGCTAAGAAAGACCATTGCGCTTTTCGGGCTGGTCATAGCCTTTACCTCCGCTTTTTTAGGCCTGATTTTCGCCAGGACCATCACAAGGCCTTTGGCGAAACTGGCGCAAAGCGCGGGGGTTATGGGCACAGGCGATTTGGAAACGGAAATCGTCACCTCAGCCAAAGGGGAAGTCGGCAGCCTGGCCCGCAGCCTCGATCAAATGAGAAGGGAGTTGAAGGAATCTTTGGTTTCCAAAGACCGGTTAATCAAAGAAGCGGCCAGGCGCAAGGCCGCCATGGCGGACCTGGAACGTTCCAACCAGGAGTTGGAGCAATTCGCCTACGTGGCCTCCCATGACCTTCAGGAGCCGCTGCGCATGGTGGCTTCTTACACGCAACTGCTGGCCCAGCGTTATGAAGGCCAATTGGACGAAAAGGCGAATAAATACATCGGCTACATTGTGGAAGGCGCCACCAGGATGCAGCATTTGGTCAACGATCTATTGCAGTTGTCCAGGGTTGGAACCCGCGGGGCGCCCTTTGAACCCACCGACTGCAATGAGGTGGTTCAGCAGGTTCTGAAGAGCTTGAAACGCACCATAGCGGAGACAAAAGCGGGGATTGTCGTTGACGATCTGCCGGTTGTCCAGGCGGACGCCATTCAATTGGGCCAGGTTTTCCAGAATTTGATTGCAAACGCCCTCAAGTTCCGGGGGGACGATCCTCCCGCCGTCCGGATTTCGGCAGAAAAAAATGAAACCGCCTGGACCTTTCAGGTCCATGACAACGGCATCGGCATAGATCCCAGCTTTCACGATCGCATCTTTATAATTTTTCAGAGGTTGCATGAAAGGGGCAAATACGAGGGCACCGGAATCGGTCTGGCCATCGTAAAAAAAATCGTGGAGCGGCATGGGGGCCGCATTTGGATAGAATCCCAGGAAGGGAAAGGGGCCAGCTTCTTCTTTTCCATCCCTGAAAAAGGCCAGGACAAGGAGCATATCCATGGACAACAAGGTTAAAATTCTTTTGGTGGAAGACAATCCTGCGGACGTTGACCTTACCAGGGAAAACCTGAAAGCGTCTAAAATTCTCCACGAGTTATTCACTGTTCCCGACGGCGTGGCCGCCATGGATTTTCTCAAAAAGCGAGGCCAATATTCCGACGCTCCGAAGCCCCACATGGTGCTCTTGGACCTGAACCTGCCGAAAAAGGACGGCAGGGAGGTTCTGGCGGAAATGAAAGCGGACCAGGATCTCAAGCGCATCCCGGTGATTGTGCTAACATCTTCTTCTGCGGAAGAAGACGTGGTCAAATCCTATGATCTCCAAGCCAGCGCCTATATCACCAAACCCGTGAACCTGGAAGGCTTTGGCAAAATCGTGAAAGGCATTAAATGCTTTTGGTTCTCCATCGTGCAGTTTTCTCCGGATTAAGGGGGCTTGGCTATGCCGTTTTTGAAAAAAGGAATAATTAGGGTTTTGGTGGTGGAGGACAATCCCGCCGACCTGGATTTGGTCACGGAATACTTGGAAATGGGCGTGCATGACTTTTGCGTGGAGTCTGCATCCAGCATCGAAGATGCGTGTACTCAGCTCAAGAACTCCAAGTTTGACGTCGTCCTGCTCGACCTTGGCCTGCCGGACTCCCAAGGGGTGGAAACAGTATCCCGCATGGTGAAGGAATGCCCGTCCATTCCTATTATTGCTCTTACAGGAAGAGACGACGACGAGACGGCGCTGCAGGCAATTCGTGAAGGCGCCCAGGATTATCTTGTCAAAGGCAAAATCTCACCGGACCAGATAATCAGGGCCATCCGATACGCCATCGACCGGAAAAACACGGAAAACGAACTCTCCGCCATTTATGAAAACGCCCCTGTGCTCATGATGCTGGTGGATAAGGACAGAAAAATCCTCAGGCTCAACCAACTGACCTCCGCTTATGCCCATAATAAAGACGCCAAGTATATCGGACTCCGCGGTGGAGATGCACTCCGGTGCCTGCACGCCCTGGAAAACGAAAACGGTTGCGGCCACGCCCCGTTCTGCGATCAGTGCAAAATCAAGGAATCGGTCCTGCACACCCTGGAAACCGGCGAACCGCTGAGAAATATCGAGACCATGCTCCCCGTAAGCAATCAAGAAGAAAAGCGAGATCTCTATTTAAGCGTTTCCACGGCCCGAATAATATTGAACAACGAACCCAAAGTCCTGGTGGCTCTGGCGGATGTAACAACGCGCATCCGGGCCATGGAGGACCTGCGGCGCAGCGAGGCTCTTTTGAATAACACCCAGCGCCTTTCAAAAATCGGCGGTTGGGAATGGGACATGGAAAAGGAGGAAATGTATTGGACCAGGGAGGTCTACAACATCCACGGGTTCAAGGAAGGAGACTATCCCGCCAATTCCCAGGAGCACATCCAAAAAAGCCTGGAATGCTACCCTCCTGAATACAGGAACATTATTCTGTCCGCCTTCAGGCGATGCATGGAAAAAGGCGCCCCTTATGATTTTGAAGTTCCTTTCGTCAAGGCCACAGGACAGAAAATATGGGTCAGGACCACCGGACAGGCTCTGTACAAAGAAAACAAGATTGTCCGCGTGTTCGGCAATATCATGGACGTCACGGAACGCAGGGAGGCGGAGCAGGACCTAAAGAAAAGCGAAGCCTTTTTGAGCGCAACGGGAAAAGTGGCGAAAGTGGGAGGCTGGGAGATCGACCCCAAAACCAATAACGTTCGCTGGACCGACGTGACCTACGACATCCACGAAATTCCCAAGGCTTACAAACCAAACATAGAAGAAGCCATTAACTTTTTTCATGAAGAGGATCGTCCCCGATTGATCGCGGCAATCCGTAACGCCATGGAAAACGGCGAGCCGTATGACCTGGAGCTTCGCTTCACAACGGCAAAGGGGCGGCAGTTGTGGACCCACACCAAATGCTCGCCTGTGGTTGAGAACGGCAGAGTGGTGCGATTGCTTGGAACCTTTCAGGACATCACTGCATCCAAAACCGCCCAAGAAGAAAAAAAACAGTTGCAGGAGCAGTTCCAGCAGGCCCAAAAACTGGAATCCGTGGGCAGGCTGGCGGGCGGAGTGGCTCACGATCTGAACAACATGCTAACGCCTATTCTGGGATTCGCCGAAATTCTCATGGAGGATTTTGGACCGGACGACGACCGCAGGGATTCCGTCCAGGAAATTATCAGCGCAGGCGCAAAGGCCAAGGAACTGGTGGCCCAACTCCTGGCTTTCAGTCGAAAGCAAATTCTGGAGTTCAGATTATTGGACCTTAACCAGGTGCTGTCCGGATTTGAAAAGCTGCTGCGGCGGACTATCCGGGAGGACGTGGCCATTGAAATGGAGCTGGCGCCCTCGCTGCCCGCAATCAGGGGAGACATAGGCCACCTGGAACAGGTTATCATGAACCTGGCGGTCAACGCCCAGGACGCCATGCCAGGCGGCGGAAAGCTCCGTATCACGACCTCGGTCGCGGAATCCGACGGGAAAACGCCCATAGCAGGAAATGCTCTCCCGGAAGGGCGTTATGTCGTTCTCTCCGTCAAGGACACGGGAGCGGGAATGGACCAGGAAACCCTGCAAAACGTTTTTGAGCCTTTTTATACCACCAAAACCAAGGACAAAGGAACCGGGCTGGGGCTTTCCACAGTCTATGGCATTGTCAGGCAGCACGACGGGCAAATCAGCCTTTCCAGCGAGCTCAATGCCGGTACGGAATTTCAAGTTTTTCTCCCCGTTCAGGATGCCGCCGCCGTAAAGGAGGCCTCCCCCGTCCACGAGCAACCGGACGGATCCGGTCAGGAAACCATTCTGCTTGTGGAAGACAACCCGCAAGTGCGCAATCTGGCCCGTCTGGTTTTAAAAAGAAGGGGATACCATGTTTTGGCCGCCGCAGACGGCCCCGAGGCCTTGGAAATGATCAAAAATCAGGCCCATCCCATCAACCTGTTGCTGACGGATGTCGTCATGCCCGAAATGAGCGGCAGGGATCTCTTTAACCAGTTGTCCGGCGATTCGAAAGTCAAGGTCCTTTACATGTCCGGATATGACGACGAGATTATGGCCAATGAGGGCGTTTTGGAAAATGGCATGGATTTTATCCAAAAACCCTTTACCGGACAGGCTCTGGCGGCCAAGGTCCGGCAAGTGCTGGATCGAAGCGCGTAACAGACGCTGTACAGCGGTTTCGCCTTAGCCGCCGCCCTTCCATAAGCAAGGGCGGCGGGGAGAACACCGTTTGAACCCGGAATTTTTCGATTTTTCACCTCCTTTTTGGGCCTTTTTGCCTGAATTCATCCTTTCCTAATCATTTTAAGTCCGAATAATGGTTGACGAACCGGACAAATTGTTCAATACAAATGGATTCTGGGTAGACGTCTCAGGAGACCGTGCGCAAAAAAAGGACATAACCCCCGGGATCAGGGGGATAGCATTCTGGACCTGGATACAGGCGAACAAGGCAAAACCTCTAGAAAGGAGAAAAACATGTCTGCAAAGCTCATTAAGGGAACGGATATCAGGGAGGAAATCCTGGAAGAAGTAACCAAGGAAGTTGCTGAACTCAAGGAAAAAACCGGAAAGGTTCCCGGCTTGGTGACCATTCTGGTCGGCGAAAATCCGGCTTCCGTGTCTTACGTAACCCTCAAGATTAAAACCGCCCACAGGGTTGGCTTCACCGAGATTCAGGACAACCAGTCCCCGGACATCTCCGAAGAAGATCTCCTGGCCCTGATCGATAAGTACAATAATGACGACACCATCAACGGCATCCTGGTGCAGCTTCCCCTGCCCAAGCACATTGATGACAAGAAAATCCTCAACGCCATCGACCCCGACAAGGACGTGGACGGCTTTCATCCCGTGAACGTGGGCCGCTTGATGATCGGCGGCGACGAAGTGAAATTCGCTCCCTGCACCCCGGCGGGCATTCAGGAAATGATCGTGCGCGCCGGCGTGGAAACCAGCGGCGCAGAGGTGGTTGTTGTGGGCCGCTCCAATATCGTTGGCAAGCCCATCGCAAACATGATGGTGCAAAAAGGCCCCGGCGCCAACTCCACCGTCACCATCGTCCATACCCGGACCAAAGATCTGGCGGCTCATTGCAAACGCGCTGACATCCTGATCGTGGCGGCCGGCGTGCCCGGACTGGTCAAACCCGAGTGGATTAAACCCGGCGCATGCGTCATCGACGTGGGCGTGAACCGCGTGGGAACCAAAATCAGCGAAAAAACCGGCAAGGAAGTTGCCGTGCTTCGCGGCGACGTGGACTTTGACGCCGCCAAGGAAATCGCCGGCTCCATCACTCCCGTGCCGGGCGGCGTTGGCCCCATGACCATCACCATGCTCATGGTCAACACTTTGAAGTCCTTCAAGTTCGCTAACGGCTTGATGTAGTCTTTTGGGGAGGAGCTCCCTTTCGGGGCTTCTCCCTTTCCTCCCGGCGAAAACATCCCCGGGAAACGGACGGCCGAACCGAATTCGGCCTTTGAAAAATCAGGTTGGATTGAGAATGCAAACCCGGCGCTCGCCAGGCGGCGGAAACCTCAGTTCAACCTTCGTTATTTTATGGTGAGGCCGGAATGAGGCAAATCCGAGTATTGGTGACAGGGGGAGGCGGTTTTTTAGGTAGCCGTCTTTGTGACCGGCTTGTGGAACAGGGCGCAGAAGTAATCTGCGTGGACAGCTTCATTTCCGGCGCCAAAAATAACGTCCGGCGCCTGCTGGACAAAAAAAATTTTGAGCTGATCCGCCATGATGTGGTGGAGCCCATCCTGCTGGACGTGGACCGGATTTATAATCTTGCATGTCCTTCTTCGCCCGTGTTTTTCCAAAAAAACGCGGTCAAAACCGTCAAGACCAACGTGATGGGAACCATCAACATGCTGGAAAACGCCGCCCGCTGCAAGGCCCGGCTGCTGCAGGCCTCCACCGCCGAAGTTTACGGAGAGGCCCGGGAGCATCCGCAAAAGGAAAGCTATTGGGGCTACCTCAATCCCATCGGCGTGAGGGCCTGCCACGACGAAGGCAAACGCGTGGCCGAAACCCTGGTGATGGACTACCATAACCAAAGGGGCGTGGATACGCGGATCGCCCGGATTTTCAATACCTACGGCCCGCGCCTCGCCCTGGACGACGGAAGGGTCGTAAGCACCTTTGTGGTGAAAGCGCTCAAAAACGAGCCCATATATATCAACGGCGACGGCGCCCAAACCCGGACCTTTTGCTATGTGGACGACATGGTGGACGGGCTCATCCGGCTCATGGAAGCCGAAAACGCCGTTGAACCGGTCAATCTGGGGAGCCCCGTTGAAGTCACGATCCTGGATCTGGCCAAAAAAATAATCGCAATTTCCGGCTCCCGGTCCGAGATCGTATTTCAACCCATGCTGGAAAATGAGATAATCAGGAGAAGGCCCGATATCACGCGGGCGGAACAATTAATGGGGTGGACCCCCGCAACCGATCTCGATACGGGCTTAGGCCTCGTCATTGAGGATTTCAAAAGCAGGATCAAGTAATCCGGCGTTTTAATGGGCCATTCGGCGCTTTAAGACGTCAAGCCGCCAACAAGAGGAAATTATGATTGAACTGGATTTCGAGAAGACAGGCGGATTGCTTCCCGCAATCTGTCAGGATGCGGAAACCGGAGAGGTTCTCATGCTCGCCTTCATGAACAAGGAATCATGGGAAAAAACCCTGGAAACCGGCATGGCCACTTATTGGAGCCGCAGCCGGCAGGAACTCTGGACAAAAGGACTCACATCGGGAAACGTGCAAAAGGTCAAGGAGATTCGCGTGGACTGCGATGACGACACCATTTTGCTGAAAGTGGAGCAGATTGGCGGCGCTGCCTGCCACACCGGTCATAGGAGTTGTTTTCATAAATTGGTGGAAGGCGACAAATTGACAGTCGTGGGCGAACCTGTGTTCGATCCCAAGGAAGTCTACAAAAAGTAATCATCAAAAACGGATCCCAAAAGGGATCCATGCGGACAAAAAGTCCGCCAGAGGTTGAAAAAAATGACGGATACACTGAAACTGGGCGTGCCCAAGGGCAGCCTGCAAAACGCCACCATCGAATTGTTTAAACGCTCCGGCTGGAAAATCAACGTCCACAGCCGCAACTATTTTCCTGACATCAATGACGCCGAAATCAACTGCGCCATCTGCCGCGCTCAGGAAATGTCCATCTACGTGGAAAACGGAACCCTGGACGCCGGCCTTACCGGCAAGGACTGGATTGCCGAGAATCAGTCCGAAGTGCACGTGGTGACGGACCTGGTCTACTCCAAGGTCAGCTCCAGGCCGGCCCGCTGGGTTCTGGCCGTCGCCGGAGACTCTCCGGTTAAAACCTTGGAAGACCTGCAGGGTAAAAAAATCGCCACGGAAATGGTGGGCTTCACCAAAAGGTATTTTGAAGAACGCGGCATTGACGTGGAAGTGGAATTCTCCTGGGGCGCCACGGAAGCCAAGGTGGTTTCCGGCCTGGCCGACGCCATCGTGGAAGTCACCGAAACCGAAAGCACCATCCGCGCCCACGGCCTGCGCATCATCAAGGAACTGATGCAGACCAACACCCAGCTCATCGCCAACAAAAAAGCCTGGGAAGATCCTTTTAAACGGAAAAAGATCAACCAGTTGGCCATGATGCTCAAGAGCGCCCTGGTGGCGGAGAACCTGGTGGGCCTGAAGATGAACGTGGCCGAGGAAAAAGCCGACGACGTCATCGCCATTCTGCCCTCTTTGAACGCGCCCACGGTGTCCCACCTGTACAAAAGCGCCTGGCTGTCCGTGGAAATCGTCGTGGACGTGTCCGTCGTCCGGGACCTGATTCCCCAGCTTTTGGAAAAAGGCGCCGAAGGGATTGTTGAATACTCCCTGAACAAGGTGATCTTTTAATTTGTTTTCAAGCCGGGCCGCGGCTTCGGCGGAGGTATAGCAGTGACAGTTTCCAAACGGGTTGATCAAATTACCCCCTTTATCGTCATGGAGGTCCTGGAACGGGCCAAGGCCATGGAACGGCAAGGGGTGAACATAGTCCATCTGGAAGTGGGCGAGCCCGATTTCGATACTCCCGAGTGCATTACGGAAGCCGGGATCAAAGCTCTTCGGGACGGACACTCCCATTACACCCACAGCCTGGGCATCCTTGAATTGCGGGAGGCCATCGCCGAGCATTATTACAATGAATACGGCGTGGAGGTGAACCCGGACCACATTGTGGTGACCAACGGCACGTCTCCGGGAATCTTCATGACCTTTGCAGCGCTTTTGGAGGCCGGGGACGAGGTGATCGTTTCGGACCCCCATTACGCGTGCTACCCGAATTTCATTGAATTCGCCGGCGCCAAGCCCGTCAAGGTCGCGGTGACGGAAGAGGAAGGCTTCCAGTATCGGGCCGAAGAAATTCAAAAGCATATGACCGGCCGCACCAAAGCGGTCATGATCAACTCGCCCTCCAATCCCACAGGCAATTTGCTCTCCCCCGAAAGGATGCAGCAGGTGGCCGATCTGGGTAAAATGGTGGTTTCCGATGAAATCTACCATGGTTTGGTGTATGAGGGGAAGGAACGGTCCATCCTGGAGTTTACCGATGAAGCCTTTGTGCTCAACGGGTTTTCCAAAGCCCATGCCATGACAGGGTGGCGGCTGGGCTACCTGATCGCGCCCAAACGCTTTATCAGGCCGCTGCAAAAGCTCCAGCAGAACTTTTTCATCTCAGCCAACGCCATGACCCAGATGGCGGGCATTGCAGCGCTTAAGGAAGCCGGTCCGGACGTGGCCCGCATGCGGGAAATATACGACCAACGGCGCCGGTTTATGATTCGCAGGCTCAGGGAAATCGGCCTAGGCATTACCGTGGAGCCCACGGGCGCCTTTTACGTGCTGGCCAACGCCAGGCATTTAGGCTCCGATTCCTATAAAATGGCCTTTGACATCCTGGAGAACGCCCACGTGGGCGTCACCCCGGGCATTGATTTCGGCCAACAGGCGGAGGGGTATATTCGCTTTTCCTATGCCAACTCTTTGGAGAATATCGAAGAAGGCATGAACCGCCTTGAAAAGTACATAAACAGCCTGTAAGCCTAACCCTGTAATTTTAGCAAAACGCTTTGCCCGGCGGCCCGCCGCCGGGCAAGGCGAATTTCCCGGCTGATTTTCCATGATAATCAAAAGCGCAAAATTTATATCCAGCGCCACCAAGCCTGGCAATTACCCTCCTCCCGAACTGCCGGAGATAGCCTTTGCCGGCCGTTCCAATGTGGGTAAATCGTCCCTTATCAATAGCTTGCTCAAGAGGAAAAAGCTGGTCAAAACCAGCTCCACGCCGGGCCGGACTCAGCTTTTGAATTTTTTCGAAGTTAACGAGTCGTTGGTGTTTGTTGACCTTCCCGGATACGGATACGCCAAGGTTTCCAAGGAAATGCGCAAAAAATGGGGCCAGATGATCGAGACGTTCATCACCACCCGCAAGACCTTGCACGGCGTGGTGTTGATTCTGGACCTCCGGCGCATTCCCGGCGGGCAGGAGCGGGAAAACCTGGCTTGGTTCGACATGAACAACATCCCCGTAATCCTGGCGGCCACCAAGGCGGATAAATTCTCCCGTCAACGGCAATTGGTCCAACAAAAGGAAATGGCAAAGGCCCTTGGAATTCCATTGGATTTGATCCACGTTTTTTCGGCCAAAACCGGCCAGGGCAGAGACGAGTTGTGGGAGTCCATCCTGGATTTATGCGAAATAGACGACTTCAAGCAGGGAGACGATGACAATGTTTGAAAATTTCAAATCCGGATTTATCGGCATGATCGGCGCTCCCAACGTGGGAAAGTCCACGCTATTGAATCAAATGCTGGGGGAAAAGGTTTCCATCACCTCATCCAAGCCCCAGACCACCCGCAACCGGATTTTGGGCGTTGTGCACCGGGAGAACGCCCAGCTTGTTATGCTGGACACGCCGGGCATTCACAGCGCCAAGTCGCCCCTTAACAAGCATATGGTGGACGTGGCCATGCAGTGCATGGGCGACGTGGACCTGATCATGTTTGTGGTGGACGCTTCCAAGCCCGACCCCAATTCCGAAAGGCTGGCCTTAAAAGGCCTTGCCAAGCAGAAAATGCCGGTGATCCTGGTCCTGAATAAAATCGACCTGATCAAAAAAGAAACCCTGCTGCCGTTAATCGCCAAGTGGGAGCCTTTGGCGGACTTCAAGGCCATTGTTCCGGTTTCCGCCGAGACGGGCGAACAGGTTGAAGAACTCATGGCAATTTTGGAGGCACAGCTCCCTCAGGGGCCTCCTTTCTTTCCCGAGGACAGCCTGACCGACATGCCGGAACGGTTTGTGGCCGCCGAGATGATCCGGGAAAAAGTCTTCCGCATGACCTCCCAGGAAATCCCCTATTCCGTGGCCGTGACCCTGGACTCCTTCACCGAGCAGGAACAACCGCCCATGGTGAAGATCTCCGCCGTCATCCATGTGGAAAGGGATTCCCAGAAGGGCATTATCATAGGCAAACAAGGCGCTATGTTGAAAAAAATCGGAACCAGTGCGCGTCAGGAAATTGAGCGGATGGTGGGCGTTAAGGTTTTTCTCAAGCTCTTTGTCAGGGTGGAAAAAAACTGGAGCACGGACGCGAAAGCCATGCGGAGGCTTGGCTACGAATGATTCTCTCCTTTCATCCCATAATTGTCGGAGACGAGAACCGCCTGTGCGCCGGCCGCGAACCCAATGAAGAGGATCAAGCCGCCATCAAAAGGGCTAAAATCGTCATTCTCCCCCAGGGTTGCAAAGAGTCTTTATACACCATGGCTGTAGAGAACTGCGACAGGGTGTTTCCCGATTACCACGCCCGGTTCAGGTTTCCCGGCAAAGTCGGCCAGATCAGGCTGTTCCAGGAAACGGGCGTTCCCCATCCCCGCACCTTCGCCTACGACAGCCTGGAAGCCTTCCTGCACATTCACAAGGCGGAGCCCACCTTGCCGCTGCGGTTTCCCATCGTCTTCAAGCTCAATTGGGGCGGAGAAGGCAGTTCGGTCTATCTGCTGCAGAACCACGATGACGTGGCTTTCGCCCTTGCCAAGGCGCAAGCCTGCCAGGACACCGGGCAAAAGGGTTTTTTGTTCCAGGAGCATATAGAGACGAAAGGCCGAAGCCTGAGGGTGGCGGCCATCAACGAAACGCTGGTCACTTACTGGAGGGTCGCCCCTAAAAATGCGGAATTCGGCGTCAGCATGGCCCACGGCGCCCGGGTTGACCAGAAGTCCTACCCGGAACTCATGAAAAAAGGCGAGCAGGCGGTAAGGGATCTTTGCAGGAAAACCGGCATTAACCTGGCGGGATTCGACCTGATTTTCGACCTGGACTCACCAGACCCCACGCCCCAATTTCTTGAGGTGAATTACTTTTTCGGCAGGCGGGGCCTGGGGGGATCCGAGCAATATTACATCCTGCTTCACGAAGGCATTAAAGCCTGGCTGGAAAAACAGATTTAGCACCAATCCAGATTCACGGGGCTCAACTCCCTGGACGGCACGTCAAAAAGATATCCCTGGCCGTAGGGAACTCCTATCTCCTTTAATTTCTCGTACTCCTCCTTGGTTTCCACCCCCTCCACGATCACATGGGAGCCGATGCTTTTTCCCAGGTTGACCATGGCTTTGACAATTTCCTGCTTTAAGTAGCTCTTGTGCACGTCCTTGACAAAAGAGATGTCCACTTTCATATACCCGGGCGTCAACTCCATGATGCGCTCCAGGTCGGAGTATCCCGTGCCCATGTCGTCCCCGGCGTGAACAATGCCCACGTCCGTATAGTCCCGCATGGCGTCCCGGAACAGGTCGTAGTTGTCGATGGCCAGCTTTTCGCTGATTTCAAAAACCACGTTCTCCGGCTTGATTTCCAGGTCCTCCAAAAGTTCCTTCAAATACAGGCCGCGGAATTCCGGATCATGAATGGTCATGCTGAGCGTGTTGACGAAAATTTTCTTGTCCGTGCACATGGTGCGGACGCGTTCCAGAGCCCGTCTCCGGCAAAGCCGGTCCAGTTCAAAGGAAAGGCCGCATTCCGAGGCCATAAGGAACATCAAAGTCGGGCTGGCGAATTCCGAATTTTCCGGACCGCGGGATAAAGCCTCGTACCCGATCACTTCCAGGGTGTTGAAATCCACGATGGCCTGGAAAACCGTCCGGATATCCTGCTCGATGATGATTTTTTGCAGCCCGTACCGGCTCAGGTAATCGCGTTTGGCGGCGATGAACTCGCCCATTTTCTTGGAGTTGCGCACCAGTTGGCGGATCAGCCGCATGTTGCTGACCATGGGGTTTTGAATCTCAAGAGCGTACCCGATGTTGGGGCGCACAAACTCTTTCAGATAAGGATACAGCAGGTCGAACACCGCTTTTTCCAGCCCCCGGCGGATGCGCTCTGAAATGGCCTCCAGGTGGTATACCAGTTGGGTCCGGTCGTCCCGGGGCGCCGACAAAAAAATCACAAAGGTGTCGGCGTCATACAGGTCCACCACAAAGATGTCCCGTCCCCGGAACTCCTTGCGCTTGATATCCTTGAGTATGTCGGTAAGTTGAAGGAGCAGATAGTTATACGAGTTGCTGCCGTACAGGTATTCCACCTTGCTGAGCTGCTCGATCTGCACGGTGATGCAGGCCATGTACTGGAGTTCAATTAAGATGGACTCCACTTTCTCATATTCCTGAATGACCGTCGGCAGGGATAAGGTGCGGTTATAATAAAACCCCTCGTGTATGTCGACGCATACCTTTTCTTGGTCGCTAATTTTTTTTAACATTGGACGCCCTCTTAAACGTACTGCGCCAGGATGCGTTATGCGCCCCGTCGCCCCCCGTTTTGTTGCCGGCGCCGACCCACGGTTAACAAGGCCTAAAGGAGTGTGGTGCACCGGACAAGGTGTGATCTATTTCATACTATGCAGGATATCCTATGGGAGCGCAACCCCAAATTTTTCAACACGCGCCCAATATCAAAAAAAGGCAGGATATCCTGTAATTAGAACTCAAAGATAAAGACGTTTTAAGACCCATGGCGACAATTTTGTACAAATAGGAACGGTGCGGCCACTATCGCCCCATCCCCAAAAACGGTTGACCAAGGCCGGGCCCGTACAAACAAGAGCCCGGCCTTTTTTCGGTTGGACTAGTTTTCCTGGCTTTCCCGGTAGGCCGCCAAGTCTTCCACCGTCAGCAGAACCATGCCGTGCTTTTTAGCGAAATCCGCCAACTGGGGCAGGCGGGCCATGGTTCCGTCAGGGTTTGTCAGCTCGCACAACACGCCGCAGGGATTTTTCAGGCCGGCCAGACGCATCATATCCACGGTGGCCTCGGTATGGCCCCGCCTCTCCAAAACTCCGCCCGGCTTTGCCCGCAAGGGAAAGACATGGCCCGGTTTGCTGAGATCCGCGGGCTTGGCCCCGTCGGCGGCGGCCGTCTTGACCGTAGTGACCCGATCCTTGGCGGAAACCCCGGTGGTTACGCCTTTGGCCGCCTCTATGGACACGGTAAAGGCCGTACCGTAGCGGCTGGAGTTGTCTTCCACCATCATGGGGAGCTCCAGGGATCGGATTTTTTCGTCCGGCATGCACAGGCAGACGATGCCGCTGCACTCCCGAATCAACAGCGCCATTTGGGCTTCCGTTAAAGACTCTGCGGAAAAAATCAGGTCGCCCTCGTTTTCGCGGTTTTCATCGTCCGCCACAAGGACGCCTTGCCCGTCTCGCAAAGCCTGAAGGCCCTTTTCCACCCGTTCCCGGGCGTTTCCGAATTGTTCCAGTAAAGTCTGATTCATGGCAACCCTCCTAAAGCAAAATTGTTAGATTGACCAGAATCAGGGCGTGGGAATAGACAGTTTCCCCAAAAGCCGAAAATGGGCTTAATGATCGTCCGGACGCGTCAGAACATCACAGACGGCCCGGTTTCCCAAAGGCTTTCAGGCAAACAGCATGGACCGGCGAAAAGTCGCCGGCTGCAGCAGGTTGTAAACTGCCTTATCCTCTTCCATCCGGACTATCACCGTCGGCTCCGGCCTTTCACCGGATCTGCTTGACCTCCCGAATCCTTCGGGAGCGCTCGCGGGCTCTCCAATTTCTGTTGGAATACCGCCGGTGGGGACTTTCACCCCGCCCTGAGAATAAGTCATAAAAATCTTCACCCTTTTTATGGGGAAAGTCAATCAATTTGTTAGAGAATCGCAAGCAAGGGGCTTGCACCCACTCGCCCCGTGCTGCTATTCTTGGCGGAGCAAACAGCATGTCTCAACTATTCAGCAAATATGGATAATTGACCTAACCAATTTGATTGAAAGGAAAAATATGACCTTGCAAGCAAATCTACGCACCCTGATCGCCCTGGCTGCGCTGGTTCTTTTTTGTGCGTCCCTGGCTCCGGCTGCAGCTGAGCCGCCATGCATTGCCAATCCTAAGTCCGCCCCATGCATCGGCGCCCGACAGCCCAACGCCCCTCCATGCTTAAGGGGATCGTATGGTCCCAGGACGGCTCAAATCGCCCAGATGAAATATCTGGCCGAAAGCATGCTGGCGGCCTACGCTTCCCAGGCGGACGTGCGGCTGGAAGCGGTTTTGCAAAACCTCCGGACCCTGGCCCTTACCCCCCAGGTGCGTTCGGGCGACTGGGAAAAAATGCAGGGCCTGATCTCAGCCTTTCAGGAGCAAAACCCGCAATTGCTGGTCTTTTACATCAACCCTGACGGTTCTTACTATACTGCAGAACTGGGGCTTACTGGCAAGAATCTCTCAGACCGCGCTTATTTTCCCGGCTTGATGAAAGGCGATGAGGTTGTGGGAAGCATTGTCGTGGGAAAAACCTCGGGCAAAAAATCCTTCATCGTCGGCGCTCCCGTGACGAACAACAGCGCCGTAACCGGCGCCATGGGCGCTGCGATTTACGCCGAGAATTTCGCTGCAGCCATGGAAAACGCCATGCCCGTCCCCGACTCCATGGTTATTGTCGCCGCGGATAAAACAGATGTTTTGGCGCTTTGCTCCGGCCTGGATCAACGGACGAATCCTCCCTGCCTGCAAACAGGAGCCTTGCCCTGTTTAAAAGACATGGAAAAGCAAAACAACCTGTCTGTGGTTTCCAGCCTGACCGGATGGAAGTTTACCATCGTGGGCCCCGGCTGCCCGGTTAAGTAATCACGCCGGATTGAAATCATGCAACCCCTAAATTTGTTGGGTTTCGTAGATAGTGTTTCGACTTCAAGCGTCGTCCTATCGAGTAAAAAACAAGCTCGTTAAAACAAGTCCTGCAAACTCTACCCAACCTACTATTTTTATAGATAAAACGTAGGTTGGGTAGAGCCTTATTCAGGGCATTGAGCAGCTATTAAGATCCGTCTTGGCAAACGCATTTAGGGACTGATGTCATGGGGCGAAACCCAACAAAACAGAGTGATGTCGTAATTTTTGATATTTTGACAGGCCTGCGGCCGCCTCCTGCTTTTTCCGCGTAACCAATGCAATATTATTCCGGCATGTACGCCGCAGCCATGTACAAATCATGCCAGGCCTGACGCAGATACACCCTGGCCCTGGATAAATTGCTGCGAACCTGGATCAGATCCCTCTGGGCTTCGTTAAGCCGGACCAGGCTTGTCTGGCCCGCTTTGTACTCCTCCTGCACCAGATCCCGGTTCCGCTGCACCAGCCCCGCGGTTTCCTCCTGGAGCTTGACCTGCTCCTGGGCGGCTTTGACGCCGGCCACGGCTTCATTCACGTCCTGAATTACCGCCAGTTTCGTCTGGGCGAGACTCGCCTTGGCTTCACGCTCTGCAGCCCTGGCCTCGGCCAGCTTTGCTTTGTGCAATCCGCCGGAAAAAATGTTATAGCTCAAACTCGCGGCCACGCTGTTTTCCACGTCTTCCTCTTCAAAGCCCGCATCATTGGCCCGGGAGGCCTCGGAGTATGCGGAAAGCCTGAGAGTCGGATAAAAATTACCTTTAGCCGCTCCCACGGAAGCCTTTGCCTGGGCGGCGGCCGCCTCGGCCTGCAGGATGTCAGGCCGGTTCTTTTTCGCCAAATCAGTATACTCCGCCGCTATGGGAGGAGTCAGGTCGTGGGGCGTTTCTTTTTCCAACCGGGCTAGGCACGCCTTGGACGCAAATTCCTGGTCGTCCAATCCCAACAGGGCGGCCAAGCCGATCATAGCCACCTCGTAGCTTCTCTGGCTGTTGATAAGCTGGGTCTGGGCGCTTCGCACGGCTATTTCAAAATTCAGCACATCGGACAACGAGCCCGCCCCAACGTCGTAGCGCACCTTGGCTTCTTCCATCAGGCGCTGGTTAAAATCCTGGTCCGCCCTGGCAATGGCGATATCCTCCCTGGCGGATTGGGCGTTATGAAAAGCTCCCGCCACTGCGCTGAAAAGCTGCCGTTTGACGTCCGCTTGGGATTGGGTGAAGGCCTGGACCCCATGCTTGGCCGCCTTGCGGGAGAACTCGCGGTTGAATCCGTCGAACAGCAGCCAGCTGACGCCGGCCTTGGCCGTATTATAGTCTTCAGGGTTGGCCAAAGCAGCCCTGGGGTTGAAAACCTTCAACTGAGCCAGGTTTGCATCATACTCGTTTTCAGCCATGTCCACATGGGCCACGGACCCGGAAAGATCCAGCCAGGGCCAATAGGTCGACGTGGCCTGCTTGACCCTTTCCCGGGCCTGGCTCACCCTCTGGGCGGCCGCTTCCAGGCTTGGGTTGTTGGCCTGTGCAATTTGCTTGGCCGTATTCAGGTCAAGCACCTCCACATTTTTCCAATCCGGGCAGGCCGGGGCTTGTTCCAAATCTCCCTGGGCGGCCCAGGCCGGGCAGGATAAAATCAGTAAAATGGCAACCACATAACGAAACATAACTTTTTCTCCATCCTACAAAGTGAGCGGGGGGGGTTCCTCTTCATGGGGCAAGGGCGGCGGAAAAGGTCTTTCCAACCCGTCCTCGTCCTGCGCGCATTCCTCTTTAAGAGCATACGATTGAACCGGCCTGTTAATGGCCGGCTCCACCTCCCTGCGCGTGGGCCAGTACCCTCTCCAGAAGAAGTGGACGGTCCTGCGAAAATCGTTCAGGATCATGAGCAGGCAAGGAATCAGCAGCAAGGTCAGCAAGGTGGCGAAAGCCACGCCGGCGGCCAGGGAAATTCCCATGGGAATCAGGAATCTGGCCTGGAGGTCGGTTTCCATCAACAAGGGAGTCAGACCTCCCACCGTAGACAAGGTGGTCAGGAATATGGCGCGGAAGCGCCGGCCCCCTCCCCGGATAATGGCTTCTCGGAATCCCATGCCTTCGGCAATGTTTTCGTTGATCCTTTCTATAAGCACAATGGCGTCATTCACCACCACGCCTGCCAGGGCCACGGCGCCGAAGGCGCTCATCATGGACAGGTCGTACCCCAGCAGTAAATGCCCGAAAACGCCTCCGATAATGCCGAAAGGCACGGTCACCATAATAATCAAAGGCTGCAGGTACGAACGGAACATTATGGCGATGATGACCAATATTCCCAGCAACGCGGCGGGAAAGCCGATCATCAGGCTGCCAAAGGACTCCCGCATTTTCTTCTGCTCGCCCTGGACCGCCACCAGCAATCCCGGATGTTTTTCCTTCAACCCGGAAAAAAAGGACCGGTTCAAATCCACCAATATCTCGGTGGTGTTTGCCTTATTGGAATCCACGCCGGCGCTTACAGCCACTCTGCGCAAGCCGTCCGTCCGGGTGATCCTGGAGTATCCCGGAGAAAAACTGACGTTGGCCACGGAGTACAGAGGCACTTCCGAGCCGTCGGGAGTGCGGACGTGCATTTCCTCAAAATCCGACAAACGGCTGCGTTCGTCCTGGGTGTAACGCACCTTGACCCGCACGTCGTCCCGTCCCCGCTGAAGCCTGACCGCTTCATACCCGTAGTACCCGGAGTTCACCTGCCGGGCCAGATCGTTAACCGTCAGGCCCAGGGTTCTGGCTTCAGGCTTGAGCTCCAGGCGCATTTCGTTCTTCCCGGCGGCATAGTCCGAACGAATCTGGTTGACGCCTTCGTAAGTGGCCAGCTTGTCCATGAGTTCTTCGGAGGCGGCGATAATCTCGTTCATGTTTCTGCCCTGGAGCCAGATTTCAATAGGCGCCCCCGGAGGCCCGGCGCTCAAACCTGTAAAAGTCAGTGACTTTACGCCGGGTATCAGGCCGATTTCCTTTTCCCACTCCACCATCAAGTCCTTGGAATGCACGCCCCGGTATTCCGACTCCAGCATGATCGCCTGCACGCCCCCCAAATGCGGGCCGTTTTCCGGAATATCCTCAAGAGTCTGCCCCACCAGGGAAAGGCGGCTTTTAATCATGGGCTCCCCGGTAAGCGTAGGCGTTCTTTCCGCAACCCGAAGCAGGGCGTCGTCTATTCGCTTCACGGCCTCTTGCGTCACCGCGGGAGGCGTTCCCTGTGGCAGTTCCACGTTGGCGGTCATGACAAAGCCGTCGATATCGGGGAAGACCTGGAACTTGATAAGCCCGCCGGCAACCAATCCCATGGTAAGCATCAGGATGGCGATGGCGATGCATAAGCTAACATAGCGCCAGGTCAGAGCTTTTTCCAAAACAGGCATGTAAACGCGCTTGACAAAGCCTTCCAGGCCTCGGGAAAAACCGTTAAAAAAAGCGTTCCAGCCCCTGATCGGGGCGAAACGGCTTTTATCCTCCGCGTTCGGGTCCGGCAGATGCGACAAATGCGCGGGCATGAGGAAAAGGCATTCAAACAAGCTGATGGCCAAACAGGCTATAACCACCACGGGCAAAATCGCAATGAATTTGCCCATGATCCCCCCTACAAACATCAAGGGAATGAAAGCCACCACGGTTGTGATCACAGCCGCCGTGACCGGCATGCCCACTTCCAGGACTCCATTGACCGCCGCTTCCAAGGGGCCTTCGCCGTTCTGGCGATGCTGATAAATGGATTCCCCCACCACAATGGCGTCGTCCACCACGATGCCCAAAACCAAAATAAACCCGAAAAGGGATATCATGTTGATGGTGGCGCCTAAGCTCCAGCAAATGATCAAGGCGCCGGCCATGGAAACCGGGATGCCCATGCCTCCCCAGAACGAAAGCCGTGCGTTTAAAAACAAGAACAGCAGAATCAACACGAGGATCAACCCCACCAATCCGTTTTTCAAAAGCAGATTGATGCGGGCTTTCAGGATGTCCGTGCTTTCGTACAAGAGGCCGATCTTGGCGCCGGGAGGCAGAACCTTTTGTTTCTCCTCCAGGAATTTATGCACGGTTTTGGAGATGCCCAGGGAGTCTTCCTCCGAAGTTTTGAAAATATGCACCAAAACGGCCCGTTCCCCGTCTATGGTCGCCTCCACCGGGTCTTCCGCAAAGCCGTCCCGAATGGCTGCAATGCGGTCCAGGGTGATGATGTCGCCGTTCTCACTGGCCAGGACCACGATTTCCGAAAGCTCCTTGCCCGTGTATTTCCGCCCCAGGGTGCGCACCCGGATTTCCTCGCCCTGAGTGCGGATGGCGCCGCCGGCCAGATTCAGGTTGCTGCGGGCCACCGCGCCGGCCACCTGCTCAAAGCTGAGCCCGTATTCCTGCAAACGCTCTTCCGAAATCTCTATGCTGATTTCGTATTCCCTGGCCCCGAAGACGCCCACCTGGGAGATGCCGGGCAGGTTCTTGATTTCATCCTCCACGTCATTGGCCCATTCCTTAAGGCCTCTTTCCGACAAATCTCCGGAAAGATACAACAGGCAGACGATATCCTTAAGCGGCAGGTCCGTGATGACCGGCTTTTCCGCGTCGCCCGGAAAGGTTGAAATGGCGTCCACTTTGCTGCGCACCTTATCCAGGACTTCCTGGACGTCCCAGTTCTCCTTCACTTCAATGAGCGCCGTGCCCGCATTCTCTACGGAATAGGTGGTGTATTGCTTGATGCCTTCCACCCCGTCGATCGCCTCTTCAATCTTGCGGCATATGCCTTCCTCCACCTCTTCCGGGTCAGCGCCGGGATAAACCACCTCAACGGTGATCATGTCCAGGGAGAACTCGGGAAAGGTTTCCTTGATCATCTTGAATCCAGCGACAATTCCGCCTATTAAAATAATGAGCAGGATCACGTTGGCGAAGACCCGGTTCCTGGCGAAAGCCTCCATTATGCTTCTCATGACGCGGCATCCCCCTTGTTCTCGTTCATGACCTCAAGCAGAGAGTTTTCAAGCGGATCGATCAGACGCGTGACAATCACTTGATCCCCTTCCTGCAATCCTTCGGAGACGTAGGCCTTTTCCCCCTGAATCCGGACGACCTTGACCGGCGCAGTGTTCAAACGCTTGTCATTGGCGACATACACCGTGTTTTCAAAACTGACCGCCCACCGGGGAAGCTCCACCACCCCTTGCATGATTTTTCCGGGTATGCTCACGCTGCAGAACATGCCCTCCACCAGGGGCAACTGGTCGTCATCCTTGGATAGAGCCTTTTCCGCTGGAATCTTGACGCTTACGGTCAGGGTGCGGGTTTTGTTGTCAAAAGCCACCACCCGGTCCAAAACGCCCTCCCAGTAATGCCCGTTCTTATCCTCGGTCCAACGGATTTCGCAGGGAACCTGTTCCAAGGCGCCAAACCAGGCCGCGTCCCTGGGGCCTTCCTGCTTTTTGAACCGCAGCCAGTCCCGGGCGTCCCGGCTGTCTATGGGCACGTGGATTTCAAGCACCGAGTCATCCGCCAGGGTCAGAATCGCTGCGCCGGGCTGGATAAACTGTCCGGCCTCCAGATTTTTGGAAACCACCCTGCCGTCAAAGGGCGCCCTGACCCTGGTGCGCTCCAGGTCGGCTTTGGCGGTTTTCAATCGGGCTTTAGCCGATTCCAGAGCGCTGTACGTCTCCTGAATTTGTATGGGGTACAAATCCACGGCCAGACCCACCTGGTCCGCCTGATCCACCGCCTGGTTGTAGGCGCTTTCCGCCTTGTCCACGCCCGACTGGGTCCCCACCTTGTTCTTTTCAAACAACGTACGCACCCTTTCGTATTCGGCCCGGGCCAGATCCCGGTTTCTGATGATAGTGGCAAGGCGTTCCGTGTCGATTGCCTGCTGCTTTTTCAAACGCTCGATGGTCTTCCGGGTTTGATCCACTGTGGCGGCCGCCACGTCATACGCAGCCTGGTAATTGACGGGATCGATTTCAAACAAAATCTCTCCCTTTGGAATGCGCCGCCCCAACTCCAGGTCGGGATGCACGCTGACCACCTTCCCCCCCACTTCCGGGGCGATCTTCACCATGTCCTTCACTTTAGCGGGCCCGGTACCCGTAATGGAGACGCTTTTGTCTATCATCCGGGCTGTCTGCAACTCCACCTTGATGGCTTTTTCCAGGTTTTCAGCCTCTTTGGGCGGCTTTTTCATGGCGCTGAAAAATAAAAACGCCCCCACGCCGATTGCAAGAATCAAAATGCACAGCACCACGCGGGTAACGACCATAACTTTCTGATTGGGCTCACTTCGTTTTTCCATGTCTCCCACCTGCCAGTCTGAAATTATTCCCTCAAAGACCCCCGTCCATCAAACCTGTCAGGAGTCCGCATCCCCGGATTTCGCGCGTCCGCCGGCATAACGCCTGGACCCCCGGCGCTCCATTTGCGTCTTAAAAATCTTTTCCCATCCGACCAAATCCCCGTCGTCCAACGATTTTCTGATTTCCTCAAAAACCTCCACCCACTTCCGGCTGGTTTCCGGACCTATCTTTTCCACAATGCCCGCAAACACGGATAACCCCGTATCTTCGAATTCCTTCATGGCGCCGTCTATTTTCGGCGACATGCAGACCATGACGCGCCTGCGATCCTCTTTACAATGCCGCCGCTGCAAAACCCCCTTCTCCACAAGGCGATCCACCATGACCGACACCGAAGGCGGAGAGACGTCCAACGCCTCCGCCAACTGGGAGATCGTCACCTCCCCGCGCGCCTGTACCGCAAAAACCGCATGCATCTGCGGCAAGGTCAGGCTCTCCAGGCCGCTGCGCTTGGCGAACCAGGCCGACTTCCTTTGAGCCCGGAACATGAGGTCCCGCATCATGACCACGCTGGAAAAAATAAACCGGGCCTGCTCCAATACTTCTTCACTATGCATAATTATTTATACCTCTCAAAAAAATTAAATTCTCTAATGATTAACAAATAAAAAATATTTAGATAGTCTAATAATTAAAAAAAACTATGTTTGTCAACGTGTAATTACGCCCGTCTAGACGCGGCCCCCATAAAGCTCCCTCCCATACAGGAGCAATATGTTGATTTCATGAAACATATACACAGAAAATCTTTCTGTTATTTTTTTGTTAGGGGAACCTCTCCCATTGTGTGGTATGAAGTTTTAGGGTGATATCAACCCGGGAGAAAACCATGGAACATGCCGCCTCAAAAAAAATGTACGTCTTCCTCATGGTCTTAACCATCGCCTCGGCATTGAGCCTGCAGACCTGGAT
Source organism: Desulfatibacillum alkenivorans DSM 16219 (assembly GCF_900142135.1). GTDB lineage: Bacteria > Desulfobacterota > Desulfobacteria > Desulfobacterales > Desulfatibacillaceae > Desulfatibacillum > Desulfatibacillum alkenivorans. Next base: position 14,965 of record NZ_FQZU01000010.1, on the reverse strand, counting down.
GACCCTGTTCAACAACTTCGCCGTGGAGCGCGTGGGCCTGGACGGGCAGCATGTGGGGACGATCCAGTCCATTCGGGAGATTCCCGGATTTTTGTCTCTGCTGGCCATTTTCGTCATGCTGGTTATCAAGGAGCATCGGCTTTCCGCCTTGTCCATTTTGTTCTTGGGCGGCGGGGTTGCGCTGACGGGTTTTTTCCCCTCGTTTCAAGGCCTGATTATAACCACCCTGATCATGAGTTTCGGCTTTCATTATTTTGAAACCACCAACCAGTCGCTGACCCTCCAATATTTCGACCAGACCACCAGTCCGCGCGTATTTGGACGGCTGCGCAGCCTGGCTTCCGGAGCCAACATCTTTGTGGGAGGCGCCATTTTCGGTCTGGCCTATATTCTGGAATACCGGGAAATTTATTTGGTTTTCGGCGGGATCGCGTTCATGGCGGGTTTATGGGCCTTTGGGCAAAACCCCACCAACAAGGACGTCCCGCTCCAGAAGAAAAAAATGATCCTGAAACGGGAGTACGGGCTGTATTATTTTTTGACTTTCATGGCGGGGGCCAGGAGGCAGATTTTCATGGCTTTCGCCGTATTCCTCATGGTTCAGCATTTCGGCTACGCCATTAAGGAGGTCACGCTCCTGTTCATGCTCAACAACCTGATCAACTATTTTTTGGCGCCTTTCATCGGCAAAGCCATTATCCGGTTTGGGGAGCGGAAAGTGTTGAGCGTGGAGTACGGCAGCCTGATTCTGGTTTTTATTGCCTACGCAACCACGCAGTCCAAGGCGGTTGTGGGGGTTTTATACGTCCTGGATCATATATTCTTCAACTGCTCCATCGCCATACGAACGTATTTTCAAAAAATCGGGGATCCCCAGGATATCGCCCCCACCATGGCCGTAGGTTTCACCATCAATCATATCGCTGCGGTTGTCATACCGGTATTGGGGGGCTTGATGTGGATGATTGACTACCGGATTCCGTTTTTTGCAGGGGCTGCGATGAGCCTGGTTTCCCTGGCGGCCGTCCAAAAAATAAAAACCGGGCAAAACCCATAAAGCAGGGAATGCCCGGTTGATTTGATTCAAACTGATATTACTCGCCCGGCTGGCCGTCCTTGATGAGCAGAGAGGCGGGATCCAGGTACAGGCTGATGGATTCGTCCAGTTCGCCCGGGGTCTTGATGGGGTTAACCATGACCTGGGGGCCCTGAGGCGAGAGTTGAAGCGCGGCGTCAAAAAGGTCGGCCACGTTCATAAAGTTGTCGGGCACGGGCTTTTCTTCGGAAATGTCCTCGCGATGAATGCGCACGGCGAACCAGACTTTGAGTTCGTTTTCCCTGGCCACCAGTTTCATTTCATTTAAAAGCTCCCGGACTTCCTGATCAAAGGACAGGCCGTCCACCAGCACCACCTGGGGGTAAAAGATTCCCTGTTCGGTGAGGTCGGTGATCCGTTCTTCCAGGCGGGGAATGGAAAAGCCTTCGGTATTGAAGGTCATGATGAACCGGTGGGGCAGAATGGCGTCCCAAAGGTCCACCGTGTTGTTCAACTGATAGTGTTTGCCCACGTGGTTGAACACTTCTTCGTACCAGAGGCAAACCTTGCTGACGGGTTGATCCAGGCTGATGTGCAGCACATTGGTTTCCCGCAGCAGGCTGTCCAGGGCGATCTGCACCAGCACAGCGGTTTTACCCACCCCGGCCCTTGCCAACACGGCCCCGAAACCGCCTTTCGGCAGGATGTGGCCGGCTTCTCCGCCAATCAAACGCAAAGGATTTTTCAAGACAATCTCCTTTTTGAGCATGGAAAGGGATCTTTCCCTCAAATATATGACCCGGCCGGCGCCGGATTGGAGTTCAGCCCCGCGCGAAAATTTCCGTGCGAGGCGTATAGGCTCTGTATCAGGGCTCATGCTACTTTGGCTTTATCCTTTTTTTCCTTGGCGGCCTTTTCAATCAGGTCGTCCGCCACGGATTGAGGAGCTTTCCTGTAGGAAGCGAATTCCATGGTGAACTGGGCCTTGCCTTGCGTGGAGGAGCGAAGCACCGTGGAATACCCGAACATTTCCGCCAGGGGAACCTCGGCTTCCACAAAGCACAGGGTGTCCTGCTCCTGGGTGCCCAGGATAATGCCGCGGCGCTGATTCAGCAAACCCATGACCGCGCCCTGGAATTCAGGCGGCGTTTCCACTTCCACCTTCATGATGGGCTCCAGGATGGCGGGTTTGCACTTATTGTATACCTCTCTGAAAGCGCCTCTGGCGGCGGCGGCAAAGGCCATTTCCGAAGAGTCCACGGAGTGGGACTGGCCGTCGTTGATGACGATTTTTACGCCGGTGATGGGGAAGCCCAACAGAGCGCCCTTTTCCATGCAGGACTGGAAGCCTTTTTCCACCGCGGGAATGTACTGGGTGGGAATGGCGCCGCCCACAATCTTGCTCTCAAAGACAAAGTCTTCGCCTTGGACGGGCTCCACGTATCCGGCCACCCGGCCGTACTGGCCCGAGCCGCCCGTCTGCTTTTTATGGGTGTAGTTGAATTCGGACATCTGGGTGATGGTTTCGCGGTAAGCCACCTGGGGGTTGCCCGTGGTGACGGCCGCGCCGTATTCCCTGCGCATTCTTTCCACGTACACTTCCAGGTGCAGTTCGCCCATGCCCGAAATAATGGTTTCGCTGGTTTCCGGGTCCACCTTGGTGCGGAAGGTGGGGTCTTCCTTGGTGAAGCGGTTCAAAGCCTTGGACATGTTGATCTGGGCTTTGTTGTCCTCCGGCACAATGGCCAGGGAGATGACCGGTTCAGGCACGTGCATGCTGGTCAGGGAATAGGTGACGTCCGGGCTGCAGAACGTGTCGCCCGACGCGCAGTCCACGCCGAACAGGGCGCCGATGGTCCCGGCCGCCAACTTATCCAGGTCTTCCATCTGGTCCGCATGCATACGGGCCACGCGGCCCACCTTGACCTTTTTGCCGGTGCGGGCGTTCACAATGGTGTCGCCCTTGGAGATGGAGCCCTGATACACCCGAATGTAGGTCAGCTGGCCGTAACGCCCGTCTTCCAGTTTGAAGGCCAGGGCCGTCAAAGGCTTGGAGGAGTCGGTTACCAGATCCACGGGCTCTTCGTTGTTTTCCAGATCCACGGCCGTGTTGGCGACGTCAGCGGGATTGGGCAGGTATTTGGTCACGCCGTCCAGAAGGGGCTGAACGCCCTTGTTCTTATAGGCGGACCCCATGAAAACAGGGGTGATGCCTCTTTCCAGGGTTCCCAGACGAATGGCTTCCATCAGAACCTCGGGAGTCACCTCGCCTTCCAGGGCCTGCTCCATAAGATCGTCGGAATACATGCTGGCTGCGTCGATCAGTTCCTCGCGGCGTTCTTCCACCATGTCCATAAGGTCGGCGGGGATTTCCTCTTCGCGGATTTTTTCGCCGGAATCGCCGTCAAAGTAAAGGGCCTTCATGGTTACCAGGTCCACCACGCCGTTAAAATTCGCTTCCAGACCGATAGGGATCTGCACGGCGATGGCGTTGTGGCTCAGTTTTTCCCGCAACTGCCTGATGACCCGGAAGGGATCGGCGCCGCTGCGGTCGCATTTATTGATGAAGGCTACGGCAGGGACCTTGTAACGGGCCATTTGCCGGTCCACGGTGATGGACTGGCTTTGCACGCCGCCGACAGAGCACAGAACCAGAATCCCGCCGTCCAGAACCCGAAGCGAGCGCTCCACCTCAATGGTAAAGTCCACGTGGCCTGGGGTGTCGATGATGTTGATTTCGTGGTTCTTCCAGGTGCAGTACGTGGCCGCGCTGGCGATGGTGATGCCGCGCTCCTTTTCCAGTTCCATAAAATCCATGGTGGCGCCAACCCCGTCCTTGCCTTTCACGTCATGGATGGAGTGAATCCTTTGGCAGTAGAAAAGAATGCGTTCGGTGAGCGTGGTCTTTCCGGCGTCGATGTGCGCGGAAATTCCTATGTTCCTCGTTTTGTGAATGTCGGGCTTCATGAGTGTTTTTCCTTGTTCGTAAAAATGATAACCCCCGCCCAGATAGGCAGGGGAAACTGAATATATAGGGTCATCTGTTGTTTTTTGTCAAATAAAAAAATTACCGGTGCGGGAAAAATGGCGCTTTTTCCTTTTAGCCGGCTTGGCTGGCTTTATCTCCCTTTGGTTATAACCAGGTTAGAATACGGCACAATTTTTGTTGGCAAAAGGAATAAGCGCCTGCGTATTTTCCCTGCAAAAAACGCCCCAAACCAAAGGGGGCGGGAAAAATCTCGCCGATGCAACGGCAAAACCCCAAGGATGACCGCTGTAAAAAAACAGGTTTTAAACCGGTCTTTTCCAGATTTCTTAACAGACAAAGAGAACGTTTTTTTCCCGCCGTCTTGAAAAAGAACCGTAAAGGGATGTATGGTTTGCATGCATTGATCATCAGACCTTATCGCATTACGGAGAGAACACATGCTCATCCAGGGTTTCAGCGACTTCAAGCTCTTCCCGCCTTCCAGGCGCATGAGCCAGTCCGCCTGGAACGCCATGTTTAACCTGGATCAGGACGTTTCGGGGCTTTTCCCCTACATCAACAGGGTTAAAGAGGACGCCCTGTATTTTGAAAGGCCCCACTACATCCTCTTTCATTGGGGGGAGGAAGACTGGGACAAGCCGGATTGCGCCTTGTATCCCAAAAAAGGGGAGTCAGGCTGCGCCCTTTACCCCAACAGGGTGGTGATGGGCCTGTACAGGGACCGTGACGAGGCCGTGGCCGCTGCTTGGAAGTTGGTGGACTTTTTGAACGACCTGGACGCCCGAAAGGATTCCATTACTCCCAACCATCGCATGTACAAACACATCCCGGTGCTGGACATCTTTAAAATTCTCCCCAGGACCAATTGCCGAAAATGCGGCTATCCCACCTGCATGGCTTTCGCCGCAGCAGTCAGCACGCACAAGACCACCCCGGACCAATGCCCGGACCTGATCCAGCCCATTGCCTCCACGGTCGTGTATCCCGTCTTTGACCAGCAAGGAAAAGTGGTTTCCACCGTGGAAATCGAAACCCCGCCCCAAGACCATGCATCCCAGAGCGGCACAGAACCGGCTGAGGCGGAGGATCCGGTCCAGGCCCCTTTTGGAGAGACCCTCACCACCCGGGAAATCCAGGTGCTTCGCTTGATGGCCGAGGGATTCACCAACGGGGAAATTTCGGACATGCTGGAAATCAGCCCCCACACCGTGAAAAGCCACGTGATTCACGTTTTCAACAAACTGGGCGTGAACGACCGGACCCAGGCGGCCGTCTGGGCCGCTAAAAACAATCTGGTGTGACGCCGTTTTGGTCATCGGCATTCTTCAATTTGCACATACCATGGGCGCGGCTTTTCCCCAGACGCAGGCTTGCCCTTGACATTGCCCGGCTTTGCTTTTAAATTCAAAGCATGGGACGAATACCACGCATTGAATACAAAGACGCGCTTTATTATGTACACGCCCGGTCCGCGGTTGACCTCGCCGCCCCAGACCAGACTCCCCAAAACCTCTTGGATCTGCTGGCGCGCACCGCCGACCGATTCTCCCTGCAGATTTTCGCTTACGCAATCATGCCCCGGGAGTATCACGTACTGATCAAAACGGAGCAGCCCAACCTGAGCCGCGCTTTTCAATGGTTCAGCACCGCCTTCGCACGCAAATGCAACGAGTTGCGGCGCCGCAAAGGGGCTGTTTTCAAAGGGCGGTACAAAGCAAGTCTAATTGAAAACCCTAAAACCCTCCTTGACCTGAGCCACTACATCCACAACCTTCCCCGGGCGTTAACCGGAACAGACCCGGCCGCCTATCAATGGAGCAGTTTCCGGGCATATGCGGGCATGGCCCCGCACCCGGGATATCTGACCCCGTCCCCCATTATGGATTTGCTTGAAAACAAGCCTTACACGGCGGACTTCAACCGCTTCACGCAAAAGGGAGAAAACCCCTTGAACCGGCGCCTGCATGGAGCCTTTCTCGGATCGCCGTCCTGGGCGCGCAACCTCCTGGACCAAACCGGCGGCGCCAAGGACAGCCGATGCCCTCTCCCGGGAACCGGAGCGAACGGCGACGCGGTCCAGCAACAAATCAATCAGGCCATAGCCCTGGTTTGCGCCCACGGCGGAATTTCCAGGGCGGCGCTGCTTTCCCGGACCAGAAAACGCAATTTCGCCAAGGATCTGCGGGACGCCCTGATCGCCTTTCTTTTTCAGGGAGGGCGATTCACCAGCCAGGAAATCGCCGGGGCCTTTGGAGTCACGGATTCGGCCGTCAGCCACCTTATGAAAGCCTTTGAGTCGCGCAGGGCCGGCAGGGACCCGTCCCTCCAAGAGGCCCGGACGGCCGTGGAGGAAGCCCTGGCCCTCCATGAAAACGGAGGAGAGGCCCCGGTCTCGGATGACGTGATGCCCAGCATAAAGCGGCGCATTCACGACCTGAGCTTTATCCATGATGCGCGAGGCCTCAACCGCTCCCGGGGCCAGGAGGACAAATCCCAGAAAACCCGCCGCCAATTGATCCTGTCCACGCTGTACTGCCTGCATGAACATGGATACCACGGCGCCACCCTATCCCGTATTCTTGACCATGCCGGCGTGTCCCGGGGCGCGTGGCGCCACCACTTTAAAAACAAGACCGCCCTGGTGGCCGCTGCAGCCCGCGCCATGTATGAGGGCACAGCTCGCCTGGCCCGGGCCAACGCTCCCCGCCTGGCTAAAGAACCCGACCCTTTGCACGCCATGTTCGATTTTATCTGGGCCACTTTTCATCAAGGCTGGCATCGCAACGTCTGGCTGGAATTCACGGTAGCCGCCCGCACGGACGCCCAACTGCGCGCTCTGATAGAGCCCGTGACCCGGGATTTTTTCAACACGGTGGGCGAATTGACGGCGGAGACGCTGGAATCCGCCGGGCCGGACAGCATCCCTCCCGACCTGCTCATGGATTTGAGCCTGTACCTGTCCCGGGGCATGGCCATCCAATCCATCGTGTCCGGGGACGAAGCCCATTACCAGAGGCTCCGCAACGCCTGGAGCCGGGTGCTGGGCCCCTATTTCCGATTCCGCCGGACGCCCTGACCACTTTTCACACCATGACACCACCGACGCCTTTTTTCCATGGCGTTTGAAAGATCCCCATAATATCCTGATAGCATTGAAAAAGAGAACACAACATGGGACGTCTCTCAAAAAAACGCTTGACAGGAGGAAACGTCTTAAGCATTCTTATACCGAGCGGTCGGTATAATATGCGACAACACCAACAAAGGAGACGCCCATGAACACCCTCAATGAACTCAAACAAGCCGTCATCCAATGCCGGACGGACGACGTCCTTTCCCTGACAAAACAAGCCCTGGAGCAAAACACGGAGCCGGGCCGCATTATCCAGGAAGGCCTGGTGGCCGGCATCCAGGATGTGGGAGAAAAATTCGCCCAGGGAATCTATTTCCTTCCCGAACTCCTGGTGGCCGGCCAGGGAGTCCAGGAAGCCGTGGACATGGTGGAGCCCCATATCCCCCCCAACGCCGCAAAACGCACAGGCAGCTTTCTCATAGGAACCGTCCGGGGCGATATCCATGACATCGGAAAAAACATCGTGTCCATGATTCTGAAGGTTAACGGATGGGAGGTGGATGACGCGGGAGTGGACGTGGAAGCCCAGGCATTTTGCGCCATGGCCGCCGAAAAACACTATGATGTCATCGGCCTGTCCGGACTCCTTACCATGACCATGGGAGCCATGGAGGAGGCCGTGAAGGCCCTGAAAGAGTCCGGCCTGGACCCCGCCCCGAAAATCATGATCGGGGGGGCGCCCCTTACCCAGGAATTCTGCAACAAAATCGGCGCGGACGCCATCGGATTTGATGCGTGGGACGCCGTTACCAAGGCCCAAGCCTTGATGCAGGGCCAATAACAGGAGGCGATCCATGAAAACTATGACAGGTTTGGAAAGAATGCTCACCACCCTGAAGCACCAGGAGCCGGACAGGGTCCCCCATGGCGAACTTCATAACCCCGCTGTTTGGCAGGCCATTGCGCCCGAAGGGGGGACCTATGAGGACTTTATCGAGCTTCTGGATATCGACTGCGTGGTGGGATACGACAAACTCACCGGATGGAACTGGGAACTCCAGGACCCGGAAAAAGGAATCGTACGCGATATCTGGGGAGGACTCCAGCGCCTGACCTCCAATCAGCCCAGCCCCATGTCTCCGGCCCTGGCAGGCCCCCAGGACCTGGAGGCATACACCCCGCCGGACCCGGACCGGCCGGAACGCTATCTTTGGCTCCAAGCATGGGTCAAGCGCTGGAAGGGCGAGCGGGCGTGCATCGCCCACGCCACGGACGTGTTCGACATCGCCCGGGAAAGCCTGATTGGAGACGTTCCCTACTTCACGGCCATGATTCAGGATCCCGATTATATCCAACAGGTTCAGGAAATCATCCTGGATTACAATCTCCGGTACCTGAAAAACTGCATCGAAGTGGGGGCGGACGCCCTGTTCATCACAGGCGACTTCGCAACCACCACCGCCCCCATGGTCTCCCCGGCCATGACCAGGCAGTTTCTGCTGCCTCCTTTAAAAGCCGCCGTGGAATTGGGTCACGCCCACGGACTGCCGGTGCTGAAGCACAGCGACGGCAATATCATGCCAATCATTGACGACATGCTCGCCACGGGAATCGACGGCCTTCATCCCATCGATCCCATGGCGGGGCTTGACCTGGAGGAAATCAAGAAAAAATACGGAGACCAGGTCACCCTGTGCGGCAATGTCAGCTGTGCTTACACCCTTTGCGAAGCCCCCCAGGACGAGGTGGTTCGGGAAGTAAAGGATTGCATCCGCAAAGCCGGCAAAGGCGGCGGATACGTCTGCATGTCCAGCAACTCCATTCATTCCGGGGTCAAGCCCGAAAACTATGTGGCCATGGTCAAGGCCATTCATGAGTTCGGGGTTTATCCGCTCGATCTGGACTGAAACGCACCCAAGCCCGGCATGCCATGCCGGGCTTGACACAAAACCCCATAGAGGTCATTATGATTATCGTAGGCGAATTGTTAAACGCCAGCCGGCCCGCCGTAAAAAACGCCATTGAAAAACAGGACGAAAAATTTGTGGCGGACCTTGCCAAAGCCCAGGAAAAAGCGGGCGCTCACTATATCGACGTCAATGCAGGCGTCTTCCCGGAACAGGAGCCCAAATACCTTTCCTGGCTTGTGAAAGTGGTGCAGGAGGCGACGAACCTGCCCTGCGCCCTGGACAGCCCCAACCCCCAAGCCATTAAAGCGGCCATGGAGGTGCACCAGGGCGCGCCCCTGGTGAACAGCATCAGTCTGGAAAAGACGCGCTGGGACTCGCTATTGCCCCTGGCGGCCAATAATCCATGCAAACTGGTGGCCTTGTGCACCTCTGACCAAGGCATGCCCAAAAGCAGGGAACAGCGCGTAGAAATTGCAGAAAGGATGGTTTGCGGATTGTTGCAGGCCGGCATGAACGCCGACGATATCTATGTGGACCCCCTTGTGCAGCCGGTCGCCACGGACGCCGGCTTTGGAGAACAATTTCTCCTGGCCATGGGGGATATCCTGAACCTCTTTCCCTCGGTCCATGCCATGTGCGGACTTAGCAACATCAGCTACGGGCTGCCTGTTCGCAAACTGCTCAACAGGACCTTCATGATACTGGCGATAGGGCGAGGGCTGGACGGCGCCATAATTAATCCTCTGGATAAAGAAATGATGGCCGCTATCGCCGCAGCCGAAACCTTGGTGGGCAAGGACGGCTTTTGCATGAACTACCTAAAGGCTTTCAGAGCCGGCGCCCTGGAGCCAAGCCTCGCCGGTCAAACCGGAGCGGACCTTTAGGCGCTTTACTCAATAAGGAACAGCCTATGACGCCAATCTCCCTGCACATCCCCTGTCTCATGAATATGTTCATGCCAAAGACGGGCAAATCCGTCGTCCGCTTGCTGGAAAGGCTGGACATCCCGTTTGTCTATCACGAAGAGCAAACCTGCTGCGGCCTGCCCGCGTCCAACGCCGGATTTCTGCCGGAAGCCCGCAAGGTCGCCAAGCATTTTCTAGAGGTTTTCGGAGACGACCCCGTGGTGGTTTCGCCTTCCGGGTCCTGCGTGGAAATGATCACCCAGCGGTATCCGGCCCTGTTTGAAGACGAGCCGGAATGGAAGGCCCGGGCCCGGGACATGGCTTCCAAGACCTATGAGTTCACCCAATACCTGGTGGACGTCCTCGGGGTTGAAGATACCGGAGCAACATTCTCCGGCAAGGTGGCGTACCATGAGTCGTGCAGCCTTTTGCGGGGCTTGGGCGTGTCCGAACAGCCTAAAAAGCTCATAGCCTCCGTCAAAGGCGCCGAGCTGGTCCCCATGCAAAACGCCGACGTGTGCTGCGGATTCGGCGGGGAATTCTCCCATAAATACTCGGAGATTTCCGAAACCATGGTCCAGGAAAAAGTGACCAATTTCATCAACTCCGGAGCCGACGTTCTGGTCATGGGCGAGCCGGGCTGCCTTTTGAATATCAGCGGATACGTGTCCCGCAACCATCCCGGTAGAAAAGTCATGCACATCGCCGACCTTTTGGCCGGCCCCACCGATTCCTGAGAGGCGCTTATATGAAGATCCGCACCCACGAATATATGGATATCGCCCGTGAGCAATTGAAAGAACCCAACGCCCGCGCCGTGCTGGATTTCTTCCCCGTGATCCTAAGCGCCATGCGTGACGCCGTGTACCAGAGCTTTGAAGATCCCCAGGCGGCCATCCAGGCCTGCCGGGATATCCGCGCCAACGCGGTGGCCAGGCTGCCCAAGCTGCTGGAGCAATTTGAAGAGCAGGCCGTCAGGGCGGGCGCCAAGGTGGTCTGGGCCGAGGACAGCGCCCAGGCCAACGCCTATATTGTGGATCTGGCCCAAAAACTGGGCGCCAGGCATGCGGCCAAGGGCAAGTCCATGGTGACGGAGGAGACGGGCCTTAACCAGGCCCTGGAAGACGTGGGGATCGCAGCCTACGAAACCGACCTGGGGGAGTTCATCGCCCAGCTTTTGGAGCGGCCACCCTTCCATATTGTCGGTCCGGCCCTTAACGTGCCCACGGCGGAAATCCGGGACATTTTTCTGGAAAAAGGCGTGATGGAGGCGCCTACGGAAGATCCCGTGGAATTGGGCAGGGCGGCCAGAAAATACCTCCGGGACCGGTTCCATTTCCTGGACATAGGCGTCACAGGCGTGAATATGGCCGTGGCGGAAACAGGAACCATCATCAATGTGGAGAACGAAGGCAACATCCGCATGTGCAAATCCTCGCCCAAGGTCCAGGTTTCCATCATGACTTTGGAAAAGGTGCTTCCCACCATGGAAGAAGCCCTGATGGTCCTCAGGAACCTGCCGCGCAGCGCAACCGGCCAGTTGATTTCCGCCTACGTGTCCATGGATACGGGGCCGAAAAAGGCCGATGAGGCGGACGGCCCCGAGGAGTTGCACATCATTATTCTGGATAACGGGCGCTCCAAGGTTTATGCAGACCCCGCCTACCGCCAGGCGCTCCAGTGCATCCGTTGCGGCGCGTGCCTTAATTTCTGCCCCATCTACCGCAAGGTCGGGGGATACAGCTACGGCTGGGCTTATTCCGGCCCCATGGGCCAGGTGCTCTCCCCCATGCTATTGGGCCTGGATAAAACCAAGGACCTTTACCACTCCTGCACCTTGTGCAAGCACTGCCAGTCCGTATGCCCCGGCGGCGTGGAGCACCCCAAAATCCTGTTGACCCATCGGGCCAGAAACCGGGAGAAAAATCCCCAATTCCACGGCGCCGGCGCGCCGTCCTCCCTGGAAGCCAGATATCGGGCCTTCGCCCTGGCCGCCTCCCGCCCCAAGGTGTGGAACGTCATGATTCGTGGAGCCCGCACCGCCTTGAACCAGAAAAAGCAGGGCGGCATGGTCAAGGAACTGTTCGGCAAGCCTGAAGGCTGGTTCGCATCCCGCGACCTGCCGCCCATGGGAAGGCCGACCTTTAATCAGTGGATCAAAGAATACAAAAAGCATTAAAAATAGACTGGGAGGAAGCCATGCTCGAAGGCAATCGCGATAAGATTTTGAACCGGCTCAAAAAAGCGCCTCAGGATTATCCTCCCGGACAGCCCTGCTCCGTGTTCATGCCCGACGAAAATATGGACCGGGAGCAAATGGTGGAGAAGTTCAAAACCCTGCTGGAAGCCCAGACCGGCGTTCTCCATCGAGTCAAGGATAAGGATCAGGCCCTGGAAGCCCTGGCCGGAGTCCTGAAGGAGGAAGGCGTCGCCCAGGCCCTGGCCTCCACGGACCAGGCCGTGGCTGACCTGGATCTGCCCGCATGGGGCAAGGGAAAGGGCGTGGAAATAACCACCCATAAGGACTACTCCTCCCGGGATGACTTCAAAAAAGCCGCCTTTGAAACCGTCCAGGCGGGAATTACGGGCGCCGATTACGGATTTTCGGAAACAGGAACCCTTTGTCTGCTGGCTTCGGAGGACATGCCCCGGCTCCTATCTCTGGCGCCGATCATCCATATCGCCGTTCTGCCTCTGGATCGTTTAAAGCCCACCTACGAACATATGGTCCGCGAGGTGTTCAACGGCGGCGCCCCGCCGTCCCAGACCATATTCATCACAGGCCCCAGCATGACGGCCGACATCCAGGCCACCCCCTTCAAAGGCATGCACGGCCCCCAAAAATTGTTCGTGATTTTGAGGGAGAGTTAAGGGCGCCGGCGCCTTTTTCAGATCATTGGATGCCATTAAGGCAAGTCCGTCGCCTCACTAAGCAGGGCAAGCCCTGAAGCTACACAGCATTGGAAGGAGAATAGGTTTTGAACACAAATTTGTCCATTTGATGCATTTGAGGACAAGCAACATGGTTAAGAGGAATATCAAGCCGGCTTTTCGACCGTTGCGTCTAAGAGGATACGATTATTCAAGTGCGGGGGCGTATTTCGTAACGATTTGCGCACAGGATAGGAAAAGCATTTTCGGACGCATTACGGAAACGTCCATGATTCTGAACCAGGCGGGACAACTGGTTTTGGATGTTTGGAACAACCTGCCTGGACGTTTTTCCCGTCTGAATCTGGACGCCTTCATAATCATGCCCAATCACGTCCACGGCATTTTGATTTTTCCCGGAACAATAGCCAGGTCAGCAGGCAGCAGTCCCAATATCCGTAAAAGGGATTCCAAATCCAATCCCCGCTCCCAGCCCCAATGCCCTTCCCAAAACAATGTAGGTTCAGGGCTTGCCCTGCCCCAGGAGAAGGCTTGCCTTTCCCTGGAAAATTTAAAAACCTCATCTGCGGAAAAATCCGGCAAAATGTCTGAAACATGTACTAATCCCAAAGAGGAGTACTCCCTGGGAGAGGTGGTTGGCGCCTTTAAATCCCTTTCCACACGAGAGATAAACAAACGTTTCAACCGCTCAGGCCCAATCTGGCAGCCGAATTATTATGAGCACGTAATCCGAAACGAGCGGTCTTTGAATCTTGCCAGAGAATACATCATAAACAACCCGGCAAAATGGGCGTATGATAAAGAGAATCCGACTGCGTATTAGCACTCCTATTTGCAAACATGCTTTAGATCATCCCTTTTAGGCGCCTGCCCACAAACCTCCATGAAAAAGCTGCTGATTTACAATCTCTAAAATATGAAGAGAGCGATGGAAGCCGCCACAGTATGTTGGCTCAAGGGCAATTGTCAGGCCAACCGTTCTATCCCACAGTTTATCCATAAGTGGTCCTTTGCGGGCAAGCATTGACTCAATCTCTTCATCTGCCTTTGGTATTGCCTTGTCCTCTCCAAGGTTCACCGTTTCTTCGGTAATAAAAAAATCAAGGTCAATATCGAGGAAAACTGGGGCCTCAGTAGGAATAGCATTAAGCAGGCTTTCGGCATTCTGAAAAAATTTCACTTCATGATCAAAACCATCCCCATCCTTTAATGACACATTTAAATTTAAGTTTTTAAAATCATCAGTATTATCACTATTATTCATCAGGATAAAAGCATCCGAAAAAAAAATTTAAGTACAGCGCGGGAAGAATGTGACCGTCATTCAAACTCCTAAGACGAAGCCGGGCAAAAAGTCCTAACTCAACGTCATTTTTTAAATTTAGGCTATCAAGATCCTCTGGTTTGACTTCGTTTGGAACACCCGAGTCGTCATGCGAATCCAAAGAAATGAGGATTGTTTGGGCTGCATCCTCCATCGAATGTTTAGCCCAGTAATAAAAGGCAAAACGATGCTCCTGTACAATTCCCACTGTCATCGAATCCAGCGCTGTGATTGTGGATCGGCATATACGGTCAGGCACCCCGGAGGTGCTGGAGCCCCCATTGAATTTTTCAACCAGTTGCATAATCGTTTCGCGTCCATTGGCCCCAACCCTGTACCAGCACCCCTTAAGGGCTAATTCTTAACTAATGAGGCATAAAAAATTGATTCCCACAAATCGTTAGTTCTTTCTCCAAAGAAATGCAAGTGCGTATTTTTTGCTGAGGGCGTTGAAGGAAATGCACATCTTCCGGCATGCGGGATGCTTCTGCGCTTAATCCATCATCATACTAAGCAGGGCAAGCCCTGAAACTACAAAGCATTGGAAGGAGAATAGGATCTGAGCATAACTTTAGCCATTTAATTGCCCCTGAAAAATTGGGGTCACCCATTAGAGGCGGAGGTCAAGAAAAAACACTCTACCTGTGGCAACGAAACTCTGTTTTCTTGCCCTCCGGAGTTGCATAACCGCCCGGACTCTTGATTCGCCTGGGATGTATCCGTTCTTATGTGTCAGCGGTTTTGCTGCTGCACCAGTCACCCATCGGGTTCTGGACGGAAAAAACCCGGCCCTTGATCCAAAAACCGATAGAGCTCCTCGGGCCGCCGACCCGGCG